>CAVRGG010000001.1:0-1102500 GCA_963720695.1 uncultured Acidimicrobiaceae bacterium
CGGCGACGAATGCGCCGCGGCCATCGGGCTGGTCGACCAGTCGGGCGAGGGCATCGTCGACCACGGCCGCCGGCGACGGTTCGCCGCGCCAGTTGAGGGAGAGCTCGATCGCCTTGTGGGCGACGAACCCCGCGGCGGTGGCGGGCTTCCACGCGAAGTCGTCGGGCTCCAGGTGACGGACCTCGCAGCCGTGCACCTTGGCCAGGAACCCCTTGCTGACCCACAGCGTCTCGCCGCCCAGACGTTCGGAGAGCTCGGCGATCGCATCGGTCGCCGTGGCGACGAGGTGCTCGACGAACGCCTGGTCGAACACCATCGGTTCCGTGCCGCGCCGCAGCAATGCCAGGGTCTGCTCCTGGGTCGGGGTGAGCGCGGCGGGTTCCTGCACGGCGCCGACACTACCGATCGGGTGTGATGTCACACCCCTCTGTCACCATGACCTCATGGCCGCCCATCACACCACACTCGATTTCGCACATGCGGCCCGCCAGTTGGCGCGCGAGGCACGTCGGCGGGGGCTCGTCGCCCCCAGCTACCGGTGCCCGCCGCGGGATCGTGGGGGTCGACCGTTCGCTTCGGCGCTATCCGAAGGGCGCCGTGGTCTCGGTGCAGCTCAAGGGTCGACCGTGGATGGCCGTGCTCGGCGACATGATCGAGGGCGTCGTGGTCGCGAACGGGCTCCAGCCGCCCCATGCCGATCGGCTGCGCAACGAGTTGTGGGCCGTCGTGGGTGGCGGCGAGGTCATCGGCATCGCCCGGGTGGCCTGATGGTCACTGCGGCAGATACAGCAGCAACACCACGGTCTTGCCCGCCGGCACTGATGCCTTCGCGCTGGTCAACGCATCCGTGTCGAACGCCGCCGGCGCCATCACCACCACCACGAGCAGATTGCCGTTCGGGGCGAAGAACCCGCGCTCGTTCGTGCCGTCGATGCCCAGGTCGTTCGAGCCCACCGACTGGAAGCCGGCGGCGGTGAGGGCGGCTTCCCAGGCATCGCCCGCCTCCTGCAATCCGAGGTCGGTCAAGCGGGTCTCGCCGTAACCGATCGTGTCGCTGACACCGAGGGCAGCGTTCACTGCGGGGAGCGACACGGTGGTCTCGCCGGGCAGGGTGGGCAGGCTGTCCCACCACGACGGGCGTGCCACCGGCGGATCGGGATCGCAGACCTTGTCGGCGGACGGCAGCGTTCGGTCGATGAGCACCGCGGCCTCGATGTCGGTGACGCACTTGCTCGTCAGCAACTGGCCGTGACCCTCGCCGGTGTAGGTGACCATGGTGGCGTTGGGGCCGAGCTCGGCGGTCATCTCCTTCGCCCAGCGGATGGGCGTGGCCGGGTCGTTGGTGCCACCGATCACCACGATCGGCCCGTCGCCCTTGTAGTCGACGTTGACGACCTTGCCCGGGGTCATCAGATCGGAGCAGCCGCTCGTGTCGGTGAGGTCCTTGAGCGTGACGTCGCGACCCATGCGTGGCGCCTGTTCGTGGATCTTCGCCAGCAGCGCCTCCGGATCAGGAGCGGGCTGCTGTTCGATGCCACCGCGCATTCGATGATGCCGATCGCCTGGAACAGCGAGTCGAAGGTGCCGTCCGCCTTGCGACCCTTGTAGTTGTCGGCGAGAGCGAGCACCTGTGCGCCGTCGCCCTGTTCGGCCTTGACGAGTGCGTCGGCGAGGACCGGCCAGTCGGATTGGCTGTAGAGGGCGGCCGAGGTCGCCACGTCGAGGGTGCTCTGGTTGATCGGCCGCCCGTTGGTGTCGGTGAGCGGGTGGTCGTCGAGTTGCTGACGCAGGGCATCCCATCGAGAGCCGACGTCTTCGGCGTGGAAGGGGCAGGTGAGGTCCTGTTCGCACCAGTTCGCCCAGTCGTTGAACGCACCCTCGAAGCCGACCATCTGGGTGAGGTACTGCTCGTCGATCGAGTCGCCGTTGGGTTCGAAGGCGCTGTCGAGTGCCATCGATCGCACCCGATCGGGGAAGAGGGTGGCGTAGACCGCGCCGAGATAGGTGCCGTAGGAGATGCCGAGGTAGCTGATCTGGTCGTCGCCCAGTCCTTCACGGATGAGGTCCATGTCGCGGGCGGTGTTCTCCGTGGAGTAGAAGCCGAGCGTGTCGCCGTAGTGCTGCTTGCACCCGTCCACGAAGCCTTGGTCCGCCTCGTCGAGCAGCGCCTGCTCCTCAGGAGTGTCGGGGGTGTCGTCGAGGTAGAGGTGCTTGTCCTGGAACGCGTCGTCGACGCACTTGATCCCGCCGCTGCGGTCCACGCCTCGTGGGTCGAAGCCGACCAGGTCGAACGCGTCGAGGCCCATCTCGGTCTGGATGGTCACGCCGCTCTGGGCGATGAACGCAAAGCCGGAGCCGCCGGGACCACCCGGGTTGAACAGGATCGCGCCCTTGCGCGTCTTGGTCGCCGGCGCGCGCACGAGCGCGATGTCGAGCATGGTGCCCGTCGGATCGGCATAGTCGAGCGGCACCGACACGGTTGCGCACTCGAGCGCTGCATCGGTGGCGAGCTTGTCGGTGCATGCGCCCCAGTCGAGCGTGCCGACCGACGGTGTGGTGTCACTCGGCCCAGTGGTGTCGGGCGCGCCGGTGTCGCCGGTCGCGTTCGTGGTGGCGGTCGTTCGGTCGGTGACCTTGACGCCGCTGTCTCCCGAGGTGCAGCCAGCGGCGACGACCGCCAGGCTGATGGACGTGACGAAGAACAACCGTGTACCCGCTCGCATGGCGCCACGGTAGTGGTGGCGCCCCGCGAGCGGGGGTCGGGCGATCAGACGGTGCGGCCGAGGAAGTTCAAGAACTCGGTCTGCAGATCGGCGCCGGGAGCGCTCTCGACCTTCGGCCCGAACACGCCCGGGCGGCGGATCATCGCGTCCATCGGCTTGAGGCCCGAGTAGCTCGCGGCGACGACATCCGCCGGCAGCGCTTCGTCGCCCCCGACGGCGCGGGCGAGATCCCAGGTGTGCACGAGCAGGTCCATGCACATGAACCTGCCGATCATCTGCTCGGCCGGCATCGGACCCATCGGCCCGGGCACCGCGGTGCTGAGATCGCTGGACGTCGCCGCGGCGAGCATGCGGTCGCGGGCACCGTTCCAGCTGGCGACCGGGTCGGAAGCGTCGAACTCGGCTTCCTCGCCGCCCGTGAGCGTGGCGGCCATCCCGTTGAGGTTGCGGCAGATGTGATCGACGACGTCGGTGGCGGTCCACCCCTCGCACGGGGCGGCGTTGGACCAGCTGTCGGCGGGCGCTGCCTGGACGCGCGCGTCGAAACCCTGGACGAGGTTGGTGAGGCGATCGATGACTTCTTGGCTCATGGCGGTGAACGTACACCAGTAGCGTGAGGAGCCAGATCAGCGGGCCGTCGTCCCGCATGCCCGGGTGGTGGAATTGGCAGACACGGGGGGCTTAAACCCCCCTTCCCGAGAGGGAGTGTGGGTTCGAACCCCGCCCCGGGCACCACGAACAAGCAGCTCAGTGAAGGGATCGCCTGTTGGACGAGTCAGCCGGCGGTCGTTGACACGTTGAGTGCGCGGGTTGGACATCCGCCGACCGGCGCGGGTGCGGTGCTGCCGACGGTGGACTGCCCGGCGTCGGGGTTGGTGGCTTCGAAGTCAGCGATCGATGCGGGAACGAGTGTGCGGGCGAAGGCGATCAGCTGTTCCTGGGCGGCGTCGCGGGCGGTGATGTCGTAGGCGTTGCCGGCCGCTTCCCAGGTGAGGTGGGTGTTGGTGTCACCGTTCGAGGCGGTGTAGGTGCTGTACCAGGCGGTGTGGCCGTCGAAGTCCGCGCGCTGGATTTGTGCAGGCGACCCGTAGAGAGCGAAGACCGTGGCAGCGGTGGCGGACGGTGTCGAGAGAATGGTGGTCTGCCTACCGGCAACGCCGTTGCTGACGGTGTAGTCGTAGCCGGTGACCTGGCTGCCGGATGGGACGGCAATGGTCCAACCTGCGGGCAGGTCGACGGAGACGACACCGCTGTCGGACTGTTCGGCCTCGAGCAGGACGAGGGCTTCGGCAGTCCAGGGGTCTGCGGTGGCAGGGCCTTTGGTGATCGTCATCGAGCACTGGTCCAGCGTGCCGTAGACGTTGTTGGCCATGTCGGCGGCGTTTGCATCACCGATGAGCAACCCGAAGGGGCGGTCGTTGATGGTGCGAGTGACCGTGTCGGCGGGCATGGTTCCCCAGAAGTTCTCCATCAGGCCGATCGTGTACGGCGCCCCGGACGGGGAGACGACGACGGCGGTATGCCGGCCGGCCGGTGTGAAGATCGACGCGCCCTTCGGGGTGGTCCCGGGCGGAACCAGGAGCGGGTTCGTGGCGATCGGCGAAGAACTGGCCTGTCCGGCGTCGTCGTTCGCGTGGCGACTGCTCATGGCCCAAATGCCCGCGACGATCAGCAGCAGCGATGCAGCGGCGGCGACGAACGGCATCACGTGGCGACGGTTTCGGTCAACGATGCGTGGAGGGCGCAATGGCATGACGACTGCAGTTGCCTCGACTTCGTTGTCGCGTTCGGTCGTGATCGTGTTGGTGAGCGCGGCCCGGTCGAGGGTGGTGCCGTAGCAGCGGAGGCGGTCTTCGAGTTGGTTGGTCATGGTCAGTCCTCCATATGGCGGCGGAGTCGTTGCATCCCGCGGTGCACGTGGTTGCGCACGGCAGCGATCGAGATGTCGAGGGTGGTGGCGGTTTCGGCGTAGCTGTAGCCGTGGGCGTGGACCATCAGCACGGCGACTCGTTGGTCCTCGCTGAGTCGGGCGAGAGCGGTGTGCAGTTCGGGCTCGAGATCGTTCGGGAGGTCGGCAGTGCGTTCCTCGACCGGGAACGTGAACCGGTGCCGCCGCCGGACCTGGCTGCGGACCGATGTCTGGCCGACGCGGAACAGGTAGCCGACCGGATTGGACATCGATTCGAGCTGCTCGCGGTGTTCCCACGCCCAAGCGGTCGCGTCGGCGAACGCCTCGTTGCCGAGCTCGGGCCCGTAGCGAGCGACGAACGCCCGACGCAGCTGCGGCGTCGCCGACGCCAGAAAGTCCTCGAAGGACTCACCGGAGTGCCGGGGCGTCACCTGCGCGTCGCTCATGACCGTTCAGAGCCGCCGCGTCCGCGGGGGGTTTCAGCGAATCCCATTGCCCCAGCGTCGCGCGGGCTGAGGTCTCAGCATTCGATGTCCGAATCGGGGAGTTCCGCTGAATCGTCATGGAACCGTTCCGGTGTTGGTGAGGTCGGTACTGGTGTGACTGGCATGATCAGACCGATCGAGACGAGACGAGCGTCCATGGATGAGCCGCAGGATCACGTCGATGAACGGTTCCAGCGCTTCTACCGCGAGAACTTCGCGCAGACGGCACGCCTGGTGCGGCTTCTGACCAGCCGGCTCGATGTCGCTGATGACCTTGCGCAGGACGCCTTCGTGCGGGTGTATCGCTACGCACAGAACGCGGAGCGACCGATCGACAATCTCGCAGCGTTGCTCCGAACGACAACAGTCAATGTCTGCCGGTCCTGGCTCACATCGCAGCAGCGGCTCCAGCTCCGCATGGCACGCCACGGCATCGACCCCGAGTCAGACACCCCGTGGGAGCGCGAACTCGACGACTCGCTCCGACGACTTCCCTACGACCAACGCGCAGTCGTCGTCCTGCGCTACTGGCTTGGCCTCACCGAAGCAGAGATCGCTGAGGCACTCGGCTGCCGGCCAGGAACCGTCAAGTCCCGTCTCTCACGCGCCCTGCGAGTCCTTCGAAAGGAACTGACATGAACACCCACGACCGCCAGCAAGAACTCGACGATCAGTTCGACACGATGCTGCGAAACGGACTCGACCGACTCGCTGCCCAGACACCAACGGCGACACCCAACGACTTCGACGACACCGCGGTCGTTCGGTTCGCGCGAGCGCGACCACGCGGACCATCGCGTACGCCCGGTGGCGTTCGTCGGGCTCGCGGCAGCATCGGTGCTCGTGGTCGGTTGGGCAATGGTCCAGCGCGACCGCCCGGCCGACGTCGCGCCAGCCGGCAGCACCACTGCATCGTCGGCATCGACCACTCTGCCGAGTACGACCGCGTCGACCGGCACCGTCGCCACTACCTGGATGGTCCGGCTCGCGCCGGGCGTCGTGACCTGGTACGAGGCAAACGACCCGATCACTCCCCAGCTCGGCAACCCCCGCCCTGGCCCCGCCCAAGATCGCATTCGGTGTACCGAATGGGAGACGACTGCTGACAGCCATACAGTCGCGTGCAGCGCCGTCGCGGGCGAGGGATACCTGCCCGCCGTGAGCTACGGTGACCCTTCCCCTGATGGCGCCTACGTCGACATCAGCACGCTCCCCGGCACCGACATCGACGCCGCCACCTACGCCACGAACTGGTCGCAGGGCAAGGACGTTGGGTACGACTCCTCCCCGCTCGTCCAAACGGATGTCACCGTCAACGGCATCGCCGGACGGTTGATCGCTGCGCCCAACGGCAGCCACCGCCTCACCTGGGCGATCACTCCCGGCACGCTGGTCGCGGTCGAGACCGGCCCGACCCTCACAGTCGAGCAACTGATGACCGTGGCTCGTGACGTCGTTCCCGCAACGCCACCCCCATCGATCCCGCTTCTCCTCGCCTCGGCTACCGACACGACAGGTCGCACCGTCGAGGCCGTTGGTGACGTAGCGGACGGTGACGTGTGCCTCACCACCTTCGATCGTGGATGCGTCTCGCTCGAAGGCGGCACAGGTGGGTCCGCGTTCGTGCTGCAGAACAACGATGGCTACCTCGTCGGGCTTGCCAGGCCTGACATCGCCAGCATCCGAGTCACCCAAGCAAACGGCACCGTGACCGACTTCCCGACTATCGCCCAACCCACCAGCACCTCAACTCGTGCATTCGCCGTCATCGTCTCGAACGCGACAGCCATGCAAGGACTGGATGCAAACGGTGCACCGATCGCCGGTGCCAACGAAGACGTCGCCGTCAATCCCGTGGTCGGCTCTGTCGCCTCGACGACGTCCCTTGCCCCGTGAGTTGCGCGCAAGCGCAGGTGATCCAGATGGCTGACCCCGACGAGCATGATGTCGCCGGTGTCCAATCCGGGGCCACGGCACCTGGATCGGTTCGAGGCTCCATGCCCTGACCTTGGCCCGCTTGCGTAGACGCGGGGGTTATGGCGAAGTGATGCCATGCGAGGGTGTCGATCGGTCGGAATGCGCGTACCGCTTTGGACCGGTTCGGGCGAGTAGATGGGTGTGGCTTCACGCGAGGTGTCGATGATCGGTGAGAACGACGAGCAGGAGCCAGTCGGCGCGCTTTCGTTCGACGACTTCTTCCGCGTCGAGTTGCGTCCCCTCACTGCGCTCGCCTACGGCCTGTCCGGTAACCGAGCGCTCGCCGAGGATCTCGCGCAAGAGGCCCTGATGGCTGCCTACCGTGACTGGGACAGGGTGAGCGTGCTCGACAACCCTGCAACGTGGGTCCGTCGCGTCGTTGCCAATCGCTCGGTGTCCTCCTTCCGCAAGCGTGCGGTCGAAGCGGCGACACTCGGGACTCGCCTGCGGGTCAGGGATGACGGAACGTCGCGAATCGGGCCGATGCCAGCCGAGGATGAGCACGTGTGGGTGGCGATCCGGGCGCTCCCTCAACGGCAAGCACAGGTCATCACACTGCGCATCCTCGATCGATCCACGGTCGGTGAGATCGCCGATGTGCTTGGCATCTCCGAGGAGGCCGCCAGCACCCATCTTCGGCGCGCCCGCTCAACACTCGCTCGTCATCTCACCAAAGGAGACCTCCGATGACTGATCTCGACCATCGTCTCGAATCTGCTGCAGGCGCAATGCACCGCGCAATCAGCCATGTGCCCGTCGACCCCGCCTTTGCCCGACCCAGCCGTGGCCAGCGGCGCGCAACGCGGGACCCGCAGCGACGGTTCGGCTTGGTCGCGGCCGCCACGATCGCCGTCGCGGGCGTCGCAGGACTCGTGCTCATCGAGCGCCGACCTGACCCAGGTCCCTCGAACCCGGTTGCCGCTGCCTCGACCACCGCAACGTCGGCCGTCGCCGCTCCGCCGATCACGCCATTGGAGCTCGCCGACGCACCGGCCGGCCTGGCACTCGTCGGGCAAGGGATCCGGCCCGCCGGTGGCGAGGAGCTTCGGGCGGCTGTATTCGTGAAGCGCGATGCACAGGGCAACGTGACCAACCGGGTCATCGTCCGACTCGGCACGCTGAACCTCTACGTAGGCGAGCAACAGATCGCGCCACCACCGAACCTCACCACCGCAACCAGCGGTGACATCTACATCGACGCCGGGGTGGTGCGGGTGGAGTACGGCCTCGGCGACCTCGGCAACCTCGCGCTCGACGCCGACTACGTCGGCCAGCAGATCGACACGACGCTCACGGACCAGATGCAGCAACTCGCGGCCTCACTCGACCTCGTCGCGGGGAATGCCATCGCCGTCACCGGACCGCTTCCCTCTGGCTGGACGCTCGCTGCCGCTGGTGTCGAACCCAACCAAGCCGTGCCGAGCTTCTACCAAGCGTTCGAAGTCGACAGCGCCGATGGTGGACCGAAGATCATGATCGACAACCGCATGATCAGCGATGCGAGCTTCCCGTACTGGACGCCGGGGCAAACGCTCCAACCGGTCCAGATTCGCGGACACGCCGGCTTTGTGACCAAACAGGACTACTCCGCCGTCACGAACAGCCCCGACGCGCCAGCAGTCCCCGACCCGACCAGCTCCGCAACCATCCTCATATGGGAGGAAGCACCCGGCCACTGGGTCACCCTATGGGTGGCCGACCAGACAACAGATCAGGCCGTCAACCTGGCGGCCACCCTGATCGCCGTCGACCGAGACCAATGGCACCTGCCTGGCTGAGCAGCTCACACTGCGCCGATCGGCTCAAGGGTCTTCGCCGTAACGCCGATGGCCTTGTGACCAGTCCGCCGCATCCGACGAGGACTGCGAGACCGCCGAGACGCTGACCCTCGAGTCGCCACTCGGCACGCGCAAGATCGTTGACGAACGCGACGGCCACACGATCCCAGTACAATTCGACTTCCGATGCGGCGATCCGCAGGATGCAGTCGGTCGCTGCGATGGGATCGACACCCCTCCACCTCGGACATTGGGTGGGTGACGGGGTTCCGCGGTTCGCTTCGCTTGACGGTGCTGCCCATCCGAAACTCATGGCCGGTTGCATCCGAACCCGACACTGGGGACGGTCGATATTCGCTGCACGTCCAGAACCAGACCGGTCGATCCGTCTGGCATCGACCGCTACCAACTCCACGACGACGTTGTGATCGGAGATGAGGAAGCGGTGGTAGCCACCACGGCCCTGTCAATGCAAGCATCCGCTGAAGGGTCAACACGTCACGATGCCCGGCGCCCGGTCAGCGACGGATACTTGCTCGGCGCGGCGGTCGCTCTTACATGCGCCGAGGTTCACGAAGCCGCGGTCCAGGTACCACGTCGCACATGCGAGCGCAGCAGCGGACTTGCCGCATGGCGCGTCCGGAGCCGTTGTTCACGCGGTTCGATCAACTCCAGACGCGACCGCCGAACTCCGCCGTTCCGTCGTCTGCGCCGTGCACGAGCGATCTCGCTGCGCCCCCGCGAATGAGCCCGCGTACACCGCCCCTACCGCTGGACGGCGACACACGCCGACGGTGGACTGGCCGGGGTCCGCCGCGTCGGCCCGTCACGCCGTCGACAGGGTTGCTCGATCGTGTGCAATTCGCGAGTTGGACCGCTACGGAGGGCTCAGACGGTCTCGATCGTGAGCCGTGTTCGTGTGGCGTCGGCGATCTTGCGGATGTGGGTCGGGTTAGAGGTGACGACGGCGTCGCGACGTCGGACCGCGCCTTCGACGACGGTGACGTCGACGATGTCATCGTGTTCGACTCGCGCAGCGAGCGCTCCGACGGCCTTGGCTTGTTCCTCGGTGAGAGGTTCGGTGATGCACAGCGCGAGGAAGCGGGCCAGGCTCGCCTGGCGGGATCCGTCGCGCCACGCTTCGGCGAGCACCGGGGTCGGCACGGTGGGGGAGATTTCGAGCGCGAGGAAGCCGGCCTGCAGCGCCCACATCCGCCGGTCGTTGCGATCGGCGGCGATCAGCGCGCCAGTGTCGTACGTGACGCCGTCCATTTAGGCGCTCTTGCGTGACGGTTGACGGCGCAGCATTGCTCTTGCCCGGGCGAGCCCGTCAGCGAGCTCGTCTGGGGTGAGAGTGCCGTGCTGGCGTTCCCATTCGGCGACACCCTTGCGGCCGGCATCGATCCGCAGGCGGTGGGCGGCGGTCTCGGCGATCCACGCACTGACGGTCGTGCCCTCTGCGGTGGCCGCAACGTCGATCGCATCGGCCAGGTCGGAGGGAAGTGAGATCGATCGCTTCTGTCGTTGCGCCATGGTGAGATGGTAGGACAGGTGGTAGGACAGCGCAACGCGAAATCCTGCACGATTCCTGCACAGGACCTGGCCGTACCTGTCGGACTTGGGCGGATCAGACGGATACGGGCGGACAACGGCGGTGGACGTCAGCAGGACAAACGGACTCAGCCGGACGTCACCGGACGTGGGAGTGAAGTCTTAAACCCCCCTTCCCGAGAGGGAGTGTGGGTTCGAACCCCGCCCCGGGCACCGAATACATCCTCGTCAGCGGCGGTGCCCTCACTTCGAGGCGCTCCGTCGTTGCCCGCAGTTGCACGACTCCTGCACAACGCCGAAATGCTGTGTCTGCCGGCCTGGATCGCGAGTCGTACACCGCGTGCTGGGACTCGCCCGGCCCCTCGAACCTACGCTCGCGCTGTGGCACTCTCTCCGCAGACCTTGAGCGTCGACGATCGACGCATCGTCGCGTCGTGGGCAGCCGACGCAGCCGAACACGTACTTTCCATCTACGAAGACGCTGTGCCACACGACAGGAGAGTGCGAGACGCGATCGATCAAGCCCGCTCCTTCGCCGTCGGCGAGCTCGACGTCAAGGACGCAGTGCGACGTCGAGGGGGTGAAGCGGGTGCCGCCGCCCGGGACGCGCCGACACCAGCAGCCCGGGCAGCGGCATACGCAGCCGAGCAAGCCGCTGCCGTCGCCCACATGGGAGCGCATGCACTCGGAGCGGCCGGATACGCCGCAAAGGCATCAACACTCGACGCAGGTTGCGATGACGACGCCGTCACGCTCTCAGAGGCGCGCCGACAGGTAGCGGCGATGACCGGTCCGGTGGCTCGTGCCCTCTCGTCGCTTCCTGCCCTCGGCGACAACCGCGCAGGTCCACTCGGGCCAGGACGCTTGAGCGGTGGCCACGTCGGCGAGACCATCCGCGCCATTCAGATGGCCTTGAGAAGCCAGTAGATCCCCGAGCGCGGTGGAAGGATCGATGTCCATGATGGCGTCGCTCGATCGTCTGGATGTCGACACACAGAACCGAGCCGTTGGAGGCCAGTGATGAAGTACATGTTGATGATCCACCAGGGCACGACCCCGACACCGTTGGATCCGGTGGCGTGGGCGACGTTGTCGGAGGCCGAGCAGCAGGCCATCTACGCCGCGTATCAGGAGATCAACGCGACCCCAGGCGTGACGCCCGGCCACGGGCTGCAGGCACCCGAGACGGCGACCACGGTACGCGTGAAGGATGGCAAGATCCTCACGACGGACGGCCCGTTCGTCGACACCAAGGAGGCGTTGAACGGCTACCTGATCTTCGAGGCGGACGACTTGGATGCTGCGATCGCGCTCGCGGCGAAGATCCCGGCGGCCAGGCTCGGCGGTGCCATCGAGGTCCGCCCGATCATGCAGTGGTAGACGTCCCTCTCGATCGGGCGTTCCGTGACCATTGGGGCACGGTCGTCGCATCACTGGTCGGCTTCCTCGGCGACGTCTCGTTCGCCGAGGAGGTCGCCCAGGATGCATTCGCCGTCGCGGCGCAGCGCTGGCCGATCGACGGCGTTCCGGACAACCCGAAGGCCTGGTTGGTGACGACGGCTCGACGCCGAGCCATCGACCGGATCCGACGCGACAAGAACTTGGCGATCAAGACCGCGTTGTTGGAGGGGGAGGAGAAGGCGAGGACCACGATGGAGGTCACGTTTCGTGACGAGCGGCTCGAGCTGCTCTTCATGTGCTGCCACCCTGCGCTGTCGATCGAGGCCCAGGTCGCGTTGACGCTGCGAGCACTCGGCGGTCTCACGACCGCGGAGATCGCTCGTGCGTTCTTGACGCCCGAGGCGACGATGGCGAAGCGTCTGGTGCGCGCCAAGCACAAGATCAAGGCGGCCGGCATCCCGTTCCGCGTGCCGCCGACGGAGCAACTCGATGAGCGGCTGGCCGCCGTCCTCGCGGTCGTCTACCTGATCTTCAACGAGGGTTACGCGGGTCGAAGTGAGCTCGCTGCGGAGGCCCTGTGGCTCGGGCGCGCCTTGACCGAGCTGATGCCCGAGCAGCCCGAGGTGCACGGACTGCTGGCGATGATGCTGGTGCACGACTCTCGTCGAGATGCCCGCCACCGCAACGACGAGTTGGTGATGCTCGATGAGCAGGACCGCGACCTGTGGGACCTCGATCAGCTCGGCGTCGGTCGAGCAGCGTTCGACCGTGCGCTGGCGCTCGGCGGTCGAGGCCCGTACGTCGTGCAGGCCGCGATCGCGCTCGCGCACGTGCAGGACCCGAAGGACTGGACCCACATCGCAGTGCTGTACGCCGAGCTCGGCCGCCTGACGGGGTCACCGATCGTCGAACTCAACCGAGCGGTCGCGATCGCCGAGACCGAGGGACCGGCCGTGGCGTTGGACATCGTCGATCGACTCGACCTCGAGGACTACCGCTATCTGCACTCGACGCGTGCCGAGCTGCTCCATCGGCTCGACCGCCACGGTGAAGCAGCAGCCGAGTACCGACGGGCGATCGAACTCGCCCACGACAGTGCAGAACGTGAGCAGTTCCGCCGTCGTCTCGCGGACATCTCGGGTGTCGCCGATCTGGGGTGAACCGGAGAAGACCTCGCCAGCGACTCGGTGTCCTTCTCGGGCGTCACCATTCGTCCAACAGGCGAGAACAACCATCGGCGCCGCCGCACACGAGAGGGGACCAGCATCATGCTTGGCCGCAAGGACTACACGTCAGCCGAGATCGATCGAGTCCGCACCATGATCGATCACCAACTCACCGCCTACGACGAAGTCGTGGCCCGACGACCGGTCGCAGAGCGGGCATCCTTCGATGCCGGCTTCTTCAACCTGTTGCTGCTGGCCCTCGATCGGCCCTTCGTGCATCGCATCCGGCCGGTAACC
This sequence comes from uncultured Acidimicrobiaceae bacterium, assembly GCA_963720695.1. Classification (GTDB taxonomy): domain Bacteria; phylum Actinomycetota; class Acidimicrobiia; order Acidimicrobiales; family Ilumatobacteraceae; genus UBA668. The sequence goes on from CAVRGG010000001.1 coordinate 13,288, forward strand.
GGCAAGGACGGCAACGCCCTCAACGAAGTCGAGATGCTGTGCGACTCGATCATCAACCACCAGGGGATCCTGCAGCCGAGCAAGGTCATCAAGCTCGATCCCTCGACGTCGGTCTCGGGGATCGACTTCGGGGACAACATCCACCTGACGAGAGATCAGTGCGGTCGTCTCGTCATCGCATTCTTCGAGGAACTGGAGACCCGGTTTCTCAACACAGGAAAGGAATGATCGCAGCAGCTCCGCCGTCCTCTTTCGGCCTGGCGAGCGAGGATCCTTGCGAAACCCCTGGTCGTTGCGGCCGTGAAAAAAGTCGTGGCGCGAGCCGCTGTCGTGTGGTTGGATGAACGAACCAGCGAAAGGAGGTGGTCCACACGTTGAGTGAAAGTTCTTCAGGGACCCTGGAGGTGGTTGGCCGCTAGGCCGGCTCGGCTGGACCGCCTGGTGAATACACACCAGCCTCCGCTGCGCATCGTGCCGAACCTGGTCCCGTCGGCGACACCGTGATGTGCAGTCCATTCAGTCAAGGGACGGCGAGGCCTTCGGGCCTCGCCGTTCCGCGTTCTGGGCGCAGGTGGACTGAGGCTCCGGTCCATGAGCGGACATTCGTCTTCGCCGCCCAGGGCACCGATAAACACACGGCAGCGCATGGAGGGCCAACGTGAGTGAGCGACAGCTTGCCTTTGCGGTGGCGGAGTTGTGTCGCCGACGAGTACGAGCGCAAGTGACTGAGCGACGCGCGGCGAAGCCAGAGAAGCTGATCGAAACCGGCCGGTCTCTTCGTGGTCGGCTGCCTCGGATCATGGCTCGTCTCGACTGGTGTCCCGTGCCGATCTGGGGTCAGACGGTATCGATCGGATTGGCGACGTGGAAACCCGATGTGCTCGCTGCTTCGCAGAGGCGGAGATCGGCACTGCTGAACACTCCGGCACCCACGAGGTGCGCCGCGGCGAGATGCACGGCGTCGTAGCCGCGCAAGCCGTGTGCCTCGGCCAGATCGCCGGCGAGTCGCATCAGATCCTCGTCCACCTCGACCACGGACAGCTGCGACCACAGCAGCTCCAGACCCTCGAGTGCACTGCGAAGCACGGCGGCGGTGAGGCGACGTTGTCGCCGGGCCGCAGCGAGCGCGGCGCGGGCCTCGACGTGAGCAACCCTGACCGTGACGAGCGTGTCCGCCTCGTCCCAGATCGCCGCGGCCTCGGCGGTGCCGACCTCGTCGATGAGCAGCTTGATGAGCGTGGACGTGTCGACGTAGGCGATCACTGGCGTTGCTCGGCCACCAGTTCGCTGACCGATCCGGATGCGTGGAGTGGCATCGGACGTTGGCGCACCTTCGAAGTCGGAGGTCGAACCAGACCGGCTTCGATCAATCGCCGTGAGTTTGTCCGTCGGCTCATCGGCGATGCCGTTGAGTCTGGCGATGGGCCGACCGTGGTCGGTCACGACGACCTCGACGCCGGCCTCGACCTGATCGAGGTAGCGACTGAGGTTGTTCTTGAGGTCGCGAACCCCGACCTCGATCCGTGTCGATGTGGCTACCTTCATGACCTTGAGTGTAGCTACTTGCATCCGCTTGAGCGATCACGACCTGCACGATTCCTGCACAAGACCCAGCCGTACCAGTGTGGCGAATTCCCTGGTCGTTGCCCCCGTGGAAGAGGCGTGGCGCGAGCTGCCGTGGAGGTGGTTGGCCGCTCGGCCGGCTCGGTTGTACCGCCTGGTGAATACACACCACCCTCCGCTGCGCATCGTGCCGAACCTGGTCCCGGTCGCGCTGCGCCGAGGGCCTCTCGAACAGACCTGCCTCATCGCCGGCAGCCGCACTACGCATCGTGAGCTGAGCGATGCGCGAGCTCGGCCGCGTGGCACTGGATCCGTTCGAGCGCCCGCGCCACATCGAGCACGTCGTCGCGCTCGGCGAGCAGCAGTCGATGCTGCAGCCACACCGTGGACGCCGCCGCGTGCTCGGCGCGGGAGGTGAAGATGCGCGTAGTCGATCAGGTGGCGCGGGTGCGGTGGCGCGGCCCGAAGCGTTGACCGCGGAACACCGACAGGTCGCTGAGCGACGGGTACGACACTCCCATCGGTATGCCCTCCGCAGCGAGCGCCGACTCGAGCGTGCGGAGCGGCAGGTCGGCGAACTCGGAGGCGTCGTAGTGGAAGACGAAGCAGTAGTTGCCCTGTGTGTTCATACGCTGGTCGCGGCGCTGCGCCCGGATGCCGGGAATCTGGTCGAGTGCTGCGATCAGCGCGAGTGCGTTGGCGTTGCGCACACGGTTCTGCTCGGCGAACCGGCCGAGCTGCGCCAGCAACACGGCGCCCTGCCACTCGGTCATACGCAGGTTCGTGCCCACCGTGGCGTGGTGGTAGAACCACTCGCCCTTCACTCGACCGCAGTCGGCGTACGCCCATGCTGCGTCGCGAAGGGCGTCGTCGTTGCAGATCAACACGCCGCCCTCGCCTGCCGTCATCAGCTTCGAGCGCTGCATCGAGAACGACCCGAAGTCGCCCCACGAGCCCACGCCCCGACCGCGCCAGAAGGTGCCGTGTGCGTGTGCGCAGTCCTCGATGAGCCGTAGGCCGCGGCGCGTGCAGAGTTCGACGAGCGCGTCGAGGTCCGCGGCGGCTCCGGCGACGTGCACGACGATGATGGCCCGCGTTCGTTCGGTGATCGCGGCCTCGGCGGCCACCGGATCGATGCACAGTGTGTCGGGGTCGACGTCCACGAACACCGGCGCGGCGTTCACGGCGAGCACCGCGGATGCGGAGGCGACGAAGGTCATGCCCGGCACCAGCACCTCGTCGCCCTCGCCGATGTCGCATGCGATCAGCGCCGCCTCCAGCGTGTGGGTGCCGTTCGTGAGCGCCAATCCGTGGCGGGCGCCGTGGAAGTCGGCGAACTGCTGGGCGAACGAGGCGGCCACCTCACCGTCGCCCTGCCACCATCCACCCGCATCGAGGGTCCGCAGCAGCCGCGTGCGTTCGTCGTCGTCCCACACCGGCCACGGCGGGTAGTCCGTACTCCGCACGGGTGTGCCGCCGAGGATGGCAGGTGTGTCGCTCGCGTTCATCCGGTCCTCGTATCCAGGTAGGCGGCGTCGATGATGCGCATCGCGGTGAGCCCCACACGGGCCGACGCGACCGGCGTGTCGCCGGTGGCGCAGCAGTGGGCGAAGTCGGCCATCTGGGCCGTGTACATCGGCAGGCTGCAGTGCACGTAGTCGGCGGGCGGTGGCGAAGCGGGTGTGAACTGCGGCCAGATGCGCTCGTAACCCGCGGTGCCGTGGATCTCGGTGTCGGCCTCCACGCCGTCCAGCCGGGGCTGCCACCACCCGCACTCGACCACGCTGCGCACGCCGTTCGACCACTCGATGAGCACCACGCCGTCGTCGTCGACCGCGTACTCGCCGTACGCGGTGCCGATCGACGCGCTCACACGGAGCGGCTCGGGGTCGCCGAGCACGAAACGGGTGGTGTCGATGGCGTGGATGCCCATGTCGATCAGCGCGCCGCCCCCCGCCAACGCCGGATCCGTGAACCAGCCCGACGGACCCCACCCAGCGTGGATCCCGTAGCTGCGGGTGCGCACCGGACGTCCCACCGATCCCGCGGCGATTCGATCGCGCGTCGCGATCACCTCGTCGCGGTAGCGCCACATGTGCCCGACGAGCAGCGTGCGACCGGCTGACTCCGCGGCATCGGCGATCTCCTGCGCCTGAGCGGTGTCCAGTGCCATCGGCTTGTCGAGCAACACGTGCTTGCCGTGCTCCAGCGCTGCCATCGCCTGCGGATGGTGCAACGCGTTGGGCGTGCCGATGACCACCGCGTCGACGTCGGGAGCGCGCACGGCCTCTCTCCAGTCGTCGGACGATCTGCAGACGCGCGGTCACGTCCAGCCCACATGCTTCGGCCGTGTGATGGTGCATCGTGCCGATGAACCCGTGGCCGAGGAGCGCGAGTCGCAGGGTCATGTCCGCCTCACCCCGAAGCGGTCGAGCACGGCGGAGAGACCGCCGAAGGTGACGATGCGGAACTCCTCTCCCGCGGCCACCCCGTGAGCGGCTCCGGTGGCCGCGGCCCCGGCCCGCAGCAGCGGCTCGATCATCGGGCGTACGTCTCGGCTCGCGACCGTGTCGGCGGCGACGGGCAGGTCCCATCCGCCGGTCGCGGCCTGGAGCGTGAGCTGGTGGGCGAAGTTGGTGAGCATCGTGACGTGCTCGCAGGCCGCGTCGACCTTTCGCTCGAGCGTGGCGGAGATGTCGATCACGTGGGTGGGGTCGACGACGTGGCGCCCGAAGTACCACCGTTCGAAGCAGCCGTGCGGTTCGAGCCCTTGGGCGCGATGCTCGGGATGGTGCAGGTCGAACTGGCTGGTCCAGAAGGCTTCGTCGGTGGACGCCGCGACCATGTGGTGGTCCTGGTTGTCCTCGCCGTGCATGGCGTCGGGATCGAACGTGACGAGCGTGTACGGCCGGTGACGGCGAACCTCGCGGATGATCCGCTCACGTAGCGCCACCTCGCTGGCGTCGGCGAGGGTGTCGGTGGGCAGACCGAACTCCACGATCTCGGCGACGCCGAGCACGTCGGCCGCTCGGCGAAACTCGATCGCGTTCGCGTCGATCGTGGCTGCCTCGGTCATGCCGTACGAGTCCCATCGATCATCGGTGACGCGCACGACGACCACTCGCCACCCGGCGTCCGCCCACGCCGCCACGGTGCCGCCGATGAACAGGGCGACGTCGTCGGCGTGCGCCACCACGAGCAGGACGACGCGCCCATTGCCGGCCTCGATCCGGCGGATGTCGCTCATGTGGCGGCGGCGTGTCGGGGCCAGGGCGAGTGCTGCTCCCAGATGCGTGCCAGCCGCAGGCAGATGTCCTCGCGGTGCCTGGGCGCGGTGATCATGAGCCCGACGGCAGGCCGTCGGCCGTCAGGCCTGCGGGGACGCGTGATCGACGGCAGGTTGACCACGTTGGCCAACATCGTGAGCAGTGCGGCGTGACCGCCGTGGCAGCGCCGACCGCCGATCTCGGTGGGCATCGGGCCCTCGGCCGCAAACGGCGGGCACGGGTTGGTCGGCGTGATCAGGACATCGGTGTGCTCGAACAGCTCGGCGACTGCGAAGCTCCAACCGGCGGCGGTCGCGTTCGACACGGGAGAACTGTCGGCAGGGTCACCGTGCGAGCCGTGCGCCAGCCCTCCGCGACCAGCGGGTCGAGTTCGTCGATGCGCGCCTCCCAGTCGTCGGGGACGTCGACGAACTGGTCGGCCCCCTCCATGAACACATACACCCGGATGAAGTCGTCGAGTTGCACGTCGATGCCGCTCGGTCGCGAGCCGCGCCGCGCTCGACGAGGGACGCCGCGGCGCGTGCGGTGATGTCGGCGACCTCGGGATCGACGGTGACGAACCCGAGGTCAGGCGACCAGGTGGCGCGGAGCCGGTCGACGTCGAGTTGTTCGATCACGTCGGAGTAGCGCAGTCCCGGATGGGGGAGTGCACGTGCGATCGCGCATGCATCGGGCCCGCAGGCGATGTCGAAGAGCAGGGCCGTGTCGGCCACCGTGGTGGCGAGTGCGAAGTTGACGGCGTTCTGCGCGTGGCGGGTGACGCCGAACGTCGGGATGCGTCCGTAGGTGGGCTTCAGACCGGGGAGCCCGCACGAGCGGCCGGGCCCGCGGATGGAGCCGCCACCATCGCTGGCGGTCCCGAACGGGATGACGCCCGCCGCCACCGCAGCCGCGGTACCGCCGCTGGAGCCACCGGGCGTGCGATCGGTGTGCCACGGGTTGCGCGTGACGCCGAGCAGCGGGCTGGCGGTGTAGCCCCAGGCACCGAATTCGGGTGTGGTGGTCTTGCCGATGGGGATGGCACCCGCAGCACGAAATCGGCCGACGTGGATGTCGTCGCGGGTGGCGGGAGGGTTCGACGCGTACCAGCGTGACCCGCGCGTGGTCGGCATGCCCGCGCAGTCCTCGAGGTCCTTGACACCGAACGGCACTCCGGCGAGGGCCGGGAGTGTCTCGCCCGCTCGACGCGCCGCATCGACTCGATCGGCGGCGGCCAAGGCGCCCTCGGCATCGACGCGCACGAACGTGTTGAGGGTCGAATTCGTCGCCTCGACACGGTCGAGCGCGTCCTGCACCAACTCGCGGGCCGAACACTCGCTCGATCGGACGAGTGCAGCAGCGGTGATCACGTCGGGAACATCCACGTGCGCGACAGTAGGCGCGTGGAGGGTGGAGAATGATCGACGAGGGAACCTTCGGCACGCCGTTCGTGTGCGTGGAGGCGGAGACCCCCTCCCTGCTCGGAGGGCGTGGTGTGCCGTTGATCGTGTGCGCGAACGAGCCACCCTGGTCCTCGGTACGGTCGGCGCTCGGCGGCGTCGCGCTCGCGGCCGAGATCGAGGCGTGGAACATGGACGTCGCGGACCTCGCAGCGACGGTGGACCACCTCCGTACCGCAGTGCCCGACGAGTTGCTGGCCGAATCGACCGTGGTCGGCCTTGGTGGTGGCACAGCACTCGACACCGCCAAGTACGTGTCGTGGTCGACGGGTCGTCCGCTCGTGCAGGTGCCGTCGATCACGTCGGTCGATGCCGGTTTCACCGACGCCATCGGCGTGCGCGACGCGGGCAGGGTTCGCTACATCGGCACCGTGGTCCCCGAGGTGGTGGTGCTCGACCTGGCACTCGTGCGCTCAGCACCGCCTCGGCTCAACCGTGCCGGGGTGGGCGACGTGTTGTCGTGCCACACGGGTGTGTTCGATTGGCGAATGGCGAGCGATCGTGCGCTCGGCCATCCGTGGCACGCCGGTCTCGCCGCACTCGGTGTCGGGCTGTTGGACGAGTTGGAGCAGGCGGCCGACGAGATCGGCGCCGTGTCCGATGACGGCGTCCGGTTCCTGGTCGACGCCTACCGACGAATCGGCGCCGCATGCGCGTGGGCCGGTCACAGTCGGTTCGAGGAGGGGTCGGAGCACTTCTGGGCGTATGCGTTCGAGCACGCGACGGGTGCGCACCCGGTGCACGGCGAGATCATCTCCTTCGCCGTGTGCGCGATGGCCCACGTGCAGGGCAACGATCCCGAGCGCGCTCAGCGCATCGTCGAACGGTCGAAGGTTCGCGCCCACCCCGATGACCTCGGCGTGACGAACGATGACTTCCGGCATTGTCTGGTCGGCCTGCGCGACTTCGCCCGTTCCAACGACCTCGACGAGTCGGTGGTCGACCTGGTCGACGTCACTCCGGCCCAGATCGACGCTGCCTGGACGTTCGTGTCGACGCTGCCACGCCGCTGAACGCTCAGAGGTCGAGGGGGACCTGGGTTGCATCGGGATCGCCGGCGAACCGGGCGATGGTGATCGTGTGGCGACCCGCTGCGGCACGCCACGTGCGGTGTTCGCTGTCGCGGGTGGCGAGACGGTCGAGTGGCACGACGATCTCGAAGCCGGCCGACGCGCCGGCGGCGACGTCCACGCGAGCGAAGCCGATCAGTCGATCGGGTGCGTCCCCGTCGGGCAGCGTCGCATACACCTGGACCACGTCGGTGCCGTCGCGATCGCCCGTGTTGCGGACGGCGCCGCGAGCAACGACCCCGCGTTCGTCGACGGTCGCTGTTGCGCCGCCGAGCTCGAACGTCGTGTAGGAGAGACCGAAGCCGAACGGGTGCGCCGGTGTGATGCCTCGGCGCAGCGCCCGCCACCAACCGTGCCAGCGGTCGTAGGTGAACGTGGTGGCATCGATGTCGAACGCGGGCAGGTCGGCCTCGTCGACGGGGACGGTGAAGGGGAGGCGGGCCGACGGGTTCACCGCGCCGACGAGCACGTCGGCTAGGCCCGGCCCGGCCTCGGCCCCGCCGTACCAGGCATGGGCGATGGCCGCGACCTCGTCCGCCCACTCCGTCGTGATCACTGCGCTGCCGGCCTGCACGACCACCACGGTGCGCGGGTTCGCGGCGGCGACGCGATGGATCAGTTCGACGTCGGCGGGCAGGAGGCGCAGCGACGCGCGGTCGCCGCCGCGGCTGAACATGCGCGGGCGTTCCCCGAGTCGGGGCGGCTTCACGGCGGGCGGGAGGTCGTGCAGCGACCCCTGGAACCGATCGATCACGTCGGGCTCGTCGCCCTGCGGGAACATCGCCATCAGCGAACTGTCGGTCTCGCCGATGTACTCGCCCTCGTCGAGGTAGGTGTAGCCGACCACCACTACGGCGACGTCGGCCGCGGCGGCCACCGTGGCGGCTCGCTCGACGTCGCTCCCGTCGTCGTGGGTGACGTCGGCGACCGCGTCGCGCATGCCGTCGAGCACCGTCCGGCACGACAGGTCCCACACGTCGCTCGATCCACCGTCGCCGATGTTGACCGTGTCGGCCAGCCGTCCGATGACGGCCACTCGCTGCGACGTGTCGATCGGCAGCACCGTCGCGCCGTCGACCGGCTCGTTCCGGAGGAGCACCACGGATCGACCCGCCGCTTCGCGGGCGAGTGAGCGATGCTCCGGGCTGCCGAGCAGGTCGATCGACGGCGAGGGCGACGACAGCACACGATCGAAGCGGAGCACGGTGGCGATCACGCGCTCGACGGAGCGATCGATCGTGTCCCACGACACCTCGCCGCGCTCGATGGCCGCCGGCAGGTGCTGCTGGCGCACCATGCGGTAGGGCATCTCGATGTCGAGGCCGGCGTTGACCGAGGTCGCCGCGTCCCGCAGGCCGAGGATCCAGTCGCTGATGACGAAGCCCTCGAATCCCCACTCGTCGCGCAGCACGTCGGTGAGCAGTTGATGGCTCTGCCCGCACCATTCGCCGTTCACGCTGTTGTAGGCCGACATCACCGCCGCGACGCCTTCGTCGGCGACCCGCCTGAAGTGGGGGAGGAACACCTCGTGCAGCGCGACGTCGTCGACCTCCACGTCGACGCGGAACCTGGCGTTCTCCATCGAGTTGCAGGCGAAGTGCTTCATGCACGCCATGACGTGTCGTTGCAGGCCGCGGGTGAACGCCGCACCGAACTCGCCCACGTGGAACGGGTCTTCGCCGTACGTCTCCTGCGCTCGCCCCCACGCCGGATGACGCAGCACGTTGATGCACACCGCGCCGGTGAGGTTCGCCCCGACGGCCCGCAGCTCGGCGCCGATGGCGTCGCCGACGCGCTCCTCCAGGTCGAGGTCCCACGAGGCGCCGCGGGCCATCGCCACGGGGAATGCGGTCGCGTTGCCGACCACGGCGCCGCGCGGTCCATCGGAGAAGCGGATGCCCGGGAACCCGACGCGCTCCAACTCGGCGCCGATGAACACGCTCTTGTGATAGCCGTCGTCGCTCAGGAACTTCAGCCCTGCCCACGTCGGAGCATCCCCGTCGAGGCACCACAGCTTCTCGTGGTCGGTGAGTTGCTCGACGAGAGCACGTGCCGCGTCAACAGGCGTCATGCCTTCGTGGACCGCGCGGCGTGCGTCGTCGAACGTGGTGATCGTCATGGTCGGTCAGTCTGTCAGGCGCGCTTCTCGCCGGTCAGGACGAGGACCGGTCGCAGTGAGTGGCGGCTGTTGAGGGGCCAGGGGACGTCGAGGGCGGCGACGATCGGGTCGCGCTCGACACCCGAGGCGCGTGCCAGCACGGCGTCGAGCGCAGCGGGGTCGAAGGCGGCGTGATCGCCGAAGCGGTCGACGAGCACGAACCTGCCTCCCGGCCGGAGGACTCGGAGGGCTTCTGCCGTGGCGCGCACGGGGCCAGAGGTCGTGTCGTCGCCGGTCGGCACCTCGTGGAAGCACATCACCGACACGACGACGTCGAACCTCTCGTCCGCGAACTCAAGGCGGCTCGCATCCATTCGTCGGAAGTCGGCGTGACGGCCGGCGCGGGCGAGGCGTCGCTCGCAGGCGGCCTGCGAGTAGTCCCAGCCGTCGGACCACAGGTCGACGCCGGTGGCATCGAGTGAGGGCGACCGTTCGAGCAGAACATCGAGCAGCCCTGCCTCGCCGCAGCCGATGTCGAGCACGCGGTTCGTGGCGTCGGGCGAGAGGTCGAGGCGATCGGTGACCAGGTCGTGGATCCGACGTTCCCAGCCGTCGCCATCACCGGACAGCTGAGCACGGATCCGTGTCATCACGAAGGCGATCCACCCTGCGCCCAGTGCAGGCACGACGAGGAGTGCCAGCGGTGGCCACAGCAGGTACCCGACGACGGCTGCGAGGAGCAGTCCGAGGGCGAGCAGGCGGGCGAACGCGATCCGACGACTGGGGATCCACTTCGACACATGTCCCGATCCCGGCCGACGGTTCATCGATCGCCTACCCGAGCGATCCCGGATCGGAGCGGGGCGACACGGTCCTCGGGTGGCCACAGGGAGACCAGCGCCGTGGTGACCGACTGCAGCCGGGCCGTCCAGTCCTTGCGGAGCTGCTCGAGCGGATAGTCGGGGCCGAGCAGCTCGAGCGGGAAGGGCGGCTCTTCGAGGATGGCGATCCGATACCAGACGGGAGTCACCTCGACGTGCCGCCACGCGTGTTCCGTGTCGTCGCCGGCCGCAGCGTCGACGTAGTCGCCGATCAGCCGGTGGAACGCACGGAGCTCGGCGGCGCGATCGCCGGGGGCCCACAACTGCACCAGCCGCTCTCGGGTCGCGGGGTCGACCTCGTCGCACTGGAAGACCATCACCCCGTCGCCGAACCCGGCGCGCTCGAGCGCGGGCCGCAGGCCGCCCTCCTCGGTGCGGGCCCCGATCCAGGTCGACCGTTGCAGGTTCCGAAAGCCGAAGGCGGTGAGGAGCGCGCGCAACGCCGGCATGTCGAGTCGTTCGCCTTCGCCGACGAGGACGAGTGTGTAGCCGGGCCGACGGGTGAGCAGGGCTCGGGCCGCGTCGGCGGCCTCGATGCTCAGTGGCCCGAGGCGATAGCGGCCCTCGGCGTGCTCCAACGAGCCGGACGAACAGGCGCGGCTGAGCGCCGTGCGCAACGCACCGTCACGGACACCCCACCGCTGGGCGAGTTGGCGGATCGTGGCGAGCCGTGGTGCGGGGAGGTCGCGCAGGCCCGGGTGCGCCGCCAGCATCACCGGGATGGCGTGCGCGACCTCGGTCGCGTTCAGTGGCCAGGTACTGCGGTACCGGCGGGTCACGGACGTCACGGCGCGCCCACTGCTGTTACGCAATTACAGATCATGGAGACATGATGCGTAACAGCCTCTCGGAAGTCAAGGCCCCGAGGCGCCCACTGTCACGTCGACCTCACCCGAGGAACATGGTCTTGGCCGGGGTGATGCGGAGCACCGTGCGCTGCTGCTCGTTCAGCGAGTCGATGATGTCGGAGGGACTCGGACGTTCGCCGGTGCCGCTGAGCGCGGCGAAGACGTCCGCCGTCAGCTCGGCCCGAACTGGGTCGGCTTCGATGGTCTCTGCCGTGCCGTAGACGACGAGGTGAGCCCGCCCGTCGGGAACGGTGAGGCTGACCTTCGGCTGGCGCCGGGCGTTCTTCCATTTGGCGGTGAAGGCCTTGGCGGACACGACGAGACGGCCTTGGTCGTCGACGATGTAGCCCACCATCGATTGCTGTGGCGAGCCGTCGGACCGACCCGTGGCAAGAACGGCCCACAGGTGGTCGGTGGCGTAGCTCAGGTGGGCAGGATTCCACTCGAAGTCTGCTTGGGGGTGGTCGGTCGTCACGGGCGCTCCTTGTGTCGTTGCTGTTGTGTGTCGGTGGACGGGTGGATCGGGTCGGCCCAGCATCTGGCTCATCGCGGCGGCGAGGGCCGCGGTGGGGTCGTCGACGATGTCATGGCTGCGCCATGCGACGAAGCGGTCTGGCCGAACCACCACGCAGCCTCGGTCGGTCACCTCTCGAAGCTTGGTCCAATGGCCGTACACGTCGTTGTCCGGCTGGCCGAGCGCGACGCGGAAGGGTCGGATCTCGACGCCGAACTGCTCACTGACCGCTGCTGCCGCCGCCTCCCACGCCGCGCCGTCGGCGCCTGTGATGAGCGTGAATCGGTCGTAGGCACACAGGTCGAGTGTCGACACGTCGTGAGTGCCGCGGCCGAGCCAGGCGTGTGGTAGCGGGCATCCTGGATGCGTCGACGGGTGGTGGTACAGCTCGGGGTCGCGAGTCGAAGCAGGCAACGGTGTCCCGTCGCTCACGACCGCGGACGACTCGTATCGCTGGTCGAGCTCGACTCCGTGAGCGTTGAACTGCGCGTTCATCACATCGAGTCCTTTCAACAGCTCGCCGCGCCGCTCCTCGCCGTCAGGCCCGAAGATCGCATCGAGCTCGGCGTTCGCCTCCTCGACGGTCTGGTGGCCGCGAAGCCCGATCGGCCCGAGCCAGGCGGCCATCTCGCCGACGCTCTGGGTCGCGCGGTCGACCACCTGACGGCCAACGGGCTGCCGCTCGGCGTTGTAGCTGTCGAGGAGTGCCTCGCTCGCGCCGCCTCGCACGACCAGGGCCAGCTTCCAGGCGAGGTTGTAGGCGTCCTGGATCGACGTGTTGCTGCCGAGCCCGTTGGCGGGCGGGTGCCGGTGGGCCGCGTCGCCGGCGATGAACAGCCGACCGCGTCGGTAACAGGACGCGACGACGTGGTTGAACTGCCACGGGCTGATGTGTTTGATCCGCACCTCGACGCCGGGGTCGCCGATGGCGGCACGGACTCGGGGCAGGACTGCCTCCTCGGAAAGGTCCTGAGCAGCCATGCCGTGACGCACGAAGATCGTGCTCCACTCGTTCCAGGGCTCGATGCAGGTCCAGATGCTCACGATGTCCTCGCTGCCTGGATTGCAGACCACGAACAGGGCGCCCGAGCGGTGCTCGGTGTAACGCGCGAGGTCGGCTTCGATCCACACGGTGATGGCGTCGCCCAGGCCGGCCTCGCCCTGCAGCTCGAAGCCACCGGCTTCGGCGACGACGCTGCGGGCTCCGTCGCACCCCACGGCATAGCGGGCCGTGACGGTGTACTCCTCGCTGCCGTCGCGGGGACGGACATGCGCGGTCACCGCGTCGTCGTCCTGGGCGATCGAGATCACCTCGTGGTGCAGGCGCACGTCGGCGCCCAGTTCGCGAGCCCGATCCAGAAGGATCGGTTCGAGGATGTGCTGAGGGGCGTTGCACATTTCGGTGGGGCTGGCCGCCCGGTACTCGCCGATGCGGTCGTCGCCGGTGCCCCAGGTCATCATCCGCGACAGTTCGCGGCCCGCGAATGCGGTCGCGAACACCTGCTTGCCCATGAGGTGGTGCGGCAGGGCACGCTTCCTCACCTGTTCCTCGATACCGAGGTCTCGAAAGATCTCGACCGTCCGCTGGTTCGTGACATGGGCCCTCGGCGAATTGGCGGTGGCGTACTTGGTGGCGGTGAGGGCAGGTACGCCCGCTCGGGCGAGCAGCGCCGACGCGGTGAGCCCGGCAGGACCGGCGCCGACGATGAGCACGTCCGTGGTGATGTCCTTCATGTCCCGACTCCTTCATTGGTCGTCCGACAAGTGAAGTGTGCCTGATCCACCTTTACTTGTCAAGCGAACGATGAAGTGTCGGGCGTCAGCCGGGGACGAGCAGCTGAGCAACCAGGTCGGCGTGGCGCTCGATGCGATCTTCGGTGGTGGGGTCGACGCCGGTGAGCGCTCGGCACTCTGCGGACAGGGAGAACATCAGCGACGCGGCACCGGTGAGCCCGTAGTAGAGATGCGGCGCCACCGCATCTCCGTCGTCTCCGTAGAGCCGCACGGCAAGTCCCGCGACCGCGTCGTAGCGGGTCTGCAGGTGGGTCTCGACCAGCCAGTGCAGGCGGTCGTCGTTGCCTCGCGACGCGTCGACGACGAAGGCGAAGAGCTCGGGGTGATGGGCCGAGAAACGGACGTACGAGCGGATTGCCTCGCGTATCGTGTCGTCGTCAGCGCTCGTGCCGGTCCCGGGTCGCGCCGGGAGCTCGTCGATGGCGTTGAAGATGTGGTCGGCGGCCGCTCGCCACAGTTCGTCCTTGGACGAGAAGTGGTACGTGAGCAGACCCTGCGTGACGCCGGCTCGACCAGCGATCTCCCTCGTGCTGGAGGCGTCGTAGCCCAGCTCCGAGAACGACGCGACGGCCGCCCTCACGATGACGTCTCTGGTGTGTTCGCGCTGCTCGGCTCGGGTCATCCTCACATGCTAACCGTTCACTTGACAAGCGAATGTGGATGCTGTGTACTTGTCATATGACCAGTGAAAAGAGGGAGCCGAGATGACCCGCATCACGCCGCCGAGGCGCGACGAACTGCCACAGTACGCCGCCCTGTTCGGCATCTACGAGGAGGTCATGGGGCTCGTGCCCGTGACGCTGCGATCGATGACGCTCGTACCCGGGCTGCTCGAGGGCTACGTGGGTCTTGCCCACGCTGCGGCGGTGAATGGTCTGATCAGCGAGGAGTTGGCTCAGCTGGCCGGGCACCTCGCCAGCGTCGGCGGTGGGTGCCAGTACTGCCAGGCGCACACCGCAGCCCATGCCGAGCACCTCGGCGTCGACAGGGCCAAGCTCGCCGAGTTGTGGTCCTTCGAATCCAGCGATCGTTTCGACGATGCGGAGCGGGCCGCGTTGCGCCTGGCATTGCGCACTGGCCAGCACCCGAACGAGGTGACCGACGCGGACATCGATGCGTGCCGGGAGCACTTCAGCGATGAACAGATCTCCGCCATCGTTGCTGTCTGCTCGTTGTTCGGGTTCCTCGAACGGTGGAACGCCACGATGGCGACCACCCTCGAGGAAGGTCCGCGAGACACCGCGCGCCGTCTGCTCGAACCGCAAGGCTGGTCCATCGGCCGCCACGCCGCTCCAGAGGTCGTGTCGTGAGTCGCATCGCCCCCGTCCCGCTCGAAGATCTCACCGACTACAGCGAGGGCTTCGCTGCGGTGGAAGCGTTCATGGGCTTCGTCCCGACATCGCTGTACACGATGGCCAGAGTGCCGCGGTTGCTCGAAGGATTCACCGGCCTCGCAAGAGCGGTGTTCACCAACGGCTTGTTGCCGAACGACCTCATCCAGATGATCGGGAACCTCACCAGCGCCGCTGCCGGCTGTCGCTACTGCCAGGCGCACACGGTCGCCCACGCCGCACACCTCGGCGTCGACGAGGCCAAGCTGGCTGCACTCTGGTCCTTCGAGACGAGCGAACACTTCGATGCCGCCGAGCGGTCCGCGCTGCGTCTCGCGTTCCACGCCGGCCAGCATCCGAACGCGGTCACCGAGAGCGACTTCGCCGCCTGCAGCGAGCACTTCAGCGATGCGCAGATCTCGGCGATCGTCGCCGTCTGCGCTCTGTTCGGATACCTCAACCGGTGGAACGACACGATGGCCACCACGCTCGAGGATGTACCGCGCGACTCCGCACAGCGTGTCCTCGCGAGCCAGGGCTGGGAGATCGGAAAGCACCGTTGACCGGCGTGGCCACGACAGTGACGCTCACCGGTACCGGGGTTCCCCTGCCGTCACCGGGCCGGGCTGGGCCGGGCACACTCGTCCGGCACGGGGATGTCGCCCTTCAGTTCGATGCCGGTCGTGGCACCGTCCTGCGTCTGGCGGAGGCCGGGCTCACACCCCAGCAGCTCCGCGCGCTCTTCGTCACACACGTCCACAGCGATCACGTGATCGACCTCGCCGACGTTGTGCTCACTCGTTGGATGTTTCAGGAACTCCAACCTGCCGAGCCGCTCGTCATCGTCGCAGCGGAGGGCCCGAGTGCACGCTTCGTGGAGGGCATGCTCGACGGGTACAGCGATGACATTGCCGCTCGGATGGCCGAGGTGCTCGACGACCCGCCGACATTCGACCTGCACCCGTTCCCGGTCACCGAGACACCGACCGTCGTGTGGGCCTCGCACGACGACGACGTGATCGTCTCCGCCGTCCGCGTCCGCCATGAGCCGGTTGTCGGTGCCGTCGCCTTTCGGGTCGACACGCCCGCTGGTTCGGTCGTGATCTCCGGCGACACGCGTGTCTGTGAAGAGGTCGAGCGGCTGGCCGCGGGAGCTGACCTGCTGGTCCATGAGGCCTGCCGTACCAACGCGATGCGCAGCATCATCGATGGGACTTCGTTCGAGCACGTCTTCAGCTATCACGCGGACACCCACCTGCTCGGCGCGATGGCAGAGCGGGCCGGGGTAGGCCACCTGCTGCTCACCCACCTCATCCCACCTCCGACCGATGAACGCGCCTCCGCTGCGTTTGCCCATGACGTCCGCAGCGGCGGCTACTCCGGTGGGGTGACGGTCGGCGAAGATCTGACGACCTTCGTGATCGGCGAAGACGGCCCCGACGTCGTTCAGGCGGCTCAGTCGGTGGGGGACACCGGCGCTGCGGGTTGGAACGTGCACATCACGCAGTTGCCCTGACCCTTCGGGCGGTCGTACTCGAAGCCGATCCGGTCGTACATCGTGCGCGTGCTGTTGTAGATGAACGACGACGACATCTTCTTGCCGGGTGGGATGTCGTGCGGGTACGACTCCACGCGCCCGCCGCCTTGGGCGGCGATCAGCGCCAGCGCGCCGCGCACGGCCACGCTGGCCATCCCCGCGCGGCGGTGGCGCTTGTCGACGAACACGCAGGTGATCCGGTAGTCGGGCGGTTCCTCGACGGTGCGCTCCCACTCCTTGCGGTGCTGGATGTTGGGAAGCTCCTCGACCGTGCCGAACTGCGCCCAGGCGATGGCGTCGTCGCCCTCGAACACGAGCGCCGCGTGGGTCCGGTCCTCCTCGACGAGCTTCTGCTTGAACGCCCGGTTGCCGAGCTCCTTGCGCTCGGGAGGGTCGGGATGGCAGTGGAAGTACGCGCACCAGCAGCTGGAGAACAGCCCGTTGTTGCGTTCCACGAGCGCGGCGAACGCGGGCCAGGTGGCGGGCGAGAGCGGTTCGATGCGATAGCCGTCGACCTCGATCATTCGCCCACGGTAGTCCCGTCGATCAGGCGAGCCGGCGGCGCCGGCGATCAGCGTCGCCTCCGTGCGGTTGCGGACTCCGAGCTTGACGAAGATGTTGCTGAGGTGTCGATTCGCCGTGCGCTCGCTGATGAAGAGTCGCTCGGCCAGTTCACGATTGGTGAGGCCCAGAGCGAGGGCTCCGAGCACTTCGCGCTCACGTGCGCTGAGATGGCGGACTCCCTCGTGCGTCGGACGGGTCGTCTCGATCTCGATGTGACGCGCAAGCCACTCGTCCACGCTGCGCGACCCGAACTCGAGCGACCAGACCGAGAAATCGGTCTGAGGACCGTCGAGATCTCGGGCAACCGGTTTGAAGCCCATCGGTTCCAACACTGCGGCATTGCGATGCTCGTCGAGGCCCACGGCGTACACGCGCACGAGGGCGGGCCGCAGTTCGAGGTAGTACCGCTTGAGGTCGACGATGAGGGCGGAGTACTCGCTGGATGGCAGCTCGCCCGCTGTGACGGTCAACACTCTGCGAACGACGAGTGCACGTTGGTCGCCGACCAGAGGGCGGCGCTGCAGGTCGCCGCCGATGCGGGCGACCACGGGGTCATGATCGGCGATGTCGCCGGCGAGCTCGTCGAAGGGTGCGACGACGGCGACCCCGCCAACACTGCCGTCGACGGCCCTCAGCACGCGGAACGCCTGCTGGTGTGGGCTCCACCATGCGTCGAGCCACGACGCGAGCGGTCGCCGTCCGTGGACGCGACGAGGGCCGCGAGGCCGTCCCGGTCGGGTGACCGCGCCGCATCGATCACGTACTGCTGCCCGGGTGGCGGTGAGAAGGCATCACGAATGACAGGGTTCTGCACGAGGTGCAGCAGGTCGGCGGTGACTCATCCTGGAACTCGGACGGCTTCGTCGAACGCGACGCCTCCGGCGAACTGTGGATCGCAACGCCGACCGTGGTCGCGGAGTTCGACGTTCGTGGCATGACATCCTGCACGACGCGGTCGAGCTCGAGGCCGAACGAGCTGATCGACACGAAGGCGAGCTCTCGCAGATCCTGCCAGACGAGGTCGACCGCGACGGGAGGTGTCGAGTCTGCGACGCAGCGCCGTCGAGCATCGGGAGGGTCGCCCGGCGCAACAGGGAGACGTCCTGCACCACCGTTCGCAGATCGGGGGGAAGGTCGTCCAAGAACAGGTCGACCAGTTCCTCGACCACTTCGGGTGGTGGGCCGTCGTTGACCATCAGGTCGGGACGCCGTGCGACGGCGTCCGCAGCGAGGTGGAGGGCCGAGAGGATGACCGCGCCGAAACGCAACACCCGCTCGGTGGCGTCACCTCGTCCGATGTGCTGGGCGACGAGTTCGGTCGCGTCGTGCTCGGACATCGGACCGACCTCGACCTCCTGCACGAGCTGCCGCCACTCGCCCGTGCGCCACGCGATGTTGGGTGGCGTGCGGGTGACGATGACGGTGGTGGACAGAGCCGGCAGCGATGGCACGAGTTGGTCTCGCAGCCAGTCGTCGATCAGCTGCAGATGCTCGTAACCGTCGATCACGAGCAATGAGATGCCCTCGTGCTGCATGGCCTCGCCGAGCTCGGTCGGACTCGCCGCCGGGTGCCCGACCGCCAGACTCGACGCCTCGAGGAACGCGACGGGGGTGGGTTCCACCCGTCGCGCGTCGAGGCGGATGGTCGCCCGGCCGGTGGCTGCCACCACGGCATCGACGAGCACACTCTTGCCGATCCCGGGGGCGCCGACCACGAACACGACCGCCGGTCCCTCGGGGCCGAGCAGTGATTCGAGACGGCCACGCTCGCGCTCGCGCCCCACGCAGATCTGCACCGCGCCCGAGCCAACCGGTCCTCCACTCGCTGCACCGGGTCGCGGTCGGGCACGTCCGAAGCTTATGCACCCTCATGTCGGGCATTTTCTGCGTCTGGGGTCATGGAGCATTCGCTCCATCGGCCGTCGAGCTCGAATGGAGCGTCTCGCCGATGCCGCGCCATGGCATGCCGGGCCGACAGTGGTGACATGAACGAAACCACTGTCCTCGATCCTCAACTCCACCACGACACCGCGCTCTCCCTCGAGCGCCTTGCCCGCTTCCGGGGGCGTGCCGCGGCGCACGACGCCTCCGGCACGTACCCCCGATGACCTCGCCGAACGCGCTCCAGCCGTTGGCTGCTGGCACCCGTGCCGGTCGAGCTCGGCGGCATCGGATTCGATCTGGCGAGGTTGCTGCTCGGCGCGGCGGCAGGCGCGATTCGGCCGCCACGGCCTTGTCGACGAGCATGCACCGTAGGGTCGGCCTCGGCGCGGACCTGGCACGCTTCGTCATCCGTTCGTTCAGCGACCTCACTGGGCGGCGTCGGGCGACGTTCTCGCCTCAGGAATGGCGAGGCGGGCAATGACTTCCGGATCGCGCTGTCGACCACCAGGGCCGAGCGCTGCCGGGCGGCTGGCGATCCACGGGCGCAAGCTGTTCGGATCGCTCGGCCCGGTGTGGGATCGCATCGGGTTTCCATGCCATGGATCCGACCGACCCCGCCGGCCCGGTGGTGGTGCATGCGTTTCTCCCTCGAACTGCAGCCGGCGTCGACGTCGTCGCGACCTGGGACGCACAGGGCATGCGTGCCACCGAGAGCCACGACACGGTGTTCGACGGGGCGTGGTCTCCAACGCTGATGTCCTCGCTGTGGTCCCCGCCGGCCCGTCTGACGACCCCGCGGTCGGCGTGATGGCGATTGGCGCTCACGTGATCAGCAACGTCTACATCGGCATCGCCGAACGAGCAATGGAGCTGGCGATCGAGCACAGCCACCGGGCCACCTCGATCGCGCTCACGGCCGGCACGGTGGCGCATCATCCCCTGGTCCAGGCGCGCGTCGCCGAGATGCACCTCGAACTCGCCGCAGCGCGGGCGCAGGTCGATCGCCTCGCCGCCGACTGGGTGTCCGGCGTCGATCACGGCCAGCAGTGGCTCGTTCACGTCTTCGCCGGAGTGGTGGTGGCGACCGCCGCGATGCGTGTGGTCGACCTCGCCTGCGAGGTGGTCGGTGGCTCATCCTTCCGCCGAGGGCATGAGCTCGAACGGCTCTCGCGCGACGTGCGCGCCGCCCGCTTCCACCCTGGCACCGACGCATTCACCCACGAGGCCATCGGGAAGGCGCTCTTGGGCATCGACCCCACTGGTCCTCGCTGGTGAACACGTCGATGCACGCCACCCATCACCTCCACGCTCCGCGCCCGCACTCGGCGCGAGACATTGGCGATCGCCATGTTCTTCGTGTCGATCGACTGGTACCTCCATCGACGCCTCGGTGCGGCCAAGGAGGCACTGTTCGCCGACCTGCCTCCAGTCGTCGTCGAGATCGGCGCGGGCGCAGGAGCCTCCATGCGCTACCTCGCGCGGGGGAGCACCGTCATCGCCATCGAACCGAACCGGCCGTCCCGTGGCCTGCGGTGGGGCTGGCGCGATGGTCCTTCTCGATCCCGTGACGATTGCTCCGAGTCGATTGGCTCGACAGTGCCAGCGTCATGCGGTGGCTCTTGCGGTTGTGATCCTCGGTGTGTCGTCGCTTGCGCTCGTCAGAGACGTGGTCGAGATCCTGTGAGCCGGCTCAGTGGCGGGCCGGAAACGCCGTCCGTGGCGATACGTCTTCGACGGGTGCCGACTCGACCGCGACACCGCCGCCTGCTCGGGTCCGCAGGCCGTCGGTGAGTTCGTCGTCAGTGGGCCGGGATGTCGCGTCGGCGGAACCCGACGAACCCGGCGGCGAGGAGCGCTCCGGCGATCACGCTCATCACGATGAGCGGGACGGCCGCCGCGGGATTCGCCGGTGGGTTGCCGACGTGGGTCGTGGGGGAGAGGTCGAGCATCCACTGCGAGAGGTGGAGGCCGGACCCGAGAAACGCGAGAAACGCCACGGCCGCGTAGTACGCCCACGAGAGGACGAACCGGCGGGGAAACATGCCGAACAGCATCAACGCCGTCCCGGCGATGATCACCTCTGCCGGCAGGTACGCCAGGCCGGCGCGCAGCACGCTGGCGACCTGTCCCGAGTCGCCCGTCGAGAAGGCGGCAGCGATCCCGAACGACACGGACGACAGCGCGACGATGACGACCAGGCCGGAGAGGACGACCGCGGCATGCGCCGCCAGCCACCGCATCCGGGACAGCGTGCCCGTGAGTCGAACCTCGAGCCGTTGCGCGCTCTCCTCGTGTCGGAGCAGCCCGATCGCCTGTACGAGGTAGCCCATCGCGATGATGGTGAGGTACACCTGGACCACGGCGATGAATCCGTCCCCGACGGAGCCCGTGCCCGCGCCCAGCGCCTCTGCCATCGCCGGGTTGCTGTTCAACGCGTCGATGGCCTGCTGCGACAGCGCGCCCATCATCACCCCGAGCACCACCGACCCGGCGAGCCAGCCGAGCATCGAGGGTCGATGGAGTCGGGTGGCGAAGCCAAGGGGAGTGCGCAGCCCGCGCGACGCACGCGACGGGCCGGAGCCCGCGCTGATCAGGGCGCTGCCGAGATCGCGACGTCCCGCGTGGTGCACGGCGAGTGCCGCCAGCGCTCCTCCGACCGCGATCGGGATGAGCAACACCCACCATCGCTGGTCGCCCGTGGGCGCGGTCTTCTCCTGCCAGCCCAGCGGCGACAGCCAACTCAGCGCGCTCCCGTTCACGTCACCGATGCCTCGCAGGACGTACGAGGCGACCAGCACGGCGAAGCCCCCGAAGTAGACCCCTCGCGAATGCAGGGTCAACTGGGCGACGACGGCCGAGATCCCGACGAAGACGAACGCCAGGCCACCGAGCGACGCGGCATACAGGATCGATGACGAGATCGGGACTCCGGCGAGCGCCACGACCGCCGAGAACACGACGACGATCATCGCGATCACACCGCTCGCCACGAGCAGTGCCGCCATCACCGGAGCTCGTCTGCCGATGCGGCCCGACAGCAGCAACTCGAGCCGACCCGCCTCCTCTTCGCGTCGGGTGGAGCCGGCGATCAAGGAGATGCCGACGAGGGGAAGGAGGAACGCGGCGATGAAGGCGAACTCGTCCTGGATGATCCCGCCGAGACTGTCGATCCCTTCCACCTTGCCGTTGATGGCATACAGCGAGCCGCCGGCGACCGACACGGCGTACGAATGGATCTTCGCCGGGGTGGTGTACAACCCCGCGATGGACGCGGCGGTGGCGGCCAGCGTCGCGGTCAGCGCGAGGACCCACACGAGGATGCCCTTCCAGCGGATCCGGCGCTGGATGGCCACCATGATGCCGAGCCCTTCGGTGCTCATCGTCGCTGCCCTCCCGTGGTCTCGAGCTCGTCGACAGCCTCGTAGCTCTGCAGGAACAGCGTGTCGAGACTCGGCGGATTGACTCTCAGGGTGTGGATGCGGGCTGCGTGGAGCCGGCCGATGACGTCGTCGAGGTGATCGGGATCGACCGTGAAACGGACGTCGACGGTCCCGTCGGCGTCCGCCTCGACGTAGTCGGCCACGCCGGGGGCTGTTGCCAGATCCGCGGGTGCGTCGCCGGTCACCGCGTGCACGGAGGTACGCGTGTGCCGGCGCAGGTCGGCCAGTGTGCCGGTCTGGATGCGCGTGCCCTTGCGGATGATCGTCACCGAGTCCGCGAGCGCTTCGACCTCGCCGAGGATGTGGCTGGACAGCAGGACGCTGACCCCCTCCTCGCGCCGCTCCCTGATGACGTCCTGGAACACCTTCTCCATCAGCGGGTCGAGGCCGCTCGTCGGCTCGTCGAGGACGAGGAGGTCGACGTCGGCCGACAGGGCAGCGACGAGTGCGACCTTCTGGCGGTTGCCCTTCGAGTAATCGCGCGATCGCTTCGTCGGGTCGAGGTCGAAACGGTCGAGGAGGTCGCGCGCGGCGGTGCTCGTCGGTGCCGCCGTGGGTGGAGGCGAGGATGTCCAGACACTCCCCGCCGGTCAGCCCTGACCACAACGCCACGTCGCCGGGAACGTACGCGAGGCGTCCGTGCAAGCGGGCTGCCGCATGCCACGGGTCGCCGCCGAACAGTTCGACCCTGCCGGCGTCGGCCCTCATCAACCCCAGGAGCACTCGGATGGTGGTGGACTTCCCCGCACCGTTGGGCCCCAGGAAGCCGTGGACCTCGCCCGGACGCACCTCGAGGTCGAAGCCGTCCAGCGCTCGTACAGGGCCGAACGTCTTCACCAGGCCCTCGATCTCGATGATGGTCGTCGCGGTCATGGGTGCTCCTTGTCGATGGTGCCGGGCGCCTGGAACGCCCCTTCGGTGTAGAGGAGGACGGTCTCCTTCATGTAGGCGGCCGCTCCCTCCTGTGAGAGTGGATCGAGGCCGGTGACGGCCTCCAAGAATGGGCGCAACAGCACGAGGCCGAGGTCGTTCTTCAGCAGGATCGCCGCCCGCACCGACGCGTCGGCGGCGGGCCGGGCGATGCCCGCGGCCTCGAGGTCGCCCATGACCTTGATGGTCTCTGCGTACCAACGCCGGAACAGGGTGAGGCTCGCCGGGTCGTTGGTGAGCAGCAACCGGCTGAGGTAGGCAGGCAGGGGAGAGTCCGGGGGGAAGCCGGCGGCGAGTGCCTCGACCAAGCTGGTGGAGCCCGGGTCGATCAAGGACTCACCCAACGGGTCGGGGAGCGCGTCGAGCATCGTCTCGAAGACCCCCGCGACATGGGCGTCGACGGCAGCCTTCAACCCGTCCTTGCTCCCGAAGTGGTGGAGGATGAGCGCAGGTGAGACATCGGCCGCGGTGGCGATCTCCCGCACCGTGACGCGGTCCGGACCGAACTCGGCGAACAGGCGCAGCGCCGCGTTTCGGATGATCGCCTTGGCGTTGAGGTCGCGGTCGTCGGTGGGTGAACGCATGTTCAGTATGCTAAACAAGAGTTCAGCATCCGTCAACCGTCGTCATTCCTGGGCGACGACCGTCCTCAGGTCGTCCACGGTGGCGCGGTACTCGTCGGTCAGCGACGGCCCACGGGTGGCACCGACCCACCGCGCGAAGGCAACTCGCATCGTGGCGATGGCAGCGTCAGCGGCGAGAGTCGCCTCTGCGCCGCTGACGCCGCGTCGACGGAGGCCGTCCGCGAGCCCCTCCGCCAGCGAGGCCATCTTGACGAGCTCTCGTTCTCGCAGTTCGGTGGTCGTCGCGATGAGGCTCGCTCGCCGCCGGGCGGCGGCCCGTGTGACCCCCAGGCCCTCGAACGCCTGCCCGACGGCGGCGGTCGCCGCATCGAACGGGTTCTGCCCGGGAGCGATCTCGGCGACGGCGTCGACGAGTCGCTGCTGCAGGAGCGCCGATCCTGCGAAGAGCACCTCGCGCTTGTCGGCGAAGTGGCGGAAGAACGTCCGTGCGGTGACGCCGGCTCGCTCGGCGATCTGGGCGACCGTGGACTGTTCGTAACCCTGCTCCTCGAACAGGTCCAGTGCAGCCTCGCGGAGGCGCCGCTGTGCGTCCGGCTCCCAGCGTCCCATGACCGCATCCTACGGATCGGGGCGGCGGGATCGATGTCATCGAGTGACATCGATGTACGATGATGTCACATCATGACATGACAGGAGTCGAGCGATGAGGGTGTTCGTCACGGGTGCAAACGGCTGGATCGGGTCGGCGACGGTGGCCGAACTCGTCGGCGCGGGCCACGAGGTGGTGGGCCTGGTGCGATCCGACGAGGGTGCGTCGGTGGTTGCCGGGCTTGGTGCCACCGTCCGCCGAGGTGATCTGGTCGACCTCGACGGACTCGCTGCCGCCGCGGCCGACGCCGAGGCCGTGGTGCATCTGGCGTATCACCACGACTTCTCGCAGATGGGCCTCGCGGCCGAGATGGACGCGGCTGCCATCGGGGCGATGGGTGGCGTGCTGGCCGAGCGGGGCGGCGCACTCCTGGTCGCCAGCGGCATGCTCTCGCTGGCGAGCGACCGCTCTTCCACCGAGGAAGATCTCGCATCGATCGGCGCTCATCCGCGACTGCCCAATGCGGCGGCGACGCTGCTGATGGCCGAGCAGGGCGTGCGATCGGTGGTGATCCGGTTCCCTCCCACCGTCCATGGGGCTGGGGACCACGGCTTCATCGCCACCCTGACCCAGATCGCCCGCGAGCGGGGAGTCTCCGCCTACGTCGGCGACGGTGCCAGTCGGTGGCCAGCGGTGCACCGCAGCGACGCCGCACGTCTCGTGCGTCTGGCCGTCGAGTCGGCGCCGGCCGGATCGGTCGTGCACGCCGTCGCCGAGGAGGGTGTGGCCAGCAGGGCGATCGCCGAGGCCATCGGGCACATGACGGGCGTTGCGGCGGCATCGGTCGACCCGGCGGACGCGGTCGCGCACTTCGGTTGGATCGGAGCCTTCTTCGGTGCCGACGTGCCGGCGTCGAGCGAGATCACTCGCCGGCGTTTCGGCTGGACGCCGACCGGCCCGTCGTTGATCGAGGACATCCTCGCCGGCGAATACGTGAGGTGACAGCGGCGGATCACCCGTCCGCACCCGTGACGATCTGGCGGTGGATCTCGGTCGTCAGGGTGTGGATCGCCCGAGTGAGCTCGGTGTTCGATTGCAGCTCCTGCTCCTGGGCCACGAAATCGTGATCCGCCTTGGCTTGCTGGAACGACGACTGCCGGTTCTGGCCGATCATCACGAAGGTCGACAAGAAGATGGCTTCGAGCGAGACGACCAGTGTGAGCTTGGGCCATGGGTCGCTCTCCACGAGTGTCATCCACAGCGCGAAACCGATGGCGTGGAGATACACGAAGCGCATCGACCCGGCGAACGCGGTGATGGCGTCGGCAACTCGCAGCTGCGTGTCCGCTGCTCGACTCCTGGCGTGCGCGAGCACGACGGGGTGGTGTGGGCGCTCTACCTGGTCATCCACGATGGGCTCCTTCTCTGGGACGTGAGTGCAACCATCGCGCACACGCAAACCGGTCCCCGGCATGTGCGAAAGGAGCGACCCGATCCGGCCCGATCAGCGAAGGTGGAGCAGCCAGTTCTGGCCGATGAGATCCTTGCCGAAGCTGTGGTGGGGTTCCTCGTCGACGAGCTCGAAACCGGCGGCCTCGTAGATTCGCCGGGCGGACACGAGGATGTCGTTGGTCCACAGCGTGATGGCTGCGTAGCCGGCCGATCGGGCGAACTCGACGCATTCGTCGACGAGGCGGGCGCCGATGCGCACGCCACGCGCCCACGGCTCGACGAGAAGGATCCGGAGCTGGGCGGTGGCGACGTCCTTCTGGCAACAGAAGACGCACCCCGCACGTGCGCCATCGACCTCTGCGATCCACGCGTGCTCCCTGCCCTCGACGGAGCCGCTCCAGAAGTCGGACACGATCCGGGCCACGAGGGCTTCGAAGTCGGTGTTCCAGCCGAACTCGTCCGCATAGATCGCGCCATGACGTTGCACGACCCAACCGAGGTCGCCCGGCTGCAACGTGCGCAGCGACACCTGTCGATCCTCGATGGCCGGCTCGGTCTCGGTGAGCAGTCGGATGATCGTCATCGACTCCGTGACCGTCTGTCGCTGATCGGGGGTCAGCGTCGACAGCAGTGCGGTGATCTGCTCGGTCGAGCGCCGGTCCAGATTCTTGAACGCCCGGCGCCCGGCACGGGTCAGGGAGATGTCCAGCGCGCGCCCGTCGGTCGTGGACGGCGCCGATGCCACCAGCCCCTTCTGCTCCAAGCTGGTCAGCACGCGGGTCATGAAGCTCGCATCCATGCCGAGCCGACGACGGAGTTCGAGCCGCTCCCACGTCGGCCGACCGGCGAGCTCGAAGATGACTCGGGCCTCCGAGAGCGAGTGCTCGGTCTCGAGCAGCCCCTCGTCGAGGAGACCGAGTACTTCGGTCCAGTGGCGGTTGAACTGACGGACGCTGCCGATCTCTCCTTGCACGGTCCCTCCCTGGAGATAGTGGACGGAATCCACTATATGCGCGACGGCCGCAGCGGTCGGTCAATGAAACGACCAGCGGTGAACTCGGCGGGCTGTCCCTGGTCGGCGGGGTCTACAACGGCCCCGCATCGACCGGGGACTCGGGCTTCTGTCCGATCATCACGATGCTCTGACCGATCGGGAAGGCAACCCTGCGTTCGACCCAGCGTGTCGCGGGGACCAGGTATCGATCGAAGATCTGTGCCAACCGTCCGGCGGTCGGTTGCCGGCGGAGCATGCGGGCGAGGACCAACCATCCGAAGAACCCGGGAAGATTGCGGTACTGGCTCTTGACCACGGCGAACCCTTCGGATCGCAGGATGTCCTCGAGACCCGAGCGCCGATAGCGGCGGTGATGCCCCACGCGTCGGTCGAACTCGCTGTACAGCATCGGAAAGGCCGGGACCCAGATGGCGAGGGAACCTCCGGGACGGAGGGAGGTGAAGATGTCGCTCAGCAGCGCAGCGTCGTCGTCGACGTGCTCGAGCACGTTCAACAGCACCGCCGCGTCGAAGGGTCGGTCCGTGGGAATGCCCGAGCCGGCGACCACCGTCACCTCGTCGAGGTCGGACAGTCGCTCGATCAGCAGCGCGCGAGCGGCATCCGACGGCTCGACCGCGGTCAGATGGTCGGCGCGACTGCGGAGCTCGCGCGAGAACGTGCCCCGGCCGGCACCGACCTCCAGGATGGATCCGCGAAGGTACGGATCGATGAGTTCGAGGATCCACGCCTTGTAGTTCGTGGCGCCCTCGAGTTCGGCCAGGACACCTTCGAGGTGGGCATCGGCCTCGTGGAACGACGCTGGTCGGGGCGTTCGCCCGTCGCGGGGTTGCCGCGTCACGCCCGCCCTCGAAACGTCCGAGTGCGGTCCAGGGTCGTCATCGAGGCGACCCTATCGCAGCCACTTTCACCGGTCTCCGAAGCGCTTGCGAAACGCCCTGCGCACCTCGTCGCGGTCGGCGGGGAGCACGTCGGCAGCTTCGCAACCCGCGACCACGAGCCTCGCCTGGTCGAGGAGGACGGCGGTCCGACTCGGGAGTTGCTGCGCGCGAAGGCTCTCGTCGAGTAGGTGCAAGGCCTCGAGGAGGTAGATGCAGACAGCAGGCTGTGAGGCCGCTGCACGGCGCAATTCGTCGAAGGCGAGCCGAACCAGATCGTCGGCATCGGGCTGTTGCACGAGTACGACTCGACGGTGACGGTCGTCTGTGCGCTCCCGGGCAGGCGGGTCCCGACGGAGCAGCTCCGCCAACACGGCGGTGAGGTGGAAGATCGAGTCCTGGGCGGTGGTCGGATCGTTGACGCCGGGCGACAGTGCTTTGAGCGCGACGTCGGCGATCTGGCGGAGCCCGAACGACATGTCCTGCTGCATCGTTCGCGTGTCACCGATCGAGATGGCATCGATGATGCGCCTGTTCGTCTCGTCGCCGTCGTCAGGGGCGACCGAGAGCTCGCAGACCGGTGCGCCGGGGATGGCATAGCGGCCCGCGTAGGTGTGGACCCACGCGGTGGCGCCTTCGGGGAGGGCGTTCAGCAGCGCCTTGGCGTCGATCTGCTGGACCCAGCCGCTGCGGTCGAACCGGACGACGTGCGCCGGCTCGTCGGGCACGTCCGGAATGGGATCGCGGGCATGGTCGTGCTCGGCGATGTCCCACTCGCCACGGGCCTGACTCGTCGCTTCGTTCTCGACCCGATCGAGGATCTGACTGATGTCCATCGAGTGAGCGCTGTGGTTCAAGAACGCGGCGACCGAGATGATGGTGGCGATGCCGAGCACCAAGGCGAGGGCCACCGAGAGGTTGGGGATCACCGCATCGGCGCCTGCCGCGCCCGCTGCTCCGGCCTCGCCCAGCGTGCGGACCGAGCGGAGCACGACCAGGCAATAGGTGAACGTACCCATGACGAGACCCATGACCCGTTTGTTGAACGGGTCGCGGAACAGTGTGTGGACGACACGAGGGGAGAACTGACTCGATGCCTGCTGGATGATGAGCAACGAGATCGAGAAGGCGATCGCCGCGAAGGTCATGGTGGCGCCGGCGACGGTGCTGAGCACCGCACGGGCGCTGTCCACGGTGGAGGTCACTCCGAGGGGGAGGTCGCCTCCCTGGAGGCCCACCCTGCTGTCGATCTCGATCGTGACCATCGCGAGGACGATGCTGCCCACGACGCCCGCGACCGGGATGAAGAACAGGCTCGCTCGGAGACGTTCCACCAGTGAGCTCAGTCGAAGGCGCATTCGAACAGTCTGACCTGATCGTCGCCGATGCGCCGTGAGGTGCAATAGTCAATCAGATTGACTATAGTGACGGCATGGCTATCTACACCGCACCCCTGGCGCCGACACATCAGGTCGGCGACACCCGATTCACCTCGCTCGCAACGCCCTCGAAGGGAACGACCTCGATGTCGATGTGGACCGTGGAGATCCCTCCGGGGACGCCTCCGACTCCGCACTCGCTGACGGTCGAGGAGACCTTCGTCGTCACGGCAGGAACGGCCCGACTCCGCCTCGGAGGCATCGACGAGTTGGCCGCGCCCGGCGATGTGATCGTCGTTCCTCCCGAGCAGTCGTTCGAACTCAGCAACGCCTCGGACGAGCCGTTGCGGATGATCTGCTACCTGCCGCTCGGGGGGCAGGTTCGGCTGCCGGACGGCACCTCGTTCACGCCCCCGTGGGCCGAGTGATCGGTCGTGACCGACGAACTTCCCCTGGCCCGCCTGTTCGCGATCGCGTTCCGCTCGCTGGTCGACGACCTGCACGTCCAGCTCCGCGAGCGCGGGTGGCTGGACGTGAGGCCGGCGTTCGGTTTCGTGCTGCTCGCCGTGCGGGATCAGCCCACCACGGCAACGGAATTGGCGACGTTGATGGGCACCACGAAGCAGGCGACGTCGAAGTTGATCGAAGCCATGATGGGTGCCGGGTACGTCGAGCGCGCCGGGTCCGGCGCCGATGGTCGACAGCGGCCCGTCAGGATCACCCGTCGAGGCTCGGAACTGTTGGTCACGGTGGAGGAGATCTACCGGGAACTGGAGGCGAGTTGGGCAGCGATCATCGGCCGGCCCGCCGTCGACTCGCTCCGGGTCGACCTGACCCGAGTGCTGACTCGCGATGGGGAGACCCCACTTCCTGCGGTGCGTCCGCCGGCCTGACGGCGGCCCACGTCATCCGGGGTCGGCGAAGAGCTGGTCGATGTCGCACTGCTGGTGTGGCTCGGCGACGATGAGGAGTTCGTCGTGACCGTTGAGCACCGTGCTGCCCTGCGGCATGAACGACTGCGGGCCGCGGCGAACGAGCACGACCAACGCGCCGCGCGGGAGGCCGAGATCGACCAGTTGACGCCCGGCCGCTGCGGAGGTGGGTGAGACCGTCAGCTCGTGCAGGTGCGGTCCCTCGTCGCCGGTGATGACCGAGTCGAACGACACGCGACGGGGACCGTTCGGGTCGTCGTCGGTCAGGCGCAGACGCCGGGCGGCCGCGGCGATCGTGGTGCCCTGCACGAGCACCGACGTGAGCACGACGAAGAAGACGACGTTGAACAGCCGCTCGGCGCCGGGCACACCCGCGGCGACGGGGAACGTGGCGAGGATGATCGGCGTCGCGCCGCGGAGACCGACCCACGAGATGAAGCCGATCTCGCGGACCGGAGTCCGGAAGGGCAACAGGGTGATCAGCACGGCGATCGGTCGCGCCACGAACATCAGCACCGCCGCGACGAGCATCGCCGGAAGCGCGACACCGGGAAGGTCGCTGGGGAACACGAGTAGGCCGAGGAGCACGAACATCGCGATCTGCATCAACCAGGCGATCGCGTCGTGGAACCTGACGAGGCTCCGCTTGTGCACGAAGTCCCGGTTCGCCATCGTCACCCCGGCCACGTACAGCGCCAGGAAGCCGCTGCCTCCCACGAGGGTGACGCCTTCGAGGGCCAACAACACGAAGGCGAACGTGAGCACCGGGTACATGCCGTCGACGTCGAGATGGAGTCGGTTGACGCCCCACACGGCCACACGGGCGAGCGCGTATCCGAGGATCGCCCCCACCGACATCTGGATGACGAAGGACGCCAGGATCCATCCGATGTCGGTGTGATCGTGCGTGATGATCTCGATCGCGGCGATGGTGATGAACACCGCCGCCGGGTCGTTGCTGCCGGACTCGAGTTCGAGGGTCGAACCAACCCTGGGTCGGATCGAGACTCCGCGTGAGCCGAGGATCGAGAACACCGCTGCCGCGTCCGTCGACGCGATCACCGCGCCGAGGAGCAGACCCTCCTCGATGGGGAGTCGTAGCACCAGGGTCGCGATCGCTCCGAGCAGCGACGCCGTGACGATGACCCCGATACTGGCCAGCGCGACGCCCCGACCGAGGACCGGCCGAATGTCGCTGAAGCGGGTGGCGAGCCCGCCGCTGAAGAGGATGAAGCCGAGGGCCACGATGCCGAACGAGCGGGCGAGGCGGAAGTCGTCGAACTCGATCCCCCCGATGCCATCGGAGCCGGCGACCATCCCGACCCCGAGGAAGAGCAGCAGACTGGGGATCCCGAACCGTGCCATCGATCTGCTGGCGAGGACGCCGGCGAAGAGCAACAGCGCGGCTGCCAGGACGAAGGGTTGCGGCTCCATCCCACATTCTCGCCGACCCGGACGCGAGTTGACTCGCGTCCGGGTCGACCGGTGATGTTGCTCAGATGCCGACGAAGGTGACGTCGTTGCGACCGGCGACCTCGACGATCAAGGCGATGGTCTCGGCGTCGGGTTCCCCGGGAGGGATCGTGTCGTCCAGGTCCTGGAAGAGCCGTCCGGTTCCGGGCGTCTGGCTGAACGCGAGGAACTTCACCATCGGGCTGGTGGCAGCGATGGAGTGGATGGCGTTCGGCGGGACGGTGATGGTGCCGCCGACCTCGAGGGAGACGGTTCGACCGCCGACCTGGACGTCCATGGAGCCGTCGAGGATGTAGTACGCCTCGGCCCACGGGTGCCGGTGAGGTGGCACCCCCGGCCCCTGCGCCGCTTCGACCTCGAACAACTCGTACTGATCGTCGGTGTCGCTCGCGCTCACCTTCACGGTGGCGAAGCTGTCCACGGTGTTGAGGCGGGTTCCCTGCCCCTTCGACGTGGTGATGACTCTGTGTGACATTTCATGGTTCCTTTGTTCTTGGGATGAGCCGATCGTGCGCCATGGGGAGCTC
Organism: uncultured Acidimicrobiaceae bacterium; assembly: GCA_963720695.1. Lineage (GTDB taxonomy): Bacteria > Actinomycetota > Acidimicrobiia > Acidimicrobiales > Ilumatobacteraceae > UBA668. The sequence continues at coordinate 45,294 of CAVRGG010000001.1, forward strand.
GTTGCCCATCCCAACAACCTGGGATCGTCGCGGGCGATGCGACGTTGCAGAATGTGAGTTCATGTGGAACGTCCGTCGTGCCGACGCCGCTCGCCTGCAACTCGCCCGGCTTGCCACGAGCGCGCTCGACGTCGAGGATGTGCAGGCCTCGGCCATCGAGATCGTCCGTCGCGTCGTGCCCTTCGACGCGGCCTGTTGGGCGACGGTCGACCCCGACACGATGATGTTCACCGGATCGATGACGCTCGAGTTCGAGCCCGGCCCGGCGCTGGAGCAGCGATTCGCCGAGATCGAATCGAGCGGCGCTGATCCGAACAGCTTTCGCCACCTGGCCGCCCAACCGCGATCCATCGCCCGCCTCTCGGATGCCGGCCCCGCGGCGATGGAGGCCAGCGAACGGCTGAAGGACATCTGGGGTCCGCTCGGCCTGCGGCACGAGGTCCGCGCGGTGTTCTCGGTGGCCAATCGGTGTTGGGCCGTCGGAGGCATGCTGCGCAACGGCGACAGCGCCGACTTCAGCGTCGAGGAGGTCGACTTCCTGTCTGCCGTGAGCCCGACCATCGCGACAGCGACTCGATCAGCGCTGCTGCGGCGGCCCCAACCGACCACGAGCGATCTGCAGGGTCCCGCGGTGCTCATCCTCGACCCGTTCGGAGCGGCGCGTTCGGTCACCCCCGCTGCGCAGGACCTGCTCGACCAGAGCGTGCAGCTCGGATCGCGCACCGGTCGTTTCGCGTTGACCTCCCTGGTCGCCGCAGTGCAGCACGGCACCGCGTCGGCCCGGGCGCGGCTGCACGACGATCGCTTCGGATGGCTCGTGCTGCTCGCCTCACCCTTGTCGGGAGCGGATCACAAGGGCGACGTCGTGGTCACCATCGCCCCTGCGGCGACCCGCGATCTCACAGCGCTCCTGCTGGACGCGCACGGATTGAGTGCTCGCGAGCGGGAGGTGGTGCACGCCGTCCACGCCGGTCTGTCCACCACAGAGATCGCTCGAGCGCTGTTCATCTCGACGAACACGGTGCAGGATCATCTCAAGTCGGTGTTCGACAAGATGGGTGTGCGGAGCCGCCGCGAACTGACTGCGTACGTCAACGGCACGCAGATCGTCTGAGTCAGGCGAAGCCGGCGACCCCGTGCGGTGTGTACGGCTCCTCCAACCGAGCGATCTCCTCGGGCGACAGGTGGACGTCGAGCGCCGCGACCGCATCGGTGATGTGATGCGGCTTGGTCGCTCCGACGATCGGCGCGGTCACGAACGACTTCGACAACGACCACGCCAGTGCGATCTGGGCCCTGGGGAGCGCCCGCTCGGCGGCGATCTCGGCGACGCGCTCGACGATGACGCGATCGCTGGCGGACGTGTCGTACAGCGTCTTGCCGAACTCGTCGGTCTCTGATCGATCAGTCGTGGCATCCCACTCACGCGTGAGCTTGCCGCGCGCCAACGGGCTCCATGGGATGACGCCGACGCCCTGATCGACGCAGAGCGGCATCATCTCGCGCTCCTCCTCCCGGTTGAGGAGGTTGTAGTGGTTCTGCATGCTCACGAACTTCGTCCACCCGTGACGCTCGGCGGTGTACTGCGCCTTGCTGAACTGCCACGCGTACATCGACGAGGCGCCGATGTAGCGGGCCTTGCCCGACTTGACCACGTCGTGCAGCGCTTCCATCGTCTCCTCGATCGGGGTACGGCGATCGAAGCGATGGATCTGATAGAGGTCGACGTAGTCCGTGCCCAGCCGGCGAAGACTTGCGTCGATCTCGGTCATGATCGCCTTGCGCGACAGCCCGGCGCTGTTGGGACCCTTGCGCATCGGCCCGTGGACCTTGGTGGCGATCACCACCTCGTCCCGGTTGGCGAACTCCGCGAGTGCCCGGCCCACGATCTCCTCGCTCGTACCCGCCGAGTAGACGTTCGCGGTGTCGAAGAAGTTGATGCCCGCGTCGAGCGCTGCGCGGATGAACGGACGGCTCGTCGCCTCGTCGAGCGTCCAGGAATGGTTACCGGCGGACGAATCGCCGAAGCTCATGCACCCGAGGCAGATCCTGGAGACGTCGAGGCCGGTGTGGCCGAGCTTGGTGTACTGCATGACGTCGACCCTAGAACCTGTGCCGCCACGGCGCTGCAGGTCGGTGCGCGGGCGGATTCTTGCGTAGTGTGACCTGGTGCGATGGCTGCAAGCCGCTGATCCCGCTGCACTGCGGCGAATGCACGGTCTTCGCACCGTGTGCGCTGCGCTGTGCACCTGGTTCACGTTGCGGTGGCTCGTCGCGGCACTCGCCGACCATGCCATGCCGCCGGTCGTCCTGTACGGCACCGCGATGTGCTGCATCGCGGCACTCGTGATCGCCGATTCGGCCCGCCGCGATCGCCAGCAGCACCATGCTGTGGGGCATCGTCGTGCTGTCGTCGGCGACGTTCTTCGTCGGCACGCTCGCCGCCCACTCGGTCATCTCCCACCTCGTGCTGCTCGTGCTGATCGGCTGCTCGTTCGTGTGCCGACGGTGGGGATTGCGTACCGGTGAACTGGCGTTGCTGGCCGCCATGGGGTGGTACTTCGGCGGCAACTTCGGTGCGACGACGGATCGCTGGGGCTGGTACCTCGCTGCGGTGGCGGTCGGCGTCGGATGGCTCGGAGCGTGGCAGTTCGTGCTGCTCCCGTATCGACCGGTCCGCTCGCTCGAACGAGCGGTGGCGGACTTCGGCCGACGAGCCGGAGAGCTCATCGTCGACGCCGAGGCGGTGTTGCGACGGACTCATTCGGGTGACTCCGGTGCCCCTGCCGTCCACCTCCGGCGCGACCTGCGCCGAGTCGCGCTCAGCCGCACGGTCATCGAGAGCCAGTTTCCCGGCGTGCTCGCACCGGGGGAGTGGACCGCGGCGGACATCGACCTGTTACGGCTGGCGTTGTTCGACGTCGAGAGCGGTCTGTCTCGCCTCGTCAGGGCCCTCGAGGGTGCCGGATTCGCGGGCGCCCCCGACGACGTGGCGGAGGTCTCGTCGCGGATGCTGCAGGCCCTGGGGACATGGATGACGGACCGCGATCCCGTCGCTGCCGCGGCGTTCCGCACCGAGGTCGAGTGGTTGCGCACTCGCGCCGGGGAGATGCTCGCGAGCGCGGCGGCGAACCCTGGCCGACCGGCGCCCGCGTGGGCCGTGGCCGCGGTGAGGGTCACTCGGGCGTGCGTGCGGGTCGGCGATGCCATCGAGCGGGTGCGCAGTCTTCGCGACGAAGCCCGCGCCGAGAGGACTCCGTCGGCCCCGGCTCCGGCTCCGGACCGCGATGCCGGTGGTGGTGTCCACGCGGCCGCCGTTCCTCGCTCACCCCACGACCGCCCTCGGTGTGCAGGCCGTGCTCGCCACCGCGCATCGCGATGGCCGTCGCCGCAGCGCTCGACCTCCGCCACCCGAGCTGGGTGTTCTGGTCGGCGTTCGTGGTCATCGCAGGATCGGCGGGCGAGTCGTTGCGGCGCGTCGCCTACCGCGTGTTCGGCACGGTGGCAGGCACCACCGCGGGTGTGCTGGCGATCGTCGCGACGCCGGACAGCGTCTCGGTGTCGGTGGTGCTGACCGTCGTCGCCGTCTTCCTCGCGATCTTCTTCGCCCCCACGTCGTACTCGGCCATGGTGTTCTGGTTGAGCTTCGCCGTCGTCGTCGTGTTCGCCCACCTGGGCGCGAAGGCCAGCGACCTGCTCGTGCAGCGCCCGGCCACGGCCGCCCTCGGCGCGGCGATCGCCGCGGTCGTCGCGCTCGTGATCATCCCGGTGAGGGTCACCGGCCGTTATCGCCAACAGCTGGCGCGCATGCTCGACCTGACCGCGCCCGCGGTCGACGCGTGGGTGGAGGTGGCGGCGGGTCGGGCCGATCGCGGTCCCGCCGACCGTGCCACGACGGCGGTGCAGGAGGCCTACGAAGTGGTGCAGCGCCTGCTGCCCAGTGTCGCTTTCGAGAGCAATCCGCTGGTCCAGTCGCGCAGCTCCCTGACCGGTCAGGCCACGCTCCTCGCCGCCGTCTCGGCCGCGCTCGATCACCTCGCCGAGGTCGCACTCGACGAGGCGGAGCATCCCGCCGACACGGCTCGCCCGCTCGCTCAGGAGGTCAGCACGAGGATCCGCGACGCCCTGACAGCCACCGCGTCGGTGCTACGCGGCGGCACCGCCACGGTGACGTCGTCGCTGGCCGACCTTGCTCACGAGGCAGAGCCCCGCCCGGTCGACGCCCCGGCCGGTCGGGCAACGCTGCTGATGGCGCTGGTCGACCTCCAAGGCGCTGTGGTGGAGCTGGCCGGCGCGTCGGGTGTACCGGTCGATCATCCCCGCAGGGAGCGCCACGTGGGACACCCCGAACATGCATGAATGTCCATCGGGCTCGACGCATGGCTCCTCTCAACGGCTGAGCAACCCGACTGCGTTGGCCAGGATGTGCACTCCCAGCGACACCGGCATCTTGACCGTCAGAGTCCGAGCAGCTTCGCCTTCATCGCCGTGAATTCGGCGTCGCTGAGCAGACCCTGCTCCTTCATCGCGACCAGCTTCTGGAGCTCGGCCATCGGATCGGCTGCCGCCGGTGCAGCAGGTGCTGCCGCAGGGGCCGGCGCGGCCTGTGCCGCCGCCAACTGCTGAGCCACCGCAGCGTCGATGGCGGCCTGCTGCGCTTCTGCCGCTTCCCTGGCTCGCGACTGCTCCAGCTCGGCCTGCATCGCAGCCACCTGTTGCTGCTGCTGGGCCGCAGCCTGCTGCTTGCTGGCCGAGTGGCCGACGACCGCCGAGGCGGTGCCGGCGACCACGGCGGTGCGGGCCATCGTGCCCATGAGACCGGGACGTCCACGTCGACGCATGATCAGTTCGCTCCTTCGTTTGATTCGAGTGCGGCCACTTCGGCCAGGACCTCGTCGACGACATCGGCGGGGATGTGCAGGTCGGCGATCAGGACGCCACCCGAGGCGAGGACCGCCTCACGCACGTCCCGCATCCAGGTGTGCTCGAAGACGATCGCAAGTGCCGACGACCCTGGGGTCAACGCCTCCGCGAGCTCTTCGATGTCCTCGTCGGACAACAGGTCCAGGTGGGCGCCCATCACGTTGCTCAATGCCGCGGCATCGGCGTCGTCGGTCATCTCCTGCAACTCGACGAAGTCGACGCTGCCGTCGTCGCCCTTGTACATGAACAGCGCGTCGACGATGCTGACGACGCCCTTGTCGACCAGGTCCAGGATCCGCGGGCGGATGTCGCCCGTGAATCGGCTCCCTGGGAATCCGAGTACGACCATTTCAATTGGTCCGAGCGTCACGTCGGCCTTCCTTCCGTAGCTGATCTGTCCATCATCGGCGATCCGCACCGGGACCGGCCTCACACCATGTGGGTGATTGGGAACGTATCATCGCGCTCCGTGTGGAGCGCACTCGTCCCCCTGATCCTCGGCAGCGCGTTCGTGCCGATCCAGATCATCATCACGATCCTCCTGCTGCGATCCAAGGCCGGAAAGCGGGCGGCGCTGGCGTGGATCGCCGGCCTGACGACGGTGCGGCTCCTCCAGGGCGTGATCTTCGGTCTGATCCTGTCCTCGGGCTCCTCGACCCCGGACGACGCCGCCGGCGGGACGTCGAAGCTGGTCGCCGGCTTCCTGCTCGTCGTCGCCCTGCTGCTGCTGGTCACCGGCGTCAAGCAACTCACCAGTGAGGTCGATCCGGATGCACCACCGCCGAAATGGCTGACCGCCACGGCGACGATGGGACCCGGCAAGGCGTTCCTGCTCGGCGCAGGGCTGCTGACCATCGGCGCCAAGTTCTGGGTGTTCACGCTGTCGGCGATCGGCGCCATCGGCGACGCCGACCTCGGCCGATCCAGTTCTGTCGTGACGTTCCTGGTGTTCGTGCTCCTGGCCGAGAGCATTCACATCCTCATCGTCGCCGCGGCCACCGTGGCCCCCGGTGCGTCGGAGGCGCTGCTCACGTCCGCTTCTGAATGGCTCACCAAGCACAACCGGACGATCGTCATCGTGCTCAGCTTCGTGTTCGGGACCTGGTTCCTGCTGAAAGCGCTGAGCGGCCTCGGTGTGATCTGAGGAGTCGCCGGTCAGCGCTCCGGCAGCGGCGGCAACTGCATGATCGCCTCCAGGAAGTGGTCGATCCACACGCCCTTGAGGGCGTCGAGGTAGGGCGACTCGGCGGCCACCCGGGTCTCCTCGACGTCGAGTGAGCCGTTCCGGTAGACGCCGAGGTCGTAGGGAGGGCCCACCGAGAGGTTGGCGTGGGCCGTGCTGATCATCGAGCTGAGCGAGATCTTGATCGCCGTCTCGAGGTCCACCTGCGCGTGGACGGCCAGTTCGAGCATGAACTTGCCGTACTTGCTCTCGCCGATCTGCAGGAACGGCCGCTCGTCGGAGACCCGGATGTAGTTGCCCTCCGGGTAGAGGAGGAACAGGTCCGGCCGCTCGCCGGCGATCTGCCCACCGAGGATGAACGTCGCCGTGGCCGAGTCACCGAGTGCGCCGCGATGGCGCTGCGACACCTCGTGACCGAGCGCGCCCAGGTAGATGGCGGCCTCGTGGAGGTGCGACACCGTGGCGAGGTTCACCCGACCGTCGGACGCGACCAGGTCGGCGTGGACACGATCGAGCACCTCGTGCGTCGTGGCCAGGGAGCCCGCCGACTGGACCACGAACACCCGGTCATCGGCGGGGCGCAGGACGTGCAGCTTGCGGTACGTGCCCACGTTGTCGACCCCGGCGTTGGTGCGGGTGTCGGAGAGGAAGATGAGGCCTTCGTCGAGCCGGAGTGCCAGGCAGTAGGTCATTCGGGCGAGGCTATCGAGGCGGGGAGCGTCACAATGGGCCCATGGCTTGGTATCGCGAACGCATCCTTCCTCACCTGATCGACCGGGCCTGCGGCACGGCTGAACTGCGTGACTGGCGAGCGAGCGTGGTCCGCGGTCTGGCGGGCACCGTCGTCGAGATCGGGTTCGGCTCGGGCCTCAACGTGGCGCTGTACCCGCCCGAGGTCACCAAGGTCTATGCGGTCGAACCGGCGGCGGTCGCCCGCAAGATCGCCGAGGACCGGATCGCCGCGTCGCCCGTGATGATCGAGCACATCGGGCTACGCGGGGAAGCGATCCCGCTCGACGACGACAGCTGCGACGCAGCGCTCTCGACGTTCACCCTGTGCACGATCCCCGATGTCGAGCGAGCCCTCGCAGAGGTGCGCCGAGTGGTGCGGCCCGGAGGTCGGCTGCACTTCCTCGAGCACGGCGGCTCGCCCGACGAGTCGGTGGCGAAGTGGCAGCGTCGGATCGAGCCCGTCCAGAAGCGGGTCGCCGACGGCTGCCACCTCACGCGAGATCCCGCTGCGCTCGTCACCGCGGCCGGGTTCGAGATGGAGCGCGTCGAATCCCGCTACGCCAGAGGACCTCGACCGTGGTCCTGGTTCACCGAGGGCGTCGCCGTGAACCCGGCCTGATCCGGCTGGGCTTCGTCGGGGTGGGCGTCGTCGGGGTCGGGTGGTTCGTTGCGTAGGTAGTGCCATCGGAGTCGGCAGCGGATGGTGTCGAGGGTGGTGACGGGTCGTTCGGGGATGGGGTCGGGGTGGTCTCGGAGGTGGGCGAGTCGGTTGTGGGGGATGCAGCCGACGCGGCCGTTGAATTGGCTGGTGGGCCCGCCTCGGGCTGCGGGTGTTCGGTGATCGATGTCGGAGGTGTCGGCGGGTGTGGGACATACCGAGTCGTGTTGGCAGCGCCGGTCGCGGACCTGGATGGCCCGGCGCAGCGCACCACGGAAGGTGCGTTGTCGGGACACGGCGAGCACGGTGTGGGGTCCGTCGAACAGGAACACCTCCATGAGCGCGGTGTCGAGGTGGCCGGTGAGGTCGTCGGGGTGGACGACGGTGCCCGACGCGAGTTGGCAGAGCCGGCGGGCGGTCTCGTCGCCGACGACGACCTGGAACAACGGTCGGGCGGTGATCCCGGTGGCGTTGACCGAACGAGACGCCATCCGCACCAGCGCCGCAGCCCGCCGTTGGGCTGGGGTGCGGACCACACCGTGGTGGCGGTCCTCGAGCTGGAGTTGTCGGGCGAGCCGTTCGAGTTCGCGAGTGACGATCTCCCCGTCGACTGCTGAGAGGTGTCCGTCGAGGAACCACTCGCCGGTGAGCTCGGCGCGTGACGCGTACAGCGTCGACGGTCGGGATGGTTCGTGCTGCAGGTCGAGTTGGTCGTCGGCCCATGCCGCCCAGTACTGCACCACCCGGCGGGCGTCGTCGAACAACGAACACCCGGCGCACTGTTCGACGAGTGCGTGTTCGCAGGCCAGGAACAACTCGAAACGGGCTGCGGTCGCGTGGTGCACGAACAGATCGACATGATCCATCGACAACCGCCCAGCGAGGACCGCCGCCCGGGTGTGAGGCATCCGCGCCAACAACCTCGCCCGACGCAACTCGCGGCGCAACACCCGGTGATCGCGTCGTGCGTCGCGTCCCAACGCCAACTGGGGCCGCAACGACCCATCGACCTGCCACACACCGCTCTGCTCCCACGCCACCGTGACCGCAGCCGCGGCGACCGCCAACCGCGCCCGCTCACACTCCAAGGCCACCGCGAGGGACTGCAACTCGTCAGCACCGAGCGCCCCGGTGTCCACGCCGGCCAGCCGCTCGACCAGATCATGCAACTCCTGGATCACCGACTCCGACGACATACCCCCATCATCGCCAAGGGGTGTCACACAGTTCCGGCGTCGACGCGGAATGGCTGATCTGCAGCATGCCGGCTCCAGGTCGTAGGGTTCGTGACGATGAACCAGCCTGCCGGCGTGGACGCCAGCGCGTCGGACGACCACTGGTGGGCGGCACCCCTGGCCATGTTGCCGCGGCGGGCCGACTACGCGGGGCTGCAGCGATCGTGGCGACGAGATCTCGTGGCCGGTCTCACGGTCGCCGTCGTCGCACTCCCACTCGCACTCGGGCTCGGCGTGACGACCGGAATGGGCGCGGAGGCCGGGCTGATCACGGCGATCGTCGCCGGGTTCGTCGCCGCGGTGTTCGGCGGGTCGAACGTGCAGGTGTCCGGGTTCTCGGCATCGATGACGGTGGTGATCATCACCGTGGTGGGCCGTTTCGGTCCGTCGGGCGTCTACACCGTGACCGTCCTCGCCGGCCTCCTGCTGATCGTGGCCGCGGCGTTCGGGCTGGCGCAGTTCCTCGTCTATGTGCCGTGGCCGGTGATCGAGGGCTTCACCGTCGGCGTCGCGTTCATCATCGTGCTGCAGCAGGTGCCTGCCGCGCTCGGCGTCCCGAAGCCTGGTGGCGAGAACACGCTGGCGATCGCGACGCGTGCGGTGTGGCGCCTTCCTGATCATCACAGCGGCGCCGCGGTCGTGATCTTCCTCGTCGCGGTCGCCGCGATGGTCCTCGCGCCCCGACTCCATCGGTCGATCCCAGGGCCTCTCCTGGCCGTGGCTCTGGCCACCGGGGTGTCCGAGTTCTGGAGCCGCGGGGTCGATCGAATCGGTCGGCTCCCGCAGGGCCTGCCCGCGCCGTCGCTGCCGTCGCTCTCGCTCGGTCGCATCAGCGAACTGCTCGGCGCGGCCGGCACGATCGCGGCACTGGCAGCGATCGAGAGCCTGATGTCGGCCAAGGTGGCCGACGGCATGTCGGACGCGGCGCCACACGATCCCGATCGGGAACTGCTCGGCCAGGGCGTTGCCAACATGGCGTCTGCCGTGTTCGGCGGGATGCCGTCGACGGGTGTGTTGGCGAGAACGGCGGTCAACGTCCGATCGGGCGCCCGCACGCGGATGGCGGCGATCAGTCACGCAGTGATTCTGATGCTGGTGGCGTTGTTCGCGGGCTCGCTCGTCGCCGAGATCCCGCTCGCGTCGCTGGCCGGCGTGCTCGTGGTCACGGCGCTGCGCACCATCGACGTCTCTCGAGTGAGGATCCTGCTGCGCACGACTCGTTCCGATGCCGCGGTGTTCCTCGTCACCACCGGAGCGACGCTGGCGTTCGACCTCATCCTCGCCGTGGAGATCGGCCTGGCCGTCGCCGTGGTGTTGGCGCTGCGGTCGGTCGCGAAGTCGTCGACGATCACGGCCGAACCCGTCGGGGACGTGATCGATGCGGACGAAGAGCGCCGCTTGCTCGACGAGCAGATCGTCACCTACCGGATGAGCGGGGCGCTGTTCTTCGGTGCGGCGGATCGGTTCTTGCGCGAGTTGCTCGCGGTGAGCAATGTCAAGGTCGTGATCCTTCGGCTCCCACAGCTGCAGATGCTCGACGCCACCGGTGCCAGGGCGCTCGGCGCGATCGTCGAGGACCTCCAGCGTCGGAACATCACGGTGCTCTTGAAGGGTCCCTCGGCGCACCACTTGCAGGTCCTGCGATCGGTCGGGGCACTGGAACGTCTCGCCACGGAACGGCACGTGTTCGCCGACCTCGACGCGGCCGTCGCGCACGCTCGACTTCACGTCGCTCGCGGCTGACGGCTGGGATGTGGTTCGTGGACATCGCGTCGCTCACCCCCGAGACGATTCACGAGGCGCTCGCCGAGTGGGTGGCCGAGCAGTGGGATGCCGACCTCTCCCTGGTCGAGTGGCGGAGTCGCTTGGCCCGGCACGGCTGGTCCGCACCCTCGTGGCCCGAGCGCTGGCACGGCAAGGGATGGCCGGCATGGACCGACGACGTCGTCGCGTCGGCGCTCGTGCGTCTCGGCACCGCCGGCAATCCTGTCGGCATCGGCATGCAGCTCGCCGCGCCGACGATCCTCGAGCACGGATCCGACGGCGTCCGCGACCGGTTCCTCCTCCGCACGCTGCGCGGCGAGGAGACCTGGTGCCAGCTGTTCAGCGAGCCGGGCGCCGGGTCCGATCTGGCCGGGCTCTCCACCACCGCCGTGCTCGACGGTGACGAGTGGGTGGTCAGCGGGCAGAAGGTGTGGAACACCAGTGCCCACCATGCCGACCTCGGCATCCTGCTCGCCCGCACCGACTGGTCGGTTCCCAAGCACCGAGGGCTCACATTCTTCGTGTTGCCGATGCGGCAGCCGGGGGTCACCGTTCGCGGGTTGCGCCAGATGAACCACCACGCCTCCTTCAACGAAGTGTTCCTCGACGAGGCGCGCATTCCCAAGGACTGGGTCGTCGGTGATGTCGGCGACGGTTGGGCGGTCGCCTTGACGACGCTCGCGTACGAGCGCAGGTTCGGAGCACGCATGAGGCCCCGACACGTGCAGGGGAGCGGTCGAGCGTTGCAGGAAGCGCGAGACGAGATCGACGACTACTTCGAGACCTACAAGTGGTATCCGCAACGCGCGGGACGAGTCGACCTCGTGGTGGAGCGGGCGCGGGCAGCGAACGCCACTCACGACCCGGTCGTTCGCCAGGCGTTGGCGCGTCTGCTCTCGCTGCAGTCGGTGAGCGCATGGACGGCCTCTCGGGCTCAAGCGGCACGAGCGCTCGGCCGCGCGCCGGGCGCGGAGGGCTCAGTCGGGAAGTTGTCGGCGAGCATCATCGCTCGTGAGGCCTCCAAGGTGCATTCCCTGCTCGCGGGGGCGCACGGCACCCTCATGGGTTCGGATGCGCCGCTCGACGGGATCATCGCCGAAGTGCTGATGTCGGTGCCCGGTCAGTCCATCGCCGGTGGAACCGACGAGATCCAGAAGAACATCCTCGGCGAACGCATGCTCGGTCTCCCCCGAGAGCCGAACGCAGATCGCGATCTGCCGTTCTCGCTCGCCCGGAGGTCGTGACAAGCTGGCCCTCCCAGACCCGACGGAGGAGCCATGAACCCGACCGAGCTGACCACGCTCTTCAGCGAGAAGGAGCAGACGCTGCTGGTGGCCACCGAGGCGAAGCGGCTGGCGGTGATGAGCGAGGACGACCTCGGCGACCTGCACGCGCTGATCCGCCGCGCTCGCAACAAGTACAGCACGCTGCATCGCCGCCAGGGCAGCGCCACCGTCTCGGACGTCGGCCGGCGAGCTGCCACCCAGTCACAGAACCTGCGCACCCTGCGCAAGGCGGAGATCTTCGAGGATGCGTTGGCTCGAGTCTCCCGCTCGCTCAGCATGGCGGCCCGCGCGTCGGCGGCGGAGCTGAAGTCCGAGCGCCTCGCGCTCGCGGCTGGGGCAACGTCGGCGCCGACGGGCTGCGCCTCGTACGCGATCGGCCGCTCCGGCGAAGCGGCCGACCCCTCCGACGGCGAACACCACGGCAGCCCAACGCGGTGTCGTCAAGGGTGGTCGATCCACGGCCGCCAGGCAATCGTCGTCCACGGCCCAGGGAGCGCGACGGCAAGCGCAGCGCGACGCCCGCTGATTCGTGGTAACGATGACGGGGTGGTAGAGCCTTCTCTCGTCCCGCTGGACAGCGAGGCGGCGCAGCACGCCGTCGAGGTCGCACCGCGCATCTGGTGGGTGGGCGACGTGCTCGTCGGCGACCCGTTCCAATGCCACGCCTACCTCATCGAGGCGGGGGAGGAGTCGATGCTCGTCGATCCCGGATCCTCGCTCACGATCGAGGCGACCCTCCGCAAAGTGGTCGAGGTGGTCCCGCTGGACCACATCAAGTGGATCGTGCTGCACCACTCCGACCCCGACGTGGCCGACTCCCTGCACCGTCTCAGCGACGTGCTGCCGCGCAGCGACGTGCAGGTGATCACGGAGTGGCGGTCGGCGTTGTTGCTGCGCCACTTCGCGGCTCGGTTCCCGTTCGTGTCGATCGAGGATCTCGGATGGAAGTTCACCTTCGCCGATGGCCGGGTGCTCGAGTTCCTCCTCACCGCGTACCTGCACTTCCCGGGAGCGTTCGTCACCTACGACCGCGACAACGCCGTGCTCTTCTCGGCGGACCTGTTCGGTGGCTTCAACCGCTCCGGCCGCCTGTGGGCGGCGACCGAGTCGGACTTCGAGGACCTCCGTCAGTTCCACGAGCACTACATGCCGAGCCGCGACATCCTCATGGCGGGTCTGGCGACCATCAGGGGAGCCTTCCCCGTCATCGACCGCGTGCTGCCGCAGCACGGATACCTCATCCCGCGGCACCTCGTCGACGCGATGTTCGACCAGTTGGCCAAGCTGGAGTGCGGAGTGATGCTGATCTCCCAGCGCGACACCCACCTCGCCCGGCTGCTCACGATCGCCGCCGGAGTCCGACGGATCGAGGACATCCTCGATCGACCGACGCCGCTGAGCGAGATGATGCCGCCGATCTCCGCCGAGCTGTCCGAGTTCATGCCGCTCGAGGAGTTCTGGGTGGAGGTGCTCGACAGCCACGGTGGCATCGTGCGCTTCGATCGTCACGAGGTCACCGGCGTGACGCTCGACCGCTGGACCGAGCCGGCCGACAACATCACGGTGCTCGAACTCCCGGCGCTCCCCGCCGACGTGCACACGCGTCTGGCCGTGGTCCTGAGCACACGTCAGCACTGGGAACTGGCGCCGGAGTTCTCCGTGCTGTTCTCGATGATGGCGGCTCGTGCCCGCAAGGCTGTCGAGGAGGCGTTGCGCAACCGCGAGGCGCACCTCACCGCGTTGCACCTCCGTGACGAAGCCACCCATGATCCGCTCACGGGTCTGTTGAATCGACGGGCGCTGCTGACGGCTCGCCAGTTCGCCGGCGACGCGGCCGTGTTGATGATCGACATCGACCACTTCAAGGAGGTCAACGATCGCTACGGGCACCCCGTCGGTGACCGGGTGCTGCGCGCAGTGGCCGACGCGGTGGTCGCGTCGGTGCGTCGCTCCGACACGGTCATCCGCTACGGCGGCGAGGAGATCCTGGCCATCGTCGAGCTGGACCCGCGGGTGCCCGCTGCCGAGTCGGCGACGGCGCTGGCCGACCGCATCCGGGAGAGCGTCGCGTCGATCTCGGCGGCTCCGCTCGGGGCGGACTCCAGCGTGACCGTCAGTGTCGGAGCGGCCCTGATCGCGCCCGACACGCCGATGGCCGAGATCGTCCGCCGAGCCGACGAGGCGTTGTACCGGGCGAAGACGGCCGGCCGCAACCGGGTGCATCTTCACGACTGACCGTCGTGATCGGACTCAGTGCGAGAGGTGCTCGAACTCGAGCTCGATGACCCCGCGGGCGTCGACGTCGACGAGGATCCGCACCGGCCGCCGGCCGTGCCATGGGCCCTCCTCGTCACTGTCACGGAACGCGGCGAGTGTGCGGCCTCGGCACACGCTGTGACCGGTGTCGACCCGCACGGGAAGCTCCTGCCACGTGAACAGATGCGGAGCGAGCAGGTAGCTGATCGTCGTCGAATCGTGGACGTAGATGCCCTCCACCCCGTTGCGTTCCAGGTAGAACCGCGAATAGTGGGGGAGGATGGCGGCGAGGTGCGCCGCGCGCGGGCCGGGGATGGCCCCGAATCGGGCGAGGTCGTCGAGGGTCATCGTGATCCGATGGGTCACGTCGAGGCCCGCCATCACGATCGGACAGTCGGCACCGAACACGATGTCGGCCGCCTCGGGGTCGTTGAGCACGTTGGCCTCCGAGGCCGGCGAGGCGTTGCCGTGCGTGAAGGCAGCGCCTCCCATCACCACGATCTCGCGGACGAACGAGGTGAGGTCGGGCTGCATGAGCATCGCGATGGCCATGTTGGTGAACGGCCCGAGCAGCACCACGGTGATCTCGCCCGGCGACGCCATCACCGTGTCGATGATGAACTGCGCAGCATGCCCGGCGATCGGCGTGCGCGTCGACGGTGGGAGGAACACGTCGCCCTGGCCGTCGGTGCCGTGGACGAAGGCCACGGGTCCTCGGTAGTTCATCGCCAGCGGGCGAGTCGCTCCCTGGGCCACGGGGATGTCGGGCCGTCCGGCGATGTCGAGCAATCGCAGTGCGTTCGTGGTGCACAGATCGGTGTGTGCGTTCCCGAACACGGTGGTGAGGCCGACCACGTCGAGCTCCGGAGACGCCAGTGCGAAGAAGATCGCCATCGCGTCGTCGATGCCGGGGTCGGTGTCGATCAGGATCCGTCTCGGGGATGTCACGGTGCGAATGTACTCAGATCGTGGCGGCATCGCCCGGTGGTACGAGCCGGAGCAGCATCGTGGCCATGGCGGTCACGACCACCTGGGTCGCGGCCGCAGCGATCAGCGCCGCCGGCACGCCGATGCTCGATGCCAGCGCACCCCACCCGAACGCTCCGGCCGATGCGCCGAGCCAGACCACGAGCATCACCACGGACGACGCCCGGCCGCGCACCCATGACGGAAGGATGAGCATGAACATCGAGTACACGACGTTCATCGTGATCATCGCCGCAGCTCCGGCCAGCACGAGTCCCCCGACCGCGACCCACATCAGTGACGTGGACGCGAGCAACGCGGTTCCGATCGCCCACACGACCGCCGCGGCGAACACGAGCGTGTCGACGCCGACGAGCGGCTTCAGTCGAGGCAGGATCCACACGGCCACGATGGCGCCGACGCCGAGTGCGGCCGACAGGACTCCGAACTGACCGGGCGTCGCATGGAGCTTGTTCCGAGCGACGAGCGGGAGCAGTGCGGTGAGCGCCGAGGTGACCGCGAACGCCAGCATGATCCGGAGTGCGAACTTCTTCAGCTGAGGAGAGCCGAGGAAGTAGCGCACGCCGGTGCGCATGGCGGCGACGACACCTTCGTGCGCCGGTGGGCCGTCCTCGGCAGGACGGTAGGCGCGGGCGACCAGCACGATGCCGAGGAACGACACCGCGTTCAGCAGGAACACGGCCCCGGCGCCGGAGATGGCGATCACCACACCGGCCAGCGCCGGGCCGAGGGACTGCGCACCGTTGTAGGAGATGTTGTTGAGCCCGATCGCCTGTGGCAACTCCTCCGGCCCGACCAGTTCCGGGATCAGCGCCATGAACGCCGGGCCGGACAGGGTGAGTGCGATCGAGAGCAGGAACGTGCCGAGCAGGAGGAGCGGGACATCGAGGTTGCCTGCGATCTGAAGTGCTCCGAGCGCGGCGGCCACCACCATCGCCGCGGCCTGCGTCCAGATGATCAGGCGCCGGCGGTCGATCACATCGGCGAACGCACCCGCGGGCAGCGCGAACAGGAAGCCGGGGACGGTCCACGCGGTCTGGGCGAGACTGACGATGGCGGGGGAGCTGGTGAGCGAGGTCATCGCCCACGCCGCGCCCACCGTGTGCATCGTCGTGCCGACGTTCGACACCAGGCTGGCGATCCAGAGCGCCCGGAAGATGCCGACTCGCAGAGGTGACCACGGCCCGAGCGGGGGGATGGTGGTCACGGTCATCGGCAAAGTCTGGCGGTTCGATCGTGTGATGCAACGCACTTCTCGCCGAACCGTTGACGAACGGGCGACAATTCCCTAATGTTCGAAAGATGTCGGACAATGAGCAAGTCCTCGACTACGAGCTCGCAGAACACGTCGTCGCCGACACGCCGGCGCGGCTCAAAGCGCTGGGCGATCCCTTGCGGCAACTCCTGCTCGACCTGGTGCTGGAGCAGGCGATGACGGTCACCCAATTGGCGGCAAGGGTGAAGCGGCCGCGGGGGACCATCGCCCACCACGTGGACCTGTTGCTCGACGCGGGGTTGTTGCAGGTGGTGCGGACGCGCAAGGTCCGAGCGATGGAGGAGCGGTTCTACGGACGAACCGCCCGAACGATCGTGTTCCCCGAGGGCACCCACGAGGGTGATCTCCCGTTCTTCAACGACGCTCGCGCCGTCGCCGACCTCGAGGCGATGGCAGCCGATCTCCCCGCGGGCTTCACGATGCGCTCGGTGCGCATTCCCGACGACGTCGCCGCCGAGTTCGCCGCGCGAGTCGACGCGCTCGCGCTCGAGTTCAGTCGGATGCGCCGCGGCGGCACCCGCGAGTACGCCTTCCTCGCCGCGTTCTTCCCCACGACCCGCCCGGTGGCACCGCCACCCTCGACACAAGGAACCTCACATGGCACGTGAGCGCGTGCGCCTCGGCGCCAGTTACCGGAAGCTCTACACCGCGACCGCGCTGTCCAACATCGGTGACGGCATGGCAGCCATCGCCTACCCCTGGTTGGCGACCGCGATCACCCGCAACCCGATCCTCATCGCCCTGGTCGCCGCAGCGCAGCGGTTGCCGTGGCTGTTCTTCACGTTGCCCGCCGGCGTCATCACCGACCGGGTGGATCGCAAGCGAGCGATGGTCGCGATGGACACGCTCCGGTTCGCGTTCACGCTCCTGATCGCGTTCGCGGTGCTCGGCGAGCAGGGCACGCTTCCGGCACCCGATGAGCTCCAGAACGTGGTCGGAACTCGCTCGGGGCTCTACATGCTGCTGATCGTCGCCACGATCCTGCTCGGTTGTGCGGAGGTGCTGCGGGACAACTGTGGTCAGACGTTCATGCCCTCGATCGTGAAGGCCGAGCATCTCGAGCGGGCGAACGGGCGGATGTGGAGCATCGAGTCCGTCACCAACACCTTCGTCGGGCCGCCGCTGGGATCGCTGTTCCTCCTCGTCGCCTTCTCCATTCCCTTCTTCGTGGACGCCGGTTCGTTCTTCGTCGCGGCAGCGCTCGTGGCCACCATCCCCGGGTCGTTCAGAGCGAGTCATCCCGATGAGGACCACGTCCGGCCGAATTGGCGGGTCGAGCTCAAGGAAGGCGTGAAGTGGCTGTGGGCCAACCCGCTGCTGCGATCCATGGCCATCATCCTCGGGCTGATGAACATGGCGTCGAACCTCAGCGGAGCGATGTTCGTGCTGTTCTCCCAGGACGTGCTGAACATCTCCCCGTTCACGTTCACACTGATGGGCTTCGGATTCGCGATCGGCGCGATCGTCGGCGGGTACACCGCACCGTGGTTGTCGCGCACGCTCGGGAGCGGCGCCTGCCTGGCGCTCACGCTGGGCTCGACCGCGGTCACCCAGTTCCTCGTCGGGTTGTCGTCGTTCTGGCCGCTCACGGCCGTGATCTTCGCGATCGGGGCGCTGCTCAGTGCGTCGTGGAACGTGATCACCGTCAGCCTGCGTCAGACGATCATCCCACCGCACCTGCTCGGCCGGGTGAACAGCGTCTACCGGTTCTTCGCGTGGGGGATGATCCCGATCGGGGCGGCCCTGGGCGGTGTGGTCGTCGCCGTCATGGGCCGGTTCGTCTCACACGAGATGGCGCTGCGCAGCGTCTGGTTCGTCGACTCGGGGATCCACGTGGTGCTCTTCGTCGTCGGTCGCCGACTGCTGACCACCGAGCGGATGGAAGGTGCACGTGCGGCGGCGCTCGCCGCGCCGGTCAGTGCCGACGACGATCCTCCACAGCGGGTGCCGTCGCCGGAGCCGACGTGAGGACCTCCGCGACCACCCGTTCGAGGTTTCCGGCATTCGGTCCGGGCTCGACGTGCACCACTCCACGACGGATGCGCCCGGCGAGGCTCCGCTCGAAGTAGGGGGTCACCACTTTGGCGACTTCCCACCCTTGGTCCTGCGGGCCGAGCATCGCCTCGGCGGGGAGCCGAACACCGTCGAAGGTGACCACTCCATCGTTCATCGCGACGCCGCTCGTCGCCAGGTCGACGATGACGCTGGTCAGGCCGCGACGCCCGCCCTCGTCGTTGCTGCGGGCGAAGACGAGGGCATGATCGGGGCTGCTCTCGCCTTGGGTCATGGCCTTGGTCCCGCTGAGTGTGATGCCGTTCCAGCCGATCTCGACTCGGCACGTCGCCTTCTGCGGGTTGGGTTCCCCCGGTTCCTGGAGGAGCACGGTCCACGAGTGGAGGCCGGTGATCAATGGCGGGAGCAACGCGGTCACCTGGTCGGCGGTGGCGAATTGGCGGAGCGCGGGTCCGACGACGCGGATGCCGGTGCCGTCGACCGGAGGGGCCACGGTGTGCGCCGCCCCGAGTTCACGCTCGATGACCGACTGCACCGGTGTCGTGGCGGCGAGGCCGCCGTGAGCGCGCTGCCATGTCGGCACGGTGAGCCCGGCAGTGGCGAGGCGTTCCCACCACTCGCCGACCGTGATCGAGGTGTCCCAGTGCTGGGAGAGCCAGTGACGCATGGCGTCGCCCATCTGCTCGAGGTCACCCAGGGGCCACCACGGACGGGATGCGGCGAGGTCCATGCCGAGCACCGTACCAAGCGGGCAGATCGCCCTTCCGATTCCCAGGACAGTCGTGCGGGTTATCGCCGGAAGTGTGGTCGCATCGAGATCGGTTCGCGCCTACGATGAGGGACCTTGACCGCGTCGAACGACCCTCCCCACCTCGACGGCGATGCCGCCGACATCGAAACGATCGCGCGGGGATTCGCCGACTGGCCGGGTGGTCTCATGCCGGCCCTGCACGCGATCCAGCACCACGCCGGCCACATCGATCCTGCGGCGATCCCGATGCTCGCCGACGTCTTCAACATCTCGGTTGCCGAAGTGCACGGTGTGATCACGTTCTACAAGGACTTCCGCACCTCGCCACCCGCAGGCCCCATCGTCCAGGTGTGTCGGGCCGAGGCGTGCGTCGCCCGAGGTGGGGCGGCCATCCACGAGCGAGCCCGACGCGACGCGGCGGGGCACGCGGTCGAGATCGAGGAGGTGTTCTGCCTCGGCAACTGCGCTCTCGGCCCGTCGGTGGCCGCACAGGGTCGGCTGTACGGCGGCGTCACCGAGGCCGACATCGACACCATCATCGGTCACGTCGTGCGTCGCGAGTCGCCGACACCGAGCGTCCCCACCGGGGGCGAGGGCGTCGTGGTGTACGTCCCCATCGACGCGGCCTCCCGCGCGGCAGGCGCCGACGACGTGGCAGCCGCGCTCACCGTGCAGCCGGGCATCCGGGTGGTGCGCAACGGATCGCGGGGGATGCTCTGGCTGGAGCCGATGATCGAGGTCGATCGTCCCGAGGGCCGTGTCGCCTACGGTCCCGTCACCGCTGCCGAGGTGCCCGGTCTGGTGTCGGCAGGTCTCCTCCAGGGTGGCGAGCACCCGTTGCGCCTCGGCCCCGTCGACGACTTGCCGTGGATGGTCGGTCAACACCGCGTCACGTTCGGTCGTGTTGGCGTCATCGACCCCCGCGATCCTGCGGACTTCGAGGCGCACGGTGGCATGGTCGGGCTGAAGCGGGCCCTGGCGATGGCGCCGGGCGAGGTGGTCACCGAGATCACCGACAGCGGGCTGCGAGGTCGTGGCGGCGCCGCCTTCCCCACGGGGATCAAGCTGCGCACCGTGCTCGACACCCCGGCTGATCGCAAGTACATCGTGTGCAACGCCGACGAGGGTGACAGTGGCAGCTTCGCCGACCGGATGCTCATGGAGGGTGATCCCTTCCTCCTCATCGAAGGCATGATCATCGCCGGATGGGCGGTCGGCGCCAACGACGGGTATGCGTACATCCGCAGTGAGTACCCGGACGCGATCGAGGCGATGCGCGTCGCCATCGCCGAGTGTGAACGACTGGGGTGGCTCACCCGCGAAGGGTCGAGTGCGGGCGTGATGGGGAGCGACTTCGTGTTCCGCCTCCACGTGCGCATCGGTGCCGGCGCGTACATCTGCGGCGAGGAGACGGCGCTGATGGAGAGCATCGAAGGTCGCCGCGGCGTGGTGCGAGCCAAGCCGCCGCTGCCCGCCATCGAGGGGCTGTGGGGCAAGCCCACCGTCATCAACAACGTGCTCAGCCTCGCCGCACTGCCGTCGGTGCTCGCGGACGGAGCGGCCGCCTACGCCGCACTCGGTTTCGGTCGCAGCCGCGGCACGCAGGTGGTGCAACTCGCCGGCAACGTCGCCAGGGGCGGCATCGTCGAGACGCCGTTCGGGATCACGGTCCGCGAACTCGTCGAGCAGTGGGGCGGCGGCACCGCCAGCGGCCGTCCCGTGCGTGCGGTCCAGATCGGCGGCCCACTCGGCGCCTACCTGCCGGAGGAACAGTTCGACATGCCGATCGACTACGAGGCCTTCGCCGCCGCGAACGCGCTGCTCGGCCATGGCAGCGTCGTCGTCTTCGACGACACGGTCGACATGCTCGCGATGGCGCGGTTCGCGATGGAGTTCTGCGCGATCGAATCGTGCGGCAAATGCACGCCCTGTCGCATCGGCAGCACACGCGGCGTCGAGTTGATCGACAAGATCGCCGCCGACCCCGCCGGACGCGCCGAACACGTCGAGACGTTGCTCGACCTGTGCGAGGTGATGGCCGACGCGTCGCTGTGCGCCATGGGCGGCTTCACGCCGCTGCCGGTCCGCAGTGCTCTCACCCACTTCACCGACGACTTCCACCCCAACGAAGGAGCGACGGTATGACGCTCAGCCTGTCTCTGCTCATCGACGAGCGCGACCTCGGCACACCTGCACCCGATCGGGCTCGTCGCATTCCCGATCCCGCGACGGTCGAGGTCACCATCGACGGCACGACGATCTCCGTGGCCGAGGGCACGTCGGTGATGCGCGCCGCTGCCATCTGTGGGGTCGACATCCCCAAGCTCTGCGCGACCGACCGGCTGGACGCATTCGGTTCCTGCCGCCTCTGCGTGGTCGAGATCGACGGTCGCAAGGGCACACCGGCATCGTGCACGACGCCCGTCGTTCCCGGCATGCAGGTCACCACGCAGTCGCCCAAGCTCGAACGCCTGCGCCGCGGAGTGATGGAGCTGTACATCAGCGATCACCCGCTGGACTGCCTGACGTGCGCTGCGAACGGTGACTGCGAACTGCAGGACATGGCCGGCGCCGTCGGCCTGCGGGAAGTTCGTTATGGCTACGAGGGCGACAACCACCTCGACCTCACGACCGACACCTCGAACCCGTACTTCAGCTTCGATTCGTCGAAGTGCATCGTCTGTTCACGCTGCGTACGCGCCTGCGAGGAGGTGCAGGGCACGTTCGCGCTCACCATCGAAGGGCGCGGCTTCGGGTCGCGTGTCGCCGCGGGCTTCAAGGGATCGTTCATGGACAGCGACTGCGTCAGCTGTGGCGCCTGCGTCCAGGTGTGCCCCACGGCGACGCTCACCGAGAACACGGTCATCGAGATGGGCCAGCCACGGCGCACCGTGCTCACCACCTGCGCGTACTGCGGTGTCGGCTGTTCGTTCAAGGCCGAGATGCAGGGCGAGCAGGTCGTCCGGATGGTGCCGTACAAGGACGGCGGCGCCAACGAGGGCCACTCGTGCGTGAAGGGCCGCTTCGCCTGGGGCTACGCATCGCATCCCGACCGCCAGCTCGAGCCGATGATCCGGGAGAGCATCCACGACGACTGGACGGTGGTGTCGTGGGACGAGGCCATCACGTACGCGGCGACGAAGCTCAAGGACATCCAGGCCCGCCACGGCCAAGGATCCATCGGTGGCATCACGTCGTCGCGGTGCACCAACGAAGAGGTGTTCGCGGTCCAGAAGATGATCCGCACCGCATTCGGGAACAACAACGTCGACACCTGCGCCCGCGTCTGCCACTCGCCGACCGGTTTCGGCCTGTCCCAGGCGTTCGGCACCTCGGCCGGGACGCAGGACTTCAAGTCGGTCGAAGCTGCCGACGTCGTGCTCCTCATCGGTGCCAACCCCACCGACGCCCACCCCGTGTTCGCCTCGCGGATGAAGAAGCGCCTGCGCGAAGGCGGGGAGATCATCGTCGTCGATCCACGACGGATCGACCTGGTGCGCAGTGCCCACGTCGAGGCCGCGCACCACCTCCAGCTCCGGCCGGGCACCAACGTGGCGATCGTCAATGCGCTGGCGCACGTCATCGTCACCGAGGACCTCGTCGACCACCGCTTCGTCCAGGAACGCTGCGACCCCGCAGAGTTCGCGAACTGGGCGGCGTTCGTGTCGCAGCCCGAGAACAGCCCGGAGGCGATGGAGCAGTACACCGACGTCCCCGCCGCCGAAGTTCGCGCCGCGGCCCGGATGTATG
Source organism: uncultured Acidimicrobiaceae bacterium (assembly GCA_963720695.1). GTDB lineage: Bacteria > Actinomycetota > Acidimicrobiia > Acidimicrobiales > Ilumatobacteraceae > UBA668. The sequence continues at coordinate 68,108 of CAVRGG010000001.1, forward strand.
CCACCGCCGGCAACGCCGCGATCTACTACGGCCTCGGCGTCACCGAGCACAGCCAGGGCTCCACGATGGTGATCGGCATGGCGAACCTGGCGATGGCCACCGGCAACCTCGGGCGCGACGGCGTCGGCGTCAACCCGCTGCGTGGGCAGAACAACGTCCAGGGATCGTGCGACATGGGATCGTTCCCGCACGAGCTCTCCGGCTACCGCCACGTGAGTGACGATGCGACCCGCGCCATGTTCGAGAACCTGTGGGGCCACACGGTGCAGTCCGAGCCCGGCCTTCGCATCCCGAACATGTTCGATGCCGCGATCGACGGTCACTTCAAGGGGATCTTCGTGCAGGGCGAGGACATCGCCCAGAGCGATCCGAACACGGTGCACGTGATGCATGCGCTCACCTCGATGGAGCTCGTGATCGTGCAGGACCTGTTCATCAACGAGACGGCCAAGGTCGCCCACGTGTTCCTGCCGGGTACATCGTTCCTGGAGAAGGACGGCACGTTCACCAACGCCGAGCGGCGCATCAACCGCGTCCGCCCGGCGATGCGGGCCAAGACGGGCAAGCAGGAGTGGGAGGTCGTCTGCGAGTTGGCGGCGGCGCTCGGCACGCCCATGCACTGGGACTCGTCCGCGCAGATCATGGACGAGATCGCCGCGCTCACCCCGACGTTCGCCGGTGTCTCGTTCGCCAAGCTCGACGAGGTCGGCAGTGTGCAGTGGCCCTGCAACGACGCCAAGCCGATGGGCACGCCGATCATGCACGAGGGCACGTTCGTGCGGGGCCTCGGCCGCTTCACCGCGACCCCGTACATCGCCACGGAGGAGCGGAGCACCCGTCGTTTCCCGCTGCTGCTCACGACAGGCCGCATCCTCAGCCAGTACAACGTCGGCGCGCAGACGCGTCGCACCGAGAACGTGCAGTGGCACGAGGAGGATCTGCTGGAGATCCATCCCGCCGATGCCGAGGAGCGGGGGATCCGCAGCGGCGACGAGGTCACCGTCGCCAGTCGGGTCGGCGCCACGATCCTCACCGCACTCGTCTCGGACCGCATGGCCCAGGGTGTGGTGTACACGACCTTCCACCATCCGGTCAGCGGGGCGAACGTGGTCACCACCGAGCACAGCGACTGGGCGACGAACTGTCCGGAGTACAAGGTCACCGCAGTGGAGGTGTCGCCGGGCCACTCGGTCGCGACGGCCGAGATCGACCATCCCGAGCACCGACTCGATGCACTGGTCCGCATGGCGAACCAGATCTCGCGTCAGCTCGTCGCCGATCCGAACATCGATGCGGTGGCGTCGGTCGCCAACCACATCGGGCGGTTCTGGGAGCACGACATGCGAGTCGATCTCGCCCGCGCCATCGACGAGGGCACGGTCACTGTCGACGATGTCGTCGGGCAGGCGTTCGCCAAGCTCGCCATCACCGTCTGAGCCGCGTCAGAGCACTCCGAGCAGCCGCAGCCCGCTCGCGCCGACCAACACGATGAGGGCCGGACGGAGCGCGCGGTCGGGCATGCGGGCCGAGACCCGACTGCCGAGCCACACTCCCGGGAGGGCACCCACGAGCAGGGGCGCCACGATCGAGAGCCGGATGTCGCCGAACAGCAGGTGACCGAGCACCGCTGACGCGACCAGCGGAATCGCCTGGGTGAGGTCGGTCCCGACCAATTCGCGACTGGTGAGGCGCGGGTAGATCCAGGTCAGCAGGACGAGCATCAGCGAGCCCGACCCGACCGACGTCATCCCCACGAGGAGGCCACCGATCGCACCCACGGCGGTCGTGGGCAGGGGACGCACCGCACTCGGCCCAGGTGCGGTTCCCCGGCGCGTCGCCATCCGGACGATCATCATCGTCGCGGCCAGGATCAGGGTGCCGCCGATCGCGTACTCGAGCGCTGCCTCGTGGTCGCGCAGCACGGTGTTGACGACCACCGCTCCCACGAACGCGGCCGGCACGGACCCGATCGCGAGCCGCCACACGATGTCGTGGCGAACCGTGCCGGCGCGGCCGTGGGTGAGTGCGCCGACCGGCTTGACCAGCAGCGACACGACGAGGTCGTTGGCCACGGCGGCTCTCGCGGGGACGCCGAGCACGAGCACCAGGATCGGGGTGAGGAGCACGCCACCGCCCATTCCGGTGAGCCCGATGGCGATGCCGGCGACGAGGCCGACGACGGGGTACTGCAGCATCGGGTCGACGCTACCCGAAAGATGACCAATATGGTCGGGAATTGGGACGGGATCAGGTCGGCGAAGGGATCCAGGTGGCGTGGAAGCCGTAGGGCACACGTTGGGGCATCACGATCTCGGCGACGGGACCCTTCGCCACCTCGGTCGCGTCGATCACCGCGAGCACCGTCTCTCCGACCGCGTCGTCGTGCACGAAGCTCAGCAGCCAGCCCGCATCGTCGGCCGGGTCGGTGGCGTCGCCGGGGATGAACAACGGCTCCGACGCATGTCGAGTCGGACCCGGTTCCCAGATCTCGCGAGTGCCGTTGACGAAGTCGTGCTTGATGATGTTGCCCAACTCGACGGTGTTCGGGTTCTCGCGTGTCCCCGTCAGATATCCGAACCGATGCTCTCGACCCACCCGACGGGGGTCGCGGCCGGGGAGGTCGCCGGGGTTCGTCGTCTCCAACACGTCGTCGACGACGGTGCCCGTCGCCGTGTCGAGGGTCCATCGTCGCAGCGACGCCTCGCCGCCCAGCCCACGCCCCTCCTGGGAGAACATCGAGCTGAGCCTGCAGACGTCGACGACGACCTCGTCGCCGCGCCGGAAGGCGTTGATGCTGTGGAAGACGTAGCAGGGGTCGATGTCGAACCATCGGATCTGCGCGGCGTCGCCGGCCAGCGGCATGACCCCGACGCGGGATCCGTACTCGGGCCGCCACTGGTACGGCATCGCCGCGCCGTTCGGGTCCTGGATGTACTTGATCGCGAGATCGAGGTCGAAGACGACGGGCATGTCCCAGAAGACGGCGTCGGTCTCGGTGATCTGGAAGTCGTGGATCATCGTGCTGCGCGGCAGTTCGACGGGCTCGTTGTGCGACATCGTCCCGTCGGGTTCGATGATGTAATACGACAGGAACGGTGCCGTGAACCCATACCCGAATGCGTGCATCCGCCCCGTCGCCGGATCGATCTTCGGGTGCGCGGTGAACGATCCGGTGAGTGCGCCGCCGAAGTCGTGCGCGCCGATCGTCGACAGGTCCGCCGGGCTCAGCTGGTAGGGAAAGCCGACCTCGCCGCTGGTGAGCAACTTCCCGCCGTGCCAGAGCGCCGACACGTTCGACTGGTTGCCTTCGCCGCCCGGTGCTCCCTGCCCGAAGCCGACGCCGGCGCGATGTGGTTGGGTCTGGACGTACCGGTTGCGGTACCAGTCCGCCCGACCACCCGACAGGCGAACGCCGTGCACCATGCCGTCACCGAAGAACCAGTGGGGTGAGTCGGACTTGGGTGGGTTGGAGCTGTTCTTGACGTACAACCCGTCGAGTCCGGTGGGGAGCGCACCGCGGATCTGCAGGGCGGTCGACTCGACCTCGCTCATCACGGGGGCGAAGTTGCCCTGCAGCCACCACGGTTGCCCGGGATCGATCGCCACGGTGGAGGGAACGGGTGCGGTGGTGCTCGTCGCCGGCGGGAGCGTCGACGGTGGGAGCGTCGACGGTGGGAGCGTCGCCGATGTTCCACCGTCAGTGCAGGCGGCGATCATCGCGGCCAGAGGGATCGTTCCTGCGCCCATCAGCGACCAGCGCACGAGATCACGTCTGCTCACCGGTTCCCCCACGTCCAGGAGTGTGCCACACCGCACCGATGGTGCGGGAGGCGTGGTTTCACCGCGCGGTCGTTCCGGGATAATGTCGGCGCACCAAGGGTGAGGCAATGGGGGACAGCATGAGCCGGGTGGTCTACGACGGCACGCCCATCGACTATCGACCAGGCGACACGCTCGCGATGGCCGCGGTGCGGGCCGGCGAACACCCCGCTCGCGGTGGCACCCTCTGCCTGTCCGGTGATTGCGGCAACTGTGTCGCCGTCGTCGACGGCACCCCGTGGGTGCGCACGTGTCAGACCCCTCCGCGGCCGGGTGTCGTCGTCCGCCGCCATCCAGCCGGCTCGCACCCGTCTCCTGGCGGACCGGAGCACCACGTGCGGGTCGAGGTGCGCCACGGGGCAGCGGACCACGTGGTCATCGGCAACGGTGACAGTGGTGCTGCCGCCGCGGAGGCGGCCGCCGAGTCCGGCCACGACGTGCTCGTCCTCGACGCCGCCGACGGCAACGAGGTGGTCGGGGTGTTCGACGGACCCACGGTCATCGTGCGCACCTCGAGCGGCATCGAGCACCTTCACGTGCACCACATCACGCTCGCCACGGGTGCAGCCGAGATCCATCCGGTGTGCCCGGGGAATCTCCTCGCCGGCAGTTACACGCCCAAGGCCGCTGCGGCGCTGACGGCGGCCGGCATCGACCTCGGCGTCGTGGTGCACGTGGGATCTGACCTGGTGGCCATGCACGGCGAAGGGCGCGTGTCCTCGGTGGAACTGGACGACGGTCGAGTGATCCCGTGCGACAGCGTCGTCGTCGATCTCGGGTCGTCGCCGCGTGACCTGCTCGCCCGCATGGCCCCGCAGGTGCCGGTCACCGTCGTCGGCCCGGCCGCGTCGGCCCATGCCCTGCCCGCGCCGCCCACCTCGGGTGTGTTGTGCACGTGCGGCAAGATCACGGTGGAGGACCTCGACGGGGTGTGGCAGAAGGGCTTCCGCGACCTCGAGCTGGTGAAGCGGGCGAGCCTGTGTGGCGTCGGGACGTGCCAGGGCGGGATGTGCATGCCACACCTGCGTTCGTTCGTGGCCGCCCGCAGCGGCGTCGAACCGAAGCCGTTCACGGCTCGACCCGCCGCTCGCCAGATCACGATGGCCGAGGCCGCAGCCGGGTATCACATCGAGACCTTCCGCCGGACGCCGCTGCACGGCGAGCACGAAGCACTGGGTGCGGTGCTCGACCGGTTCGGAGGATGGTTCCGCCCATGGCACTACGGCGATGCGGTGGCCGAGTACTGGGCGGTTCGCGAGGGAGTGTCGCTCGGTGACGTGAGCACGCTCGGCAAGATGATGGTGTCGGGCCCCGACGTCGTCGAGGCGCTCGAGCGGATCTACCCGAACCACGTCCACGACATCAAGGTCGGACGGTCGCGCTACGTCATCAACCTCAACGAGCGTGGCCACGTCCTCGACGACGGGATGATCTGCCGGGAGGACGAGACGCGGTTCCTGCTCACGTTCACCTCCGGCGGCGCCAGCACGGCGGAGATGTGGGTGCGGGACTGGGTCGAGACCTGGGGCCTGCGGGTCCACGTCCTCGATCGCACCGTGTCACACGGGGCGATCAACGTGACCGGGCCGCTCGCCGGAGAGCTGCTGCGCCGGGCCGGTGTCAACGACGAGGCCCGCCCGAAGTTCCTCCAACATCGCCACCTCACGGTTGCCGGCGTGCCGTGTCATGTGATGCGCCTGTCGTTCACCGGTGAGGCGAGCTTCGAACTGCACCACCAGATCGACCGGTCGGCGGAGCTGTGGCAGGCCCTGATGGAACTCGGTCGGCCGCTGGGGATTCGACCGCACGGTCTGCAGGCCTTGTTCGGGCTACGCCTCGAGAAGGGTCACGTGATCGTCGGCCAGGACACGGAACCGGACAGCTCGCCACGCCGGATCAACATGGACTGGGCGGTGAAGATGGACAAGCCCGCCTTCGTCGGGCGTGACGCACTGCTGCGCACGGCGGCGTTGCCCGACGAGCGGCGCCTGTTCGGCTTCACCATGGACGGCCCGGCGCCACTGGAGGGCAGCGTGATCCGAGTGGACGGCGACGTGGTCGGCCACGTCACGTCGAGTTGGGACTCGCCGTTGTTCGGTCATGCGGTGCTGCTCGGTTGGCAGAAGCGGATGCCGCACGCGGACGTGGTCGAGATCGACGGCCGCGAGGCACGGGTCAGTCCGGTGCCCTTCTACGATCCGGAGGGCGCTCGTGCTCGTCTGTGAACCACTCGTCGGCTGGCGCATCATCGCCGACCCTGCCGCGCTCGACACCGCGCCGTGGTCGGAGCAGTCGCAGGTGGTGCGGATCTCACCCGACGACGTCTTCGTCATCGATGGCCCGCCCCCGACCGTCCCTGCCGACGCCCACACGATCATCACCCCCGAGCACGGGTTCAGTGGCGTCGCACTCACCGTCGACGAGGTCGCCGATGTCGCCCGCCGGCACATCGAGTGGCAGCTGCCGTCGGCTCGCCCGGCGCTGGCCCAGGGCCAGATCGCGGGCGTGCCCGCGAAGCTGGTCCTGCATGTGGACGGGTCCGCGTTGCTGCTGGTGGCCACGGCTGCCCGCCATGAACTGGAGGAACGCCTCGCATGAACGAGTTCGTCGAGACGCTCCTCGATCTGCCGTGGCAGGTCGGTGACCCGAAGCCGTCGTACGACGTCGTGATCATCGGCGCCGGAGGCCACGGCCTCGCCACCGCCTACTACCTCGCGACCCGACACGGCATCACCAACGTCTGCGTGCTCGACTCGAGCTTCATCGGGTCCGGCAACAGTGGTCGCAACACGACGATCATCCGCAGCAACTACGGCATCCCCGAATCGGTCCGCTTCTACCAGCACAGCCTGGAGATGTACCAGCGACTCGAGGACGAGACCGGGTGTTGGATCATGCACAGCACGAAGGGTCAGATCTGGATGGCCCACAGCACGTCCACGGCCCGGACCGAGCAGACGCGGGCGTTGATGAACGAGGCGTGTGGGGCCAAGACCGACTACATCGGTCCGGAGGAGATCAAACGCCTGTGCCCGCAGGTCGACCTGTCCGGTGGCGGTCGCTACCCGGTGCACGGGGCGAGCTATCACCACGAGGGAGCGACCGCCCGGCACGACCGGGTCGTGTGGGCGTATGCCCAAGGGGCGCTGCGGGCCGGGGTCCACGTGTTCCAGCACACCCCGGTCGTCGGCCTGATCCGCGACGGCGATCGGGTGACCGGCGTCCAGACCGCGAAGGGACCGATCTCTGCCGGCACGGTCATCGCTGCCGTCGGCGGCAACGTGAGCACCGTCGCCGGCTGGGCCGGGGTGCGACTGCCCATCCGCACGCACGCGCTGCAGGCGTTCGTCACCAACGCGTACGCCCAGGAGTTCGAGCCCATCGTCTCCAGCAACGATCTCGTCTTCTACGTGAGTCAGACCCCGCGAGGGCAGATGCTGATCGGTGCCGAGTTCGATCGGTTCGCCAGCTATCGCCAGGCCACGAGCTTCGCCTACCTGCAGGCGTGCTCCAAGAAGAGCGTCACGATGTTCCCGTTCCTCGCCAAGCTGCGGATCCTGCGCTCGTGGACCGGGATCTGCGACGTGAGCACCGATTTCTCGCCGATCATCGGCGGCACGGGCGTCGACGGCCTGATGATCACCACCGGGTGGGGCACGTGGGGGTTCAAGGGCATCCCCGCGGGCGGCGAGCAGCTCGCGCAGCTCCTGGCGACCGGTTCGGCACCGCTCATCGAACCGTTCGGGCTCGATCGATTCGCCAACGAGGTCGCGATGGCCGACCCGAGCTCGGCAGGAACGAGGTAGCGATGCTGTGGGTGGCGTGTCCCAACTGCGGGCTCCGGCCCTTCGAGGAGTACCGGTACGGCAACGTCTTCCCGGTCACCCCCGACACCATCACCGACGCCGACGCGCGCAACGTCGACTACGCCTGGATGCAGGACAACATCGAGGGCGTCACGCTCGAACGGTGGTTCCACGAGGCAGGGTGCCGTCGCTGGTTCACGGCTCGCCGCGACACCACGACCGACGAGTTCCTGCCGATCGACGACTAGTTCTTCGGCCGCTTCTGCACGTTCGCCCACTCGTCCTTGAGCCCGACCGTGCGATGGAAGAGCATCGGCTCGTCGGGGTCGAGCGCGAAGTACCCGAGCCGTTCGAACTGCACGACCTCGCCGGGGGCGGTGTCGGCGAGCGCCGCCTCCACCTTGGCGGCCAGCATCTCCTTCGAGTTCCGATCGAGATCGTCGAAGGGCTCACCGGTGCGTTCGCCGGGGACCTCGGCGGTGAACAGCCGGTCGTAGAGCCCGACCGTGGCGTCGAGCGCGTGGTCGGCGCAGACCCAGTGGATGGTGGCCTTGACCTTGCGTCCGTCGGGTGCCTGACCGCCGCGGGTGTCGGGGTCGTACGTGCACTGCACCTCGACGACGTCGCCGTCGGCATCGAGCGTGTAGCCGGTGCAGGTGACGAAGTAGGCCCCGCGCAGGCGCACCTCGCGACCCGGGGTGAGGCGGTAGTACTTCGGTGGAGCGTCGACCATGAAGTCGTCGCGCTCGATGAACAACACGCCGCCGAAGGCCACCTCGCGTGCACCGTCGGCCTCGGACTCGGGGTTGTTCTGGACCGACACGTGGTCGACGACACCGTCGGGCCAGTTGGTGATCACGAGCCGGATCGGGCGCAGGACGGCCATCCGGCGCTGCGCGGTGCGGTTCAGTTCGGTGCGGATGAAGGACTCGAGCAACTCGATCGCATGACGACTGTTGGTCTTGGCCACGCCGATGAAGTTGCAGAACTCGCGGATCGCGCTGGCGGGATAGCCGCGACGCCGCAAGGCCTTCAACGTGGGCAGGCGGGGGTCGTCCCAACCATCGACCACGCCGTCGGTGATGAGCTGGCGCAGCTTGCGCTTCGACGTGACGGTGTGGGTCAGCTCCAACCGGGCGAACTCGGTCTGGCGGGGCTTGTCCCCGGGCAGCGGAAGGTGCTCGAGGTACCAGTCGTACAGGGCCCGGTGGCTGTCGAACTCGAGTGAGCAGAGGGAGTGCGTGACGCCTTCGATCGCATCGCTCTGTCCGTGTGCCCAGTCGTAGGTGGGGTAGATGCACCACGCATCGCCGGTGCGGTGGTGGTGCTCGTGGCGGATGCGGTACATCACCGGGTCGCGGAGCTGCATGTTCTCGTGCTGCATGTCGGCCTTCGCCCGCAGGACGTGTGAGCCGTCGGGGAGGTCGCCGGCGCGCATGCTGCGGAAGATGGCCAGGTTCTCCTCGACGGAACGGTCGCGGTAGGGGCTCTCGATGCCGGGTTTGCCGTAGCCGCCGCGTTGCGCGGAGATCGTCTCGGCATCCTGGTCGTCGACGTAGGCGAGCCCGTGCTCGATGAGGTACTCAGCCCACTGGTACAGCTGCTCGAAGTAGTCGCTGGCGTAGACGACCGGACCCGACGGTTCGAACCCGAGCCAGCGAATGTCGTCGATGATGGCATCGACGTACTCGGTGTCCTCGGTGACGGGATTGGTGTCGTCGAAGCGGAGCTTGCAGATGCCGTCGAAGTCCTCGGCGATGCCGAAGTCGACGCAGATGGCCTTGGCGTGCCCGATGTGCAGGTAGCCGTTGGGTTCGGGTGGGAACCGGGTCTGCACCCGGCCACCGAACGTGCCGGCCGCGTTGTCGGCCTTCACGAGGTCGCGAACGAAGTTCGCAGCGGCAGGAGTGGTGCTGGAGTCTGGGGAGTCGGTCATCGTCTGCTCTCGGCCCGCATCGACCGATGACGGTACTGGCTCAGTTGGTCGACGAGTCTTCCGACGGTGTCTCGGCGACAGCTTCGGTCTTCGTCTCGGGCTTCGCTTCGGCCTTCGCCTCGGCGGCGCCGTCGGCGAGGCCCTTCTTGAACTCGGTCTGTGCCTTGCCGAGGTTCTTCGCGAACTTCGGCAACTGGGAGCCTCCGAAGAGCACCAGCACGACGACGAGGAAGATGAGAATTTCAGGGGGCCCGATGTCCATACCCACGAAACTACCCCCGTTTGGAGGGTGTTCGCCGGTCAGGAGTGGCACCCGGCTCCCACGACGTCCGTAAGCTGGCCCGATGGTCACCAATCGCGAACGATGGGAAGCGGAGTTCGGTGCGTCCACTCGCCGCGATGTGAGCTTCGCCACGATGTCGGGCATTCCTCTCGAGCCCGTGTACGGGCCCGACGACGGCGAGTTCCCGGGCCAGTATCCCTACACCCGCGGGCCGTACGCCTCGATGTACCGGTCCAAGTTGTGGACGATGCGGATGTTCGCCGGGTTCGGCACCGCCGACGACACCAACTGGCGCTTCAAGGAGATCATCAGGGCCGGCGGCGACGGGCTGTCGACCGCGTTCGACATGCCGACGCTCCTGGGCCTCGACAGCGATCACCCGATGGCGCTCGGCGAAGTGGGCCGCTGCGGCGTGGCGATCGACTCGCTGGCCGACATGGAGGATCTGTACGCGGGGATCGACCTCGGCCGGATCACGACCAGCATGACCATCAACTCCCCGGCGGCCGTGGTGTTCGCGATGTTCGTCGCGCAGGCCGAGAAGGCCGGCATCCACCGGTCGAGCCTCGGTGGCACCCTGCAGAACGACATCCTCAAGGAGTACCAGGCCCAGAAGGAGTTCGTGTTCCCGCCACGCCCCAGCATGCGGCTCGTGCGCGACACGATCTCGTTCACCGCCGCCGAGATGCCGCGGTGGCACAGCATCAGCATCAGCGGGTATCACATCCGCGAGGCCGGGAGCACCGCAGTGGAGGAGCTCGCGTTCACGCTCGCCAACGGCTTCGCCTATGTCGAGCTCGCCATGCAGGCCGGGCTGCCCGTCGATTCGTTCGCGCCACGCCTGAGTTTCTTCTTCAACGCCCACATCGACTTCTTCGAGGAGATCGCCAAGTACCGCGCCGCTCGGCGCGTCTGGGCGCGCTGGATGAAGGAGCGCTATGGCGCGCAGCTCGAGCGTTCGATGCAGCTGCGGTTCCACACCCAGACCGCGGGCGTTTCGCTCACGGCGCAGCAGCCCGAGGTCAACATCGTGCGGACCGCCATCGAAGCCCTCGCCGGCGTGCTCGGCGGCACGCAGAGCCTGCACACCAACTCCATGGACGAGGCGATGGCGCTGCCCACCGAGAAGTCGGCCCGGATTGCATTGCGCACGCAGCAGGTGATCGCCAACGAGACCAACGTCGCCCACGTCGCCGATCCGCTCGGCGGCTCGTGGTACGTCGAGTCACTGACCGACGAGGTCGAGCGCCAGGCCGAGGAGCTGTTCGCCCACATCCTCGAGCTCGGCGACGGCTCGATGCTCGACGGGGTCATCACCGGCATCGAGGAGAACTGGTTCCAGGGTCGCATCGCCGACAGTGCCTTCGAGCTCGAGCGCGCGTTCAACCATGGCGAGCGGATCATCGTCGGCGTCAACGGCTTCACCGAGGGCAACGACGAGGAGCAGATGCCACTGCTGCGCATCACCGGCGAGGACGAGGCTCGCCAACGAAAGCGTCTGTCCGAGGTGAAGGCGGATCGCGACCAGTCCGCCGTCGATGCCTCCCTCGCCCGCGTCAGGCGAGAGGCCGCCGATCCCGAGGTGAACCTGATGCCCGCGCTCATCGAAGCCGTCGGCCGGTACGCCACCCTCGGGGAACTGATGGGTGCGATGGGCGACGTCTTCGGCCGCCACGTGGAAGTGCCCACGATCTGATGAGCGACCAGGTGCAACACGCCAAGGCCCGGGTGCTCGTCGCCAAGGTCGGCCTCGACGGCCACGACCGCGGCATCAAGGTCGTCGCCCGCATCCTGCGCGACGCCGGCTACGAGGTCATCTACACGGGGCTGTTCCAGACGCCCGAGATGGTGGCAGCGTCGGCCGTCGACGAGGACGTCGACCTCGTCGGGCTCTCGATGCTCTCGGGCGCGCACATGACGTTGGCGCCGCTGGTGGTGGAGGAGATCCGCCGCCGGGGTGCCGACATCCCGGTCGTCGTCGGCGGCATCGTGCCCGACGCCGACATCGCCGAACTGAAGACGCTCGGTGTCGCCGCGGTGCTCACGCCCGGCGCCACCGCCGAGCAGATCGTGGCCGACGTGGCCGCGGTGCTGGCTAGTTCCGCGGCACCTTGATCCAGGGCACGTCCTTGTCGACCCGGGGCTCGCCGGGCAGCCCGAGCATCTGCTCGCCGAGGATGTTCTTCATGATCTCGGTGGTGCCGCCCTCGATGCTGTTCGCGCGGGCACGCAGGAAGCTGTGGCGAATGCCGTGGTTCATCCCGTCGACGGAGAGTTGGTCGGGTCGACGGAACGTGTAGTCGTAGTCGACCAACCCGTTGGCGCCGAGCAGATCGATGCAGAACTCGGTGCACGTCTTGTTGAAGTTGCTCAGGGCGAGCTTGGCGATCGAACCCTCCGGGCCGGGGTTGCCGGCTTTCGCGTTCTGGCCGCCGCGGATGTTGGTGAGCCGGAAGGCCTCGGACTGGGTGTACAGCTGCATCAGACGCTCACGGCGGGCCCCGGTCTTCTCGTCGGCGGGGAGCTCGTCCCAGATGCGCAACGCCTCGGCGATCGGTCCGGTTCGCCGACCGCCACCGCCACCGCCACCGATCGCGGTGCGCTCGTTCATGAGCGTCGTCAGCGCGGCGCGCCAGCCCTCACCCTCGGCGCCGATGCGGCAGTCGTCGGGCACTCGCACGTCGGTCATGTAGACCTCGTTGAACTCGGCCTCGCCCGTGATCTGGCGCAACGGCCGGACCTCGACGCCGGGCAGCTTCATGTCGAGGGCGAAGTAGGTCATGCCCTTGTGCTTGGGTGCTTCTGGATCGGTGCGGGCCACGAGCATGCCCCAGTCGCCGAGATGGGCGAGCGTGTTCCACACCTTCTGGCCGTTGACGATCCACTCGTCGCCGTCTCGAATCGCTCGTGTGCCGAGACCGGCGAAGTCGCTCCCGGCGCCCGGTTCGCTGAACAACTGGCACCACTTCTCCTCGCCGGTGAACATCGGGCGCAGGAATCGTCGCCGCTGTTCGTCGCTGCCGTGGGTGACGATCGTCGGCCCGGCGAGTGCCATGAAGAACGTGCTCGGATCGCCGGCCGACGCGCCGGCCTTGCGGACACGCTCCTCGACGATGCGGTTGAGGTCGGGACGGGCTCCGAGCCCGCCGAAGCCGGTGGGGAAGTGGACCCAGGCCAGGCCGGCGTCGTAGCGGTGACCACGGAACTCGCGGTCCGAGCATCCTGTCGGTGGATGTTCGGCCAGCAACTGGTCGAGCGCGGCGGTGACTCGTTCGAGATCGATGTCGGACATGCCTGCAGTCTCGCCGTCGGGGGCCGCCGCGTTCAATCCGGACGGTCGCAGTAGCGTGACCGCATGTTCATCATGTGGGGCTTCAAGGTGATGTTCCGGTCCGTCGGAGAGGGCGAGTTCCACTGCCCGGGATGCGGCGTCGACCGTCGGTACTCCCTGCGACGGGCGCGTCGCTGGTTCACCCTGTTCTTCATCCCGGTCATCCCGCTGAAGGAGGTCGGCTCCGTGATCGAGTGCTCCACGTGCCATCGCCGCTTCAGCGAGGAGGTCCTGTCGTTGCCGACCGCGAACGAGACCGCCGACAGCATCGGGTTCGCCCGCCGTGCGTTGGCCGCGCACATGGTCGACGTCAGCGACAACACCACGGTGGCTCGTGAGGCGGCGATCGCCGTGATGCGCGAAAGCGGCATGAGCGAGTACGAGGCGTCCCAACTGGACATCGACCGCGGGACGTCGGACTGGGAGCGCGTCGTGTCGTGGGCGCGGCACCTCGGCCCCCGTCTCTCGCCGGCGGGATCGGAGACGATGCTGATGGGCGCGGCCCGTGTGGCCGCGGCCGATGGCGCGTTCACCGATGCCGAGCGAACCAAGCTCGTCGACCTCGGTTCGGCATTCGGCCTGACGCCGCTGCACGTCGAGGGCATTCTCACCACCGCGCAGGCGGCCTCGAAGCACGCCAACGGCTGAGCCGCGAGATGCGACGATCGATCGACGACGCTCCGTTCCGCGAGGAGGACCTGCCGCCGGGCGACGACGACGTGATGCGTCTGTCGTGGGCGGTCGCGATCAGCGACGACTACGACGATGCCGAACCACGGGTCGTGGTGACGTTCGAGGAGGTCGGCGCGCCCGGGGCGGGTCTGGTCGGGCACCTCGGGCCCGACATGGCGCGTCGGCTCCGCGCCGCCTTGCACGACGCACTCCGTGAGATCGGCGAGGATCCCGGACCCTGAGCGTTGCTCCCGACGGTGAATTGCCCTAATGTTGATAGGACTAGTCGGAATTAGCGCCGACCGATCCTGAGGAGCACGCCGTGGGTGTCACCCCCATCATTCCCGCACCCCGCGACCTCGATGCCGAGCAGCATCGTGACATCGAGCGATTCGAGCGGGCAGTGGCCCAGTACCTCGCCGGTGAGATCAGCGAGGACGTGTTCCGGGTGATGCGGCTCAACAACGGGGTGTACGGGCAGCGCCAGGGCGGTACCAATCAGATGGTGCGCATCAAGCTGCCTGCCGGTTCGATCAGCCCCGAGCAACTGGAGATGATGGGTCACATCGCCGAGGAGTTCTCACGCGGGTGGGGCCACATCACGACGCGACAGAACGTGCAGGTCCACTACGTCGAGCTGACCAGGGTGCCCGAGGTCATGCGTCTCATCGGTTCGGTCGGGCTCACCAGCCGCGAGGCGTGCGGGGACACGGTTCGCAACGTGATGGCCTGCCACCTCGCAGGGGCGTGCCCGCACGAGTTCCTCGACGTCACCCCCTGGGCCGAGGCGGCCTACGAGCACTTCGTCCGCAACCCACTCGGCCAGCGACTGCCGCGCAAGTTCAAGATCAACTTCAGTGGTTGCAGCACCGACTGCGGGCAGGCGATGTTCAACGATGCCGGCGTCGTCGCCGCGAGCCGCACGCTGCCCGACGGCACGGTGGAGACCGGGTTCCGGGTGTACATCGCCGGTGGTCTCGGCGCCACACCCCACCCGGCGCAGGCGCTGGAGGAGTTCACCAGCCGGGAGGACCTGCTCCCCACGATCGAGGCCGTCCTGCGCGTGTTCGAGCAGACCGGGAATCGCGACAACAAGCTGCGGGCTCGGTTGAAGTGGGTGGTCGACCAGCTCGGCATCGACGAGGTCCGCCGCCGGGTGCTCAAGGTCCGCCTCACGTTGCCTGCCTCGTCGAGCTGGCCGGGCGGGATCCCCGAGATCGTGCAGAAGCTGGGCGACGCGCCGGCGGGCCGCAGCTCCGCCGTGGAGGCCACGGCCGTCGGTCAGGGCGTCGCCGTGACGCTGACCCCGCGTGACCCGTATCAGCGGTGGGCCGCCGCCTCTGTCGTGCGCGGCACCGCCAACGGCTCGGTGTCCGCCGTGGCCTACGCCGCGCTCGGTGACGTGACGGCGTCGCAGTTCCGAGCGCTCGCCGCGATCCAACGCGAGCTGGGAGCCGACGTGCGCCTGTCCAACCGCCAGAACGTCGTGTTCCGCGGCCTCACCGAGGCCCAGTTGCCTGTCCTGTACGAGCGTCTGGAGACCATCGGGATGGCCCGTCCCGGGGCCGAGCTCGCGCGTGACGTCGTCGCCTGCCCCGGCGCGGACACCTGCAACATCGCGGTGACGCAGTCCCGCGGTCTGGCCGGCGCGATCGGCGCCGCGCTGGAGGAGGAGGGGCTCGCCGAGGTCGGCGGTGTCCGGATCAACATCTCGGGCTGCACCAACTCGTGCGGGCAGCACCACGCCAGCGACATCGGCTTCTTCGGTGCCGAGCGTCGTGCACATGGCCAGTCGGCGCCCGGTTACCAGATGCTGCTGGGCGGCTACGTGGGCCAGGAGCAGATCCACTTCGGCGAGAAGGCACTGCGACTGCCGGCCAAGGCCGCCCCGAAGGCGGCGGCGCGTGTGGTCCGGCGGTTCCACGAGGAGCGGACCGCCGGTGAGGCGTTCCGGAGCTGGATGGACCGCGTGGGAGGCGCCGGCGCCGTGGCGGCAGGCCTGCAGGACCTGGCCGAGTTCCCGAGCCCCCTCGACGCCCCCGACTTCTACGTCGACTACGGCGAGACGGGGCCGTTCGTCGCCGAGGTCGGCGACTCGGAGTGTGCCGTCTGAGTCCGAGACTCGACGCCGCGGCCGCGGCCATCGACGCGGTCAACGCGCAGGATCCGACGCGGGTGACGGTTCGTGGCGAGTCGCTGCCGCTCGCGTTGGTGCACGGCCGGTTGGCGGCGGACTGGGTCGCGCAGCTCCATCCGGCCGCGGAGGAGTCGTGGTTGGTGGCTGCTCGGGCACACCACCTTCGGCGGTGGGAGGTGCCCAGGACGGACTATGAGGCCGGTCGCGCCGGCTATCTGCGGTGGAAGCGTGATCAGCGTCAACGCCACGCGCGCGACGTCGCGACCCTGCTCGCTCCGTTGGGGTACGACGGCGTGGAGATCGAGCGCATCAAGGCGTTGGTCCGACGCGACGGGTTGGCCACCGACCCGGGCGCGCAAGCCGTCGAGGACGCAGCCTGTCTGGTGTTCATCGAGACGCAGTTGGCCGACGTCGCGACCAAGCTCGACCACGACCACCTTCTCGACGTGATCCGCAAGACCGCACGGAAGATGAGCCCTGCCGCGCTGGCGGCCGTTGCCGACATCCCACTCGGTCCACCCGAGCGAGCCCTCCTCGCCGCCGCGCTCACTCCGTCCTGAGGCGCGGCCCGTACGGCCGGGTCAGGCCATCTCGCCCGAGGCGATGATCGGGTCGAGCGTGAGCTCGGGCTCGTCGCTCATCAGGCGCTGGAGTCGGTAGCGGTTCTCGAACAGCGCCACCAGGGCACCGTCCCCTCGGGTGAGGATGCGGATCCCGCCGATCTGGCGAAGGCGGTCGGCGGACTGCTTGTCGGTGAGACGGATCGCCTGATACGGCGCGGACACGATCTCGGTCGGTGCCCCGAACTCGCTGCCGAGGCGATGTGCGAACACCTCGAACTGCAGTTGACCGACGGCGGCGAGCACGTTCTCGACGTCGCCGGCGTCGGGATCGCGGAGGACCTGCACCACGCCTTCCTCGTCGAGCTGCTCGAGTCCTTTGCGGAACTGCTTGGCCTTGGCGTTGTCGAGCGGCCGGGCGCGAGCGAAGACCTCGGGCGCGAAGCGGGGGAGCTGTGGGAACTCGACGGCCGAACCGTCGTAGCCGCTGCCGAACAGGGTGTCGCCGATCAGCACTCCGCTCGCGTTGACGAGACCGACGACGTCGCCGGGGAACGCGATGTCGACGGTTTCGCGGTCGGCACCGAACGCGGTGGTGGCGTACTTGGTGGTCATGTCACGGCCGGTCCGTGGGTTGGTGACGCTCATCCCACGCTCGAACGTGCCCGAGCAGATGCGGGCGAACGCGATGCGGTCGCGGTGCGAGGGGTCCATGTTGGCCTGCACCTTGAACACGAATGCGCTGAACGCAGCGTCGAGCGGGTGGGGCCTGCCGTCGACGTCGTCGCGCGGCGATGGGGCGGGGGCGAGTTCGACCACTGCGTCGAGGAGCTTGCGCACGCCGAAGTTGGTGAGCGCCGAGCCGACGAACACCGGTGTCGACTCCCCGGCGAGGAACGACGGGAGGTCGATGTCGGCGCCGATCGCGTCGAGCAGCCCGAGCTCGTCGGTGGCGTGCTGCCACGAGCGCCGTTCTTCGGGAGTGGCCGCTGCTGCGGCGACGTCGACCGGGACGTCCTCCTCGAGCGCGGTGGAGGCTCCACGGGCGGTGCGGGTGAAGCGGGTGAACACGCCGTTGCGGCGATCGACGACACCGCGGAACTCCTCGCCGCTGCCCACCGGCCACGTGACGGGCGTGGGCCGCAACTTGATCTGCTCCTCGATCTCGTCGAGCAGTTCCAGCGGCTCGCGTCCGGGACGGTCGTACTTGTTCAGGAACGTGAGCACCGGGAGGTTGCGCGACCGGCAGACCTGGAACAGCTTGAGGGTCTGGCTCTCGATGCCCTTCGCCGCGTCGAGCACCATCACCACGGCGTCGACCGCGGCGAGCACGCGATACGTGTCCTCGCTGAAGTCGCGGTGACCGGGCGTGTCGAGCAGGTTGATCGTGTGGCCGTGGTACGGGAACTGCAGGACGGTGGAGCTGATGGAGATGCCGCGCTGCTGTTCGAGCTCCATCCAGTCGCTGCGTGAGCTGCGACGGCCCTCGCGTGCGTGGACGGCCCCCGCCTCCTGCACCGCACCGGAGTAGAGCAGGAACTTCTCGGTCAGTGTCGTCTTGCCCGCGTCGGGGTGACTGATGATGGCGAACGTGCGTCGCTTGGTGGCTTGGTGGAGCACGTCTCCGGTCGGGTCCATGGCGCGTCGAGGCTACCGTAGGCCGATGGCCGACTCTCTCGTGCTCACCCTCGACTGCGTGGACCTCGATGTGCAGACCGCGTTCTGGTGCGGTGCTCTCGGGTACGTGCACGAAGGAGGCGTCGGTCAGTACCGGGCGCTCGTGCACCCGGACGGCTCGCAACCCAAGCTGCTGTTGCAGGGGGTTGCCGACGCGAAGGTCGGCAAGAACCGCCTGCATCTCGACCTCCACGTCGCCGATCCGGAAGCCGAGGCCGCTCGCCTCGAGGCACTCGGCGCGACTCGCGTCGCCCGTGTCGACGAGTTCGGGTTCTTCTGGATCGTCCTGCGCGATCCGGAGGGCAACGAGTTCTGCGCGGTGCCGAGCTGAGCCCCGTGGACTGGCTGGACGGACTCGACACCGCCGTCGTCGAGTTCGCGGCCCGATTGGACTCGGTGCTCGGGAACCAATGGTCGGCACCCACCCCGTGCGACGAGTGGGACGTCCACTACCTCGTGGCACACGTGGTCGGGGGCAATCGGTTCACCTCCATGGTGCTGACGGGCGTGCCGTCAACCGATGCGCTGGATCGCGTGATGTCGACGACGCACCTCGGACCAGACCCGCGCGTCGACTTCGCCACCTCGAGTGAGGAGATGCGGAGGGCGTTCCGGAACGAGGGTGCGCTGGAGCGAGAGGTCGATCACCCGGTCGGACGGATCGATGGTCGTCAGTTCCTCGAGTTCCGCGTGAGTGACATCGGGCTGCACGCCTGGGACCTCTCCATGGCGATCGGCGCCGACGACACGCTCGACGCGGCACTGGTCGAGCTGTTGCTCGACGGACGGCCCGGCGGTGACTCGCCGCAGGCGACGCTGCTGGAGCTCAATGGGCGGCGTCGAGCGTGATGACCACGCCGCGATCGCCGTAGGGGATGCGGTTGCGCTTGACGATGCCACCGATGGTGCCGAGGAACTTGGTGATGTGGGTCATGAAGCCGTACTTGGCCTTGATCTTCTGATGGATCTCGTCGAAGAGCGGATCGCCGGCGGCGACGACACGTGCGGTTGCCTCGCTGACCGCGGCGCCTTCCTTGACCTTGCCGCGCGCGTCGCAGGGCTGGACGGTGACCTTGGAGGTGTGGGCGAGCCGCTTCGCCTTGCCGGACCCGGAGCTGGTCCAGAACCCGACCGCACCGTTGTCGAGCGGCGCTGCCCACACGGGTGACGACACAGGGTCACCGCTGCGCTTGAACGTGGTGAGCAGCAGGTACTTCTCGTCGCCGATTCCCATGTCGTCCTCCTCGTCGTTGCTGGTCCACGCTAGTCCAGGGTGGGAAGTGCCCGAGTCAGGCGATGCTGCGCCAGGCGGCGAGACGCTGCGCGCTGTCGTCGTCGGGCAGCGGCAGCTGACAGACGACTCGTAGCGAGGGCCACTCACTCGGCGTCAACATCTGGAACTCGAAGGCGAGCTCACCGGCGCGCGGGTGGTGGTAGCGCCGGATCCGGGTCTGGAACTGCGCGACGTCGAGTTGCGGCCACCATTCGGCGAACTCGGGACTGGCCTCGCGGAGCCGTTCGACGATGGCGATCACCTTCGCATCGCTGCGCAGCTCCGCCGTCCCGGCCCGGAACTCGGCGAGGAGACGGTGTGCCTGTTCGGCCCAGTCCACGCTGAGCTCGCGGGCGGTGGGTTCGGCGAACATCACCCACAACAGGTTGCGGTCGTCCTCGGACAGCTGGTCGATCATGGGATACAGGCGGGACTGGGCGCGGTTCCATGCCAGGAACTCCCATCGGGGACCCAACACGTACGCGGGCGCTGGTTCCATCGAGGTGATCAGCCGCACGAGCGCGTCCGGGGCGTGTTCGATGTCGGGGATCGGCTCGCCGCCGGTTCGGGTGGCAAGGGTCAGCAGGTGCTGACGTTCCGCATCGTCGAGACGCAGGGTGCGGGCGAGCGCGTCGAGGACGTCGACCGATGCATTGATCGGCCGCCCCTGCTCGAGCCACGTGTACCAGGTGACGGACACACCGGCGAGCAACGCGACCTCCTCGCGGCGGAGTCCTTTCGTGCGCCGGCTGCGACCCTCCGGCAGTCCGACGTCGGCGGGGGACAGCGCGTCGCGACGGGCCCGCAAGAACTGGGCGAGGTGATCACGGCGTCGGTCCACCGCACCATTGCAGCACGTGGAGCCGACGCCGTCGTGATCAGTTCAACGGCTGGCTGAGGTCGTAGAAGGTCGTCCCGTCGACCACCACCGACGCATAGTGCGAGGAGACCCAGTCGCTGATCTCGCTCGACGTGCCGTTCCCTGCGCTCGGACCGAACCCGCCGCCCGCGAGGAAGTAGTGCACCTCGTGGTCGGCGATCATCCGTTGGAACGCGTCCAGCGTCGGCCACGAGTCGGTGCCGTTGAAGCCGCCGATCGCCATCACCGGGTCGCCGGTGGCCAGCTGATAGCCGGCCGCGCGGTTGGCGCCGATGGTGGCCAGCGTCCAGGTGTAGCCCGGCTGACCCTCCTGCAGGAACGAGGTGACCGCATCGCTGGGCACGCCACCGTCGAGCAGGCCGCCGATGCCGCCGCCGCCCCCGCCGGGAACTGGCCGCCTCCGGGGATCTGGCCGCCACCCGGGAACGCCGGGGGAGTGCCGCCTCCGGGGAAGGCAGGCGGCGTTCCGCCGCCCGGGAACTGACCGCCGCCCGGGAACTGACCGCCGGCCCGGGAACTGGCCGTTGCCGGGCAACTGGCCACCGGGACCGCGGCCGCCCGGTCCGCGGCCGGCGACGCCCTGACCCGAGGGTCCCGCGGTCGGGAGCGAGCCGGCGTGCGCCGTGGCGACCGTCGACAGGCTGTACGCGGTCGGCCCGGCGAGCGCGACGACTGCGGCCGCCGCGACCGCCCACTTGGCCGCCCCGCGTCCGATCAGCATGCCGGCCACCGCCACACCGGCGGCGGCGAGGATCACGGGCCGCAGCCACGGGTTCCAGTCCGAGGTGCGCTGCAGCAGGACGATCGACCACCACGCGGTGAGCACGACACTCGCGACGAGGATCGCCCGTGCCCACCACTGCGAACGCAACGCCCACAGCACCGTGCTGCCGATGCCGATGAGTGCGCCGATGGCCGGAGCCAGCGCGACCGCGTAGTACTCGTGGATGATGCCCTCGCCGAGGCTGAAGACGGCGCCCGTGACGAACAGCCAGCCACCCCACATGATCACCGCGGTGCGGATGCGGTCGTGCCGGTTGCGTCGGCCACCGAGCACGAGGCCCACGACGGCGAACAGCAACGCGGCCGGGATCAGCCAGGATGCCTGCCCTCCCCAGCTGGCGCTGAACATCCGGGACCACCCGGTCTCGCCCCACATGCCGGCGCCACCCGGGCCACCGCCGCCGACCACGCTGCCGGTCTCGTTGCCCGTGAGCCGGCCGAATCCGTTGTACCCGAACACGAGGTCGAGCACGCTGTTGTTGGTGGAGCCGCCGATGTACGGGCGACTCGACGCCGGCCACAGCTCGACGATCGCCACCCACCATCCGGCGGCGGCGAGCATCGCTGCGCCGCCGAGGACCAGTTGCCAGATCCGCCTGCCCAGCTTCGGCGGCCCGGCGATCAGGTATGCCAACGCGAACGCCGGCATCACGGTGAAGGCCTGGAGCATCTTGGTCAGGAACCCGAAGCCGATGAACACTCCCGCCCACACCAGCCACTTGGTCCCGCCGTCCTCGATCGCCCGCGTCACCATGTAGGCGGCGGCGACGAGGAGCAGGACGAGCAACGAGTCGGGGTTGTTGAAGCGGAACATCAGCACCGCCACCGGCGTGAGCGCCATCACCGCTCCGGCGATCAAACCCGCCTGCACGCCGAACCAGCGGCGCACCGTCAGGTACAGCAGGCCGACGGCGGCGACACCCTCGATCGCCTGGGGGACGAGGATGCTCCACGAGTTCACGCCGAACACCCGCGCCGACAGCTCCATCACCCACAGCGATGCGGGCGGCTTGTCGACCGTGATGAAGTTGGCCGAGTCGCTGCTGCCGAAGAAGAACGCCTTCCAACTCTTCGTGCCGGCCTGCACGGCCGCGGCGTAGAAGTCGTTCGCCCAGCCCGATGCGCCGAGTCCCCACAGGTACAGCACCGCGGTGGCGGCGAGCAGGGCGATGACGGCTGGCCGAACCCATGACGGGTCACCGCGATTGGGATCCACCACCGCATCGACGGCGGTGTCGGGATCAGGCGGGGACCACGAGGCGGGCGCGTCGGCGGTCGATTCGATGGTGGTCATGTTCACAGTGTCGAGGGCCGACCTGGGAGCACGCTCCATGGATGCTGAGAGGTTCCTGTGAGGTCAGCCACCGTTGGCGGCGGGAACGAACGTCCGACACGGCTGTCCGCGGAGCGCTCCGCACGCAGGGGGCACGGCCGTCGGGGCGGGGACATCGGGCACCACCGGAAGCACCAGGCGCGAGGGGTGCGACGCATCGTGCGCAATGGTGACCGTCTCGCCGGCGTCGATGGTGCGGAAGACCCAGATGGCTCGGCTGTTGCCAGGTGCGTCGACGGTGAGTCGGATCCTGCTCCCGGCGCGGAACGGGTGGGCGAACGGGAACAGCGCCACGCGTACCGGGGTGAACTCGCCGGCAGGGAGGTCGGCGGCGTCGGCCTCCAGGTTGGTGTACGCCGGGGAGAGTTCGGTGCTCCTGGTCGTGTCGAGTGCTCGCTGGCTGGCCCGCAGCCAGCCGCTCTGGACGTAGATCTCCGTCCCGTCCGGGCGGATCTCGCTGATGGTGACCTCGAGGTCGGTATCGGGACTCGTCGCCTTCACCCAGAGGTCCACTGATCCGGCACCGATCACGACGGTGTCGGCGGTGAGCGGAGCCGTGGTGTAGCCGACGCCGGTGCCGTCGGGCAGTGGTTGCCAGTCGTAGGCGACATCGGCTCGCCACACGCCGTTGCCGCCGGTGACGGAGGAGTCGTAGAACGTCGCGGGCAGCGCGGTCGGATCCGCCGTGTAGACGTCCTCACCCGAGCCCGGGGTGTCGCCGGCGGTGAGGGTCCCGCCGTCACCCAGCGCCCATGTCGAGGCCACGGCGGAGGCGATCGGCCACGAGTCGAACTCGGCGACGCCGTTCGGCTCGGGAGTCCCGGGTGAGAACGCGGGGTTGCCGCCCTGCTCGAGGTCGACCCGGATCGACGGCTCCGACTCGAACGCGGCCAGCGCCTCGTCGTAGGTCATGCCCTCGAAGCGGTTCTCGAACGGGCCGAAGTCGCTGACCCCCCAGATCGCGGCGCCGAGTCCGCCGGCGATGGCGCTCCCCGCGGACAGGTCGGGCACCTTCTTGGCGACGTACAGCTGCAGGAACTCCATGTAGCGGCGGGCGACCGGCGGCGACAGCGACTCGGTGTGGAGGCCGTTGGTCAGCGTCGCGTACACGTGAGGTGAGCCGGTGAACGACGACAGCATCGCCGGGAAGTGGCCCCCGGTCTGCTCGTCCTGCCACGCGCCCGCGATGAACACGGGCACGTCGATCCGGTTCACGAAGGTGATCGGGGCGAGCGCGTCGCCGAGCGGGTTCGAGTAGTACGGGTTGGCGTCGATCTCGGACACGAGGTCGGGGTTCTGCAGGCGCAGCGACTGGTTGTCGGCGCACCGGGTGTCGCCGGCGTCGGCACGGTCCTTGCTCCACTGCTCCCCGAACGGCGCCGCGTCGTCCATCCGCGCCTGCACCCAGTCCACGGCGAACCCGGTGTTGAGGATGCCGCCGGGGTAGAGGGTGCTGCGGAAGCTGTCGTCGAGCACCGACAGGGGAGTGATGCTGTTCAGGCTCGGCGGCTGCGTGGCGGCCACGAACAGCTGGCTGATCCCCGGATAGGAGATGCCGACCATGCCGACCTGGTGGTCCATCACCCACGGTTGCGCGGCGACGGCCTCGATGGCGTCGTAGCCGTCGAGCGACTGCACCGTCTCGAAGAATCGGTACGACCCCCCACTGCAGCCGGTGCCACGCATGTTGACCCCGACGTAGGCGAAGCCCTGCGCGGTGTAGAGCGCGGCGAGGTCGGCGCTGTCGGGATCGCTCGGTTGGTAGCCGCTGTACTCGACGACCGTCGGGTACGGACCGGCATCTGCCGGACCGGGGAGGATCACGTTGGCACTCAGCGTCGTGCCGTCTCGCGTGACGATGTAGCCGAACCCTCCGGCGGGGAGCAGGTTCTGCTCGTCGGTGTACAGCGTCGCGGGCGGCACATCGGTCGGATCGGCGACGGTGATCGGGTCGCTGGTCTCGGTGTCGGTGGTGATGGTCCAGCCGGTGCCGGGCGCGAGGTTGCGGAACAGCTTCGACCCTGCCGAGTCCGCCGGACCCGAGTCGGCGACGCTGCCGTCGGGGGCGACGGCGTGGACGACCGTGTCCGCCTGCAGGCCGAGGACGGCGATCTGCTCGGTGCCGGGCTGCACGGTGAAGGTCGCCGGGGCGAGCGATGTCGTCGTCGTCGTCGTCGACGCGACCGTCGTGTCGGCCACCGTCGTGGTCGCGGTGTCGGTGCTGTTGCTGCACGCCGGAATCAGCAGGGCGAGGGGCAGGGCCAGGAGCGCGGAGCGCCGTCGGGTCGTCATCCGGCGAGTCTCGCACGGAGTGCTCCGCAGGCCAGAATGGAACCGTGATCGATCTTCAGGCCATGCTCACCGACCTCGAGATGCTCGTCAACACCGAGTCCCCCTCGAACGACCTGGCGTTGCTCGCCGCGTCGGCCGATGCCGTGGCACGCATCATGGTCGATCGACTGGGTCTCGCCCCACGGATCATCGACGGGCCCGCGGGGCCGCACGTGCTGTGGAGCGGCGGGGGCACACCCAGGGTGCTCATCGTCGGTCACCACGACACCGTCTTCCCGGTGGGCAGCGTCGCGGCTCGCCCGTTCGCCGTCGTCGACGGGCGGGCGACGGGACCCGGCGTGTTCGACATGAAGGCAGGCATCGTGCTGGCCATCCACGCCGTGGCCTCCTTGGCGGACCGCAGCTCGGTCGAGATCCTGATCACCTCCGACGAGGAGGTGGGCAGCGGCACCTCTCGCGACCTCATCGAGCAGCGGGCACTGGCCTGCGGCAACGTGCTGGTCTGCGAGCCGAGTGCGGACGGCGGTGCCCTGAAGATCGCCCGCAAGGGCACCGGCACGTTCGAGGTCGTCGTGCACGGCAAGGCATCCCATGCCGGGCTCGAGCCGGAGAAGGGTGTCAACTCCCTCGTCGCTGCGGCCGAACTGGTGCAGCAGGTGGTCTCCTTCGCCGACCCGACCAAGGGGACGACCGTGACCCCGACGATGGCGAGCGCCGGCACTGCCGACAACGTCGTGCCCGCGCGCACTCGGGTCACGGTCGACGTGCGAGTCGAGCAGGCCGGTGAGAAGGAGCGGCTCGAGGCGGCGTTCGCCGGACTCGCACCGTCGATGCCCGGCGCGAGCGTCGAGCTCCTCGGAGGTCTCAACCGCCCCCCGATGCCGGCGTCGGCGTCGGCGACGCTGTTCCCGCTCGCCCAGGACGCCGCGGCCTCGGCGGGCCTCGGTGCGGTGCAGGGCGTGGCAGTGGGCGGCGGGAGTGACGGGAACTTCACGGCGGCTCGTGGTGTCCCGACGCTCGACGGTCTCGGGGCGGTCGGCGGCGGCGCTCATGCCGACCACGAGTTCGTCGACGTGGATTCGCTGGTCGACCGCGCGCGCTTGCTCGCGGCCATCGTCGCATCGATCGCGAAGTGACGGTTCCGTGAGAGACATGACGCCCGAGGACCTCCACGGCGAGGTGGGAGTGGAGCATGTCCTCACCTATGCCGACGGCGTCCGTCGTCGCGTCTTCGTGGTGGATCGCGAGGTGCCCTTCCCCGATGGTCGGCTCATCGTGTCGAGGACGGACACCAACGGTGTCATCACCCACGCGAACGAGTCGTTCGTCGCCATGTCGGGGTACCACGTCGACGAGCTCATCGGCCAGCAGCACTACATCCTCCGCCATCCCGACATGCCCTCGGAGGTCTTCCGACAACTGTGGGGCACCGTTGCCCGCCGGCAGAAGTGGCACGGCTACGTGAAGAACCTCTGCAAGGACGGGTCGTACTACTGGGTGTACGCGTCCGTCGTGGCGAACGTCCGCGACGGAGCAGTGGTCGGCTACACGTCGGTTCGCCGCAAGCCGTCACGGCGAATGGTCGAGGCGGCCGAAGTCACCTACGCGGCGTGGCGATGAACGCGGACGGGGCCCCGACGCCGTTGACGTTCACGGTCAGTCCCGACTTCAACGTCAAGCACCTCCCCGGCTGGTACGTGGTCAACACCTGGCTGCAGCGACACACCGGCGAGTCGATCCGGCTCCAGACCTTCGACGACTTCGCGTCGCTGCACCGTTCGTTGCTCGGCGATCACATCGATCTCATCTACGCGAACGCGTTCGACGCCGCTCGCCTCGTGCGCGATCACGGCTTCATCGCACTCGCCCGCCCGCACGGGCGTCCCGACGAGGTCGTGGTGGCGGTCAACATCAGCAGCCCCGTGCACGAGGTGGAGGCGCTCGGCATCGACACACGCGTGGCCAGCACCGACCACCCCGACGTCCACCTGATGGGAATGATCCTGATCGAGCCCGCCGACCTCGGCCCGGAGACCGTACAGATCCACCGCTACGCCAACTTCGTGCTCGTCGCCAAGGCCCTGCTCTACGACGACGCCGACATCGGGTTCTTCCTCGCCGAGACGTTCGACGAGATGTCGCCG
This sequence comes from uncultured Acidimicrobiaceae bacterium, assembly GCA_963720695.1. Classification (GTDB taxonomy): domain Bacteria; phylum Actinomycetota; class Acidimicrobiia; order Acidimicrobiales; family Ilumatobacteraceae; genus UBA668. The sequence continues at coordinate 95,034 of CAVRGG010000001.1, forward strand.
ACGATCCGGTCGCAGCTGCGCGTGCTGGTGCGCAGCGAGATCTTCGTCATCAGCCACCTGTTCCTCGTGCATCCGCGCCTGGCCCATCGGGCTGACGCGATGCGCCGCAGCCTGCTGATGATGGACGCCGACGAGAAGGGGCTCGCCGCGCTCGACGACGTCGGGATCCGTCGCTGGGCGGAGGTCGAGCGCGAGGAGGTCGACTTCATGATCGACCTGATGGAGGCGCTCGGCGACTGAGGTCAGTGGTCGTCGGTCCCGTCGACGCCACCCTCGATGGCCATCAACCCGCCGCTGCCGAGCGTGCCGGCGTTGCGGTACACGTCGAGCTTCGCTCGGCTGTCGTCGATGTCGAGGTTGCGCATGGTCAGCTGACCGATGCGGTCGAGCGGCCCGAAGGCCGCGTCGTCGACCTTCTCCATGCTCAGCCGCTCGGGGGCATAGGTGAGGTGCGGCCCGGTCGTGTCCAGGATCGTGTAGTCGTCGCCGCGGCGCAGGCGCAGGGTGACCTCGCCGGTGACGGCGGCGCCGACCCAGCGCAGCAGCGGCTCGCGCAGCATGAGGCTCTGCGGGTCGAACCACCGGCCCTCGTAGAGCAGTCGGCCGAGGCGGCGACCCATGGTGCGGTAGTTCTCGATCGTGTTCTCGTTGTGGATCGCCGTGACCAGCCGCTCGTACGCGGCGTGCAGCAGTGCCAGGCCGGGGCCCTCGTAGATGCCGCGGCTCTTGGCCTCGATGATGCGGTTCTCGATCTGGTCGCACATGCCGAGGCCGTGGCGACCGCCGATGATGTTGGCTTCCGCCACCAGCTCGACCTGCGTGGCGAACTCGGCGTCGTTGATGGCGACGGGCCACCCTTCGTGGAAGCGGATGGTGACGGTCTCGGTGTCGATGGCGACGTCGTCGCGGTAGTGGGCGACCCCCATGATCGGGTCGACGATGTCCATGCTCGTCCCGAGCTCCTCGAGCAGCTTGGCCTCGTGCGTGGCGCCCCAGATGTTGGCGTCGGTGCTGTAGGCCTTCTCCTTGCTGGCCCGGTACGGCAGGTTGCGCTCGGTGAGGAACTCGCTCATCTCGGCGCGCCCACCCAACTCGGTGACGAACGCCTCGTCGAGCCACGGCTTGTAGATGCGCAGGTTCGGGTTGACGAGCAGCCCGTAGCGGTAGAAGCGCTCGATGTCGTTGCCCTTGTACGTGCTGCCGTCGCCCCAGATGTCGACGCCGTCGTCCTGCATGGCCCGCACGAGGAGGGTGCCGGTCACCGCTCGACCGAGCGGCGTGGTGTTGAAGTAGGTCTTGCCGGCGGTGGTGATGTGGAACGCCCCGCACTGCAGCGCGACGAGGCCTTCGTGGACGAGCTCCGTGCGACAGTCGACGATCCGGGCCTGCTCGGCGCCGTACTCCTTGGCGCGATCGGGAACACCGGGGAGATCGTCCTCGTCCTGCTGACCGAGGTCGGCGGTGTAGCAGTAGGGGATCGCGCCCTTCTCGCGCATCCAGGCGACGGCGGCGGACGTGTCGAGTCCCCCGCTGAACGCGATCCCGACCCGTTCACCGACGGGGAGCGACGTCAATACCTTCGACATAGGGTCTCGACGCTACCGACTCACTCGGTCGCGGCACGCAACATGCCGCTGAACGCCGCCACCGAGACGAGCAGGCCACCGCCGGCGAGCGTGAACTCGATGACCGCGTACCCGTTCACGCGACCGACGTCGCCCCAGGCGACCAGCGCAGTGGCCACGGCGCCCAGGATGCCGAACCACGGCATCCACGGTCGACCGGCGAAGGCCAGCACGGCCAGTGCGATCGGCGCGACGAACGGCAACAGGTTGACGAAGATCAGTCGGGGCTCCGTCTCCGGGCCGAGCCACCACGTGGAGAACCCGGTGATCCGCGAGCTGTACCAGACGGCGGCGAAGGCACCGACGACGCCGGTCCAGGCCACCCAGAACACCGTCGACCACCTGCGGGTGAGCTGTCCGACCCGGGGAGGTCGGGGTTCGGCCTTCGCGAACAGCGACACGGGTGCGGCCTGGGCTTCGGGCTGCGGGGGCTCGGGGATCGGCTGCATTCGACAGCGAGGGTAACGGATCGGTCACGGTCTGCGAGGGTCACCAGCCGCTACCCTTGCGGCCCGTGACTGCAGAGCCGTTCGGCAAGCTCAGCATCTTCTTCCCGATGTGGAACGAGGAGGCGTACATCGCCCGGGCGGTGGGCTTCGCCAAGGACGAGTGCGAACTGCTCATCCAGCGCGGCGACATCCTCGATTACGAGATCATCGTGGTCGACGACGCCAGCACGGATCGCACCCCCCAACTCGCCGACGAGATGGCTGCGGCGGACCCGCACGTGCGTGTGGTCCATCATCCGGTCAACCGCAAGCTGGGTGGTTCGATGAAGACCGGCTTCGCCAATGCCACCGGCGACCTGGTCCTGTACACCGATGCCGACCTGCCCTTCGACATGGCCCAGGTCGCGCAGGCGGTCCGCCTGCTGCGCTACTACGAGGCCGACATCGTCAGCGCGTATCGATTCGATCGCACGGGCGAGGGCAGCAGCCGGGGGATCTACACGTTCTTCTACAACCTGCTCATCCGTTCGCTGTTCGGCGTCCGCATGCGCGACATCAACTTCGCGTTCAAGCTGTGCCGCGGCGCGGTCTTCGAGCACATCGAGCTGAAGAGCGAGGGTTCGTTCATCGACGCCGAGCTCATCATCCGGGCTCGCAAGCTGGGCTACGAGGTGATCCAGTTCGGGGTGGACTACTTCCCGCGGACCCGCGGCGAGAGCACGCTGGCGTCCGGCGCGGTGATCCGCAAGATCCTTCAGGAGATGTTCGCGCTCCGGAAGGAATTGAAGGACATCACCCCGCTCACAACTTCGCAGCAGTGACGCGGACGGCGCCGAGGCGAGCCCCCCGACCGCGATCCCCTTGGTAGATTTGGGCCTCGAGTCCACCACGGAGCGTTCGTGAACACCCCCAGGCCCCCCGCCCACGCGCCGCGTCGTCGTCAAACGCCGCCCCCTTCCCCGTTGAAGCGCTGGATGCCCGCCTTCGCCGCGGCCGGGGTGCTCGCCGTGGTGGTGTTCGCCGGCTTCTCGGGCAACGACGACTCCTCCAGTGCTTCGAGCCTGCCGCGGGAAAACCCCGGCGCGATCGACGACAGCCTGCTCACCGCGCCCACCAGCACCACGTCGCCCGTCGTGGTGGTCACCGATCCTGCGATTCCCAAGACCCAGCTCAGCCAGACGTTGCGCAAGGGCATGTACGGCGACGAGGTCAAGGCGATGCAGCAGCGGTTGAAGGATCTCGGCTTCGACCCCGGCCCGGTCGACGGTGCGTTCGGCTCCGGCACCGAGCAGGCGCTGTGGGCCTTCGAGGGTCTGGTGTTCCAGCGCAAGAACACCGAGCAGACCGGCCGGCTCACCAACGACGAGTGGCAGACGATGCAGGACCCGATCATGTTCGGGCCGCGCCGCCAGGGTGGCGTCGGCAACACGCACATGGAGATCTACCTCGATCTGCAGGCGGCCATCGTCTTCACCGACGACAAGCCGACGCTGATCACGCACATCTCGTCGGGCACCGGCGAGCAGTGGTGCGACATCATCACCCAGGACACCGACGAGTACGGGCAGCCGCTCGACCCGCCGGTGCAGAAGGACGTCTGCGGCATCTCCAAGACGCCCGGTGGGGTGTTCAAGTTCTACCGGCGCTACGAAGGCAACCGCCAGGGTCCGCTCGGTGGCATGTGGAACCCGGTGTACTTCAACTACGGCATCGCCGTCCACGGCGCGAAGAACGTGCCCCAGGAACCGGCGTCGCACGGCTGCATCCGCATCCCGATGTGGATCGCCGACTACTTCCCGTCGCTGGTGAAGAACGGCAACCGGGTCTACGTGTGGGACGGCGTGAAGGAGCCAGAGGCTCAGTCGAAGAAGGACATGCTCCCGATCTTCAACTTCAAGAATCCCGACGCCACCACGACCACGTCCTCCACGACCACCACGTCGACGACGGTGCCAAAGACCACCAGCACGGTGCCCAAGACCACGACGACGGCGCCCAAGCCCACCACGACGCCACCGACCGCCACCACGGTCTCGACGCCCACGACCTGATCAGACGGACCTGATCAGACGGACCTGATCAGCCGCCGCTCTGGCAGACGTTGAGCCCGCCGAGCACGCCGGTGCGGAACGAGGCGATCTTCTGGAATGCCGTGCCGTTCACGTCGGTGTCGGTGCTCTCGTCGCTGAGCGCCACCGCGGTGATGACCGCCTCGTCGAGGTCGCCGGCCGACAGCACGAGTTGGTCCTCGCGGTCCTGGGGGATCGGCGGCACGATGAAGCCGACCCACGCACCGGTGAGGCAGTCGTTGAAGAGCGCCCGCGGCTCGCCCGACCGCGAGCTGTGCAACGCGGTCTGGATCGCGTCGCTGTACGCGTTGGAGAACATGTACCCGACGGACATGTCGCCGGTGAGCGGATCCTGGGAGAGGCTCAGGGCGAAGTCCTGGTCCCAGTAGATCGTGTTGTCGTCCTTGCAGAACACGACGCCGTGGGGATACTTCGACGCGTCGATGCTCGGGCACGTCGGGTACGGTCCTTCGCCCGGATACGGCGAGAACGACGGGGCGGTGAAGGGCACGTTGTTCGCCTCGGCGAGGGCCGTCCAGAAGAAGTCGAGGCTGCCCGGGATGAGCGTCACGATGTCCTGTGGGCCGACGGTCGCGTCGGGCGCGGGATCGACGAGGGGCAGGTTGCCGGCGTTGACGTCGTTCCGGTCGAACGGGATGTCGATGAGGTGATCCAGGCGTCCTTCGGTGAAGAACGGCTTGCAGCGTTCGGGCCCGCCCTCGAAGCCGTCCTGGAACGCGCCGACCCGGTCGAACCCGGTGCCGTGGGCCCGCGGGTCGTTGAGGCCTTCGCCCTCGATGGGATCGCGCACCTGGATCATCGCCACGATGCCGGCGCGCACGTCGGAGTCGTCGAAGCGGATCAGGTCGCTCCCCCCTGCAGCAACGTGCGCCGTCCATGCGCCGGCGAAACAGTCCGCTTGCTGCTCCTTGAGGACGCCTGGGTTGTCCCACTCGCCTGCCCTCGCCTGGATGGCGTGACCGAACTCGTGGGCGAGCACCACCGCGACGGCCTCCTTGCCGAGCGAGTCGACGAGTGCGGGAAGGCCCCCGTCGGCGTCGTCGTACGCCATGAAGTCGCCGGCGATGCAGTAGAACGCGGTCCCCATCTGCACGTCCTGGTAGGTGGAGACGTCCTTGCCGCACCCGGGGATCGGCGAGGTTCGACCGGGGTAGGCGGCGAAGATGCCGCCGGAGAGCGGCTCGAAGTCCGAGCCGTACGTCGCCGGGTAGGCCTCGGCCCAGAACGACTGGATGTCGCCGAACGCGGCAGTGAGGAAGCCGTCGTAGGCGGGGTGCTGTGGGCCGGCCTCGCCGAAGTCGACCACGTTGTCGAGCACGGGGTAGTCGGGCTCGGTGACCGGCGTCGTGTCGCCCACCACCGTGCTGTCGGTGGGGAACAGCCCGCCGGCGGTGCCGGCGCCGGACCTCGACCGCGTGGCCACCACGCCAGGTGCCGTGGTCCCGCAGGCCACGGTGAGGATCGCGACGAGACCGACGATTGTCATCACACGAGTGCGCACGGGGCGAGCATAGGTCCGCGTCGCTGGGGCAGAATGGTTCGGTGACCCCTTCCACCCCGACCTCGGTGTTCCTCGATCGACTCGCCCGCGCCCGCGCCGTGATGGAGTCGGCCGGCGTCGATGCCTTGCTGGTGTCGGTGGGGAGCGACCTGCCGTACCTCACCGGCTACGAGGCGATGCCGCTGGAGCGGCTGACGATGCTCGTCGTGCCCCGCGACGGCGAGGCAACACTGGTGATCCCCCGTCTGGAGGCGCCGCGGGTCGTCGAGCGGCCGGGAGCGTTCTCCCTCCTGCCGTGGAACGAGACCGACGATCCTGTGGCCATCGTCGCGTCGCTCGTCGGCACGCCGAAGGTCGCTGCCGTCGGCGACACGATGTGGGCGAGATTCCTCGTCGAACTCCTCGGACACTGGCCGTCCGATCGCACCTCGTACGTGCGCGGCACTGCGGTGATGAACGCGCTGCGCATGCGCAAGGACGCCGCCGAGATCGCCGCCCTCCAGGCCGCGGGCGCGGCCGCCGATCGTGTCGCGGCGCAGCTGCACGCAGGTGAGATCCCCCTCGTCGGTCGTACCGAGGCAGAGGTCAGTGCCGACATCTCGGCGCGGCTGATCGCCGAAGGGCACGACGTCGTCAACTTCGCGATCGTCGCCGCCGGCGAGAACGCGGCGTCCCCGCATCACCACGCGGGCTCCCGCGTCATCCGCGACGGCGAGATCGTGCTGTGCGACTTCGGCGGCACGATGGCGGGGTACTGCAGCGACATCACCCGGTGCGTGCACCTCGGGCCGCCTCCCTCCGAGGTGGCCGACGCGTACGCCGTGCTGCACGCTGCACAGGCCGCCGGTGTCGCCGCGGGCGTGGTCGGTGCCGAGTGCCAGGACGTCGATCGGGCCTCGCGGGCGATCATCGCCGAGGCCGGATGGGGCGACTACTTCATCCACCGCACGGGCCACGGCATCGGCATGGAAGCGCACGAGGACCCCTACATGGTGGAGGGCAACTCGCTGCCGATCGCGGCGGGGCACGCGTTCAGCGTCGAACCGGGCATCTACCTTCCCGGGAAGTGGGGGATGCGCCTCGAGGACATCGTCGTCGCCAGCGACTCGGGGCCGCTGTCGATGAACGCGGCCGACCACGCGCTCGTGACGCTGGGCTGATCCCGAACGCGCGAGGCTGTCCGTCATGACGGCACTCGACGACGACCCGACCTCGACCCGCACACTGCCGTGGCACATGAGGGGCAGTTACGCCCCGGTGCTCGACGAGGTCGAGGCGTTCGACCTTCCCGTGACGGGGAGCATTCCCACCGACCTGAACGGTCGCTACTTCCGCAACGGGGCCAACCCCAAGCACGGGCCGACGGCCCACTGGTTCGCCGGCGACGGCATGTTGCACGGCGTGCGACTTCGGGACGGAAGGGCCGAGTGGTACCGCAACCGGTGGGTACGTACCCGCGCCCTCGAGGGCGCCCAGCGTCGTGACCCGAACACCGGTGAGGCCGACCTCACCGTGGGGCTCGCCAACACGCACGTGGTGCGCCACGCCGGCCGGATCTTCGCCCTGGAGGAGGCCAGCCTTCCGAACGAGATCAGCCCCGAGCTCGACACGCTCGGCCCCTGCGACTTCGGTGGCGCGCTGCGCACGCCGTTCACCGCGCATCCTCACACCTGCCCGGAGACCGGCGAGATGCACTTCTTCGGGTACGAGCTGATCTCGGCGCCGTTCATCACCTACCACGTCGTCGACCGCGACGGTGTCCTGGTGCACTCGCAACCGATCGATGTGCCCGGCCCGACGATGGCGCACGACTTCGCCATCAGCCGCAACTATGCGATCTTCATGGATCTGCCCGTCGTGTTCGATCTCGACCTCGCGATCGGTGGATCGATGCCGTTCGTGTGGAGCGAGTCCTACGGCGCTCGCATCGGACTGTTGCACCGCGACCGGGCGCGGGCAGGCGAGCAGCCCCGCTGGTTCGACATCCCTCTCTGCTATGTGTTCCACATCGTGAACGCGTGGGACGACGGTCCCGATGGTCGCTTCGTGTGGCTCGACGCCGGGCGTCACGAGTCGATGTGGAAGGGCAACTCGAGCAATTTCGAGCCGAGCATGCTGCACCGCTGGCGCTTCGACCTGCTCACCGGCGAGGTCGCCGAGGAGCAGCTCGACGACGTGTCGCACGCCTTCCCGCGGATCGACGACCGCCGTACCGGGCTCAGCAACCGGTACAGCTGGGCAGTCGCCCCTCGCGACGGGGCTCGAGACGACTCCATGGAATCGGCGTCGGTGATCGTCAAGTACGACCTGCTGACCAACCGACGCACCGTGCACGACTTCGGGCCCGACGCCCAGACCGGGGAACCTGTGTTCATCCCCGCGTCCGACGCAGCGGGTGAGGACGAGGGGTACGTCGTCACGTTCGTGTTCGACCGGCCCACCGAGTCGTCCACGTTCGTGGTGCTCGACGCGGCCGACATGAGCCTGCCCCCGCTCGCCGTCGTCGCGTTGCCCCAGCGGGTGCCGAAGGGTTTCCACGGCAGCTGGTTCGCCGACGAGTGATCGTCAACACGGAGGTTTCGCAATGCTCGATCTGAAGATCATCGGAGGCACGATCGTCGACGGCTCCGGCGCGGCCGCCGTCCGTGGCGACGTCGGAGTACGCGGTGGTCGGATCGTGGCGGTCGGCGCGGTCGACGAGCCCGCGTCGCGCACCATCGACGCCACCGATCTCGTCGTCGCCCCGGGCTTCATCGACATCCACACCCACTACGACGCGCAGGCGTTCTGGGACACCACCCTCAGCCCGTCGCCGCTGCACGGCGTCACCACGGTGATGGGCGGCAACTGCGGCTTCACCATCGCCCCGCTCACGGCGGTCGACGGCGGTGTGGTGCGCGACGACGACGCGGACTACCTGATGCGCATGCTCGCTCGTGTGGAGGGCATGCCGCTCGAGAGCCTGCAGCAGGGTGTGCCGTGGGACTGGCGCAGCTCCGCGGACTACTTCGACCGACTCGACGGCACGCTGATGCCCAACGCAGGCTTCATGGTCGGCCACTCCGCCCTGCGCCGGGTGGTCATGCACGACGCGGCGACCGAGCGCGAGGCCACCCCCGAAGAGGTCGCCCAGATGCAGGGCTTGCTGCGTCAGGGGCTTGCGGCCGGCGGGATGGGCTTCACCAGCACCTGGTCGCCGAGCCACAACGACCACCTCGGACATCCAGTGCCGTCCCGGTGCGCGAGCCGCGACGAGCTGCTCGCGCTCTGCTCGGTCGTGCGCGAGTTCCCGGGCACGCAGCTCGAGTTCATCCCCGCCGTGGGCGAGTTCGCCGACGACACCTTTCGGCTGATGGGTGCGATGAGCGCCGCCGCCGACCGTCCACTGAACTGGAACCTGCTCCAGGTGTACGCCCAGAACTGGGACTACGTGCAGCACCAACTGGCGGGGTTCGAGATCGCGGCCGCCGAGGGCGGAAGGGTGCTCGCGCTCACGCTGCCCGACACGTTCCGGTTGCGCTTGAACTTCATCAGCGGGTTCATCCTCGACATCCTCCACGGCTGGGACGCGCTGATGGCGTTGCCCCCCGAGGAGAAGGTGCGTCAGTTGCGCGACCCCGTCCAGCGCGCCGAGTGGAACCGCCTTGCCCAGTCCACGGAGGGCGCGACGCGGGCCATCGCCAACTGGGCCGGTTACTGGGTGTTGGAGACGTTCAGCCCGCAGTGGAAGCCGTACCAGGGCCGGATCATCGGCGACATCGCCCGCGAGCTCGGACGCGAACCGTGGGACGTGCTGGTCGACATCGTGCTCGCCGACGACCTGCGTACCGTCATCGCCAACCAGGACCGCGGACAGGACGACGCCACGTGGGCTCGTCGCGTGGAGGTGTGGCGCGACCACCGAGCGGTCGTGGGCGCCAGCGACGCCGGGGCGCACCTCGACATGATCGACAGCTTCAGCTACAGCACGACGCTGTTGGCTCGCGCCGTGCGCGAGCGCAACCTGCTGCCACTCGAGGAGGCGGTGCACTACCTCACCGGAGCGCCCGCCGCCCTGTACGGGCTGCACGAGCGTGGCCGCATCGGCGAAGGCATGTGCGCCGATCTGCAGGTGTTCGATCCGGCCACCGTCGGCCCAGGTCCGGTGGCGATGCGCTTCGATCTGCCGGGCGGCGCGGGCCGCGTGTACGGCGAGGCCGAAGGCGTCCACCACGTCATCGTCAACGGGGTGCCCTGCGTCGAGCACGGTGAGCTGCTCCCGGCCCGTCCCGGCACGCTGCTGCGCAGCGGTGTCGACACCCACACCGTCACCGTGCACTGACCGGCTTCTGGTCAGCGATCCTCCCACGTCCGGACCAGAACGGGCACGACGCGGGGCGTGGAGGGGTGCGGGAGAGGCGTGGGGGACGGGCGTTCGGGAGGGTCAGGTGGGGACGACGAAGCTGGAGGCATCGGCCACATCGCCGAACAGGGTCAGCGTGACCAGGACATCGCCGTCGTCGAGCTTGGCGACCATCCCGTTCGAGAGGACGCAGTAGACCGCGGTGCCGCCCGGGACCGACACGTCGACACACGATGCGGTCTGCCCGGCGATCACATCGTCGTGGGCGACGGCCGGTGCGAGCTTGGCGAGGGCGTCGCGACGCAGGCGTTTGGCGGTGTCGGCCGCATAGAAGTCGACCGTGAGCCCGGTGTCGCTGATCCGCTGTGGATCGAACCCGGTGACGCACGGGACGGAGCCATCCGTGGTGCAGGTGGCGGCGACGGTCTCGGTCTGGATGTAACGCGTGTTCGCGATCTCGATGTTGCGCTTGCCGGGGGACAGGGCCACCACCGCGGGGCGAGTCGTGTTGCCGTACTTGGTGAGCACGGTGTACGTCGCGGTGACCGGACCGCCGGTGACGTGGTCGAGCTTGTCGAGCACGGTGTCGATCGCGGGATCGCCGGTGGTCGAGCCCGACGGGAACGTCTGGCTGTCGCTGAAGTACGGGCGCTTGCCGGTGAAACAACCGGCGAGCAGCAGCGTGGAGAGGGCGATGGCAACGATGCCGCGACGTGACACGGAGAACGAGCGTACGGCCTGGCGTCGGCGTTGCGGCGGCAGGGGGTCAGCGGGCGTCGCTCGTTAGCCTGCGTGACGTGATTCGCCTCGACGCCGCGACCCTCCTGCTGCAGTGGGCGTCGGGCGGCCTTCTGTTCCTCTGGTTCACCACCCGTCGACGCGAGGTGGGCATCGGCTACGGATGGCTCCTGCGCGGAACGTACCTGCTCATGGCGGTCGGCGCGGCCTGGTGCGGCTTCAGGTTCGGCGTCGTGCCTCTCCGCGAAGCGAGTTCGATCGCTGTCGCCGCGGCGACCCTCGTCGCACTCGCGGTCTCGGTGGTCCGTCGCAAGGCCGGCGTCTCCGGCCAGACCGACGAGCACGACCGGCGCAGCGAGCGTGTCTCGGCCATGACCGGCATCGAGCGCAGTGTCGGCGACCGCACCGCCGGGCCGGAGTTCCCGCCGGCGCTCGACCTCGTCGCGCCGGTCCTCGCGATCCCCGGCCTCATCGCCGCTGCGCTCGACGCGGGTGGCAACCCGGCGGTGTCGCTGCTGCGCACCTTCGTCAGCGCCGCATTCCTGGGATCGGTCACCGACGGAATGCTCCTCGGACACTGGTACCTCGTGCAGCCGGGCTTGCCACGGCGCCATCTGAACGAGCTGGTTCGAGCGCTCGGCTGGGTGTGGCCGCTGGAAGTGATCGCACTGCTGTTGCCGGTGGGCATGATCTCGGTGTTCACCGGCAAGGTCGACGACGGCTGGAACGGCCAACTCGGCTGGTTCTGGGCTGCCTGCGCGGTCACCACGATCGTGCTCGTCCAGGTGACGAAGGCGGCGCTCAAGGAGCGCTACTACTCGGCCGTGATGGCGGCGACCGGGCTGCTCTACCTGGCCATTCTCACCGCCTTCGGCACCGACCTGGTCGCCCGCGCCGTGCTCGCCGGCTGAGGTTCGTGGAGCCAGCCCTGTTCAAGACGGCCTGTTCTGGGGCACACTTTGGAGATGCCCCGGCCAATCTGGAGTGGAACGATCAGCTTCGGTCTCGTTGCGATCCCCGTCAAGCTGTTCAACGCGGTCAACAAGAAGAGCGTGTCGTTCAACCAGCTCGACGATCGCACGATGAGTCGCATCAAGCTCAAGAAGACGTCCGCCGAGACCGGTGAGGACGTCCCCGACGAGCACATCGTCAAGGGCTACGAGATCTCCAAGGGCCGCTACGTCGTCGTCGATCCCGACGAGCTCGAGCCGTTCATCCCGTCGGCCACCAAGAGCATCGACCTCGAGGAGTTCGTCGACCTCGACGAGATCGATCCGGTGTACTTCGACTCGGCCTACATCGTCGCCCCCGATCGCACACCCAAGCCCTACGCGTTGCTGGCTCGGGCGATGGAGGCGGCCAACAAGGTGGCCATCGGTCGCTTCGTGATGCGCAACAAGCAGTACGTGGCCGCGCTGCGCGCGGTCGACGGTGCCCTCGTGATGAGCACGATGGTCTTCGCCGACGAGGTCGTGTCCCTGTCGGCCATCGACGAGCTCGATGCTCTGGGCGATGTCGAGGTCTCCGACAAGGAGGTCCGCATGGCGGAGTCGCTCGTCGAATCGCTCTCGGCCGAGTTCGAGCCGGGCAAGTATCGCGACAACTATCGCGAGCAGGTGCTCGACCTCATCGAACGGAAGGCAGCGGGGGAGCAGTTCGAGGCGCCGACCGCGGTCGCCGCGGCCCCGGCGGTCGTCGACCTCATGGCAGCGCTCGAGGCCAGCGTCAAGGCGGCCAAGGCCGCCCGCTCGCGCCACCCCGCCGGTGGGCCCGAACTCGAGGTGGTCACGTCGAAGCCCAAGCGGGTGCGTAAGTCCGCGTGAGCGACCGCACCACGGTGAAGGTGGGTGCGCGTGAGCTCAGCCTCAGCAACCTCCACAAGATCCTGTACCCGCAGACTGGCACGACGAAGGCGGAGGTGATCGAGTACTACGCGCGCATCGCGCCGGTGATGGTGCCGCACCTGACGAACCGGTGCATCACCCTGAAGCGCTTCCCCGACGGCGTCGACAAGGAGGGCTTCTTCGAGAAGCGCTGTCCCAAGCATCGACCGGAGTGGGTGGGCACCGCCGTCGGTCCCGGCGATCGCAACGGCGACATCGGCTACTGCCGGATGGACGAGGCCGCCTCGCTGGTGTGGGCCGCGAACATGGCGGCGCTCGAACTGCACGTCCCCATGTCGTCGGCGGACGACCTGGCCACGCCGCTCGCCGTGGTGTTCGACTTCGACCCGGGTCTGCCGGCCGCCATGCGCGAGTGCTGTGAGGCTGCCGTGTGGGTGCGCGACGTGCTGTCGGCAGTCGGACTCCAGGGGTTCTGCAAGACGTCGGGTTCGAAAGGCCTCCAGATGTACGTGCCGCTGAACTCGCCCTGCACCCACGAGCGGGCCTCGGACTTCGCGCTCGCGGTCGGCCAGGTGCTCGAGCACCAACACCGCGAGCGGGTGACGACGACGATGGCGAAGGCGGTTCGCCCGGGCAAGATCTTCGTGGACTGGAGCCAGAACGCGCGCCACAAGACCACGATCGGCGTCTATTCGATGCGCGCCCGCCCCGAACCGACCTGCAGCACACCGGTGACCTGGGACGAGGTCGCCGACTGTGCGGCGGGTGGTCCGGAGTTGCGGTTCACCTGGCGCGAGGTGCTCGAACGAGTCGACGAGCTCGGCGACCTGTTCGCTCCGGTGCTGAAACTCGTGCAGGAGCTGCCCACCTCGGGCAGCTAAGCATTCGCCCATGTCCGCCTCCTTGCACGCTCGCGAGATCTCGTTGGCGGTCGGCTCCCGGCACCTGCTCGTCAAGGTCGACCTGGCGGTCGATCCGGGCCAGCGGATCGGCCTGATCGGACCCAATGGCGTCGGCAAGTCCACGCTGCTCCGTGTCGTCGCCGGCCTCCTCCGCGCGGACCGGGGTGTGGTCGCGCTCTCGCCGCCGACCGCGAACGTGGGCTACCTGCCCCAGGAACCCGAGCGGAGGGACGAGTCGGTCACCGAGCACCTCGCCCGACGTACAGGTGTCACCGCCGCGGGCGACGCGTTGCACCGGGCAACGGCCGCGATGGCGGCGGGCGAGGCCGGTTCCGACGACGCCTACAGCGATGCGCTCGAGCGCTGGCTGGCCCTCGGGGCCGCCGACTTCGAGTCGAGGGTGGGCGAGGTCTGGGCCGATCTCGGTCTCGGTGGTGCGCTGCTGGATCAGTCGATGACCTCCCTGTCGGGTGGTGAGGCGGCACGTGCCGGCCTCGCCGCGCTGATGCTCGCCCGGTTCGACGTGTTCCTCCTCGATGAGCCGACCAACGATCTGGACCTCGACGGCCTCGCCCGGCTGGAGACCTTCGTGCGCGAACTGCAGGCCGGCTGCGTCATCGTCAGCCATGACCGGACCTTTCTCCAGCGCACGATCACCCATGTCGTCGAACTCGACGAGTTCACTCATGCGGCCACCCGCTACTCGGGTGGGTGGGATGCGTACGTGCGCGAGAGGGAGGTCGCCCGCCAGCGGGCGTGGGAGGCCTTCGAGGAGTACGAGGCGAAGCGGACGGGTCTGGCGGGGCGGGCCCAGCGCGAGCGCGAGTGGGCCACACAGGGGCTCTCGCGGGCGAAGAAGAGGCCCGACGACAACGACAAGAACATCAAGGCCTTCAAGATCAACCAGACCGAGCAGCTCGCCGGCAAGGCCGCCCGTACCGAGAAGATGATGGAGCGGCTCGACGTCGTGGAGGAGCCACGCGAGCCGTGGCAGCTGCGGCTCGTGCTCGCCAGTGCCCCCCGCAGCGGGGAGGTCGTCGCTCGCCTTCAGCACGCCGAGGTGCACCAGGGTGCCTTCACGCTCGGACCGATCGACCTCCAGATCGACTACGGCGAGAAGGTCGTGATCGAAGGACCCAACGGGGCCGGCAAGTCGACGTTGCTCGGGGCGCTCCTCGGCGAGATCCCGTTGAGTGCAGGGGTCCAGTGGCGCGGGCCGGGCGTCGTCGTCGGTCGGCTGGAACAGGCACGGTCGCAGCTCGCGGACGCTCCGTCCGTGCTCGCCGCGTTCATGGCCGCCACCGGCCTCCTCGTGCCCGACGCCCGCACGCTGCTGGCGAAGTTCGGGATCGGTGCTGAGCACGTGCACCGAGCCGCTGAGTCGCTCTCACCCGGCGAACGCACGCGCCTGGTACTCGCCCTGCTGATGGCCAAGGGATCGAACTGCATCGTGCTCGACGAGCCGACCAACCATCTCGACCTGCCCGCGATCGAGCAACTGGAGCAAGCGTTGAGCACCTTTGACGGCACGGTGCTGCTGGTCAGCCACGACCGCTCGCTGCTCGCCAACATCACGCGGACTCGCACGTTGCGGCTCGAGGCCGGCCGGTTGGTCGAGGACCGCGGCACCTGACCGGCGCTGCGCTACTGCGTCGGTGCGTTGTGGATGCGACGGGCGGCGAAGGTGCCCACGACCGCGAGAGCCAGCGCGATCGCGAAGTTCACGCCGAGCGCGGCGTTGATGGTGAACGAGGAGCGGTCGGCGAGCGCAACCGTGGCTCCGCCGATGCCGCCCATCAGCGAGAAGCCGAGCGCATCGGCGAGGTTGACCTGGCTGCTCGTCGCACCCTCGCTGCCCTCGACCGCATAGGTCATCGTGGTCACCGTCGTCGGGTTGAACAGCAGTCCCATGCCGAGGCCGCCCACCGCCCACGACAGGAACGTCGCCCACAGCGGCCACGACGGTGACAGCACGGGTGCGACCAGGAGCACGCCCAGCCCCATCACGGCGAATCCCTGACGGACGGACCGATCGGGATGGGTGTTCGGGCGTCGGGCGCGCAGCCACTGGCCGACGGTCCACAGCACCGCGGCCCCGATGATCACGAAGCCCTGCACGAACGGGCGCACGCCGTGGATGCGGTCGGCCGCGAGCGGCACGAAGCTGTCGACGCCGAGGAAGGCAGCGGTCGCGAGGATCCGGCAGGCGAGCACGGCGGGGAGTCCGGCGCGGGCGCTCAGTACGCCAGCCGGCAGCAGCCGGCGCAGTGCCCACACCGCCAGCGCGATCCCGGCGATCGAGAGTGCGACGGCGGTGAACGGGTTCGCCGTCTGCAGGCCGGTGGCCAGCGCGCCGACGCCCGCCGCGGCGCCGAACGCGAACGGGATGCGGCTCCCCACCCGGTCGGAGGTGCGTGGTCCGAACGCACGCATCGGGCGGACGGCGAGCAACGCAACTCCGACGGCGAGCGGGATGATCCCGAGGAAGACCCACCGCCACCCGAACGCGTCGACGACGGTGCCCGACAGCGCGGGCGCGAACAGGCTGGGCACGATCCAGCCCGCGGAGAGCACGGCGAACATCTTCGCCTGACGGTCCACCGGGAAGGCGCGCTGCACGAGGGTGTAGGCGATCGGGGCGAAGCCTCCCGTGCCGGCACCCTGCAGCGTGCGGCCGATGACCACCCACACCATCGTCGGCGCCGCCGCGGCCACGATCAACCCGGTGATGAAGGTGACGATCGACAGCACGTACGGCACCGTCGGCCCGCGCCGATCCGCCATCTCCCCGGCGGCGACGAGGGCGACCATGTTCGCCAAGGTGTACACCGCGGTCGCCACCCCGTAGAGCGAGTCCCCACCCAGTTCGTCGGTGATGGTCGGCATCGCAGTGACCACGGCCGTCACTTCGAACGCCACCAGCGTGACGCCGAGCACGAGCCCGATCGCGAGCAGCCGCTGCTCGGGAGTGAGTGGGGTCGACGGCGTCGTCGTCCCTGCGGTGTCGGTCATGCCGGGTTCAGTGCGGGCTGCCCGGCGCGACCAGCGGCCACGGGCGTGTGCGCTCGACGGTGAGGGCCAGGTCGAGCAGGAGTTCCTCGGTGTAGTGGCGGCCCACGACCTGCAGCGCGATGGGAAGTCCGTCGAGCGTGCCCGCCGGGATCGAGATCGCCGGGTTCCCGTGAAGGTTGGCGGGGAAGGTGAGCCGACCGTTGTTGCCCGGCCCCGCGTCGACTCCACCGAACACACCCGGGAGTGGCCCTTCGGCGGCGAAGGCGATGTCGGGGTTGCTGGCCGTGATCACGAAGTCGACACCGTCGACCGGATCGAAGATGCGGGCCATCGCCTCGTTGACCTCCATCCGCCGTCGCTCGATCTTGGCCCGAGCGGCAGCGTCGTACTTGCCGACCGCCATCTCCATGCCGAAGCGGATCTCGGGGGTGAGGTCGTCGGCGCACGCCGGCCAGACGTCGGCCAACTGTGCCTCGATCGCGATGTTGCCGCTGAGCGACCAAGCCGCGCCCATTCTCGGCATTGCCGTATCGATGCCGTCGATTCGCACCATGCCGCATTCGCGAACGAGATCTGCCCCAGCGGCCTCCAGCAGTTCCCACATCACCGGTGACACGGTCGCGTTGCCCCACGTGGGCGCGAACGCGACCCGCGCGCCCTGCAACTCGGAGAGGTGCGAGCCGAGTCCGGCTTCCCATCCGTGGACGCGCGGCAGGCTCAACGGATCGCGGGCGTCGAAGCCGTTGGTGACGTCGAACCAGCGAGCGGTGTCGCGGACCGAACGCGACAGACATCCGATGGTGACCGTGAGGTTGCCGTACGAAGCCCAGGGCCCGCGAGGGATGCGGCCGATCGTGGCCTTGAGGCCGACGAGCCCGGTGAATCCGGCGGGGATCCGGATGCTGCCACCGCCGTCGCCGCCGGTGGCCAACGTGCAGATCCCACCGGAGACAGCCGCGGCAGTTCCCCCGCTGCTGCCGCCTGGTGTGGTGCCGTGTCGCCACGGGTTGTGGGTGACGCCGTGCAGCTTCGTGCGGGTGACGTTGACGCCGCCGAACTCGCTCGCCGTCGTCTGGCCGATGAGCACGGCTCCGCCGTCGTCGCGGATGCGCTCGACCATGGTGCTCGTGTGATCGGCGACGCGGTCCTTCAAGGGGACGGACGCGTGCGTGTCGGGCCATCCGGCGACGCTGTCGAGCTCCTTGACACCGATCGGTACGCCGCCGAAGGGTTTGGCGACATCGGCACGGACCGCCGAGGCCTCGGCCTGCTCACGATCCAGGAAGCAGAACGCGTTCAGGTCGCTGGCCTCGATGGCCGCGTAGGTTGCATGCAGTTCCTCGAGCGGTGAGCGCTGCCCGGAACGAAATGCGTCCACGAGCGAGCAGGCATCGCCTTGCCACGGTGTATCCCCCATGAGACGAGGGTAGCAATGCGTTCAGGACGCGAGGTGCTCGACCGCTCCCTCGACGGTGTCGCTCACCGTGTCGGCGGCGTCGGATGCGGCATCCTGGGCGGAGTCGGCGGTCTTGCGGGCCTTGGCCATCAGATCGGTCTTGCACTGACGGCCCTTCTCGGTGCCGAACAAGAAGCCGGCGAGTCCGGCGAGTGCGGCGATGACGAGGATCGCGGACAACTTCATGATGGTCCTCCTTGGGGGAAGTGTCGGGGTCATGTGGTGCAGACCCGCCCGGCCCTGCGAGGCCCACCCTACCCGGCGGTGGTGAGGGCCGTCACCAGGGCGTCGGGCTCGGCAGCGCTGACGATCAGTTCCCGGACCGTGACCGGGAATCCCAGCACGCGTGCCCGTGCGCGGGGGTCGAGCCGAATCGTGACCAGCCCGTCTCCGGCGCCGTTGACGAGCCATCGGCCGCTCCAGCCGTGGGCGCCGCGGCTGATGACCCGCTGGGTCGGCTCGATCACCTCGGTCACCGAACTGCGCGGGATCGTCGCCCGAAATGCCCACCCCAGACGGACCATGATCTCGGTGTCGGTCACGTCGATGCTGCTGAAACGGGGTCCGGCGCCGAGGGGCGACATCGTGATCGCACCGAACCGGTCGTAGCGGAATGCAAACCTCATGCCACCAGTGTGCAGCGGAAACGATCGCACCGTCCTCCGTACCCCGGCGGATCTGCCATCCCCCTAGAGTCGGATGCTCATGGACAGTCGATCGTTCCTCGGACTCCAGCAGAGCCACAACCCGTATCGGTGGTCGATGGAGGTCACGCCCGCAGTCTCCACCACGGGTGGCTTCCTGTTCGGCGGCTGCGGGCTGGCTGCGGCCATCTCCGCCATGGAGGGGACGAGTGAACGCGAGACGGTGTGGGCCACCGCCCAGTACCTCTCCTACGCCAAGCCGGGCGAGGTGATGGACGTCGACGTCACGCTCGCGGTGGAGGGCCACCAGATGACCCAGGCGCGGGCAGTCTGCCACGTGGGGAATCGCGAGATCCTGACGGTCAACGCAGCCCTCGGGCACCGGCCGCTCGACGTGTCGGGCCAGTGGGAGCACATGCCCGACGTGCCTCCGCCGCACGAGTGCCCCGAGCGACCATTCCGGGACGGCACCGACGGCACGATCAACGAACGGCTCGAGCAACGCCTCGCCAAGGGAACGCCGTTCGAGCAGTTGGACGGAACGCCCGGTGACGGCCAGACGCTGATGTGGGCGAGGCTGCCCGACGTGTTCGACGGTGTCGACGCCACAGCGCTCGCGGTGCTCGGCGACTTCGTGCCGATGGGAGTCGGCCAGGCGCTCGGCGTGCGCGGCGGGGGCAACAGCCTCGACAACACACTGCGGGTGGTGCACCTGGTGCCGACCGAGTGGGTGCTGCTCGACATCCGTGTCCACGCTGTCGAGCGTGGGTTCGGTCACGGGTTGGTGCACATGTTCGCCGAGGACGGCACCCTGCTGGCCACGGCCAGTCAGAGTTGCATCGTCCGTTTCTGGAAAGGTGAGGTGCCGTCGCGCCGCAGGGAGCGCGACGTCGAGAAGGGGGAGCACTCATGACACTGCCGATTCGCCCGGGGATGACCGTGCCGTTGCCGGGGCCTCTGCACAGCCATCGCGACAAGCTCGCCGAACTGGCGGACATGGGGTACACCGACATCTGGAGCGCGGAGAGCGACGGGGCTGATGGCTTCACGCCGCTCGCGATGGCCGCTGCGTGGGAGCCGCGCCTGCGCCTGGGCACGGCGATCATCCCTGCCTACACCCGGTCGCCTGCGTGCTTCGCGCAGAGCGTCGCCTCGCTGGCCGATGCCGCCCCGGGACGGTTCGCCATCGGGATCGGCAGCAGCAGCAACGTGATCGTCGAGCGGTGGAACGGCGTGCCGTTCGTGGAGCCCTACAAGAAGGTGCGCGACGTCGTACGGTTCCTTCGCGACGCGCTCGAGCGGCGAGAAGGTCACCAAGCAGTACGACACGTTCGAGGTGAGCGGCTTCAAGCTCGGCGTGCGGCCCGAGCAGACCCCGCCGATCCTGGTGGCCGCGCTGCGTGAAGGCATGCTGCGTCTCGCCGCTCGCGAGGGGGACGGGGCGATCATCAACTGGCTCTCGCCCGACGATGTGCGCCAGGTGGTGGGCGTGGTGAACGAGGCCGCCGGGGGAGTGGAGAAGGAGATCGTGTGTCGCATCTTCTGCTGCCCGAGCGAGAACGCCGATGCCGTGCGGGCCGCGGCGAAGTACGCGATCGCGGCGTATCTCAACGTGCCCGTCTACGCCCAGTTCCACGAGTGGCTCGGCCGCGGCCCGGTGCTGCAACCGATGTGGGATGCATGGAAGGCAGGCGACCGCAAGGCTGCGCTCGCCGCGATTCCGGACTCGCTGGTGGACGAGTTGGTGGTGCACGGCTCTGCGGAGCACTGTCGGGCGACGATCCAGCGGTACTTCGACAACGGCGTGACCACCACCAGCCTGGCGATCCTGCCGCTGGACCCCGACCTCAAGCACTGGGACGCAGTGAAGGCATTGGCGCCGACCGCCTGAGGTGACCTCAGGCGGCGGTACGGACCGGGTCGTGTTCGGCCCGGGGCTGGTCGCGCTCGGCGGCCAGGGCGGCGAGCTGGGCCTTGATGGCGGCAACGTGGGCGAGACCACGCTCGCGAGTGCGTGCATCGAGCCGGAACTGCAGCGGAAGCGGGGTGTCCTCCAGCAGCGCCAGCTGGTGGGGAGCCTGGCGGGAATCGGTGCTCGTGTTCATGGGGTCATGGTGACAAAGGGGTGTGACAGGGTTTGCGCACGTGCCAGAGTGGCGCCGTGCTGGTCCTGCAGATCCTCGCCGTGGTGGCCGGTGTGGCGCTCGCGGTGTTCACCCTCGCGTCCGCCCTGAAGACCGTGGTGGTGCCCCGCGGGTACGCGGTGTGGCTCACCAGGACGCACTTTCAGTTCGTCAACCGGGTGTTCGACCTGTGGGTCCGCCCGAGCCGCCCCTACGAGGACCGTGATCGGGCGTTCGCCCACTACGCCCCGGTCGCGCTGGTCACGCTGCCCGGCATCTGGGTCGCGCTGATCACGGTCGCGTTCACCGGGATCTTCTGGGGCGTGGGGGTGCACCCCTTCGCCGAGGCGTTCGCCACCAGTGGGTCGTCGCTGTTCACGCTCGGCTTCGACCGGCCGACGGGGAGCGGGAAGGTGGCCCTGTCGTTCGTGGAGGCAGGTATCGGACTCGGCCTCGTGACGTTGATGATCTCCTACCTGCCCACCATCTACGGCGCGTTCAGTCGCCGCGAAGCACTCGTGGGGATGCTCGAGGTGCGTGCCGGCCTGCCGCCGTCGCCCACCGAGCTCCTCGTCCGGTACAAGCGGATCGGCTGGCTGGAACGACTCGACGACGACGTGTTCGAACGCTGGGAGCAATGGTTCATCGACGTCGAGGAGAGCCACACGAGCCACCCGTCGCTGGTCTTCTTCCGTTCGCCCCATCCCGAGCGCAACTGGGTGACGGCGGCCGGCTGCGTGCTCGACACGGCGGCCATCGCAGCCAGCACACTCGACCTTCCCGCCGACGCGCGCCGCGACGTGATGCTGCGCACGGGGTTCTTCACCCTCCGCCGCATCGCCGACTACTTCCGCATCCCCTACGACCCCAATCCGGCGCCCGACGACCCCATCTCGGTGAGCCGCCGTGAGTTCGACCTGCTGTGCGTCGAGTTGCGGGCGATGGACGTGCCGCTCAAGGCGGATCTCGATCGGGCATGGCGCGACTTCCAGGGCTGGCGGGTGAACTACGACACCGTGCTGGTCGCGCTGTGCGACGTCGTGATGGCGCCGCCCGCCAAGTGGAGCAGCGACCGACGGCCGAAGGTCAAGGTGGACAAGGTGTTCCGCACCCGCAGGTGGGGCCGGCACCGTCCTGGTGAGTGACGGGACGATCAGCCGACGACGATCAGCCGACGACGATCAGCCGACGACGATCACGGACGCGATGACGGCGCCGATCCCCAGCGCGATGGGCGTCGCGTACGTCGCCCACTTGGGGACGGGCTTCCACGCCGGCGCCAGCATCACCCAGCCGCACACCGCACCGACCGCGACGCCGCCGAGGTGCCCGCCGATCGAGATGCCGCTGATGGTGAACGTCAGCACCAGGTTCAGCAGCAGTGTCGTGCCGATGCCGGTCGTGAACACGTTGATGCCTCGTCGGTGGAGCCCGACCGCGGCGGCTCCCATCAGGCCGAACACTGCGCCGGATGCGCCGCCCGTGAGCCCGGCACCGCCGACCAGGAGGACGCCGAGCGACCCCCCGAGCAGGCTGGCGAAGTAGACCAGCGCGGTGCGTGTGCTGCCGAGGGCACGTTCGAGCAGGTTGCCGAGCTGGAACAGGAGGAACATGTTCATCGCGATGTGGATGAACCCGAAGTGGATGAACCCGTTCGTGACCAGCCGATACCACTGGTGTGGGCCGCTGATGGTGCCGTCGAGGTTGTACACGCCGTACTTGAGGATGTTCTTGCTCAAGCCGAGGTCGACGTGGGCCTGGGTGATGTCGCCGCGGAACGACGCCGGATCCTTGAGGCCCATCCAGAGGAACAGCGCCACGTTCGCGGCGATGATGCTGTAGGTGACGGGGGTGAGCACCCGCGACGTCGCCAGCTTCGTGCGGGTGACGACGTCGGGTCGGGCGGCCTTGGCACACTCCAGGCAGTGGGAGCCGACGGTGGCCTGCACGAGGCACTCCGAACATGCCGGTCGCCCGCAACGGGTGCAGCTGCGCCCGCCTTCGCGATCAGGGTGGCGATAGCAGCGCGGGACGACGGGCGGTGTGGGCAGCGACACGCGGGTCAGGCTACCGACGCGACCTCTGGCGACGGCATCAGGCAACGGCGTCGATGACGGCGACCACGAGCACGACTGCAACGATGACGGCGTTGTATGCCGTGTGTGCCCGAGTCGATTCGAGCGTGGCCTGGTGTCGGGATCGGGTGGCTCGATACGCGCGGAGGTACACGGCCATGAAGTACGCGCCACCCAGCGAAAGGGCGAGCGCGGCACCGATGGGGATGCCGATGATGGCGTGGACGAGCCCGAACTGGAGCACCTTGAACGCCCTGCGGCCGGCCGACCAGTCCTCTGCGCCGGCGCGGAAGATGCGCTCCTCGGCGTTGGCGAACAACGGCAGCGCGGGGATCAGCAACGCCATGAAGACCAGGGGGATCACCCACTCCCAGACCGTACCGATGGTGGCATCGCTCGATCCGAACACCGGGTTGCCCGAGCCGCCGAGTGACGTCCACCATCCCCAGCTCAAGCCGGGGATCGCCATCAGCGCCGTGGCGAGGATCAGAACCGCGGTGAGCACGAGCGGGATCGGCCAGAGGTGACGCCACCGGATCCCGCGTACGACATCGCCCACGACCGTGCGCCCGGTGAGCGTGCGCGACGTGCGCAACCCGGTGACGAGTCGAAACCCCATGAAACCGAGGACGGCGAACGTCACCACGTTCGTCACGTTGCCGCTCACGTCGACGAGTGTACGGCTGGGCGGGTTCGCGTGGGCTTCAGCGCCGGACGCGGCTGGCGAACAGGTCGGCGGCGGTCGGTTCACCCAGCAGATGGCCCTGCACCAGATCGCAGCCGAGCACCCGCAGACGGCGCAGCTGATCGGCGGAGGTGACCCATTCGGCGACGACCTGCATGTCGAGGGCATGGGCGAGCTGGATGATGGCCCGAACGATCGGGTCGTCGTCGCCGCTGGTGCCCAGCATGCGCGCGACCGTGCCGTCGAGCTTGAGGACGTCGGCCTGGCACGCACGCAGGGCCGTGAGCGAGGAGATGCCCGTGCCGAATCCGTCGAGCGCCAGCTGCACACCGAAGCGGCGCAGCGCCTGCAGGGAGCGCAGGCTCCCGGGTTGCTGGTCGTTGAGCGTGTCCTCGTCGAAGTCGAACGTGAGTTGGTTCGGGGTCAGCTCCATCTGGCGGACGGTCGCGAGCACGCGCTCGACGAAGGTGCCCTCGGCCAGCTGACGGGCGGCGACGTTGATGTGGACGCTGAAGGTGCGCTCCACCAAGCCCGCGTCGATCCAGGCGCGGGTGTCGAGGCACGCCTGACGGGTGACCCAGTCGCCGATCGGCACGATGGCACCGGACTCCTCGGCGAGGTGCAAGAACTGGGCGGGCAGCAACGTGCCGCGCTCGGGGTGGTCCCATCGCAGCAGTGCCTCGGCACCGGCGACACGACTGCTGTGGGTGGAGATGATCGGCTGGTAGGCGAGGCGCAGTTGGCCGGCGGACAGCGCTCGTTCGAGCTCGCTCCCGAGCTCCTTGTGCTTGCGCGATTCGGCGCGCATCGCGTCGGTGTAGACCTCGCTGCGGCTGCGGCCTCGACGCTTGGCCTGGTACATCGCGATGTCGGCGTTGCGCAGCAACTCGATCGCCGCCTCGCTGCCGCTCATGCCCTCGATGTGATGCGGCGAGGCCACCGCGACACCGATGCTGACCGACAACTCGATCTCGACACCGTTGAGCATGATCCGCCCACTGAGCGAGTGACGGACGCGCTCGGCGAGATCGAGTGCGGTGTGCTCGTCGATGCCTCCGTCGCACAGCACGACGAACTCGTCGCCGCCGATGCGCGCCACGACGTCGGACGGTCGGGTGGCGTGGGAGATGCGATGGGCGACCTGGGACAGCAGCGCGTCGCCGACCTCGTGCCCGACGGTGTCGTTGACGTCCTTCAGCCGGTCGACGTCCATGAACAGGATCGCGCAGTTGTTGCGCGTGCCTCGAATGCCGTCGAGCGCATCGGCGGCGGTTCGAAGCAGCAGCAGGCGGTTGGGGAGCCCGGTGAGCGGATCGTGATTCGCCTGACGGGTGAGCTCGTTCTGCAGGTGCTTGGTGGCGGTGATGTCGCGGGCGACGCCGCCCCAGTACTCGATGATGCCATCGGCGTTGCGATGCATCAGGAGGTCGACGTCGAGCGTGCGTTCCAGGCCGTCGGGCCCGCGGAACCCGACCTCGCCGGACCACGTGGAGCTCACGGAACTGTGCATCACCTCACGCGGCACCTGGTCGCGGATGGCCTGCAACAGGCCACGTGCTGCGGGGTCGCGGACGAGGTCGAGCTCGTCGTCGACGCCGAACAGCCGTCGCGCCGCGGCGTTCGTGTACACCGGTGAACCGTTGCGGTCGAGGATGATCACGGCGTCATCGGTGGCGCTGACCACGCCGCCGAGCCGGTCGAGCAGGAGATGGTTGGCGACGTTCTCGGTGTGGTCGAGCGCACTGCCGGCGTAGCCCGTGACCCGGCCGTCGATGTCGCGGACCGGGCTCGCGTCGATGCGGATCCAGGTCATCCGACCCTCGCCGTGCCACACCCGGAACTCGACGTGCACATCGGCGCCGCCGTCGGGGCTGCCTTCGGTACCGCGCCGCCAGGCCAACTCGGCCATCGCCCGGTCACCGGGGTGCGCATTGGCCCACGGCGGCATGCCGATGGGGGATCCACCCGACACCTGGACGAGCGCGCCGAACGCTGGATTGGCCGCGAGGACGCGGCCTTCCCGGTCAGCCTGGAACAGGCCAACCGGCAGCGTGGGAAGCAACTCGTTGATGTCCGCCATCCTTACCCGACTGTACGTTGTGGTTGCAGTGTGTATCGGCGGGAGCTACAGGCGGCTGAAGGTACCGTTGACCTCGGCCGATGCAATTTCCACCGAACTGATTCCGTCGATCAGCTCCCCGCCGGGTGCGCCGTCGGAAAGACTCACTGCCTGGCCAAGATAGTGCACCGTGACCACATACGTGTGCGTCGTGCCCGCAGGGGGGCAGGGACCGGTGTAACCGATGTCGCCCACGCCGTTGGTCGCCTGGTAGGCGTTCAGTGGCACCGTGTCCTCGGCGAGTGCCGTGACCTGCGGCTCGATGCCCGCCAGGACCCAATGGGTGAAGGTCGGGGCGTCGAGATCCTCCATCGTGATGGCGATCTCGACCGTTCCGACGGGCGCCGGGCTCCACGACAATGGCGGGGCCACGTTGAGCCCGTCGCACGTGAAACGGGGGTCGATGGTGCCCGCCTCGGCCCACGGAGCCGTGAGTGCGAGCGCCTCGTCCGTGGGAGGGATCGTGACGCCGGTCGTGTCCGCACCCGCGTCGCCTTCGGTGTCGTCGATGAATCCGCCGTCGTCGATCACCGCCGTCGTGGGCACGCCGGTGGTGCTGATGGACAGGTCCTGGCTGCCGTCGGTGGCAGGCGGACGCAGGGTTCGACCATCGTGCCGGCACCCGGCGGCAACCATGACGAGCACGCAGGCGGAGGTGAGGAGAACGACGCGACGCACCGCAGCAGCCTACGCAGGGCACCGCTTCGATATCGTGCAGGTGTGGCCGCCCGACTCAGCCTGCTCACCCTGCACGCCCATCCCGACGACGAAGCGTCGAAGGGCGCGCCGACGCTCGCCAAGTACAAGGCCGAGGGGGTGCACACCGTGCTCGTGTGTGCGACCGGCGGCGAGGAGGGGGACCTCCAGAATCCGTCGCTGCGCGAACCGGGTCAGCCGTTCGCCGGTCTGACGCCGGAGGAGGAGAAGGCGATGCTCGCCGAACTCCGCCCGCTCGAGCTCGCCCGCTCGGCCGAGATCATCGGGTTCGATGTCGTGGCGATGCTCGGCTATCGCGATTCCGGAATGGTCGACACCCCACCCAACGAGCATCCCGACTCGTTCCACATGGCGCCCCTCGACGAGGCCGTCGGCCGGTTGGTGGCGGTCATCCGCCAGGAGCGCCCGCAGGTCATCATCACCTACGGCGACGACCAGCGCGGCTACCCGCATCCCGACCACGTCAAGGTGCACGACATCTCCCTGCCCGCCTTCGAGCGTGCCGGCGATCCGGCGTGGTACCCCGAGGCCGGCGAGCCGTGGCAGCCGTTGAAGCTGTACTACACGGTCTGGTCGAAGGCCCGGCTGATGGCCGTGCACGAGGGCATGATCCGTCACCGCGGCGAGTCGCCGTACGAGCAGGACTGGCTCGACCGTCCCGGTCACGACGATCGCATCACCACCAAGATCGACGTCGGCGAGTTCCTCTGGGCGCGCAGCGGGGCCCTCAGGGCACACGCCACGCAGGTCGATCCGAGCGAACCGTGGTGGTTCGGGCTCACCGACGAACAACTCGCCGAGGTCTACCCGTGGGAGGACTGGATCCTCGCCCGTTCGCTGGTGGGCGAGCCGCCCGAGGGCACGCACGAGTCGGACCTGTTCGCCGGCGTCCGGGAGTCGGCGGAGGCGCCGCGATGACCACCGTTCAGTACCGCGTCGCTCACGCGAAGAACGACGAAGCGGTCGAAGGACCTGACGACGCCGAACTCGTGGTCACCGTCGGCATCGCCGATGCCGCGCTCGAACCCGCCGTCGCGTTCATGCAGGGCAAGTTGAAGAGCACCGGACCCACCGGGCCGCTGTTCGCGGCGTTCGCCGACGGGTCGGCGGCGGCGGCGATCAGCCGGCTCGCATCGCGTCCCTGAGCGCCCGGTAGCCCACGGGCACCGCGCCGGACTCGGCGAGCAGCGTGCGCAGCGTCGCGTCGGCGGTGACGAGCTCGAGGTCGTCGATCCACAATGGGGCGAGATCGGTGATGGCCCGGACCTCGGGGGTGTCGATGGCGGGCTGCACGTGGATCTCGGTGACGCCCGGCTGCAGCGAGCGGATCGCGTCGTACACGCGCTCGCGGCTGCCGGCGCGCCAGTCGTGATCGAAGTGATCGGGGAACACGACTCCCTCCTCGGACGCGAGGCGTCGGAAGGGGAAGCCCGCCTGCTCGGCCGAGATGGTGGAGGGCAGCCGAATGGGCAACATGAACTCGACGGCGAGTTCCAGGTACACGTCGAAGAACTCGGGTCGCAGCGTGATCGCCGAGAGGTGCGGCGCGAGATGGGTGACGTCGAGACCCCAGGCGATGGCCCGTTCGATCTGGGCTCGGCACTCGCGAAGGACCTCCGCCGGATCGGCGTGCTGCCAGAGGTCGTCGACGTCTCGGGGGAAGCCGCCCTCGCCAGAGAGCAGCGTGGGTGCGTGCGTGATCGGTCCGAAGCGGTAGGCCTCGTGCTCGCAGTTGAGCGTGAGGTGCACCCCGATGTCGTCGGTGGGCTGAGCCTGACCGGCCGCGGCCCGTGCCCACGGCGCGGGGACCATGATGCTGGCGCACGTGGCCACGCCGTGGTGCAGCGCATCGAACACGCCTTCGTTGGCCGCATGGCAGCTGCCGAGGTCGTCGCAGGAGATGATGACCAGCCGCGAGTCGGCCGCGTGTCCGAGGCGTTCGGCGAGGGTGGTCATCGTGGGAACGCTATCCGGTGCACTCGGCCCACAGGCCGATGTTCTCTGCCGCAGCGGTCCGCGTGGCGGCGGCGAACTCGTCCACGTGAGCGGTATTCGGAGGGATGGTCAGCGCCCTCGCGAAACCCCTCCTGGCGATCTCCAGGTTGACGAACAGCCCGTCGTCGCTCCGGTAGACGTAGGCCAGCAGGCGGCCGTACGCATCGCGTGCCTCGACGTCGCGCTCGAGGTGCAGCGGCGTGCCGACGGGCAGCAGCGAGGTGGTGAACGCGGTGGCCTCCGGCCCGAAGCACTGCACGGGCGTGTTGGGCTTCTTCGTCTCCGGCGTGTCGATCCCGATCAGGCGGACGCGCTCGTCGACACCGTCGACGGTCACGTCGATGGTGTCGCCGTCGGTGACGTGTTCGAGAACTGCGTTGGGTTGCATCGCCGCTGCCGGGCCCGGCGGTGCGGGCACGGTGGTGCCGGGCGCGCGGGTGCACGCCGCCAGCACCACCAGTCCCAGCAGGATTCGTCGCATACCGCCGTATCTATCGGCGGCGCGGCGCAGTGCGTCAGATGCGCTCGATGATGGTGCCGGTGCCGAGACCGCCGCCGCAGCACATGCTGATCAGACCGTAGCGACCACCGGTGCGCTCCAGCTCGTAGAGCGCCTTGGTGATGAGGAAGCCGCCGGTGCCGCCGAGCGGGTGACCGAGTGCGATGGCGCCGCCGTTCGGGTTGACCTTCGCCGGGTCGGCGCCGACTTCCTTCTGCCAGGCGAGCACGACCGAGGCGAAGGCCTCGTTGATCTCGAACACGTCGATGTCGTCGATGCTCAACCCCGTGCGGGCGAGCAGGCGCTGGGTGGCGTCGATCGGGCCGGTGAGCATGAGCACCGGGTCGACACCCACGTTGCACGTGTCGACGACGCGAGCCCGAGCCTTGAGGCCGAGGGCCGCGGCCTTCTCCTCGCTCATCAGCAACACGGCGGAGGCACCATCGCTGATCTGCGACGAGTTGCCCGCGGTGTGCACGCCGTTCTCGCGGCCGACCGGCTTCAGCGTCGCGAGCTTCTCGAGCGTGGTCTCGCGCAGGCCTTCGTCGCGGGCGACGGTGTGGAACGTGTCGGCCAGGCTGCCGTCCTCGTTGCGGTCCGGCGCCTCGACGGTGACGTACTGGCCGGCGAAACGGTCCTCGGCCCATGCCTGCGCGGCCAGTTGCTGGCTGCGCAGTCCGAACGCGTCGGTGTCGGCGCGGGTGATGCCCCACTTGTCGGCGATGCGCTCTGCTCCCTCGAACTGGGAGGTCATCTCGTACTGCTCGAAGTAGGGCTTGGGGATCGGGATGCCGAGACCGAGCTGCTTGCTGCCGCCGACTCCGATCGGGATGCGGCTCATCAGTTCCACGCCACAGGCGAGCGCGACATCGACCACACCACTGCCCACCAGCGCGGTGGCGAGGTTGGTGGCCTGCTGGCTGCTGCCACACTGGGTGTCGACGGTCGTTGCCGCGGTGGTGATGGGCAGACCGGCGCTCAGCCACGCCGTGCGGGTGATGTTGAACGCCTGCTCGCCGACCTGGCTCACGCAACCGCCGATGACCTGGTCGATCTCCGCGGGATCGATGCCGGTGCGGTCGATGATGGCCTTCTGCACGGTGGCCAAGACCTCCGCGGGGTGCATGGTGGACAGGCCGCCGTTGCGCTTGCCGATGGGCGTGCGCACGGCGTCGACGATGACGATGTTGCTCATGGTCGCAGCCTACGGTGGCGTCCATGTCCGGCTTCAACCCTGCGCTCCGGCCGTCGGACGACGCCCGCGAGCACCAGTACATCCACGTGATCGGGTCCACGGTCTTCGTCGACGATCGTCCCGGCGACGACGGGTGGCCCGTCCACTTCCTCGGCATGCTCGGCGACCGCGCGTGCTGGGGCGTCGACGTGCCCCAAGGCGAGGACCCGTCCTACGGCGCGGCGAGCGATCTCTACTCGTACTACGGGCGGGCGACCGAGAGCGACTGGTTGGTGGCCGGCCGGGCGGTGCAACTCGTCGAATGGGCGCGTACCCATCGGTTCTGTGGGCGCTGCGGCACGTCGACGGAGATGCAGCCCGACGAGCGAGCGATGAAGTGTCCGGCATGCGGGCTCCTCGCGTTCCCGCGGCTCGCGCCGGCCATGATCACGCTCGTCACGCGCGGGGACGAGGCGCTGCTCGCCCGTGGCGTCGCGTTCCGAGCACCGATGTACTCGTGTCTCGCCGGCTTCGTCGAGCCCGGAGAGTCGCTCGAGGGGGCGGTCGTCAGAGAAGTCCGCGAGGAGGTGGGCGTGGAGGTCACCGACGTGCGCTATCAGGGCAGCCAGCCATGGCCGTTCCCTCACAGCCTGATGGTCGGCTTCCGAGCGGAGTGGGTGTCCGGTGACATCGTCTGCCAGCCGAGCGAGATCGTCGACGCCCAGTGGTTCCGGCGCGATGCGCTCCCGAACATCCCGCCGCGCATCTCGATCGCCCGCAAGCTGATCGACGGGTGGATCGAAGAGGGGTGAGGCCTACGTCGTCGTGTCGAGGTATGCCGAGTGGAGCTCTCGTGGCCACTTGCGCTGCACCTCGATCCCGTCCGCCTCGACGAGTTCGGCCTTGACCCGCTCGTAGTCGTAGCAGTTGAGTTCGTACCGGTTGCCCCACGGGTCGGCGAGGTCGAAGGCCCAGCACAGGTCGAAGTCCACGAGATCGGTGACGACGAGCGGTGCGCCATCGGGGCTCTGGATCTCCGAGGGGAGTGAGTGGGCGAACGAGATGAAGGTGTCCGCGTCGACGCTGAACGCTGCGCCGCCCACGTTCGGAACCATCGGCTGCCCGTCGGTGGCCTCGAACAACGCCAACGTCGTGCTCCCCCCGTCGGCCGAGATCTGCAGCGGTCCGCCCTCGAAGCCCGTCGCCCAGAAGTCGTACGCCTCGACCGGTTCGAACCCGAGATGGTCCGCGTACCACCGGGCGGCCTCTGCCCGATTCGGCACTCGAATGTGCACGTGGTCGAGTCGACCCATTCGAAATCCTGAAGGTCGTGTCATCCGTCCAGACTGCCGCACCCCGTCGCCCGTGTCCACGGCCCGGCGCAGCTCGGCGTCCGACGTCAGGAACCGAGGTGTTGGGCGAAGAAGTCGAGGATGATCTCCGCCCGTTGGCGACGATGCACCGGCGATCCGCTGCGCGACAGCTCGTGACTCTCGCCGGGGAACCGGTAGAAGGTGACGTCCTTGCCGAGCAGTCGCATGGCGACGAAGAGCTCCTCGGCCTGGTTGATCGGACAACGCAGGTCGTTCTCGCTGTGCACGATGAGCATCGGGCACTCGATGTTGCGGACGTTGCGGATCGGCGAGAGCCGTGTGTACTCGTCGGGGTCGGCGATGTGGCTCGGTCCGTGTTCCACCTTGAAGATCGTCGAGATGTCGCTCGTGAACTCCTCGGTCAACAGGTTGTTCACCGCCCGCTCACTGCAGATGGCGGCGAAGCGGTCGCTGAAGCGGCCGGCGAGTTCCGTGGCCATGAACCCGCCGTAGCTGCCACCTTGCATGCCGACCCGAGCGGGGTCGCAGAACGGATACCGCTGGAGTGCGGCGTCGAGCACCGACATCACGTCGTCGACATCCACCGAGCCCCAGCCCGATCCAGGGGCGACGGGGTGGCTCGGGCCCATGATGGCCTGGCCCCACGACTGTTCGCGTCCGGACCCGCCACGCGGATTGCTCATCAGCACCACGAAGCCGGCGGCGGCCTGGAACTGTGCCTCGTCGAAGAACGTCTCGCTGTACTGGGTGTGCGGGCCGCCGTGCACGTTGAGCACGACCGGGTAGCGCTGGGTGGGGTCGAATCGGACCGGCCGCATGATCCATGCGTCGATCTCGTTGCTGCCGTCGGCACAGGGCACCGCGAAGCGCTCCCACGACAGGGGCTGCACCGTGGACTGGTACTGCTCGGCGAAGTTCGTCAGCCGGCGTGGTGCGCCGGTGGCAACGACGAACACATCGGCGACCTGGTCGACCGTGGAGGCGACGAAGGCGATGGTGCCGCCCTTGGCGTCGAAACCCTTCACCGTGAGCGCGCCGGAGGTGATCGCTGTGGGAGCCGAACCGTCGGTGCTGAGCCGGAACAGATGTGTCTCGCCGCGGTCCTCGGCGCTGCCGACCAAGGTGGTCGCATCGAGCCACCGTGGCACGCCGACGCCGCTCGTGGCCTCGAACGTGCGGTCCAGCCCCTTGGTGATCCAACGGTGCTCCCCACCGCCGACGGGCAGCACCGCGACATGCACGTTCTGCGGGTACGTCCGCGAATCGTCGTGGCCGAGGAATGCGATCTGGGAGCCGTCGGGCGACACCGACGGTGTGGAGTACATGCCGGTCTGGTGGGTCAGTTCGGTGACGGGGCCGTCGAGTGGGACGAGGTAGAGGTCGTTGGCGAAGTCGAGGTCCCACGTCTCGTGGCGCTGGCCGGCCGTGACGACCGCCGTGGAGTCGGCCAGCCACGCCACCCGGCTGTGCTCGAACGGTCCGGGCGTGAGGTTGCGCGGCGACCCGGTCCCGTCGGCACGCACCACGTGCACGTGCGTAGGACGGTCGAAGACCCACCCTTCGCCGTTGAGGCGGGTGAAGAAGCGCTCGATCTTGCGCGGTGCCTGCCAGCTCTCGTCGCCCTCGGCGGCGCCAGGGGCGTCGTAGCGCTCGTGGCGGGTACGGCTGGTGAACGCGATCCACCGCCCATCGGGGCTGAAGGTCGGATCACCCACGCCGTCCTTCATCGACGCGACGGTGAGGGTCTCCCCGGCTGCGGCGACCGGCATCACGTGCAGCGTCGTCTCGCCCTTCTTGGGGCTACGCCGCGACGTGAAGGCGAGGCTGCGACCATCCGGGCTCCACGTCGGGTTGCCATCGTGCTCTCCACCGGTGACAGGTCGGGGAGCGGCGCTCCCGTCGCACGCGGCCAGCCACACCTGCGAGAAGTAGGTGTTCTTGGCCATGTCGACACGAGTGACGACGAACGCGACTTGGGTGCCGTCGGGTGACACGGACACCGCCGAGGCCTGGGCGATGTTGCCGATGATGCGCTCGGCGATCTCTGCATGCGGACTGAGGGTCGATGACATGGCCGATGACGGTAGCCGCTCCATGGTCACCTATCTTGCGTGCCATGGAACTGGGACGTATCGGACTCTGGACCGCGCAGCTCGATCTGCAGCCGATGGCCGTGGCTCAGGCCACCGTGGCCGAGATCGAGTCACTCGGGTTCGGGGCCATCTGGGTCCCCGAAGCCGTGTGTCGGGAACCGTTCGCGAACGTGGCGCTGCTGCTGTCCGGTGGTACGCGAATCGCCGTGGGCACCGGCATCGCCAGCATCCACGCGCGCACCGCGATGACGATGCAGGCCGGTTGGAAGACCATCTCGGAGGCATTCCCCGGCCGGTTCGTGCTCGGCCTCGGCGTGAGTCATCAACCGATGGTGGAGGGGGTGCACGGCACCGCGTACGACAAGCCCTACTCGACGATGGTCTCGTACCTCGACGCGATGGACCGCGGGATCTACTACGGCGCGCCGCCCACCGAGCCCCCGCAGCGGATGCTCGCCGCGCTCGGTCCGCGGATGCTGCGGCTGTCGGCCGAGCGAGGCATGGGAGCCCACCCGTACTTCGTGCCGGTGGAGCACACCGTGATGGCCCGCGAGGTGCTCGGCGCGGGTCCGGTGCTCGCCCCCGAACAGGCCGTCGTCTTCGAGACCGATCCCACCAAGGCCCGCGAGATCGCCCGCCGTCACATGAAGACGTACCTGCGGTTGCCGAACTACACGAACAACCTGCTGCGTCTCGGATGGACCCAGGCCGATGTCGACGACGCCACCGACCCTCTCGTCGACGCCATCGTCGCGTGGGGCTCGCTCGACCAGATCGCGGCTCGCATCTCCGCGCATCTCGCCGCCGGCGCCGACCACGTCTCGGTGCAGGTGCTCCCGGAGGATCTCCGGGCCCTTCCGATGGCCGAGTGGCGGGAGCTGGCCACGGCGCTGCCGCACCTGTGACAGCATCCGTGCCATGAACACCACGGAGTACTTGAGCGCTCTCGATCGTGACGGCGCCGCCTTCCTCGCCTCGTGTCGGTCAGCCGGGCTCGGGGCGCCGGTCGCGTCGTGCCCTGGGTGGACCGTGTCGGATCTGCTCTGGCACCTCACCGAGGTGCACCACTTCTGGCGAACGGTCGTCGACGATCGACTGGACACCTGGGAGGGCTACGAGCAGCCCGCCCGACCCGACGACACGGTGCTGCCGCAGATGTTCTCGGAGGGACTCTCGCAACTGACAGCCGTCCTGCGGGCGGCGGATCCCGGCGCAGCGAACTGGACGTGGTCCACCGACCGGACGGCGGGTTTCGTCATCCGCCGAATGGCGCAGGAGACCGCCGTCCATCGGTGGGATGCGGACGCCGCAAGTGGCCACGCCGTGCCGATCGAGGCGGCGCTCGCCAGCGATGGCGTCGACGAGTTCCTGGAACACTTCCTCGACTGGCCGGCGGAGGGTGTGCCGAAGCCGGCCGGCTCGGTGCACCTTCACTGCACGGACGTGGCAGGGGAGTGGACCGTCCGCGAGGGCGCTGATTCGTTCGTCGTGACCCGTGAACACGCGAAGGGCGACTGCGCGATGCGCGGCCCGGCGAGCGACCTCCTACTGGTGCTGTGGCGACGCGAACCGCTGACGGCCGTCGACGTCGTCGGTGATGGCGCCGTGGCCGCCCGATTCGTCGCGATGTCGCCGCTGGAGTGACTACTCGGCGAGACCCACGGGAGACCCGTCGATGATCTGGTCGAGGTACTCGCTGAGGCCGTAGCCGACCTGCCCCTCGAACGGCCCGCTCTGCACGGTCCACTTCGTCATGCCTTCGCTGATGCGTGTCATCAGCCAGTTCCCGTCGGGATCCTGGCGGCGATTGCGCAGGGGGATGAGATCCATCACCTCGCCGGTGAACACCCACTCCCGATCGGAGCGAGACGAACGGAGCCGGCCCTCGATCGACTGGTGGTACTGGTCGTCGCCGCGAGTGTCGGTGGTGATGTGGACGTCGTCGCAGTAGTGCATCTGTCCGTTCTCCCAGACGAACCCGCCGCGGGTCCCCGGGCCGTCCTTCTTCGCGACTCGACTGGCCATGAACCCGAAGTCCTCGTTCACGTTCGCCGTGAGCCAGCGGTAGTACCAAGGGGCCTGCCAATACCTCGGACCCCACGAGTGATCGCGCAGACCGTTGCCGGCGATCTCCCATTCGCGATCGCCGACGCGGATCGTGCCGTGTGCTGCCACGAGTTGCTCGTAGTGGCCTTTGGCGAACTCCTCGCCCGGCGCCTCGTGCGGAGTGTCCGGTTCGCCGCCGAACATGCTCGGCTTGCCCTGGCCCGTGAACGTGA
The DNA here is from genome assembly GCA_963720695.1 of uncultured Acidimicrobiaceae bacterium. Classification (GTDB taxonomy): domain Bacteria; phylum Actinomycetota; class Acidimicrobiia; order Acidimicrobiales; family Ilumatobacteraceae; genus UBA668. The sequence continues at coordinate 130,730 of CAVRGG010000001.1, forward strand.
GGTGCACCTCGCACTCGCCGTACGGATTGTTGGTGAACGCGTCCTTCGGGTTGGCCATCTGTTCAGGGTCGTCGAGGAGCACGACCTTGCCGACGTAGTCGACACGGAGCTCCTCGAACGGCGTGACCATCGTCCAGGTCAGACCGCCGGCGTCGAGCGCGTCGTTGTGCGTGATGGACGGCCGCTTGTACATGAAGCCGACGCTGCGTCGTTCTGCGCCGGCGACGGGCGGAAGGTAGAGGCACACGGTCATCTCCGCGTAGCCCTCGTTGGCGCGGTTGCCCATGCGGAACCACCCGCCGACCTGCTGTGCGGGATCGAAGCAGTTGATGTACATGCTCTCGTTGAAGTTGGACTCGGGGCCCAGCTCGTGCATGTATTCGTCGGACGGTTCGAGACGTACAGCCATGGGCGCACCGTATCGACCGGCGTCCGTCGTGCCGGTACCGGAGTCGGCGCCTACTCGGACTGAAGGGGGAGGCTCAGATGTCCGAGGCGCTCGCTGAGCAGCGACGTGAGCCGCTCGATGTCGATCTCCTCGGGCACCTCGGTGATGTCGGCGGGCATCTCCCCGACCGTGGGCGGTGGCGGCGGCGGCGCGGAGAACGGCTCCGCGATCGCCATCGGCGCAGGCACCGTCGGCACCTGGGTGGTGATGTGTCCGTGCTCCATCAACGGGCGGGAGATGATCGACAGGTCGGCCGGTTGGTGGTGGCCGTCGGCGGGGTGGAGCGCCACGATCGAGTGTTCCGAGGTCGGAACCTGGAACGGGGGAGCGGGGTGAGCGGCGGGCCGTGGCATCGCCGTCAGTTCGGTGATCCGTCGCTCCAGGGACTCGATGGTCGACATGGTCTGGCGATGGCGCTCATCGAGGTCGGCGACGAATGACGACATCTCGTGACGGACGGACTCGAGGCGGGAGTCGACGGCCTCGAGCACGGAGCGCACGAGCTGTTCGATCTTCTCGTCGGTGGTGGGCTCGGCCATGGCGCTCACCCCTTCTTGCCTCTCCGCCAGCCCCGCCCGCTCTTCTTGTCGTCGGGGGCGCCGGCGCTCACCAGTTCGTGGTCGTCGCGTCCGTCGTCGAGGAGCTCGTCGACCATCTCCCAGATCTCCAGCGCGGCGCTGAGATGCGACGGTGTCTGCCATGGCGCGAGGTACTCGTCAGGCTCCATGGCGGCGGTCGAGGTCGCTGCGGCCTCGACGATCCCCGGGGGCGCCAGCGGTGCAGGCAACTCGTCGATGATCAGCGCTGTCTCGATCTGGTGGTCGGCCTCGACGACCTCGGCCTCGACGACCGGCTCGGCCTCGACGACCGGCTCGGCCTCGACGACCTCGGCCTCGACGACCTCGGCTTCGACGGCGACCGTGGTGGCCTGACCGGCGAGCTTGGGAAGGTCGAGCCCCTCGAGCGCGGTGGGATCGAATCGGCTCGGTGCCAGGAGGGGGTTGCCGTCCTCGTCGACCGGAGTGGTCCACGGCTTGACGACGCCGAGCGTCGGCAGGGTGGGCAGCGTGGGCAGCGGCTGATCCTCGACCGCGACCTCGTCGACGGCCGCCGGACCTCGGACTCGATCGGCGACTCGGGCTCGGCGAACGCGTGCTCGAAGTCCGCCATCTCGTTCTCGGAGGTGAAGGTGACGTCAGCCGGCTCAGGGACCGCGGTGAAGGTGACGAGCGGCGGTGCCGGCATGGCGACGGGGGTGCTCGCGGGGTCCGGCATCGGGAAGGCCATGGCGTCTCGACGCCACTGGTGGATGCCCGATGCGTGGTGGCGAAGCGGGAGGAGTTCCACGGCGCCGGCCGGGAGCGGTGCGATCGACTCCAACACGCCTTCGGTCATCGTCGTGAGGGTCAACTCGACGGCGTCCCTGTCGATCGAGGTGTCGCGAACGAAGAGGCGGGCGAGCGAGATGCTGTCACCGACGTGCACCGCGCCGGTGTGCAGTTGCTCCGGAGTGAGGGCACCCATTGCCACCAAGCGTGAGGCGAGGGCCGCATCGCCCTCACGCTCAGCGAAGTAGACGGTGCCCTCGTCGGCGAAAAGGTGAACTCGGGGGTTCGATCCGACGACGGCTTCGCCCGTGAAACGTGCCGCGCCGAGCTGCGCGACGAAGCCCCAGATGGGTTCATCTCCGCTGTACGCATCAAGCTGGCTGTGGACCATTCGAGGACCCTCCCGTGTGCTGTGTCCCGAGGCTGTTTCGGCGGAAATGCCGATCACCTTGAGGAATTTCCAAGGAACTCTCAAGTTCCTCACTCTGTCAACCGATGGAAGATCGCCGAACTCCTCACGGAGTTGGTGTCGCTGTTGAGGTGGGAAATCCTCGGTTGTACGGGAAAGGGACGGGGCAATGCTTCGGAGAATGAAGATCGGCGGGCGGGTGAACCTCCTGATTGCCGTGCCGCTGCTCGCGTTGATCGCGTTCGCTGCCATCGGGTATGCGGCGCTGCAACGCTCGAGTGTGCGTGGCGACGAGTACAAGGCGCTGAAACAGGCGCAAGACCTGCGTGCTGACACGTTGCCGCCTCCGGCGAGCCTGCTCGGAGCCTGGGCGGAGGTCAACTTCGTGGGCGTTCTCGCTGCATCGCCCGACGGGTTCACGCCCGACGTGACCGCCGAGATCAACGCCCACCTGCGCGCCATTGCGGTGCAGCAGCGTCAATTCGAGGACGCGATGAACTACTGGTCCGACCAGGGTCTCGAACAGCGCGTCGACATCCGGTTCATCCAGATGGGCGGAGATGCGGGCAACAAGTTCTTCGATGCGGTCAACAATGATCTCAAGCCGGCCGTCGAGTCCGGCGATGCGCAAGCCGTGCTCTCGGTCATCCGGAGCATGGAATGGCGCTACGACCTTCAGCAGACCGGGGTGACGCGGGCGCTCGACTGGGCAGAGTCCGAAGTGGCCGCACGTGAAGCCAGCACCGACGACTACGTCGGCAAGGTCATCCTCTTCGCCGGCGCCGGCGCGGCCCTGTTGCTGCTGCTCACCCTGCTGCTGTCCGTCCGTGTCCGCCGCTCGATCGTTCGCCCCATTCGTGCGCTCGCCGCGCAGGCAAAGTCGGTCGCCACCCGCGACCTTCCCGAAGCCGTGCAGACCGTGCACGAACTGCCGGGGGACGTGCAGGTGCCTCACCTGGCACCCTTCGAGGTGCGCACCAACGACGAACTCGCCGAGTTGGCGAGCAGCTTCAACTCCGTGCAGGACGCCGCAGTGGACCTCGCTGCCGAACAGGCACTCGCCCGGCGGATCGTCTCGGAGAACCTGGTCAACATCGCACGTCGCAACCAGAACCTCCTCGGTCGGACGCTCGGCTTCATCTCCACCCTCGAGCAGGGCGAGCGGGACCCGGAGACGTTGGACAACCTGTTCCGCATCGACCACCTCACGACTCGCATGCGCCGCAACGCGCAGTCCCTGCTCGTCCTGGCCGGCGCCGAGCCCACTCGACTCTGGTCGCACCCGGTGCCCATCGGCGACGTGGTTCGTGCCGCGCTGTCCGAGGTGGAGAACTACGGACAGGTCGAACTGGCCGATCTCGGTGACGTGGCGCTGCAGGGCGCCGTGTCCGGCGAGGTCTCCCACCTCCTCGCCGAACTGCTGGAGAACTCCACGAGCTTCTCGCCGCCGAACAGCCCGGTCACCGTCGTCGGACGCGCCGTGCCCGATGGTCACCAGCTGGCGATCTTCGACTACGGCCTGGGCATGTCGCCCGACGAGCTCGCCGAGGCGAACCGCCGACTCAACCAGGTGTCGTCGTTCGACCGTGAGAGCAACAAGATGCTCGGCTTCCAAGTGGTCGCCCGACTCGCCGCTCGTCACGACATCAAGGTGATGCTCACCACCACGCCGGGCGGTACGGGAGTGACGGCCATCGTGCGGATGCCAAAGTCGATTCTCGAGCCGGCGCACGCACCGGTCGAGGAAGCGCCGGTCAGCGACCTGCCGGCGGCCTCGGCACTCCTCACTGCTCCGCTGCCGGTCGTCGCACCGATGGCGGTGGTACCGGTCACCATGGAGAACATCGAACCCGCTCGTCCGTCGGAGATGTCCGACGAAGCACTGTGGGCATCGATGCACTCTGCATCGGCCAACGATGCGCCGGTCACCATCGAACAGCCGGTACACATGGCCGACGTCGTCACCGAGACGGCTGTCGCAGAGGCAGCTCCCTCGTCGGGCCTCACGAAGCGAGTGCGCGGTGCGCAAATGCCCGATCTCGGATCGGCGCAGCTCGAGCCGACATCGGTACGCGAGGCGGACGAGGTGCGCAGCACTCTGGCCAGCCTGCAGCGTGGTCTCGATCTCGGCCGCCAGCACGGCGCCGACGAGTGACCCGGTCGACGAGGAACGGAGACGTCCCCCATGTCACTCTCTGATCAGGCGAACAACGTCAACTGGCTGATGGCCAACTTCGTCCGCAGCACCCCCGGTGTGGAGCAGGCGATCGCCGTCTCCTCCGATGGACTGCTGATCGCGATGAGCTCGCACCTCGAGCGGGCCTCGGCGGACAAGCTCGCAGCCATCATCACCGGCATGCGTGCCCTGGCCCACGGCGCCGGCGGCGAACTCGGCAAGGGGCAGGTCCTGCAGGTGCTCGTCGAGATGGCCAACGCCTATCTCTTCGTCAGCGCGATCTCCGGTGGCTCGACGCTCGGCGTCGTGGCGGCCCGCGAATGCGACCTCGGTCTCGTCGGCTACGAGATCACCCTGCTCGTGGACCGCGTGGGTCCTCAACTCACTCCTGCGCTCATCTCCGAGCTCAAGAACGCATTGGTCGCGGTGTGACATGGACGTCCCGGACAGCGATGAGACCCAGGTGACGCTCGTCCGACCGTTCATCGATCGTGCCCGTCCGTTGCGAGCCCCGGCTTCGTCCGAGGAGCTCGAACATGGCGCCGCCGTGCGTGCCTACGCGATGACCGGAGGTCGTTCGCGGGCGTCGGTGCATCTCGAGTTCGAGACGATGCTCCAGGCCACCGCCACCGGACGAGGCGCCGTCAAGGTCTCGAAGTTCGAACGCGCCGACATCCTCCGCCTTTGCGTCACCGAGACGCTGTCGGTCGCGGAGCTCAGCGCTCGGCTGAATGTGCCGATCGGGGTCGTTCGCGTCGTGGCCGCCGACCTGTTGTCCGAAGATCTGTTGGAAGCGTTCCATCCGAGCACCAACGTCGCCGACGACGTGCTCCTCATCACAAGGTTGATCGCCGGTGTCCGTGCTCTCTGACGCTCCCGCCCGCCCCGCCCCGACGGGTCCGATCCCGGTCAAGATCGTCATCGCCGGTGGTTTCGGCGTGGGGAAGACCACCTTCGTCGGCGCGATCTCCGACATCGCCCCCCTCACCACCGAGGCGGCGATGACCAGCTACAGCGAGGGCGTGGACAACGTCGGCGAGGTGACGACCAAGACCACGACGACCGTCGCGATGGACTTCGGGCGCGTCGCCGTCGACAACGCGATCGTGCTCTACCTGTTCGGGACTCCCGGGCAGGATCGCTTCGGCTTCATGTGGAACGACCTGATCCAAGGCGCGCTCGGTGCGGTCGTGCTCGTCGACAGCCGTCGCATCGAGGACTCGTTCCCGGCGCTCGACTACTTCGAGAGCAGGGCGGTGCCCTTCGTCGTCGCCATCAACCGCTTCGGCGGCAACATGTTCCACACGGTCGAAGAGGTCCGCGAGGCATTGTCGATCGCGAGCAACGTGCCCGTGGTGACCACCGACGCCCGTGGGCGCAGCGCCGTCAAGGAGACGGTGCTGAGCCTGCTCGACGTCGTGCTCAGCCGAGCGTTGTCACGCACTCGCGACGGCAACTGATCGCCGCTCGCCGGGCGAGCGTCACCAGAGCTGCAGTTGTTCCCAGGTGATCGCGACGTCGCTCACCGTCTGCCAGCTGAGACGGCCCCGGCTGCCGGGTCGGCGCACCTCGACGCGCTCGGGCCGAAGACTGCGCGCGCCACCGTTCGCATCGAACACGGTGATGCTCCCGTCGATGGCGACTCCCGACATCTTCCCCGAGAACCAACGTCCCCCTTCCGCCTTGCGGAAGCGCACCGGCTCTCCGGATCGCAGACCCAGTCGTTGCAGCGTGACGGTGTCGATCACGCCCGGGCCCCGCGGAGTTCCATCCGGCGATCGTAGGCCGTTCGGCACATCCGAACCCGGAACCGAAGTCGCTCCGGTACCATGCACTCCGGAGCCGAGTCGCGCGAGATACGGTCGTGACAGGATCCCGTCTGCGAAGGAGACCCCGATGACCGAGACCAACGAAGCCGTCATCAACGAAGCGCTGAGCGTCATCGACAAAGCGCTGTCGCAGATGATGAGTCGCGAGTTGGTCTCCTCCGGTGAGATCACCGACGTGCTGCTCGATGTGCGCACGTTGCTCACCATGCCGGCTCCCGTCGCCGCGGAAGCCTGATCCTCAGACCGCCAGCAGGTCCTTGAACGCGCGCTCCAGGCAGCGCCGCAGCAACTCCGGGTCGGTGACCGCCTCGCGGTCGATGTTCACGCCCATGTCGAGGCTGTGGTTGTAGCTCAACAGGGTGAGGTTGAACGCCACGCCCCCGAGCGGTCCGACGGGGTAGTTCTCCAGCACCTCGGCACCTGCGAGATACAGCGGCACCGGTGCGCCGCGCACGTTGCTGGTCGCGAAGTCGACCGTCTGCGCCTGCTGGCGGGCGAGACGGGTGATGAGACTGGTGGGCAGGGTGGCCGCGACGGCGGCGAGCGTCTCCAGCGACGCGGTGGCGCTGGCTTCCTTGGCGGCCCCGGCCGCGGCCTGGATGGCAGTGAACCGATCGCCGATGGGCATGTCGCCGGTCGGCACGAGCATCCGGGCCAGCGAGAACGCGTTCGCCCCGGACGACTCGGTGCGGGTGCTGATGGCCATGCTCGAGCGCAGTTCCTCGACCGGGCTGCCCATCTCGCGGTGGTAGCGACCGGCGGCCTCGGCGGCGGCGGTGAGGAAGGCCGTGTTGAGGGTGCCGCCGAGTCGTTTCGCTGCTTCCCGCGTCGCTCCGAACGGAGCCCGCAGGACTTCCATCTGGCGACGGAGTGAGCGGGAGGTCCACAGCGGCGAGCGTGCTGCCTCGGTGTCGCCGAGTTGCTGCAGCACACCGCGGACGGTGTCGGCGGCGGCGCTGCCTGCTTCGGGAATGCTCGCAGGGTCGGCCAGCAACTCCTTGATCTGCTTCATCATGCCGATCGGCATCCGCAGGCTGCCGTTGATCAGGTCGCGCCACAGGTCCGAGGACGGCGGCTCGGGGCTGGCCGCTTCGGCAGCGGCGATGACGTCGGGGTCGATCGGCGGCGGCTCGGGGGCGTCGCGCTGCAGGTCGAGGAACTGCATCGACAACTGGACCCCGCCCTCCCCGTCGACGATGGTGTGGTGCAACTTCTCGATCAACGCGCTCTTGCCGCCACGGAGCCCGTCGACCACGACGAACTGCCACAGCGGCCGGGTGCGGTCGTAGGCGTCGCAGGCGATCAGGCTGGCCAGGTCGAGCAGTTGGCGCATCGAGCCCGGCTTGGGCAACGAGAGATGGCGGACGTGGTAGTGCAGATCGAAGTTCGAGTCGTCGACCCACATCGGCGGCGAGATGTTGACCGGTGCCGGCTGCACGCGCTGGCGGAGTCGCGGCACTGCATAGGTGGCCCGGTCCATTCGGCGCAGCAACATCTGGAAATCGGGTGGGCGATCGAGCAACGTGACGTTCGCGAAGGTGGAGCTGAGGTGCGGGTCCTTCTCGAGGCGCCACATGAGGCCCTCGGCGTCGCTCATCTTGCGGTCGAAACGCGGGAGGTCGGCCATGGGGCGAGGCTACCGCGTCCCTGGTCAGCCCACCGCGGCGAGGACGGCGCGGGCCACCTGACCAAGCGCCAGACCGACCACGGCGCCGGCCACCACATCGGACGGGTGGTGGATGCGGACGTAGGCGCGACTGGTTGCGACGACGCCGGCGAGACCGAACCACAACGGTGCCGACCGTGCGCCACCCCACGTGGTGAGCACGGTCGCCGCGAAGAAGGCCGACGAGGCGTGACCACTCGGAAAGCTGCTCGTGGAGGGCGTGCGAACCCGGAAGCGGGGATCGCCGGACTCGGTGGGGCGGGTGCGCCGGAAGAGACGCTTGATGCCCTGGTTGACGAGGAGGCTCTCGGCGCCGATGAGCGCCGAGAACACGAACGCCTGCTGGGCGTGGTGTTCGCTGGTGAGGCCACGGGTCGCGCCGACGATGTGCCAGATGAGGCTGTGGTCGCCGAGCTCACTCGCCGTCGTGAACACGGTGTCGGCGACGCGGTGGCCGCGGAGCCGCTCGAGCTGCGCATCCGCCCACTCGTCGAAGGAGGTGACCCTGGGGTGCTCCAACAGGTTCATGCGGCGGCCGGGGGCCGGAAACGCACCGGGGCTTCGACCGCAGCCAGCTCGGGCTGTCCGCCGAACGCCGGGCACCACGGCTGGAACGCGCAGGAGGTGCACAGGGCACCCTGCTTGGGACGGAAATCGCCGGTCTGGCACGCCTTCTCCACGGCCTTCCACACGGCGGTGGTGCGCGTGGTGAGGAACTTGACCGACTGCGCCGACGGGGTGGCGGTGATGACCTCGCCCGTACGGAGGTACATCAGGCGGATGGCCACCGGCCGCCGACCGAGCACCTCGCTGCACAGGAACGAGTAGAAGTGCACGCCCGCGAGACGGCTCTGCTCGTACTTCACGCCGGGGGCTCTGCCGGTCTTGTAGTCGGTGACGACGAGCTCGCCGTCGGCGTCGAGTTCCAGCCGGTCGATGATGCCGCGCAACGCGAGCGAACCCACCTGCGCCTCCAACCGGAGCTCGAGGCCGATGTCGCGGATGGCGGTGGGGTCCTCCATGGCGAAGTAGGACTCGACCAGGGTCCAGGCGTCGTCGAAGAACACCTGCGCCTGCCGCTCGTCGAGGCCGAGCATGGTGAAGTCGGGGTCGGTCAGGTACTCGGACACGGCCTGCGCGAAGGCGACCTGCGCCGCGGCCTGCGTGCGTTGCTCGTTGCGGCTGCATGAAGAGCAGCTCGAGCACGCGGTGGACCAGCGAACCCTTGGTGGCGTGGGGACTTGGCGGCTCGGGGAGCTTCTCGATGCTGGCGAAGCGGAACGCCATGGGACAGGAGAGAAAGGCCTCGACCCGGCTGGGAGACAGGCTGGTGGGCACCGGGTACATGCCGTCACTGTAGAGAAGGGGTGCGCGAGAGTTGCACCATGTCGTCCGACGAGCAGCTCCCGGGCGTGGAGCCAGTACAGGGTCTGCTCCCGCCCGACGGGGTTGCCTGGCCGCCGGAGCCAGCCGTCCCGATCGCCCAGCCCGTCGTCGCCGATCTGGGCGCGGGGCCGACGTCGAGACCGGCCGATGCCCACATCGACGACTGGCGATCGATGCCCGTCGACGCTCCCGCGGGTTATCGGGGCAACCGGTCGGCACCGGTGGGTGCATCGGACACCGACGTGTGGTCGGTGGTGTCGTTCGTGACGGCGATGATCGGGTTGCTGCCCTTCCTGTGGTCCACGCCGCTGCTGTCGGTCCTGGCGATCGCGTTCGGGATCACCGGACGTCGAGCGTGTGCGCTCGACCCGACGCTCCGCGGCGGTCGATGGGCGACGGCGGGTGTGGTGATCGGGGCGCTGACGCTCGTGCTCGTGGGCGCCCTGCTCGCTGCGGGCCGGCTCACGCTGGGCGTGTGAGCTCCTGCGCGATGACGTCGGCGACGAGCAGGGGTCGCGCCATCGGTCCGAAGTGGTCGAGGGCATCGAGCTGCAGGTACCGACCGCGGGGGAGCCGTTCGGCCACCAGCGATGCGATCCGTGACGGTTGCATCTCCTCGACGCGACCGGACACGACGAGCACCTCGGTCGTGATCTCGGGCAGGCGGTCCCACGTGTCGTGCGAGCTGCCGGTCAGGAACGTCTCGGCCTCCGTGTCCGGTCGACACTTGAGGTGGACGCCCTCGTCGTCGGGAGTGAAGCCGTGCACGACGTACGCACGGAGAGCCTCCGGCGTGAAGCTGTTGAGCGGCGGTTTCGAGGCGTAGTTCTCGATCGCCGCCTCGTACGAGCCGAACGTGGCTCGCCGCCGACGTGCGCCGATCACCATCATGCTCTCGCCGGGTGGGCCAGCGGGCTCGTCGCCGGGCGTGTCCTCGGGCGGAGGGAACACGATCGGCTCGAACAGCACGAGTCGCCGGAACAGCGACGGCTGTCGGTGCGCGGCCATCAGCAGACAGGCGCCGCCCATCGAATGACCGAACGCGTCGATCGGACGACCGTCGTTCATGTCGACCATCCACTGCGCCATGGCATGAGCGTCGTCGCCGTAACGGTGCCAGTCGACGGGGCCGTCCGGTCGGGGAGTGTCCCCATGCCCTCGGTAGTCGAACGCCACGCTGTGGAAGCGGTCGGCGAGTGCGTGGGCGATCGGTTCGTAGCACCGACCGTGGAACCCGGTCGCATGGGACATCAGCAGCGGCGCACCGTGACCACCGAGGTCGTGCACCGCGATCTCGACGTCATCGGTCGAGGCGACGATCATTCGTCGTCCTGGACCTTCTTGCCCGTCTTGCCCTTCGCCGCCTTGCGTCGCCTCATGCCCCAGATGACCAGCCGGTCGAGGGCGACGCCGAGCAGCAGTGCGATGAAGATCGACCACCGAACCGTCGTGTCCCAGGTGAACACCACGAACTTGATCTTGGTCTCGTGGTCGTTGGCGATGATGAAGATCACGATGACGACGGCCAGGACGATGGCTCCGATGAGCCGTCCGCTCGGCCCGCTGCTGCCGCTCGCGGTCTCGTGGTCGTGATCCTTGGGGAGGTCTTCGTGTTTGAAGCTCATGAGGATGCTCCTGACGTCGGGGGCTTCGGCTCTCGTGGCAGGCCGAGCAGTCGCTCGCCGATGATGTTGCGTTGCACCTGGCTGGTGCCACCGGCGATGCGTCCCCCCGGTGCCTGCAGCACCCCGAACGAATCGGGGCCGTCCAGCATCGAGTCGGCGCCGGCCAGTTCGGCGCGCAACATCGCCGTGTCGAACATCATCTCCGTGATGCCCAATTTCATCAGGCTCGCCGCGGTGGACGCAATGGGTCCTTGCCGCTGCGCCATCGCCTTGTAGGCGGTGCCCTTCGCGAGCAACGCCGCCAGACCTTGGCGTTCGGTCGGGGCGAGGTCGCGTCCCTCGGCCAGCTTGGCCATCGACTCCAGCCGTCGTTCGAGCCCGATGACGCTGGTGCCGATGTGTCCGCGCTCGCTGGTGAGCACCGACATCCCGACGTTCCACCCACCGTGCAGTGGGCCGAGCAGGTGGTCGGCGGGCAGCTCGACGTCGGTGAAGAACACTTCGTCGAACTCCGATTCGCCGGTCATCTGGCGCAGCGGTCGGACTTCCACGCCAGGGAGATCCATCGGGAACACGAAGAACGAGATCCCCTCGTGCTTGGGGGCGTCGGGATCGGTGCGCGCCATGAGGATGCCCCAGTTGCTGTAGCGACCGCCGCTGCACCAGACCTTCTGGCCGTTGATGATGAACCGGTCGCCGTCGCGCTCTGCCTTCGTGGTCAGACCACCCAGATCGCTGCCGGCGCCGGGCTCGCTGAACAGCTGGCACCACACGTGCTCGGTCGAGAGGGTCGCCGCCAGGTGGCGGGCCTTCTGCTCGGGCGTGCCGAACGCGAGGAGCGCGCCGCCCGTGAGGACGAGCCCGACCATGTTGAACACGCTGGGGACACCGGCCAGCGCGCATTCGTACTGCCAGGCGGCGTTGTGGTCGGCGGTCAGACCGCGGCCGCCGAACTCGGTGGGCCAATGGATGCCCGCATAGCCCGCGGCATGGAGGTGGCGGTGCCATGCCAAGCCGCGCTCGACGAGGTCGGGCGGACAGATGGCGCCGTAGTCGCGGGGCGCGTGGTCGGCGTTGGCGGCCAGCCAGTGGCGCGCCTCGGTCTGGAACTCGTCGACTCCGATCATCGTCCGCGGACCGTAGTCGTGATGCCGGGCGTGGCCGCTACTTGAAGAACGGCAGGAAGAGCGCCGTCTCCTCCGGGAGGTTGTTGGGAACCGCGTAACCCGACTGGTCGGTGATGGTGCCCCAGTTGTCGCGGACGTCCTCCATCTGGAGCTCGGGGTTGAAGTAGCCGTTCGTCTCGGCGATGAACACGTGCGCGACTCGGCCTCCGCCGACGCTGAACAACTGGCCCGAGACCGGGCAGTCTTCGTGCGCGAGGTACGCCACGAGCGGCGACACGAGACCGGGCGACAGCTTCTCGCCGAACGCACCACCCATGAGGTTCTCGGTCATGCGCGTGAGGGCGAGCGGTGCGATGGCGTTGGCCTTGATGTTGTACTTGGCGCCCTCGACCGCGAGCACCCGGGTGAACCCGACGAGGCCCATCTTCGCCGCGCCGTAGTTGGTCTGGCCGAAGTTGCCGAACACGCCCGCCGCCGACGACGTGCTGACGATGCGGCCGTAGCCCTGATCGCGCATCACGACCCACGCCGGCTGGGTCACGTAGAACGCGCCCTTGAGGTGGACGTCGAGCACCGGGTTGAGCAGGTCGGGCGTCATGTTGTGGAACGACTTGTCGCGCAGGATGCCGGCGTTGTTGATGAGGACGTCGACCTTGCCATAGGCGTCGAGTGCGGTCTGGACGATCGCCTGCCCGCCCTCGGGGGTCGCCACCGAGTTCGTGTCGGCGACGGCCTCGCCGCCGAGCGACTTGATCTCGTCGACCACGTGTTCTGCGGCGCCCTTGTCGCTGCCGCTGCCGTCGACTGCGCCGCCCAGGTCGTTGATGACCACGAGCGCGCCCCGCGACGCCATCAGCAGCGCGTGCTGGCGACCCAGCCCGCCACCTGCGCCCGTGATGATGACTACCTTGCCGTCGTAACCGAGTTGATCGCTCATGCCCCGGAAACTACTGGCCGCCCCCCGTGAGGAAGAAACCGGCACCGCACGTCGACGACCGCCCCCGACCCGCGCCCCGACCCGCGCCCCGACCCGCGCTGCTCCTCGCTTCTTGTGAGTACCAGAACGTGAATTCACGTTCTGGTACTCGCCAGAACGAGGGAGGGGGGCCTGGAGGGTCCGGGAGAGGGTCCGGGGAGGGTCCGGGAGAGGTGCCGGGCGGGCGGGCCGGGCGAACCGGCCGGGCGAGCGACGGCGGAGTCAGTCGAGGCCGAGTTGGCGGAGCGCGTTGGCACGCAGCGCCTTGTAGTCGAGCTTGCCGTTGGCGGCGCGGCCGATCGTGTCGATCGACAGGACCCGCTTGGGTGCCTTGAAGTGGGCGAGGCGCTCACGGACGTGGGCGATCAGCACCGCCTCGTCGACCTCGTCGCCGGCATGGGACTCGACCAGGGCGGTGATCGCCTCGCCGAAGCGGTCGTCGGGCACACCGACCACGGCGGCGTCGGCGACCGTCGGATGGAGCTTCAGTGCTTCCTCCACCTCCTCCGGGTACACCTTCTCGCCGCCGGTGTTGATGCACTGGCTGCCCCGGCCGTACAACTTCAGGGTCCCGTCGGCCTCGACCTCCGCCCAGTCGCCGGGAATGCTCCACCGGACGCCGTCATGGAGGACGAAGGTGGCTGCGCTCTTGGCCTCGTCCTTGTAGTACCCGACCGGTGTCCGGCCCCGCAGCGCGACCCGGCCGCGCTCGCCGCTGCCGGGCATGACCTCCCGACCGTCCTCGGTGAGCACCTTGGTGTTGGGTCCGAGGGCGAACTTCGCGGTGCCGCCGCCCGGCGACGCGGACGACTCGGCAGTGGTGGTGCTGCTCGCCATCCCGATCGCCTCGCTGCTGCCGAGGCTGTCGATCATGATCAGCCGGGCGTTGTGGCGCAGGAGTCCGGCCTTGGTCTCGGCCGCCCAGATCACACCGCTGGAGACGACGACGCGCAACGACGAGATGTCCCAGCGGTCCGGCTCCGCATCGAGCGCCTTGAGGATCGGCTTGGCGAAGGCATCGCCGACGATGGAGATGCTGTTGACGCGGTGGTGCTGGATCGTGTCGAGCAGTTCCACCGGGTCGAAGTGGCGGCCGACGAGGGTGACCACGGAGCCCGCCAGCACGAGGTTCCACATCGCGTTGAACGCGCCCGTCCCGTGCATCAGCGGCGCCGCCGGCAGGTTGCGCGGCCCGGGCTTGGACATCCGCTCGTCGAACTCGGCCCAACCGGGCACCGCGGGAAGCGGCTTCTTCGACGGGGCATCGAGGCTGCCGACGACGTCGTCCTGGCGCCACATGACGCCCTTGGGCATGCCCGTGGTGCCGCCGGTGTAGAGGATGTAGAGGTCGTCGGGGCTGCGCCCCCACGGCGGAACCGTGCGACTCGTGGCCGATGCCGCCGCGGTCTCGTAGGCGATCGCCCACTCCGGGCAGGTGTCGGTGCCGTCGTCGACCCAGATCCAAGTGTGCACGCCGGGCACCCGGGTGCGCATGTGCGCGCAGTGCTCGGTGAACGTGCCGTGGAAGATGACGGCGACCGCATCGGAGTTGGTCCACAGATAGGCGAGTTCGTCGTCGCTGTAGCGGTAGTTCGTGTTGACCGGTGCCAGCCCCGCCTTGTAGATGCCGAACATGCTCTCGAGGTACTCGGGACAGTTGTAGAGGTAGTGCGCGACCTTGTCCTGATGGCCGGCGCCGGCGGCGAGGAGGGTGGCCGCGATGCCATCGGCGCGACGGTCGAACTCGGCCCAGCTGTAGGTGCGCTCGCCCTGGACCTGGGCGATGGTGTCGGGGAACCGATCGGCGTTGCGTTCCCAGATCTCGGCGAGGTTCCAACCAGCAGTCACACGTCGACCGTAGTCCCTCCCCGAATGATCAGGAGGGGTCGACGACGGACCCCGCGGGGAGCAGCGGCATCGCTCCGGCGGGGAGCTCACGGCGTTCGATGATGTGGTCGACGAGGCCGTACGCGAGTGCCTGGTCACCACGCACGATGTAGTCGCGGTCGATGTCGGCGACGATGCGCTCGCGTGACTGGCCGGTGGTGCTCTCGAGGATGTCGACCATCCGGCGGCGCATCTCGACCATCTCGGCGACGGCGAGCTCCATGTCCACCGATTGCCCCTGAGCGCCGCCGTGGGGCTGGTGGATGAGCACCCGCGCATTCGGGAGCGCGAATCGCTTGCCGGGTGTGCCGGCCGCCAGCAGCACCGCGGCCGCGGATGCCGCCTGGCCGACGCAGATCGTCGCCACGTCGGGAGCGATGAACCGCATCGTGTCGTAGATGGCGAAGAGGCCGTTCATGTCGCCGCCCGGGCTGTTGATGTAGAGCGCGATGTCGCGGTCGGGCTGTTCGCTCTCCAGGTGCAGGAGTTGGGCGACGACCAGATTCGTGACCTGGTCGTCGATCGCGGTGCCGAGGAAGACGATCCGGTTGACGAGCAGCCGTGAGTAGATGTCGTAGGCGCGCTCGCCGCGGCTGGTGGTCTCGATGACGGTGGGGATGAGCACGGTTCCTCGTTTCGTTGTGCAACCAGTGGGTTGCACCGGACGGTACCGGAGCGTCGTCGGAAGTGCAACCCAAGAGTTGCAATGAGGCCACGACGGGTCTAGCGTTCCGCCATGGACGCACCGCTGATGATCGAGCGTGAGATCGAGCTGGACCTGACCGCCGACGAACTGTGGGAGCTGATCGGCACGGCCGACGGGTGGCGCCAGTGGCTGGTCGACGACGTCGCGATCCGAGTCGCCGACGGTGAGTTCGGCACGATCCTCGACGACGGCGTCGAGCGCGCGGTCCACATCGACGGGGTCGACACCGGTCGAGGCATCTCCTTCGTCTGGTCGGAGCAGCCCGACGAGGTCTCGCGGGTCACCATCGCGATCGTCGACGATCCCACGAGGGGTCCGCGGATTCGCGTCACCGAGGAATGGCAGCCAGGTGCAACGTGCGCCGACTGTCCGGCGAGGTCCGGAGCCAGGTGGGATCTGCGTGCCTGCCTGCTGTGCCTGTCCGCCGTGTCGGCATGCCGGGTGTGACGACGGCCGCCGAGACGGCACCACTCGACGGCGTGTTCGCGGCCCTCGCCGATCCGACTCGACGAGCGCTGGTGCAGCGACTGGTCGTGTCCGGGCCGGCATCGGCCACCGTGCTGGCGGCCGCGTTCCCGTTCTCACGCCAGGCCGTGGTCAAGCACCTGCAGGCGCTGGAGGCGGCGGGGCTGGTCGCCTCGCAGCGGGTCGGTCGAGAGGTGCAGTACCGCGCCGACCCGGCGCCGATGGCAGCGGCGATCGGTTGGATGCTCGACTCGGGCGCCGCGTGGGATCGCCGGATCGACCGGCTCCGGGCGCGTCCCGAGCGCGGTGCGAGGAGTGCAACGGCCGCGAATTAGGGTCCGGCACATGGACTTCCAGCTTCCTGCCGACGACGATCCCCGCCGTGTGGCGGTGCGTGAATGGCTGGCGGCACATCCGACGCCCAGCGGCCGTGAGCTCGCCGAGGCCGGCTACGTCGCCCCGCACTGGCCGCCACCGTGGGGTCTCGGGGCGGACCCGATCCACCAGGTGATCATCGACGACGAGCTGGCCCGGGCGAAGGTGCGCCGACCGACCAACCCGATCGGCATCGGCTGGGCGGGCCCGACGATCCTGTACGCAGGGACCGAGGAGCAGCAGCAGAAGTATCTCTTCCCGCTCCTGTCGGGCGAGGAGTTCTGGTGCCAGCTGTTCAGCGAGCCCGGCAGCGGCAGCGACCTCGCCAACCTCGGCACGCGCGCGGTGCGCGACGGTGACGAGTTCATCGTCAACGGCCAGAAGATCTGGACGAGCGGCGCGCAGTACGCGAAGTACGGCATCCTCATCGCCCGCACCGACCCCGACGTGCCGAAGCACAAGGGCGTGTCGTACTTCGTGTGCCCGATGGACCTGCCCGGCATCGAGATCAGGCCGATCACGGAGATGACCGGTGGCCACACGTTCAACGAGGTGTTCTTCACCGACGTCCGGCTCCCTGCCGAGAACCTCGTCGGTGACCTGAACGACGGATGGCGTCTCGCCAAGGTGACGCTCGGCAACGAGCGGGTGTCGCTGTCGAGCGGTGGTGTGCTGTGGGGCAACGGCCCGACCGCGATGGAGTTGATCGACACGATTCGCGACACCGGCCCGGTGACCGACCCGCACCTGCGTCAGCGCGTCGCCTCCGTGTACATCGAACACATGCTCCTCGACCTGATCCGGATGCGGACGTTGTCCGCTGCGCTCAAAGGGCAGATGCCCGGGCCGGAGGCGAGCATTCGAAAGCTCCTCGCCGACGAGCACGGCCAGCACGTCATGCTCCTCGCCCGCGACTTCATCGGGGCCGCAGGGATGCTCATGGGTGGCGACGGGCACGACTTCGTGCCGGGCACCGACACGCACTCGCTCGGCCCGGAGAAGCCCGACGGCGGCCTCATGCACCCCGGTTGGTACGACGGGTTCATGTTCAGCCAGGCGCTCACGATCGGTGGTGGCACGTTCGCCGTGCAGCGGAACATCATCGCCGAACGAGTGCTCGGCCTGCCCCACGACGTCGATGTCACCAAGGGAATGAGCTGGGCGGAGATCCAGCGCGCCGGCCGGGTCGCATCGTGACCGACTGGCTCGCGGCTGCGGATCGCGCCGCCGCGGTCGCGGCCGAGCACGGGGGCGAGGGCGAGCAGCTCCGGCGACTGCCCATGCCGATCGTGGAGGCCTTGCGCGACGAGGGTGTGCTGCGCATGTGCGTGCCCGCGGTGTACGGCGGACCGGAGGTGGACCCTCCGACGATCCTGCGAGTGATCGAGCGCATCGCCACCGCCGACGGTGCTGCGGGCTGGTGCACGATGATCGCGTCCACCACCTCGTTGCTCAGCAACTACGTCGAGCCGGAGCAGGCGCAGCTGATCTGGGGTGACCCGCGCACCATCACCGGCGGTGTCTTCGCCCGCAACGCCACGGCGGTGAAGGTCGACGGGGGCTACCGCGTCACCGGTCGCTGGATGTGGGGGAGCGGTACGCAGCACTGCCAGTACATCACCGGTGGCGCGGTCGGCGACGGGTTCAGCGGGTCGATGTGGTTCAGCGCGGATCAGGTGACGTTCCACGACACCTGGCACACGTCGGGCCTTCGTGGTACCGGCTCGGGGGACTTCAGCGTCGAGGACGTGTTCGTCCCCGACGCCCGGGCGACCCAGCCACAGGTCACCGGTCCGCAGGTGGACTCCCCGCTCGGGAGGTTCCCCGACATGACCTTGCTCGCCGTCGGCGTCGCGGCGGCCGGTCTCGGCATCGGCCGGCATGCGCTGGACGCGATCATCGAGCTCGGCGGAGCCAAGAAGCCACAGTTCAGCAGCCGCACGATCAGCCAGTCGGGCGTCGCCCAGGCCGAGTTGGCCAAGGCCGAGGCATCGCTGCGCGCGGCCCGCGCCTTCCTGCTCGACGAGGTGTCGCAGGCATGGGAGACCACCGTGGCCGGTGGGCGCGTCGACGTGGCGGCGCGCGGACGGATGCGGTTGGCCGGCGCCCACGCCGCTGCCGCGGCGGTGCAGGCGGCCGACGTCGCCTACACGCTCGGTGGGGGGACGTCGTTGTTCGAGCACAGTCCGTTGCAGCGATGTCTGCGCGACGCCCACGTCGTCACCCAACACATCATGGTGGCGCCGCGCTTGTACGAGACGCTGGGCAAGGTGCACTTCGGCCTCGACATCGATGCGACGATGATCTGATGGAGTCGTTGACCTGATGGAGTCGTTCACGATCACGCACGAGGGTGATGTCGTCGTCGCGACGTTGCACCATCCGTCGTCGGCGATGAACGCGGTCGACGAACTGCTGCACGACGAGTTCACCGAGCTGTTCTCGATG
Organism: uncultured Acidimicrobiaceae bacterium; assembly: GCA_963720695.1. GTDB lineage: Bacteria > Actinomycetota > Acidimicrobiia > Acidimicrobiales > Ilumatobacteraceae > UBA668. The sequence continues at coordinate 149,581 of CAVRGG010000001.1, forward strand.
CTGCGTCGTGATCCGGGTGGGCGAGCGATCCTGCTCACCGCCGAGGGCCGTGCGTTCAGCGCCGGGGGTGACTTCGCCTGGTTTCCGCAGCTGCGTGACACGTCGAAGCTCGATGCGCTCCGTCGCAGCGCGAAGCAGATGATCTGGGATCTGCTCGACATCGACGTGCCGATCGTCTGCGGGCTCAACGGATCGGCCGCCGGTCTCGGCGCGTCGATCGCGCTGCTCTGCGATCTGGTGGTGATGAGCGACCGCGCGGTCATCATCGACCCTCACGTCAACGTCGGGCTCGTCGCCGGCGATGGCGGCGCTGCCGTGTGGCCGCTGCTCCTCGGCCCGCTCGCGGCGAAGAAGCACCTGCTGCTGGGCGAGCCGCTCACGGCGACCGAGGCATCGAGGCTCGGTGTCGCCGCCGAGGTGTGCGCGCCCGCCGACGTGGCCGAGCGGGCGATGCACTGGGCGCAGCGCCTGGCCGCGCAACCGCCGCTGGCCGTCAAGGGCACGAAGATGGCGGTCAACGCCCAACTGAAGCAGGCGCTCCTCACCAGCTTCGATCTGTCCACGGCGCTCGAGATCCCGTGCTTCCTCTCGCGTGACCATGCCGAGGCCGTCGACGCCATGGTGGAGAAGCGCACCCCCACGTTCGAAGGGAGATGACATGGACCCGATCGAGGCCATCATGACCACCCGGGCGATCCGTCGTTTCAGCACGCTGCCGGTGAGCGACGACGACATCGCCACGTGCCTGCGGGCGGCGCAACAGGCGCCGAGTGGCGGCAACGTGCAGCCACAGCAGTACGTGGTCGTCACCGACGCCGACACGAAGGCGAAGCTCGGCGACATCTACGGACGGGCCTACACCCGGTACGAGCGGGCACTGCCCGAGCCCGCGGCGTTCGACGACGAGGCGAAGGCTGCCGCCTGGGCGAGGAACCGCGACGCCAGCCGCCACCTGGCCGATCATCTCGGCGACGTTCCGGCGATCGTGCTGTTCCTGCAACCGATCGTGCCGTGGGGCGCCGACGACGAAGAGGGGCACATGGACATCGGTCGCCTCGATGCGAGCGTGTACCCCGCCGTGCAGAACTTCTGCGTGGCGGCCCGCTCGCTCGGTCTCGGTACCGCGCTGACCACCGTGATCCGCATCCTCGCCCCCGAGGTGTTCGAGCTGCTCGGCATCCCGCTGCGGGCCGACGGGAGCCCGCGGTTCGAGATCGCGGCGCTGGTGCCGGTCGGCTATCCCTCGGGCAACTTCGGCGTGGCGCCGCGCAAGCCGGCGGCCGCGGTGACCCACTGGGATGCGTGGGGCACCAAGCGCGCGTGAGCGGAAACTAGGCTCTCGCAGCCATGGGGACCATCAACAGCGTTGTCGACATCATTCGCGTGCACGGACACGAGCGAGCCGACGCCACGGCGCTCATCCAGGGCGACCGCAGGATGTCGTGGGGCGAGCTCCACTCGCAGGCCAGCCGGGTGGCGACGTTGCTCGCCGCCCACGGCGTCGGGCCCGAAGATCGTGTGGCGTTCCTCGACAAGAACGGCATCGAGCACTTCGAGGTGTTCTACGGCTGCGCGCTGCTGAACGCGGTGTGTGTCGACGTCAACTGGCGACTCGCCGCACCAGAGGTCGAGTTCATCGTCAACGACGCGAAGTCGAAGGTGCTCGTGGTCGGTGCCGACTTCCTGCCGATCCTCGACGCGATCGCCGGGAACCTGCCGACCGTCAACAAGATCCTGGTGATCGGCGGCGACGGTCGATACCCCGACTACGCCACCGAGGTGGCCGCGCAACCCGACACCGACCCGGGAACCGAGCAGACCCCCGACGATGTGGCGTTCCAGCTCTACTCGAGTGGTACGACCGGTCGGCCCAAGGGCGTGATGCTCACGAACGCCAACTTCTTCGGGCTGCTCCCCTTGGCGCGTGAGATGTGGGAGCTCGAGGAGACCAGCGTGAACCTCGCGGCGATGCCGCTGTTCCACATCGGCGGCGGCGGCTGGGCGGTGGCGGGGCAGTACGTCGGGGCCACCACGGTCGTGCTGCGCGATCTCGATCCTGCCGCAGTCGTGCGGCTGATCCCCGAGCTCGGCATCACCCACGGTTTCGTCGTGCCCGCCGTCCTGCAGTTCATGCTCATGGTGCCCGGCGTCGACGACGCCGACTTCACCTCGCTGAAGGTGCTCGTCTACGGCGCGTCGCCGATCAGCGAGGAGGTGCTCGCCAAGAGCGTCACCACGTTCGGGTGCAAGTTCTGGCAGGCGTACGGGCTCACCGAGACCACCGGCGCCGTCGTCAACCTGTCGCCGGAGGACCACGACGTCGCCGGCCCCAACCGGCATCGCCTGCGCAGCTGCGGGCTGCCCGGCCCGGGTGTCGGCCTGCGCATCGTCGACCCCGACACCGGCCAGGACTGCCCACAGGGCGAGGTGGGCGAGATCTGGCTCAGTGGCCCGCAGATCATGAAGGGCTACTGGAACATGCCCGAGGAGACGGCCAAGAGCATCGATGCCGACGGCTGGTTCCGCAGCGGGGACGTGGGCTTCCTCGACGAGGACGGCTACGTGTACATCCACGACCGGGTCAAGGACATGATCGTCAGCGGCGGCGAGAACGTGTACCCGGCCGAAGTCGAGAACGTGCTGATGAGCCATCCGGCGATCGCCGACGTCGCCGTCATCGGCGTGCCCCACGAACGCTGGGGCGAGACGGCCAAGGCGATGGTCGTGCGCAAGGCCGGCGTGGACGTGACCGAGCAGGAGATCATCGACTTCGCCCGCGAGCGCCTGGCGAAGTTCAAGTGCCCGACCAGCGTCGACTGGCTCGACGCGCTCCCGCGCAATCCCACCGGCAAGATCCTGAAGAAGGATCTGCGTGCGCCGTACTGGGAAGGTCGCACGCGGAACGTCAACTAGCGATGCCCTTCTTGCGTGCGACAACCTCCAAGTGGCGATGGTGGGCGGCAGCCTCGTGCGTAGTCGCGTCGTGCACCGCGTTCGCGTCCTGCAGCGGTTCGTCCTCGACCAGCGACTCGAGTGTGTCCGCGACGACGCCGACGACCGCGGCCCCGACGACCGCGCCCCCGACGACCTCGCGCGCGACGAGCACGACCAACGCTCTCACCCTGCCCGATCTCGATCGGCTCGATCCGCTGATCGTCGCGATGGCCAAGAACGCCTCCGTCGGCGAGCCGCAGCTGAGCCTGGCGGCTGTCGCCGCGTCAACGCCGAGTGCCGACCTCACCGGTTACTCCGACGCCGGCGGACTCATCCTCGTCCGATTGCCTGCGAACGACGGATGCGCGTGGTTCCTCGGCTCCGTCACGGGCACGATCTCGATGGGGAGCACGGGTGATGTCACCTGCGACCCCAGTCGAGAACCGGACAACTGGTCAGCCGACGGTGGCGACCTCCCATGGCGCGACGACGCGTTGCACAGGGCCGACCAGGTGGCCCGCGACAACGCGACGGCAGTCATCGAGGCGACGAAGTCGATCGTCTTCATCAAGCATCTGGACCCGACCGTGTCGGGCCTGCAGGAGAAGCTGCGCGGATTGACCTTCGGTTCCTCGTCGTCGGTCAGTACGGAAGTGGGGCTGGCCGCCGACGGTCGGCAGGTGGCGCTCGCCGTGCTCGGCCAGAGCGGCACGTGCTACCTCGTGCGCGCCGACTTCACCGACGGCAGCGTCCTCCGCTACGGCACGGGTGCCGGTTCCATGTGTGACGCGGCAACTGCGGCAACGGCACAGGACGACGCCTGGCCCGACTAGCGAGTCGGGGTCATCGACGCGAGGAGCTCTTCGATGGACAGGGTTGCCACCCCGATGGTCTGGTCACCGATGCCGTAGGGCAGCACCAGCGTGTCGCCGACCGAGACGGCACCGCACGTGTAGAGCACGTTGGGGACGTAGCCGTCGCGTCGCCGCTCGTCGGGCGTCATGATCGGACCCTCGCACGCGGCGACGACGGTCGTGGGATCCTCGAGATCCAGAAGCATCGCACCCAGCGCGTAGGTACGCATGGCCCCCACGCCATGGGTGAGGACCAACCAGCCGGCCGAGGTCTCGATCGGTGATCCGCAGTTGCCCAACTGCATCAGATCCCACGTGCGCTCCGGCACCTGGATCTGGGTGGAGGTCGGCCAGCAGCGCAGGTCGTCGGAGAAGGCGATGGAGTTCGATTCGCGATCCGAGCGGGACAACGCCGCGTAGCGGCCACCGACCTTCCGGGGGAACAGCGCGAGTCCCTTCCCCTTCGCCGCCGCGCCGGCGGTGGGCGACACGTCGAACGTGGCGAAGTCGTCCGTCTGCAGCACGTGCTGGCTGATGTTGGTCCCGTCGAACGCGGTGTAGGTGGCGTAGTACGTCGTGCCCCCGTCGTCGTCGGTGAACTGGACGAACCGAGCGTCCTCCATCCCCTGCGACTCTGCGGGGGAGTGCGGCCAGAGGACCCGCTCCGACAACTGGGACTCGGGGCCATGGGTGACGACGTACGACGAACGGGCCAGGTCGTCGAGGTTCTCGACCGTCCGACCGGTGTTGCGACGCGTCGAGTGGTCGGCGGACAGTTCGGTGGTCCGCTCGAAGAGTTCCTCGTCGGTGAAGTACTCCCCGAGCGAGTCGAGCGCGAAGGATGCATTCTCGTTGTCGTCGCCGAGCTCCTCGAGATGGAGATGGAACACCGACCGTCGGTTCACTCCGGCGCTGGGCACGGCGATCGTGGGGAACGGGCCGGGGGCGTCCATCGTCACGACGCCGTCGTCGGTGATCTCGCCCGTACGGAATCCGATCGACGATCGGTGACCCTCCCCGATCGCGCGCACGCTCATCACGAAGCGTCTCGGGCCGCCCGCGTCGGCCTCGGGGAGCAGCACGATGGAGGGGTTGCACAGTGCGGCGCCCTCGATGGCGAACTCGTGCGTGAAGGTTGCTCCGATGAGGAGGTGGCGAGCCTCGGTCAAGGGGCCGGCCGACGTCATGTGCGACGCGAGGAGATCGGCGTGCTGACGGAACGTGCCGTGGAGGTCCCGATGGCGCTTGTCGAAGCGAACGTCGATGTCGGCCAACGCAGCATTCACCTCTGCCTCATCGAGCCCGAGGATGCGATCGAGGACGGCGCCGGCGCGCGAGTCGCCGGGGCCGACGTCCTCTCGGCCAGGAACGAACAGTCGGGCCACGACTCTGTGATGATCGGGTCGGAGTTCGATACCGGTCTCTTTGACGGTGACGGTCATTGGATCCTCATCCGACACGCTGCAACTGCGCGGCGCGATAGCTGGTGGTGACGTACGCGAGCGTCGACTCGGCTCCCTCGTTGGCATTCACACGGTCGGCGTGCAGTCCGTCGAAGCCGCCGCACGATGCCGCGTCGAACATCGTGAGCCCGACGTCGTTGAGCCCGCGGAACCAGCCGTCCGCAGCGACGACGCCGCGTGACCAGGTGTCGTCGCCCGTGACGACGAGAGCTCGCCAGCAGGCATCCGCCATCGCCGCGGCCTCGATGGGCTGTTGGTCGAACTGTGGTCCGATGTCGTCAGGGCCGCGACCGTCGTGTCCGGTCACCGACAGGTGGCCGGCGACCGTCTCCATCTGCAGCAGCCACTCGAGCATCTCCAACCCGCGGTCCAAGGCGACCGGCTGAGCGAGCACCGAACCGGCCGCGATCAACGCCTCGGCGAGCGTCGCGTTCGCGTAGCGGAGACGCGCCTCCGGCCAGCGCCATGACCCGTTCGTCGGCAGTGGTCCGATGCAGTCGACGGCGGATCGGAGCACGGCGCGTGCCTCGTGGTGGGCAGGCATGACCCGGGCGACCTCTGCTGCCCCGATGGCGGCGAACGCCATGGCCCGGGGCCACTCCGACCGACGCCGTGCGCCACGCTCGAAGCCGCGCAACGCCCACTTGCGGATGGTCGGGTTGTCGTGATGCGCGGCGGCCGTGCCGAGTCCGGCGAGCCCTCGGCCCCAGCAGTCCTCGGTGGATGCCGGATCGGTCCATGTGCCGTCGGCGTCCATCCGATTGCGGGACGCGCCGTCGGGCATCTGTGCCTCGCGCACGAAGCGCAACGCCGTCCGACTGAGCCGGTGGGCGTCGCCGACGTCGTCGTGCAGCGATGTGATGGCCAGCAGTCGGGCGTTGTCATCGGTGCAGTAACCGTGCTCTCGGCGGGGCAGGCGGCCGTGAGCATGCTCGAACAGTCCCTGCTCATCGGTCATGGCTGCCAGGTGGGTGAAGACGCCAGCATCGCTCACATCGCCACCGCATGGCGGACGTGGCGAAGTTCGTCGAACATCGCCAGGTAACGCCCGGCGACGTTCGGCCACAGCAGCTCCGGCGCGCGCCGGGATGCCTCCTCGGCCATCTTCCCGCGGATCCCGGGGCTCCTCACGAGTGTTCGGATCGCCTCGGCGAGACGGCGGACGTCGCCGTGCGGCACGACCAGCCCGGCGCCCGAGGCGAGCAACTCGATCGCGTGGGGGAACGCGGTGGCGATGACGGGGCGGCCGGCGGCGATCGCATCGACGAGCACCCCGGAGGTGACCTGGTCCCGGCTGTCGTAGGGCAGCACGACGATCGACGAGCTCGCCACGAACTGAGTGAGCTCCTCCACCGTGCGATAGGTGGCGTCGAAGGTGACGAGGTCGCTCAACCCGAGGCGTCGCACCTGCTCGACGAGGCCCTCGCGGTAGCCGTCGCCGTGGTGCAGGAGCACGTTCGGGTGCGTCACCCCCGAGATGGTGTAGCGCGGTGCGTGTCCATCCGCATGGAGGATCGCGAGTGCGTCGATGACGTGTTCGATGCCCTTGCCGGGACCGAGCAGACCCCACGTCAGCAACTCCGGCCGCTGCAGCTCGGTGACTCCGGCCGCGGATCGCAACGCATGGACGGTCGGCGCAGCGGCGCCGTGGGGGATGGTGACGATGGTGTCGGGATCGACCGGGTAACTGCCGATCAGCCGGTCGCGTGCGGTCTCGGTCATGACGATGACTCGCTCCGCTCGCGCACAGACGTCGATGAGAACGCGTCGCTGATGAGGTGTGGGAGTGAGGAGCACCGTGTGTGCGACCACGACGACCGGCGCGTCGATCGCGTCGATGAGAGCCAGGACCTCGTCACCGTCCTCGCCGCCGAAGATGCCGAACTCGTGCTGGACGACCACGACATCGCAGTGGGCGAGCGCCCGAGCGGTGGCCATCACCGCACCCGGTGCATCGTTTCGGTGTCCGGCCACGACGGGCCCCGCGATGCTCGCGGGGTTCTTCCCGTCGTCGAGCGCGACGACATCGACGCCATGGCCGGCGGCCCGGAACTGTCGGACGAGTGCGGCCGAGAACGTGGCGATGCCGCACTGCGTGGGGGGATAGGTGCTGATGACGCCGACACGTGTTGCGTGCTCGCCGGGGGTGCGGACCACAGGTCCTCCTCGGAGGGTCGTGGAGGAAACGTCGAGCCTGTACGGGGCGACAGCGTCAAAGCCGTCCTGCCCAAACTGAGGCGAGTCTTCCGTTGAGTGCAGAGCTTACCCGTGGCCGATCATCGATCGGTGGGGGTCTCAGCGTGGGATGCGGTTCCCGAACGTCGCCTGGGGTACGCCGCGACCCAGCGAGAAGTGCGTGTGGACACCCATCCAGTCGCCCTCCGGCTCGCTGCGGGTGAGCACCACCGTCGCCCGCCCTGGTCGGGGGAAGCGACGGCCGTCCTCGGCGATTCCCGTGGAGGTCCACCCGACGACGGCGACGGCCATCATGCGGTCGGGTGAGACCAGCACCTCCATGTCGTCGGTGAGGAACCGGAAGTCCTCGATCTTGGGCCACACCTGCGACCACTGGTCCCGGTGGAGTGCATCGAGGCCGATGACGACGTCGGCGAACGTCCCGAACGCGACGACGTCGTCGCTGAACCGTCGTCGCCCGGCCGTGAGGTCGACGTCGGCGACCTCCGCGCTCCACCCGTCGACCCACTCCTTCACCGATTGCTGATCTGTCAAGCCCATCGCTGCGACCATAGCTGCGAGACCGGGGAGGCTCACCCTTCGAGGGCGAGCACCGCAGGCCGTCGGCGGACTGGTCCGGCGGAGCGTGGCGTGACCGGCACACGGGGTCGGGCGCTGTAGTGCGCGACGTACTCCTGCCCCGACAGCGAGGCGATCCGACGCATCAGCTCGTCCGTCACCGAACGAGCGGCGCTCTTCCTCGGCTCGCCGCCGGTGTCCGCCAGCGGCGCACCCACGGCGATGGCACACCGTCGTCGCATCCGTGGGAGGCGCGCTCCGGGGGGCTGGAGCTCGGCGGTCCCACGGATGCCGACGGGGACGAGCGGACAGCCGACGGAGGCGGCGAGACGCGCCGCGCCGGTGTAGCCGCGGTGCAGGTGACCGTCGCGTGAGCGTGTGCCCTCGGGATAGATGCACAGCACCGCGCCCTCGTGCAGCACGGCGGCAGCGGTGTCGAGCGCGACCATCGCCCGGGTGCCGCTGTCGCGGTCGATGGGGATCATCCCGAGCGCCGGGAACAGCCGTCTCGTCGTCCACGAGGTGAGGTACTCGGACTTGCCGATGAAGTACACCGGCCGATCGAAGCAGAGCATCATGAACACCGAGTCGAAGAAGCTCAGGTGGTTCGGGCAGAGGATGGCGGGGCCGGAGCTCGGGACGTGCTCGATGCCGGAGAGCTCGACGGGCCACAGCAGGCGCACGGGGCGCCGGAGCACTGCTCGGGCCCAGCGCTGGAGGGGAGGGGCGTCGCTCATGCGAGGACAGTGACAGACGGAGGTTGCCAGCGTGTCACGTGCGGATGACGAGCGTGTCCTGTCGGGTGGCCGAGCTCAGCGGCTCTGGCAGGTGTTGCCCCAGTCGCATCCGTCGCGCGAGTCGGTGCCCCAGCGGCGGGCGATCGCATTCAGCGCCAGGACGACGGCGAGGATGGCAAGCAGTTGTTCCATGGTCATTTCCTTTCGTGTTGATCTCTGCCATGATGATGACGGAAGCAGATCAATCCGTCCAACGAATATATGAGATCACATCCATGTCGAATACGAATGAACCCTGGAGTCTCGACGTTCGGCACCTCGCCGCGCTCGCAGCGATCGCGGACACCCGCTCCATCAGCAAGGCGGCAGAGGTGCTCGGCTACGGCCAGAGTGCGGTGTCGCAGCAGCTCGCTGCGTTGGAGCGCGTCGTCGGGCAGCGGCTGGTCGATCGGGGCTCAGGTCCGAAACCCGTGACCCTGACCGAGGCCGGCCTCGCCGTGCTGGAGCACGCGCGGTGGATCCTCGATCGTCTCGATCTGGCCAGAGCCGAGCTCGATGCATTGGGTCATGGATCGGCCGGGTCGCTGCGGGTGGGCACGTTCCAGTCCGCCGGGTCGCGGCTGCTGCCCAGAGTGCTCGCCTCGTACCGGAAGGCATGGTCCGACATCGCCGTGTCGATCCACAACGAGGGACGGGAGGGTGACCTGCCCGATCTGGTCCGCGACGGGGCCCTCGACGTGGCGTTCGTGGAGGCGTCGATGGTCGGCGAGGGGTTGGCGTCGATCGAGGTCCTCGTGGATCGGTTCGTGGTCCTCGTCCCTCCCGGGCACCGGCTCGCGTCGCGACGTTCGGTCTCGTTGACCGATCTCGACGGCGAGGAGTTCGTCGACGGGGCCCTCGGTGACTCGTGCGCGGCGAAGGGAGAGCAGGCGCGCCGCGCCGCAGGTGTCGTCGGACGAACCGTCGTGCGCACGCCGGACAACGCGACGCGGCAGCGGTTGGTGCACGCCGGGCTGGGGTGTGCCGTGCAGCCTGGCCTCACCGTCGAACCCGGTCTCCCCGACGGCGGCATAGTCGTCTCGCTGCGCGACGATGTCCATCGTGTGATCTCGCTGACGTGGTCGGCAGAACGCACGCCGTCGTTCGCGCTCGAACGGTTCATCGAGACGGCCCGAGCCGAGCTGGCCGGCCTTGCGTCGGTGCAGCTCGCCACCTCGCTGGTCTGACACGGTCGTCCGACACCGGCGCCGGCGTCTGCTGCCGCGTGCCAGAGTGGAACGGAACTCGACTGGAAAGGAACCGCGGTGCCTCCGACCATCAAGGTGACCTCGCTCGATCACATCGTCCTCGTCTGCGCCGACGTCGAGCGCACGCTCGCGTGGTACATCGACGTCCTGGGCCTCGAACCGGTGCGGGTCGACCTCTGGAGGGAACAGAAGGTGTTCTTCCCGTCGGTACGCGTCGACGAGTCCACCATCATCGACCTGATCCCCGGTGAGGTGCGCGACGGCAGGCTCGACCATTTCTGCCTCGTCGTCGAACCGATCGACCTCGCCGCCGTGGCAGCGACGCCGGGGCTCGACGTCGTGGAAGGACCGGTCACCCGCTACGGAGCACGAGGCGACGGCACCTCGCTCTACGTGCGCGACCCCGACGGCACCGTCGTCGAGTTGCGCCACTACTGAGGGGCGCTACGAGGCTGCGGTGATCGCGTTCGGGCATGAGCGCCCGGCCGCGAGGTCGTCGAGGTTGCCAAGGGTCGTCTCGGCGATCGCCGCCAACGCTTCGCGGGTCAGGAATCCCTGATGGGCGGTGATGAGCACGTTGGGGAAGGTCAGCAGGCGGGCGAAGACGTCGTCGGTGATGACCTCGCTCGAGCGGTCCTCGAAGAACAGGTCCGCCTCCTCCTCGTACACGTCGAGCGCGAGTGAACCGATCGCTCCGGACTTGAGGCCATCGATGGCAGCCACCGTGTCGATGAGCGCACCGCGACCCGTGTTCACCAGCATCGCCCCAGGCTTCAGCTTGGCGATCGCGTCGTGCGAGACGAGGTGATGGGTCTCCGGCGTGAGTGGGCAGTTGAGGCTGATCACGTCGCTCGTCGCCCAGATCTCGTCGAGGTCGGTGTAGCGCATGCCGAGCTCGGTGACGTACGGGTTCTCGATCGGGTCGAAGCATGCGACGTCGCACCGGAAGTGCCACAGCAGGCGGGCGACCAGCGCGCCGATCCGTCCGGTGCCGATGATGCCGACCGTCTTCCCGGCGAGGTCGAAGCCGACCAGACCGTCGAGCGAGAAGTTCCCGTCACGCACTCGGTTGTAGCCGCGGTGAATCCGGCGGTTCAGCGCGAGGATCAGCGCGATGGTGTGCTCTGCGACGGCGTTGGGCGAATACGCCGGCACGCGTGCGACGGACAGCCCGAGCCTGGCTGCCGCCTCGAGGTCGACGTTGTTGTACCCGGCGCACCTGAGCACCACGTGGCGCACCCCGAGGGAGGAGAGGTGTTCCAGTACTTCGGCGTCAGCGATGTCGTTGACGAAGATGCACACGGCCTCGGCGCCTGCTGCGAGCCCAGCCGTGCGCGGGCGGAGTCGATCCTCCAGCAGATCGATGACATGGCGATGGTCCGCATTGGCGCGCTCGAAGCTCGCCTGGTCGTACGCCTTCGTGCTGAACATCGCCACACGCACGCGCCGACCCTACTCACCGTACGTCGAGGTCGGTTCGATCATCCGCGTGTCGCGCCGCGTGCCGCAGTTACCGTTTCGAGGCCGTGACCCTGCGGCACGAGATGGAGGGACCGTCATGCCGTTGGTCGACTACTGGAAGAAGGTCGCGCTCGAGAACTACGTCAACTTCGAGGGACGCGCCCGGCGTGCGGAGTTCTGGTGGTTCGGGTTGGCGAACCTGATCGTCGAGATCGTCCTGGTGGGGCTTGGTCGGGCCGTCGGCATCTTCTACGTCGTGTATGGCCTCTATGCATTGGCGATGGTGCTGCCCGGCATCGCCGTGGCGATCCGCCGACTGCACGACACGGGCAAGAGCGGACTCTTCCTGCTCCTCGTGTTCGTGCCGTTCGTCGGCGCCATCGTCCTCCTCGTGTTCTTCCTCACCGACAGCACCCGCGGCACGAACGAGTACGGGGTGTCACCGAAGTACCCCGCCTGAGCACGCGGTACGGTCGCGGGCATGAGCATCACCTGCCACTACGACGGAGAGGACCACAGCCTGCTCGTCGTCGACGTGCAGACCGACGAGGGGGAGACCCCTCGTTGCACGCTCGTCGCGTACTCCGACCGTGACGGTTGGCGGTGCTTCACGGACCACGGCGGGGCCGTGGTGCGCATGCGGTACGACCTTGCCGAGCCGTCCGTCGACTGCTCGCTGGTGGGAGAGTTGATGGGTCTCCCCGCGCAGAGCGGGGCGCGAAGGGTGCTCGACGAGGTGCGCAGTCAGCCGGGCGTGTCACACACCCATGCGGTGCACGACTGATCAGATCGCGGACTCCGATGCACGGAGGTGGCGGCCGCCGTCGACGGTCCACGCTTCGCGCAACGACGCCCGCATCCGCTCGGTGCTGCGGATCTGGGCGACGATGCCCACGATCACCAACGCGAGGTAGAGGACGTACCACCACTTGTTGTCGGTGACGTGCTCGGTCGTGACACCGTTGTCGAAGTCGTCGAGGTTGACCGTGCCGACGATCAGCATGATGCCCGCGACCATCGTGCTCGCGCCGGCGGTGGCGGTGAGGAGGGTGAGCAGTGCCATGGGAAGGTCGGCCACCATCGCGAAGAACGCCAACGCGGCGCCGACCGCGATGCCGACCGTGATCAGCACCCAGGACCAGGAGACTCCGAGGGCAGCCATGGCGCTCGCACCGATCGCGAAGCCGATGGCCGCCATGCCGATGAGGATGGAAATCTCGTAGTACATGTACGCGATCGCTCCGAAGACCAGGGCCACGACGATGCCGACGAGCCAACCGACTGCCGTGCGCAGGAAGCCGTCGCCCGAGATCGCATCGACCATTCCTGCACCCAGGAAGAAGCCGAACAACGCACCCCACACCGGGATGATGATCCGCATCGCGAGGTAGCCCCGAAAACAGAACATCGCGCCGATCAACGCAGCGACGATTCCGACGATGACGTCCTTCATGTGGTGCCCCTTCGAACGATGTGGTTGCTCAGAACGACCAGACCACCGGGACCCAGAAGATGGCGACGATCGCGAACAGCACGAGCAGGCACCCTCCGAGCTTCCAGTAGTCCCCGAACTTATATCCGCCGGGTCCCATCACCATGAGATTGGCAGGCGTTGCGACGGGCGTGATGAAGCTGGCGGCCGCGGCGATGTTGACGGCCATCAGGATCGGGCGCGCCGACACGTCGATCTCCGCAGCTGCGGTGACGGCGATGGGGATCACGATCAACGCGGTGGCCATGTTGCTGATCAGTTGGCCGAGCACTGCGGTGAGCACGAACAGCCCGGCGACCAGTGCGTACGGCCCGGCATCCCCGACGAGGTCGACGAGCCCGTCGGCGAGCTTCTGGGCGGCACCCGTCTGCTGCATCGCGACCGAGAGCGGGGTCATCCCGCCCACGAGGAGGATGGTGGTCCACGAGATCGATCGGTACGCCTGCGGCATCGTCATCACCTGGAGCAGCACCAACGCTCCGGCGGCCAGGAGGCCGGCGACCACGGCGGGCACCGCACCGGTGGCGAGGAGCACGACCATCGCGCCGACCACCACGAGCGCCCGCTTCGCGCCGACGCCGAGCGGCACGGCCTGACGGCGCACGAGCCCCGGGTCGTCGACGACCAACACGGCACCCGCCGGGGCGCCCGCCTCGAGCGTCGCCCACGTTGCCTGGACGAGCAGCACGTCACCGGTCTCCAACACCATGTCGCGCGTGTCGAGGTCGTCGCCCTTGCGTTGGACCGCGAGCACGACCACGTCGCGCCCGCTGAACACCATGCCGGGGAACACCCGTTGGCCGATGAGGCTGGAACGTGGCGGCACCACGAGTTCGGACACGCCGATGTCGCGGTCGAGCAGTTGACGATCCGCTGGTTGCTCGACGGTGGTGGGCGCAACACTGAGGCGCAAGCCGGTCCGCAGTGTGTCGACGTCGGTGTCGATGCCGGAGACCACGAGCACGTCGCCCGGTTCGATGGTGGTGGAGTCGGCCAGCGCACCTGCTCGCGCACGCTGGATTCCGGTGACGGAGACCCCCGGGAATGCGGAGAGGTCGAGCGAGGCGCGGGTCTCGCCGACGCACGGCGAGTCGGGTTCGACGACGAGGCGGGCCATCGAGTGATCGATGTCGTACTGCAGCATCAGCGTGCGTGCGAACTCGCTGAGGTCGGGCGGGATGGAGTCGGCGGTTCGATCGGGCAGGAGCCGATGACCGAAGAGGACGACGATGGCGATGGCGCCGATGACCAGCGGAACTCCGGCGAGAGCGAACTCGAAGAATCCGAACCGGCCGACCCCGGCACCATGCGCCGCGTCGGAGACGATGACGCTCACGGGCGTCCCGGTGAGGGCCAGCATGGACCCGGCGTGGGCGCCGAACGCCAGCGGCATCAGCAGCTTCGAGGGCGACCGACCGAGACGGACCGCGATCACCACGACCATCGGGACGAGTGCGGCGACGGCGCCGTTGACGCTGATGACGGCAGTGAGGAGGGCGACGAGCAGCATCGTGAACACGACCAGCCGGGTCTGGCTGGTGCCGGCGCGCACGATGAGCTGCTGTCCGGCCCACGCGGTGACGCCGGTGGAGTCGAGCGCTTCGCTCACCACGAACAGCGAGGCGATGAACAGGATCGTCGGCTCACCGAACCCTGCGACGCTCTGTTCGACGGTGAGGATCCCCGTCGCATAGAGCGACAGCGCCACGCCGATGGCGACGATCTCGACCGGAAGGCGGTTCCAGACGAAGAGCACGACGGCAACTCCGAGCACGAGAAAGGTGATCGTGCTGTCGGCCATCGGAGCGGACAATACAGGGGTCCCGGCGTCCGGTCGAAGGGGTCCTGAATGAATTTCTGGGCGACCTCGCCGCCGTTGTTCTCAGGTCGCCGATCGCGTGGCTATTGTCCGCTCTGCAGTTCATCATCTCGAGGACGGACCCCCCCATGGACATCAACGCGCGCACCGGCGACCTGCTCACCGAGGCGGCCGATCTGGCCGTTCTCTTCTCCTTCGAGGGGGTCGACCTGCCCGGTTCCGTTGCGGATCTGTTGGAGGTGGCCGATTTCAAGGGTTCGCCCAACCAGTCGCTGCTGATCTACCCGCGCGGTGCGATCACGCCGACCAGGCTGCTGCTGGTCGGTCTCGGCACCAAGGACACCGCCGACGCCGAGCGCGTCCGCCAGGCGGCCGCGACGGCCATCCGCCTCGTGCGCACGGCACAGATCGCGAACGCCACCGCAGCGCTGCCCGGCGACCTGTCCCTCGACGACACCGCTGTCGGAGAAGCATTCGCCGAAGGCGTCGAGATGGGGAACTACCGCTACAACCACCATCGCACCGGTCTCAGCGACCAGGACAAGTTCGAGACGTCCGGCATCACGCTGCTCACGTCGGGATCACCCGATGCGTTGGCGACCGGCATCAAGGCAGGACAGGCCATCGCCGGCGGCGTGAACTTCGCTCGCGACCTGGTGAACACCCCAGGAGAGCTCAAGACACCCCCGCTGCTCGCGGACCAGGCGGTACAACTCGGTGGCCGAGTGTCCGGCATCAGCGTCACGGTGTACGACGAGGTGCAGTTGGCCGAGCAGGGCTTCGGAGGGATCCTCGCCGTCGGCAAGGGCAGCGACAGCCCGCCCCGGTTCATCGTGATGGAGTACGGCGCGCACCTGAGCGACGTGCCCACGATCTGCCTCGTCGGCAAGGGTCTGACGTTCGACTCCGGCGGACTCAACATCAAGCCCGCGGAGGGCATGGAGACGATGAAGAACGACATGGGTGGCAGTGCGGCGGTGTTCGGCACCATGCAGGCCGTCGCCGAGCTCGGACTCCCGTTGCACGTCGTGGGCCTCGTGCCGTCGGCGGAGAACATGCCCAGCGGTCGGTCGTATCGCCCCGGCGACATCGTGAAGACCCTGAGCGGCAAGACCATCGAGATCCTCAACACCGACGCCGAGGGCCGAGTCATCCTCTCCGACGGCTTGTTCTACGCACAGCGGTACGCCCCTGACGCGATCATCGAGCTCTCCACGCTCACCGGCGCGGTCATCATTGCCTTGGGCAGCGTCGCTACCGCGGTGATGGCCACCGACCAGACCCTCGCCGATCGCCTCGTGAAGGCCGGCGATGTCACCGGTGACCGCGGCTGGCAGTTGCCGCTGTGGGAGGAGTACCACGAGATGGTGAAGAGCGACATCGCCGACCTCAAGAACCTCGCCGGACGTGCTGCAGGTTCGATCACGGCGGGTGCGTTCTTGTCGGCCTTCGCCGGCGACTTCCCGTTCGCGCACCTCGACATCGCCGGGACGGCATGGCTGGACGCACCGAAGAAGCCGTACCACTCCAAGGGTGGCACCGGTTCGGGTGTCCGCCTCGTCACCGAATTCCTCCGTTCCTACAGCGCCTGACAGGAGTCGTCATGTCGAGCAGTTCGGCCGAGGCAGTACCGGCAAAGCGGAGTTTCTCCGAGCGCATGCTCGACGGCATCGAGAAGACGGGCAACAAGGTCCCGCACCCGGTGATCATGTTCCTGTACCTGATCGCGTTCATCGCGATCCTGTCGGCGATCCTGTCCGCGTTCGACGTCAAGGTCACCGAGGACGTCGCCGTGCCGGTCCCGATCGAGGCGATTCGCGACGTACGTGACGCGCTCGGTGGATCGGTCGTGCCGTACGACGAGAACACCGGCCAGATCGTCGAGATCCCGCACTACACGATCCAGGAGCAGACCTTCGAGGTCCGCAGCCTGCTCGGTGTCGAGGGTCTGCGCTTCGTGTTCTCGTCGTTCGTCAACAACTTCGCAGGGTTCGCGGTCGTCGCGGTCACCTTCGTCGCGATGGCCGGTGTCGGAGTCGCCGAGAAGGCCGGGCTGATGGGCGCGCTGATCCGAAAACTCGTGAAGGTCGCGCCACGCAAGCTCATCGCGTTCATGATCATCCTCGTCGGTGTGGTGTCCAGCGTGGCCTCCGACGCCGGGTATCTGATCCTGATACCACTTGCCGCGGCGGCGTTCATGACCCTCGGGCGACATCCGCTCGCCGGGATGGCCGCAGCCTTCGCCGGCGTCAGTGCGATCTTCTGCGTGAACCTGTTGATCACCCCGATCGACAGCATGCTCACCGAGATCACCAACGAAGCCATCGGCTCGTCGGGCAAACACCTGACCGTGACGGCCAACTACTACTTCGCCGTCGCGTCGTCGATCATCCTCGCCATCGTCGCCGTCGTGGTGACCCAGCGGATCATCGAGCCCCGCCTCGGTGCCTACGACCCTGCACTCGGCGACCCGTCATTCTCGGTCGCCGAGGACCACAGCCACGACGACGACGCCGCGAAGGCCGCCGAGGCACGTGGCCTGCGGTTCTCGTTCTACGGACTCATCGGCATGGTCGTCGCGATCGGAGCGCTCACCCTGCCTCCGGGCGCGCCGCTGCGTGAACCGGGCACCGGCGCGATCATCGGCACGACGCCGTTCATGAACAGCCTGATCTTCCTGATCACGCTGATCTTCCTGTGCTGTGGCATCTGCTACGGCATCGGGGCGAAGACGATCTCCGGCAGCGCCGACGTGATCAACGCCGTCACCACCACCTTCGCCGGTCTTTCGGGTCTGATCTTCATGCTGTTGATGATCAGCCAGTTCATCGCCTTCTTCAACTTCACCAACATGCCCCGTGTGGCGGCGGTGGAGCTCGCCCACGTGTTGGAGAACGCAGGGTTCAGCGCGCTGCCGCTGGTGCTCGGGATGATCGTGATCATCATCTTCCTGAACATCATCATCCCCGGGGTCGTGCCCAAGTGGGCGATCTTCGCGCCGGTGTTCGTGCCGATCTTCACCCGGCTCGGTGTGGCTCCGCAGACGGTGCTCGCTGCGTACCGGGTGGGCGACTCGCCGACGAACGTGGTGACGCCGTTGATGGTGTACCTGCCCTTCATCGTCACCGTGGCCCAGCGCTACGACAAGAAGGCCGGCATCGGCACCATCGTGGCACTCATGATCCCGTACGTGATCGCCATCGCAATCGCATGGATCCTGCTGTTCGTCGCCTGGTGGGTCCTGGGCATCCCGCTCGGGCCCGGGTCACCCGTCCGCCTGTAGCGCCAGGTCGGCGTACATCACGTAGAGGACGGTCGCCAACCAGGGCAGCGTGATCGCGTTCACCACGCCGGCGATCACGTTGACGACCGTGAACGCCTTGCCGATGACGAGCAGCGTCACGATCCCGATCAGCGGCGCGAGGAGCAGCGCCCCGGCGAACGCGACCGCGGTCAACGCCATGGTGCGAAGGCGGTGACCGCGGGTCAGGGCCCACGATCGGCGAAGTGAAGCGGTGAGCCCAGTGCCCTCCGCGGTGCCCGCAGGCGGTGCCATCACGAGCGCGGGTACCAGGAGCAACGCGAACGGGCCGGTGAGGATGAGCGCGAGGAAGACCACGACCATCGGCAACAGTCCGCGGCCGCTGATGGCTCGGCGGACGGCGTGGTCCTGCGGTGCACCGTCGAGTTCGTGTGCGATGCCGACACCGACGACGAGGGCGAGGATCATCACCGGAATGGTCTCGATGGCGCCCGCCGCGAGCGCCGACGCGACCCCCGTGGCGCCGTTGCGGTCGCTCGAACCGACGAAGTCCCCGAGGAAGGTGTGGTCGAGCAGCGCCGGCTGGATGATCGCGCCGATGATGCCGCCGATGGTCGCGAGGACGGCGACCGGCACGAATCGTCGAGCGTTGCGGCCGACGATGTGGAACGAGGCGGACAGGATCTGACCGGCACGGCGACGAGCGACGACCGGCGCCGCCGACGCGGGCCGCCACCGAGTGGCACGCACGAGCAGCACGATCGCCAGCACGATGCCGAGGATGATGGCCAGCAGGATCCACGGATGCACGAGCATGTGGTTGATGGCGCGGGAGACGTTCTTGGTGGCCGAGCAGAAGAAGCGGGTCACACCCAGGTCGACCTGAGGGACCTCGACGGCGCCGTCGCGCCCGGAGTCCATGTACGCGATGGGTCGGTCCCACTGTCGGGTGTACTGCGGGCCGAGTTCGCTGTCGTTGATGCTGCGTTGGCGCTCACCCCAGTGGCCCTTGAACGCCAGCCAGCCGAATCCGCCGTCGGCGGTGATCGCGGACTGCTCGGGCATCAGCACCACGGCCGGGTCGAGTTGCATGCTCGGGCCGCGTGAGTCGTCGCACCCGAACCCGGCGTCGCCGCTCATCCCGAGCCACAGCCGGGGGGAGTAGAAGATCGCATGCGATCCCTGTGCCGGGTAGATGACAGGGCGGTCTCCGATGCGCTGGACGTCGTCCCACGCCCGGCGCTCGTTGCCGTAGTGCTGGCTGAGCGTCATCATCGCCGGCCCCGCGTCGAGTGCGGCCTGCGGCGTGGCCGCGTCGAAGACGATCTGGGCCATCTCCCAGTCGCTCTCGTGGACGTTGTTCCAGTCGTTGTAGACGAAGTACAGCCAGTACTGCAGGACGAGGCGATCGGGCGCCTCCGGGTCGTTGACGATCCGGGCGTAGACCGTCGGCGGGCCTCCGGCGCGCCATCCGAACCGGCGGTCGTAGTCGCACCCGGGCCGCAGCGTCGACCCGGGCAGATCGAAGTTCGAACCCTCCGGCGCGTTGAACAGGTCGGCCGCGCTGGGGGCGGTGGTGATCAACCGCCCGTCCGCGTCGCGCAGCACGACGTCGGGCTGGTCGAGGATCATGCTGACGTCGGCGGGCTGGAACGCCTCGCCGGGTCCGCACTGCTCGTCCTGCTGCTGGATCGCGACGTAGGGGGCGTACCGCTCGGCCAGTTCTGTCGCCGGGTCCGCCGCCTCGCGCTGGGGCTCGTCGGCGTGCGCCGGTACCGCGCCGATGATCGCGGACAGCACGATGACGAGGGCCGCGGCGAGCGCGCGGGTGGTGCCGGGAAGGGCTCGAAGGGTCACGGGACGCCACGGTATCTGGGTAGCGATCCTCCCGAATCCGCTTCTCGTCCGGATGGTTCCCGGAGTCCGGGAACCATCCGACCCAGAACGCTCCGATCTTGGGTGGTTTCAGATGAGGGCGAGCGTGCTGCGGGCCGCGGTGTAGACCGCGACGCCGAGCAGGAGGGCGATGAACCAACGCTGCAGTGAGCGTGAGTCGCGGCTGCCCGCGAGCCGGCTACCGACGACGACGCCGCCGAGGCTGGCGATCGTGAACGGGATCACGGTGCCCCATTCGATGGCACCGGCCTGCAGGCGGGTGGTGAGCGCGACCGCCGAGTTGATCGTGATGACGAGCAGCGACGTCCCCACGGCCTCGGGCATCGAGAAACCGAGCGCCAGGATCAGCGCCGGCACGATGACGAAGCCGCCGCCGACGCCGAAGAATCCGGTGAGGAGGCCGACGAACGTGCCGGCGACGAGCACCTTGACGATCGTTGCGGCGTCGACCCGCACCTCGGTGTGCGTCGAGGGCGCGGTGTCGAGCGGTGCGACGGCAGCGCCGACGGGGAGCGCCACGCGGGGTGCCGGAGCATTGCGAACCCGGCGGATCATCGCGTATGCGGCCACGAACATGAGCCCGGAGAAGGCCAACAGCAACACGTCGGGATTGGCTGCCTTGTTCCAGTGCGAACCGATGAGCGACCCGCCGACGCCGGCCGCTCCGAAGAGCGCCCCGGCGACCACTCGCACCCGTCCGGCCCGCCAGTGCGGCACGATGCCGATGAGTGCCGTCATGGTGACGAGGATCAGCGAGGTGGTCGTGGCCTGCTTGGGGGTCTGCCCGGCGGCGTAGACGAGCGCCGGCACGGCGAGGATGGAGCCACCGCCACCCAACGCACCGAGTGACAGGCCGATGAGGAAGCCGAGAGGGGAGGCGAGGAATCCGCGCATGGATCCTCCGCTCAGGCCGACTGGCGTTGGGACGAGGTCCACGCCGTGTAGCCGCCGATGAGATCGGAGACATCGGAGAAGCCTCGGGACCGCAGCAGGCTGGCTGCGATCGCCGAGCGGTAGCCGCCCGCGCAGTGGACCACGGTGGGTGCGGTCCGGTCGAGTTCGTCGACGCGAGAGAGCAACTCGGGCAGGCTGATGTGCACGGCCCCCTCGATCGAGCCCTCCGTCACCTCGCCCGCGTTGCGAACGTCGACGAGCACGAGGTTCGGGACGCTGGCTCGACGCTCGCGCAGCTCTGTGGCCGACAGGCGCGACAGGGCCTCCACCACCTCGGGGTGGGCGACGAAGGTCTCGATCGGATCGACGAGCGCGCCGAGCACGTTGTCGAACCCGATTCGCGCGAGGCGCACGGCTGCCTCGGTCTCGTGGCCCGGGTCGGTGACGAGCACGATCGGGGTCCCGGGCGCCATGACCTCGCCGGCGTACTCGGCGAAGCGACCGCCGAGACCGACGTTGACCGAGCCGCGCAGGTGGCCGGCGGCGAACGCCATGTCGTCGCGGCCGTCGAGGACCACTGCCCCCTCGTGCATCGCGGCGAGCACCTCTGGCAACGGGAGGGGAGTGACCCGCACGTCGTCGTGCATGAGCTCCCTCGCCTGCTTGTTGCGGTTGGCCGCGAAGGAGAAGTACAGCGGTGCGACGGACTGGCCCTGCGTGACCGCCTCGACGAACTCGTCCTCGCTCATCGGTGCCAGCGCATAGTTGGTCCGCCGCTGTTCGCCGATGGTCGACACCGTCTCGGTGGAGAGGTTCTTGCCGCACGCGGATCCGGCGCCGTGCGCGGGAAAGACCTTCGTGGCATCGGGAAGCGTGAGCAGCCGCTCGTGGAGCGAGTGGTAGAGCTTGCGGGCCAGTTGGTCAGCGGTGACGCCGACCGAGGCCAGCAGGTCGGGACGACCGACGTCGCCGATGAAGAGCGTGTCGCCGGTGAGTACGCCGTAGGGCGGCTGGTCGATCCCGTCGGGGTGGACGACGATGCTGATCGACTCGGGCGTGTGGCCCGGCGTCTCGCGAATCTCGAGGACCACGGTGCCCAGGGTGATGATGCCGCCGTCCGGGTAGGTGCGGATCGGGAACTCGGCCCGCCCCTCGGCGTCGGCGCCGTAGACGATCTCGGCGCCGGTGTGCTCGGCGAGCTCGAGGTGACCCGACAGGAAGTCGGCGTGGAAGTGCGTCTCGAGCACCGAGGTGATCGTCAGTCCGTGCATCTCGGCATCGGCGAGGTACTCGGCGACGTCCCGCTGTGGGTCGACCACCACGGCGTTGCCGGTGGTGGTGTCACCGATCAGATAGCTCGCGTGGGAGAGGCAACCGAGGTAGTACTGGCGGAAGAACATGGGAGCGATTGTATACCCCCGGGGGTATACCTGCAACCACCCTCAGCTGGTGGTGTTGACGATGAGCAGACTGCAGGGGCAGTGGTGGGAGATGCGATTGGGGACGCTGCCCAACATGAATCGCTTCAGACCGGACATCCCGCGGTTCCCCACCACGATCAGGTCGGCACCGACCTCGCCGGCGACGGTGAGCAGTGCGTCGGCGGGATCGTCGCAGCGCGTGTGGGTCTCCACGGTGACGCCCTCCGCTTCTGCGGTTGCACGAGCGGCGGCGCAGACCTCGACCCCGTTCTCGGCGAGGTTGGAGTTGAGCCGGTCGAGGTCGACCATCGGCCCGCCCGATCCGGCCGACATGGCGGCCATGCCGAGTGCCACGTTCTGATAGGCGTGCACCACGTGCAGCGTGCCGCCGCTCTCCTTGGCGAGGGTCGTTGCGTGCCGCACCGCGATCCCTGCAGTTTCCGATCCGTCCGTCCCGACCACGATGTTCTTGTACATGCCGGGATCGTGTCATCTGCCGAGCAGCGGCACAAGGCTTCGGTAGCCTCGACGGCGTGACGCCCGAGAAGAAGCTCGCCGCCCTCGAGGCCGAACTCCGCAGCCTCGGCCGCGTCGTCGTGGCGTTCAGCGGTGGAGCCGACAGTGCGTTCCTCGCCGCGGTCGCTCATCGCACGCTCGGCAGCGACGCCCACGCAGTGACCGCCGTGTCGCCGTCGCTCGCCGGCGACGAGGAAGCCGACTGTCGCGCCCTGGCCGACGAGTGGGGGCTGCGGTGGACGCCGGTGACCACCCACGAGATGGAGCGGGCGGCGTATCGCTCCAACGACACCGATCGCTGCTTCCACTGCAAGGCCGAACTCATGGACGTCGTCGGTCCCATCGCCGCGGCGGAACGCGCCACCGTGGTGCTCGGTGTCAACGTCGACGATCTCGGCGATCATCGGCCCGGCCAGAAGGCCGCCGGTGAAGCGGGCGCGCAGTTCCCGCTCGTGTCCGCAGGTTTCACCAAGGACGAGATCCGGGCCACATCGAAGGCGATGGGTCTGCGCACCTGGGACAAGCCGGCGATGGCGTGCCTGGCGAGTCGAGTGCCCTATGGCACCGAGGTCTCCTTGAGCCTGCTCACCCGGCTCGACCGTGCCGAGTCCGCGCTGCGCCGACTTGGGTTCGGTCAGCTCCGAGTTCGCCACTACGACGACACCGCTCGACTCGAAGTGCCCCTCGACGATCTGTCGGCGGTGCTCGCGCAACGAGAGGCAGTCGTGGCAGCCGTGCGAGGTCAGGGGTACCGCTACGTCACCCTCGACCTCGAAGGCTTCCGATCGGGAAACCTCAATCCGTAACGCATAGGGTCGCGGCCATGAAGCTCTCCATGTCCATCAACTACTCCGGCGGATTCAAGGAGGCAGTGCAGCGCGTCGTCGATCTCGAGAAGGCCGGGCTCGATGTGGTCTGGATCGCCGAGGCCTACTCCTACGATGCCGTCAGCCAGGTCGGGTACCTCGCCGCGAAGACCGAGCGCGTCGAGATCGGGACGGGCATCCTCAACGTCTACTCGCGGACTGCGGCGCTGATGGCGATGACCGCGGCCGGCTGCGACTACGTCAGCGACGGCCGGTTCATCCTCGGGCTGGGTGCCTCGGGGCCGCAGGTGATCGAGGGCTTCCACGGCGTGCCGTACGAGAAGCCGATGGTGCGGATCAAGGAGTACATCGAGTCCTGCCGCCAGATCTGGAAGCGCGAGCAGAAGTTCGAGTACCACGGCCAAACGGTGCAGGTGCCGTTGCCCGACGGTGAAGGCACCGGCCTCGGCAAGCCGCTGAAGCTCATCAACCACCCCGTGCGCTCCAACATCCCGATCTGGTGGGCGAGCCTGATGGGCCTCAGCGTCACTGCCACCGCTCAGTACGCCGACGGTTGGCTGCCGATCTTCTTCGATCCCGACAAGTTCCAGAACGTGTGGGGCGACGAGCTCAAGAAGGGCATCGCCAAGCGCGACCCCGAGCTCGGCCCGCTGCAGATCTCGGCGGGCGGCATGCTCGCGATCGACGAGAGCCTGACGGGCGACGCACGCAACAAGGTCCTCGACTTCGCCCGCCCCAACGCGGCGCTGTACATCGGTGGCATGGGCGCGCGCGACAAGAACTTCTACAACACGATCTGCCAGAAGTACGGCTACGTGAAGGAGGCCATCGAGGTGCAGGACCTGTACCTCGACGGCAAGAAGGACGAGGCCGCGGCGGCGGTGCCCACGCAGTTGCTGGAGAACAGCAACCTCGTCGGCCCCAAGAGCTACATCAAGGAGCGCCTCGCCGCGTACAAGGAGGCCGGCGTCACGATCCTGTCGGTGAACCCCGTCGGCGGCGACCCGGTGAAGGCCGTCGAGACGCTGCGCGACCTGATCGACTGATCACTCTCCCAGCGACCACAACCGCACCGGCTCGACGAAGCCCTTGAGCTGTCGACGCCCGGCAGGCGAGAACGACAGCGACGACGCCTTGAGCGTCACCGCCTCGTTGACGAGCACCTCGCCGGGCACGGCCACGTCGACGATGCGCGACGCGAGGTTGACGGTCTCGCCGTAGATGTCGCCGCCGCTGGCGATCACCGATCCGTGGGCGAGGCCGGCGCGGGCACCGCTCGCCCAGTCGTCGGCCTGCTTCACGAGCGCCTCGGCGACCGCACACGCCTCGCCCGGCTCGACCGTCGTGAACATGACCTCGTCGCCGATCAGCTTGACCACGCGGCCGCCGTGCCGCGAGACCAGGTCCGTCGAGGCGGATTCGAACGTCATCACGAGATCGAGCAACTCCTGAGGTTCCATCGAACCCGAGCGCGAGGTGAAGCCGTGCAGATCGACGAACCCGATCGTGAGTGGCACCGTGGTGAAGTCGTGGGCGTCTCGACGGGCGCGCCGCACCATCTCGTTGGCGAGTTCGAGGTGGCCCCAGAACATCGGTTCGAACACGCCGCTCGCGGAGCGGGCGAGGAGCGTGCCCTCGAGGCTCGCCATCGCCACCTCCACCGACGTCGGCGCTCGCCCCTGATGGAGGGGCGCTTCGACGTCACGCCAGAACATCTCGCTGGCGGCCTCGGCGATGCGTCGCAGCGACGCCCCCATGACGCGCGTGAAGTGCACCAGCTGTGCGTGGGTGAAGAGGCGGCCGGCGAGCGCGAACAACTCGAACATGACGATGTCGTCCTCGGTGTACACGAGGTCACCCGGCTCGCAACCGGGCATTCCGCTGGCGCGCCGGATGTCGAGGATCTGCTTCGCCGGGATCCCGGTCCTCTCCGCCATTTGCTCGACCGACAGGCGGGTTCCCGGGCGCAGCATCCGGTCGGCGACGACGGCGTTGAGCTGTCCCGCCGCGTCGGCCCGCACCATGTCGTCGACGGGAACCTCGTGGCCCGAGATCCACGTGAGGAGCTCCAGCCGGTCCTCGGCATCAGGTGCCGCGGGGTCGTAGAGGCCCGCCGCCAACCAGTCGTCCCGGTCGTTCATGCGGGCACGGTAGCCCGCTAGCGTCCCGACGATGTCCAACGTGCTGATCACCGGGTGCAGCAGCGGTTTCGGGGAACTGGCCGCGCTCACCTTCGCCGACCGCGGACACCATGTGTTCGCGACCATGCGCACTCCGGGCAAGTCGCCCGTGCTGAACGCCCGGGCCGACATCGACCAGCTCGCCCTCGACGTGTGCAGCTCCGACAGCGTCGACGCGGCGATCGCCGCCGCCATCGCCAAGGTCGGGCGTCTCGACATCGTCGTGAACAACGCCGGCATCGAGTCGTTCGGCGCGGTGCACCTGTTCTCCGACGTCGAGATCGCCCGCCAGTTCGACACGAACGTCATGGGGGTGGTCCGGGTCGTGCGTGCAGTGGTGCCCCACATGCTCGAACACGGCGGAGGTGCGATCGTCAACGTCGGCTCGCTCGCAGGCCGCGTCGGGACGCCGTACGGTGGCGCGTACGCCGCGACGAAGCACGCCGTCGAGGCACTGACGGAGTCGATGCACTTCGAACTCGCCCACCGCGGCATCAAGGTGCGAGTCGTCGAACCGGGTCAGTTCGCGACTCGCTTGAGTGACAACAGCATGGTGGCTGCGGCGATGGTCGACGGCAGCGACGAGCACGAGCGGTGGCAGCGATATCGCGTCGCGCAGCGCCGACTGGTGAGCGGCGAACCAGCCGATCCGCAGCTGGTGGCCGACGCGATCTACCGCGCCGCAACCGACGAGCCGGGTGTCGTTCGTCATCCCGTCGGTGCCGACGCGGACCTTGTCATCGGCGCCAAGAACGGGTTGTCGTTCGAGGACTTCGAGGACGCGATGCGAACGGTGCTCGACTGGCACGACTGACCTCGCGTTCGCCCCTCGTGTGACTCGCGACACCGAGGCGGGCTATGTTCTACCCACCCAGCCGCTTGGGGGCCACTTGGGGGAGGGACTGGAACGCGTGATGTTGCTCGACGTCAATGAAGTGACGGTGCGCTTCGGTGGCATCGTGGCGCTCGACCGCCTTTCGTTCAGCATCGAGGAGGGCCACATCTGTGGGCTCATCGGTCCGAACGGTGCGGGAAAGACCACGATGTTCAACGTCGTCAGCCGCATCTATCAACCCACCGGTGGGTCCGTGAGGTTCAAGGGCACGGAGTTGCTCGACGTCCCTGCGCACGGCATCGCTCGGCTCGGCATCGCCCGCACCTTCCAGAACCTGGCGCTGTTCCCGACGATGACCCTGCTGGAGAACGTGATGGTCGGCGCTCACTGCCAGGGGAAGGTGGGCTTCGGTCGGGCGATCTTCCGCATCGGCGCCGCCGCCGACAACCGTCGCACCCGGGACTTCGCCGGTGACCTGCTGACGCAACTCGGTCTCGGTGACCTCGCCTTTCGCCCGGCCGCCGGGCTGCCCTTCGGCACACTGAAGCGGCTCGAGATCGCAAGGGCCCTCGCTGCTCGCCCTGAGTTCCTCCTCATGGACGAGCCGGCGTCGGGGCTCGCCCACGGCGAGGTCGACGAGTTGGGCGACACGATCACCACCATCCGCGATCAGTTCGATCTCACCGTCCTGCTCGTCGAGCACCACATGAGCATGGTGATGTCGATCAGCGACCGCGTCGTGGCGATGGAGTTCGGACGCAAGATCGCCGACGGCACCCCGACCGAGGTGCAGAACGATCCAGGGGTCATCGAGGCCTATCTGGGGACGTCGTCATGACGATGCTGAGCGCACGCGGCCTGTCCGCCGGCTACGGACCCGTCACCGTGCTCCACGACATCGACATGGAGCTCAACGAGGGCGAGATCGTCGTCATCCTCGGTGCCAACGGCGCCGGCAAGACCACCACGATGAGGGCGATCAGCGGCACCATCTCCCGGCAGGGCTCTGTCGAGTTCGACGGGCACGACGTGTCGAAGATGTCGCCCGACGCCATCGTCCGGCTCGGTGTCGCTCAGGTACCTCAGGGACGCGGCACGTTCCCCGAGCTCAGCGTCGCCGACAACCTGCGCGCCGGCGCCATCACCCGTCGCGACGGCTCGGCAGCGATCGCCGCCGACGCGGAGCGGTGGTACCAGCAGTTCCCGCGGCTCGCGGAACGGCGCGACCAGCGCGCCGGAAGCCTCAGCGGTGGCGAGCAGCAGATGCTGGCCATCGCCCGCGCGCTGATGAGTCGACCCCGTTTGCTGCTCTGCGACGAACCGAGTCTCGGGCTCGCGCCGCTCATCACACAGGAGTTGTTCGGCGTCATCGAACATCTCAACAAGGAGGAAGGACTCTCCGTGCTGCTCGTGGAACAGAACGCGAACCTCGCCATGCACATGGCACACCGGGTCTACCTGTTGGAGACGGGTCGCATCGTGGCGTCCGGTTCGGCCGCCGAACTGAGTGCGGACGACACCATCCGCAAGGCGTACCTGGGGTTCTGATGGAACTGTTCCTCCAGCGCCTCTTCGACGGTCTCAGCCAGGGCAGCGTGTACGCGCTCATCGCGCTCGGCCTCGTCATCATCTACCGCGGCACCGGCCACCTCAACTTCGCCCAGGGCGAGATGGCGCTGTTCTGCACCTACATCGTGTACCAGTGCGGCGAGTGGGGCATCCCCATCGGGTTCGCACTCATCATCGGCATGGCCGCCGGCTTCGTGCTGGGCTCGGTCACCGAGGTCACGCTGATCCGTCCCATCGCGAAGAAGTCGCCGTTCGCGGTGTTCATCGTGACGCTCGGTCTGTTCCAGTTCCTCAACTGGCTGGATGGCGCGATCTGGAAGGACCAGCCGTTGCCCAACAGCGGTGTCGGCAGCAAGCAGCAGTCGTTCCCGAGCCTGTTCCCGAACAAGGACACCGACTTCGTCAACGTCTTCGGCGCGGCGATCAAGAAGCAGTCGATCGGCGTGTTCCTGCTCGTCCTCGTCCTCACCGCATTGCTGTTCGTGCTCTTCAACTACACCAAGCTCGGGCTGGCGATGCGCGCCGTCGCCAGCAACGCCGAGAGCGCGAAGCTCGTCGGCATCCGCACCAACATGGTGCTGATGATGAGCTGGGGCATCGCCGCCGCCATCGGTGCGCTCGGCGGTGTGGTCTACGCCGGCATCAACCACAACGTGAACCTGGGCTTGATGTTCACCGTGTTCATCTACGCCTCGGCCGCGGCCACGCTCGGCGGCTTCGACAGTCCCGGTGGTGCCGTGCTCGGCGGGTTGATCATCGGCGTCGTCGAGAACCTCGCGGCGGGCTACGCCGACCAATGGGTCGGGCAGGAGCTCAAGGTGGGAGTCGCGCTGGTCGTCATCCTCGGCGTCCTCCTCATCAAACCGTCCGGCCTGTTCGGTACGGAGAAGGTCGAACGCGTATGAAGCCGATCGCCACCATCCGTTCCGGCGGCGCTGCCAGCTGGGCCATCCGCATCGTCGTCGGCATCGCCGTCGTCTACCTCATGTTCTGGATCCCGACGTCCGCCAGCAACGGCGTCATCGATTCGTGCATCACCGCGCTCACGCTCATGGCGGCCGCGATGTCGCTCAACCTCCTGCTCGGCTACACGGGGCAGATCTCGATCGGCCACTCCGCGTTCTACGGCATCGGTGCCTACACCACCGGCATCCTCGTGTCGCGCTACGGCTGGAGCCCGTTCCAGACGTTCACCGTCGCCTTCGTCGTGGCGTTCGTCGTGGGTGCGCTCGTCTCGTTGCCGGCTCTGCGGATCAAGGGTGTGTACCTCGCCCTGGTCACGCTCGCCCTCGGCCTGGTGTTCCCGCAGTTGGTGAAGGCGAAGAAGTTGGTGTGGCTCACCGGCGGCGCCCGCGGCCTCGACAAGACGGGGTTCCGCTTCACCAAGTCCAACCCCACCTACGAGATCTTCGGCTGGAATCCGTGGGGGAGTCTGCGCGGCGAGAACATCAAGCCGTTCCTGTACTGGATCGCGATGATCATCGTGATCATCGTCTACCTCGCCTGCCGAGGCGTGGTGAAGAGTCGCGTCGGTCGCTCGCTCATCGCCATCCGCGACAACGACACGGCTGCGGCAGTGATGGGTGTCAATCTGGCGGTCACCAAGGGCATCGTGTTCGGACTGTCGGCGGCGCTCTGCTCGCTGCCGGGCTGCATGTCGGCGATCCGCACCGGCAACGTGACACCCGACTCCACCAACATCACGATCCAGGGCTCGATCATCTTCCTCATCGTGATGGTGGTCGGCGGCGCCGGCTCGCTCTGGGGTCCCATCGTCGGCTCTGTGCTGTTCGTGTTCATCACCGAGCGCACGGGCGACTGGAGCGATCCCAAGCAGATCCCTGGCATCCTGCGTCCGTTTTTCGACTGGTCGCACACGCCGCCCGGCAGCGGCATCTTCGCCGTGATGCTGATCGCGCTGATGTTCGTCGCGCCGTTCGGGATCGTGGGCATGTGGCGCCGACTCGTGGTGCGCTTCGTCAGAGTTATTCCCAAGCCCGCCGGGACGGGTACGCTGGCGCCCAAGGCACCGGCTCCCGTCGAGGCCTGACGTACAGCGATACGCACACACAACAAGGGGGAATGGATGATGCGACGCACTTCGACGCGACTGCTTGCGACATTGGCAGCCGGAACGATGGTGATTGCAGCCTGTGGCAGCGACTCCAGCAGTTCCAACACGACCGCAGCGCCTGACACCACGTCCGTGGAGACCACGACGCAGGACACGACCGGCGACACGATGGCGCCCGACACCACCATGGCGGAGAGCACGGCCTGGGCCGTCAACACCGATGACTGCATCGATCCGGCCGCCGCGAACGCGCCCATCGAGGGCACGATCAAGATCGGTTCGGCCATGCCGCTCACGGGCGGCGTCGCTGCTGCGGCCTTCGCTCCGGTCAAGGGTGGCTTCGAGGCGTACATCAACTACGCCAACGAGAAGGGTCTGCTGGGCGACCTCAAGGCAGAGGTCACCATCGAGGACGACCAGTACAACAAGGACCTCACGCCTGGTGCGATCTCCAAGCAGATCGACGCCGGCGTCAACATCTTCTCGGGCATCATCGGCTCGCCGAACAACGCTGCCGTGCGCGACACCCTCAACGAGGAGTGCATCCCGCAGCTCAACGCCCTCACCGGTTCGCCGGCGTGGGGTGACGTGGCGAACTACCCGTGGACCACCGGCATCCTCGTGCCGTACACGGTGGAGTCGAAGGTGTACGCCAAGCAGCTCGCCGAGCTCTACCCGCAGGGCGCGACCGTCGCACTCTTCTACGTGAACAACGAGTTCGGCCAGGTCTACGCCGACGCCTTCAAGGAACTGGCGAGCGGACTACAACCTCACCATCGTCGACGAGCAGACCATCGAGGCCACGGACTCCGCGCCGCCCACGTCGCAGATCACGAGCATCGCCTCCAAGAAGCCCGACGTGATCATGGCGGTGCCGCTGGGCGCCGGCTGCATCGGGTTCCTCACCGAGGTCGCCGCTGCCAAGGCGCAGAACGCCGGCTGGACGCCGTCGACGTTCATCACCAACACCTGCGCCAGCAGCCTGATCCTCGGCGCTGCCGGTGCGGCCGCTGACGGCCTCTACACCTCGGGCAACCTCATCGACGTGACCGCTCCGGCCAACGCCGACCTGCCCAACGTCAAGGAGTACCTCGACTACATGGCCTCGCAGGGTCTCAGCGACATCGCCGCCACGGCGGCGGCGGGCTGGACCACGGCCGAGGTCACCATCGCCATCATCAAGCAGGCGATGGAGTCGCCCGACGGCCTGACCCGTGCCTCCATCATCAACGCGGCACGTGACTTCACGTACACGCCGATGCTGGCCCGCGACGGGATCGTCGACAAGTCGATGGGCGAAGAGGACCCGTTCCTGTCCGAGTCGCTGCAGGTGCTGCAGTACAACGCCACGACGGCGACGTTCACCGACGTCGGTTCGCTCATCACCGAATTCGAGAGCTGACCGAGCTCCACCCGGAACTCGGATCACGGCCCGCCCTTCGGGGCGGGCCGTTCCGCGTCCCGGGGCTACTCTGCCGACGAGGAGGGACCAACCGATGCCGATCTCGCTCGAACAGCTGTCGACGATCCACTACGAGGTCGTCGACCCAGGGTCGTCCGGCATCGCGGTGGTCACTCTCGATCGACCGGCCAGCCGCAACGCCCAGAACAAGCGGATGACCTACGAACTCAACGCCGCGTTCGACGACGCGTCGCGGCGCGAGGATGTCAAGGTGATCGTGCTCCAGGCCGACGGTCCGCACTTCAGCAGCGGACACGACCTGCGCGACGGAGAGGACTTCACCGAGTTCGATCTCGTGTCGCCCAACGGTGGCTTCGGCGCCCCCGGGCAGGAGGGTCACCTCGCCTGGGAGGAGGAGCTGTACTTCCAGATGTGCTGGCGGTGGCGCAACATCCCCAAGCCGGTGATCGCCGCCGCGCAGGGCAAGACGATCGCAGGCGGCCTGATGCTGCTCTGGATCGCCGACATCATCGTCGCCGCCGACGACGCATTGTTCAGCGATCCCGTGGTCGGCATGGGTGTGAACGGTGTCGAGTACTTCGCCCATCCCTGGGAGCTCGGTGCGAGGAAGGCCAAGGAACTGCTCTTCACCGGCGACTGGGTCACCGCGGCGGACGCGCACCGATTGGGCATGGTCAACCAGGTGGTGGCACCCGATGACCTGCGCCCGTTCGTCATGGCCATGGCCGGCCGCATCGCCCAGCGGCCGTCGTTCGCGCTGCGCCTGGCGAAGGAGAGCGTCAACCAGACGTTGGACGCCCAGGGTCAGTTCGAGCGCGTTGCGGGCGTCGTTCTCACTCCAACACCTCGGCCACGCCCACAATCGCATCCGCTTCGGCATGCCGATCGATCCGGGGGCGATCCGCCCGAGCTAGTGGAGCCCTGCCGTTCGGCCTGTCGTTCAGCCTGTCGTTCAGCCTGTCGTTCAGCCTTTCGGCAGGCCGGACACGATCTCGAAGTTGCTCTTGTCCTTGACGACCAGGTCGAACGTCCAGAACATCTCGTCGGCGCTCTTCGCGGTGCAGGTGAAGGTGGCGCCCGCCTCGACCTTGGCCGGCTTGGTGCACTGGGCGTTCGTGAACGTGGTGCCCACCTGTTTGCCGACCGTGTCGCTCTCGATGAACTTCTCCGCCGACTTCTGGAAGTCGGCAGTGTCCGCGCTGCACGACACCAACAGCGCAGCCCCTGCGAGCGCCGCGAACAGTGTCTTCTTCATCGTCGAGTCTCCCTCTCCCTGGACGTCCGCTGACGCTATCCGGGAATCAGCGCCACATCGGGCACCCGTGCGGCCCGTATCCGGCGGGCCGAGTCCACGGTGACGACGGCGAGGCCGATCCACACGAGCGCGAACCCCAGCACGCGCACTGCGGGCAGTGATTCGTCGTAGAGGAGCCAGCCGATCAGGAAGTTCATCGTCGGCACGATGTACTGCATCGGTCCGAGGATGCCGAGTGGAACGCGATGGGCGGCGTAGGCGAACAGCGTGAGCGGGCCGACGGTGGCCAGGCCGGTGAGCAGCGCGAACACCAGCTCCTTGCTCGACGCGCTGTGGGGGATGCTCCCCGCACGTCCGGCGAGGATCGCTGCCACGGCGATCGCCGGCAGGAAGAGGATGAAGGCCTCGGCGGCCATGCTCTCGAGCGGACTCAGTGGCACCTGCTTCTTGAGATATCCGTACGTCGTCCAAGAGATCGCGATCGCCAGCGCCAGCCATGGCACTCTTCCGTACGAGACGGTCAGGACCACGACCGCCGCGACAGCGAACGCCAATGCAACCCGCTGTGCAGCCCGGAACGGCTCGTGCAGCACGAGCACGCCGACCATGACGGTACCGATCGGCGCGATGAAGTAGCCCAGGGCCGTCTCGAGCACGTGCTCGTGCACGACGGCCCACACGTACGACGTCCAGTTGACGGTGAGCAGCACTGCTGCTGCGGCGACCCTGCCGAGCAGGCCGCGGTTGTGGCGCAGGACCGCCAGGTGCGACCACCGTCGGGTCGCCGTCAGCACGAAGGCCATGATGAGCGCCGCGCAGACGATCCGCCAGCCGATCAGCTCGAACGCATCGAACCGATGCAGCTGCTTCCAGTAGATGGTGAGCAACCCCCACACGACGTAGGCGACGAGGCCGGCGATGATGCCGGCGCGTTCACGTTCCACCGTCAGGTCTGGAGCAGGTCGAGCACGAGGCCGTGCAGATCGGCGGCGCGGCGGAACTCGACACGAGGATCCTGGTGCAGGGTGTCGTGGAGGAACGAGAAGCTGATCCCACTCGCTGGATCGCACCAGTTGAGCTGGCCGCCGGCCCCGGCGTGCCCGAACGCTGCCGGTGCGGCAGGCATCCACCGGTGGAGGTGGTAGCCGTCATTGCCCGACACGTAGCCGGCGATCGTGCGGTTCGCCGGCACGCCGTCGGTCACGTTGAGGCTGGCGTTGCGCACGGTGCCGATGGCGTCGGCGCGCCAGATCTCGGGGAAGACGCCGTCGAAGTTGTGCAGGAAGTGCTGGTAGATCCGTGCCATGTCGGCGGCATCGGCGATCGCGCCGCCGGCGGGGATCCCCACGGACTGGGCGCGGGCGTCGTTCATCGACAGCAGCAGCTCGGGGGTCACCGACGCCACCGGGACCAGGTCGGGGCGGCCGTAGGTCGCCACGAGCAGCGACGGATCCGAGGGGTACTCGCCGGTGACTCGGATCGTCATCGGCGCCGGCTCGGTGGCGAGCGGGCCGAGCACGGCGGACACCCCGGCGGGGTTGGCGATCCGCTCGTGCACGACGTCGATGTACGCACGCCCGGTGAGCGACTCCAGCAGCTCGGCGATGACCCAGTGCGCGGCGAGCGGGTGGTACTCCGTGCGCGTCCCCGCCGGCCAATCGAGGTGCCACTCTGCGAACTGGGCGCGACGCCCTTCGCTGGTGCCCCAGTTCGCCGGGCCCATCGGCGCCTGCGGGAACCCGCCCTGCATGGTGAGCAACTGCAGCACCGTCACGTCGTCCTTGCCGTGATGACCGAACTCGGGCAGGTAATGCGCGACGGAGGTCGTGAGGTCGAGCGTGCCGTCGCCGAAGTGGGGGAGCAGCGCCATCGCCACGAGTGCCTTCGTCGCCGAGAAGATGATGAAGCGGCTGTCGTCGGTGGCCGTGCCGAAGGACTGGAACGCCGCCACCTCGCCGTCGAGTCCGATCGCGAACTGCGCAGCAGTGACGTGTCCCTCGTCGACCTCGTGCTGGATGCGGGCTGCCAGGGCGTCGAGCCCGGTACGGGAGAGGGTCGTCATGGTCCCTACAGTACGAGAGGCCACCCGTGGGGACGGGATCGGCTGGACGATGGGGGTGCTCGATGGCAGACGTACGTGTCGAACGGGTGGGTGACGTCGACGTGATCACGATCGACCGGCCCGAGGTGCGCAACGCGCTGCGGTTCCAGAGCTACGACGAACTGGAGACCGCGGTCCGCAGCACCTCGGCGAGATGCCTGGTCATCACGGGCACGGATCCCGCGTTCTGCTCCGGCGACGACGTCCGCGAGGTGATGGGCGCTGGCGAGGGTCCCAAGCCGACGAAGGTGGCGCCACGGCTCACGCCCGCGGCCGATGCGCTCCTGCACTCGAATGTCCCGATCGTCGCCGCGGTCAACGGCGCCGCAGTGGGGTGGGGCATGGAACTGGCCTTGATGGCCGACCTACGCGTCGCATCCGATCGGGCGAAGTTCGGCGAGCTGTTCGTGCTGCGCGGCCTGTGCAGCGACGTCGCCGGGGTCGGCCGACTCGCCCAACTCGTCGGCCGCGAACGGGCGGCAGAGATGCTGTTCACCGGCAACGTGATCGATGCCGAGACGGCGCAGCAATGGGGACTCGTCGGGCGCCGGGTGGCCCACGACGACCTGATGCCGACGGCCCTCGAGCTCGCGCAGACCATTGCGTCGCGTCCACCGCTGGCGGTGGCGCAGCTGAAGATCGGGCTCCGTCGGGCACTCGACCCGGACTGGAACGAGCTGGGCGAGTGGGTGTCACGCACCCTCGGTGACCTGTTCCGCACCGAGGATCACCGCGAAGGGGTCCGCTCGTTCCTCGAGCGTCGTCCCCCCACCTTCACCGGCCGCTGAGCACGTTCGGCTTCTGGTCAGGAATCGTCTCCGCTCTGCTTCTGGGAAGGGATCTTCCCGGACTCCGGGAAGATCCCTTCCCAGAATGGCGGCGGATCGGGCCGAAGTGGGTGGGGAAGGACCTCGTCGACGGCGATGCGTGGCAGGCTGGAGGGATGGACGTCCGTGTCGCCGCCGATGCAGAGGCGGCGGCCGTCGAAGCTGCCGGGTGGGTGGCGTTCCAACTCCGCAACGCGGTGCGACGTCGCGGCGTGGCGACCATCGCCGTCAGCGGCGGCACGACACCGGCGCGGATGTTCGCGACCCTCGCGACGCTCTCCGTGCCGTGGGAGTCGGTCACCGTCTTCCAGGTCGACGAGCGCGTCGCCCCCGCCGGCGACCCGGCCCGGAACCTGAAGCTGCTCGATCTGCTGCCCAAGGACGGACTTCGTCGCCGAGCGATGCCGGTGAACGCCGTCGACCTCGTGGCCGCCGCCCGCCGTTACGCCGCCGCTCTGCCGGAGCAGTTCGACGTCGTGCACCTCGGGCTGGGCGACGACGGGCACACGGCGTCATGGCCACCCGGGGACCCCGTCATCGACGCGGCCGGCAAGGTGGCGCTGAGCCAGAGGTACGCCGGATTCGTCCGCATGACGGTGACGCCTGCCGTGGTCAACGCCGCCCGCCATCGTCTGGTGCTCGCGGCCGGCGCGAACAAGGCTCGCCCGGTGCGGCACTGGCTGTTGGGCGACAACACCCTGCCGATCCAGCGCGTCCGTCGTGCACACACCGTCCTGGTGCTCGATGCTCCGGCCGCGTCGATGCTGGCGCCGGTGCGCTGATCCGGCGACGGTG
Organism: uncultured Acidimicrobiaceae bacterium; assembly: GCA_963720695.1. Taxonomy (GTDB): domain Bacteria; phylum Actinomycetota; class Acidimicrobiia; order Acidimicrobiales; family Ilumatobacteraceae; genus UBA668. Next base: position 186,217 of record CAVRGG010000001.1, read on the forward strand.
TCGGTCGACGCTGGCTAGCGTCTCGGGCAATGGACATCACCTCCACCCCCGAATGGACGACGCTCCTGTCGACGCCGGTTCCGCCGCATCTGCGCACGCTGTTCGCCGACGATCCGGGCCGCGCCGAGCGGTATCTCGCCACCGTCGGCGACCTCAGGATCGACTACTCCAAGCACCTGCTCGACGATGACGTGCTCGCCGCGCTGCTCGCCGTGGCGCGTGTGGCCGACGTCGAAGGGCGTCGTGATGCGATGTTCGCGGGCGAGCAGATCAACACCACCGAGCGGCGGGCGGTGCTCCACACGGCGCTTCGTGCGCCACGAGCGGCGAGCGTGTTGGTCGACGGACACGACGTCATCCCCGACGTGTACGAGGTGCTCCAGCGGATGAGCGTGTTCGCCGATCGCGTGCGCGGTGGCGCATGGACGGGTGCGACCGGGCTCCCGATCCGCACGGTGGTGAACATCGGGATCGGGGGGAGCGACCTCGGCCCGGCGATGGCGTACCTCGCCACCGAGGCCTTCGGCCGTCCCGAACTGAGCTGCCGATTCGTGAGCAACGTGGACGGTGCCGACATCACCGACAACCTGGCCGACCTCGACCCTGCGACGACGCTGGTCGTGGTGAGCTCCAAGACCTTCACCACCATCGAGACCATCACCAACGCGACCGAGGCGCGACGTTGGTTGACCGGCGCGCTCGGCGAAGCGGCAGTCGCCAAGCACTTCGTCGCCGTGAGCACGAACGCGGAGAAGGTGGCCGAGTTCGGCATCGACACGAGCAACATGTTCGGGTTCTGGGATTGGGTCGGGGGCCGTTACTCGGTCGATTCGGCCATCGGACTCTCCCTGATGATCTCGATCGGACCGGACAACTTCCGTGAGTTCCTCGCCGGCTTCCACACCGTCGACGAGCACTTCCGCACCACGCCGTTCGAGCGGAACGTCCCCGTGCTCCTCGGCATGCTCGGCATCTGGTACGCGAACGTGCTCGGCGCCCAGACCAAGGCCGTGCTGCCCTATGCCCACGAGCTGCGCCGGTTCCCCGCCTACCTGCAGCAACTCGACATGGAGAGCAACGGTAAGCGAGTGCGCCTCGACGGTGGCGAGGTCAACACCACGACCGGCCCGATCGTGTGGGGTGAGCCGGGCACCAACGGCCAGCACGCGTTCTACCAACTGCTGCATCAAGGCACTCGGCTGGTGCCGATCGACTTCATCGGATTCGCCCGGCCCAATCATGCGCTGCTCGCCCAGCATGACCTGCTGATGGCGAACCTGTTCGCACAGGGTGAGGCGCTCGCGTTCGGCAAGACGCTCGCCGAGGTCGTCGCCGAGGGGGTGCCCGAGCATCAGCAGGCCCACCGGGTGTTTCCGGGCAATCGGCCGAGCACCACGATCCTGGCGCCGCAGCTCACCCCGTTCGTCCTGGGCGAGCTCATCGCGCTGTACGAACAGATCGTGTTCGTCCAGGGTGCAGTCTGGGGAGTGAACAGCTTCGATCAGTGGGGTGTGGAGCTCGGCAAGGCGCTCGCCAATCGGATCACTCCGGAGCTCACCGGCACCGACGAGCCGCACCACGACTCGAGCACCAACGAGCTCATTCGTTGGTATCGCTCGGCGCGAGGTGGCTGAGGTTCCTTGCCCACCTCGCCGGGTCGGGGACGATCACACCCATCGTCGCCACGCCCTCGCCGGTCTGCCAGCGCACACGGAGCCAGTGCCGTCGGTTGCGCTTCCAGTGACGTCGGAGTCGCAGCGCCGAGGTCAGGTCGACCGTGGTGATCTGCAGGACCGGGATCTCGACGACGTGATGCGGAACTCCACGGGCGACGAACACGAGCAGATCGGTATCGAGGGCGAGGACGCCCTTGCCGTGGATTCGTGGCGTGTGCGGGCCCTCGAATCCACCCAGCACCACGCGATCGAGGTGTTCCGCGTCGCGCACGGCAGGATGCGCTTCGGCGGTGCGCATGGTGCGCTCCTCCAGCCAGAACGCGAGTCCGACGCCCGCGGCGATCACGAGGAGCACGACAAGGACGCCGACCGAGGGGTTCACCTCAGTGCTCGCCCGCCCACGGAATGTGATCCATCCGCACAGTGTGTCACCGGGCGGTTGCTACACGTGGGATTCTGAGTGAGGCGTCGGTCACACGCTCACGGCACCCTGGCGAAGACCGCCTTCAGGTAGGCGCCTTCGGCGAACGTCACCGGATGATCGATGGCGTGACCGGTTCTGCGGATCTCCTCCAGCGGGCGGTTGGCCCGCGCCGCCGAGTGTGTCACGGCGGTGTGGAACGCCTCGGCGGAGACACGACTGCTGCACGACGCCTGCACGAGCAGCCCGTCGGGGTGCACGAGTCGCACGCCGAGGTCGGTGAGCTTCGAGTACGCGCTGATGGCGCGGTCGATCTCGAACTGACGCTGCGCGAAGGACGGTGGATCGATGATCACGACGTCGAATCGTTGGCCCTTGCGACCCAACCGATCCATCTCGCGGAATGCGTCTGCCACGGTCGGTCGGAAGTCGCAGGCGCGAACGGCGGCGCGTTCGCTGTTGTGATGGAGGTTGCGGGCGACCACGGCGAGCGTGGGCTCGCTGAGGTCGACGGCCATCACCTCTCGGGCTCCGCCCGCCGCCGCGTACACGGTGAACCCTCCGGTGCTGGCGAACACGTCGAGCACCCGGGCCCCTTCGGTGAGCGTGCCGAGGAAGGCCCGATTGTCGCGTTGGTCGAGGAAGTGCCCGGTCTTCTGACCGTGGACCACGTCGGCTTCGAAGGTGAGGCCGTTCTCCAGGAACAGGATCGGGTCGGGCGGGCAGACGCCGATGAGCGCGTCGCCCTCCTCGAGTCCGTGCAGCAGTTCCTCGGGGATGTTGCGCGCCAGCCGGAGGACGAGCGCGTCGGGGCGGAACAGGTCGTCGATCACCGGCACGAGATCGGCGAGGTGCGGTATCCACATCGCCGAGTACAGCTTGAGCACGAGCGTGCGGTCGTAGCGATCGAGGACGAGACCCGGCATGCCGTCGTTCTCTCCGTTGACGACCCGGTAGCCCGTGGTGTCGCCCTTCTCCACGAGCGGCGCCCGCCGTTCCATGGCGCTGGCGAGACGGGCTGACCAGAAGGCGCGGTCGATGGTGATCGGCTTGCCGTGGTGCAGCACCTTGAGGCGGATCGGGCTGGTGGGGTCGTACAGGCCGATCGCCGCGAACTTGCGGTCGGCATCGAACACGACGGCCAGATCGCCGGCGTGGGCGATGAAGCTCTCGGCGACGATGGAGTGGTCGAACACCCACGGATGGCCTGCCCGCACGTGGCGCAGCGCATCGGGTGTGAGCCGCACGGCGAGCCGTTTCGGGTCGGGTCGAGGGAGTTGAGCGAGCGACGGCACCCCCAAGAGGGTAGGGCCTGGCGGACGAAGTGACGGCCCGGGGTGGCAGATGCGGCAGACTCGGAGCATGACGATCGAACGTGTCGGGGTGGTGGGATCTGGCCTCATGGGCTCGGGGATCGCGGAGGTGTGCTCCCGGGCCGGGCTCGACGTGATGGTCCGGGAGGTCGACGCGGAGGCCTGTGAGCGCGGCAGGGCTCGCATCGTCGGCAGCCTCGACCGGGGCGTCCGCTCGGGCAAGTTGGAGGAAGCCGAACGCGACGACGCACTGTCGCACCTCGCCTTCACGACCGACCTCGCCGACTTCGCCGATCGGCAACTCGTCGTCGAAGCGGTGATCGAGGACGAGGCGCTCAAGACCGAGGTCTTCCGGGCGCTCGATCGTGCGGTCACCGACCCTGCGGCGATCCTGGCGAGCAACACCAGCTCGATCCCGATCATGAAACTGGGCATCGCCACCGAGCGACCGGAGCAGGTCATCGGCATCCACTTCTTCAACCCCGTCCCGGTGCTGCGCCTGGTCGAGTTGGTCACCTCGTTGCTCACCTCACCCGAGACGTCGGAGCGAGCGCAGTCCTTCGCAGGAGACGTGCTCCAGAAGCGCGTCATCCGCAGCCAGGACCGTGCGGGGTTCGTGGTCAACGCACTGCTGATCCCGTACATCCTCTCCGCGATCAGGATGATGGAGTCAGGCTTCGCGACGGCAGAGGACATCGACACGGGCATGGTCGAGGGGTGCAACCATCCGATGGGGCCGCTGCGGCTCGCCGATCTCATCGGCCTCGACACCACGATGGCGGTCGCCGAGAGCCTGTACACCGAGTTCAAGGAGCCGCTGTACGCGGCGCCGCCGTTGCTGTCCCGGATGGTCGAGGCGGGTCTCCTCGGCCGCAAGAGTGGGCGTGGGTTCTACGACTACCACGCGGGGAGCCGCTGACCCGATGGTGGACGCGCTCGAACGGATCACCAACCTGGTCGCGTTGCTGCTCGAGACTCGTACGCCGGTCACGCTGGAACAGATCGCCAACGAGCTCAGTGGTCAGTACCCGGTCGGTGAGTCGGCGTTGCGTGGAGCGTTCGAGCGCGACAAGGCGTTGCTGCGCGAGATCGGCGTACCGATCGACAGCGAGGTGCTCAGCGGCAGTGATGCGGGTCGCACGGCATACCGGATCGATCGTCGCAGATATGAGCTCGCCGATCTGGACCTCAGCCCCGACGAGCGCGCCGCGTTGCAGGTGGCCGTCGCCGCTGCTCGCCTCTCCGAGGGCCGCTTCGGCCTCCTCAAGCTCGGCGCCGACGGGGCGACCACGAGCACGGTCGTCACCAACATCCCCGACGACCCGGCGCTCCCGCCGCTGCGCGAGGCCACCGCGTCACACGCCGTCGGTGACGTTCGGGTACCGAGGGTCGGCGAGGGAGCTCCATCCCTATGCGCTGCTCCTGCGCGAGGGCTTCTGGTACGTCATCGGCCACGACCTCGGCCACGGCGAGGTGCGCACGTACCGCGTGGACCGGATCGAGGGCGACGTTCGGCTCGGTCCGCCACGAGCGTTCGAGCGGCCCGACGGGTTCGACCCACGCTCGACGTTCCCGACGGATCCCAAGATGTTGGGCGACGAACCGGCCTCGCGAGCGATCGTGCGTGTCGACGCCGGCCGTTCCCACGGGGTCGAGACGGACCTCGGGAGCGAGGCGGTCCTGGCTCGCCACGAGGACGGCAGCGTCGATGTCGAGGTGCCCTGTGCGAACCTCGACGCGTTCCGTTCATGGCTGTTCGGCCTCGGGCTCCAGGCCGAAGTGCTCGGACCGGCGGAGGTGCGCGCCGACGTGGTGCAGTGGTTGCGTTCGATGGCAGGTGCAGGGTGATCGCCCGACGCGGCCCTCGGCCCACGAGCGAACGCCTGCGTCGACTGCTCGTGATGCTCCCCTGGTTGATGGAACGCGGTGAGGTGCCGCTGGCCGAGATGGCGAGCCGCTTCGATCTCACCGAGGACGAACTCGTCAAGGACATCGAGCTGGTGTCGATGTGCGGGCTGCCCCCGTTCGTCGACGAGCTCATCGACGTGTGGATCGACGACGGGATGGTGTCGACCGGGATCCCACGCGTGTTCACCCGTCCGCTCCGTCTCACCGCGCCGGAGGGTTTCGCATTGCTGGCCGCAGCGCGCGTTGCGATGCAGATGCCTGGGGCCGACGCGGACGGCGCGTTGGCGAGGGCCCTGGCCAAGCTCGCCGAGGTGCTCGGCGACGACGCAGTGGTGGTCGAATCCGACGCCCCGCCGGCCGCAGAGGCGATCACCGCGGCGGCTGCGGAGGGTGCTCGGCTCCGCGTGTCCTACTGGTCCGCCGCGGCCGATGCCGGGAGCGAACGCGAGATCACTCCGCGCCGAGTCTTCCTGGATCGGGGGCGGTGGTACGTGATCGCCGACGATCATCGCAGCGGCGAGCAGCGAACGTTCCGCATCGACCGCATCGACCGCTGGGAGCGCACTGGTCAGGTCGACGAGCTTCGGGAGGTTGCCGCTCCCACCGGTGACGACTGGTTCGTCGACGCAGGGCTCCCCGTCGCCCGCCTGGAGCTGCTCGCCGATGCCGGCTGGGTCGTCGAGCGCTACCCGACGAGGTCCGTCGAGCGCCACGGCGACTCGTCGGTGGTCGAGCTCACGGTCACCCACGAGCGGTGGCTGCAGGAGCTGCTGCTGCGTCTCGGACCGTCCGCCACGGTGCTCTCGCCGCCGGAGTGGACGGGGCTCGCAGCACGAGCCGCCGAGAGGCTGCTGCAGCGCTACGACGCCGACGGCAGCAGCGACAGCTGATCGACCGTGGTGATCCCGTGCGCTCGGAGGAGGTGCGGGAGGATCGCTGCGGTCGCATCGGCGTCGGCGAGCGCATCGTGGGGACGAACGAGCTCGATGTCGTAGCGGGCGCAGACGTCGATGAGACGATGAGAGAGCTGGCGATCGGGATCGAGCGCTCTCGACATGCGCAGCGTGCACAGCGGATCGTTGATCGGCACCGCGACGGCACCCCGTGCAGCCGCTTTGCGAAGGAAGCCGATGTCGAACGAGGCGTTGTGGGCGACGAAGCGTGTGCCCTCGAGGCGTCGACCCAGTTCGGTGAGCACCTCCTCGGCAGGCGGTGCCGCCCGGACGTCGCGCCGGTGGATGCCGTGCAACGACGTGGGCCCGACACGGAAGAACCAACGCCGGCGGGGGGCGAGCAGGCTGCTCCACCGATCGACGACGGTTCCGTCTCCGTCGACCACCACCACGCCGACCTGGAGCACGTTGTCGCGGCGCAGCGACAGGCCGGAGGTCTCGACATCGACGACGGCGAAGCGCTGCGTGCTGACCGGACTCGACATGGGCGTCACCCTAGACGGAGGGTGTGACACGGCCCGAGAGCGGGTGCCGCCGGCCGGTGCACACCGTCATTGTGGTGTCATCTGGCGGATCAGCGTGTCGCGATCGAAGTAGTCCCTCCAGAGCGAGATCTGACCGTGGTCGACGACGAACAGACCGGCCACCGGCAACTCCAGCCACTCGTCACCCCGTCCGAACCGATCGAGGCGCTCGTTCATCACGATCCCATGATCGAGGTTGCCCGAGCTGACCTGATGGTGGGTCACGAACTCCACGCGGTCGAAGCCGCTGAAGAACGGCGCCAGGGTGGATCGGACGGCGTCGCGACCGAACACCTTGCCCATGGGCACGTTGTCGTACTCGCAGTCGTCGGTCAGGTGACTCAATGCGTGATCGAGATCCATTCGTTCGATCGACGAGATGAAGCTGTTGATGACGTCGGCGGGCATGGCCCAACGCTACTCGTGACGACGCGCCTGTCGTTCAGGTCTGCGAACGTGCTCTGATACCGATCGGCGCCGACACCGTGTACCCGGCGAGGTGGCGATCCTCCTCGCTCTCGCCGGCCCAGAAGCCGTATTCGTGATGTTCGCGAGCGAAGGAACGGCACTCGTCGACCACGGGACATGCGGAGCACAGACGACGGGCCCTCGCCTCTCGTCTCGCCCTCGCCTGGGGCCGCTCCGCCCGAGGAGGGAAGAACAGAGGGGTGTTGCCCTTGCACGCGGCGAGGTCCATCCAGTCGGGATCGACGGCCGGGTCGGTGGCTCCGGACGGAACGTTGTCGAGCGAGAGCGACTGCAGTGCAGCCATGTCGGAACCTCCGAGTGGTCAGCGGACGGATGCACACTGTTTAGCACTAAATGCATCCTCATCATATGTCGCCCCGCGGGAAAGTCAACCGACTCCGTGCAACGCTCTCGAGTGCCGACGGCTCAGAGCAGTTCGGCGGCCAGGCTGGCGACGTAGCTTCGCTCGCACGCGGTGAGGGTGACGTGGCCGAAGCATGACTGTCCGCCGAACGCCTGGATCAGCACGGCCAGCGCATTGTTCGACTCTCCGAGGTACGGCGCGTCGATCTGGCTGGTGTCGCCGGTGAACACGACCTTGGTGCCTTCGCCGATGCGGGTGAGGACCGTCTTCAGGGTGGTCGGCTCGAGGTTCTGGGCTTCGTCGACGACGACGATCTGGCGGTGGAGGCTGCGGCCCCGCAGGAACGTGACCGATTCCAGCGACAGCTGGCTGCGTCCCATCAGTTCGTCGACGAGGCCGTGTGCATCGTGCGCACTGCGCTGGTCGGTGAGCGCGACGATCGCATCGTGGATCGCCGACATCCACGGGTCGAGCTTCTCGTCGAGCCCGCCGGGGAGAAAGCCGACATCGGCGCGGCCGACCGGCACGAGTGGCCGGTACACCGCGAGCCGCTCGTAACGGCGCTGTTCCACGACCTGTTCGAGGCCGGCCGCGATGGCGAGCAGCGTCTTACCGGTGCCCGCGCGCCCGTCGAGCGCGACGACGCTGACATCGGGATCCATCAGCAGTTCGAGGGCGAAGCGCTGTTCCTTCGAACGCGAGCGGAGCCCCCATGCCTCCGGGGCGGCGTGGGGGAGGAGCACGAGCTCGTCGTCGATGCGGCGAGTCAGCGCCGACTGGGAACCGTTGCGGAGCACTGCGAAGCCGTTCTCGTTGAGATGCTCCGCCTCGACCATCTCCGCGCACGGCACTGCGCCCGCGGTGTAGAGCGTGTCGATCGTGTCGTGGTCGGATTCGAGTGTCATCCATCCGGCGTGGCGCGTCGCGGCGCGACGTCCGGCTGGATGGTGCTCTCGGGCGTCGAGTCCGAGGTGCGCCGCCTTGATCCGCAGCGCGGCATCGTTGGAGATCATCTGCGTCGGCGCGTGCAGCGCCTGACCGAGCGCGGCGCCGATGATGCGGTTGTCGGGCACGTTCGGGTCGAGCCCGTGCTCGACGAGGAGATGCTTCTGCACCCCGTTGATCTCGACCTGGAGCGTGCCGGCGGCTGCCGGGTCGCCGATGGTGAACGGAGTGGCCAGTGAGCCTCCGGCTCGGACGCGATGTTCCTCGATCGTGCGGAGTGCGGTGCGAGCGGCCCGGCCGACATCGTCGGGCCGAGTCTTCAGACTGTCGAGCTCCTCGATGACCGTGAAGGGAATCACCACGTCGCAACCGCCGAAGCCGTCGAGACAGCCGGGGTCTCCGACGAGCACCGACGTGTCGAGCACCACTCTTGTACGCACACCCCCTTCCTGCGGATCGGAATCAGCACGGGCGGGCAAGAGGTCGGTCAACGCCACTCCAGTCGTGGTTGGGTGGGGAGTTCCGCGAAGCACGGAACACGAATGTTGTAGCGCAGCCCCGGTGTCGGATGGTGGATGGCACGCAGTGTTCACATTGCGGTCGTGGTCTAATCGTCGGATGAACGACTGTGTGTTCTGCGCCGTAGTGGACGGATCAGTCCCCGCCGAGATCGTGTACGCAGACACCGAGACCGTCGCGTTCCTCGATCGCTCGCCGGTCTTCAAAGGACACGTGCTCGTGGTCCCCCGGCGACACGTGCCGACGCTCGCGGATCTCACCGAGGAGGAGCTGGCACCGTTCTTCACCGTCGTGCAGCGCGTTGCACGCGTGGTGCCGGCCGCGCTCGATGCGCACGGCACGTTCGTCGCGATCAACAACGTCGTGAGTCAGAGCGTTCCCCACCTCCACGCGCACGTCGTACCGCGGCGGCGAAAGGACGGGTTGCGCGGTTTCTTCTGGCCCCGTGTGCGTTACGACGGTCCCTCCGACGCGGCGCACTTCGCGACTCTGATCCGCGCTGCGCTCGCGACTGCCTGACTCGTCCGATGGTGCCGTCCGGCACTCGTTGCAAATGCAACAACTAGAATGCTTGTAATCGGCGCGCGAAACGGGTTCGATACGCGTGCGTAACACAGCGTTACCGATCCAAACCGATACCCGGAGGTATCAAGAGAAAATGACCAAAGCAGAGCTGATCGACGCGGTGGCCAAGAGCGCAGACGTCTCGAAGGTCGATGCCGAGAAGACCATCGGTGCGTTCTTCGACATCGTCACGGCTACAGCCAAGAAGGGCGACAAGGTCGCGTGGCCGGGCTTCGGCTCGTTCAGCACGAGCAAGTCGCAGGCGCGCACGGGTCGTAACCCGCAGACCGGCGAGGCCGTGAAGATCGCGGCATCGACCCGCATGAAGTTCACCTCCAGCAGCACGCTGAAGGCTGCGCTCAACCCCAAGAAGAAATAACAAACCCAACATCACAACGGAAGGAAATTCAGTGGCAGCAACCAAGAAGGCTCCGGCCAAGAAGGCCCCCGCCAAGAAGGCACCGGCCAAGAAGGCCCCCGCCAAGAAGGCCGCTCCGGCCAAGAAGGCTCCGGCGAAGAAGGCCGCTCCGGCCAAGAAGGCCCCCGCCAAGAAGGCACCGGCCAAGAAGGCTCCGGCCAAGAAGGCCGCTCCGGCCAAGAAGGCTCCGGCGAAGAAGGCTCCGGCCAAGAAGGCCGCTCCGGCCAAGAAGGCTCCGGCCAAGAAGGCCGTCCGGCCAAGAAGGCTCCGGCCAAGAAGGCTCCGGCCAAGAAGGCTCCGGCCAAGAAGGCTCCGGCCAAGAAGAAGTGACTCCTCCTTCGTGAGGACGGCAGACGGGGGGCTTCGGCCCCCCGTTCGCCGTTTTCGGGAGCCATCCACGACAATGGCGCGATGAACCCCATCTGCGATGACCTCCTCGCTGAGCACCTCGATCTCGACGGCATCGTGGCGCGGTTGTCCGAGGCGCAGTGGTCGGCTGCAACCCCCGCGGACGGGTGGTCGGTCCGCGACCAGATCAGCCATCTGTGGTTCTTCGACCAGCGGGCGCTGATGGCACTCACCGATCCGGAGGCGTTCGCAGCGGACATGGCGCAACTTCTCTCCTCGGGAGGGACGGAGGCATCCGTCGCGCCCGGCCGCGCGATGTCCGGTGCGGCGCTCCTCGATGCGTGGCGGTCGGATCGAGCGCGCCTCGTCGAGGTGGCCCGCGAGGTCGATCCGTCTGCGCGGATCCCTTGGTACGGCCCGGCGATGGGTGCCCGCTCGTTCATCACAGCGCGTCTGATGGAGACGTGGGCGCATGGTCAGGACGTGGCCGATGCAGTCGGAGCATCCCGCGTTCCGACGGCCCGGCTCAAGCACGTCGCCCACATCGGTGTGCGGGCGCGACCGTTCAGCTATCTCATCAACGGCATGGAGATGCCGTCAGCGCCGATCGAGGTGGTGCTCCGCGGGCCCGATGGCGACGAGTGGAGGTGGGGCGACCCGGCAGCGGACCAGGTTGCCGGCGATGCCCTCGACTTCTGCCTCGTGGTCACGCAACGTCGGCACGTCGCCGACACCGCGCTGAAGGTGCGCGGCGACGCTGCGCGCGAGTGGATCGACATCGCCCAAGCGTTCGCCGGTGAACCGGGATCGGGTCGTTCGCCCGGGCAGTTCGCCTGAGACTGCTCACAGGTCGGTGATGGCCTTGAAGATCTCCGCGCTGGCCACGCCGTAGCGCGAGCCGATTCCCTCGAGTCGCTGACGGATGCGATGCCGGAACGCCTCGACCTGTGCCTCGTCGACGGCTTTCATCGTGCTCTCGAACTGACTCTGGTGGGCCTCGAGCGCATGCAACTTCGTCGCCACGAAATTGGTCACGTCCTCGACGTGGTCCGGTTCGTCGGCCTCCCACAGGAGCAGCGTCGCCGGTCGATGGGCGGCCAGCCCCTGCTCCTTGAAGAAGTGAGGGTCGCGGGCCGCGACGATTCCTTCGCACGCCAGCAGCCCGGCGTGACGGTGGTCGGGGTGGAGCCGATAGCGCTTCCACGGATCGTGGCCGAGCACCACCTGTGGACGCAGCTCGCGGATGACCCGGGCGACCTCACCGCGCAGCGCAAGACCGCTGTCGAGCTCGCCGTCGACCTGACCCAGGAACACCACCTGGCCGGCCTGCGCGCCGGCCAGCCGGCGGGCTGCCTCGCGTTGCTCGCGCTGGCGGGTGAGGGCGAGTGCCGCGGTGTCGGCGTTCGGGTCCCAGGTGCCTTTCGAGCCGTCGGTGAGGACGAGGTGGTGGATCGTGCACCCAGCGGCGGCCCACTTCGCCAGGGTCGCGCCACAGCCGAACTCCACGTCGTCGGGGTGGGCGCCGATGGCGAGGGCGGACTCGGGAGTGGGGAGGTCGCGTGAGATCAGCGACGCGGCAGGATCGGGTTGTCCCGGTTCGTTTGCAGCCATGGTGGGAGCACTTCCTGCACCAGCGGGTGCGCGAGGTCGGCGGGTGTGTCGATGTCGACGGAGAGCAGCGGATCGTGGCGCACCGCCACCGGCAGACCGGCGGCGAGGGCGTGGTGCAGGTGGCGTTGGAACGACCCCGGGCCGTACGCGAAGCGGAAGCCCGAGGCGCTCGGCACGGCGATGACGTTGGTGCCGTCGCCGCGTGCATCGGGCACCAAGGTGACGGCTCCTTCGATGGCGACGCTGGTGAGTGAGGTCGCCCGCGGCAGGTCCCCGTGGGCGACGACGACGTGGCTCACGCCCAGATCGCGAAGGTCGTCGACACTGTGGGCGACGGCGGCGTTGAGGCCGACCCCTGGGTGCCAGAGGACGGTGGCGCCTCTGGCGGTCGCCCAGGCTGCGACGTCGTCGTCGTCGCAGGCCACGAACACCGGCAGCTCGCCGGCTGCCGCAACGACGCGGTCCGCCGTCCATCGCGCCAATGCCTCACGCTCACTGGGCGAGAGCACCGGCGCGAGTCGCGCTTTGGCGTCGGCGAACGACTTCACCGGCACGAGCACGACGGGATCCACGAAGGGCATCGTAGAGGGCGAAGCCTCAGGACCTACGCTGTGGCGCATGCCGATCAACGTGGGGGTCGTGGGGGCGGGGTCGTGGGGAACGACGGTGGCCGCGATGGCCGCCGTGAACACGCCGACGATGTTGTGGGCGCGGCGGGCGGCCCTGGCCGACCAGATCAACGCCGAGCACGTCAACGGTGACTACCTTCCTCAGTTCCCGTTGCCGCCCGAGCTGTGTGCCACTGCGTCGCTCGAGGAGGCCGTGTCCCGGGCCGACGTCCTGGTGATGGCCGTGCCGTCGCACGGGTACCGCGACGTCGCCGCGGCGGCAGCCCCGTACCTTCGCCCGTGGGTTCCCATCGTGAGCCTCACGAAGGGACTCGAGCGCAACACCCGCAAGCGGATGAGCGAGGTGACCCGAGACGAGATGCCGGGTCACCCGGTCGCGGTGCTCACCGGTCCGAACCTGGCCAAGGAGATCCTCAGTGGTCAGCCGGCCGCGAGCGTCGTCGCCATCGACGACCACGACATCGCCACCGAGCTGCAGCGCATCTTCGGCCGCCCGAGTCTGCGGATCTACACCAACGGCGACGTGGTCGGCTGCGAGGTGGGTGGTGTGGTGAAGAACGTCATCGCGATTGCGTCGGGCATGGCGGAGGGGATGGGGTTCGGCGACAACACGCGAGCGACGCTCATCACCCGTGGTCTCGCGGAGATGACGCGCCTCGGCATCGCCATGGGCGGCAGCGCGGCCACCTTCGCCGGGCTGGCGGGGATGGGTGACCTCATCGCGACCTGCTCGTCGAAGCAGAGCCGCAACAACATGGTGGGATTCCAGCTCGGCGAGGGCACGCTGATCGCCGAGGTGCTGGCCTCCATGAACATGGTTGCCGAGGGAGTCAAGAGCTCGCCGAGCGTGCTCGATCTCGCCCGTCGCCACGGCGTCGAGATGCCGATCACCGAACAGGTGGTGGCGGTGTGTCACCAGGGCCGCCCGGCCCGGGAGGCGCTCGCCGAGCTGATGCAGCGCACCCGCAAGAGCGAGATGGAATGAGGAACATGACGGACGGCGGGATCACCACGGGAGTGCTCGGAGGACGATGGCGGGCGTCGGTCACCCCGTGGGGGTCGATCGAGCCGTGGCACCACGATCGCGACGGCACCGACGACCCGCCGCTCGACTGGCACATCGCTGCCGATGATCGTTGGCACAGCCCCGCCCGCGAGGCGGCCGTGCGCCAGACGCGCATCGAGGGCACCGCGGTCACCGAGACGAGGGTCCGGATCCCTGACGGCGACGCGGTGCAACGTGTGTACTCGGTGCCCGACGCGGGCGGACTGACGGTCATCGAGATCGAGAACCAGTCGCCGCTCGCCATCGCGGTGGCGTTCACGCACGGCGACATCCTCGCCACGCGCCGGCCGAGCGCGCCGATCGAAGGCATCGACCTGCCAGAAGGCAGCGTGGCGTTCCCCGTCGGTCACCACGCCACGCTCACGGTCGCACTCGCGCATGAAGGCCTGCGCAGCGGTCCGCTGCCCGGCGGTCTCCCCGCGGCCGCTGGGGTGGTGCGTGGATGGCTGGCCACGGTGGAGCGGGCGAGCCGACTCCTGCTTCCCGACCCGCTGCTCGCCGAACGGGTGGTCTCCACCCGCTGCGAGCTCGCGCTCTGCGGCCCGACGCACCCCGATGACGACCCGGTCGCGTTCCTGCTCGGTGTCGGCCAGTTGGTCCGGATGGGGGAGAAGGCCGACCTGTGGCTTCCCGACGTCGCTCATGCCGTCGAGGTCGCGGCGAAGAAGAGCCCCCATGATTGGGCGTTCGACGCCGCCCTGATCGCGGCGGACGCGGTGTTCGCCGTCGCCGGCGACGGGCGCGCCCGAGGTGATCTCGCCGCACTACGCGCACGTGTGCAGGTGCTCGGCACACGGCCGGCTGCGCCGCCGGACGAGTCCGCACGTCTGCTCGCCTGGACGGAGGAGCGGCTGGTGTGCCCGAGTGCAACCGGCGCGGCGATGCTGCCCGACGGCTTGCCCGTCGGGTGGGCAGGCAACAACTTCGAGGTGTACGGGCTTCCCACGGTCGCCGGATCGAGCGTGTCGTTCGCCGTCCGCTGGCACGGCGCCCGCCCGGCCGTGCTGTGGGAGCAGTCCGGCCCTCCTGTCGCGCTGTCGTCGCCGGTGCTCGCACCGTCGTGGTCGACCGACTCGGTCAAGGGCGAGACGTTGTGGCCGGAACCGGCCGGCATCGCGGGGGAGACGATGGTGCTGCCGGCCGAGGGCGAGTCGTTCTCCTGATGTGCGACGTGCTCGTCGCGTTGGCGCCGGTCACCGCCGCGGGTGTGACGTTGTTCGCCAAGAACAGTGACCGTCCACCGGAGGAACGCCAGCTGCTGGAGTGGTCACCATCCCGGGACGACCCCGCGCCGGTGCGCGTCACGCACATCGAGGTCGAGCCGCTCGGGCGGGCCACCGTGCCCTGCGTGGTGTCGCGACCTGCGTGGGGATGGGGTGCCGAGCACGGCGTGAACGAGTCCGGGGTAGCGATCGGCAATGCCACCGTCTACACCACACTCGATCCGCGAGGTGCGGACCCCGGTCTGACGGGCATGGACATCGTCCGACTCGCACTCGAGCGCTCGCGCTGCGCCGCCGATGCGGTCGAGGTGATCGCCTCCCTCATCGCCCGCTACGGCCAGGGCGGCAGTGGTCACGACCCGGCCATCGTGCCGCAGGGGCGGCCGTACTGGAACGCATTCCTCGTCGCCGACCCGACGACCGCGTTCGTGATCGACACCAGCGGCCCCGAGTGGGCGTCGCAGGAGGTGGTCGACGTCCGCGCGATCTCCAATCGCACGACGATTCCCGAGTTCGACGCCGCGCATCGTCATCCCCGCCAGCCCGTCGACCGTCTCGTCGATCCCCGATGGCACGCATCGCAGCGGATGCTCGACCGGCGTCCCGTCACCCTCGAGGCGATGGAGGCGCACCTGCGGTCCCACGACTCGTGCGGCGAGCCGGGATGGAGCGTGTGCATGCACGTCGACGCCGTCGAGTGCACCACCGCCTCGATGATCGCCGAGTTGCGTGATGACGGTCGCTCGACCCTCCACGTGGTCTCGGGGCACCCGTGCGAACACGAGTACACCACCCTCTCGTTCGCCGACGCCGCCCGCGAACTCCCCGCGACCCCCTCGGCTTCTGGGTAGCGATCTCCCCGAGTCGGCTTCTGGTCCGCATCGTTCCCGGAAACCGGGAACGATCCGGACCAGGTGCCGACGCGCGGCGGGTCGAAGTGGGCTCAGTCGGGGTCGTGGGTGCGGACCCGGAGGGCCTCGAGCACGGCGGCCAACTTGCCGGCGACGGCCTCGACGATCTCGGGATCGTCGGTATGGCCGTCGGCATCGATCCGATCGGCCACATGGGACAGCCGGACGGGAGGCTCGTCGACCATCGTCGCCCCGAGGAAGCCGAGGATGGGCCCGATGCCGGACTGTGATTCGGCGCCGCCCGAACGCCCTGCCGCACTCAAGAACGCCACCACCTTGCCGTTGATGGCTCGATTCGACGGCGGGCGCGTCGCCCAGTCGATCGCGTTCTTGGCGAGGGGCGTCTGACTGTGGTTGTACTCGGGCATGCCGATGATCAACGCGTCGGAGTCGCGCAAGGTCTGCCACCACAGCTGCAGCACCGGCGGCGGGTCGAGCTCGAGATCGGGGTTCATCCAGGGCAACTGATCGACCCAGTCGATGATCTCGATCGACAGTTCTGGTGGTGCGATGCGCTGGGCCAGACGGATCAGTGCGGTGTTGAAGGAGCCGCGACGGAGGCTGCCGCTGAATGCCACGGCCCGGAACGGGGGAGAAGCCATCGTTCGAGTATGGGGTAGAGTTCCGACCGATCCACGCTCCCGATGGCGACGAAACAACTGCATGGCAATTTCGATCGAAAAGTTCCAGGAACAGGGCGGCCGGCTGAAGACCGACGACCTCGACTTCGACAGGTTCCGCGACGAGCCGCTCGATCCGCACGTCCTTCGTTGCCTGTCGTACATGCACGACATCGAGTATCAGACGGTCCTGTACACCCGCGAGATGCTGATGCTCCCCCAGTGGAAGGACCCGCAGTTCACCGCGTTCATCACGCTGTGGAACTACGAGGAGTACTGGCACGGCCAGGCGATCGGTCGGGTGCTCGAGGCGCACGATTGGCCGGCGCACGACCAGCGGCTCACGGAGATGCGGCGCTTCAACAAGCGCTACCTGTTCTGGAGCCCGGCGATCTTCTGGCTGCTCGGTCACGGCGTACGCAAGTTCCCCGCCGTCCACATGACCTGGGGCGCGATCAACGAGTGGACCGCCAACGCTGCGTACAACCGGCTGGCGCGCATCGCCGACCACCCCGTGCTCACCGAACTGCTCGGCCGCATCATGCGCCAGGAGGGTCGTCACGCCGGGTACTACGCCAGTCATGCGCGCGACATGCTCGAGCACGATCGGCGGGCGCAGAAGGTGACGAGCTGGTTCCTCCGTCACGAGTGGGCCCCTGTCGGCAACGGCGACGTGCCGAAGATCGAGACCTCGTTCGCCACCGCCTACCTCTTCGGCAGCGGGGAGGGCATCGAACTCATCGACAGGGTCGAAGAACGCATCGATGCGCTGCCAGGGCTGGCCGGTCTCGACCTGGTTCGATCGGCGATCCGCGACTCCGTCGCCCACGTCGTGCGCGAGGAGGGCTCGGTCCCCGCTGTACCCGCACACGCCGACGTGCGGCGGGTCGACGAGGAGATGGCCGAC
This sequence comes from uncultured Acidimicrobiaceae bacterium, assembly GCA_963720695.1. Taxonomy (GTDB): domain Bacteria; phylum Actinomycetota; class Acidimicrobiia; order Acidimicrobiales; family Ilumatobacteraceae; genus UBA668. The sequence continues at coordinate 203,605 of CAVRGG010000001.1, forward strand.
TGACCTACGGCTCCAGGACCGCAGGGTCGCCGACGGTGATGCTGCCGGGCTCCAGTACCGTGGCGTACATCCGGCTCACCGGGCCGCGCGAGTGGTGCATCGCCTCGAAGTCGCCACCGAGGAAGAACGCCTTGTTGGTCGAGCAGGGGAGCGCGTAGGCGCTGACCTCGCACAGCACCTCACCGAGGCGCAGGCGCACCCCGGCTCGCACGTCGGCCCACGGAAGGCCCGACAGCGTGACGTTCTCGCCCGCGAAGCCGGGTTCGATGGGGTGACCCTGAGCACGGAGATCGGCGATGACCTCGGTGCTCCACAGGCACAGCGCCTGCCAGGGTCGTCCATGGTGGAACCTCGTGGCCTGTCGATCGCCCTCGACGCCGCGCCATCCCACCTCGACGCGGTCGACCGGACGCTTGGGGACGCCACCGGAGCTCAGGTTGAGCTGTGCCACCGAGCCGGTGGCGGAGGCGGGCATCTGGCCGGCGGCTCGCAACGCGGGACCCGCCGCGGTCCACGCCGCCCACACCCGCTCGAGATCGCCCGGCAGGTCGCCGGTGAGCGTCGGGTGGAGCGACGTGAGCACGCCGGCGTCGCGTCCTTCGGCGTACAGCCCGAGGACGACCTCGGCGTTGAGGACGGTGCGCTTCGCGTCCGTCTCGGTGAAGGTGTACGGCCCGATCGTGATCACGGTGACACCGTAGGCTGTGCCGGTGACCGCCGTCGTCAACGATTTCTCCGACCTGAAACTCACCGAATGGACCTCGTGCGGGGGGTGCGCCGCCAAGTGGGGTGCCTCGCTGCTCACCGACCTGGTTCGCGACATGCCTGCCGGGCTCGATCCCTCGCTGCTCGTCGGACTCGCACCGTTCGACGACGCGGCCATCTACCAGGTGTCGCCCGACGTGGCGCTGGTGAGCACCACCGACTTCTTCCCGCCGCTCGTCGATCACCCGTCGGACTTCGGGGCGATCGCCGCGGCCAACGCCTGCAGCGACGTGTTCGCGATGGGGGGCCGAGTGGTCGTCGCCGTCAACGTGGCCGCGTTCCCCGAGCACTTCCCGAGGGAGGCCATCGTCGCCATCTTCGAAGCCGCCGCCATCGTGGTCGCCGAGGCCGGCGGCACGATCGCCGGCGGTCACACCATCCGCAATCCGGAGCCGATCTTCGGCCTCGCCGTGCAGGGCGTGGTGCACCCCGACCGAGTCTTCCGCAAGGGTGGCGCGAAGCCCGGCGACGTGCTCGTGCTGAGCAAACCCATCGGCACCGCCCTCACGCTCGCCGGCGGCACGCCCGAGCAGCAGCAGGTGGCGATCGACGGCATGCGCCAGGTCAATCGAGCCGCTTCGGAGGAACTCCAGGCGCTCGGGTCGTCCGTGCACGCCGTCACCGATGTGACGGGGTACGGGCTCGCCGGTCACGGCTGGGAGATGGCCGAGCGTGGCGGCGTGCAGGTGATCGTGCACACCGACGACCTCCGGTCGTATCCCGGCGCGCGGGAGGCCGCGGCACGCGGTGTTCGTACCGGGGGCGATCCGCGCAACCGCGAGTACGTCGCGGCGCACCTCACGAGCAGCGCGTCGTCGGCCGGCGAGGCACTCTGCATGGATCCGCAGACGTCCGGTGGCCTGCTGGCCGCCGTCGATGCCGCGGTGGTGGCCGATCTCTCCCCGATGTGGTGGACCGTCGGTGAGGTCGCCGCCGGACCCGCCGCGCTGCACCTGCGCTGATGGCCACCACGGCCCCGACGCGAGGGATCGAGAAGGACCTGTGGGCCAGTGGCCACGAGGTCGTCGTCGGCATCGACGAGGTCGGTCGAGGCGCGTGGGCCGGACCGCTCATGGTGGGTGCTGCTGTCTTGCCGCGAGAGCGCAGGGTGAACGGAGTCCGCGACTCCAAGATGCTGAGCGAACTGAACCGCGAGCGGATGTTCGACCGCATCGCTGGCTGGTGTGACGCGTGGGCCGTCGGTGCCGCGAGCCAGGAGGAGTGCGATGAGCTCGGCATGGCAGAAGCCCAGCGGGTGGCGGCTCGGCGCGCGATCGACGCGCTCGGCGTGCGGCCTGACGCCGCGGTCGTCGACGGCAAGTGGAACTTCCTCGGGGGCTGCGTGCCCCACGTGGAGATGAAGGTGAAGGCCGACAAGTACTGCCTGTCCGTGGCTGCGGCGAGCATCCTCGCCAAGGTCACCCGCGACCGCATCATGCGTGAGTTCGCGACCAGCTATCCGCACTGGAGCTTCGACACCAACAAGGGCTATCCGTGCCCCATGCACAAGGCCGCCCTGCAGGGCTACGGCCCCTCGGCGATTCACCGCCGGACCTGGGTGTTCATGGATCACTACGTGCCGTGGCCGGGCGTGCCCCGCGTCATCAAGCCCGAGCAGCCGACTCTGTTCTGATGCAGCACGATGTCGTCGTCGTGGGTGCCGGGCTCTCCGGGCTCCGTTGCGCCACCGATCTCGTCGCGGCCGGTCTCGACGTCCTCGTCGTCGAAGCACGGGACCGGGTCGGGGGGCGTGTCTTCAGCCACCACTTCTCCGACGGTCAGGTGTGCGAACGCGGTGCCGAGTTCATCGACTCGAACCACGTCGAGGTGTTGGCACTCGCCGCCGATCTCGGACTTCGGGTCAGCGACCGCACCGCCGAGCCGGATGCGCGAGCGACGCTGGTCGACGCCGCCGGTCGTGCCGTCCCGCTGTACCTGCACGCCACCCTCGCGCCCGACTGGGTCCGTTGGGAGCAGGCGCTCGCGGCACTCCGTCCCGGTGACGAGCTCGAGAGCCTCACGCTGGCCGACTTGATGCACGACGTGCGCGTGTCGGCGATGTCGCGGGTGGTGATCGGGCGCGACGTGCGCACGGAGTACATGCTGCCGCCCGAGGAGGTGAGCCAGCGCTTCGCCGCTGAGATGGCGCAGGTCCAACGACCCGGGATGCGTGAGCGGCACCGTGTCGTCGGTGGCAACGACCAACTGGCCACCGGCTTGGCGGCCCGTCTCGGGGAACGGGTGCGCCTCGGCGCGCCGGTGGCGAGCGTCGATCCTGGCAGGGGTGAGGTGGTGCTCGCGGAGGGCGAGATCCTGTCGGCCGGTGCGATCGTCGCCGCGTTGCCGCTGCCGGTGCTGTCGCGGCTGTGGCCGGACATGCCGCTCGAGCTCGGTGCGGTCGGGTACGGGGTCGGCGGGAAGATCAGCGTGCAGTTCAGCCGACGGATCTGGCTCGACTACGGGCGCAACGGCACGGTGATGTCGGACCGCGCCTGGGGTCAACTGTGGGAGACCAGCGACGACCAGGCCGGCGATGCGGGCGTGCTCACCAACCTGCTCGCCTCACACGATGGCGCGGCCTTCGCCGCCCTCCCGGAGTGCATGGATCAACTCATCCGCGAGATCGATCGCATCTTCCCCGGGGCGAAAGGTCTCGCCGGCGAACGAGTCCACACCGACTGGACCAACGATCCTCGCTCGCTGGGTACCTATGCCTGTTTCGGGCCGGGTCAGTGGTCGGTCGCGCAGCCGGAGCTGCATCGCGCCCACGGCCGGATGCGTCTCGCGGGCGAGCACGCCGACGGCTTCGCAGGATTCATGGAGGGTGCGTTGCGCAGCGGCGCCCGCGTGGCCACCGAGTTGCTCGCCTGACGCCGATCGGCTTCTGGGTCGGATCCTTCCCATCGGCGTTCTGGACAGGGATCTTCCCGGAATCCGGGAAGATCCCTGCCCAGTTGCCGCCGAGTCCGCCCGAGTGACCGGGTGACCGGGTGAGCGAGCGGGTCAGGCGTGGTCGAGGGCCTGCGACAGGTCGGCGGTGAGGTCGGCAGCGAGCTCGATGCCCACCGACAGCCGGACGAGGTTGTCGGGGACCTCGAGCGGCGACCCGGCCGCGGACGCGTGCGTCATCTGGCCGGGGTGCTCGATGAGGCTCTCGACCGCGCCGAGCGACTCGCCGAGCGTGAACAGCTCCGTCGCGGCAGCGACGCGCAACGCCGACGCCTGACCACCCCGGAGCGTGAAGCTCACCATGCCACCGAAGTCGCGCATCTGCTTCGCCGCCGCGGCGTGGCCCGGATGATCGGGCAGCTGCGGGTAGAGCACCCGCTCGACCGCGGGGTGGCCAACGAGCATGTCGACGATCGCTCGGGCGTTCGAGCAGTGGCGCTCCATCCGCACCGCCAACGTCTTCACCCCGCGCAGGGTGAGGTAGCAGTCGAACGGAGCGGGTACGGCACCCGCCGCGTTCTGGGTGAACCGCAGTCGTTGGGCGAGGCCGTCGTCGGACACGGCGAGGAACCCGCCGACCACATCGCTGTGCCCGCCGAGGTACTTCGTCGCGGAGTGGACGACCACGTCGGCGCCGAGCGACAGCGGCTGCTGCAGGTACGGCGTGGCGAAGGTGTTGTCGACGCAGACCAGCGCGCCGCGCTCATGGGCCAGCGCGCAGATCGCCTCGATGTCGAAGCAGCGCAGCAGCGGGTTGGTGGGCGACTCCAGCCAGACCAGCCGCGTGTCGCTCGGCCAGTCACGCGCCAGGGCATCGATGTCGAGCAGGTCGACCGCGGTCCACGCCAGATGTGTGTGCACCTTGCTGATCAACCGGAACGTGCCGCCGTACGCATCGTTGCCCAGCAGCACCCGGTCGCCGGCGGCGAACAGGCGCAGCACGTTGTCCTCCGCGGCGAGTCCGCTGGCGAACGCGAGCCCGTGCGCGGCGCCCTCGAGCGCGGCCACCTGGGTCTCGTACGCGGTACGTGTGGGGTTGCCGCTCCGGCTGTACTCGTACCCGCGATGCCGTCCCACCTCCTCCTGGGCGAAGGTGGTGCTGAGGCTGATCGGCACGACCACGGCGCCGGTGGTGGGATCAGGTGCCTGACCGGAGTGGATGGCGCGGGTCTCGAAGCCCCACGACGTCTGTTCTTCTTGCTCACCCATGGCTCAGCACCTCGAAGTAGGTCAGGAGATCGGTCCGCGTGAGCACGCTCAGAGGGCGTCCACCGGAGAGCACGAGCAGGGCGGGTGACCGGTCGAGCATCTGCACCGCCAGCGACACCTTCTGGCCCACACCGATCGTCGGGAGTCGGGGCCCCATCACGCTCTCGACCGGATGCGACATCGTGGCGGCGTCGCGATAGACGGCCTCCATCAGATCCAACTCGTCGACCGCGCCCGCCACCTCGGCGGCCGCGAACGGGGGCGTGTTCTTGCACACCGGGAGCTGGCTCACCCCGTTGGCGCGCATCACGTCGATCGCTTCGCGGACCGTGTGCGTGGGATTGACGTAGAGCAGCGACGGAGTGTCGCCTCGTGTGTCGAGCACCGCGGCGATGCACTCGTCGCATTCGCGCAGGAAGCCGAAGTTCGCCATCCAGTCGTCGTCGAAGACCCGGGACAGGTAGCCGCGTCCGGAGTCCGGGTTGAGCACCACCACGATGTCGTCGGGCCCTGCCGCCTTGGCCACCTTGATCGCGGTGGCGACGGCCATCCCGCCGGAGCCGCCGATGAGGATGCCCTCCTCGCGACTCACCTCACGGGCGGTGAGGAAGCTCTCCTCGTCGCTGATGGGGATGACGTCGTCGTAGAGGTCGGGCGACCACGCCGCCGGGTAGAAGTCCTCGCCGACACCCTCCACGAGGTACGGCCGACCCGACCCGCCGCTGAACACGGATGCATCGGGGTCACCGGCGATCACCTTGATCGCCGGGTTCATCCGCTTCAGATAGCGAGCGGTCCCCGTGATGGTGCCGCACGTACCCGCGCCGGCGACGAAGTGGGTGATCTTGCCACCGGTCTGGGCCCACAGCTCCGGCCCGGTGGTGAGTTCGTGGGCGAGCGGGTTGTTCGGATTGGCGTACTGGTTCGGGCGGAACGCATGGCGTTCCTCGGTGAGTCGTTCGGCGACCTTGTAGTAGCTCTGCGGGTCCTCGGGCGGGACGGCGACCGGACAGACGACCACCTCCGCGCCGTACGCCCGCAGCAGACTCACCTTCTCCGGAGCGACCTTGTCGGTCATGACGAACACGCACCGGTAGCCGCGTTGGGCGGCCACGATCGCCAGACCCACACCGGTGTTGCCGCTCGTCGGTTCGACGATCGTGCCTCCTGGCTGCAGCAGCCCCTCGCGCTCGGCGGCGAGGATCATCTCGAGGGCCGGCCGATCCTTGGAGGAGCCGCCGGGGTTGGTGGTCTCCATCTTCATCGCCAGCACGCACTGGATGCCGTGCAGTTCGCTGATGCGCTTGAGGCGCACCAGCGGCGTGTTCCCGATGAGGTCGATGACGCTCTCGGCGATGTTCGTGCCGTGCAGTCGGGTGTCGGTCGCGTCGTTTCCCCAAGCCATGCCCGGAGGGTAGTGGTTTACTTCGTGACGTCGATGACGAACTCGCCCTCGGGGTTCATGCTGCACAGCCCGGAGAGCTGTCCTTCCTGGGAGAACCGCATGGCCAGGGACTGTCCGGCGGTCACGTAGAACGGGCCGATCATGTAGTCGCGGCTGTCCTGGTTCTTGATCCGGATCGACTCGCCGACCTTGACGTCGAGTTGCCGGGGCATGAGGTCGACGACCTGCCCCTGGTCGATGCGAACGCTGGTGCCGTACGGCACCACGAACTCGTAGGTGGCTGCCTCGGTCTCGCCCAGCGCTCCCCACTGGGCGGTGGGGGAGGTGCCATCGGTGCTGGCGGCCGAGTCGCTGCCGCACGCGGCGGTCGTGACGAGCAGCGCAGCGAGCATGATGCCGGCGAGAAGTCGCTTGACGTGCATGGCTCAGGCCTTCCCGAAGAGGATCTCGAGGTCGGTGGCGATCGCGTCGGCCTTCAAGCCGAACGGCCACTGGAGCACCACCGTGCCGGTCGTGTCGACCACGTAGAGGTTGCCGCTGTGGCTGACCTCGATGTCGCCGGTCGCACTCGTGGTCACGCTGTAGCTCGCTCCGAACTGCTGGGCGACCGTCTGGAGCCGCTCGGCGTCGTCGGTGCGCAAGGCGTGCGAGCCGGGGACGAAGCTCTGCACGTAGCGGGTCAGCAGGTCGCCCGAGTCCCGGTTCGGGTCGATGGTGATCATCGCCAGGTCGACGTCGGCGGCCTTGTCGCCGATGTGCTGCAACGCCTTCTTGACCTCGGCGAGGGTGGTCGGGCACACGTCGGGACACTGTGTGTAGCCGAAGTAGACGACCATGAAGTGACCGGCGGGGGCGGCGAACGTGAAATCGGCGTCGCCGGCGCTGGCGTCGGGCAGTGACATCGCGCCGACCTCCGGCGGGGGGTCGAGCTGGTAGCCGCTGATGACCTTGGCCTCCTTGCTCGCGCCGCACGATGCGGTGACGGCGACGAGGGCGACGGTGAGGGCGCTGAACGCCACGGCTCGAAGTCGACGATGGGTGCGGGTCATGGTGTTCCTCCGTCGGGGTCGGGGAAGTGGCGGGAGATGGCGTCCTGGAGTTGGGCGGCGGTGTATGCACCCTGGTGGACTTCGACGATGGTGCCGTCGGCGGCGATGAACGCGGTGGCCGGCAGCCCGGTCACCGACAGGGCTGCGGACAGCTTGCCGTCAGGGTCCGTGTACTGGTCGTAGTGCACCCCCAGGTCGCCGGCGAACGCGGCCGCCGCCTCCGAGGTGTCGCCGACGTTGATGCCGATCACCTTCACGCCCGACGTCGCTGCGGCGACCTCGTCGAACGCCGGCATCTCCTTCACGCACGGGGGACACCAGGTGGCCCACATGTTGACGACGAGCGGGGTGCCCGACAGCTGTGCCAGCGACGCCTCGCTCCCGTCGGAGGACGTGAACGTGACGTGGGCGGCGTCGGCCGTGGAGCTGCTGCTCCCGCCGCACGAGCTCGTGAAGACCGCGCTCGCCAGAACGACGGTCGCGAGGAGACCGAGGCGGGCGAGGTTCGCGAGCGTCGTGCGGCGGTGAGTGGTCACGGTGCCTCGTCGAGCACCGGCACATCGACGACGATCTCGCCGGCCTTCTCCAGGATCAGGGTCACCTTGATCGTGTCGCCGACGGCGAGCGGCTTGACCAGGTCGAACAACATGATGTGGTAGCCGCCCGGCTTCATCTCCACGGCGGTGCCGGCCTTGAGCTCGATGAACTCCACGGGGCGCATCGTCATCTCGCCCATGCCACCGGCCATCGTCGTGTCAGAGCCCATGGCTCCGGCCATCGTCGTGTCGGAACCCATGGCTCCGGCCATGGTCGTGTCGGAGCCCATGGCTCCGGCCATGGTCGTGTCGGAGCCCATGCTGTCGGCCATGACGGTCTCGTGGACCTCGACCTTGCCGGCGACGGAGGCGTCGACCTTGGCGCCGACGAGCTTGTCGTCGACCGGGCTGGTGATGGTGAGATAGGCGGCGCCGTTGGCTGCGTCGGCCGGACTCGTGCGTGCCCACTGGCCGGTGATCGACACGGTGGCCGCGGCCTGTGTGGTGGGAGCATCCGTTGCGGGAGACGAGCTGTCGTCGTCGCCGCAGGAGACGGCTCCGATGGCGAGCAGGCCGACGGCGGCGGTGGCGCCGACCGTGCGAAGGAGGCGGGACGGGGTCAGATGATGTGAACGCATACCTTTCATGTCGTTCAGTGTCCCTGTGGGGTTCCCGGCGTGGAGGGGACCCACGGCCCCTTTTCGAAGGGCCGAAGGTCCCAACGTGCCCGGTGGGAGCCTCCGGGGACCCGGCGGACGAACTCCATGGCACCCCCTGGCTACCGTGGCGGTGTGGATGAGGTCGGGGATCGCTGGCAGGTCGAGCAGGTGTTGGCACTCGCGCCGCGCCCCTCCTCGGTCGCTGCCGCGCAGCCGCTCGCGGTGCCGGGCAAGTGGCACGGCACCGGGTGCAGCGCTCGCGCGGTGTGGGGCCGGTGCTCCGGCGGAGGAGCCGAACCGTACGAGTGCGTGGTCGACCACGTGGGTGTCGAGTTCCGCTGCTCGTGCCCCAGTCGGGTCCTGCCGTGCAAGCACACGCTCGCCCTGCTGATGCTGTGGGCGCGTGGTCAGGTGCCCGCGGGTGAACCCCCGCGTTCCGCGATCGGATGGCTGAGCACTCGCGCCACGGCCGAGGCGCCCCCGGTGAACCCGCCCGCCCCGGCACCCCCGTCACCGACGGGTCCGGCCGCGGGTGCGCCCGCCGATGCGGCACCCCCCGCCCCGCCCGACCACGACCCGACGAAGCTTCGCGACGATCGGGTGGCGCGCATGTCCGCCGGCCTCGCGGAGCTCGATCGCTGGCTCGACGATCGGCTGCGCACCGGCCTCGCCGACCCGGCGCTGGCCCGGTACCGCACGTGGGACCACCTCGCCGCGCGCCTCACCGATGCGCAGGTGGGAGGCCTCGCCAACCGTGTCCGCCGCGTCGCCGGCATCGTCGGCGCCCACCCCAACTGGCACGAGCAGTTGCTCGCCGAGTTGGGTGTGCTCCACCTGTTGGCGGTCAGCGGCCGCCACCTGGGCACGTTGCCGCCGGCCCTCGCCGACTCGGTCGCTGCCGCAATCGGGTGGCAGGTTCGCCAGGCGGCGGTGCTGGCAGGGGTGCCGCTCACCGATCAGTGGGTGGTCATGGGCCGCAGCGACGTGCGCGAGGACCGCATCGAGGTGCGTCGGGTGTGGCTCCGGGGTGTCGAGACGGGGGAGTGGGCGATGGTGCTGTCGTTCGCGGCGTTCCGCCAGAGTCTCGACGCCTCGCTCACCGTCGGCACGCAGGTCCATGCCGACATGTTCCGGTACCCGGGCGCGGTGGGCCTGCGCGTGCTCGCCGGGCAGCGCCACTCGCCACCGGAGCCCGCAGGCCCGGTCGAGTCGGTCACGGTCGCCCGCGCCTGCGAACTGGCCGGCGATGCGATTGCACTCGAGCCGTGGCTCGACAGGGTGCCGATCTGCGTCCTCGCCGCGCCGGCGCGATCCGGTGCCCGATGGGTGCTCGCCGACGGCACCGGGTCGCTCCCACTCGCGGAGTCCGCCCCCGGCCTGAGCACGCTGCTGGCCTGCAGCGAGGGTCGGGCGGTGCCCATCACCGCCGAGTGGACGCCGCTGGGACTCATCCCGCTCACGGTGCACCTCGCCGATCGCGTCGTCGACATCGGGCCGGTGGCCGATTCGTCGTTCGTGGGGGCCGCGTGAGCACGATCGACGCGTACTGGAACGAGATGGTCACCGTCGCGCTGCTGGGCACCGATCGCCGAGAGCCGCCGCTCGCCGCCGGTCGGAGGGCTGGCCGATCTCGCCGCCGATGATCCTCCGGCCACCGCCTCGCAGCGACTCCTGCAACAGGTCGCCGCCTGCACGGCCGTCCGGCGCGCGGGCGTGGTGCCGGGGCCGGTCGTCACGATGGTCGCGCCACCCGCTGCGGATCCGCGTCCGGTCACACCGCCGTCGGCCACCGCCACGTGGCGGCGGGTCATCGCCGACTGGCCCGTGCTGGAGGACGAATGGGTGCTCGCCGTGGTGCGCTCGGGGCGCCGCCTCGCGCCAGAGCTCGTGCCGCCGTTGCTCGCCCGACATCGCAGCGATGCCACGCGTCACGCGCGTGCCATGGTGGCCGCCGGCCCGCTCGCCTCGTGGATGATCGAGTGGTCACCTCGGCTGGCGTGCGCGTCCAAGAAGCGGGCCCTCGTCGATGAGCAGACCGTCGAGCACCTCGCCGAGCTTCCCGAACTGGCGATCACCCCCGATCTCGTCGCGCTGCTCACCACCCCACCTGCCACCACGGCGTCCACGCTGGCCGCAGCGATCTCCGAAGGGCGGCTGGCCGTCAGCCACCGTGCGGTGCTCGTCAATCTGATCGCCCGCATGCAGCCCGCGTCGCTGCCAGAGGTCGCAATCGCACTCGGCCGGGTCAACCCGTCGCTTCCCTCCATCGGCCTTGCATTCGCCCTCGCCGATCTCGCCCGTCTCCGCCACCACATGCTCACCGAACTGGAGCTCCACGAATGACTTCCCCGACGCACCCGGCCGTTCCGACGGTTCTGCGGCCCCACGCCGAGCAGGAGTTCGCCCACGAGCTCGCGGCGATCGCCGCCGTCGACTCGCGCGAACGTCCGCCGAGCTGGCGCATGTCGCCGTGGGCGGTGGTCACGTACCTGATGGGGGGTGTGCTGTCCGACGGCACGGTGATCTCCCCGAAGTACGTCGGGCAGCAGCGCCTCATCGAGATCGCCGTCGCCACGCTCGCCACCGACCGCGCCCTGCTGCTGCTCGGGGTTCCCGGCACCGCCAAGACCTGGGTCAGCGAGCATCTGGCCGCAGCGATCAGCGGCGACTCGACCCTGCTGGTGCAGGGAACGGCCGGCACGGCGGAGGAGCAGCTGCGCTACGGGTGGAACTACGCCAGGTTGCTGGCCGAAGGTCCGTCGGCCGCCGCACTGGTACCGAGCCCGGTGTACCGGGCGATGGAGCGTGGTGCGATCGTGCGCGTGGAGGAGCTCACTCGCGTACCCAGCGACGTCCAGGACGCGCTCGTCACCGTGCTGAGCGAGAAGACGCTGCCCATTCCCGAGCTCAACGGGGAGATGCAGGCGATCCCCGGCTTCAACCTCATCGCCACCGCCAACGACCGAGATCGGGGCGTCAACGACCTGTCGGCCGCGCTGCGCCGACGGTTCAACACGGTCGTGCTGCCCCTGCCCGCCGATGCCGAGGAGGAGGTCGCCATCGTCGAGCGGCGCGTGGGCGAGCTCGGGGCGGCGCTGCAACTCCCACGCGTTCCCACGGCCGACGAGGAGATCCGCCGCGTGGTCACCGTGTTCCGCGAGCTCCGCAACGGTGTCACCGAGGACGGCCGCATCAGCCTCAAGGTGCCCAGCGGCTCGCTCAGCACCGCCGAGGCGATCTCGGTGGTCACCAGCGGCGTCGCGCTCGCCGCACACTTCGGCAACGGAGGTCTCAGCTCGGCCGACGTCGCCGCCGGCATCGTCGGAGCCGTCGTCAAGGATCCCGTCCACGATGCGGTCGCATGGCGCGAGTACCTCGAGGCGGTCGTCCGCGACCGCGAGGGCTGGGGCGAGTTCTACGAGGCGTGCCGCGAGCTCTGAGCCCCGTGTCCGTCACCCATCCTCCCGCAGAGCAGGTCGCATCCGTCGCACAGGTTCCCCCGGTCGTGCAGCTGCTCGGCGTCCGTCACCACGGGCCGGGGTCGGCCCGGTCGGTGGTGCGGGCGCTCGAGGACCTGCAACCGACCGTGGTGCTCGTCGAGCTCCCGGCCGACTGCGAGGCAGCGCTGGCCTGGGTCGGTCACGAACAGCTGCGCCCGCCCGTCGCCCTGTTGGGCTACGTGGCCGACCAACCGCAACGAGCCGCGTTCTTGCCGTTCGCCGCGTTCAGCCCCGAGTGGCAGGCGTTCGTGTGGGCCCGAGCGCACGACGTGCCGATCCGGGCGATCGACCTGCCGCTCGCCAACGCACTCGTCGACGTGCGCGACGACGAACTCCAACTCGCCTCGCCCTCGGTCGGCGACCCTCTGGCGGCGCTGGCCGCCGCAGCCGGTGACCCCGACGCCGAGCGGTGGTGGGACGACGTGATCGAGCACCGCGGCGACGGTGCGCCCGCGTTCGATGCGGTGGCCGAGGCGATGCACGCAGTGCGAGGCGGCAACGAGCCGGCTTCGGCGCGTGAAGCCCAACGCGAAGCCCACATGCGTCAGGTGCTGCGCAGGGCGATCGCCGACGGGCATCCCCGCATCGCGGTGGTGTGTGGGGCGTGGCACGTGCCGGCGCTGCAGCAGCCGCTGCCACCGGCGAAGGTCGACGCAACGACCCTGCGAGGCCTGGCGAAGGTCAAGGTCGGCGTGAGCTGGGTGCCGTGGACACATCGGCGACTCGCCTCCGTGTCGGGCTATGGCGCCGGTGTGCGCAGCCCCGGGTGGTATGCGCACGTGTTCGAGCATCCCGGGCCCACCGGCATCACCCGTTGGTTCGTCGGGGCGGCCCGGCTGTTGCGCGATCGCGGCATGTCGGCGTCGCCCGACCACCTCATCGCAGCCACCAGGGCCGCGGGCGCGCTGGCGGCGCTGCGGGGTCGACCCAAGCCGGGTCTGGCCGAGGTGCTCGATGCGGCCGACGCGGTGATGGCGGGTTCCACCGGGCTGGCGCTGATCCAACGCGACCTCGTCGTGGGTGACGCGATCGGTGAGGTGCCCGACGACGCACCACAGGTGCCGCTGGCCCGCGACCTCGCCGTCCAGCAGCGCAAGGTCCGGCTCAAGCCGACCGCCGACGCGCAGACCATCGAGCTCGACGTCCGCCTCGCGAACCCGCGGGCGCGCTCGGTGCTGCTCCATCGGCTGCGATCCCTCGGCGTGCCGTGGGGCACCGTCGAGGAGGGCCGTGGTACCAGCGGCACGTTCCGCGAGACCTGGGCATTGCGGTGGGAGCCCGAGCTCACGATCCGTCTCATCGAGCTGTCGGCGCACGGCACCACGGTCCGTGCCGCGGCTGCCCATCGCCTGCTGGAGGGGGCACAGAGCGCCACTGCCCTCGCCGATCTGGTGCACGTGCTCGATCAGGCGCTGCTGGCGGACCTGCCCGACGTGGTCCAACCAGTGGTCGCCCTCGTCGAGGCACAGGCGGCGCACGACCCCGATGTGGTGCAGGTCATCGACACGCTGGGGCCGCTGGCACGGGCGCTGCGATACGGCGACGTGCGCGGCACCGATGCGTCAGCACTGCGGCAGGTGTTCGACGGATTGGTGGTGCGGGTGCTCGCCGGCACGGTCATGGCGTGCCGGTCGCTGGCACCCGACGCTGCCGTGGCGATGGTCGAACGGTTGGCCGGTGTCGCCGCCGCGCTCGCGCTCGTCGACCACCCCGCACGTCGCGGTGAATGGCCCGCGGTGCTCGCCCTCGTCGCCGAGCGGCCCGATGTGCACGGCCTGGTCCAGGGAAGGGCGACACGGCTCCTCCACGACGGGGGTGCATGGAATCGGGCTCGCGTCGGTGCGCGCCTGTCGCGGTCGTTGTCGGTGGGCACCTCGCCGGCCGACGGGGCGGCGTTCGTCGAGGGCTTCCTCGCCGGTAGTGGCACGGTGCTGGTGCACGACCGAGAGCTGCTCGACGTCATCGACGGATGGGTGTCAGGTCTTGCTCCGGATGCGTTCGCGGACACCGTGCCGTTGCTTCGTCGGACCTTCGGCGCCTTCGAGCCCGCCGAGCGACGGCAGCTGGGGCTGCTGCTGGCCGACGAGGAGACAGCAGCGCCCTTGGGGTACGGCACCGACGTCGACGCCGCGCGAGCGGCGGCGGTACTGGTGACGGTGCGGCAGATGCTGGGGGTGCCGCAATGACACCGTCAGTCGTCGGTGGCGCGCTCACGGGTCGCGTGAGCGACCACGAACGCCAGCGTCGTTGGCGGATGGTGCTCGGCGGCACCGACGAGGGTGACGGCACCGGTCAGGGCGTCACGTCGCTGCAACTCGCCGGCGACGATGCCCGCATCGACGCCGCGCTCGCCGCGGTGTACGACTCGCGTCCGGGGAAGGCCGGCGGGCGGTCTCGTTCCGGCGGGCTCGGGGCGTCGGCGCCGTCGGTCGCGCGCTGGTTGGGCGACATCCGCCGCTACTTCCCGTCGTCGGTCGTGCAGGTGCTCCAGCGCGACGCGATCGATCGGCTCAACCTGCGCCAGCTCCTGCTCGAGCCCGAGATGCTCCGTGCCGTCGAGGCGGATCTCCACCTCGTGACGTTGCTCGTCGAGCTCAACAAGCTGCTCCCCGACGCGACCCGCTCCACCGCCCGACAAGTGGTCGCCCAGGTGGTGGAACAGATCGAGCAGCGCCTCGCCTCACGCACCAAGCAGGCGGTGCACGGGGCACTGGCTCGATCGCAGCGCAGCCGCCGGCCGCGCCACACCGACATCGACTGGGGCCGGACGATCCTGGCCAACCTGCGCCACTACCTTCCCGACCAACGCACGGTCGTGCCCGAGCACCTCGTCGGCTACGGCCGCCGCCAGCGCAGCCTGTCGCGCGATGTCATCGTCGCCATCGACCAGTCCGGGAGCATGGCCGACAGTGTCGTCTACGCGGCCGTGTTCGGCGCGGTCCTGGCATCGATGCCCGCGTTGAGCACCACGGTGATCGCGTTCGACACCGCGATCGCCGATCTCACCCACCTGCTGCACGATCCGGTCGACGTGCTCTTCGGCGTGCAGTTGGGTGGTGGCACCGACATCGCCCAGGCGATCGAGTACTGCCGGCAGCACATCACCCGCCCCGCCGACACCGTGCTCGTGCTCGTCAGCGACCTGTTCGAAGGCGGCAACTCGGGGGTCCTGCGCGACCGGGTGGCGGCGTTGCACCAGTCGGGCGTCACGGTGGTCGTGCTGCTCGCGCTGAGCGATGAGGGCGCCCCCGCCTACGACCACGCACAGGCGGCCGCGCTCGCGGAGCTCGGCGTGCCGTCGCTGGCCTGCACGCCCGATGCGTTCCCGGATCTGCTCGCCGCGGCGCTCGAGGGCCGCGACGTCGGCCGCTGGGCCAACGAGCACGGCCTGCACACCGCCGTGCAGCCCACCTGACGCGCGGCCCAACTGGGCAGGTTTGTTCCCGGAAACCGGGAACAAACCTCCCCAGAACCCGTGCTGGGAAGGATCACGCCCAGAAACCGAGGGACGCGCGGGCCAACTGGGTAGGCCTGTTCCCGGAAACCGGGAACGAACCTCCCCAGAAGCCGATGTGGAGTGGTCTCAGGACCGGGCTCGGGACCGGGCGGCTCGCTGATCGATGGTCACGGTGCCGGCGCTGCCGTCGACGGTGACGAGGTCGCCCTCGTGGATGATCCGCGTGGCGTCGTCGACGAGGACGACACAGGGGATGCCGAACTCGCGGGCGACGGTGGCTGCGTGCGACAGCATCCCGCCGGTCTCGACCACGACCGCTGCGGCCGGGATGAACAGCGGCGTCCACGGGGTGTCGGTGAACGGCGCGACCAGGACATCGCCTGGTTCGATCTCGCGGGCGAACGCGGCCTCCGTGTTGAGGATGATCCGCGCTCGCCCGGTGGCGCGACCGGCGCTGACCCCCATCCCGGCCAAGGCCTTGGCATCGACTGCGGCCGCGCGCTTGGTGGGCGTCACCGAGCCCACCCATGCGTTCGGCAGGTGGTACTGCTCGGCGGCGGCCCGCTGCCGCTTGCGACGGGTCACGGACGCAGCGAGGTCGGCGACGGGCTTGCCCTTGGCGAGCGCTTCGGCCTCTCGGTACGTCACGTGGACGAGATCGCCCGGCGACTTCAGCCGACCCTCGGCGGCGAGGCCGTCGCCCAGTGCGAGCAACACCGGACGCATCCTGCGCATGCTGAGCACCCAGACCGCCTTGGTCAGCTCGCGCATCGCCGTGAATCGTTGCGCTTCCCGCAACGCCGCGTCGTACGCGTCGCGGTGGTCGGGCGCGAGCGTGGCGCGCACGGCCTTCTCCAGCCTGCCGCGTGCTGCGGTCGACTTCTTGATCTGGGCCGCAGGAGCATCGGCGGGCTTCAGCGCGAGCATCGAACGCACCTGAGAGATCACGAACGTCGGGTCCTCGGACCAGTCGGGCACGGTGGGGTCCGCCTCACCCTGCACCCGGAACCCGTAGCGATGGATGAACTCGTCGAACTCGTCCGTGAAGTGCTCCCACGCTCGTTCGTGGGCGGCCATCGCGTCGAGGACGGCGGCCGTGTCGGCAGTCTCGATGACCTTGCGGACGGACGGGGTCTTGCGGGCGACCTGGGCCAGTTCGTAGAGCGCGACCGCCGGTTTGGCGCTCTCCACGTTGCCCAGGCCGCTGCACAGGCCGACGATCGTGTTCGGGTCGCCGCCACCGGATGCGATGACGCCCGCCAGGCGGACCTGCATCTCGCCGGCTGCGGTCGACACCAGCAGGTGCCGGTTGAGCAACGCTCCGCACGACGCCATCAGTTCCTGCAGGCGTTTCCATGCGGCCTTGGGTGAGAGCTCGCGGTCGAGCAACGCCTGCGACGAGAGACGCTCCTCGTACAGGTCCTGCTGTGCGGCGAGCGTTTCGGCCTCTGCGGCCTCGCGCTGCTCGGTGGCGATCGCGAGTGCCGCCGCCCGCTCGGCCGCGGGCGCGTCGACGAGCAGTCGGGCCGCGTCGTCGGTGCCCTGGAAGAACTGCGCGGCCATCGCCCCCGCGATGTCACCGTCGAGACAGCTCATGGCCGCCACCGAGAACCCGACGTTGAGCGCGAGCCTGCCGGCGGTGATCCCGAAGAAGTTGCCGACGGGCGGCTTGTAGACCTTGACCCGCTTGCCGGTGGGGTACGCGCCCATCAGGTCGCGCAGCCCGCTGGCGTCCATCTCGTTGTACATCGTGGCGATGAACGCGCACAGCACGCCGGGGAGGATCTCCCCGCCGTTGGTGACGGTCCACACGTCGTAGATCGGATTCGGCTCGGTGTCCCAGTCGGTTCGAAATGCCCCCATGGCGGCAAAGTGTCGCGCAGGTGAACAACCGGATCGGTCAACCCTTCTGGGTGCCGACCTTCAGGTCCTTGAACGGCGAGGTGCTGTCGATGCCGGCGTCCTTGGGGAGGCCGAGCACGCGCTCGCCGACGATGTTGCGCATCACCTCGTCGGACCCGCCGGCGATGCGTCCGCCGGGCGTGCCGAGGATCAGTTGGCTCCAGGCGTAGGTGCCCCACTCGCCCGAGTCGGCGATCAGCTTCGGGCCGAGCACCTTCGAGACGAAGTCGCACAGGCGCAGCGAGTTGAGGGTGCCGGCGAGCTTGGCGATGCTCATCTCCGGGCCGGGCAGCTGGCCCGCCTTGATCTTGTCCATCGCCCGCTGGTTGTTGTAGCCGGCGACCTTCTGGTGGATGAGCAGCCCCGCCAGTTCGTTGCGCACCAGCGGGTCCGAGTCCAGTCCGAGGTGGCGCACCATCTCGATCACGCGCTGGTAGAGGTTGACGCCACCGCCACCTCCGCCGCCCGCGCCGATCGCGGCCCGCTCGTTCATCAGCGTGGTGAGTGCCACGTTCCAACCGTTGTTGACGTCGCCGAGGCGATGGTCGTCGCGAACTCGGACCTCGTTGAAGAACACCTCGTTGAAACTGGCCCCGCCGGTCATCTGGCGCAAGGGACGCACCTCGACGCCTGGCGCGTGCATGTCGACGATGAAGCCGGTGAGCCCCTTGTGCTTGGGGAGATCGGGGTCGGTGCGGGCGATGATCTCGCCGAGGTCGCTGTACTGCGCGCCCGTGGTCCACACCTTCTGGCCGGTGATGATCCACTCCTCGCCGTCGCGTTCGGCCTTGGTCTGCAGGCTGGCGAGGTCGCTGCCGGCGCCGGGCTCGCTGAACAGCTGGCAACCGACGATGTCGGCCCGGTACATCTTGGTGAGGTAGAGGTCCTTGGCGACATCGCTGCCGTGGGCGAGGATCGTCGGGGCGACCATGCCCAGGCCGATGGTGAACGCTCCCTGGTTCGGCACTTCGTACTGGGCTTCGAGCCGCTGGTACGCACGCTCGTGGGCGGAGGTGAGCCCGGCGCCGCCGTACTGCGTGGGGCCGGTGATCCAGCCGTACCCGGCGTCGAACTTCTTCTGCCGCCAGTCGCACGCCTTGCGCACGTCGGCGCGCTCGGTCTCGCGGTCCTTCTCCTCGAACATCGCGACCTTGTCGGCGCCCTCGCCCCAGACGAACTTCTTCTCGGCTTCCTTGCGGGCCGCGTTGGCCTCGAGGAATGCTCGTGCCCCGGTCTCGAACTCTTCCAGCGTGATGTCTGCCATGACCGCGAACCGTAGACGCGGCGTTCGTCGGGCATCGACCCGAACGACATGTGCATCTCTCGATGGCCGGGCAGCCGGTTAACGTTTTGTCAATGGCCCGACTCCTCACCGTCGCCGCAGCCCAGATGGGGCCCGTGCAGAAGCACCACACCCGCGCCGACGTGGTGCAACGCCTCGTCGCGATGCTGCACGAGGCGCACGCCCGCGGCGCCGAGTTGGTGGTCTTCCCGGAGTTGGCGCTCACCACGTTCTTCCCGAGATGGTTCGTCGAGGACATCGCCGAGGCCGACCACTGGTACGAGCGGCAGATGCCCAACGACGCGACCCAACCGCTGTTCGACGAGGCGAAGCGCCTCGGTGTCGGTTTCTGCCTCGGCTACGCGCTGCTCGACGCGGAGGGGCACCGCTGGAACGTGCAGACACTGGTCGAGCGCGACGGCCGCATCGTCGCGACGTACAAGAAGACCCACATCCCCGGCCACGAGCACTTCGAGGCAGGGCGACCGTTCCAGCACGCCGAGCGCTACTACTTCGAGCCGAGCCCGGACGGTTTCGGGGTGTGGCGGGCCTTCGGTGGACTCGTCGGCATGGCGATCTGCAACGACCGGCGCTGGCCCGAGACCTACCGGGTGATGGGCCTCCAGGGTGTCGAGATGGTGCTCTGCGGATACAACACCCCGATCCACTACGTGCCCGACCCGAGTCAGGACATCCTGCAGGGCTTCCACAACGCACTCGTCATGCAGAGCGGCGCGTACCAGAACGGGACGTGGGTCGTCGGGGTGGCCAAGGGCGGCGTCGAGGAGGGTGTCGACTCGCTGGCCCAGTCGATGATCGTCGCGCCCAGCGGCCAGATCGTGGCCCAGGCGCTCACCACCGCCGACGAGGTCATCGTCGCTCGCTGCGACCTCGACTGGTGCGCTCGGTACAAGGGCACGCTGTTCGACTTCGACCGCTATCGCCGTCCCGAGGTCTACGGCCGCATCACCGAACAGCGAGGCGTGGTCCTGCCTGACTGATGGGCCTGTGCGGCCTGTTCACATGCGGTTCACGGCGCGACGTTCGCAATCGGCGCTCGATGTTGACAAAATGTAAAGCGTGACCGTCGAGTTCGTCCTCAACGGCACGCCGGTCTCCGTGCGTGCCGACCATCCGCACCTGCTCGCCGCGCTCCGCGAGGAGCTCGACGTCACCTCACCCAAGGACGGCTGCTCTCCCTCGGGCCAGTGCGGGTGCTGCACCGTGCACATCGATGGCAAGGCCGTCGTCAGCTGCCAGACATCTCTCGCGAAGGCGGCCGGCAAGTCGGTGCTCACGCTCGAAGGAGTGGAGGCGGGCGAGCGCACCGCGTTCGCCGATGCGTTCGCAGCGTGCGGCGGTCTGCAGTGCGGATTCTGCATCCCCGGCATCGTCATGCGGGCGAAGGCGCAGATCGACAAGAAGGGCGCGGACCTCGAGCGCGCCGACATGGCACGGCACCTCGGCGCCAACCTGTGTCGTTGCACGGGCTACGTCAAGGTCCTCGACGCGATCGAGTCCGTCGCCAAGGGCAAGGAGTTCGTCCCGGCGCTGTCCGGGCAGATCGGTGGCAGCGGCACGAAGTACGAGGCGGCCGAGTTGGCGCTCGGCGATCGCGACTACGTCGACGACATCCGCGTTCCCGGCATGTTGCACGCCGCGCTGCACCTGACCGCGCACACCCGCGCCGACATCGTCGCCATCGACACCGCGGCCGCGGCCGCGGCGCCGGGCGTCGTCGCGGTCTTCACTGCCGCCGACATCCCGGGCGAGTTGATGGTCGGCATCATCCACAAGGACTGGCCGGTGATGATCCCCGTCGGCGGTCGCACCAGTTACGGCGGCGACGTGCTCGCCATCGTGGTGGCCGACAGCCGTCAGCACGCGCGCGACGCAGTGCCGCTCGTGGCGGTGGAGTACGACGTGCACCAGCCCGTCACCGATCCCGTCGCCGCGCTCGCCGAGGGGGCACCCGTGGCGGTGTGGGGGAGCGACGGCAACGTGCTCAGCGTCAGCGAATACGCACGTGGCGACGTCGACGCGGGCCTCGCGGCGAGTGCCCACACCGTGCACGAGGTGTTCCAGACCCAGCGCATCGAGCACGCGTTCCTCGAGCCCGAGAGCACGCTGGCGGTTCCCTCGATCGTCGACGGGCAGCGCCGCATGCACGTCTATTCGGGAGGGCAGGGGGTGTGGGACGACCGCGACGACATCGTGCGCATGTTGGCGGTCGAGCGCGACCAGGTCACCGTCGAGCTCGTCAGCAACGGCGGAGCGTTCGGTGGCAAGGAGGACATGAGCAACCAGGCGCACGCGTCGCTCGCCGCGTGGCTGCTCGACCGGCCGGTGAAGTGCACCTTGTCTCGCGAGGAGAGCTTCCTCATGCACGCCAAGCGTCACCCGATCCGCCTCGAGTACTGGGCCGGCTGCGACACAGACGGCAACCTCACCGCGGTGAAGGTCCGCGCCATCGGCGACAGTGGCGCATACGCGAGCGTGGGCATGAAGGTGCTCGAGCGTGCCGCGGGCCACGCCTCGGGTCCGTACCGCGTGCCCAACGTCGACGTGCACGCGGTCGCGGTGCGCACCAACAACCCGGTGTGCGGCGCGTTCCGTGGCTTCGGCGCCAATCAGGCACAGTTCGGCATGGAGGGCGTGCTCGACCGCCTGGCCGCGATGGTCGGGATCAGCGGCTGGGAGATCCGCAAGCGCAACGTCATCCATCCCGGCGAGGTGTGGGGACCGGGGCAGATCATGGACGACGGGTGCGCCGGAGCGGACGCCTGCCTCGACCTGATGAAGCCCCTCTACGACCAGGCGCGTGAGGCCGGCAAGGCCGTCGGCCTCGGCCTCGGGCTGAAGAACTCCGGCCTCGGCAACGGCTTCCGCGAGGTGAGTGCCGCCGTCGTCCGGTTCCGCGGTGACGGCAAGGTGGAGGTGCGCCACGGCTGGACCGAGATGGGCCAGGGCGTCCACACCGTCGCGCTCCAGGTCGCCGCCGAGGAACTCGGCCTCGATCCCGACCGCATCGAGGTGATCGTCGACACCACGCGCGAGCTCGGGTTCGGTCAGACCACCGGCTCAAGGGGCACGCTGATGGCGGCCGGTTCGGTGAAGGCCGCGTGCGAGGCGGCGATCGCCGGTGGGTGCGCCGTCGACACCGACTACCACGGCGAGCACGTCGTCGACTGGACCCATCACCTCGGGGATCCCGATCACCCGAACCCCATCATCCACTCGGCGTTCGGGTACGCGGCGCAGATGGCGGTGATCGACCGCGCGACGGGTGCGATCGAGAAGGTCGTCGCCGTCCACGACGTCGGCCGAGCCGTCAACCCCTTGCTCTGCGAGGGCCAGATCGAGGGCAGCGTGCACATGGGTCTCGGGTACGCGTTGAGCGAGGAGTTCCCGAGCGATCCCGAGACCGGGCTCCCCACCGCCACCACCCTGCGCGCGCTCGGGATCCTGCGGGCCAAGGACGTCCCGGCCATCGAGGTCCATCTCGTCGAGGTGCCCCAGCCGCGCTCGCCGTACGGCATCAAGGGGGTGGGGGAGATCGGATTGGTCCCCACGGCACCCGCAGTGGCCGCGGCACTGCACGATCTCGACGGACAGTGGCGCAGGGTGCTGCCGATGCGGCGAGGCCCCGCGACCGACGACTGAGCAATGCTGCAGGGCGGTGGGAACCGTCGAATTCACACTTTAGGCTGGAGTCATGACCTCGCGGGGAAGTCACTCAACCACTGAGCGCGTTCGCGCTCGGGCCCGGATCGCAGCCGTCGCGGCAGGCGTCAGCCTGTTCTCGATCGGACTGGTGGTGCAGCCGAGCGTCGTGTCGGCGCAGACCTTCACGGTCAACACCACCGTCGACGGCAACGACGACAACGTCGGCAACGGCACGTGCCACACGGCGGCCAATACCTGCTCGTTGCGCGCCGCGATCCAGGAGGCGAACGCGTCCGGCGGCGCCGACGTGATCAGCCTGCCGGCGGGCACGTACACGTTGACCATTGACGACGGCCGGGTCAAGCCGAACAACATTCCGGCCCACTCGCTGATGATCGGGTCCAACCTCACCATCAATGGCGCGGGCGCGGGCACCACGATCGTCAACGGCCTCTACGCCGCGAGCACGTTCGACGTCGAGCAGTGGCAGGGTGGGGCCTTCAGTGCGGCGATCAACAACCTCACCATCACCGGGGGCTATGCGGCCACCGGCGGCGGCGTGATGGTCGGAGTGGGCGTGAACCTGTCGCTCACCGACGTCGTCATCACCGGCAACACCGCAGGTTCCTACGGCGGTGGCATCTTCGTCTACGGCGCGCAGGGTTACCCGGCGTCGACCGTGAACCTCACCCGCACGACGGTCACCGGCAACGTCTCCAACTACAGCGGCGGTGGCATCGTCAACTCGTACCCGAGCGTGATGAACATCTCCGCCAGCACGATCTCCTCGAACACCGCCAAGGGCGCCTTCGCCGGCGGCATCCGCAACAACGGGGAGATGACGCTCACCGACACCAACGTCGTCGGCAACGTCGCCGCGACCGGCCCCGCCGGCGCTCCTCCCGCGGGCGGCGGGATCTACGCCGGCAACCCGCCGAACCCGGGCGGCGGCCAGACCAGCACGTTCACCATGAACGGCGGGTCGATCGTCAACAACTCGCTGCCCACCAACCAGCTCAGCAGCGGCGGCGGCTTCGTCAACACCACCGCCGGCACGGCCACGCTCACCGGCGTCACCATCACCGGCAACACTGCGTTCCAGGGCGGCGGCATCCTCAACAACGAGGGCACGGTGACGCTCGTCAACACCACCGTCGCCAGCAACACCGCCCCGTTCGGCGCCGGCATCTACAACAACGACTTCGCCCCGACCGACCCTTATCCGGCCAACTTCACCGTCCTGCGGTCGGCGGTCGTGCGCAACAACGCCACCGAGTACGGCTGCGCCTACAACCTGATCCCGGCCGGCCAGACGTGCGGTGCCGGTGGCGGGCTGTTCAACGAGAACGGCCTCCTCGTGGTCGCCGACTCGACGGTCGCCGAGAACGTCGCCGCCAACTACGGCGCCGGCATCTACAACCTGCGCATCGGTTCGGGCACCACCAGCCAGGCGATGGTGCGGCTCACGAACGCCACGGTGTCCGCGAACTGGACGAGCCGCGACGGCGGTGGCCTGCTGAACAACGGTGGCACCACGCAGGTCCGCAACACGATCCTCGCCGACAACATCGTCGGTGGCCGCCGCAGCGACTGCTTCCCGCTGTCGGGCGCCGTGAGCACATCGCTCGGCAACAACGTCCACACCGACTACCGCTGCGGGCTCACCCAGGGCTCCGACCAGTACGGATCGCCGCTGCTGACCCCGCTGCAGTCCAACGGCGGGCCGACGCTGACGATGGTGCCGAGCACCGGCAGCCGTGCCGTCGACCACGGTGACAACGGCACCTGCGCCGGCGCCCCGATCGCCAACGTCGACCAGCGCGGCCAGTCGCGCCCGGCGAACGGCACGTGCGACGTCGGTGCCGTCGAGGGCTCGCAGGCCCGACCCACCCCGAACACCACCGGTCGCCCGGCGGTCTCGCGTGGCGGGTTGTGGGAGTTCAAGCCGACCCTCACCGACGGGGCGCCGATGGGCGTGGCGCTGTTCGGCCTCGCGACGGACCGCAGCATCATGTGCGACTTCGACGGCGACGGCAGCTCCAGCCTGATGATCGTCCGCTCGACCAACGGGTTGCTGTGGTGGCAGGGCCGCAGCAGCAACAGCAACGGCCCGGTGGAGGTCAGCCTGCTCTTCGGGCTGGCGACCGACACGCCGATCTGTGGTGACTGGGATGGCAACGGCACCGACACGCCCGGCATCGTTCGCACCGTCGGCCCGTCGCTCACCTGGTACCTGTCGAACAAGGCCGACGGGTCCGGCCCGTTGATCGCGTACACCTACGGTGCGGCCGGCGATCGACCGGTGACGGGCGACTGGAACGGCGACGGCATCGACTCGCCCGGCGTCACCCGCGCCTACGGCTACAACATGCTGTGGGCGATCCGGAACCCGAACAGCACGGGCAATCCCGGTCTGGTCCTGCTCTACGGCGCGGCCGGCGACACTCCGGTCGTCGGCGACTGGGACGGCAACGGCTCGGACACGTTCGGCGTCGTCCGGCCCGACAACGGCTCGCTGCTGTGGATGGTCCGCAACCAGTGGTCGTCGGGGTATCCGAACATCGCGTTCCACTTCGGGCTCCCGTTCGACCGCCCGCTCGTGTGGCGCGGCGCGGGCATGCTCGGCCTCTGACACCCGTCGTCGCCCCGGCGCTAGGTTTCGTGGCGATGAGCGCCGTCACGCCGGGCATGGTCTGCAGTCACCACCACCTGTACTCGGCGCTGGCGCGCGGCATGCCCGCGCCACCGCAGCAGCCGTCGACGTTCATCGAGATCCTCGAGCAGATCTGGTGGCGACTCGACGTCGCCCTCGACGACGAGATGATCCGCTGGAGCGCGATGCTCGGCGCGGTCGAGGCGCTGCAGTGCGGGACCACCGCGATCGTCGACCACCACGAGTCGCCGTCGGCCATCGAGGGCAGCCTGAGTCTGATCGCCGACGCGTGCGCCGAGGTGGGCGTGCGCACCAACCTTGCGTACGGCGTGACGGATCGTCACGGTCCCGACGGGGCGCGGCGGGGGCTGGAGGAGAACGAGCGGTTCCTTCGTGGCGGGGGTCGCGGGATGGTGGGTGTGCACGCGGCGTTCACCTGCAGCGACCACACCCTGCGGGCCGCTGCCGACCTCGCCGCCGATGTCGGTGTGGGTGTCCACATCCACGTGGCGGAGGGCCCTGACGACGCAAATGCGGGGGAGCGGCTCGAGGGACTCGCCCGTCCCGACTGGCATCTCGTCCACTGCGTCTTCCTCGATCGCGAACTCCCCGGCACGATCGCCCACAACCCGCGCAGCAACATGAACAACTCGGTGGGGTATGCGAGGCCGGCTGCTCGCTCGAACCCGATCGTGCTGGGCACCGACGGCATCGGCGCCGACATGTTGGAGGAGGCGCGCCTGGCCTATGCGCGACTCCGCGAGGACGATGTGAGCGCCTCCCCGGACGTCGTGTGGCAGTGGCTCGACAACGGGTACACGCTGTTCCCCGAGGCGCGCCACGACCTGGTCACGTGGAACTACCCGCATGCCGACAGCGCGTGGCACGTCGCGTTCACGCCGGGCATGCGGGCGCTCGACGTCACCCTCGACTCGGGTGAGGTGGTGCTGCGCGACGGCATGCCCACACGGGTCGACCTCGCCGAAGTCCGCGCCAAAGCCGCCGAGCAAGCCCAGCGCCTCTTCGCCCGCCTCTGACCCACGCCCGAGTTGAGGGTTACGGCGCCACCAGGTGGCGCCCTAACCCTCAACAGTCGACGATTCGGTGCCCACCCGCCCGAAGGAGGTGGCTGGACGGCCCGCCGCACGTCGGGCACGATGCACCTGTGCCGGAGGGACCGCAGGTATCAGGGGCGCCACCGGCGTGGTACGCCGATGGGAGCGGCGGACTTCGGTGGTGGGACGGATCCGGATGGACCGAACATCGAGCGCTCCCGGTTCCTCCCGCGCGATCGAAGCCCTGGAAGCGTTGGGACCGGCGACTGGTGTTGGGCGTCGTGCTCCTGTGCTGTGCTGCCTCCGCATTCCTGGCGGCCTTCATGGCCGTGTTCGGTGACCCGTTCCCGATCTCCCGGGTGGGGGTGATGTCGGGGCCCGGGGGAGTGGAGATCGTCAACGCCGTGTGTCCCGGTGAGCGGCTCGTCGAGATCACGTTGTCGCGCAGGACCGAGACGGGGCCCTACGACGAGCTCTGGCGCATCCGCGGTGACGTCGCGCTCCCCGAGCGACTCGTCCTCGGTTCGACCCCACCGGGCATGGAGACGATGACCCCACTCGACGGGGCCGTGTCGTCGGCGGAACCATTGTCACTCAAGGTCGTGACGAGTGAACTCGACAGCCCGTACAGCATGGAGTTCACCATGGCCGACGTTCCCGATGACGGAGTGTTGAGCTTCGACCATGAGTACCCGACCATCGAGTCGTTCGCCCACGCGGTGCTCGACGACACTCCCTGCGGAGATCCGTACTCCAAGAAAGGGCCCGGACACTTCGCAGGAATCATGGTCGCGATCGGTGGCGGACTCGCGCTGGTCGGCGCGACGCTCATCGTGTGGGCCCGTCGCCGGGCCCGCCTCTGACCCACGCCCGAGTTGAGGGTTACGGCGCCACCAGGTGGCGCCGTAACCCTCACGTCTGGGTCAGTGGGCGGCGAGGATCTCGAGGTCGCGGCGGGCGTACCGGTTGTGCCAGAAGGCTTCCTCGAAGACGGTGAAGAGGCATTCCTGGATCGGGTTGGTGCCGTTCTCGAGGATCTCGACGGGTGTGGTGAAGTCGGCGGCGGTCACCCCGACGACGTAGTCGCGAACCTTCTGCATGCGATCCTCGAACACGGCGAGTGCCTCGTCGACGGTCGGGGCACTCGCGTAGTCCAGCCCCGGGAACGGGAAGTCGACCGATCCGGTGTTGGGCAGACCACTCGGGTGGAACGCCTCGCCGAGCACCGGAACGGTGAACCACTTGTCGATGGCGAAGACGACGTGGCGCAGCGTCTGCACGAACGAGAACTCACCGTCGACCGACTCGTCGAGTGCGGCATCGGGAAGTGTGCGGGCCATGGCGATCGTCGACGCCCAGGCGGCGTCAACCCCCGCAGAGGCCGCCCGCGCACCTTCGGGATCGGTAGGACGGATCATGTTCCGCAGCGGGTACCACGGGTCGCGCTCGTTCACGTAAGCAGTGACATCGACGCCGTTGATGACGAAGCGATCGATCTGGGCGTCGATGTCGACGTTCACCATCAAGGCGTGGCCGACGACGAGGTCCGTGAGGTTGACGTCACGGAACATCGCGCCGCTGAGGTCTGCACCCCAGAACACGGCTCCTGCGAGGTCTCCTTCGAACTCTTCCGGCATTGCGTTCCTCCTGTGTCGTGCTGCCTCGCCGTGCAGTCTTGCCGACGAGTGCGGCCCGCGTGAGCAAATCGTCGACGCACTAACGTGAGCGCATGGACACGCCCGTCGCGCTCTACCTCCAGGATGCCCACCCGATTCGGGAAGGAATGGAGATCGCGCAGTACGCCGAGGCGAAGGGCTTCCACGCCGTGTGGCAGGCGGAGAGCCGGCTGGTCCGCGAAGCGACGGTGCCGATGGCCGCGTTCGCCAGCGTCACCGAGCGGATCAAGGTGGGCTCCGGGGTGGTCGACTGCTGGAGCCGAAACCCGGCCCGGCTCGCCGCCACGTTCAGCACGCTCGACGACCTCGCGCCGGGGCGGGTCATCCTCGGCATCGGTGCGTGGTGGGACCCGCTGGCGCAGAAGGTCGGCATCGACCGCTCCCGGCCACTCACCGCGATGCGCGAGATCGTGACCGTGGTGCGGGCGCTGCTCCACAACGAGACCGTCACCTTCGACGGCAGCTACGTCCACCTCGACGGTGTCGAGCTCGACTACGTGTACCAGGAGCGCCGCCCGAAGGACGTGCCGATCTACATCGGGGCCACCGGCATGCAGATGATGGAGCTCACCGGCGAGATCGCCGACGGGGTCGTGCTCAACTACCTCGTCTCGCCGGACTACAACCAGCGGGCCATCGAGGCGCTCGAGCGTGGGGCCGCGAAGGCCGGGCGCACGCTCGCCGACATCGATCGGCCACAACTGGTCGTGTGCTCGGTGCACGAGGACCGGGCGACGGCGCTCGACATGGCCCGCATGATGGTCACCCAGTACCTGGGCCAGCAGCCGCACATCATGAAGGCCTCCGGCGTGCCGCAATCGCTCCTCGACCGGGTGGGCGAGGTGCTCACGTGGCCGGCCACGCACGAACAGGTCGAGGCCGCCAGTGCGCTGGTCCCCGACGAGATCGTCCAGATGCTCACCGCCAGCGGGACACCGGCCGAGGCCAAGGCGAAGGTGCAGGAGTACATCGACCATGGATGCACCTGTCCGATCCTGTATCCGCTCGGCGACGTGAAGGCGATGATCGACGCCTTCTCGTGATGCCGGCGCGTGACCACGGTCATACCTAGACGTCGCGGGGTACCTAGGGGCGGAAATACGTCGTTCGTCGGATGTGGCAGCGCGGGTCGAAGCGCACACTGGAGACATCCCCGAGAAAGACCCCCGCCATGTTTCCTGACCTGCTCCGCTCCGATCTCAAGTCCTCCCGCCAGCACGAACTCCTCGACACCGCCGAGCGTCGTCATCGTCTGCTGCGCCCCTCCATGGTCGCCCGTGCGTTCTCGCTCTGCCGAGGCGCCACGGTCCACGCTCTGCCGACACCTTCTGACCAACCCTCCCCGGACGTCGCTCGTGTCGCATGAGCAGGCCCCCCACGGTCCGGTCGGCTGCCTCCGCCGGACCGTGGAGCGGCCGCCAGTAACGTGAACCCCATGCTGCGCGGCCGAACCGGACTCTCCCCGGTGATGATCGGTCGCCATCCTGCGCTCAGCCGGTTGGTGGGATTGGTCGAGGTCGCGGAGATCGCCTCCGGCGACGGTCCCGAGATCGCGCTGGTGTCCGGCGAAGCGGGGATCGGCAAGACCCGCTTGCTCCGTGAGTTCATCGACGGGTTGCCCGCCGACGTCACGGTCCTGACGGCGCAGGCCCAGCCCGGTTCGATGGGTCGCCCGTTCGACGTCGTCGGCCAGCTGGCGGTCGACGAGGATGATGCGGATGCGGGAGTCAGCGCCGGTCGTGTCGTCGAAGCCGCGGTGGCCAAGGGCCGCACCCTGCTCGTCGTCGAGGACCTCCACTGGGCCGACGCCGACAGTGTCCACTTCGTGGAACAGATGAGCATGCGGCCGTGGCCGCAGCTGGTCATCGTCGGCACCTATCGCGGCAACGACCTGTCCCGCAAGGCGCCAGGCGGTGAGCTCGTGCTGCGCCTCGAGCGTCAGCACAACGTCGAGCAGATCCGTCTCGAACGCCTCGACCGCGGCGAAGTCGCGGCCATGCTCGGAGCGATCGGCGGTGGCTCCGCCACGTCGGGCGCGGTGGAAGCCGTGTACCGCCGCAGCGGCGGCATCCCGTTCGTGGTCGAGGAACTCGTGCGGTGCTGCGGGCCCGACGCATGCATCGACGATCTGAAGTCCGCGCAGCTCCCGTGGTCGCTCGACGAGGCCGTTCGCCAGCAGCTCGCCGGGCTCTCGGCCGACGAGCGCCGGGTGGTCGACGCGCTGGCCGTCTTCGGAGATCCGGCACCGTTCGACGTGCTGCTGCCGGTGTGCGAGCTCGACGACGCACGGCTGCTGTCGGCGCTGCGCACGCTGGTCGCACAGGGCATCGTCGTCGAACCGGCCGACGACACGTTCTGGTTCGCCCATGCGCTCGTCGCCGACGCGGTCCACCAGCAGTTGCTCGGCCGCGAGCGCCGCCGTCTGCACGAGCGCTCGTTCGCCGCGCTCCGCTCGATGAGCGAGCCCGACCACGCGGCGATGGCGCGGCATGCACTCGGCGCCGGCCAGTTCGAGCTGATCCCGTCGATCGCCCGTGAAGGTGCTCGCCGTTACCTCGACCGGGGTGCGTCGTTCCAGGCGCTGCGGCTGGCCAGCGAGGCTCTTGCAGAGGCACCCAACGACCCCGAGCTGCTCTCGGTGGCCACCGACGCCGCGTGGCGGTTGGAGTACGGCACGGAGGCGCTGGCGTACGCGCAGCAGTGGCAGGCCAACGCGGTCACCGACCTCGACCGTGTGGAGTCGATGCGGTTCGTCGCCCGCCTGCACCATGAATTGCTCGACGCCGAGCAGCGCGACCACGCGCTCCACGACCTCGAGGTCTTCACCGAGTCGCTCCCGCAGGGCATGGCCCGCGGTCGCGGAGAGGGAGCGGTGGCGCAGTTGCACATGCTCTCGTCACGCGGCGAGCTCGCCGTGATGTGGGCCGACCGTGCCCTGGCCGACGCGCGCCGCAACGGCGACGAGTGGTTGGAGGCCCAAGCATCGGTCGAGCGGGCGTCCGCCTACGAACACGGCGGCCGTGAGGAGACCGAGCGCGAGCTCCTCGAGGCGCGCGAGCTCGCCCGCCGCGTCGGTGACGGCGTGCTCGAGTGCCGGTCCTTGAACAACCTGCTCGGCGTCGTCACGCCCCACGGACCGCGTGGCGAGTGGGCCCGGGACGAGCTGCGCGAGGCGTCGGCCCGCTGCGGGCTCGACAAGCTCGGTGCCGGAATGCTGGCGATGTGGGAGGCAGAGGCCGCGCTGGCCCGCGGCGACATGCGGGTCATGCGCCGATCGCTGGCCGAGGCCAGTCAGTACTGGAGCCCGGACACCAGCGAGTACGCCCACTACCAGGCGCAGATCGCGCAGCTGCGCATCGAGGAAGGTCTCGTCGAGGCCGCGTTCGCGGCGGCCGACAGCGCACATGCGTGCATCGGGCAGCACGTGAGGGATCACGTCAGCGAGATCCCCGTGCGGCTGATCGGACACGCGTTGGCGGGCCAGAGGGTCGAGGCGGAGCAGATGTTCGACGAGCTGCTCACGCTGCCCGTGGTGCCCGACTCGTCGCGGTCGTTGTGGTTCATGATGCAGGTCGTCCACTCCAGTCTGCAGGTAGGTGTGCCGGTCGGCCGTGTGCGCAGCGAGTTCGTCGAGGGCTGGGTACGACCTCACGCGTCGCACGAGTTCGTCCTCCGTCACGTCGAGGGGTTGCTGCGGATGGCCGAGGGCGACATGGCCGGCGCCGTCGATGCACTGGCCGGCGTGCTCGCCTCTCCCGACCCGTCGTTGTACGTGCCGATGATCGGTTCGCTGCGCACCGCTCACGCTGCTGCGTTGCTCGCCGTCGGCCAGCGATCCGCGGCGCTCGCCGCCGCGCAGGCCGCGGTGGCCGAGCTCGCGTCCTGGCCGGGGTGGCGCCGAGACCGCGCCGAGGCGCTCGTGCGGAGGCTGGAGGGCAGCGGTGCCCGTGCCGACGGCGAGCTCACCGCCCGAGAGCGCGAGGTCGCCGCGCTGATCGCGGAGGGGCTCACCAACAGCCAACTCGCCGAGCGGTTGTACATCTCCCCGAAGACGGCGGCGGTGCACGTGTCGAACATCCTCATGAAGCTGGGCCTCTCGGGCCGCGCCGAGGTCGCCGCCTGGGCCGTGCGCCATGGCGTGGTCCTCCAACCGGGGTGAGTGCCGGGCTTCGTCGCAGCCCGTGACCCCACTACGCTGGCGACATGGGTCAGCAGATCGCCGTCGTCGCCAAGCCGAGCTTCACTCCGGGAGTCATCCGGTACGAAGCCAACCGCAATCTCACCGGCATGGGCCACGAGTCGTTCACGTCGGTCGCGCAGGCCGTCGGCCCTCGCCCCGCGGCGGCGCTCGCCCGCCAACTCCTCGGGACCGGTCAGGTCGATCGCGTCCACGTGTTCGGGAACATGATCACCGTCGATCTCGCCAAGGGACATGCCGGTGACGGTCTCGACGACGTCGTCCGTGATCTGTACCAGTACTGGAAGCCGGGGATGGCTCCGCCCAGTTTCGAGGACCTCGTGCCGGAGGCGAGCGCCGATGCGGCCGCCTCGCCGGCGGCCGAGGGTGGATCGACCGAGAGTGAGTACACCCGGCGCGTGCCGGCGGTGTTGGTGGAGCGCAGCCAGGCGGCACTCGCCAAGTGGAAGGCCAATCACTGAGAAATCGTCCGGCTGCGTTGTGCTGCCATGGACGATGGGTCATACGGTTGCGCAGTGAGCGACGCCGACCTCACCCTGCAGGAAGCCGCGGAGCTGCTGGGGGTGCACTACATGACCGCCTACCGCTACGTGCGGCTGGGCGTGCTGCCCGCCGAGAAGGTCGGTGGCACGTGGCGGGTCACGGCTGCCGATGTGCACGCGTTCCGCGACCAGCCACCGCCGGTCGTCGGTGGCTCACGACGCAGGGCGCCGTGGGCGGCGCGGCTCGAGGCGCGCCTCGTCGCCGGTGACGGGCGGGGCGCGTGGGGTGTGATCGAGGCCGCGCTGGCGGCCGGCACCGAGCTCGACGAGATCTACCTGGACGTGATCGCGCCGGCGATGCGCAGCATCGGCGATCGGTGGCAGGCGGGTGACATTGACATCTCCGTCGAGCACCGTGCCACGGGCATCACGTTCCGACTGCTGGGACGCCTCGGTCCCCGCTTCGCTCGTCGCGGACGAACGCGCGGCACGGTGATGGTCGGCGCGCCAGCGGGGGAGCGGCACTCGCTCCCCGTGGCGATGCTGGCCGACCTCCTCCGCGGTGAGGGGTGGGAGGTGTCCGACATCGGCGCCGACATGCCGGCGGAGTCGTTCGTCCACGCCGCGCTGGACACGTCCGACCTGATCGCCATCGGTGTCTCGGTCACGGCCGAGGAGAGCCTTCCCGCGGCGGCAGAGGTGCTCGCCGCGCTGGGCTCGTCGATGGCGGGGACCTATCTCGTCGTCGGCGGTCCCGCGGTCGAGGGCCTGACACACGCGCAGTCCCTCGGCGCCCACGGCTGGGCACCCTCCGCGCACGAGTTCGCGACGTTGCTGAGCACCTCGATCGTCACCGACTGAGTCACGACCCAGAGGGTCAGTCGGGGAAGGCGATGTGCACGTCTCGCGGTGCGGGTGCACCCTCGCCCGACTCGATCAGCGACTTCAGGCTCATCAGGAAGGTCGCCCACTTGGTGCTGCAGTGGTGCATGAACTCGACGGGCTCCTTCCAGCCCTGATGGGCGAACATCACGATCGTGAGATCGCCGTCCTGGCGCAGTTGCCAGTCGACGGTCGTGCCGACCCACTCCTCGGGGCCGTCGATCACCTTCCACGAGACGTGCTGCGGGGCCTGTTGCTCGACGACCTCCATGTCGAAGCCGCCGGCGGCGAACCGGAACTCGAGCACGCCGCCCACCTCGGGGCTGCCGCTCGTGTCGTCGGTCCACCAGCCGGCGAGGCCGTCGATGGTCGTGAGTGCGTCGTAGACCTTGTCCGGTGTCGGGGTCTTGACGCCGACGCGGTGCAGGATGTCCACCATGTGCTTGCTCCTTCTCGAGTGACCCATCGGGTCGGGTCAGTGCTGTTGACTGCGTTGGATGGCCTCGGCCATCTTCTTGATCCGCTGAAGGCGGGCATCCCATGCCGAGCCGACCGAGGCCAGCTGGGCCGCTGCACGGGCCAGCTGGGCGTCGTCGACCTGGTAGCGCTTCTCGCGGCCCTGCGAGGTCGCCCGTACGAGATCCACCCGGTGCAGCACGCCGAGGTGCTTGGCGACCGCCTGGCGGGTCACCGGGAGCTGCTCGCCGAGTGAGGTGGCGGTGCCGCCGCCGTCGGCGAGGAGCAGATCGAGGATCCGGCGCCGTGTCGGATCGCCGATCGCGGACCACAGCTCGTCGTCGATCCGCTCCAGGACTGCGGCGCTCATGCTCGCGCCTCGACGGTTGCGGCATGGGTCGCCAGGCGCGGGAGGTAGTGGTCCCAGCCGGTCACGTGCTCGCCGTACTGCTGTTCCAGGACGGCGGCCTCCCAGCCCATCTCGCGAAAGCCGCGCTCGGTCATCTTCAGCAACGTGCCGCCGCCCGATGGGACCAGGTCGAAGGTGACCAGCAGCGAGTTGCCCGTTGCCGCGGGCTCGCCCGCCGGGTGCGTCCAGCGGAACGAGAACGTGCTCGGCGGTCGAACGTCGACGACCGTGAACTGGACCACGGTCCCACCGTCGCCGCGGCGGCCGAAGACGATCTCGCCCATCGACCCGGGCCTCGCCTCGAAGTCCGCCTCGTCGGGCCACCACTGCTGGAGGTGGTCGGGGCTGCTCACGACCTCGAAGACCACGTCGGGCGACGCGTCGACGTAGATCTCGCGCTCGAGGGTGCCGAATTCCATCGTGTCGAACTGCATCGAGTCGGTGCTCATGGGTTCCTCCTGCAACGTTTGGTTGCACATCAACGTACACGAGGAACGCCCGACACGCAACCATCAGTTGCGTATTCGGGTGGATGAATCTGGTCGTACATGTGTTCGATAACATGACGAGATGGCATCCGCACCGACCACTCTTGCCGACCTCACCACGCGAGGGCTGGTGTCGGGTGTCGCGGCGGCGGCGCCCTCCTCCGAACGCACGTTGCCACTGCTCCCGGTCCTCGACGATCTGGTCCCGCAGTCGGCCGTGCAGCGCGGGAGCGTGCTGTCGTGCCACGGTCCGGCGGCGGTGTCGCTGGCGTTGGCACTGGCTGCCGGGCCGTCACAGGAGGGGGCGTGGGTGGGCATCGCAGGGCTGCCCTCGGTGGGCTTGGGTGCGGCGGCGGAGATCGGTGTGGTGCTCGAGCGGCTGGTGGCGGTGACCGAACCGGAAGGGTCGGCCGCGCCGTTCACCGAGCAGCAGTGGGCCGACGTCCTGGCGGCGCTCATCGACGGGTTCGACGTGGTGGTGCTCGGCCCCGGCACACAACAGGTGCGCCCCGGAGCGGCTCGTCGGCTGATGGCTCGTCTGCAGTCCCGTGGTGCCGTCGCGATCACCGTCGGCGCGCCGGTGTTCGGCGGCGACCTTCGGTTCGAGTGCACGAACGCCACCTGGGTGGGACTCGGCGACGGGCACGGCGTCGCCCGCGGCCGCACGGCCCAGGTCGAGCTGTCGGGCAGGCGAGTGCCGCGCCCGCGCCGCGCCCACCTGTGGTTGCCCGACATCGACGGGCAGGTGGCGACCGTGACCACGATGGTGTCCGACATCCCCGCGTCCGATGTCTCCGTGTCGGAGCCCGCATCCACCCTGCGTCGAACGGGCTAGCAAATGGTCGCTTCTTCGGCTCGCGCCAAGGTGCCCCGACTCGGAGTGCTGTGGTGTCCCCACTGGCCGGTCGTCGTCGCGGGCGCGCAGCCACGCGAACCCGTCGTCGTGTTGCACGCCAATCGAGTGATCGCGCATTCACTCGCCGCCGGCGAAGAGGGCATCGCGCTCGGCACTCGCCGCCGAGAAGCGCAGGCACGTTGTCCGCACGTGCGGATCGAACAGGCCGACCCGGCCCGCGACGCACGTGCCTTCGATCAGGTCGTGCAGGCGGTCGGGCAGATGGTGCCGCGGGTGGAGATCACCGAACCGGGCACCCTCACCTTCGTCGCCCGTGGCCCGGCTCGTTACTTCGGTGGTGAGTCGGCCATGGCCCGCGAGGTCGTCACCGCCGCGGCAGATGCCGTCGGGTTGTCGCTCGGTGCGGTGGGCTCGTTCGGGATGGGTGTGGCCGATGGCCGATTCGCGGCGGGCATCGCGGCGCGACGGTCGGCAGTCGGTCGAGCAGCGATGGTGATCCCACCCGGTGAGGCGGCCACCGCAGAGTTCCTGGCGAGTCTCCCGGTGCAGTTGCTGGTCGAGGTGGCCGGTGTGCCGCCCGAGTTCGCACATCTGCTGCATCGGCTCGGACTGCATCACCTCGGTGTGCTGGCAGCGCTCCCCGAGGCCGACCTCGAGGCCCGCTTCGGTCCGCTCGGAGCGTTCGCCCATCGTCTGGCCAGTGGTGGCGACGATCGACTGCCGGGCACGCACGACCCGCCCGTGGGCATGCAGGTGCAGCGTGTGTTCGAGCAGCCGGTGCACCACTCCGATGCGCTCGTGTTCGTTGCCCGTCAATTGGCCGAGGAACTGGTCGGCGCGCTGGGTGCCGACGGGCGGGTGTGCACCCGGTTGGTGGTGGTGGCCGAGACCGAACACGGCGAGCAGAGCGAGCGTGTCTGGTATCGCAGCAGCGGCCTCAACGCGGCGGCGATGGTGGAACGGGTGCGATGGCAGCTCGACGCGTGGGCGCAGCAGGGCGCGCTCACCGCCGGTGTCACGCTGTTGCGGCTCGATCCCGTCGAGGTGCGCGGCGACGACGGCGTGCAGCTGGGTCTGTGGGGCGGTCGCACTCAGGCCGACGAGTGGGCCACACGGGCGGTGGCGCGATTGGTGGCGTTGGCCGGCGAGCAACAGGTGCTGGTCCCCGCGGTCCGAGGCGGGCGCCAGCCGCACGACGCCTACGCGTGGGTGCCGGCCGTCACGGCCGATCTCGTCGACCCGGCGGAACGGTTGACGCTCGGCGCTGCTCCGTGGCCGGGCAGTCTTCCGGCGCCATCGCCATCGGTGGTGCACTCGCCGGTGAAGGCCATCGCCGTGCTCGACGCGACGCGAGCACCGGTCAGCGTCAGTGGCAGGGGAGTGGTCAGCGCGCCACCGCGGACGGTGCAACTCGGCGCCTCACAGGAGACGGTGCAGGCATGGGCAGGCCCATGGCCGATCGACGAACGATGGTGGGACACGGCACGCGCGCGGCGGATGGCGCGGTTCCAGGTGCTCACCGAGTCGGGGCGACTGCTGTTGGTCGGTGTCGAGCAGGGCCGGTGGTGGCTCGCTGCCGAGTATCGCTGACCGGGACGCTCAGGCGGAGACGAGCTCGCGTTCGTCGTCGTCGTGCAGGCGTGCATGGTCTTCCACGGCCCGCAGCAGATCGTTGCTGAGCCGGAAGCCGACACCGCGCACGGTGTGGATGAAGCGCAGCTCCGGTGCACGCTGTTGCAGCTTGCGGCGCAGGTTGCTGAGGTGCACGTCGACCACGTGGGTGTCGCCGACCCAGTTCGGGCCCCACACCTCTTCGAGCAGCTCCGAGCGCGAGCAGACCTCTGCCGGGCGGCGGCACAGTTGCTCGAACAGGGCGAACTCGATCCGGGTGACGGGCACGTCGAGGTCGTGCACGCGGATCTCCTTGCGGCCCACGTCCACGGTGAGGCCACCGAGGTTGATCACCGATGCCTGCATCGGGTCCCAACGGGCGTGCAGTTGACGCGGGCGCCGCAACAGCGCCTGGCACCGGGCAGCCAGTTCGTCGGGGTTGGTATTGGAAGCAACCACGTCGTCGGCGCCGGCGCGCAGGGCGCGGATGCGGCTGGTGTCAGCATCGGGTTGGGCAATGCCCACGATGTAGGCGTCCGTGAGGGCGCGCATGGTGTCGAACAGGTTGCCGCCTTCGGGGCTGGCCAGCTCCAGGTCGACCATCACCACGTCGGGTGAGAACGATCGGGCGAGCGTGAGCGCCGCATCTTCCTCGGTGGTCGCGCTCACGGAGTAGCCGCGCGACCGGAGGGCCGATGAGGCGACTCGCCGAAGCAGCGGGTCGCCAACGGCAAGCAGCACACGTGGTGCGAGTTGTGCGTCGGGTTCCATGATGATGAGTTCTTCCGCCCTCGTGGTGACTTCCCAGCTCGACGGGTTGCCGTGCTGTCACCGTTCAAAGTCACTATCGGCGCGTTCCGGGGCTTCCTGAAGTGGTGATTTTGACGATCTCGTGCAACGGTCGTGACGACGAGCGCCTACGGTGGCCCGATGCCCGATTCGAACCCGCCGCTGCGTCAACTGATCCGCGATGCCGTCGCCGCTCGCCGCCCGGTCGACGCTCGGGAACGGCAGGCGATCGGCAGGTTCCTCCAGCTCATGGACGGTCTCGACCGGCCGTTCTCGGAATCCGCCGACCGAGTCCACGTCACCGGCTCGGCGATCGTGGTCACCGAGGATCGTCGCCGCGTGCTGCTCCATCTGCACAAGCGGATGAACATGTGGCTGCAGCCCGGCGGGCACATCGACGAGGACGAACTGCCGTGGGCGGCGTCACTCCGAGAGGTCGTCGAGGAGACCGGCCTGCCTGCGACCCTGGTGCTCGACGCCGAGGGCGGCCCGCAGCTCGTGCACGTCGACGTGCATGCCGGCCCCCGCAAGCACACCCATCTCGACCTCAGATACCTGGTCGAAGCGCCGTCGGTGGCGCCCACCCCGCCGGCCGGGGAGAGCCAGGAGGTGCAGTGGTTCCAGTGGCATCAGGCCATCGCCATCGCCGAACCCGGCCTCGAAGGCGCGTTGCGGGCGATGCAGCCGGGCGAGCCCAAGGTGCGCGAGGCCCGGCACACCGACGCCAAGGAATGCGCCCAGGTGTACCTGCGGTCGCGCGAGTTCGGCCTCGCCGACGTGCCCCTCGTGCATTCCCCGGGTGAGGTGCGGGCGTGGATGGCCGACGAGGTCGTCGGCCGGACCGACATGTGGGTCGCCGACAACGATGGTGTGGTTTGCGGGCTGATGGTGCTCTCCCATGACCGCGACGGCGACTGGATCGAGCACCTCTACCTCGACCCCGCGTGGGTGGGCCGTGGTCTGGGCGACCGGTTCCTCGAGCTCGCCCGCCAACGCTGCCCGCAGGGCATGCAGCTGTGGACGTTCCAGGTGAACGGACCCGCCCGTCGCTTCTACGAGCGACACGGCTTCGTCGCCGAGGAGCTCACCGACGGCGCCGCCAACGAGGAGCGGGCCCCCGACGTCCGCTACCGCTGGACCCCCTGACCCTCGCTGCCCGCCCGCCCCGCGGCCCACGCCCGGCCCACCCCACCGCCCCCGGCCCCAGCCCCGATCCTCGGCTTCGTGTCATCGGCGGAGGCGGGAATCCCGCCTCCGCCGATGACCCGCGCCGGAAACAGGGAGCGGAGGTGTTGTTGAAAGGTGCATCGCGATATATCGTGATCGCACACAACAGGTCTGCACGAAAGGAACACCTCATGCGACACCGACACGAACACCACGAACACCCCGAACATCCCGACCATCACGACCACGACCGGCCCCGCCATCGGGACCGGGGCGAGTTCGGCTTCGGCCGTCCCGGCGGCCCGCGCGGCCGCGGCGGGCGCACTCGCCGCGGCGACATCCGCTACGCCTTGCTGTCGGCGCTCACCGACGGCCCGGCCCACGGGTACGAGCTCATCCAGCGACTCGAGGAGCGCACGGGCGGCCGGTGGAAGCCGAGCCCTGGTTCGGTCTACCCGACCCTGCAGATGATGGAGGAGGCCGGCCTGGTCACCGCCACCCAGCAGGACGAGAAGCGGGTCTACTCCGTCACCGACGAGGGCAAGAAGCTGCTCGCCGAGCGCGTCGCCGAAGGCGGCGGCATGCCGTGGATGAGCGGCGAGGGAGCCGAGGGGCATGGTGCCCTCCGCCATGCCGTCGGTCAGCTGGTGATGGCGGCCAAGCAGGTCGGCATGGCCGGCAACGCCGCCCACGTCGAGGCGGCGACGGGCATCATCAACGATGCCCGCCGCAAGCTGTACCAGCTGCTCGCCGAGTCCTGAGGCGTCACGTCCTGAGGCGTCACGTCCTGAGGCGTCACGTCCTGGACGTCACGGCAGCGAGTACTTCGCCGCCGGGACGCTCAGGTGGAAGCGAGTGCCCTGATCGTCGGTGCAGGCGGCATCCCATCCGCTGTCGTACTGCACCGGCTCCTCCGCCTGGCCGCCGTGTTCACGCACGGCGGCCACGGCCGCGTGGATGTCCTCGACGACGAACCACAGCGTGATGTCGTCGGCGCTGTGGGCCAGCGCACCCGTCGGCGCGGAGATGTTGGCGGCGTGCCCGCTGTCCTCGCCCTCGAACTGCCACCCCAGCACGGCGCCGAAGAAGGCGCGTGCTCGGGCGAGGTCCTTGGTGGGCAGGACGAAGTAGTAGAGGTCGCCGCGGTCGTAGTGCTTGACCTGATGTGAGTCGACCTGCTCTGCGGCGCTCGCCGCCGCGGGCCGCATCTCGAACCCGGCTTCCCGGCTGTTGGCGGCATAGGTCGCCTCGTCGAAGTCGGCGATCGGCGCGCTCACGCTCCACTGGTGGCCGAACGGGTCGCGCAGCGTGCCCTGGCGGTGACCGTAGAACTGATCCGCGACGGGCCGGACCTCCGTGCCGCCGAGTGCGATCGCCCGGGCGAAGGTCGCATCCACGTCGGGGACGGTGACCGTGAACGACGTGCTCGTGCCGCCGCGGGTGAGCGGTCCGACGATGCCCGACTCGGGGTACTCGTCGGCGAGCATGATGCGGCTGGTACCGATCACCACCTCCGCGTGCCCGATGCGGCCGTCGTCGCCGACCAGTCGGTGGTGCTCGACCGCGCCGAACGCGGCGACGTAGAACGCGATCGCCGCGTCGGCGTCGTGGACGACGAGATACGGGGTGACGGTGTTGGCCGTGTCGAGTTGCGGTTCGGGTGTGGCGATGCTCATGGTGGTCTCCAGTCGGGTGAGTTGGTCTCGCAAGCGGGTGGCGAAGGTCGGTGAAGGGTCGATGGGTGTGGTGTCGGCTCGGAGTGCGTCGAAGGCGTCGGTCATGTCGGGCCTCCTTCCCGTTCGGCGGCGGCGTGTCGATAGGCGGCCTTGGCTCGGATCAGCAGCGACTCGGTGGCGTGCACGGACCGCTCGAGGAGCGCGGCGACGTCGGGGACGGGGAGGCCGTCGACGTAACGCAGCACGAGTGCGGCCCGGTGGTGAGGGACCAGGCGGGCGAGCGTGTCGTGCACGTGCATGGCCTCGATCGGATCGTTGCAGTCGGCGGACGGATCGGCGTCGTCCCACAGCTCGGCCAGGGCAGCTCGCTGGCGGCCGGT
This sequence comes from uncultured Acidimicrobiaceae bacterium, assembly GCA_963720695.1. Classification (GTDB taxonomy): domain Bacteria; phylum Actinomycetota; class Acidimicrobiia; order Acidimicrobiales; family Ilumatobacteraceae; genus UBA668. The sequence goes on from CAVRGG010000001.1 coordinate 244,762, forward strand.
GCGGCGCCAGTGGTCGACCAGCTTGTGGCGAGCGGTGCCGATCAGCCAGGCCACGTTCACCTCGCCGCCCGCCTGCGCCGTGGTGACGGCGGCGAGGAACGTCTCGGCGGTGAGGTCCTCCGCCGTCGCCGGGCTGTCGCAGCGCCGCGCGAGGTAGCCGTACACGTGCGGCAACGCTTCGTCGTACAGCTCCAGCAGGGCGCTCACGGGTACTCCATCGTTCGGGGCCATGGTGTTCCGTCGCGATGCTGGCAGGTTTCTTCGGGCTTGCCGAACGAACAGGTGTTCGATATGGTCGCGAACCTCTCCTATGGGCTTCAACAACCCCGACATGCCGTGGACGGAGGTCGAACGACTGCTCTCCGGCCCCTCGAACAGCCCTCGTGGCAAGGATGGGCGCGCGCCGGGTTCGCCCTCGTGGAACGCCGGTGGCGACGGTCCGGCATGGAGTCGCAAGCGCCAGCCGTTCGAGCCGCGACCGGACCCCGATGCCACCCAGCCGCTGATGCGGCCCGATCGGGTGCACGTCCCCTACGCGGAACTGCACTGCCACAGCAACTTCTCGTTCCTCGATGGCGCCTCGCACCCCGAACAGCTGGCCGAAGAGGCGCATCGCCTCGGGCTCGAGGCACTCGCGCTCACCGATCACAACGGCTTCTACGGCGTGGTGCGCTTCGCCGAGGCGGCCCGCTCGGTGGGGTTGCCCACCGTGTTCGGCACCGAGATCACCCTCACTCCCGGCGTGCACGGCCGCCGCGCCCGCACCGAGGCCGACACCCAGCAACAGGTCGCCACCGGGCTGGTCCCCGACACCCACGAACCCGACCCGCACGGTGAACATCTCGTGGTGCTCGCCGATGGCCCCGCGGGATATGCGCGCCTCGCGCGAGCACTCAGCCTCGGGCACCTCGCCGGCGAGAAGGGGGTGCCGCAGTTCGGTCTGCTCGATCTCGCCGACGCGGTGCGCGGCCACGGGTGGGTGCTCACCGGCTGCCGCAAGGGTGCGGTGCCGGCCGCGCTCGTCGCCAAGGGTCCGGCCGCGGCCGGTCGCGAGCTGCGCCGGTTGATGGAGCTCTTCGGTCGCGACCGCGTCCTCGTGGAGCTGTGGGACCACGGCCACCCGCTCGACTCGGTGCGCAACGACGCGCTGGCCGAGCTCGCCGCTCGCCACGACGTGGGTTGCGTGGCCACCAACAACGTGCACTACGCGACCCCGTCGCAACGACGGCTCGCCACTGCCGTCGCCGCCGTGCGCGCCCGACGCAGCCTCGACGAGCTCGACCCGTGGTTGCCCGCCGCGGCCGGCGCTCATCTGCGCAGCGGGGGCGAGCAGGCGCGCCGGTTCCTGCGCTACCCCGGGGTGGTCGAGCTCGCCGCCGAGGTGGGGCGGGCCGCGGCGTTCGACCTGTCGCTGGTGGCGCCGAACCTGCCGCCGTTCCCGTGCCCCACCGGTGCCGACGGTCGCCCGCTCTCGGAGATGCAGTACCTGCGCCTCCTCGTCGAGGCCGGTGGGCGTCGTCGGTACGGCGAGCGACCCGCAGCGCACGAAGACCTCTCGATGCGCGCTCGCGCCTGGCGCACCATCGACCACGAGCTCGACGTCATCGAAGGGCTCGGGTTCGCCGGCTACTTCCTGGTGGTGTGGGACATCGTCGAGTTCTGCAACCGCGCCGACATCTTCTGCCAGGGTCGGGGCAGCGCCGCCAACAGCGCGGCCTGCTACGCGCTGGGCATCACCAAGGCCGATGCGGTGTCGCTCGGGTTGCTGTTCGAGCGGTTCCTGTCGCCCGAGCGCGACGGTCCGCCCGACATCGACCTCGACATCGAGAGCGACCGTCGCGAGGAGGTGATCCAGTACGTGTACCAACGGTACGGGCGACACCACACGGCGCAGGTGGCCAACGTCATCACCTACCGCGCCCGGTCGTCGGTGCGCGACATGGCCAAGGCGCTCGGCTACGCCACCGGGCAGCAGGACGCGTGGAGCAAGCAGATGGACGCCTGGGGCACGGTGAGCACCACGGCGAACCAACCCGACCACGACGTGCCGGCGGCGGTGCTCGAGCTCGCGGCCGAGATCGAGGACGCGCCGCGCCACCTCGGCATCCACTCCGGCGGGATGGTCATCTGCGACCGACCGGTCATCGAGGTGTGCCCGGTCGAGTGGGGGCGGATGGACAAGCGCAGCGTGCTCCAGTGGGACAAGGACGACTGTGCTGCTGCTGGTCTGGTGAAGTTCGACCTCCTCGGCCTGGGGATGTTGAGCGCGCTCCACTACGCGGTGGATCTCATCCGCGAGCACCGCGGCTACGAGGTCGACCTGGCCACCATCCCCCAGGAGGACGACGTCTACGCGATGCTCTGCCGCGCCGACACGGTGGGCGTGTTCCAGATCGAGTCGCGAGCGCAGATGGCCACGCTGCCGCGACTCAAGCCGCGCCGCTTCTACGACCTCGTCGTCGAGGTCGCGCTGATCCGCCCCGGGCCCATCCAGGGCGGGTCGGTGCACCCCTACATCCGGCGCCGCAACGGGCAGGAGCCGATCACCTACCTGCACCCGCTGTTGGAGAACTCGCTGGGCAAGACCCTGGGCGTGCCGCTGTTCCAGGAGCAGTTGATGCAGATGGCCATCGACGTCGCCGGGTTCTCGCCCAGCGAGGCCGACCAGTTGCGCCAGGCGATGGGGTCAAAGCGCAGCCGGGCGCGGATGGAGCAGCTGAAGGCGCGCCTGTACGAGGGCATGGCCGAGCGGGGCATCGTCGGCGACATCGCCGATGAGATCTTCGTGAAGATGGCCGCGTTCGCCAACTACGGGTTCCCCGAGAGCCACTCGGTGTCGTTCAGCTATCTCGTCTACTCGTCGGCCTGGATCAAGTTCCACGAACCGGCGGCGTTCTGCGCGGCGCTGCTGAACGCCCAGCCGATGGGGTTCTGGAGCCCGCACTCGCTGTGCCAGGACGCGCGCCGTCACGGGGTGGTCGTGCGTTCCCCCGACCTCAATCTGTCGATGTCGGCCGCCACGCTGGAGCCGTGCGTCGACAGCGTCGGTGAGGTCGCGGTGCGGATGGGGCTGCAGAGCGTGCGCGGGCTGGGTGCCACGCTCGCCGACACCATCGAGGCGGGCCGTCCGTATCACTCGTTGGAGGATCTGGTGCGACGGGTACCCGAGCTCGATCTCGCCCAACTGGAGGCGATGGCCACTGCGGGCGCCTTCGAGCAGTGCTTCGGCTTGGAGCGACGTGAGGCGCTGTGGGCGGTGGGGGCTGCGGCGCAGTCGCACCCGGATCGGCTGGAGGGCATCGTCGTCGGCCAGCAGGCGCCGCGCCTGCCGGGCATGGAGCCGATGGAGCTCGCCGTGGCCGATCTGTGGGCCACCGGTGTGTCACCCGACGGGCATCCCACGCAGTTCCTGCGCGCCGAACTGACCAAGCGAGGGGTGGTCACCTCGGCGGGCCTGTGGCACTGCGAGCCGCGCAGCAAGGTCGTGGTGGCCGGCGTGGTCACGCACCGGCAACGTCCGATGACCGCCCAGGGCACCACGTTCATGAACCTCGAGGACGAGACCGGGTTGATCAACGTCGTCGTCTCGAAGGGGTGCTGGGCCCGCTATCGCAAGGTGGCCCGAGGTGCTCCGGCGTTGCTGATCCGCGGGCGGTTGGAGCGCAGCGAGGGCGTCATCAACATCAATGCCGAAGAGCTCATCCCGTTGCCCGTGGCCGCCCACGCGGCGAGCCGCGACTTCCGCTGACCCGCGACGGGGGTGTCGACTCGTCGCTCGAGGACTCGAATGTCAGCGAGCTTGACAGTTCGCGGTGGGATTCGATCTGTTCTTGCAGTTCGTCGATCTTTCGCTGCGCCAACGCGATCGTGTCCGCTCCGGCGAGGAAGCGGCGCGGCGGTGGGTCCTCATCGACGATGGTGATCAATGCCTTCGCGAGCTTGTTGGGATCGCCAGGCTGCTGGCCGTCTTGAGCTTGCCACCACGTGCGCTGAGCCGCACTGCGCTCGGCATAGTCGGGAATCGACACCGCGGGCCAGATCAGCGACTCCGGGCTGGCCAGCCCGGTGCGAAAGAACCCCGGGTTGACGATGGTGGTCCGGATGCCGAACGGCGCAACCTCTTGCTCGAGAGCGCCCATCCACCCTTCCAAGCCCGCCTTCGATGCCGCGTAGACCGACGAGTACTCGAACGCGATCAGTCCGGCACCCGAGGAGATCGTGACCAGATGCCCCGAACGTTGCTTGCGCATCACCGGCAACACCGCACGGGTGACGTTCATCGGACCGATCAGATTGGTGGCCAGTTGCTGCTCGACCTGTTCAGGTGACATCTCCTCGAAGTAGCCCTTGAACGAAGCGCCCGCGCTGTTGACCAGCACGTCGATCCGTCCGAACCGCTCAACTGCCGCGGCCACTGCGGCTTCGGCGTCGTCGACACTCGTGACATCGAGTCTCGCAACCAGCAGATGTTCGGATTCGCCGACAGCCTTCGCCACCTCGTCAGGATTTCGACCGGTCGCGACGACGGCATCGCCGGCCGCCAGCGCGGCCGTCGCGAATGCCACACCCATACCGCGGCTCGCGCCGGTGATGAACCACACCCTTCGATCTGTCATCACGCATCATCCTTCGAACGTCGAGGCCCCAGCGCATCGTGCCCGAACGGGTGGGCGCCGTCCAGCGTCGTGTCGGCAGAGGCATCATCGACCGGAGGAAGCCAACCCGCAGGCGGCGCGCACTGAACGAGCCCGACCGCCGAGCGATGGGCGGCTTCAGAGTGTCACTGAACTCGATGCTGCTCAAGGAACGCATCGACCTCGCCGTGCGCTGTTCGTTTGATCTCCCGGTAGTCCCCTACATCGTCGATACCGACGTCTGAGTCGAGGTCGAGCTCGCTCAACTCGAGCGAGAACAGCCGGTCCTCGTAGTCGGTGTGGCGATGACGGATGAACGCCCGTGCGGCCAAGGCAGCGCGTTCGTCGAGCGTCAACTGTTTGGTCCGCCCAACCCGGCCGCTGCCGACCACCGACGCACGTTCAACCGCGCCACGCGCGATCTCGTCTGCGATCACCTGATGCTGCGGGGCGAACGCCAACCACCGCAAGACGGCATCCTCGAACTCGGCGCGATACGCCGTCTCGGCTCGCTCGCGTTGACGACTGCTGGCTTCGCGTTGCGTCTCGCGCCGTACGCTGGTGAGGGCCGCCGCTTCACGTGCCGCTGCAATCGCCTCGATCGGGGCGAGCAGACCCAACTGCCGGCGATGCTGCCCGCGACCCTTCGGGCGGTACAGCACCCAGTAGCGATCGGCAGCCTTGACATGCCGCGTAAGGAACGCGTCGCCAGAAGGCAAGAACTCCCACCCGTCTGGCTGAGCGAGGTCGCCGAGGTCTGGATGCCATAGCCCGGACTTGGTGTCGTACACCTCGAGGTGCAGCCGTGTCGGATCCTCTTCGACCATCGCCAGAGAATCGCACGTCCTTGAACCTGGTTCCAGCCCTCTCGCCAACACCACGCGCCCCCTTGTGTTGCCACGCCATATCGAAGCTCCTATGGTTGTCAAGGGGTTGTTGCCGGGTGTCGGGCTGACCAGTGATGGGCCACTCGGGTGAGGGCAGGCTCTTATGAGGCCACGGTTCCGGCGGTGTGTGCGGTGACGGGACGGCAGTTCGATATCGGGACAGCCTTCGAGGGCGTCGGGGCAATATGGGGCCAGTCCCGTCACCGCGATCTTGTTAGCGCGGCAGGGCGCGGAACGTCTCTCGTGCGATCGCTCGTTTCATGCAACGGATGATCTCTGCTTTGCTCTTGCCGTCGGCGAGGCGGCGTTCCATGTACGCGACGGAGCGGGGTTCGTGTTGGCCGAGTCGGGTGATCGCGATCCGCCAGAGCGCGTTGTTCGCTCGACGGTTGCCACCGCGGTTCAGGCGATAGCGACCGGCGGACAGACCGCTGTTCGCGGGAACGGGCCCGACTCCGCAGATCATCGCCCAGGCCGCTTCGTTGCGGATCCGTTCAGGGTTGTCGCCGGCAGCGATCAACAACTCGGCAGCGGTGTCGATCCCGATGCCATAGATGTTCACCAGAGCGGGAGCGGCCGCCTTCACGAGCGGCTCGATCTGGATGTCGAGCGCCGCGAGTTCAGCATCGAGTGCATGGACTCGACGGGCGAGCGTGACCGCAGCGGCCTTCGTGGTCTGCACGACGGGATCACCACCAGCACGGGGTCGCAGCCGGGCGGCTTCGTCGACCATTCGTGCAGCGTTCAAGCCGCGGAACCGTTCACGAAGCTCTTCGGGTGCGGTGAAGGTGAGGTGCCGCAACTGCACGATCGTGCGGATCCGCGCCGACCTCGCGGAACGCTTCACGACCATCAACGCGCGCAACGCCTCCGCGTGACCGTCACCGGACTTGGCGCGCCCTTGGCAGCGACCCGACAACACCGCACGAGCAGCCTCGATCGCGTCGATCTGATCGGACTTGCCGACCCGGCGTCGCCGCTGCCGGTTCGGACGATCGACCTCGATCACCATCACGCCCTGCGACATGAGATGACGGGCGAGGCCGGCGCCATACGCACCGGTTCCTTCGATCCCGACCCGTTCGAGCTCACCGAAACCGTTCATCCATGCGTGGACATCTCGATGCCCTGTCGGTGTTGTCGGGAACGACTCAACACCGAGCAAACCACCATTGGCATCGATCACCGCCGCGACGTTCACATCACGATGCGTGTCGACCCCACCCACAATCGGGCGCTCTGAACCTACGATGACCATCGGTCACCCCTTTCCTATTTGAGGGGCTGGCACGCACGTCCCGTGAAGGAGACCAGTGACCGAGCAGCTGTTGGCGCAGCAGCTCGAGTCGCCCTCCGGAACGGGGCGTGTCGACCCCGAATCACCACAGCCTTGCACCCACCCCACCAACCCAAGAGGGATGCACGCTGTTGACATTCGCATTCTCACTGGGCATTACGAGCGGCCCTCGTCGCAGTCGGTGTGCAACGATCACTGGAACCCGAACACTTTCGTTGATGCGCTCACCAGAATGAGGGAGGCAGCGCTGACCTGCCGTACTACGTGTCGGAAGTGCTTGCGTCGTCGTCTGTCACGATGGAGCCATGCAGAGCGGCGAAGGGATCGATTACGGCGCGCCATCGACTCGGCGGGAGGTGCTGGAGCAGGCGTTGCGTGATGCAGGATTCGACGACCTCAGATCTGCGCCCGGGTTCTACGTGTTCGCCATCGCGCTGCGGGATGGCCCGATGAGCAGTTCATTCGAGGAGATCAACGACCGAGTCGGCACCGCGAATGGGGTCGGGTCGGGTCGGGTGAAAGAGATCCTCGATGACCTCACGAAGAAGGGTTACCTGGTGAGGTCCCAGGAAGCCGGGGTGGTCCTGACGCCACGAGGGCTGAGTGCGGCGGCCGTCCTCGGCATCCACTTCGAGTGACGACGTTCGAGGACATGGTCTGAACCCACTGCGAGTGGTAGCCCACATCTGCCGCTCTGCTCGCTGCCGTCAGCGAGGAGCGCGAACGCCGTCCGGCTCGGGGAGCGTACGAATGCGGGCGAACCGTCCTTCAACGCCATCGCCTCCACAACCGCCGCGGCATGAAGAGGACTCTCCGCTCGGCCAGCCACCTGGCGAGTCCGAGTGAAGAACGCCCACCGCCACGGACTGCCTGATGCAACCGGTGGACCACCGTCGATGTGTTCGTGTCCCTCGGAGCACCAGTCGTGATCGACGATGCCCACCATCTCGTCGCCGAAGTCGGCGCGCCAACAGTTCACGCCTGTCCACCTCGGACCGAGGGCGTATGGGTGCGGCGGCGGAATGAGGTACATGGAGCACTCCTCGGGCGGCCGTAAGGCAGACTCATCGACGTCCCACCCGGACGCCTCAAGAAGTCGACGGTTGAGATCAAACGTCGGCGCTGCCCCTACCTCTGTCGGCCGCACCGTGAACGCCGCTCGTGGCGCTCCACTCGACACGAACAGCTCTACATCTACGAGAGCCATCGGTCGCGACGAAGTAGCCTGAGCATCGGCGACCGCACGCGTTCGTGCGACTGAGCTCCACTCGGCCATCTCCAGGGGCGAGTCACCTTCGTAGCGCAGAGCTGCCGTTCTGGTCGCGTCAGTGGATCTTCAACGCGGGCCAGCGGTCCTTCTTGAACGGGCGGAGGGGGCCGCGTCGGCTTGAGAACATCGCATGACAAGAGGCGCAAACGATGAGGACCGGCGGCTTCGGACGAGTCTCGTCGGGCCTCCAATGGATTCGTGCTCGCGATCCGCGAGAGCCACACCTGGTGCACGTTCCCTTACCGCGAAAGATCGTCGTGGCGCGTTCCCGAATCGACACGCCGTCAGTATGAGACACGACGACCCGTCGCGCCAGAACTGCCACTCGGGCGCGGCGCGGTCAGCGTCGACGGCGACGTGCGAGGACTCGTGAGAGTCGCGTGGTGATGTCCTCGAGGGACGCGTTGGTCGAGGCGATCCAAATGACGAGGTCGTAGACGTCGTCGTTGGAGATCGTGGATGCGTTGAACCCGTTGAGCTCGAGGAAGACGGCCGTGGCGAGCCAGCCGAGCCGCTTGTTGCCGTCGACGAGCGCGTGGTTGTTGACGATCGATTGCAGCAACGCAGCGGCCTTCGTGATGACGTCCGGGTAGGCGTCGTGGCCGAACGCCGTTGCCTGAGGTCGGGCTGCGGCTGATCCGAGGAGGCCGACGTCGCGGATCGGTGGTGGATCGCCGAGCAACGCGCGGGCGAGATCGATGAGGTCGTCGAGGTCGAGGTACTCGACGGGCTCGTTCATTCGCCGAGGCGACGCAGCGCGTCGGCGTGGCGGTCCATCACGAGCGCGGCGGCCGACGAGACCCGGTCACGGTGCTCGCCCCTGGCAACGAACTCGCGCACGGCGCGCCTGGCCGCCTCCTGCATCGAGATGCCCTCTGCCTCGGCGCGCTCGCGAAGGGCGTCTTGTTCGCTGTCCGTCAGTCGAAGGGTCATGGCCATGGGCACATGGTATCAGTTCGATACCGCCCAGATCTGCCGCTCTGCTCGCCGTCCGAAGAGTCCGAACGCTGGCTATGCCGGTGGAGACCGTCCGCGAGCGGGCAGTGGCGTGCAGGACTTGGTCGGATGTGTGGGGGGCTGCACGCTGAGCCGCGAGGCTCGTGGCCGCGTGGAGGCCGACCACGATCTGCGGAGTACGAGACGCGACGGCTCCGAGCACGTTCAGATGAGCGGGAGCAGCGCCGCTACCGGGAGATGTTCCGCAGAAGGCTTCGCCACATAAAGGCGAAGGGGCAGCGGGTAGCGCAGAGCTGCCGATATCGCGTGCTGGTTGCCACAACGTAGCACTGCGTGCTACGTTGTGGGTATGGCGCACACAATCACACAACGCGAGCTTCGCAACGACAGCGGTGAGATCATGCGCCGCCTCGATCATGGAGAGACTTTCATCGTCACTCGCAACGGGACGCCCGTCGGAGAGCTGACTCCGATGCGCCGTCATCGATTCGTGTCCACTGACGCCGTCTTCGCGATGTTCCGCAACGCGCCAACGGTCGACGCTGACCGGTTCCGCGCCGACCTCGACGACATCGCGGATCAGGACGCAGCGCCTCATGGCTGACCAACGCCGGCTGCGGGGTTTGCTCGACACCTCGGTCATCATCGACCTCGAACGCCTCAACCCCACATGATCTCCCCATCGAGTCGGCCGTCAGCGCGATCACGATGGCCGAGCTCGCCGCGGGTCCGCATGCGACTCAGGACCCCGACGAGCGGGCTCGACGGCAAGACCGGCTTCAGCGCGCCGAGGCAGTCTTCGACCCGTTGCCGTTCGACTCCGAGGCGTCACGCGCGTATGGCCGTGTCTACGCCGCTGTTGTTGTAGCCGGCCGGAAAGCTCGCGGAGCGCGAGCCGTCGACCTACTGCTCGCAGCGACTGCGTGTTCGGTCGGGCTTCCTCTCTACACCCGCAATCCGGATGACTTCCGAGCCCTCAACGACCTCGTCGAAGTCGTCGCCGTCTGAGAGACACCTCGCGCACCTATTTGCCGGTCTGGGCGGTTCAGCTGAATCGCCGGCGTCAGCGGCGGCTGGCGAGGTAGGCGCCCACGAGCGCGATGGCGCAGCCCAGCACCGACAGCACCTCCACCGCCTCATGGCGCACGAGCGCGCCGAGGAGCAGTGACACCACCGGGATCAGGTACACGCTCGCCGAGGCCCTGCTGCTGCCGAGCCGACCCGCGTTGGCGGCCATCGTCACGTAGGCGAGCGCGGTACCGAGCGACCCGAGTGCCACCATCGCCCAGAACGCACTCCACGTGAAGTGCACCTTGCCGATCTGGGTGAGGCCGATCGGCGCGGTGATGACCAGCGCCACGGCCTGCACTCGCCACATCAGCACCAGGCTCCCGTACCGCTGCTGCAGCGGGACCGCGGCATTGAGGGCGAACCCGTAGAACGTGAGTGCGAGGAAGATCAACCCGATGCCGCCCCACGAGTTGTCGCCGCCACCCGAGGGCAGGGCGATGAGCACGACCCCTGCGAACCCGATCGCCAACCCGAGGATCTGCCCGCGTCGTGGCAGGCGGCGGGCCAGGAACGCGGCGACGACGGTGACGAAGATCGGTGTCGCCCCGTTGAGCATCCCGGTGACCGACGACGACACGTGCTGCTCGGCGAACGGGAAGAGCGACAGCGGGATCGCCATCCAGATCACGCCCAGTACGACGACTCTCCAGCGGTCGGCAGGGTCGATGCGACCCTTGCGCGCAGCGGGGAACATCGCGAGCGTGAGGAACCCGAACGCGATCCTGATCGGGGTGATGAGCGCGGCCGGGAACGCATCGAGGCCCTCGGCGATGAAGAAGAACGAGGTGCCCCACACCGCACCCGGGACCGCCCAGCGCGCCCAGTCGACGGCACCCATCGACGGGTGGGCTGCTGCGGATGCTGCCACTCCGGCGGCGGGGGCGGGGGACGTCACGAGCGTGGAGGTTACGAGTGTCACTCCCGATCGACGAGCGGATTTCGGACAACGTGATTACTCTCCGAGTATGCGTCCGTTCCGGTTCGGGTACCAGGTGTCCCACGTGGGTGATGCGGACCTGCGCGACCAGGCCAGACGCGCCGAGGCCGCCGGCTTCGACGTCATCCACACCTGGGACCACCAGGTGCCGGGTTGGTCGCCCACACTGCCGTTGCTGGCGATGGCGGAAGTGACCGAGCACATCCGTCTGTGCCCGCTGGTGATCAACAACGACTTCCATCACCCGGTGCTCCTCGCCGCGGAGTACGTGCATCTCGACCACCTCACCGAGGGCCGGGTCGAGCTCGGGCATCGGGGCGGGCCACTCGTTCACCGAGTACACGGCGATCGGGATGCGGTTCGACCCTCCGAAGGTGCGCAAGGCCCGCCTCGCCGAGTCGGTCGAGATCATCAGCCGCCTCCTCGCCGGCGAGACCGTCACCTACGACGGCGACCACTACCACCTGCGCGACGTGGCGCCGATGCAGCCCTACCAGGCGCGCCTGCCGTTGCTCGTGGGGGTGAACGGACCCGCGGCGCTGTCGCACGCCGCCGCGCTACGCGGACACGATCGGGCTGATGATGCTCGGCCGGACGCTGGCGGACGGCCACCGCCACGAGGTGCGCTGGCAGGCCGACCGACTCGATGCCACGGTCGCCCACATCCGCGCCAGCGAGTCGGGTCGCACCGAACCGGTCGAGCTGAACGCGCTCGTCCAGGCGGTCACCGTCACCGACGATCGAGCCGGAGCGCTGCACGAGTTGGTCGAGGGCATCGAGGGGCTGGGCCTCGAGGACGCCGAGACCACGCCGTTCCTCGCCATCGGCACCGTCGACGAGATCGCCGAGCACCTCGTGCGCTGCCGGCAGCGGTGGGACATCAACTACTTCTCGGTGCGCTCGATCGAGGAGTTCGCGCCGGTGATCGAGCGGTTGAAGGCGCTGGACGGATCCTGAGTTCGGTGGTAACCTACAACCGAATGGTTGTAGATCGAGACGCCCGAACCGACACGAGCCCGACGTCGAGCCGCAGCACGTGGACCAGATGTTCCACGCCCTGGCCGACGCCACCCGGCGCGACATCGTCACCCGGGTCCTGCAGCGCGAATGGTCGGTGTCGGCGCTCGCCCGTGAGTACCCGATGAGCTTCGCCGCGGTGCAGAAGCACGTCGCCGTGCTGGAGCGGGCAGGCCTCGTCACCAAGCAGCGCCACGGGCGCGAGCAGCTGGTGCGGGCCGACATCGACACGGTCCGCCGGGCGTCGACCGTCCTCGACCACTTCGAAGCCATCTGGCGGAGCCGGATGGAACGCTTCGGCGAACTCCTCGCCGAACCCGAGAAAGGAACAGATCCATGACCGTCATCGACATCCGCAAGGACACCGAGAACCTGACAATGACCGTCACCGCCGAGTTCGACGCTCCCGTGGAGCGGGTGTGGCAGATGTGGGACGACCCGCGCCGCCTCGAGCGGTGGTGGGGTCCGCCGTCGCATCCGGCGACCGTCGTCGACCACGAGTTGGCCCCCGGCGGGAGCGTCACCTACTACATGACCAGCCCCGAGGGCGACAAGTACCACGGCTGGTGGCGGGTCCTGGCCGTCGCGGCGCCTCGGTCGTTGCAGTTCCAGGACGGCTTCGCCGACGACTCGGGCACGCCCAACCCGGACATGCCGGTGACGACGGCCGATGTGCACCTCGAGCCCCGCGCCGAGGGTGGCACGCGAATGAGCATCGCCACGACCTTCTCGTCGCTCGAGCAGATGGAGCAGCTCATGGAGATGGGCATGGAAGAGGGCTTGAAGGCGGCGATGGGTCAGATCGACGGCTTGCTCGTCGCAGCCTGAGGGCGCAGCGACGCGTCACTCAACGACGCGTCGCTCAACGACGCAGGATGGAGGCCAGGCGCACGTCCGGCTCGGGGCGTGCGCCGAGATGCTCGATCACCCACGCCGAGATCGTGGTGGCGAACCGGGCAGCGGCCACGGCGTCGTGGTGCTCGAGGTAGTGCGCCAGGAACGCCCCGGCGAACGAGTCGCCCGCCCCCGTCGCATCGACGAGGTTGTTCGTGCCGGCGGGGATGTGCGTGGCGACGCCGTCCTCGTACACGAGGGCCCCGTCGGCGTCGAGCTTCAGCATGATCAGCGCGCCCGGGTAGAGGTCGGCCAGCGCGGTCGCGATCGCCACCGGGTCCGTGAGGCCACCGGTCAGCATCGTGCCCTCTTCCTTGTTGGGCAGGAGGATGTCGATGCCCAGATCCTGGGTGACCGAGAGGAACAGCTCGACGCCCATCTCCCCGATCATCTGGAACGAGCCGGGATCGAACGACAGCGTCGCTCCCGCGGCGTGCGCGGTGAACGCCGCGGAGCGTGCCGCGGCTCTGGGCGGGTCGATGAAGAACGACCACGCGGTGAGGTGCAGGTGGCGCGCCCTGCGTGATGACCGCGCGGGGCAGCTCCGAGGGGAGCAGGTAGAAGTCGGCGCCGTGGCCCGACACCATCGAACGTTCCCCGGTGTGGTCGACGAACACCGCGACCGACCCGGTGAGGTGCGCCTCGGTCTCCACGAAGTGGGCGACGACACGCTCGCGCTCGAGGTCCTCCTGGGCGAGCTGGCCGAACCGGTCGCGGCCGATCTTGCCGATGAACTCGGTGGGCTGGCCGGCTCGGCTGGCCCACACCGCCACGTTCGCGGCGCTGCCGCCGGGGGTCAGCATCACCTCGCCGAAGGTGTCGCCGCCGCGGAGGAGCTCGCTGTTGGTTCGGATGAGCACGTCCCAGGCGAAGTCGCCGACGACGCACATGGGCGCTGGCACGGCGGGCACGGTAACAGCTAGCCGATCGACCGCAACAGGACCTCGCCGCGCGGGGACAGCCGGTAGCCGACGTCGAGGCTCTCGGTCAGGCCCAGCTCCTTGAGCTTGCGGACGTTGATCTTGAACGCGGGGCGCTCCTGGCCGGCGTGACGGGCGAGCGCGGTGCTGACCACGCCGGGGTACTTCTCGATGAGGCGCAGGGTGGAGCGCGTCCACGGCCCGGTCGGGGAGCGGGCGTCGAGACGATCGAGACGGACCCGCAGTGCGGCGACCTCGTCGGCGGTCAACTCGGCCTGCTCGCGGCGCTCGGCGCGGTCGTCGCGGCCGGCGTAGCGGAACTCGACACGCCACACCATCTGGTCCGCGGCGGGTGAGCCCAGGCGGACCAGCAGCCGGTCCAGCGTTCCCTCGCCGGCCGCCACCGCGTCCACCTCGGTCAGCTCACCGACCGCGACCTGGCGCACGTCGGTGGCCTCCAGCAACATGCCGGCGACCCGATAGCGCCCGCCGCTCTTGGCCTGCGGTCTCGACCAGGTGCGCACCGTGACGGTGATGGAACCGTCGGCGATCCCCGGCCAGGCATCGGCGGTGAACAGCAACGCTCAGTGCTTCCTCGTCGTCGTCGATGCGGACGTGGCGGCGACCAGCCCGAGCCCGATGAACACGGTGCCCGCCACCCATCGCCGCACGAAGGGGAGTGAGCGGCCCCGCAGCAGCACCTCGCGCAGGCTGCTCGCCATCAGCGAGTAGGTGCTGTCGGTGCACGCACCGATGAGCACGAACACCATCCCGAGCACGAACGCCTGCACTCCCGGCCGGCCGTGGTCGGGACGGATGAACTGGGGCAGGAAGGAGAGGAAGAACAGGGCCACCTTCGGGTTCAGCACGTTGACGACGATGCCCTGGGTGAAGGCCCGTCGTGGCGTGACCCCGGAGCTGGTCGGATCGATGACCGAGGGCGCCTGGGTGAGCGTGCGGATGCCGACGTAGACCAGGTACGCCGCGCCGAGCCACTTGATCGTGTTGAACGCCGCCGCCGAGGTGGCCAGGACCGCGCTGAGACCGACCGACGCGGCGAGCACGTGCACCATGTTGCCGAGGGTCACGCCGGCGACTGCGGCGAGCCCGGCCGAGCGGCCGTCGCGCACGCTGCTGTTGACGATGTAGAGCACCGCCGGCCCGGGGATGATGAGGAGGATGAACGCGGCGGTCGCGAAGGTGGCGACGATGGATGCGCTGGGCATGAGGCGGGACTCTATTCGGTCAGATCCCCACGTCGACGGGTGGATTCGGTGGGCCGTCGAGCCGGAGTCGGGCCAGGTGGTCGTGGAGCGACTCGGGCACGAACGGCAGGCCCGGTCGCAGGTCGTCGATCGCCCACCACCGCACCTCGAACAGGTACTCCGCGTTCAGTTCCGCCCACGACAGCCGGGGCACGGGGTCGAACGTCTCGGTGCGCACGAGGTAGATGCGCTCGCGCTGGCCGTCGTAGCGGCCATCGATGAACGGGATGATGTGGAGGCGGTCCCAGACGTGCGGGCCGATCACCGCGTCGGCGAGTCCGAGCTCCTCGGCCAACTCGCGACGGAGTGCGTCGTGGTCGGATTCGCCGGGCTCGATCCCGCCGCCGGGCAGTGCCCAGCGCACACCCGTGACCGGGAACTCGAAGCGGACCAGCAGCACCCGATCGTCGGGGTCGAGCACCAGCGCACGCACCGCCTCGCGGATGCGCAGGCCGTCGGTCATTCGTCGGGTTGGTCGTTGAGGCCGTCGTTGAAGGCCTTGTACATCTCGTAGATGCCCTTGCACTTCTCGCACAGGGGAAGCTGCTTGGGGTCGCGCGACGGCACCCAGACATGGCCGCAGAGCGCCTCCAACGGCGTGCCGTAGATCCGCGCCTCGAGCACCTTGGCGGCCGCGTTCTCGCCGGGGTCGGTCTTGACGATGTGCGCCGAGACGGGTTCCCCCGTCTGCAGCACTTCCTCCGTGTCCGGGGTGAGGGTGGGGAGAGGGGCGACCGAGCTCACGAGTACCAGTCAATCACAGTCCCGCGGTACCATGACGGGCGATGCCGCTCTACGAGTTCAAGTGCCGCACGTGCGACGACACGTTCGAGGTCCGTCGCCCGATGAGCGAAGCCGGCGACCCGGCCACCTGCCCGGAAGGGCACGAGGGGGCCGTGCGGTTGCTCTCGGTGTTCGCCAGCGTCGGAGCCTCCGGTGCAGCGTCCGCCGGCACCCGCTGCTCGCCCCGCCGGTGGCGGCTGCGGCGGCGCCTGCGCCTGCGCGCACTAGTTCGCGCGCAGCGACGCCAGCTCGGCGGTGAGGTTGGCCCGCGCCCGTGCCTCGCGTTCGCGGCGCATCGCCTCGGTGTGGAAGATCATCGGCGCATCGAGGAACCGCCGGAGCACTGCGGTGCGTCCGACCGTCCATTGGGCTGCGTCGACATGGGCGTACTCGGCGCGGACACCGGCGACGTAGGCCGTGTAGTCCTTCGTGTCGGCGCCGAGGATCGCGAGGTCTGCGTCGACGAGCACCTTCTCGTCGGGGGCGGTCGGGTGCGTGTGTCGCCGTGGCGAGCACCAGACGATGGACGACCGAGGCTCGATCGGCGGGCCACCCGACCCGATCCGCGGCCCGTGCGGCGAGGGCCGCGCTCACCGCTTCGTTGTCCGAACGCGTCGGGTCGTACACCGCGTCGTGGTAGAGCGCCGCGAGGCGTATCGCCGGCAGGTCGAGGTGATCGGCCGGGAACGACGCCGCCAGCGTGTCGACGTGGCGAAGGACCCACATGACGTGCGTGGTCGTGTGGTAGCGGCGGTGGGGCTCGCGATGGCGGGCCAGGAGATCGTCGAGCATCATCTGGTGCTCTGTGCCGGCGAGGTGCTGCCACGCGGCGCGGAGTTCGACCTCGGGCGTGCTCATGGTGTGATCGTATGGGGCGATGACGCTGCTGATCGACGAGCCCCGCTGGTGGTTCGACGGGCGCGTCTGGAGCCACCTGGTGAGCGACGAGAGCCTGGACGAACTGCACGACTTCGCCCAGCAGCTCGGCATTCCGCGCCGAGGTTTCCACGGCGATCACTACGACGTGCCCGAGGAGTACTACCAGCACGTGGTGGAGAGCGGGGCCGTGCCGACTCCGAGCCGTGAACTCGTGCGGCGGCTGCGGGCGGCAGGCTTGCGGCTGACACCCGCCCAGCGCCGAGCGGGGGAGTGAACGAGGCGTCACCGGTCCCAGCGCTCTGGCTCGCCCAGGAGATCGCGCGGACACGTCGTGCCGTGCAGTCCCATGACGTACCACTCGATGAGCTCGATGCCGTGACGAGCAGCGACCGCGCTGGCCTCCAGCCAGCGGTCGACGTCGCCAGGGAGCAGCCCGCCGATCGGACGGACGGTGGCGAGCACGAGGCCGTACGCCCACGGCACCCGCTCGCCGACTCGGGCCATGATCTCGGCCGCATCGAGCACGGCGTCGGGATCGTGCGTGTCGGCGATGGTGACGACGAGACCGCCCATTCCCTCCGGGTCGAGCAGGAACGCCAGTGTCTCGGCCCGCCGCGGGTCGGCGGCGGCGAGCGACAGGATGCGCCGGGCCTCGGCCGATGTGCGCACGGGTCTGGGCAGGGGGTGCGATGGGGCATGCACGGGCCACCTCCGGTGAGTCGAGCCCGCGAGGCGGGCGCTGCGTTCGGGGGGAAGCCGTCGTGGTGAACCCTACGAAAGGGGTGTGACAGGCCTACGGGGACACGGAGCCGCGGCAGGCCGGCCAGCTAGTCTGCGGGCATGGCCGACGTGACCATCTATCACAACCCGAATTGAAACTCCTCCAGCAATGCCGTGCGCATTGCCCAGGACCTCGGCGTCGACGCCGACATCGTGTTGTACCTCAAGCAACCGCCCGACGAGGCGACGCTGCGGAGCATCATCGCCAAGCTCGAGGACCCCGTCACCGATCTTGTTCGCCGCGACAGCCTCTGGAAGAAGTTGGGGCTCACCGAAGCCGACGCCGAGACCGACGACCAGGTGGTCGCCCTGCTCCTCGCGCACAAGCAGTTGCTGCAGCGGCCGGTGGTCGTCACCAAGAAGAAGGCCATCATCGGACGGCCCAAGGATCGGGTCAGCGCGCTGCTCGGTGGCTGACCTCGGGCGCGGCGCCCTCAGCGTCGGCGCTTGCGACCGGCGATGGCCTGCAGGACGAGCAACAGCAGCACCGCTCCGAGTGTCGCGACGAGCACGGACCGGAAGTCGAACTCGGTGACCCCCTTGTTGCCGGCCGCCTGCATCAGCGCACCGCCGATGAGCGCCCCCAGCACCCCGACCGCGATCGAGTAGAGGCAGCCCGACTTGTCGTCGCCCGTGATGTGGCGGCCGAGGAGGCCGGCGATCAGGCCGACGAAGATCCAGGAGAAGAAACTCATTCGCCGGACTCTATTCGGCTCTCCATCGGCGCGAACCCCGGCGTAGTGTCGAGAGTCGTGGGGAGACGGACCGGGAAGCGCGCAGAGCCCTCACCCGGAGCCGGTGGATGGGGCCTGCTGCGGGCGATGCTGCGCGAGCAGCGCGGCGGCCTGATCGCAGGGATGGTCGTCGGCCTCGCCTGGAGTGCCGGCAAGGTGTCGGTGCCCAAGTTGACCAGCCTGGCCGTGGACCGGGCGATCCTCGGCAGCGGATCCCTGCTGTTCTGGTCATTGCTCATCGCGGCGATGGGCATCATCGCCGGCTTCTTCACCGCATGGCGACGCTGGTTCGCGTTCCGCGAGAGTCGCCTCACCGAGACCAAGCTGCGCGAGCAGTTGTTCGCGCACATCCTCCGGCTGCACGTGGCGTATCACGACCACACCCAGACCGGGCAGCTGATGAGCAGGGCGTCGAGCGACCTGCTGCAGATCCAGGGCTTCGTCGTGATGATCCCGGTCACCGCGTCGAACCTGGCGATGGTGCTCGCGATCGTGGTGATCCTGTTCGTGCAGCAACCGATGCTGGCCGTGATCGCCCTGGCGCCGCTGCCGTTCCTCAACGTGCTGGCCACTCGGTTCTCGCGGCGGATCCATCCGGCCGTGCTCGCCGTGCAGCAGGAACAGGCGCAGTTGGCGACGGTCGTGGAGGAAGCGGTCACCGGCGTCCGGGTCATCAAGGGCTTCGGTGCCCACGAGGTCACTGCCGAGCGTTTGCGGGTGGAGGCCGACGACATCCGCACGGTGTCCCTCGAGGCCGCTCGCATCCGCAGTGCGTTCCTGCCGGCGCTCGATCTGCTGCCCAGCCTCGGACTCCTGGCCGTGTTGGCCTTCGGCGGGCACCGGGTGCTCAACGGCGAGATGACCCGCGGTCAGATGCTCGAGTTCATGCAGTACATCGGGCTGCTCATCTTCCCGCTGCGCAACCTGGGCATGACCGTCGCCTTCGGCCAGCGAGCCGCCGCCGCGCTGCTGCGGGTGAACGACGTGCTGTCGACGGTGCCCGAAGTGGCCGACGCCGAACATCCCGTCAGCCTTCCCACCCACGAACCCACGGGGGCCGTCCGCTTCGAACACGTCGAGTTCGGGTACGGCGCCGATGCGGCCGTGCTGCGCGACTTCGACCTCACGATCCAGCCGGGCTCGTCGGTCGCCGTGGTCGGTGCCACCGGGAGCGGCAAGAGCACACTGGCCCGGCTGCTGATCCGTTTCTACGACGTGCAGTCGGGTGCCATCCGCATCGACGGGGTGGACGTGCGCGACCTCACGCTCGCCGAACTGCGCCACGAGGTGGCGATCGTGTTCGAGGACACGTTCCTGTTCCACGACTCGGTCGGCGCCAACATCGCGTTCTCCCGTCCGGATGCGTCATCGGCCGACGTGGAGGGAGCGGCGCGGCTGTCCGGCGCTCACGACTTCATCCTCGAACTCCCGGAGGGCTACGACACGCTGTTGGGGGAGCGCGGCTACTCGCTCAGTGGCGGACAGCGTCAGCGGATCGCGCTCGCGAGGGCGATCATGGCCGACCCCCGTGTGTTGGTGCTCGATGACGCGACGAGTGCCGTCGACCCGTCGAAGGAGCACGAGATCCGCGAGGCGATGCGCACCGTCATGAAGGGCCGCACCACGATCGTGATCGCGCACCGCCCGGGCACGATCGCGTTGGCGGACACCGTCGTCCTCCTCGACGGGGGGAGAGTCTTCGCCACCGGGACGCACGACGAACTGTTGGCCACCAGCGAGCGCTATCGGGCGGTCCTGGCCGCGATGGCCGAAGAGGACCCGATCGATCTGGAGGTGGGCTGACCATGTGGGCACGCTCCGCCGTCAGCGAGGAGGACAAGCTCGATCGGGCCGAGACCGCCAAGGTCTTGAAGCGATCGTTGCAGTTCGCGCAGCCGTACCGCGCGACGATCTGGCTCACGATCGCACTCGTCGGCGCGTCGACGGCGTGCACCGTCGCCGGGCCGGTGTTCGTCAAGTTCGGTCTCGACCGCGGCATCAGCGCCACGAGCAGCCGCGCGCTCAACTTCGCCGTCGCCGGCTACCTGCTCACGGTCGTCATCGGGTACGTCGTCGGGCGCCTGCAGTACCTGGCGATCAACCGGGCGGGCGAAGGGTTCCTCCGCGACCTGCGCGTGGCCGTCTTCGACCGGCTGCAGTCGCAGTCGATGGCGTTCTTCGATCGCAACAAGGCGGGCGTGCTCGTCTCGCGCATGACCGCCGACATCGAGAGCATGGGCGAACTGATCCAGTGGGGCCTGCTCCAGTTCGTCGCCGCCGGCCTGCTGCTCGTGATGACGCTGATCCTCATGACGGCGATGAGCTGGGAGCTCACGCTGCTCGTGGTGCTGTTCGTGGCACCGATCCTCGGGCTGGCATCGGTGCGGTTCCAGCGCCTCTCGAACGTCGCCTACCTCGACGTGCGCGAGCGGGTCGGCACCAACCTGTCGAACCTGCAGGAAGGCATCAGCGGCGTGCGCGTCATCCAGGCGTACGGGCGCGAGGCCGAGCAGCATCGGCGGTTCACCGTGTCCAACCGCGAGCTGTACGGCTCGCACCTCTACAGCGTGCGGATCAGCACGTGGTACTTCGGGCTGGTCGAGTGGTCGGGCATCACGTCGATCGCCCTGATCGTGGGGGTCGGCGGGTTCCTCGTCCACCACGGCTCCGTCGCCTTCGGCACGGTCGCCGCCTTCGTGCTGTTGTTGGCCAACCTGTTCGACCCCGTGCAGCAGCTGTCGCAGCTCTACAACACGGTGCAGAGCGCTGCGGCCGCGCTGCACAAGCTCTACGCCCTGATGGACGCGGTGCCCGACGTCAGCGAGCATCCGCGCCCGGTCGACCTGCCCGGCCACGGCACGCTCGCCGCGCACAACGTCACCTTCACCTACGACGGCGCCGAGCGTCCGGCGCTGCACGACGTGAGCCTCTCGGTCGCGCCGGGTGAACGCCTTGCGCTCGTCGGGCCCACCGGCGCGGGCAAGAGCACCCTCGCCAAGCTGCTGTCCCGGTTGTACGACCCCACCACGGGCCACGTGTCCTACGACGATGTCGACCTGCGGATCGCGTCGCTCGCGTCGTTGCGGGAGCGAGTCGTCGTCGTGCCGCAGGAGGGCTTCCTGTTCGGCGGCTCGATCCGCGACAACATCCGCATCGCCCGGCCCGGTGCCACCGACGACGACGTCGCCGCCGCCCTGGTGGCCATCGGCGTGCTCGAGCGCTTCGAGGAGTTCCCGCAGGGTCTGGACACAGAGGTTCGTGAGCGCGGATCGCGGCTGAGTGCCGGTGAGCGGCAGCTCGTCTCGCTCGCCCGGGCGGCACTCGTCGATCCGTCGGTCCTGGTGCTCGACGAGGCCACGAGCAACCTCGATCCCGGCACCGAAGCGGTGGTCGAGCACGCGCTCGAGCGGCTGATGGAGGGACGCACGGTGATCGTGGTCGCTCACCGTCTGTCGACGGTGCGGCGCGCCGACCGGATCGCCGTGATCGACCACGCCCGCCTCGTCGAGCTCGGCACGCACGACGAACTGATCGTGCAAGGCGGCCGCTACGCCGCACTCGCCGAGGCATGGGCCCGGTCGCAGCCGGTGGTCGATCCGACCGCCGGTCGCTGAGTCGCGCGTTCGCGATTCGCAGCCCGATGGGCCAGACTTGGCCCATGACCGCCATTGCGCTGACCGCCCGCTCCACCCCGAAGTCCGCCGACGCCGTCGGAGTCCCCGTCGCCACGACGGGCGCCGTGCCCCGCTCGCTGGGCATGACGCGCTCGGCGCTGGCCGCGCTCGGTTTCGAGGGCAAGGTCGGCCAGACGCTGGCGATCCCCTCCGGGAGTGGCCCCCTGCAGGTCGCCGTCGGTGTCGGGGTGCCGGGCATGCTCACCGTGAAGGACCTGCGCGACGCCGCGGCGGCGCTCGTGCGGGCAGCGGGCAAGGCTGCCACGGTGGCGACCACGCTCGCCGATCTCGACGGGGTCGATCCGGGCCACGCGGGGCAGGCCGTGACGGAAGGCGGTCTGCTCGCTGCGTACCGCTACGCCGGGATCAAGCGGGAGCCGTTCACCTCGGCACTTCGTGAGTTGGTGCTGGTGGTGGGAGAGCGCCGTCAGAAGGGTGTCGCCGGCGGCGTGGAGCGCGGTTCGGTCACGGCCGCCGCCGCGTCGCTCGCACGAGACCTCGCCAACACCCCGCCGTCTCACATGAACGCTCGCAACATCGCCGATCGCGCCGTGGAGATCGCCGCGGAGTCCGGGCTGTCGGTGGAGGTGTTCAACAAGGACCAACTGGAGGCGATGGGCTGCGGCGGCATGCTGGGTGTCAACCGCGGCAGCACCGAACCGCCGCGCATGGTGCGCCTCACCTACACCCCGCGCAACCCGGTGGGGCACCTGGCGATGGTCGGCAAGGGTGTGATGTACGACTCGGGCGGGTTGAGCCTCAAGCCGAGCGACGGCCAGATCGCGATGAAGCTCGACATGAGCGGCGCCGCAGCCGTGCTGGCGACGATGGGTGCGCTGAAGGCACTGAAGTGCCGCACGAAGGTCACCGGCTACCTGATGTGCACCGACAACATGCCGTCGGGCTCGGCCGTGAAGCTCGGCGACGTGCTGACGTTCCGCAACGGCAAGACGGCCGAGATCCACAACACCGACGCCGAGGGCCGGCTGGTCCTGGCCGACGGACTCTCGCTCGCGGTCGAGGACGGCCCGGACGCGATCGTCGACATCGCCACGCTCACCGGCGCCTGCATGGTGGCACTGGGCAAGAAGGTCGCCGGCGTGGTGGGCAACGACCAGCCGCTCGTGGACCGTGTGCGGGCGGCAGCTGCCACGACCGACGAGAAGGTCTGGCAGATGCCGTTGGAGAAGGACTACCGCAAGCTGCTCGACAGCAACGTCGCCGACATGCGCAACATCGGCGGGCCCTTCGGCGGGGTCATCACCTCGTCGCTGTTCCTCAGCGAGTTCGTGGGCGACGTCCCGTGGGCGCACCTCGACATCGCCGGGCCGATGGAGGTCGACGCCGACGACGGGTGGCGGTCCAAGGGCGCCACCGGCTTCGGCACCCGACTGCTGATCGAACTCGCCACCACCTTCACGAAGTAGCGCGCGTCAGCGCCGTGGTCGCCGCGGTGACGGCCGCAGGTGGGGGCACGCCGACCGCCAGCAACTGGCGCTCCAGCAACGACGGGTCGTCGCCGGCGCGGACCATCGCCGTGGCCAGCGTCAGGGCGCGCTCGAGGTCGTCCAATGTCTGCTCGCGCACCTGCCAGTCGCGATGCCGTTCCTGCAGCCCCTGGGGCATGCGGGCCAGGTGCCGCATCGCGACCGGCGGCAGTTGACGTCGCACGGCGAGACCGTCGGGGACCGGCTGGGACACCCCGAACAGCACGCAGCGCTGCAGCGCCCGCACGAACGTGTTGGAGGTCGCCCTGGTGTACGACAACCCGAGCTCGCTGGCCGTCTCGACGAGGTCGAGTTCGTAGCCGAGCGGATAGCGGTCGAAGCCGGCGACGAGGCGCCGCAGCGTCCACGTCGCCGTCGGGCCCAGCACGTTCAGCCAGAACAACTCCACGTAGAGGCTTCGGACGTCGTGCCCGATCGCGTCGACGACCGGGTCGATCCACGGCACCACCATCAGTGTCGGCTCCGATGGGGCGAAGGATTGCGAGGCGACGTGCATGGGCTCCCCCGATGGTGGGCTGCTCGGACGGCGGGGGAGGTCGCTCGATCACACTGGGCACACCGGTCGCCTCGGATCGGCAACGAAACACCATTCGGTTGGACGCTCGGGACGCGAGTGCGGCGAGAATGTCGGGGTGTCCGATCTCGCCACTGCCAAGGAGTGGGTCCGTGCTGCCCAACGCATCGTGGTGCTGACCGGCGCCGGCATGTCCACCGATTCGGGCATTCCCGACTTCAGGGGACCGAACGGGCTGTGGACCAAGAACCCCGACGCGGAGAAGGCGTCCACGCTGCAGCACTACCTGGAGGACGCCGAGCTACGGAAGCGGGCGTGGGAGAACCGCTTGCACTCGCCAGCGTGGGACGCGCAGCCCAACGCCGCGCATCGCGCGCTGCTCGAGTTGGAGACGCGCGGCCAACTCCTCGCGATCGTCACCCAGAACATCGACGAACTGCACCAGAAGGCGGGTCACGACCCGTACCGGGTGATCGAGGTCCACGGCACGATGCACTGGGCGCGTTGCTGGGGCTGCGACGACCGTCGCCCCATGCCGGAGCTGCTCGAGCGCGTGCGCGCGGGTGAGCCCGATCCGCCGTGTCGGATCTGTGGAGGCGTCGTCAAGAGCGACACCATCTCGTTCGGACAGAGCCTCGTCCCACACGTGATCGACGCGGCCATGGTCGCCGCCCATCGCTGCGACCTCCTCATCGCCGCTGGGTCGTCGCTCTCGGTGTTCCCGGCGGCCAACGTGGTGCCGCGGGCGCGGGCCACCGGTGCCAAGGTGATCATCGTCAACGGGGAGCCGACCAAGATGGACCGGTTCGCCGACGCGCTTCTGGTCGGGCCTCTGGCGGAGATCCTGCCGGAACTGTGCGCCGCCGAATGATCGATGCATCGCACCTGCCACGCCGTCGAGTTGAATCCCGACTGATCCGGTAGTCTTTTGCCATGGCAACGTTCCGCGACCTCCTCACCGCCGCCAAGGCCGAGATCACCGAAGTCGACACGGCAGGCGCCGCCGACCTGATCGCGAAGGGCTGGCACGTGCTCGACGTGCGCGAGCCCGACGAGTACGACCAGGGTGCGATCCCCGGCGCGGTGCACATCCCCCGAGGGCACCTCGAGGCACAGGTGGAGGGCAAGCTCCTCGACAAGGACGCCCCGGTCGTCATCTACTGCGCCGGCGGCGTGCGGAGTGCGTTCGCGGCGAAGACACTCGCCGAGCTGGGCTACACCGATGTCGTGTCGATGGCCGGCGGCTTCGGCAAGTGGAAGGACGAGGGCCGGGCGTGGAAGACCCCCGTGGTGCTCACCCCCGACCAGAAGATCCGCTACATGCGCCACCTGCTCCTGCCCGAGGTGGGCACCGAGGGCCAGGCGAAGCTGCTCGGCAGCAAGGTGCTGATGCTCGGCGCGGGTGGCTTGGGCTCGCCCTCGGCGCTGTACCTCGCCGCGGCCGGCGTGGGCACGATCGGCATCGTCGACATGGACGAGGTCGATGCCAGCAACCTCCAGCGCCAGATCCTCCACAACCTCGATCGCATCGGCGACCGCAAGGTCGACAGCGCGAAGAAGACGCTGACCCTCCTCAACCCCGATGTCGACGTCGTCACCTACGACACGCGCCTCGACGCGAGCAACATCATGGACATCATCAGCGGGTACGACATCATCGTCGACGGTGCCGACAACTTCCCCAGCCGCTACCTGCTCAACGACGCCAGCGTGAAGCTCGGCATCCCGGTCGTGCACGGCAGCATCTTCCGCTTCGAGGGCATGGTCAGCGTGTTCCACCCGCTGCAGGGCCCGACCTACCGCGACATGGTGCCCGAGCCGCCGCCCGCGGAGCTGGCGCCGAGCTGCGCCGAAGCCGGCGTCCTCGGCGTGCTGCCCGGCATCATCGGCAGCATCCAGGCCCTCGAGGTCATCAAGGTGCTGCTCGGCATCGGCGAGCCGCTCATCGGCCGCATCCTGTCGGTGGACACCACCGACATGAGCTTCCGGACGTTCAAGCTGCGCGCCGACCCGACCAACGAGGTCACCTACGAGAACCGGGACCGCATCATCGTGCAGGAGCTCGAGGGCCTCTGCGCCCCCGGCCTCGCGCACTGACGTCCCCTAGGCTTCGGCGATGACGCCGATCCGCACCACCGACTACCACACCGCGGGCGAGCCCTTCCGGATCGTCATCGACGGCGTCCCGGAGATCTCCGGTGCGAACGTTCGCGACCGTCGGGCGACCGCGCAATCCAGCGACGACATCGATCGCGTCCGCCGCGTGCTGTGCCACGAGCCCCGCGGCCATGCCGACATGTACGGGTGCTTCGTGGTCCCGCCCGACGACGACGGTGCCGACTTCGGTGTCCTGTTCTGGCACAAGGACGGCTACTCGACCGCGTGCGGGCACGGCACGATCGCGCTGGGCGCCTGGGCGGCTGACACCGCTCGGGTCCCGATGCCCGACGACGGCACGGCCGACGTCACCATCGATGTGCCGTCGGGCCGCGTGATTGCGCGCGTCCAGCGCGCCGGCGGTCGCACGACGCAGGTCACGTTCCGCAACGTCGCCTCGTACGTCGTCGCTCGTGGCGTGAAGGTCGACACGTCGGTCGGTCCGGTCGTCGTCGATCTGTCGTGGGGTGGTGCGTTGTACGCGTCGCTGCGGGCCGCCGACGTGGGCATGCGCGTGCACATCGATCAGTACCCGCAACTGGTCGCCCTCGGCCGCGAGGTCAAGTGGGCGTTGAACGACACCGAGCACGCGACGCACCCGACGGACCCCCGACTCTCCGGGGTGTACGGCACGATCCTGTTCGATGATCTCGGCGACACGGCCGAGGGGCCTGAGCAGCGCAACCTGACCATCTACGCCGACGGAGCGGCCGACCGGTCACCGTGCGGTTCCGGCACCGCGGCACGCGTGGCCCTGCTCGCACACGACGGCCGGATCAGGGAGGGGCAGACCCTGCTGCACCGCTCGATCGTGGACACGACGTTCAGCGCGCGGATCGTCGAGCGGACCACCGTCGACGGGACCGAGGCGATCATCCCCGAGGTCGACGGGATGGCCTACCGCACCGGCGAGCACACGTTCACCGTCGACGAGAGGGACCCGGTCGGCAGCGGGTTCACGCTCCGATAGCCGACGCCGCAACGGCTACAGTCGGGTGCCATGGGCACGACGGCGCCTGTTCGAAATCACTGGATGCACGGTCCGCTGATCGACGTGCTGCTCGGGTGGTGCTGGCTACCGATCGCGTTGGTGGTGCACCAGGCCGAGCCGCACCTCTCCACCGTGCAGTCACTGGTCGGGGTGATCTTCGTGGTGTCGTTCGCGCATCAACCGCTCACGCTCGGCCTTGTGTACGGCGATCCGATGCAGCGGGCCGCACATCGTCGGCTGTATGCGTGGGCACCGTTCGTCGCCGCCGTGCTCATCGCCGTGGGACTGAACGTCAGCCTCACGCTCGTCGCGCTGATGGCGGGCCTGTGGAATGCCGAGCACACGCTGATGCAGCGCTACGGCGTCTTGCGCATCTACGGCCGCAAGGCGGGTGACGACCATGGATCGCTCGAGAAGCCGATGCTGATCGTCTGGCTGGTCGCTGCGCTCGCGTACATCGCGGCCTTCGTGAACCTCGACAGCCTTGCTCGCCACCTGGGTGTCGACGGCACGAACTCGCGCAGTGTGCACCTGCTCGGCCCGTTCCGCACGCCGGCCACCGTCGTCTTCTGGTTGGCCGCCGTTGCGGGCACCGCGATGGCAGTGCGCTGGTGGCGGGCGGAGCGGTCGCTCGGGCCTGCCGCGAGTCGGGCCAAGCACATCTACGCGCTCGGCACGCTGGGCCTGGTGGTGGCGGTGATGGTGGACCCGATCGCCGGCGTCGCCGGGTACGTCGCCGCTCATGCCATCGAGTACTTCGCCGTGGTGCACCGCAGCCTTCGCACGCGCGTCGACGACGCGCCCGTGGCCGCCGCGACGAGATCGCCCGCACGTCGGGCGGTCGTCTACGCCGCGTACTTCGCCGCCATCGCCGGGATCGTGGCGTTCGCCGGTCCGCGTGTCTACGCCTACTCGATCCTCTACTTCGGGGCGTTGCACATCCTCTACGACGGCTTCGTGTGGAAGCTCCGGCGACCCGCGGTGGCCGCCTCGCTCGGCATCACGCCGGGAGCTCCGCCAGCCCCGTCGGCAGTTCGTCGCGTTCCTGCAGGATGACCCCGGCGATCACCAGCGCGGCACCAGCGAGGTCGGCCGGCGTCGGTGTCTGACTCAGCGCCAGCAGGCCGACGACCATCGCCGTGACCGGGAGCAGCGCGAGGAGCACGGCGAATCGGCGCACCGGGATGCGTCGCAGGACCAACTGGTCGATCGAGTAGCCGACGGCCGTCGAGAGCAGGCCGACCAGTGCGCACAGGCCCAGCAGTCGCCGGTCGGACAGCACGGCGCCCATGCCCGACACGCCGAAGGGGAGGATCGCCAGGCCGCCGATGACGAGCCCCACGCCCAGGCCGCTCAGGCCGCGGTCGAGGTGGGCGACCCGGCGCCCGAGCACGATGTACACCGCCCACATCGTCGATGCGCAGAAGATGAAGAAGATGCCGAGCGGGTCGCCTCCGATCTCCACCCCGGACAGGATCGCCACGCCGGTCGCGGCGAGCACGAGCGCGATCGTGTTCCGACGCGTCCGGGTGAACAACGCGGCGACGGCGATCGGCCCGATGAACTCGATCACGACGCTCTTGCCCAACGGCAGTCGGTTGATGGCGAGGTAGAAGAACAGGTTCATCACCGCCGTGGCGATGCCGAACGTGGCCGCGGCCCGAAAGTCGTCGCGGGTCCAGCGCCGCTGGTCGCGCCAGGAGATCGCGAGGATGGGGATCGCGCCGAGCAGGACGCGAAGGGCCGCCACCGTCGCCGGTCGCACCTCGTCGAAGAGGTTCACGGCGATGACCGCGCCCGTGTACTGGGAGATGCCGGAGATGACGAACAGCGCCTCGGGCGACGCGGTACGGAAGAACTGTGTGGGGGCGCGCATCGGGTCGCGGGCGGGCGCCCGGCGGGTCAGTCGAACAGATCGGGATCCGTGCGGCAGATCTCCTGCCACAGCGGCTGGAAGCTCAGCCAACCGGCGATGGGTGACGCCGTGTTCTCGCGGGTGTAGACCGCGTCGTCGTGGGCGATGTGCCGCGGCGTACCGGCCGCCATCGCCAGCAGCTGCGCCTGGCAGCTGCGGTCCATGCTGAGGAACCAGAACGCTGCCTCGTCGACGGATCCGCCCACGGTGAACAGGCCGTGGTTCTGGTGGATCGCGGCCTTGCCCTTCGTGAAGTAGGTGGCGAGCTCCTTGCCGTCGTCGAGGTCGAAGACCACCTTGCCGCCCTTGGCGGAGATGACGGTGTGGTCCTCGTAGAAGATGCACGAGTCCTGAGTGATGGGGTCGAGCGGGATGCCGAGCGAGCTGAACGCCTTGCCGTGGACGCTGTGGCTGTGGGCAGCGGCCACCACGTCGGGACGGGCGGAGTGGATCGCGGCATGGATGATGAACGCGGCCCGGTTCACCGGACGGCTGCCGTACACCACGTTGCCGTCGTGGTCGACGAGGATCAGGTCGCTGACGCGTACGTGGCGGAAGCTCATCGCGAACGGGTTGACCCAGAAGCACTCGGGGAACTCCGGGTCGCGCACGGTGATGTGCCCGGCGACGCCCTCGCCGAAGCCGACCCGGCCGAAGATGCGCAGCGCGCCGGCGAGCTTCTGCTTGCGATGGAGCCGCTCCTCCTCCACCGTGGCGAAGGGGGTGGGCAGCTCGAGGCTGACGTCCTTGGGGGTGAGTTCCACCCCGTCGATCGTGCGGGTGCCGGACTCGGTGACGCTCATGCCTCCAAGCCTACGCGAGCGCACCGGGTCCAACGGCCCTGGACAGCGGTGCGACACTGGGAGCGTGAACCAGGAGATCGAGCCGGCCACGATCGCCCCGCCTGCGGCGAACTACGCACACGCGATCCTCACCGAGGGCGCCGTGGCGTGGCTGCACACCAGCGGAGTGGTGCCCACCCGCCCCGATCGATCCGTGCCCGAGAGCATTCAGGACCAGGCCGACCAGGTCTGGACGACGCTGCTGGCGATCCTCGAGGAGGCGTTGATGGGGCCCGGCGACGTGGTGTCGATCACCACCTACGTCGTCGCCGACCACCTGGCCTCGTTGCCGTGGATCATGCAGGCCCGCGACCGGGCCCTGGGCGGTCGGCGGGTGGCGAGCACGCTGGTCACGGTGCCCGCACTGGCCAACCCGGCGTGGAAGGTCGAGATCTCGCTGATCGCCGCCCGCTGAGGTGTTCTCGGTCGCTGCCGGATGCCGGGAGAACCCGATCACCGACCTACGCTTCGAGCGATGAGTGACGACGAGAAGCGCACCGACAGCGGCATCGTGATCCGGCCGCTCTACACGGCCGACGACCTCGCCGGGTGGGACCCCGCCTCCCAGCTGGGCACACCAGGAGCGCCGCCCTACACGCGCGGACCGTACCCGAGCATGTATCGCGGCAAGTTGTGGACGATGCGTCAGTACGCCGGCTTCGGCAGTGCCGAGTCGACGAACCAGCGATTCAAGTTCCTGCTCGACGCCGGGCCAGACCGGGCTGAGCTGTGCATTCGACCTGCCCACGCAGATGGGCTACGACAGCGACCATCCCCGCGCCGAGGGCGAGGTCGGCAAGGTCGGCGTGGCGATCGACTCGATCGACGACATGCGGATGCTCCTCAAGGATCTCCCGCTCGACAAGGTCACCACGAGCATGACCATCAACTCCACCGCAGGGGTGCTGCTCCTGCTCTACGAGCTGGTCGCCGAGGAACAGGGCGTGCCGAGCTCGGCGATCTCCGGCACGATCCAGAACGACCTGCTCAAGGAGTACATCGCCAGGGGCACCTACGTCTACCCGCCCCGCCCCTCGATGCGGATCATCACCGACATCTTCGCCTACTGCGCGCAGCACGTCCCGAAGTGGAACACGATCTCGATCAGCGGCTACCACATTCGCGAGGCGGGCAGCACGGCGGTGCAGGAGATCGCGTTCACGATCGCGAACGGCATCGCTTACGTCGAGGCGGCGATCGCTGCCGGGCTCGACGTCGACGACTTCGCGCCACGGCTGAGCTTCTTCTGGAACGCCCACAACAACTTCTTCGAAGAGGTCGCCAAGTTCCGCGCCGCGCGGCGCATCTGGTACCGGCTGATGACCGAGCGCTTCGGCGCGAAGAAGCCGGCGAGCACGCTGCTGCGCTTCCACACCCAGACGGGCGGCAGCACGCTCACCGCGCAGCAGCCGGAGACCAACATCGTGCGCGTCGCCGTCCAGGCGATGTCGGCGGTGATGGGTGGCACGCAGAGTCTGCACACCAACGGCTTCGACGAAGCGCTCGGGCTTCCCACGCAGGACGCCGCTCGGATCGCACTGCGCACGCAGCAGATCATCGGGTACGAGAGCGGCATCGTCGACACCCCCGATCCGTTGGCGGGGAGCTACTTCGTCGAGAGCCTCACCGACGAGGTCGAGCGGCTGGCGTGGGAGTACCTCGACCGCATCGACGAGATGGGCGGCGCCGTCGCCGGCATCGAGGCGAGCTTCCAGATGCTCGAGATCGAGCAGGCCGCCTACGAGTACGCCAAGTCGATCGACGACGACGAGCGGGTCATCGTCGGCGTCAACCGCTTCACCCTCGACGACGAGCCAGAGCCGACCGTCTTCCCGATCGACCCCGAGCTCGAGCGCGGCCAGAAGGCCAGGCTCGCTGCGTTCAAGGCACGTCGCGATCCCGATGCGGTGCGCGCTCGTCTCGACGAGCTGCAGGCCGCGGCACGAGGGACCCAGAACGTGCTGTATCCGATGAAGGAGGCCCTCCGGGCCAATGCGACGCTCGGCGAGGTCAGCGATGCCCTGCGCGACGTGTTCGGCGTGTACACGCCCCGCTGATGGCGAGCTGGCTCGACCCCTACGTCGACACCGAATGCTGTGACCTGGGCACCGTCGGGCGCCGCAGCGGCAAGGTCCACGAGGTCGAGATCTGGTTCGGTGTCGTCGACGACACCCTCTACCTCATCAGCGGCAACGGTGCCGGCGCCGACTGGTATCGCAACGCGCTCGCCCACCCGTCGGTGACCGTTCGCATCGACGGGGTGACGAGGTCAGGGTTGGCGCGGCCGGTCGTGGACGCGGCCGAGCGGCGTCGGGTCGGCGAGTTGATGGGCGCCAAGTACCCATGGGAGGGCGACCCGTCGATCGGGCTGACCTTCGAGGCGTGGTGCTTCGACGTGCCCGTGCTCGCCGTCGCGCAGTGGCGGGTGTGAGACGACCCCGGGCGATAGGTTCGGCGGCATGCCGCGCAGCCCACTCCCGGTCGCTGTGAGGTCGGCCGTTCTGACGGTGTCCGCGCTGGTGATGGTCGTCGCCTCCACGGCGGCGCTGGTGGCCTGCAGCGGCTCGAACGCGACGCCGACGAACGCTTCCGGTCTGACGCTGCCGATGCCCGACGATCCCGGCACCCTCCTTCCCGTGCCCGACAACACGCTGCCGTCCGAGATCAGTACCACGCTGCCCGCCGATGCGCTCTTCGGAGGTGATCTGTGCGGCGCGCTGCTCGCGGTCGACTTCACCCGCACCACGCTCGGCGGAGCAGGGACGGGTCGCCTGCTGAGCGCCGAACCGCTCTCGGAGGACTCGTGCGCGTACACCGTCGCCGCCGGTTCGAAGGAGTTCACCGTCGTGGTGCAGGCGCGATCGCAGGGCGATTTCCTGTCGCCGGGCACGACCGACGAGGTGATCGACGAGATCAACGACCTCGGACTCGCGGCCCGCGGCGTCGACCACGGCGACACGTACACGGTGATCGTGAAGGTGGAGAACGGCTTCTTCGCCGTCACCGCGCCGGAACGAGCGAGCGCGGTGTCCCTCGCCGCCGCGGCCATCCCCCGAGCCCTCCCCGGGTGACCCTCGGCTTCTGGGCAGGAATCTCCCCGCGGCGGGTTCTGGTCCGGATCGTTCCCGGAGTCCGGGAACGATCCGGACCAGGAAGCCGAGCGGCGGCGCGGGCGGAGGGTGTCAGTCGACGACGTGCAGGTCGACCGGGGGCCGCTCGGGCCGGGCGACGGTGTCCGCCGCCCAGCCGAGGTAGATGATCGCGGTGATGTGCGTCCCGGGTTCGAAGTCGCACAGCTCGGCCACCGGATCGTTGGCACCCTTGGGGCACGATCCCCAGTACGTCGCGAGGCCGTGCGCCGTCGCCGCGAGCAGGATGTTCTGCACGCCCGCCGCCGACGCGTCGCGATTCTCCGCAGTGCGCAGCGGCGAGTCGCCCGCGGCGGCGCCCACGACCAGCGACGCCGGCGTGCGGAGGTACTTGGTGCGGGCCTTGTCCACCTTCTCCGGAGGATCGCCGTGTGCCTGCATGGCGTCGGCGATGACCTCGCCGAGGCGCGCCCGTCCGGCCCCGTCGACGACGGCGAACCGCCACGGCCAGGTGCGCTTGTGGTTCGGGGCCCACTGGGCGAGCTCGCACAACTCCTCGACCAGGTCGCGCGGCACCGGCCGGTCGCGATCGACGAGCATGCTCGTGCGTCGGTCGCGCATCAACGCGGCCAACTCGGCAGGCGTCATCCGGGGTGGCTCCGAAGGTGGGCGACGACGAGGTCGACCCAGGGACGCCACAGCTGCGGCGGGTAGTCGTGCCCCATGCCCTCGATGAGCTCGAAGCGAGCGCCGGGGATGAGCTCGGCGGTGCGTCGCCCGCCGATCTGATCGATGAGCGTGTCCTTGTCGCCGTGCATCACCAGCGTGGGCACGGTCAGCGTGCGGAGGGCCTCGGCCCGGGACCCGCTGGCGCCGACGGCCATGAACTGACGTCCGGGCCCGCTCGGGTGGAAGCAGCGGTCGAAGGCGAGCGCGGCATCGGTGCGCCACCGGTCTTCGTCGGCGAACGCGGGGCTGCCCCACTCGTGGAGGCCGTCCACCCACTGCTGGATGTAGCCGTCGCGGTCCGTCGCCGCCGGAGCGGTGAGCAGTGCGAACGCGCGCGGCGAGCTCTTGCGGTAGTCCTCCTCGCCGGTGGTGCTCATCACCGACGTCATCGTGATGACGCGCTCGGGGTGCTCGATCGCCATCGTCTGCACGATCATCCCGCCCATCGAGAGACCCATCACGTGGGCACGCTCGACACCGAGCGCGTCGAGCACGGCCATGCCGTCGGCGGCCATGTCGGAGCAGCGGTACGCCTCGCCGTGGTCGCCCAGCGGCGCGTCGTCGAACTTGGTGCTCAGCCCGACGTCGCGGTTGTCGTAACGCACCACCTGGAGGCCCTCGTCGGCGAACATCTGGCACCACTCGGACTTGTAGTTGATGCACTGGCTGCCGAGTCCGTTGACCAGCAAGAGGGTGGGGTTCGACGCGTCCCCGAACACGTCGTACCAGATGTCGCAGGATCCGTTGTGGGCGTAGGGCATGGGCTCAGCCTTCCAGAATTTCCTTCCGCACGTCGCGCTTGAGGAACTTGCCGCTCGCGTTGCGGGGCAACAGGTCCGACGGTGCGCGGAACCACATCTTCGACGGGATCTTGTACGCCGAGAGCTTCTCCTTCAGGAACACACGCAGTTCGCCCTCGTCGATCGACATGCCTTCGCGGGGCACGATCACCGCGGCCACCTCCTCGCCCAGGCGCTCGTCGGGCAGGCCGAAGACGATCGCCTCGGCCACCGACTCGTGGTGGTAGATCGCGGCCTCGACCTCGCTGCAGTACACGTTCTCGCCGCCGCGGATCACCATGTCCTTGGCGCGGTCGACGATGAACACCCAGCCGTCCTCGTCGATGCGGGCGATGTCGCCGGTGTTGAGCCAGCCGTCCTTGATCGCCTCGGCGGTGGCCTCCGCACGGTTGATGTAGCCCTTGATGACGATCGAGCCGCGCACGCACAGCACGCCCACCGTGTCGGGATGCGCCGGCAGGTCGTTGCCGTCCTCGTCGACCAGTTTGAAGTCGAGCGTGGGCACCACAGGGCCGCACGACGACGGCTTCTCGAGGTAGAAGCGCGACGAGTTGGCGGTGATGATCCCGCAGGTCTCGGTCATGCCGTAGCCCGTGGACGGCTGCCCCTTCTCCAGTGCGCCGGCGATCTTCTTCACGAGGTCCGGCTGGACCGCGGACCCGCCGCCGGAGATCCCCTGCAGCGACGACGTGTCGCGGGTGGCCCAGTCCGGATGCATCAGCAGTTCGCGACCCATCGTCGGCACGCCCGAGAAGTTCGTGACCCGCTCGCGCTCGATCAACTCCAGGGCGCGCCCGGCGTCCCACTTGTACGTGAGCACGATCTTGGCGCCGCTGGCCGTTGCCGGGTGCAGCAGGCAGTTGCAGGCGGTGACGTGGAACAGCGGTGTCGGCGCCATGAACACCGGCGGCAGGGGAGCGGACGGTGCGCCGGTGGGGGCGGGCACGTCGCCTGCGGCCACCGCCTTCGCCTCGGCCATGGTGATCGCGGTGGTCATGTAGACCAGGTTGAGCAGGTTGTGGACCGAGCCGCGGTGAGTGAGCTGAGCGCCCTTGGGGAACCCGGTGGTGCCCGACGTGTAGAAAATGGTGGCGTCGTCGTCGGGGTCGATCTCGGCGTCGGGCAGCGAGCCCGGGTCGTCGGTGGCCATGATGTCGTCCCAGCGGACCGCGTCCTCGGGGAGCTCACGGTCGGTGCGCACGGTGATGACGTGCAACGGCTTGGGGATGCGCACACGGACGGCGCTGAGCACGTGACTGACCCGTTCGAGGCGTTCGTCGTCGACGATGAGGACAGCGGGGTGGCTGTCGTCGAGCGCGTACTCCATCTCGCTCGAGGTCCACCACGCGTTCATGCCGACGCATGCGGCTCCGACACTGATGCACGCCCAGTAGCCGACGACCCATTCGGGGTAGTTGCGCATCGCGAGCGCAACACGATCGCCGGACTTCACTCCGTGCGCCGCCAGGTGGGCGGCGAGCTTGCGGACCTGAGCGTGGATCTCCGCGTACGTGTAGTGCTCGTCCTCGAACACGATGTACGGCTTGTCGGCGTGGGCGGCGGTGGCCTCCCACAGCACTCGCATCGTGGGAGGCGCCGAGTCGAACACACGCATCGGGTTGCCGCGCACCTCGATGGTGCTCATGGCGAAGGGGGAACCGGGTGCTTCGAGGTCGGCGCGGGCGGCCTTGTAGTGGTCAATCACGGCGGTGATCATTGCCGATGTGGCCGCCGTCACGCCACGTGGGCCATGATCGTGGGGTGGATCGACTGCTGACCGGGCCCGATGGTGTGACGCGTTGCTGGTGGTGCGGCACCGATCCGCTCTACGTCAGCTACCACGACGACGAGTGGGGTCACCAGGTCACCGACGACGTCCGGCTGTTCGAGAAGTTCTGCCTGGAGGGATTTCAGTCCGGGTTGTCGTGGCTCACCATCCTGCGCAAGCGAGAGAACTTCCGCGCCGCGTTCGCGGGGTTCGATCCGGCGGTCGTCGCCGAGTTCGACGAGGCTGACGTTGCCCGGTTGCTCGGCGACGCCGGGATCGTGCGTCACCGCGGCAAGATCCAGAGCACGATCAACAACGCCCGACGGGCGCTGGAGCTGACCGAGGAGCGGGGCTCGATCCTGGCGTACGTGTCGGACTATCGGCCGGAGCGGCCGCGGCGGCTGACGACCGACAGCGAGCTGGCAGCGACGAGCCCCGAGTCGGTCGCGATGTCCAAGGACCTCAAGCGTCGCGGATGGAGCTTCGTCGGCCCCACCACGATGTACGCGTTCATGCAGGCGATGGGCCTCGTCAACGATCACATCGAGGGCTGCGAGCGCGAGCCCTGATCGCCGGGCGTCAGTTGGCGTGCAGCGCGGCGTTGAGCCCGTCCCACTTCGCCGTGCGGGGGAGCGCCTCCACGGCGCCGCTCTGGCTGTTGCGGCGGTAGAGCAATCCGCCCTTGCCGCTCAGTTGCCGGGCCTTGACGACCTCCACGCCGTCGGGTCCGTGCACGGCCACCAGCGTGCCGGCCGTGACGTACAGCCCCGCCTCGACCACGCATTCGTCGCCGAGGCTGATCCCGATGCCGGCCTCTGCACCGAGCAGGCAGCGTTCCCCGATCGTGACCTGTTCGGTGCCCCCGCCCGAGAGCGTGCCCATGATGCTGGCTCCGCCGCCGATGTCGCTGCCGTCCCCGACGATCACGCCCTGCGAGATGCGGCCCTCGACCATCGACGTGCCGAGCGTGCCACCGTTGAAGTTGACGAACCCCTCGTGCATCACCGTGGTGCCGGGTGCGAGGTGGGCGCCGAGCCTCACGCGATCGGCATCTGCGATCCGCACACCGGACGGGAACGACGTAGTCGGTCATCCGCGGGAACTTGTCGAGTCCATGGACGGTGAGGATGCCGCCGTCGCGGCGCACGCGCCAGCGGAGCTCCTCGACGCCCTCCACCGGCGCCGGCCCGAGGTTGGTCCACGCGACGTTGGCCAGTTGCCCGAACAAGCCGTCGAGGTTCTGCGTGCGCGGTGCCATCAGCCGGTGCGACAGCAGGTGCAGCCGCAGGTAGGCGTCGCTCGCGCTCGCGGGCGCAGCGTCGGTGTCGATCGTCAGCTGCACGGCCTTGACGTGCACGCGGCGGACCTCGTCGTGGCGTTCGGCGGTGGTGTAGGCCTCGAGCGTCTCCGGCATCGGCTCCTCGCCGAGCCCCACCTCGCGGAACCACGTGTCGAGCACCGTTCCGTCGTCGGCGATGGTGGCGAGGCCACGTCCCCATGCAGTGGTCATCGGAGGTCTCCGTTCGTGTCGTTGAGTCCGGTCGTGTCGTTCAGTCCGGTCGAGTCGTTCAGTCCGGTCGTGTCGGTCGGGATCACCATCGGTTGCGGGCCTCCTCGGCGAAACCGCGGATGCCGGCGACATCCACCGGCACGCCGTCCTCGCCGACGATACGCCCGCTCCATGTGCCGAAGCACTGGTGCACCTCCATGCGGAGCACCTTGAGGTCGGTGACGTCGTATCGATCGAACGTCGGGGTCAGGGTGACGTCGATCTGATCCGACCCTGTCGTGCGCACTCGCCACGGGTGCATCGGGTGTTCCCAGTCGTAGGTCCACTCGAGCTCCTCGCTGACCTTTGTCAGCCGCCCGTCGATGCAGAGCGCGTTCTCCGTGGCACCGGTGCCCACGGTCCACTTGCCGCCGAACTGCAGCCCGACGAGATGGCCGTCGCTGCGGCCCGAGGCGGCCGCCCAGTTCCATCGATTGGAGTAGGGCCAGATGCCGCGGCCGAGGTCCTGCACGCCCCAGGCGTCGTGTGCGGCGTCGACGCTCCACGTACGGTCGCCGACGCGCACGTGACCGGTGGCAGGGCGGGTGTTCTGCTTGGACGTGAACTGGAACGTCCGCTCGCTCCAGGGGATGACGACGTTCAGCGACTCATGGCCGGCCGGCTTGGCGACGGAGATGTCGACGTCGATGTCGCCCGACGGTGATGCGCCGCTGGCGACGAGGCGCGTGGTCGCCTCGGTCTCCTCGATGCGGAGCGTGAACGTCGGGTCCGAGTGGCCGACGACGCCGGTGCACACCTGCTCGGGCAGCTCGAACCCGCGTGCCAGCGGCTTCAGGACCCCCGCCGTTGCCTGCAGGTCGGAGCCGTGCTCCATCACCCAGACGTTCGCGAGTCCGGCGTAGTCGATGTCGGCGTACACGAACGACACCACGACCTCGTCGGTGATGACGCACCAGTAGTCCCAGCGCTTCTTGCGGCCCCAGCGATGTCGGAGATTCGCCCGCAACATCGGCGCTCGAGCCCAACCGCGGGCCGCGGGATGCAGCCGGCCACGAGCATCGCAGAGGTCGACGGGCGTCGTGATCTCGCGTTCCGCCGGCACGGGCTCAGAACACCTCGGGACGCAACGTCGGGAAGAGGATGACTTCCTTGATCGAGTTCACCCCGGCGATGAGCATGGCGACTCGGTCCATCCCGATGCCAAGGCCGCCGGTGGGCGGCAGCCCGTACTCCAGTGCCCGCAGGTAGTCCTCGTCGATGGCGGTGGAGGCCTCGTCGTCGCCGAGGTCCTTGGCCCTCTGTTCGTCCTCGAAGCGGAGCCGCTGCTCGACGGGATCGTTCAGCTCGGAGTAACCGTTGGCGAGCTCTCGCGCCCCGACGAAGAGCTCGAACCGCTCCGTGAGGTAGGGGTCGTTGCGGTCCACCCGGGCCAGCGGGGAGATCTCGACCGGATGACCCGTGACGAACGTCGGGGCGATCAGGGTGTGCTCCGCAGTGGCCTCGAACAGCTCCTCGATGATCTTGCCCGAACCCCAACGCGGGTGGACGGGGACGCGGTGCTCGGCGGCGAGCGCCCGCAGATCCTCGACGGGCTGCGACGGGTGGACCTCCACGCCGATCGCCTCCTCGACGAGGTCGATCATGCGCGCCCGTCGCCACGGCTGGGCGAGGTCCACCGGCTCCGACCCGCCGTCGGGCCGGAACACGGTGACGACCGACGTACCGGTCGCGTCGACGGCGGCCTGCGTGATCAAGGTCTCGGTGATCTCGATGACGTCCTCGACGTCGGCGAAGGCCTGGTAGAGCTCCATCATCGTGAACTCGGGGTTGTGCCGAGTGCTGATGCCCTCGTTGCGGAAGATGCGGCCGATCTCGAAGACCCGCTCCATCCCGCCGACGATGAGGCGCTTCAGGTGCAGCTCGAGCGCGATGCGCAGGTACAGCTGCATGTCGAGCGTGTTGTGGTGCGTGATGAAGGGCCGCGCGTGCGCGCCGCCGGCCTCGACGTGGAGCACCGGGGTCTCGACCTCGATGAAGTCGCGCTCGTGCAGCGTGCGGCGGAAGCTGGCGATGATCGCGTGGCGGATGCGGAAGTTGCGGCGCGCCTCGTCGTTGACGATGAGGTCGGCGTAGCGCTGGCGGAAGCGGGTGTCGGTGTCGGTGAGCCCGTGCCACTTGTCGGGCATCGGGCGCACCGCCTTGGAGAGCAGCTCGAATCGCTCGACCTTCACGCTGAGCTCGCCCTTGCGGGTGGTCATCACGGTGCCGTGGACCCCGACCCAGTCGCCGAGGTCGAGCTCCTTGAACGCGTCGAACGGGGCATCGCCGACGACGGCCTTGGACACGAACAACTGCACCTCGTCGTCGCGATCGCGCATCGTGGCGAAGACGAGCTTGCCCGAATCGCGCGACAGCATGATGCGACCGGCAACTGCGACGGCATCGACGGTCTCGGTCCCGGCGGCGAGCTCTCCGAAACGCTTCCTCAGTTCGTGGAGGGTGGTCGTCCGGTCGAATCGGTACGGGTACGGGTTCGTCCCCTCCGTGCGCAGGTCGGCGAGCTTCTGGAGGCGCTTGGCCTTCTCCGCCGCGAGTCCACTGCCCGACAGGGCCTGGTCGTCGTCGGTCTCGCCGATGGTCTCGTTCGGGTCGTCGCTGCTCACAGTCCTTTGACGGTAGTGGTTTCTGCAGGGCTTTCCCCGATCGTTTCGACCCGTTGGTAGCCTTGCGCTCCGAGCGGGCCCGACCTTTCAAGGAGTCAATGGATGTCGCGACACCGGGGAACCGCTGCAGCTGCGCTGGTCGTGCTCGCGGTGTTCACGTCCGGACTGGTCGCCGATGCGGCCGTCCCCGTGGCCACCATCACCGACTCGGCGACGGCCACTGCGACCGCCGTGCCGGTGGAGCAGCCCTTCGACGCCGTCACCGTGTACCAGTCCGGTGCGTTGACCGCACCCATCCGGGACACGGCGCTCGCGGTCGCG
Organism: uncultured Acidimicrobiaceae bacterium; assembly: GCA_963720695.1. Classification (GTDB taxonomy): domain Bacteria; phylum Actinomycetota; class Acidimicrobiia; order Acidimicrobiales; family Ilumatobacteraceae; genus UBA668. The sequence continues at coordinate 285,568 of CAVRGG010000001.1, forward strand.
AACGGGCTCGGTGTGCCGGCGGCAGTCGGGCGAGGTTTCTCGGCGCTGATGACCGGCATCCGTCGTGGCGGCACGTTCATCCAGAAGTCGTCGGGCGCCGGGTGGGCCTTCCCGATGGCCGTGACGGCGCTGCCGCTGGAGGCGATCGGTGGCGTCATGGGTCGTGATGCCGCCAGCCCGGTCGCCACGGGCATGATCATCATGGGTCAGACCACGGCGTCGTTGCGCGGCGCGCAGCAGGGCGACGTCGTCGACTTCGTCGGCCCGTACGGCACCACCGTGTCGTTCATGATCGGTCGGATCGGCAGCGATGCCGAGGTCGGCGGCACCGAGATCGTGATGACCAACCAGATGGCCGACCTGCTCGGCGCGGGCGTGGAGACCCGCGTGCTGATCTACGGCCAGTTCGATCGCACGGCCATGGCCAACGCGTTGATCGCGTACGGCCTCTACGCGAACACCAAGGTGCGGGTGCGCACCACCTGGGACCCCGCCGATCCCGACGACACGATGGGGCTCGCCAAGACCAAGTCGTTGCTCGGCGAGTTCGACTTCTACTACGCCGGTCTGTCGGCGAGCGGGTGGACGTCGATGAACGCAACGTGGCGCAACACCTACCTGCCGCCGGCGCGCGAGACCTATCCACTCGGCCTGAAGGCGATGTGCAACACGACGATCAAGGCCGACCTCACCGCAGCGCTCAACGAGGTCGCGAACACGTATCCGTCCTTGATCGGCGCCTACACCGGTCTCGACATCGCCAACGCCAACGCCTACGGCGGTTGCGCCACGGGCTCGGTCCGCTTCACGAGGAACGGCTCGAACCTCGGCTCGGTGTCTCGCCACTCGTGGGGCCAACCGCTGGATGTCAGCACCGTCGCCAACTGCCAGGGCTGCGTGCCGAAGATGGACTGTCGCGTCGTGCGGATCTTCCGCAAGCACGGCTTCGCCTGGGGCGGCAACTTCCTCCTGCCCGACGGGATGCACTTCGAGTGGGTCGGCGGTTCCCGCAACCTGCTGCAGTACCCGTCGAAGTACTGCCCCAACACACCCACCGGCAATCCGCAGGGGATCGGCACGTCACCACCACCGGCGGGTCGCGACACGCTGTTCGCCAACGACGGGCTCAGCGATGAGTGACGACCGTCGGATGATGGAGCCCGTCCGCCTCTGGGTGGCCGACCAGATCCGGACCCGCGTCGTGGGCGACCAGCCCGAGGACAAGGCACTCGCCATCATGCAGGCACCCGGTCCCCGTTGGTTCGGCGAGGATCGAGTGATTCGACGCGTTCACGCCGATGCCTCGATGTTCGTGGGCGGGATGCGGGCGCTGCTGCTGCAGTCGTTGCATCCCTTGGCGATGGCCGGAGTGGCCCAACACTCCGACTACCGCGCCGACCCGTGGGGCAGGCTGCAGCGCACGGCCGACTTCCTCGCCGCCACCACGTTCGGGCCGCAGGATGTCGCCGCGGCGGCCGTCGCTCGGGTTCGGGCGGTGCACACCACGGTTCGCGGGCGAGCCTCCGATGGTCGCGCCTACTCCGCCAACGACCCCCACCTGCTCCGGTGGGTGCACGTCTGCGAGGTCGACAGCTTCCTTTCGGCCTACCGTCGTTACGGCGCCTCCGACATCAGCGCGGACGAGGCCGACGAATACGTCGCTGACATGGCCGTCGTCGCCGAGCGGCTCGGGGTGAATCACCCGCCGACTTCCGTCGCCGATCTCCGGGCGGAGATCCGGGACTTCCGCGACGAGCTCCGCGGCACTCGCGAGGCGCGCGAGGCGGCGCGGTTCTTGTTGCTCGATCCACCGTTGCCGCTCGCCGCCCGAGCGCCGTACGCCGTGCTCGGCGCCGCCGCCGTCTCGCTGCTGCCCGGGTGGAGTCGGTGGCCGCTGCGGCTGCCGTACCTCCCCTTGAGCGAGACCGTCGTCGTGCGGCCCGCGGGGGCGGCGATCACCCAGCTGATCCGCTGGTCACTGGCTCCGGCCGCCTGACGGCCGGATAACCTCCAGCATCGTGTCGACTCGCTTCGTGATCATCGGCGGTGGGCCTGCGGGCAACACCGCGGCAACCCACGCCGCCCGCCTCGGTGCCGAGGTCACGCTCATCGAACGTGATGTCATCGGCGGCGCGGCCCACCTCTGGGACTGCATCCCCTCCAAGACCATGATCGCCACCGGTGGAGCGATGAGCTTCACCCGACGCATCCAAGGCATGGGCCTCGAACAGCAGGAAGCCGAGGTCGACATCGAGGCGCTCACCGAGCGGATCGACAGCATCAAAGGTCATCTGCAGGCCAACACCACGCGATTGCTGGAGAGCCAGGGTGTGGACCTGGTCCACGGCACCGCACGGATGGTGAGCCCTCATGAGGTCGAGCTCACCTCGGCGGCCGGAGTGCGGGTCATTCCCGCCGATGCGGTGCTCATCGCCACCGGGTCGAGTCCGCGTATTCCCGAGTGGTGCCAGCCCGACGGGGAACGGATCCTCACGACGCGAGAGTGCTATCCGCCGCGGATCTTCCCGCGCAGCATGACCGTCATCGGCTCCGGCGTCACGGGAGTGGAGTTCGTGCACATGTTCTCCAGCTTCGGTGCCGAAGTCACCCTGGTGGTCAGCCGCCAGCAGGTCCTGCCGCAGAAGGATCCCGAAGTCGCCGCAGTGCTCGAGGACGACTTCCTCCGCCGTGGCGTCCGGTTGCTGAAGGGGGCGCGGGCAACCGCGATCGAGCGCGAGGGTGACGACGTCGTGGTCCGCTGCGACGACGGGCGCGTCGTGCGCAGCTCGCACGCGGTCCTCGCGATCGGCTCCGTGCCCAACACCGACGGCCTGGGCCTCGCCGATGCCGGCGTGGAGATGGACCGTGGCGGCTACATCACGATCAACCGCCACTGCCAGAGCAGCCAACCCCACATCTATGCCGCCGGCGACGTGTCGGGCAAGCTGCCGCTGTCCAGCGTGGCCAGCATGCAGGGGCGCAAGGTCGCCGAGCACGTCATGGGCCTGTCCAAGGTGGCCCACCGCCATCTCGACTACGACAAGGCGGCGAGCGCGATCTTCACCGAACCCGAGATCGCCGACGTCGGTCTCGCGGAGGCCGACGCGTTCGCGGTCGGCCGCAAGATCCGGGTCACCAAGGTGCCCTTCTCGGCCACACCGAAGGCGCTCATCAACAACGACTCGCGTGGGTTCGTGAAGATCATCAGCGACCCGGCGACCGGGGTCGTGCTGGGTGGATCCATCGTCGGTCGCCACGCGGCCGAACTGATCAGCGTCATCGCGCTGGCAGTCACTGCGAACCTCAAGGTCACCGACATCGTCGAGAGCCTGCTGGTCCATCCGGCCCTCGCAGAAGCGTTGGCCGAAGCAGCCGAGTGATGGAGTCAGAGGAGCGAAGCGGGCCGGTGGTGCCCGCCGGGGTCATCCTCGCGCCCCTCTGGCGGCGCGTCGTCGGGTTCGTGATCGATCAGTTCGTGGCCGGCCTCGGGCCGTTCGCAGTGTTCCTCGCGTTGGGGTACGCGCCCAAGGACATGCTCGACGGCACGCCGGGCTTCTGGTTCAACATCGCGTTCGTCTCCGTCGGGCTGCTGCACGAGACCGTCGGCGTGTGGCGATTCGGGAAGACCGTCGGCAAGTGGATCTCACGCACCCGGGTCGTGCACTCGGTGGACGGTGGGGCCGTGACGCTCAGCGCCGCGCTGATCCGGTCGCTGGTGCCCGCGGCCTTCGGAGTGATCCCCGGCGTCGGGCTGTTCCTCGGCATGGGCGTGTACCTGTGGGCGTTCGTCGACCCCCGTCGCCAAGGCATCCACGACAAGGCCGCCGCCACGCTCGTCGTCCTCGGCTGACCCCTCGACCACCCCACGCCCTCTCGGGCCGTCCCCGGCCCCCGGGTCCCCGCCCCCCTCTCCCCGGTCTCGCTTCCCATGCCATGGCTGGAGGCAGAAAATCCGCCTCCGCCCATGACGTGAAGGGTCGGACGGGGCGCGGTCGGGGATGGGGCGCGGTGGGGAACGGGGCGCGGTGAGGAACCGGGCGCGGGACGGGTGAGGTCAGGCGATGACGACGACGACGTCGCCGGCGCCGACGGTGTCCCCGGCGGCCACCTTGATCTCCTTCACCGTGCCGGCCTTCTCCGTGGTGATCTGGTTCTCCATCTTCATCGCTTCCAGGACGACGACGGCCTGGCCGACGTCGACGGTCTGGCCGACTTCGACGAGCACCTTGACGATCGTGCCCTGCATCGGCACCTCGACGTTGCCGCTCCCACCGGCACCGGCGCCGGCACCGCCGCCGCCCGCCGCGCGGGCGGGTTTCTTCGCCGCCTTCGCCGGTCCGGCAGCGACCATCGGTACATCCGGTACCCACATCTTCACGTCGAAGCGCTTGCCGTTCACCTCGACGGTGGTGTTGCGCTGCACGAGGGGCGCGGCGTCGTCGTCCGTCGCGGCGACGGGCTTGGGCGCCTCGACGCCGGACAGGTCGAGCGTCTCCTCGACCCACTTGGTGGAGTGCGCCATCGCCTGGAAGTCGGGGTGGCGCAGAATCGCCAGGTCGGCCGGAATCGTGGTGGCGACGCCGTCGACGACCATCTCCTCGAGGGCGCGGATCGTGCGGGCGATCGCCGTGGGGCGGTCCTTGCCCCACACGATGAGCTTGCCGACGAGGTTGTCGTAGTACTGGCTGACGGTGTCCCCGGACTCGTAGCCGGCGTCGAATCGGACGCCGAAGCCGTCGGGAGCGACGAGCTTGCTGATCGTCCCGGGGGAGGGGAGGAACTTCCCACCGGCCGGGTTCTCGGCGTTGATACGGATCTCGATGGCGTGACCGCGTCGTTGCGCGGCCACCTCGGCCTGGGTCATCGGCAACGGCTCGCCGCTGGCCACGCGGATCTGCCACTCGACGAGGTCGATCCCGGTGATCACCTCTGTGACGGGGTGCTCGACCTGTAGACGGGTGTTCATCTCGAGGAAGAAGAACTCGCCGTCCTGGTAGATGAATTCGACGGTGCCGGCGTTGAAGTAGCCCACCGCCTTCGCGGCCTTGATCGCGGCCTCGCCCATCGCCTCTTCGATGCCCGGGCCGAGATGGGTGGCCGGGGCTTCCTCGATGAGCTTCTGGTGACGACGTTGTGCCGAGCAGTCACGCGTGCTGACCCACACGACGTCGCCGTGCTGGTCGCCGACGATCTGCACTTCGACGTGGCGCGGCCAGGTGAGATAGCGCTCGATGTAGATCTCGTCGCGGCCGAAGAACGCCTTGGATTCGCGCTGCGCGCTCTCCATGGCCTCCTGCACCTCGTCGGCCGAACGGACCACCTTCATGCCTCGGCCGCCGCCGCCGAAGGCGGCCTTGATCGCCAGCGGATAGCCGAACTCGGCGCCGAACGCACTGATCTCGTCGGGCGACGTCACGAACTCCGTGGTGCCGGGCACGATCGGCGCACCGCCGCGCAGTGCCGCCTTGCGGGAGCTGACCTTGTCGCCCATCTCGTCGATGGCTTCCGGGGGCGGGCCGATGAACGCCACGCCCTTGGCCATGATGGCGCGGGCGAAATCGGCGTTCTCGGAGAAGAAGCCGTACCCGGGGTGGACACCGTCGGCCCCGCTCTGCTCGATGGCGTGCAGGATGGCCTCGGTGTTGAGATAGCTCTCGGCCGCGGTGGTGCCACCGAGCGCGTACGCCTCGTCCGCGAGGCGGACGTGGAGCGCATCGCGATCCAAGTCGCTGTAGACCGCAACAGTCGTGATGCCAAGCTCGCGGGCTGCTCGGATGACTCGGACGGCGATCTCGCCGCGGTTGGCAATCAGGATCTTTTTCAGCACAGGTGGCAATCTTGTCCGAATGGACCCCCTCGGTGCCACCCCACCCGACGAAACTCATCGCGAGTGGCCGCCGAACTGGCACGTGCGCGTGGTCGCCGAGACCGGCAGCACCAACGCGGATCTCCTCGCAGCCGCCTCGCAGGGAGCGCCGAACCGAAGCGTGCTGGCGGCGCGTCACCAGACCGCGGGTCGCGGTCGGCTCGATCGTCGTTGGGACGCACCGCCCGGCGCGAACCTGCTCGTCTCGCTGCTCTTCACCGAGGTTCCCGACGTTCCCCACGTGCTGACACAGCGCGTCGGGCTGGCTGCGGCGCTCGCCGCGGAACGGATCGCCGGGGTCGACGCCCGTCTGAAGTGGCCGAACGACCTGTTGGTCGACGGCCGCAAGTTGGCCGGCGTGCTGGCGCAAGCGTCGTTCGACGCGAGGCAGCGCGCGGTCGTGGTGGGGATCGGCCTCAACGTTCGATGGGCACCGCCGGACGCGGCGCGCCTGGGAGAGGACCTGGATCCGCTCGATGTGCTCGACGTGATGCTGCGCGTCCACGACGAGTTGCCGCTTCGACGCCTTCGACCAGTACCGCCGGCGACTGGCGACGCTCGGTTCGAAGGTGAGGGTCGAACTCGCGGGCGACGTCGTGGAGGGCCGAGCGCTCGACGTGGAGCGCGACGGACGACTGGTGGTGCTCGACGACTGCGGGATCACCCATCGCTTCGACACGGGTGACGTCGTTCACCTGCGCTGACCGACGCTGCGACCCGAGGCGAGGTGACGGCGCTCGGCCAGGTCAGGCCACTACCCTCGTGGGCCGTGCTGGCCCTCGATACCACGCCGTTGCCGAGACGGCGTCGGCTTCCCACGCTGCTGATGGTGGCGCTCCTCACCACGGTGATCGGGGCGGCCGGCATCCTCATCGCCGCACGTCGGACCGTCGATGGAGTCGAGCGCGTCCCGGGCGTCGCCGGCGCACTGAGCCCGGCGAGCAGCAGCATCGACAACTACCTGCTGGTCGGGAGTGACAGCCGGGCCCAGGGCGACCCGAACACGGGTGAGACCGGCAACGTCAGCGGGAACCGCAGCGACACGATCATGGTGCTGCGCTACGACAAGAGCACGGGCGGCGCGGCGCTGCTGTCGATTCCCCGCGACCTGTACGTGACGGTGCCGGGCCACGATGGCAAGCGGCGGATCAACGCGGCGTTCAACGATGGTCCCGACGTGCTGGTCCGCACGGTCCAGCAGGAACTCGGCATTCCCGTCCATCACTACGTGGAGATCGACTTCTCCGGGTTCAAGAGCCTCGTCGACGCACTCGGCGGCGTCGAGATCTGCTTCTTCTACCCGACCCGCGACACGAACACAGGACTCGACATCCCGACACCGGGCTGCTTCGTCCTCGACGGCACGTCCGCCCTCGCCTATGCACGAAGCCGCCACTACGAGGAGTTCCGCGACGGCGCCTGGCACGAGGACCCGACCAGCGACCTCGGCCGATCCAAGCGTCAACGCGACTTCGTCAACCGGAGCCTGCAGACCACGCTGGCCGAGTTGAAGACCAACCCGTTCCGTGCGGGCGAGCTCATCTCGTCCATCGGGAAGTCGGTCCGCATCGACGAGCACCTGGATCCGATCGAGGCCGGTTCGTCGCTGCGCAGCGCCGTCGATGCGGGGCTGCTGACGTACTCGCTGCCCGTCGTCGGCAAGACGATCGACGGCAACGCGGTGCTCCTGCTCGGCGACGGAGCCGACGCAGTCCTGAACTACTTCCGAGGCACCGGCCCGGCGCCTGCGCCGTCAACCTGATCCTGCCCGCCATACTGGAACCGATATGCCGAACGTACGAGAGAGCTCCACCATCGCAGGGGTCCACATCGTGGAGCCCACCATCCACGGCGACCAACGCGGTCTGTTCATCGAGACCTACCGTCGCGAATGGTTTCCGAACGGGCGGGAGATGGTGCAGGGCAACCGCGCCAACCGCCAGCAGGGCGCCGTCGTCGGCCTCCACTACCACCTGCACCAGAGCGACTACTGGTACGTGCCGTTCGGCCACGCGCGAGTCGTGCTCCACGACCTTCGCGAGGGCGGCCCCACCGACGGCGCCACGCAGATGCTCGACCTCACGGGCGAGAACCACATGGGGGTGTTCATCCCGCCGGGTGTCGCTCACGGTTTCGCCGCCGTCACCGACATGGTCATCACCTACCTCGTCGACAACTACTACAACCCGGCCGACGAGCTCGGCGTGGCGTGGGACGATCCCGCGATCGCCGGCGACTGGGGCGTCTCCGAGCCGATCCTGTCCGCCCGCGACACGCAGAACCCGTCACGCGCCGACCTGCCTGCCGGTCGTCGCCCCTACTGGCCGATGAGGACCTGACCATGAAGCTGTTCGTCACCGGTGCGGCCGGTTTCATCGGGAGCAACTACGTCCGCTGGGTGCTGGAGAACAGCGACGACGAGGTCACGATCCTCGATGCGCTCACCTACGCAGGCAACATGGCCACCATCCAGGACCTCGTCGACGATCGTCGGTGTCACTTCGTGCATGGCGACATCTGCGATCAGGACCTCGTCCTGTCGTCGATGGATGGACACGACGCCGTCGTCCACTTCGCGGCCGAGACGCATGTCGATCGTTCCATCAAGGACGGTTACTCGTTCGTGCGCACCAACTGCTTCGGTACCAACGTGCTCTGCGACGTCGCCCTGCGCGTGGGTGTGCAGAAGTTCGTCCACATCAGCACCGACGAGGTCTACGGCTCCATCGAGGACGGATCGTTCTCCGAGGCCGATCCGTTGACCCCTCGTTCCCCGTACTCCGCGGCGAAGGCCGGCAGCGACCTGATCGCGCTCAGCTACTTCACCACGCACGGCCTCCCGGTGATGGTCACCCGGTGCAGCAACAACTTCGGGCCGTACCAGTTCCCCGAGAAGGTCATCCCGCTGTTCACCACCAATCTGCTCGACGGCCACCAGGTCCCGCTCTACGGCGACGGAGGGAACGTGCGCGACTGGATCCACGTGCACGACCACAACACGGCCGCCCACCTCGTCCTCCAGAAGGGCACACCGGGCGAGATCTACAACATCGGGGCCGGGAACGAGATCACCAACCGCGACCTGACGTATCGGCTGCTCGAGCTCACCGGCAGGGACGAGTCGTTCATCCGTCCGGTCGAGGACCGCAAGGGTCACGACCGCCGCTACTCGATCACGCACGACAAGGTCTCGGCGATGGGCTGGCGTACCGAGCACACCCTCGAGGACGGTCTCGCCGCGACCGTCGAGTGGTACCGGGCCAACCGCGACTGGTGGGAGCCGCTGAAGGCCAAGGCGTCCTTCTGATGCGGGTGCTCGTCACCGGTGCCGCCGGCCAACTCGGCACGGACGTGGTGGCCACGTGCAGCGCCAACGGTGACGACGTCTTCGCGTTCGATCGGGCGGGGCTCGACATCGGCGATCGGGCAGCGGTGCTCGGAGCGGTCACGTCGCTGCGCCCACAGGTGGTCATCAACTGCGGCGCGTGGACGGCGGTCGACGCCTGCGAGTCGGACCCCGAGCTCGCGCTCGCGCTCAACGGCACCGCGGTGCGCTGGTTGGCCGAGGCGTGCGATCGGTCGGACGCGCATCTCGTGCAGCTCAGCACCGACTACGTCTTCGACGGCGAGATGGATCGCCCGTACCACGAGTGGGACGACGTGGCTCCGCAGAGCGTGTACGGCCTCACGAAGCTCATCGGTGAGCGCGAGGCGCTGGTGCTGGGTGCTCGGGCGACGGTCGTGCGGACGTCGTGGGTGTGCGGCGTGCACGGGGCCAACATGGTCAAGACCATCATGCGTCTCGCCGGGCAGCACCCCGAGTTGGCGTTCGTCGATGATCAGATCGGGCACCCGACCTTCACCCAGGACCTCGCCGAGTTGTTGCGACGGGTGGCGGTCGATCGTCTGTCGGGAGTGGTCCACGCCACCAACCAGGGCGCCGTGTCGTGGTTCGAGTTCGCGCGTGAGGTGGTCGAGCTGATGGGCCGCGACCCGGGCATGGTCCGCCCGATCGCGACCGTCGACCTGCAGCCGGCGCGGCCAGCGCCGCGCCCGGCCAACAGCGTGCTCGACAACGCCGTGCTCCGTCAGGCCGGCTACCCGATGTTGCGCGACCACCGCGACGCACTGGCCGACACCGTCAGCCTCCTCCTGACCACCTGAGCGCACCCCTCGGACGACGAGGGCGGCGAGGGGGTGTAGATTCTTAGGGTCCGAAGTATCTGGTCGAGGTCCGTGAGGGGGCGCAGCAATGGGTGAGATCGTTGGCGCGGCGTTGGTGGCTCACGTGCCGCCGCTGGTCCTGCCCGAGGCGACGCGCCTCGAGCTCAACAACGGCAAGGATTTCACGATCGTCGAGGGACTCCATCGGATGCGTCGTGAGTACATCGATGCGGTCCACGCCGACACGATCCTCGTGCTCGACTCGCACTGGTTCACGACCTTCGAATGGGTGGTCAGCGCGCACCATCGTCGTTCGGGCAAGTTCACCAGTGAGGAACTGCCACGCGGCAATCCGCAGATGCCGTACGACATCCCGGGGGACCCCGACCTGGCCCGCCTGATCGCCGCCGTCGCCGACGAGCGGACCGACACCTGGGTGCACGCGAGCGATGACCCGTACCTGCCGATCAAGTACGCCACCGTGTACCTGACACCGTTCCTGCAGGGGCCGGAGACCTGGGTCTCGGCGAGCATCTGCCAGACCGCGGAATTCGACGACTACATGATCTTCGGCGAGGTCATCGCCGAGGCCATCCGCCGATCCGATCGACGGGTCGTGATCGTGGCCAGCGGGGCCCTGTCGCACAAGTTCTGGCCGCTGCGCGAACTCCGACAGCACGAGGGCGCCGACATCGCCCACATCCGCACGCCCGGCCACCGAACGGCCGACGAGCGGGTGATCGCCCTCCTCGAGGCCGGCGACCACGCGACGGTGCTCGCCGAGTACCCCGAGTTCCGGACGTTCTCACCCGAAGGTCGGTTCGCCCATTACGTGATCATGGCGGCGGCGATGGGTGGCGCGGCGTGGAAGTCGTGCGGGATCGCCTTGAGCGACTATGAAAACGCTGCGGGCACGGGACTGATCCACATGTGGTTCCCCGTGTCCCACGACTGACGAACCAGAAGGAGCAACCACCATGCGACTCGCCAACTACGACGGCCGTGCGACGATCGTGATCGAGGGACACGCTGTCGACGTCGAGCGCGTCAGCGGTGGAGCCCTCGGCAGTGACCCGATGCTGCTCTGCGACCTCGCCCACCATGGCGCACTCCGCGAGCTCGCCGCGTCGGCGACCGCGGCCGACTGGCCCGTCCTCGACGAGGCGAAGCTCGGGGCTCCCGTGCCGCGGCCGCCCAAGGGCTTCGGGGTCGCGCTCAACTACAAGCAGCACGCGCTGGAGAGCGGCCGCGATCTGCCGACCGAGCCCCACCTGTTCGGCAAGACCGACAACTGCGTCTGCGGCCCGTTCGACGAGATCGTCGTGCCGGCCGGGCTCACCGAGATCGACTACGAAGCCGAACTGGTCGTGGTCTTCGGCCGGACCTGCAAGAACGCGACCCGGGAGGACGCCTGGAGCTACCTGTCGGGGGTCACCTGCGGGCAGGACATCTCCGATCGTGCCGAACAGTTCCGGCCCCCGGTCAAGCAGTTCACCATCGCCAAGACCTACGACACGTTCGGTCCGATCGGCCCGTACCTGGTCACCGCCGACGAGCTCGCCGACCCCGACGCGCTCGAGCTCGAGGGCCGGGTGAGCGGCGAGGTGATGCAGCACACGAACACCAGCGACCTGATCTTCGACGTGCCGGCGCTCGTCGTCTGGCTCAGCCGCTACATCACGTTCAACGCAGGCGACCTGATCTGGACGGGTACGCCAGGAGGTGTCGGCGAAGCCCGAGGCAGGTTCCTGCACGACGGCGACGTCGTCGAGACCGAGATCGAGGGCATCGGCACGATGCGCAACCCGGTGGTCGAGCGATGAAGGTCGTCCCGGAGGGCGACAAGTCGGTCAGCTACGGGGGCCGCTTCACCGGAACGGTCGAACTGGAGATGCTGCACGCCACACCCACCGACGACGAGCCGGACACCGCGCTGGTGCACTTCAAGAACGGCGCCGTCTCGTTCTGGCACCTCCACCCGGGAGGCCAGCAACTGTTCGTCGTGCGCGGCGAGGCGCGGCGTGGGGACCGACGCCGACGGCGAGGTGCGCCTCGCCGAGGGCACCCTCGTGGTCTGTCCGCCGAACGAGCGACACTGGCACGGTGCCGCGCCGGGGAACGACACCACGCTGCTGGCGGTCACCTGGGGGACCACCCAGTGGGAGACCGAGTCGCCCGAATGAGCGCTCGCCACCAGATCGCGATCGTCGGACTCGGCCCCACCGGCGCGACACTCGCCAACCTGTGCGGCCAACTCGGCATTCGTACGATCGTGTACGAGCAGAGCGCTGCGCCGTATTCGCAGCCACGCGCCTGCCACCTCGACGCCGAGATCGCCCGTGTCTTTCAGCATCTCGGGTTCGAGGCGGAGTTGCATCGACTGCTGACTCGCTCGGCGGGCATGGACTACGTCGATGCCGACGGACGGAGGCTGTTCTCGTTCGAGGGTTTCGAGCGCGAGCCCTTGCTCGGGTGGCACGAGGACTACGTCTTCGTCCAGCCGGAGTTGGAGGCGATGCTGCGCGCAGGACTCGACCGCTTCCCCCATGTGGAGGTGCACCTCGGCCACGAGGCGCCGCCGCTCGATGCGCTTCTCGCCGACGCCGAGTACGTCGTCGCGTGCGACGGCGCCGCGAGCCCGACCAGGGACGCACTCGGGATCCGGATGGTCGATCTGCACTACCACGAGCCGTGGCTGGTGGTGGATGCGATCCTTCACGACGTCACCGTGCCGCCGCTCCCGGGCGTGATCCAACAGGTGTGCGACCCGGCGAGGCTGTGCACGTTCGTGCCGTCGCACGGCGCGTACCGCCGGTGGGAGTTCCTGCTGCACGGCGACGAGCACCCCGATCCATGGGAGCTCCTGGCCCGCTGGGGCATCGACTCGACGAACGCGACGCTCGTGCGTGCCGCCCGCTACCGATTCCACGCGATGGTGGCAGAGCAGTGGCGCGCTGGACCCGACGGGCGCGTGTTCCTCGCCGGCGACGCGGCGCACATGATGCCGCCGTTCATGGGGCAGGGGATGTGCAGCGGGATACGCGACGCGGTGAACCTGGCCTGGAAGTTCCACGAGGTCTTCGACATCGGACGTGGCAGCGAACTGCTCGACACGTACGAGGCCGAACGCCGTCCGCACGCCGAGGTCGTCGTGCAGATGTCGATCGAGGCCGGCCGCACGCTGGCCCGCCTCGCCGCAGACCCGTCGGACGTGCCCGTGCCCGACGCGCCGGACCCGATGCGCTGGTCGCGGTTGCCAGGCCTCGACCTCGGCGGCGCGTTTCCGGTGGGCCATCTGATCCCGCAGCCCGATCGGCTCGACGAACGCCTCCCACCCGACTGGGTCTGGGTGACCAGCGACGCATGGTTCGACGCACCGGACCATCGCATGACCGTGCTGGAGCCGGCAGCGACCTACGGCCACCGCGCGGTCCTCGTGCGTCCCGACCGTTACATCGCCGCCGTCATCGACTGACCTGTCGGCACGGCGCGATCGGCTGCGGCGGGGGAGGGCCGATGTAGCGGGCGCTGGGCCGGATGATCTTGTTGTCCGCTGCCTGCTCGAGCACGTTCGCGCACCAACCGATGACCCGACTGGTCGCGAACGTCGGCGTGAACATCTCCGGTGGAATGCCGCACAGCTGCATCACGACACCCGCGTAGAACTCCACGTTGGTGCGGATCTCCCGGCCCGGCTTCATCCGGTCGAGGAGTGCGATCACGCCGGCCTCGGTGGCTTCCGCGAACGCGACGAAGGCCCGGTCCTCGTCGTCGACGGCGAGCCGTCGGGCGACGCCCCGCAACATCACCGAACGAGGGTCGTCGGTGCGGTAGACGGCGTGGCCGAACCCCATGATCTTGTCACCGCGCTCGATCATCGGTGCGACGACCTCTTCGATGCGGTCCGGCGTCCCGATGGCGTCGAGCAGTGCCAGCGCCCGGCTCGGCGCACCGCCGTGCAGCGGGCCACTCAACGCGCCGATGCCAGCGACGAGGCATGCGCCGAGGTCGGCGCCCGTCGAGGCGACGACCCGCGACGTGAACGTCGAGGCGTTGAAGCCATGATCGATCGTCGAGATGAGGTAGTGCTCGACCGCTCGGGCCTGCTCCGGCGTGGGTTCGACGCCGGTCACCATCAGGATCCAGTTGGCGGCGTAGCCGAGGTCAGCACGGGGTGGCACCACCTCGAGTCCTCGCCTGAGTCGGTGCAGCGCGCAGAGCAGCGCGGGGGTGATGGCGCTCGCGAACAGGGCGTCGGCGCGGCGTTCGGAAGGGCTGATGTCGATGAGCGGCTTGCAGCCTCGTGCTGCGGTCGCGAGGGAGAGTGCGGTGCGGAGGCCGTCGAGCGGCTCGCTGACGGCCGCGATCGCCGGGAGCACCGATGCGACCGACTGGGGGATCTCGCGCAGCGGCGCCACCTCGTCGACGAAGGCAGCCCGTTCCGCGGTGGTCGCCGGAAGCGTTCCATCGATCATCAACGCCCAGACGTCCTCGAAGGGGCGCCGCTCGGCGAGCTCGACGGCGGAGTACTGGCGGTAGTGATAGAAGCCCTCCGTGCCCCGCACGTCGCCCACCTCGGTGTCGGCCACGACGACACCCTTCAGTCCCCGAGGAACGTCCACGGGGCCGATCGATGCGACCCTCATCAGATCGCGCAGGGAGACCACTCCCACCGGATGGCCGTGATCGGTCACCGGCATGTGGCGGTAACCGCGCTCGCGCATCGTGGACAACGCGGTCTCGAGGGGAGTGGCGACGTCGATCGTGTCGACCGGGGCCGACATCACGTCGCCGACCGTCGCCTCGCCCCCTGGCGGCGCCGTGGCCGCACTGGCCGCGGTCGCGCGGAGGACGTCGCGTTCGGTGACGATCCCCAGTGCACGGCTGCCCTCCATCACGACGACCGACCCGACGCGATGGTCGTGCATGCGCTGCACGGCGGTGCCGAGCGGCTCGTCCACCAGCGCGGTGACGGGCGGGGAGGTCATCAGGGTGGCGATCGCAGTCATGCGGACAGCGTGCTCCCGATGGCCAAGATGATCAACATTGATTATGGTCAACGCATGTCCACGCTCAGCTCGGCGCAAGCCGCTCACCGTCTCGGCGTCAAGCAGGCCACGCTGTATGCGTACGTCAGCCGAGGAGTGCTCCACAGTCATCGTGACCCGCAGACCCGACAGAGCAGGTTCGACGCCCTCGAGGTGGAGCGGTTGGCGACACGAGGGCGACCTCGACAGGCGAGTCGGTCGGCGTCGCTCGATCTGCAGATCGACACCCACATCACCGAGATCCGTGATCACACCATTCGCTACCGGGGCCACGACCAGGCAGAGCTGGCCCGGTCCGCGACGTTCGAACAGGTCGCCGAGCTGATCTGGACCGGCAACCTGCCGTCGGTGACGCCCACCTGGCGGGGCACCGTCGTCGATCTCGCGGCCTTCGGTGGCGAGCCGAACGCCCTGCGGATGAGTGACCGGATTCGGCTGATCGTCGCGGCTGCGGCCGTCGACGCGACGCATCGGCGGGACCGAGCGTCGGTGGTCGAGGCGGGAAGTGAGCTCGTGGCGACGCTGGTGGACTCGCTCCCGATCGCCGGCGACGGTCGCTGTCCGCGCCTGATGCGTCCCGACGGGACCGCCGTGCGCTCCAGCATCGCCGGCCGGCTCTGGGCCCGTCTGTCGCCCAGACGGGCGACACCCGAACTGCTGGCGGTGCTGAATGCGTCGCTCGTCCTGCTGGCCGACCACGAGATGGCTGCGTCGACGCTGGCCGCGCGCGTGGCGGCGAGCACCCGCGCCGGAGTCCACGACGTGGTGACGGCTGGACTCGGCACGCTCAACGGTCCGTTGCACGGCGGCGAGAGCGCCCGCGTTCGTCGGGTCCTGCAGCAGGCCGGCGAGGACTCGGTGAGTGGTGCGATCTCGGCTGCGCTCGACCACTTCGGACGGCTTCCGGGATTCGGCCAGGTGCTGTACCCGCGAGGCGACCCACGGGCGAGGCTGTTGCTGGAGATGCTGCGGGGCGCCGCGACCGGGCCCGCGTTGGATCTCGTCGAGAGGGTGGTGGACGAGGCGGCTCGCCGGAAGCTGCCGCCGCCCAACGTCGACCTCGCGCTCGGCGCGCTCGGTTCGGTCGCCCAGATGCCGGTCGACGCAGGGACCGCCCTCTTCGCCTCGGCCCGGATCGTCGGCTGGCTCGCCCACGCGATGGAGGAGTACGACGAGCCCGCCCTGCGCTTCCGTCCCCGCGCCGTCTACGTCGGCGACTGACGCCTCGGCTTCTGGACAGGATCGTTCCCGCCGCCGCGTCTGGTCCGGATCGTTCCCGGAAACCGGGAACGATCCGGACCAGAAACCGACCGAAACGGTCTGGGCGACGGGAGGCGACCGTGGGCGACCGTGGTTGACGGCGCGCTCAGCGAGGCACGAGGTGGATCGGGAGTTCCTTCAGGCCGTTGATGAAGTTGCTCCGCACGCGGCGCGGCTCGCCGACGAGCTCGACCCGGTCGACGTGTTCGACGAGCGCCTGGAGAAAGGCCCGGACCTCGAGCCGCGCCATCCACTGACCGAGGCACAGATGTGGGCCACCGCCGCCGAAAGTGACATGACGGTTCGGGGAGCGCCCGAGATCGAACTCGTCGGGGCGGGGGAACACGCTCGGGATCGAAGTTGGCCGCCATGTACCAGGTGACCACCTTGTCACCGGCGGCGATGGGCACGCCGCCGATCTCGGTGTCGACCGTCGCGGTGCGACGGAAGTGCAACTGCGGGCTCGTCCACCGCAGCACCTCCTCGGTCGCCGTGTCCAGCAGTTCCGGATGGTCGCGGAGGCGATGGAGCTGGTCGGGATGCTCGGCGAACGCCAGCAGCCCGTGGGAGAGCGAATGGCGGGTGGTCTCGTTGCCGGCGATGAGGAGCAGGAGGAAGAACGTGCCCTGCTCTCGCTCGGTCAGCGGGACACCGTCGATGAGTGCGTTGGTGAGCACCGACAGCACGTCACCGCCGTCGACGCCTCGCCGAGCGACGGACAACCGCTCGACGTACTCCAGGACCTTCAGCGACACCGGACTCCGGAACGGGAGCAGCCGAAACGGGTCGGTGTCGACCTGGTCGCTGACGGCGGGGGAGTAGTCGGGGTCGGCGTTGTAGACGATCTGATCGGCCCAGTGGAAGAGCTGAGGGGCGTCGTCGTCGGGCACGCCGAGGAGGCCCGTGATCATCCGGATCGGCAGCTCGCGGGCCACGGCGTACACCCCGTCGATCGTGCCGGCGTCGACCGATCGGCTGATGACTTCGTCGACGAGGTCGTGGGCATGTGCGGCGTACGTCTCGACGGCCATCTTGCTGAACGTGGGGTTCACCAACTGGCGGAGCTTGGTGTGGCGGGGTGGATCGGTCTCCAACATGGTGCGCCGAGCGATGAGTGCGTCCGGTTCGAGCTCCTCGATCTCCGTGCCACCGATCTCCGAGGAGAACGTGCGCCAGTCCTTGTGGACGGCGACGACGTGTTCGTGGGTGGTCAGCGCCCAGCTGTCGGAGGCGTTCACCCACGCGACCGGGGCCGTGCGGCGGTACTCGTCGTAGGCGGCGAACGGCACTCCCCGCTCGTAGACGTCGTGACCGACGATGTCGAGGTTCGGCAACGAGTCGAGGCGCATGGCCGCGAACGTAGCGCGGGCGCGGTGTTACCGTTCTGATGTGGTGCAACCGCTCGGGGAGTCGATCACGCTCGCAGAGCTGGAGCTCGATCCCTATCGGTCCCTCGCCCGTCTGCGCGCCGACGAGCCGGTGAGTTGGGTGCCCGACATGCAGATGTGGTTCGTCACCCGCTGGGACGACGTGGTCGCGGTGCACGATCGCCCCGAGGACTTCACCTCGGCGACCGAACCGAGCTGGCTGAACACCGTGCTCGGGGTCAACATGCTCGGCAGCGACGGTGTGGAGCATCGTCGGCTGAAGGACGCACTGCAGCCCTCGTTCGCTCCCACGGCGACCGGCGACTGGGTCGCGCAGCGGCTGCCGCAGATCTGTGACGAGCTGATCGACGAGTTCGATCCAGCGGGCACCGATCTGATGACCGCCTACGCGGAGCCGATCGCGGTGCGCGCGTTGCAGGATGCACTGCGATGGGACAACGCCTCGTGGCAACAGATCGGCGAGTGGACACGGGGCGTCTGCACCGGGCTGGCCAACTTCACCAACGACCCCTCGCTGAGCGCGATCGCGGCAGCCGCCAACGAGGACTCCGGCGCGTCGATCGCGGAGCGGGTCGTGCCCAACCTCGCGCACACCGGACTGCGACCGGACGAGATCGTGAACAACGTGAGGCTCTGCATGTCCGGCGGCATCAACGAACCGCGTGACGGGATCGGCCTCGCAGTGTGGGCTTTGCTCACGCATCCCGACGCGCTGGCCGCCTGCGTCGCCGATCCGGCGAACTGGCGCAACGCCTGCGAGGAGACCTTCCGTTGGATCTCACCCGTCGCGACCTCGACGCGACAGGCGACGCATCCGGTCGAGTTGGCCGGGGTCACCATCCCCGAGGGGGCGATGGTCGCCGCCGTGCTCAGCTCGGCCAACCGCGACGAGCGGCACTGGACCCGTCCCGACGAGTTCCTCCCGGACCGGCGCGAGGGCGCCCACCTCGCGTTCAGCACGGGGGCGCACGTGTGTCTCGGGGCGTGGCTGGGACGCAGCACGGTGCGCGTCGCCGTCCAGCGGCTGTTCGAGCGCCTTCCCGAACTGGCACTCGCAGGGCCGGTGGACATCCGCGGGTTCGAGTTCCGCGGCCCGCTCCGCGTCGACGTGCAGTGGTGAGCGGCTACGCCTGCGAGCCGAGGTAGGCCTCGGCGACGAGCGGGTTCGAGCGGACTTGCTCGGGCGTACCTTCGGCGAGGACGCGACCTTCGTTGAGGACCACGATGTGATCGCTGATGCGGGTGATGAAGCCGAGGTCGTGGTCGATGACGAGCACGCCGGCGCCGATGCGTTGGGCGATCGCTCGCACGCTGTCGACCATCGCCAGGCTCTCCGAATCGCTCATGCCCGAGGTCGGCTCGTCCAGCAAGAGGTACTCGGGCGCCAGCGCCGCTGCACGGATCAGTTCCAGCCTTCGCTGGTTGCCATAGTCGAGCGTGTCGGCTTCGCGATCGGCGAACTCGGTGAGGCCGGCGTCGGCCAACAGCAGGTCGACGTCGGGTCGCACACGATCGCGCCGGTGGCGTGCGGCGACGAGCGCAGTGAGCGCAACGTTCTCGCGGACCGACAACGCCTTGAACAGCCGGAGGTTCTGGAACGTGCGCGCCAGGCCGGCGCGGGCGACGTCGACCGGCGTGGCGTCGGAGAGGTCGTGATCGCCGAGACGGACTTCGCCGTCCTGCTGCTCGACCAGTCCGGTGATCACGTTGAACAGCGTGGTCTTTCCGGCACCGTTGGGACCGATCAGGCCGACCACCTCACCGGGGCGCACGCTGACCCCGGCACCGTCGAGCGCGATGAATCCGCCGAAGTGCACCTCGACCTTCTCGGCGACGAGTGATCGTGTCCCCACCGGCGGTTCGATGGGGTCGACGTCTGCTGGGCGATACATCCGCCGACGCATCCAGCGAGCGAGGTCGTGCTCACCCAGCAGCCCTCCCGGTCGGAGCAGCATCGCCAGCAGCATCGCCCCGCCGAGGAAGAGATCGGGGAAGCGTTCGATGTCGAGCCGTTGCGGGTCGCCCAGCTGTCGGAACAGTTCGTTGCCGGCCGTGATCAGCACCGTGCCGAGCACGGCGCCGCTGCAGGTGTGCATGCCGCCGACGACGAGCATGACCAGGATCAGGATGCCGGCGTCGAGCGTGAACTGCTTCGGGTTGACGCTGCCCAGCGACTGCGCCCGCAGCGAACCGCCGAGCGCGATCAGCGCCATCGACACGACCCAGGCCGCGTACCGGGAACTGAAGATGCGGATGCCGAGCGCGGGCGCGGCGAGCTCGTCCTCGCGGGTGGCGATGGCGAACCGGCCGATGCGCGCCTCCTGGAAGAAGTGGGCGACGACGAGTGCGATGAACGCGCCCACCCACAGCCACGTGTTGCCGTGCAGCCGGGGGATGCCCGACAGACCGCCCGCGCCGCGGGTCAGCTCCTTCCAGTTCTTGACCAGCTGGTCGACGACGAAGAGGGCGGCGAGCGTGATCATCGTCGGCGCCAGCCCGCTCGCGCGGCAGACGGCGATGCCGAAGATGGCGCCGAGGATCGTCGTCACGACGACCGCGAACATGGTGGCCGCGAACGGGTTCATGAAGACGTCGTGGAGACCGAACGGGATGTGGGGGAGTGCCTTTGCCTTCGCCACGAGCGGGATCGCGACCACCGCCGTGGAGTACGCGGCGATCTGTGCAAAGGCCATGTGACCGAAGCTGAGCACGCCGGTGTTGCCGATGAACACCTGCATGCCGAGCACCAGGATGAAGTTGCTCAGCATCTCCGCGACCAGCGAGCTGCGAGCGGCGCCACCGCCGCTCGTGTAGGCCATCGCCACCGCGGCGACGGCGGCGAGCAGCACGGCGCTGGCGACGGTGCTCCGCACCGCGCGGGCGAGCCCCTGGTGCAGCATCACACCCGCTCCGCGTGCGACACCTTGAAGATGCCATCGGGTCGGACGACGAAGAACGCGGCGATGAGGATGAACACGACGGCGGTCGAGAACTTGTCCCAGCCGGTGGCCACCTCGGGCAGGTAGGCGCGGGTGAACGTCTCGAGCAAGCCGAGCACGATGCCGCCCACGACCGCGCCGCTGAAGCTGCCCAGGCCGCCGATCACGGCCGCGATCACCGCCTTGAGCAGCCAGTCCGACCCCATGCTCGGCTCGGCCGCCGGGCTCCGCATGACGATGAGGCAGGCGGCGACCCCGGCGAGGAGGCCGGCGAACGCGAACGCTCCGGAGATGACCCGGTTGGCGCGCACGCCCATCAGGCGGGCGGCGTCGAAGTCCTCGGCGGCGGCGCGCACGCTGAGTCCGAAGAGCGTGCGCTTGAAGATCACGGCGGTCAGCGCCAGCGTGGCCGCGGTGACGGCGATGGTGACCA
Organism: uncultured Acidimicrobiaceae bacterium; assembly: GCA_963720695.1. GTDB lineage: Bacteria > Actinomycetota > Acidimicrobiia > Acidimicrobiales > Ilumatobacteraceae > UBA668. Next base: position 306,666 of record CAVRGG010000001.1, read on the forward strand.
CGTCCATCACCTCGAAGCTGACGCTGCCGATCTTGAACTGGTTGAAGACCCACGACGGCTTGGGGAACGCTCGCTGCTTGGGCGAGACGAAGATCTGCCACAGCGCGTGCGACAGGCGCTCGATCGCGAACGAGGTCAGCAGCAAGGTGAACGGGCTGGCGTTGCGGACCCACCGGAACGCGACCAGCTCGGTGAACACCGAGGCGATCATGGCCATGCTGATGATCACCGCCGGCATCCACCACCAGCTGCCGCCGTGGAGGAAGAAGAAGTAGGCGGCGTACGCGCCGACCGTGATGAGCTCGCCGTGGGCGAAGTTGACGAGGTGCATCACGCCGAAGATGAGGGAGATGCCGAGCGCGAGCAGCGCGTAGGTGCTGCCGACGCCGAGGCCGTCGACCAGTGTCTGGACGAGCTTGGTCACGTCTCGCTCCGGCTGGTGGTGTCGCCGATGAAGGAGTCGAACAGGCCCGTGTCGGCCGCGAGCGCGGCGCCTGCGCCGGATGCCACCACGTGGCCGGTCCGCAACAGGTAGCCGCGATCGGCCAGCTGCAGCGCCCGTGTTGCGTTCTGCTCGACGACGAGCATCGTCCGGCCCTGTTCGCGCAGCCGAGCCAGCAGCTCGAAGACCACGTCGACGATGGTCGGTGCCAACCCGAGCGTGGGCTCGTCGAGCAGGAGCAGGCGAGGGTTGCTCATCAACGCCCGACCCACGGCGAGTTGCTGGGCCTCGCCGCCGGACAGGAATCCGGCCGAAGTGTTCCACTTGGCCCGCAGCACGGGGAAGACCTCGGCTGCCTCGTCGAGCCGTTCCCGACGCTGGGCCTTCGTGGCGGTGGCACCTCCGAGGCGGAGGTTCTCCTCGACCGTGAGGTCCTTGAAGATGCGCCGATGTTCTGGCACCAGCGCCAGCCCGGCGCGCACCAGGGATGCCGGCTCGTCGCCGGTGATGTCCGCGCCGTCGAAGAAAATGCTGCCCGTGGCCGGGCGCAACAGCCCGGCCACGGTGTTCAGCAGTGTCGTCTTCCCGGCGCCGTTCGGCCCCACCAACGCCACCAGCTCGCCCTGTCGGACCTCGAGCGAGGCGCCGTGCAGGGCGGTGATGGCGCCGTAGCGCGTCGTGATCTCCTTGACCTCGAGCATGGTGCCGAAGGTGATGGCGTCAGGAGGGGATGTTCTTCGGGCGCAGCGCTTCCACGAATGCCGGTGCGCCGTCCTTCACGGTGAGGATGACGACGTCCTTCTCGGGGACACCACCGGTGCCCTTGTAGGAGACCGTGCCGGTGGTGACCTTGACGTTCTCGAGGCTGTCGATCGTGGAGATCAACGTGGCCGGATCGACCGAGCAGGCCTTCTCGGCGGCGGCGACGAGGATCTGCACCGCGTCGGCGGCGAGCGCCCCGAAGCTGATCGTCTCGATCTTGGCGCCGGCGGCGGCCGCCTCGTCGAGGAACTGCTGCACGTTGTTGGTGTCCTGCGGGAACGTGTGGGCGGCGAAGTACACGCCGTTGGCCACGTCGCCCGCACTCCACACCACGGTGGCGTCGAAGCCGTCGACACCGAGGACGACGATGTCGCCGAGGCCGGCTGCCTTGAGCTGCTCGAGGAGCGTCTGCGTCTGCGGCATCACCATCGCGGTGAAGAGCACCTCGGGCTTCTCGCTGAGGGCCGCGATGTCGTTGACCTGCGTGGAGAAGTCGGCGTCGGCGAGGCTGTACGCGTAGTCGCTGAGCACCGTGCCGCCGCCGTCCTCGAACACCGACGTGAAGTACTCCGGGTTGCCGGAGAAGTAGACGTCGTCGCTGCTACTGAACGTGACGGCCTTGGTGTGGCCCTCGGCCAGTGCGAACTCGGCCATGGCCGATGCCTGGACCTGGTCGCTGAAGCTGGCCAGGAACGCACCGCGGGTCGGGTCGGCGAGCGCCGGGTCGGTGGAGGCCATGTAGATGATCGGGGCCTTGCCGTCGACGGCGTCGAGCAGGGGTGCACCCGTGCTCGCGAAGGGCGGACCGATGATGGCGTTGACGCCGTCGTCGAGGAGCTCCTGGGCGGCACGCTGGGTCGCGGCCGGATCGCCCTGGATGTCCTTGACCTCGTAGGTGATCTGCTGGCCACCGACACCGCCTGCGGCGTTGATCTGGTCGACCATCACCTTCGCTGCTTCCGACCCGGGCTGGTCGGAGAAGGCGCCCAACTCACCGAGGTCGGCGGCGAAGCCGATCTTCAGCGGGCTGTCGAGCGTGCAGTCCGATGCCATCGTGGTGTCGGTGCCGCCGTCGGTGGACGGCGTGGTCGTGGTGTCGACCGCCATCGTGGTGTCGGCACCGGCGGTGTCCGCGCTGTTGGAGCTGTCGCTGCCGCACGCGGCGACGACGAGGCCAACCGACATGACCACTGCTGGAATGAAACGCTTTCTCATGACTCCCCCTGGATCCCCGTTCACGAACGGTGTGTGGATTCGGGCATCGTAGTCGCGCGATTCGTTAGGGAACGAACGAACCGCGCCGCTTTGCTATCGTCGCCGCCGTATGGGGAACCGACGAGTACGAGTCATGTGGTGCGATCTGAACGGCCTGTCGCACGGACGGTACGTGCCGGAGCGGCGCCTGTCCGAGCACGGACACCACGCGGTCACGACGCTGACGATGAACATCGAACGCGAGATCCTTCCGGTCACCGGTTACGCCGCCGACGTCGGCTTTCCCGACCTCTCGACGGTGCCGCTCGCCGAGACTCGGCGTCCCGGATGGGAGGTCGACACCGATGTCGTCATCGCCGACCTGGAGTTCAACGGTGAGCCGCTGGCGATCAGCCCTCGCGCCTCGTTGCAGCGCGCCGTCGCCGCGTGGAGGGCGCTGGGGTACGAACCGATGCTCGGCTTCGAGATGGAGTTCTACGTCATGCAGCGCGACGAGGACGCCGTCGGCGGCTACTCGCCCCTCCACATCCCGTCGCACCGCGTGTACGGCGTCGGCCTCGGCGGCGACAACACCGGGCTGATGTTCGACCTGTTCGATGCTGCCGAGCGCTCCGAGCTCGACCTCGAGGGGATCATGGGCGAGTTCCACCCCGGGCAGATGGAGCTGAACATGAAGTACGGCCCGGCGCTCGACGCGGCCGACCGGGCGTTCATCTGCAAGGAGATGACCCGCGAGCTGGCGGCCGCCAAGGGCTACTGGATCACCTACATGGGTCGGCCCCACCCGGAGATGGTGGGCAGCGGTCTGCACATCAACTTCTCGTTGCTCCCGGCCGCCGGCGGTCCCAATGCCTTCGATGAGCCCGATGCCGAGTACGGCATCTCGTCGCTGGCGCGACAGTGCCTCGGCGGGCTGGTCGCCCACCACGAGGCCATCGCTGCACTGTCGGCCCCGACGGTCAACAGCTACCGCCGGTTGATCCCCGGCATCATCGCCGGTTACTGGGCGAACTGGGGGCTCGACAACCGCTGCAGCACCTATCGCATCCCGTACGAGCGCGGGGCATCCACCCGCATCGAGAATCGCATGCCGTGCGGCACGGCCAACCCCTACCTCGCCGCTGCGGCGATGTTGAACGCGGCACTCCTCGGCGTGGTCGACGGCCAGGATTGCGGTCTGCCGCAGGTCGGCGACGGCGACGCGGATCCGAACACCGATCGCCACACGCCCCACACCCTCGCCGAGGCCGTGGCCGCCTACGAGGCCGACACCGTGCTCTGCGAAGCGATGGGGCCGGATCTCACTCGCGCCTACCTCGCGCTGCGACGCGACGAGTTGGCTCGCTGGGAGGCGACCGGTCACGAATGGGATCTCGACGAGGTCACCGCCTGGGAGCTGCGCGAGTACCTGCCGTTCTACTGACGGTCGCCCGAGGTGGTCACCCGCTGGGTGTGCCCTGGTGGAACAGCACCTGCCATCGGCCGTCGCTGCGGACCCACAGCGAACTTCGGAGTGCAACGCGATCACCGTGGCGGGTTCGGAACGTCAGCAGCACCGTGTCCCGGTCGATCAGCCGCCCCTGAAGGTCGAGGACCTCGATCGGGCCGGAGGCGTGTGCCGAGGCCAGCTCGTCGATGGTCGCCTGGCGGGTCCAGACGATGCCGGACGCGCCGTACTCCACGAACTCGGGATGCAGCAGCGCGTCGATCGCGGCCGGATCGGCGCGTGTCGCCGGGTCGAGGAGGCTGAGTTCGAGCGCTCGGACCGTGGCGAGGTCACTCTCGGCAGCACTCACCGCTCGACGTCGAGTCCGAGCAGGGGCAGGCACGGCTCGATGCCGACGAGCTCGATGTCGTCGCGGCGCAGATGCGCGGCGAAGTGGTCTCGCGTCATGTCGAAGCGCAGCTGCCAGGCGGCGGCGCCACGGCGCACGAACTGCGAGTGCCCGTTCTCGGCGTACCCCAGGCTGCGGGTGACGCCCAGCGACGGCCCGTTGTCCTCGAATGCGGCGGTGGTGGCGACGCGTGCGCCGAAACCGTCGAAGCCCAGCTGCAGCGAGGCGACGCGCATCTCCTTGCCGATGCCCTTGCCCTGGAACTCACGCCCCAACCACGAGCCGGTCTCGAACTGGCGCAACGTCGGGAAGTTCTGCGTGATCAGTCCGGTGCTGCCGGCGACACGTCCGTCGACGACGACGGCGAAGTTGAGCACCCACGCGGTCGGGCACAGTTCGGCCTTGGTCCTCCAGTGGTACTGCATCGCGCTGCGTTCCAGCTCGGGAGAGGGCAGGTCGGTCCAGGGGATGCCGAAGGGCATGAACGCCGGGTCGTGGACGCCCTTGGCGGCGAGCAGGGCCAGTTCTGAGCTGGCCTCGTCGTCGATGGGCCGGAGCTCGAGTCGTGGGGTCACGACGCGCAGGTCGTAGAACGGCCAGATCGGATGCGTCATCGGGAAAGTCTGACCGACGCGCCCGGCGGTGGCATCGGCAATTTCAGTAGGCGCTGAGGTACTGCTGGCGCTGCTCGGCCGCCATCGCCGCGATCTCGTCGATCTCCTCGGTCTGGAAGCCGGCCATCTCGCGGAACTTGCGAGCGAGCACGATGGCCGACTCACGCGTCTCGCCCCGTGCGCCGCGGAAGTTGAACAGGCCGTCGACCGTGCGCTGGAACTCCAGCGCCTTGGCCTGGCGATCGGCGTCGTCCTTGGTGAGCTCACGGAGCCAGGTGCTGCCCATCTTCACGTGGGTCACCTCGTCGGCCAGCATCCAGTCCTCGCAGAACTCGAGCACGGGGTCGTCCATCTCGATCGCGAAGTTGCGCATGGTGGTGAAGACGTCGATGGCGAGGCCCTCCAGGGCGCGGTTGACGCCGGCGAGACGGAACACGGGATCCGGGTGGCAGGAGGCCTCGAACAGGGTGACGGCCTCGCTGTACTCACCCACGCCGGTGCCCATGTGGTCGCCGAGCATCAGGCTGATCTCCACGTGGCGCGCTTCGTCCCAGCATTGCCGGGCCATGTCGAGCTTCATCGCGAACGGGGTCTCGTCGGTGGTGTAGTCGAACGCGGTGCGGCCCGCGCCTTCGAGCGCCTGGATCTCCCCGACGAAGATGCCGTGCATCTGTCGCCGTGCCCGATCGGCCACCTCGTTGGACGCAGGATCGATCCGGCGTTCCTCCACGGCACCGTTCATGCGTTCGTCGGCGAACCGTTCCGCGGTGGTGATCCGATGGAACCGTGCATCGCGGGCGAGTTCGGTGGGCGGCCACTGTGTGCGCATGTGAAAACCCTAATCCACCCTGCGTGCGGGAAGCGACGCGGGCTACGAGGGCTCCCGCTCGGCTTCCTCGCGGTTGGCCAGGTACCAGTTGATGGTGTTGCGCAATCCCTCTTCGAACGGCATCGACGCGTGCCAGCCGAACAGTTCCTCGGCTCGGCCCGGATCCACGCGACGACGCGGCTGGCCATCGGGCTTGGTGGGGTCCCACACGAGGTCGCCGTCGTAGCCGACCATCGATGCGATCAGTTCGACCGTTTCACGGATCGTCACCTCGTGGTTGGTGCCCAGGTTCACCGGCTCGGAGCCTTCGTAGCGTTCGGCGGCGAGCAGGATCGCCTCGGCAGCGTCGTCGACGTAGAGGTACTCGCGGCTCGCCCGCCCTGTGCCCCAGACATCCATCTTCTCCTCGCCGCGCTCCTTGGCCTCGACACAGCGCTTGATGCGGGCAGGGATCACATGGCTCACCGACGGGTGGAACTTGTCGCCGGGACCGTAGAGGTTGGTGGGGATGAGATAGGCGAAGGGTTGTCCGTATTGCTGGCGGTTCACCTGCGCGTGGATCAGGTGTGCCTTCTTGGCGATCCCGTACGGCGCGTTCGTCTCCTCGGGGTACCCGTCCCACAGGCTCTCCTCGCGGAACGGCACGGGCGTGAACTTCGGGTACGAGCACACCGTGCCGAGCAGGACGGTCTTCTCGACCGACGGCGCCGTGCGGGCGGCCTCGATGACATGGGTTCCCATCAACAGGTTGCTGAGGTACAGCGGTGCCGGCTCGGCCTGGTTGTAGCCGATGCCCCCCACACGGGCCGCGAGGTGCACGAGATGGGTGGGCGCGGTGTCGGCCAGCAAGCGCTCGGCGACGCCCGGCTGGGTGAGGTCGTAGTCGCGGCTGCGCGGCACGGCCACGTCGGCGCCCTGCGCGCGGAGCTTGGCCACCACGACTCGGCCGAGGAACCCGGCACCTCCGGTGACGACGACGCGACGGCCCTGCCAAAAGCTGGTCATGACATCGATGCTACGACCCGTCGGGCCATGATGGGGTGCGTGCGTGTCGCCTACACCCTCGAACAGTGCTGGCACCGAGTCCCGGGTGGCACCGGCGTCGCGGCACTGCGGGTGGCCGAGGCGATGGGCCTCCACGACGACGTCCGGCTCATCGGCGTCGCCGGGCGTCACCGCCACCTACCGCCCGACCCGTGGGTCCCCGCGATCCCGGTCGCCCACCTGCCGATCGCGTCGCCGTGGCTCTACGAGTCGTGGCTGCGATTCGACCGTCCGAAGGTCGAACGGGCGACGGGTCCGGTCGACATCGCGCACGCGACGACATTGATCCCGTGCCCCACCGACGGCAAGCTCGTCGTCACGGTCCACGATCTCGCGTTCGTCCACGAGCCGCAGCACTTCACCCGCCACGGGGTGCGAGTCTTCGATCGCAGCCTCGAGATCATCCGCCGCCGAGCCGACCTGGTCCTGTGCTGCAGCCAGTCCACGATGGACGACTGCGTCGCCTCCGGGATCGACGAGCATCGGCTCCGACTCGTGCCGCTCGGCGTCGAGACCGACCGGGCGACCCCCGCCGACATCGCCCGCGTCCGTGGTCGCTACGGTCTGCCCGACCAGTACCTGCTGTTCGTCGGCACGGTCGAGCCGCGCAAGAACCTGCGCGGGCTCGTGGCGTCGTTGCGCCACTTCCGCGACCCTCTCCCGCTCGTCGTCGCCGGCGCCGACGGATGGGGTGAGTCCGGTGTGGAGTCGGCCGATGCCGTGACGTTCCTCGGCTTCGTGCCCGCCGAGGATCTCAACGGCCTCTACGGCGGCGCGTCGGTCTTCTGCTACCCGAGCGAGCGCGAGGGGTATGGCTTGCCCGTGCTGGAGGCGATGGCGCAGGGCGTCCCGGTCGTGACGAGCCGCGGCACCGCCACCGAGGAGACCGCCGGAGATGCGGCGGTGCTGGTGGATCCCAAGGATCCCGCCGACATCGCCCGCGGCATCGACGAGGCGATGCGACGCCGCAACGAACTCTGTGAGAAGGGGCTCGCTCGGGTCCAACGGCGGAGTTGGTCGACCACTGCGGCGCTGACCGCGTCGGCGTACCGCGAGCTGGCGTCATGAGCGAGGTGCTCGTCAACATGCTCTGGTGTGTGCCGGGCGCGGTCGGCGGCTCCGAGGAGTACCTCGTGCGCCAACTGCTCGGTCTCGCCGAACAGCCAGAGCCACGGTGGCGGCCCCGAGTGGTTGCCGCCCGGGGGCTCCCCGCCGCACATCCGGAACTGGCGGCCGTCACCGAGATGATCGAGCCCGAGTTCGAGAGCTCCGGGCGTGCTCGCCGGATCATCGGCGAAGCGACCTGGCTGCGGCGGCACACGGGCGATGTCGATCTCGTCCACCACGGAGGAGGCACGGCGCCGGTCCGGGCGCACCGTCCGTACGTGCTCACCATCCACGACCTCCAGTTCCGAACCCATCCGGAGTACTTCTCCCGCCTCAAACGTGCGTACTTGCACGCGGTGATCCCGCCGTCGGCGCGGCGGGCCACGGTCGTCGCCGTGCCGAGCGACTACGTACGCCGATCCGTGGTCGAGGCCTATGGAGTGCACGAGGAGCGGGTGATGATCGTGCCCCACGGCATCGAGCCCTCGCTCGCCGACGACGCGACCTCCGAGGCCGAACTCCGCGCCCGCTACGACCTGGGCGACGGCCCGATCCTGGTCTACCCAGCGGTCACCCATCCCCACAAGCAACACGCCTTCCTGTTGCAGATGATGCGCACTCACTGGACCGATCCGGACCTTCGTCTCGTGCTCATCGGTGGCGCCGGGACGGCTGAGGGAGTCGTCGCTGCCGACACCGACCGACGCGTCCGCCGCCTGGGCCGAGTGCCCGCCGCCGATCGAAACGGCCTGCTCGCGATCGCCGAGGCGATGGTCTTTCCCAGTCAGTACGAGGGGTTCGGCGCGCCGCTGATCGAGGCGATGGTGCTGGGCGCCCCGGTGGTGTGCAGCGATGCCACGTGCATGCCCCAGATCGTCGGCGACGCGGGATTGGTCCGGCCACTGACCCCCGAGGCGTGGGCGGGCGTGCTCGACGAGGTTCGGCGACGTCGCTCGGAACTGGTGGCGGCAGGGCATCGCCGGGCCCAGGACTTCACGTCGCGAGCGAGTGGAGCGGCGCTCGCCGAGGCGTATGCGCGAGCCTTGTCGACGACATGACCGAACGTCCGCTCCGTCTGGCGGTGCTCTGCCCGCACTTCGCGCCCGACACGGCGCCCACCGGCGAGGTCATCACGCGCATCGTGCACGAACTGGCCGCGCTCGGTCACGAGATCCACGTCGTGACCGCGTTGCCCTGGTATCGGGAGCACCGCATCGAGACCGGGTGGCAGGGACGGCTGGTGAGAAGGGAAGCGACGTCGTGGGGGTCGATCACCCGTGTCCATCCGTTCCCTGGCACCGACAAGCGCAACCTGCTCCGTCGTGCGTTCGGCTTCGCCGGGTTCAGTGCGTTGGCCGGCCTCGCCTCGCTGCGCGGGGGGCGGGTCGACGCCGTCATCGCGATGTCGCCACCGCTCACGATGGGACTCACCGGCTGGGGAACGCATCTGGTGCGGCGAGGGCCGCTCGTGTTCAACATCCAGGATGTCTTCCCCGACGCAGCGGTCGAAACGGGCGCGATCACGAACCGCCGCGTCATCGCCGTGGCCCGGTGGCTGGAGCGGGTCAGCTACGCGCGCGTGGCAGCGGTCACGGTGCTGAGTGACGATCTGCGTGACAACGTCGCCGCCAAGATGCGGCCCGCCCGTCGCGAACGCGTCCACGTGATCCCGAACTTCGTCGACACCGCGTTCATCTCGCCCGCCGATCGCCACACCGCACTTCGCGCCGAACTCGGTCTCGGCGACCGTCCGGTCGTGCTCTACGCGGGCAACGTCGGGTTCTCCCAGTCGTTGGAGATGGTGGTCGCCGCGGCGGCACGGTTCCCCGACGCCGTGTTCCTGATCAACGGCGACGGCGCCGCGCGATCCGCACTGGAAGCGCAGGCAGCAGGCCTGTCCAACGTGGTCTTCAGCGGCTATCAGCCCAAGGACAGGGTGCCGGAGGTGCTCGCCACCGGCGACATCCACCTCGTCCCGTTGAGAGCCGGGTTGGGCAGGGTGAGCGTGCCGTCCAAGACCTACTCGATCCTCGCCGCGGGACGGCCCGTGTTGGCGGCGATCGACCCCGACACCGAGGTCCCGCGAATGCTCGCTGCCAGCGGCGGAGGCGTCGCGGTGCCCCCCGACGACCTCGAGGCGTTCTGCGTCGCGCTGGGCGGACTCCTCGCCGATCCGGCTGTCGGACAGGCGATGGGTGCCGCCGGTCGCGACTGGGTGCTGGGTGCCGCGTCGCCCGCCGCGGTGGCCGCGGCCTACGAGCGGCTGATCCGCGGGCTGCTTCGCGGTCGTGTTCGCGGGCGCCCCTGACAGCTTTTGGTCCGCCGAGCAGATAGCCTCGCACCCTCGTGGCCCCGTCATCGTCCGCCAAAAAAGTCGCCAAGCTCGCCTCGCGTGGCAAGGGCAAGAGAGTCCGCTTCCAGGGCGGCACCACCTTCCCGCTCGTGGTGACCATCGTCTGCGTGCTCATGCTGGGGCTCGTCGCCTACTCGCGGGCCACCGTGCCCGGGATCGAGACCGGCCCGCCGCAGCCCTCCGACGCCTGGTCGATCGCCTACGGCTTCCGGGTCTGCGACGAGACGCTGCCCGCGTTGGCCGGCACCGCTGCGGAGAAGCAGCTCGACGCCAGCACCGGCGACCTCACCAAGGTCGAGACCGGCAGCGACGCCGACGGCATCATCCACTACCACGCCCAGGAGGGCGGCGCGACCGGGCGCAAGGCTCGCCTCGGGGTGTTCCTCGACATCTACGACGTGAAGCTCACCGACACCGTCCTCGAACTTCCCGAGTCGCAGGTCGGCCCCGGCGAGACTCGCAAGTGGGACACGAAGGACTTCAAGTGCAACGGCAAGGACACCCAGATCCGGGTCCGCGTGTGGCAGGACTACACCACGGGTGACTTCGTCGACAACGTCACGAACTTCCGTGATCTCCGCTTCACCAACAACGGCATGGTGTTCATGATCGCCGTCGTGCCCAAGGGCGACGACATCCCCAAGCCGGATTCCGCCGCTCGTCTCGCCGACCTCGGCGTCGTCGGCTCCGGCACGGTGACGAGCACCACCGTGCCGTCGGGTGACTCGACCACCACGGTGCCCTCCACGCCCGACACCGGCGCCACCACCACTGCCGATACGGCCACGAGCACCACCGGCGGCTGATGCGCGCGGTCGTGCTGGTTGGCGGCTTCGGCACGCGGTTGCGGCCGCTCACGTCGTCCATCCCCAAGCCGATGCTCCCGGTCGGGCACGTCCCGATCATCGAGCGTCTCGTCGAGAACCTGGCCCGCGGTGGCATCACCGAGGTCACGTTCGCGCTCGGGTTCAAGCCGGAACCGTTCCTCCTGGCGTTTCCCGACGGCGAATGCGCCGGTGTCAGCCTGCGCTACGCCGTCGAGCCCGAGCCGCTCGACACGGCCGGCGCGATCCGCTTCGCCGCCGACGCGGCGGGGATCGACGACACGTTCGTGGTCGCCAACGGCGACGTGCTCACCGACCTCGACGTGTCGGAGCTGGTCCGCTTCCACCGCGGCAAGGGTGCCGAAGCGACCCTGCACCTCATCGGCGTGCCGGACCCTTCGGCGTTCGGCGTCGTCGCGCTGGACCCCGACGGCAGGGTCGCCCGCTTCGTGGAGAAGCCCGCTCCCGGCACGGCACCGAGCAACCTGATCAACGCGGGCACCTACGTGCTGGAGCCGTCGGTGCTGGCCCGCATCCCCTCCGGCGAGAAGGTCTCGATCGAGCGAGCGACGTTCCCTGCCGTGGCGGCCGACGGAGGGTTGTTCGCCATGGCCACCGACGACTACTGGCTCGACACCGGTCGCCCGGAGTACTACCTCCAGGCCAACATCGACGTGGTCACCGGTCGTCGGCGCCACGACCGGTGCGTCGCGGTCGATCCCGGTGCCAACGTCGACCCGTCCGCGGCCGTCGTCGACTCTGTGGTCGGCCCGCGCACCATCGTCGAATCCGATGCCCGGATCACGAGGTCGGTGCTCATCCCAGGGGCGGTCGTGCGCTCCGGCGCGGTGGTGACAGACTCGGTGGTCATGGGCCTGGTCGGAGAAGGTGCGCTCGTTCGGAGCAGCGTGTTGGGTGCCGACGGTGTCGTCGCCCCGGGCGACCAGCTGGTGTCCGCCCGATGCCCCGACCCTGACGCCCCGTGAAGGTCCTGGTGGTGGGCGGGGCCGGCTTCATCGGCTCCCACCTCACCGAGCGACTGCTGGCCGAGGGACACGCCGTCGACGTCGTCGACCATCTCGGCTCCGGTTCGCTCGGCAACCTGTCCGAGGCCCGACGGGCCAACGGCGAGCTCACGATCCACACGCTCGACGCATCCACGGCGGAGTTCGACGCAGTGGTGTCGCTGCGCCAGCCGGAGGTCATCTATCACCTCGGCGTGCTGCCTCCCGGCCACGCGGCCGAGTCCACCGCGGCCACGACGCTCGCCTCCGTGATGTCCGTGCTGGAGAGTGCGCGCCGATCGGGTGGGGTCAAGGTCGTCGTCGCGCTCTCGGCGGTGTCCCTCTACGGCGACGTGCCCGGGAAGGACCAGCCGATCAAGGAGGGTCAGCCGTGGAGTCCTGTCGGCGTGCGCGGCGTCGTGACCCGAGCGGTGGCAGAACTGCTCTCGGTGTATCGCGAACTCCACGCCGTGGAGTTCACCGCGCTGGCGTGTGCGAACGTCTACGGTCCCCGCCAGCGGGCCGACGGGGGAGTCGTCGGTGCGTTCGCCCACGCGTTGCGCGACGGCGCCGCACCGGTCGTCCACGGCGACGGCCGCCAGACTCGTGACTTCGTCTACATCGACGACGTCGTCGATGCGCTCGTCCGCGCCGCGCAACGTGGCAGCGGCTTGGTCGTCAACATCGGAACCGGCGTGGCCACCTCGATCCGCGACGTCTGGGACATGGTGGCCGGACCCGACGGTCGCACCCCGTCCACGTCGCCGCGACGGGTGGATGACGTGGCCCGCTTCGCCCTCGCCCCGACGCGTGCCCGCATCCATCTGAGCTGGGCGCCGTGGACGGATCTCTCGACGGGTCTGCGCGGCCTCAACCGTTGATGCCGGCAGCCGCCAGTGTGCGGCGTGCCAGCTCGTGGCCGACGGCCGGATCACTCATCACGCTCGGCGTCACGAGTGCTCGCATCCCCGCCGCCTCGACCGCACCCGCGAGGTGGGCATCCACCGGGTCGATGACGAGCGTGGCCGCGATGGGTGCGTAGATGCGAGCAACGCCGACGACCGAGGGTTCGTGCCCGAGCTCCTCGAGCATCCGGTCGGCGGGGCCCTTCAACGCCGCGCCACCGACGATGGGGGAGATCGCGACAACGGTGTCGCGGCGGGCGGCGAGCAGCGCGTCGACGCCGTCGAGCGCGCGAACCGGCCCGATCGACACGATCGGGTTGGACGGCGCGATGACCACCGCGTCGCTGTCGGTCAGGCCGCGACGGGCCTGCGCGGTGAGCGACGCGTGCTCGATGCCGTCGAACCTCACCGCGGTGACCGCGACGCCGTGCCGGCGCTGCACGAAGTACTCCTGGAACGGGACCTCGATGCCCTCCTCGGCGAGCGAGACCATGGTGGTGACACGGTCGTCGGACATCGGGACGAGGTGCTGCACGAGGCCGAACGCCCGAACGATCTCGGCCGTCACCTGCGTGAGCGAGGCACCCTCCGCGAGTCGAGCGGTCCGGTAGAAGTGCGTCGCCAGGTCCTGGTCCCCGAGGTTGAACCAGGTGGGGGCGGCTGCGGACCCTTCCGGTCGCACGGACACGAAACGACCGAGAGCATCCATCGCCCGCCACGACTCGTCGCGCAAGCCCCAGCCGCGCTCGGGGTCGATGGCGTCGGCGAGGGTGTAGGTGATGGTGTCGAGATCCGGCGAGATCGACAGACCGTGCATGACCGTGTCGTCGCCGGTGTTGACCACGCCGACGGTCATCGCCGCCGGCCACACGCCTTCGAGCGCACGGAGGAACCTGGCCGCGCCGACGCCACCGCAGACCACCCCGACCGTCATCGCAGTTCGTCCACGTCGCGCCGCACGACCCGACCGTACAGGTCGATCAGCGCCGTGGCGCAGCGGTCCCACCCGAACTCCCGCAACCGCAGACGGCCGGCGGCCACCAGCCGGTCACGCGTCGCCTCGTCGACGATCGCGACGCTCAGTGCATCGGCGAGCTGGGCGTCGTCGAGCGGTTCGCACAGGAGTGCGGCGTCGCCGGCGACCTCCGGAATGGAGCCGGCCCGACCGGCCACGACCGGTGTGCCCACCTGGAATGCGTCGAGGAGCGGAAAGCCGAAGCCCTCGTCGAGGGACGGGTAGGCGAGCACGGCTGCCTCGTGGAGCAACCACGAACGTACGTGTTCGTCGACGCGACCCGTCATGAGGACCCTGCCGCGAGCGGACGGGTCGAGCGCATCGATCGCGTCGCTGACGGCAACATCGTCGTCGCCCTGGCCGCCGGCGATCACCAGCTGGACCTCGGGGCGGTCGCCCGCGAGCCTCCCGAAGGCACGGACCAGCGTGGGCAGGTTCTTGCGGCGTTCGATGGTGCCGATCGCCAGGACGAACGGCCGACCGGCGAGGTCGGGGATCGGGGCATGGCCCGTCGGGGCGGCGAGCGTCAGCGGACCGAGGAGCACGGTCTGCACCGCGGCGCCGGGAAAGAGCGCTCGGACGCGGGACTCGGTGGCCAGGGAGCTGGTGTGGACCACCGCACCCGCCGCGATCGAGGCTCGCAGCACCTCGCCGGCCCGTCGGACCGTCGGGTCGGCGAGCTCGGGATGATCGAGGAACCAGCAGTCGTACACCGAGACCAGGCGCGGGAGTCGGGACGACGGCACCACGTAGTTGGTGCCGTGCACGAGGTCGCAGTCGCGCAGCCAACGATCCACCCGCGGATGTGGCGTCCGTGCCCACAGGCGGTGGGCGAGCGATGCCGGCAGTGGAAGCCGTCGTGTCCCCGGCGAGAGCTCCGCGCGGAACGACAGCACGTAGTCGGTGAGGGACACGTCGTCGCGTGCGCCGAGCGTCGCGTGCAGGGCATCCACGGCGTACCCGATCCCCGTTTTCGGACCGTGCAGCGGTCCAGTGTCGAACGCAACGCGCAGCGGAGCCATGTCCGTGCGAGGTTAGTGGTCGGGCCCGGCCGCGGCATCGTCTGCTCGGATGCGACCTGCAACGGACCTCGCGCCCCTAGAATCAATCGACTTCACGAGCCGAAAGACTTCCTTATGCCCCGCGCGTTCATCACCGGCGTCACCGGCCAAGACGGCCAGCACCTCGCAGAGTTCTTGCACGGCAAGGGCTACGAGGTGTTCGGGATGGTGAAGGGCCAGAACAATCCCAAGTTCACCTCCATGCGCGACGAGTTCCCCTACGTGGAGCCGGTGCCCGGCGATCTGGCCGATCTGCCCTCGCTGGTGAAGGCACTCGAGCTGACCCAGCCCGACGAGGTGTACAACCTCGGTGCGATCTCGTTCGTGGCGCTCAGCTTCAACCAGGCGGAGCTCACGGCCAACATCACCGGCCTCGGCGTGCTGCGCATGCTGGAAGCCGTGCGCATGGTGGGCGGCGCCCAGAACAACAAGATCCGCTTCTACCAGGCGAGCTCGTCGGAGATGTTCGGCAAGGTCCGCGAGACCCCCCAGACCGAACGCACGCCCTTCCACCCGCGCTCGCCGTACGGTTGCGCCAAGGTGTTCGGCCACGACATCACGGTGAACTACCGCGAGAGCTACGACCTGTATGCGTGCAGCGGCATCCTGTTCAACCACGAGGGTCCCCGTCGCGGCCTCGAGTTCGTCACCCGCAAGGTCACCAACGCCGCCGCTCGGATCAAGCTCGGACTGCAGGACGAGCTGGTTCTCGGCAACCTCGACTTCAAGCGGGATTGGGGCTACGCCGGCGACTACGTCAAGGCGATGTGGTTGATGCTGCAGCAGGACGAGCCCGACGACTACGTCGTGGCGACCGGCGAGACCCACAGCGGCGAGGAGCTCGTGTCACTCGCGTTCGAGGAGCTCGGGATGCCCGACTGGCAGCGGTACGTCCGCCAGGACCAGAAGTTCTACCGTCCGGCCGAGGTCGACCTGCTCATGGGCGATCCGACCAAGGCCCACGAGAAGCTGGGCTGGACCCGCGACGTCGACTTCCCGACCCTGGTGAAGATGATGGTCGCCAACGACCTCAAGATCGAGTCCGCCAAGGTCTGACCACGCGCCCCGGCTTCTGGTCCTGATCCTTCCCACCTCGGCGTCACGTCGGCTTCTGGTCCGGATCGTTCCCGGAAACCGGGAATCGGGCTGCCCAGATGAGTGGATCCGAGCCGTGTTCCGGCGGCGCGGACGGCGCGGCGCGGACGGCGCGGTAGCCGACGGGCGCGGTACCGACGGGTGCGGTGCCGTCAGCTCTCGAACGGCATGTCGATGATCGCTTCCATCACCGACTGATGGTTCGGCACCGCCCCGGCCCGGAGCTTGGCGCTCAGCGACACGGCGAAGCACACGAGTGCCGCCACCGACGACGCCACCAGACCGAATTCGATGCGGCGGAACAGGTCGTCACTGCTCAGCCAGGTGACGAGCACGAACGCGGCCATCCCCGTACCCCAGCCGAGCGCCACCAGTGCGTGCCCCTTCAGCGCGATGACGGCCTGCGCCATGGCGAGTGCGGCCATGTACGCGGCGCTGCCGACGGCGAGCATCGCCATCGTGCGGCTGCTGAGGTCGGCGTCGTACATCTTCTTGATGATGAAGGGCCCGAGGAGGAACGAGCCGACGATGCCCGCGACCCCGACAGCAACGACGATCATCATCAGCTTGCGGAAGCCGCTGCGGAACTCGGCGATCTCGTTGCGTGCGGCGAGGCCCGAGAGGCGGGGGAGCAGCGCGGCCTGCACGGCCTGGAACAGGAACAGCGGGATCCGTGAGAGGAGCACGCCGTAGCCGAACATCGTGACCAGGTTCTTCTGGTTGTCGTCCTTGAGCAGGTTCGCGGCGACGGGGCCGGCGTTCACCAGGCCGGCCGCGAAGACCGACCCGAGCAGCAGCCAGCCGAGGTTCGGGGTCACTTCCTTCCACGTCGCGGGCGGCCCGTCGTCGGTGCGCAACTGTCCGCGCAGGTAGACCCAGAAGAACCCGGCGAGTGGGGCGACGGCGACAGCCATGCCGTACGCGCCGGCGGTGGTGACGCTGGCGACCGCCAGGATCACGCAGAGGATCACGCGCACGGCCCCATCGGCGCCCATCACGACGGCGTAGGTGTGGAATCGACCGCTGCCGCTGGCGATGCCCCTGGCCAGGTGGACCGGGGCGTAGCTGGCGAACGCGACGACGAGGGCGACGAGCAGCACCCAGTCGCCGTCGAAGTAGGAGCGGGTGATCAGCGGCCCCGCGGCCAGGACGAGCAGGACGACCAGGGCGGCGAGACCTGCCCCCAGCATGACCACCTTGCGGACCACGGGCCGGGCACCCTGCCCGATCGCGCGGCGGTGGCTGATCGCTCGACCCAGCTCCTGCTCGAGCGGCAGGAAGAATCCTGGGGCGAGCGCGAACGTGGCGAACCAGAGCGACAGGACCGGGCTGAACGCCTCGTCGCCGCCCATCGCGTTCTTGCCGACGCGAAGGAACGCGAAGCTGGCGAGACCTGCCACGAGCAGGCCGATCCCGACGGGGATCGTGCCTTCGGGGAGCGGAGCCCGGGAAGAAGAGGACTGCTCGTCGGAGGTCGCCACCAAGTCGACGAGGCTACCCGCGAGACTGGTCGAATGGATCGCACGCCGAGTCGCCCCGGTCAAGATCGGACCGTTGCGAGCCGATACTCCTGTGTGCGTCGTCTCGGTGTCTTCCTCGCGCTCGTCCTGGCGGCGGGTGGGCTCTTCGCTCCGGTCGCCGATGGAGCGCCCGCAGTCGTCGCCACGACGGTGGTGCTCGACGGCCACGGCAACGGCCACGGCATCGGGCTCAGCCAGTGGGGCGCGTACGGGTACGCCGTCGACCACGGCTGGACGTCGGCGCAGATCCTGGACCACTACTACGGCGGGACGGTGGCCGCCACGGTGCCGCTGAGCACGACCATCCGGGTGCGCCTCTCGAACCTCGACAACGCACAGACCGCGGTCTCGATCCAGAACGGAGCACTCGCGGTCGAGGGGCTCGGCGGCGGCGCCTGGAAGTCGGTGCTCGTCCGTGAAGCGTCGCCTTCGGTGTATTCGGTCTGGGCGCGGTCGGACATGGTCCGCTGCCCGGCGGCCACCGGCGATCCCGCTGCGGCGGGGTGGACCCTGATCAACGCTGCGGTGCCCACCAAGGTCCGCATCGCGAGCACGGCGGATTCGAGCGCGACGTCTGACCCCGCGCAGTTGGCCGCCGTCTGCGAGCCGTCGGGGACGCTTCGTTGGTACCGCGGCGTCATCGAGGCGTTGAACGACTCGACGGGCGCCAATCGCACCGTGAGTGAACTTCCTCTCGAGCAATACCTGCGGACCGTCATCGCCATGGAGATGTCGCCGAGTTGGGCGAGTGCCGGCGGCGGACGAGGTGCACAGGCGTTGCAGGCGCAGGCCGTGGCCGCTCGCAGCTACGCGCTGTCCTACACCTGGTACTCGTACGCGGACATCTGCGACATGACCTGTCAGTCGTACTTCGGCGTCGCGTACCAGTCCGCCGGCTCGTCGGTGCGTCAGGTCGACGATCCGGCGACCGACGCCGCCGTGGTCGCGACCGCGGGCCTCGTCCGACGGGTCGGCTCCACGTCCGGCGCCATCGCGCTGACCATGTTCTCCGCGTCGAACGGTGGCTGGAGTGCTCCGGGGTCCGGTGCGCTGCAGCCGTTCCCAGCGGTGATCGACGAGGGCGACGACACCGCGCTGAACCCGAACCACAGTTGGACGGTCACTCTCCAGGGTTCGGCGATCAGTGCGAAGTACGCGATCGGCACCTTCACCGGTCTCACGGTCCTCACCCGCAACGGCTACGGCGAGTGGGGCGGACGGGTGCTCACCCTGCGGCTGAACGGCACGTCCGGGTACACCGACGTCTCGGGTGCGGCGTTCCGGAGCGCGATGGGTCTCAAGGACACCTGGTTCAACGTGCACGGTTCGGTGCCGGTCGATCCGTGCGACGGCCGTGCGGCGCCTCCCGTCACAGGTGTGGCCCCTGCCGTCGCCGGCGCGCGGTACACCCCGATGGCGCCGGTGCGCCTCGTGGACACCCGCAATGGCACCGGGACCACGGTCGGCACGCTCGGCGGCGGCTGCACGATGGTGGTCGATCCGGGTCTTGCGCCGTCGGTCACCGCGGTCGCCGTCAACCTGACCTCGGTGCGGTCTGCCACGAACGGCTTCATCGTCGCCTATCCGTGCGGCGTCGAACGTCCCCTCGCCTCGGCCGTACAGGCAGTCGCCGGCCGGGTGGTCGCAGGGATGACGATCGTGCCGCTCGGCGCCGACGGGACCTTCTGCGTCTACAGCCACGCGACGACCGACCTGGTGGTCGACCTGTTCGGCACCTACGCCGTCGGGATCGGCGATCGCTATGAACCGATGGATCCGACGCGGCTCTACGACTCGCGCTCGGTGACCGCCCCGCTACCGGCGGGCACGATCGTGCACGTGAAGGTCATCGCCTCCGGCAAGGCGCCTGCGGGCGCGACCGCTGCAGCGCTCACCATCCACTCCACGAACGCCGCTGCGAACGGATTCGCGACGGTGTACCCGTGCTCGGCGACGGTGCCGCTCGTCGCGTCGATCAACGCCACCAAGGGCACGGGAGTGACCAACCACGTCGAGAGCATGCTCAGCGCGAATGGCGAGGTCTGCGTCTACATCAACGTGCCGATGCACATCGTGGTCGATCTCAGCGGCTGGTTCGGGCCCGCGGCGACCACGGACTACTACGCCATCACGCCGGTGCGTGCGGTCGACACACGCGACGGCACCGGTCTGGCTGGCGCGTTCACGGCGAATGCCAACCGGGCGGTCACGCTCGCCGGTACGAACGGGCTCCCGGTCGCGGCGACGCTCCGGGCGGTCATGGCCGAGGTCATCGGGGTGGGAGCGACCTCTGCGGGCTACCTCGTGGTGCATCCGTGCATGGCGAGCGTGCCGCCGCTGTCGATGGTGCGCTACGTCACCGGAGTGAACGCGGCGACGGCGGTGGCCGGACCCGACGATGCCGCCGGACGTTGGTGCATCAGTGCGAGTACGACCGTGCACGTCGTGGTCGACATCAGCGGCTACTTCGCGTAGCCGCTGACGTCGATCCGTCGATTCAGGCTGCGCTGCGAACCAGGCCGCGGACCTGCCGACGGGCGGTCTTGGCGGCGGTGTGCATCTGGCCGACGACCTGGGCGGCCTGCTCGGGCAGACGAGCCTCGAGCTTGGCGACCGTGCTGTCGAGCTTCTCCTCGAAGCTGTCGAGGCGGCTGTCGAGCTGCTGCATCTGCGTCTCGATCGTGTCGAGCATCTCCTCGAGCTGAGCCTTGCGGGTCTCGAGTCTGCTGGTGTCGAGCCGCTCGGTCAGCGACTTGACCAGCTCGCGACGGCGGACCTGCGCCTGCTGGACGCCGAGGACGCCGAACCCGATGGTGATGTAGGCGGCGTCGCGGACGACGGCGACGAGCTTGTCGTCGAGGCCGGCCAGCGCGCTGGCATCGAGGCGGGACATGTCGAGGGAGGGGAAGTTCGGCAACTGTGCCATGGGAATCGAGTCCTTCGTGTGCGGTGGGGTGATTGCAGCGTAGCGCACACTGCTAACTTTTGCAAGCACCTCGTGAGGTGACCGGTTCCGACGAGGTCGCCAGCGCTAGCCTGAAGCCTTCGTGGAACCCGCTGGAACGATCGCCCCGCCCGTCGTGGCCGTCATGGTGGTCCACCGGCCGGGCGACTGGTTCGACGAGGTGCTCGACGCTCTCTCCGGTCAGGATTACACCAACCTCAAGCTGCTCTTCCTCGTCGTCGACGACCCCGGTGACGTCCCGGCTCGCATCCGGGATCGGGTGCCCCACGCGTTCGTCCGTGCAGTGGAGGGAAATCCTGGATTCGGCACCGCGGCCAACGAGGTGCTGCGTCTCGTCGAGGGCGACAACGGGTTCTTCTGCTTCCTCCACGACGACGTCGCGCTGGACGCCTCCGCCATTCGGCTCCTCGTGGAGGAGCTGTATCGCTCCAACGCGGGTGTCGTCGGCCCGAAGCTCGTGACCTGGGACGAACCGGGTGTGCTCCAGCACGTCGGACTCGGTGTGGATCGCTTCGGCGAGGTCGATCCGTTGATCGAGCCCGGCGAGTTCGATCAGGAACAGCACGACGCGGTTCGAGACGTCTTCGCCGTCCCGTCGGCGTGCCTGATGGTGCGCGCCGATCTCTTCAGGTCACTGGGCGGCTTCGAGCGATCCATCGAGTACCGGGGTGACGACGTGGACCTCTGCTGGCGCGCTCACCTGAGTGGCGCCCGAGTGGTCGTCGTGCCGGCGGCGCGTGGCCGTCACCTCGAGCAGCTGTCCTCACGTCGACCGGATCTGCCCCAGATCGCGCCTGCGGCCCGCAGCCGCATGCGGACGGTCGCCACGCTCACCGGGGCGCGGCGGCTGCCGCTGGTGCTGCTCCAACTGGCGCTCGTCACCGTGGGCCAAGCGGTGTTCCTCGCGCTTCGCGGTCGATTCCGTGAGGCTTCGGCGTCGCTGGTCGCCCTGGTCGAGATGCTGCCGCGAACTCCCTCGTACCTTCGCCGCCGGCGGCTGGTCGCGCCGCTGCGGCACGTGCCCGACAGCGAGGTCGCGGGGCTGCAGCTGCGCGGCTCGGCGAGGATGACGGCCTACCTGCGAGCGCGCGACAGCCGACCCATCGACCCAGAGCTCGGCAACGAGCGACGGTGGCGTGAGAGTGCCGGGAGCGCACCGGTGCTCACCTGGCTGGGCGTCCTGTTGCTCTTCGTCGTCGGCAGTCGCCACGTGTTGGCGGACGGTGTGCCCCAATTCGGCGAGTTCCTACGCTTCAAACCCAGCCCGTCGGTGATGCTCGGCGATTATCTGTCGGGCTGGTCGGGGCATGGTCTCGGCAGCAGTTCGGCGATCCCCACCGCGGTCGGGATCACCGCGATGGGCAGCGTCATCACGTTCTTCCACATGGGCATGCTCCACACGCTCGCGGTCCTCGGCTTGTTGCTCGCGGGGTATCTGGGTGCGTGGCGTCTGGCCACGATCTTCCCGACGGCGAGGGCGCGCATCGCGTTGCTCATCGTCTATGCGGCGGTGCCGCTGCCGTCGCAACTGCTCTCCGCCGGACGATGGAGCGCGCTGGTCTGCTACGGCGCCGCGCCGTGGGTGGTGCACCTGCTGCGGCGACTCGCCGGTGTCGACACCCGGTGGCTCGACGTCGAGCCGGCTGTCGAGACCATCCGAGAGGTCCCGCAGCGGAAGATGATCCGCATCTTCGCCCAGTTGAGCCTCATCAGCACCGTCGCGTTCGCGTTCGCACCGACCTACGCCGTGGTGCTCGTCGGCATCGGACTCGTCATGGCCGTGTCGACGGTGCTCTGTGGCAGCGCCGTGCGCGCGGCCGGCGTGATGGCGGCGGGCACGTTCGCGGCGCTCGCCGTCGCGCTGTTCGTCAACTTGCCGTGGTCCGCGTCGTTCACCGGCAGTGAGGGTTGGACCGCCATCGTCGGGGTACCGCCCACCGTGAGCCGCTCGTTGGGGGTCGCGACGCTGGCGAAGATGAGCGTGGGCAGCGTGCCCTTCGGCGTGCTGGCCATCGCGCTGCTCGTGCCGGTGTTCGCCGCACCGCTCGTGGCCCGTTCGTGGCGATTCGCGTGGGCGATTCGCAGCGCCGCGCTCGTGTCGGCGTTCGGTGCGTTGGCGGTGCTCGACGACCGAGCGGCCCTTCCGTTCCGGATGCCCGAGCCCGGGGTGATGCTGGTCCCGGTCGCGTTGGGCATCGCGATCTCCGCAGGATGCATTGCCGCGGCGTTCGACGCCGACGTGCTCTCGGGCTCGTTCGGATGGCGGCAGCCTCTCGGCGTGCTCAGCGTCGCCGCGATCGTGGTGGGCGTCATCCCGGGCGTGCTGGCCGTCGCGGACGGACGCTGGAACATGCCGAGTCGCACGCTCCAGACCGTGCTCGGCGAGTTTCCGTCGGACCCGTCGACGGGCGACTACCGCATCCTCTGGATCGGCGACCCACTGGCGGTGCCGGTGGCAGCCTGGACGTATCAGCCGGGTGTGGGCTACGCGATCACCGACGACGGGCCACTGTCGCTCGAGGACCGCTACGCCGGAAGGCCGACCGGGGTGGAGCAGGAGGTCGCCGACGCGATCCGCCAGATGACCGGCGGCTTCACGCTGCGCGGAGGCCGCCTCCTCGCTCAGTTCGGCATCCGGTTCGTCGTCATCCCACTCGCCGACGGCTTCGACGGCACGCTCGCCTCACCGTTGCCGCCCCCCAACGGGTTGGTCGATGTGCTCGACGACCAACTCGATCTGGCGTCACCGCTGACTCGACCGCCGAACTACCTCGTCTACGAGAACATCGCCTACACGCCGACCCGGTCCACGCTCACCGCTCTGGGGGCCGAGGCCAGCAAGCAGGCCGGCGGTGAGGCGTTGGCGCAGGCCGATCTGCGCGGCTCGACACCGTTCGCCGTGGGCGCTCCGGACCGAGGAGACGCGACGGGTGACGTCGCTGCGGGCACCTTGCACGTCGCGGTGCCCGACGATCCCGGCTGGCACCTCACCGTCGACGGCACGAAGGTGCCCGGTCGGCGGGCGTTCGGTTCGACCCTGGCCTTCGACGTGCCCCTCGCCGGCCACGCGACGCTCAGTTACGACACGTCGCTCCTGCGACCGATCTGGCTCGTGGTCCAGCTGCTGATGCTGGTGGCCCTCGCCGTCGCCGGCAGCCGAGTCCGATCGTCGCACCTCGTGCCACGGCGCAGGCTGGCGGTGCTGGTCGACACGTCCCCGGTCGCGGATCTCACCGCTCCGATGGCGCCGCCGGCGCTCGCCACGCCGATGGAGGGCGACCTGCTGGAGATCGACGGTGACGAGATGGAGCCGTGGCCCGAGGAGGATCCCTCGTGAGTCGCCGTCTTCCTGCGATCGCCACCGTGGTGATCCTGCCCGCGCTCCTGCTGCTGCTCTTTCCACTCGGTGTCTTCCACGCGCCGCCCGGGAACGCGACCCCCACCGTCGCTGCCCTCGGTGAGCCCACGTTGCCGTTCGTCCCTGGCGCCTCCTTCATCAACTCCACGTGGTTCTGCGCCGGCGTGCCGAACGGTGAAGGTGCGGGGGGCAGCGTCACCGTCGCCAACCCCACCGACGCGCCGTTGGTCGGACATGTCTCGGTCTTCAGTGACGGCGCCGACGGAGCGGTTGCGGAGCGGTCCTTCGACGTGGCGGCACGCGGGACGTATTCGGTCCCGCTCGCCGAGTTGCAGCCGACGGGGACGTATCTGTCGGCGATGGTGGAGATCGCAGGTGGCGGGGGATTCGTCGAGCAGGAGGCACAGACCGCTGCGGGCAACGCCGTCAGCCCGTGCTCCAACAGCACGTCGTCCACGTGGTACTTCGCCGACAACTACACGCTGAGCGGCAGCAAGGAAGACCTCGTCGTCACCAATCCGTTCCCCGACGACGCGATCCTCGACTTCTCCTTCGCCAGCAACGACGGCACCCGCAAGCCGCAGGCGTTGCAGGGCTTCCCGGTCGCCGGCCACAGCATGGCGGTCGTCTCCCAGGCCAACCTCCCCAAGGACGAGGCGGTACTGGCCGTCACGATCAGCGCGTCGAGGGGTCGCGTGATCGTCGGCCGAGCGCAGACGTACTTCGGCGAGCGCACCGGGTACTCGATGACGCTCGGCGCCCCAGCCCCGTCGAGCGAGTGGTGGTTCGCCGACGGCGAGGCAGGGCCCGACGTCACCTTCGAGCGCTACAGCATCTACAACCCGAGCGACAAGGACGTCACCGTCACCACCGATTTCTGGGGGTTGGCGGATCATCCGGAGTTCGTCGGTTACCGCACCGATGTCGTTCCGAAGGGCAACGTCGTGTCGTTCACCACGTCGGAATTCGCCGGCCTGCCCGTCGGTCGTCATGGGATGACGCTCAGCACCGAGGGCGACGCCTCCATCGTCGTGGAGCGCGGGCTGACGCGACGTGCAGGTGACGGCTTCGCCACCACCGTCGTGTTCGGAGCGCCGTATGTGTTCACCGGCTATCACCGCTGGAGCATGGCCATCGGCACCGACCTGGCCGTCGAGAACGTCCTCGTCGTCATGAACCTCGACTACCTCGACGGCACCGTCACGGTGAAGGCGCTCGGGCCCGGGGGAGAGGTGCCCGTGCCGGGGCTGGAGTCGATCGCGCTCCCGAAGTCCGGTGTCATCACGATCGCGATCCCCGAGGAGCAGGCCGCGTTGGGCGCCCCGTTGATCGTCGAGTCGACACAGCGTGTCGTGGTCGAACGCCTGCTCCCGCGGGGGCGAGCTGCGCGGCCGGAGCGGCTCGCTCGCCATGCCGGGCTGATCATGGTCCAGGTGGTGCTCGCCGCAGTGGTGATCGTCTCCGCCGTCGTCGCGGGCCTGGTGCTCCGCCGTCGACGCACCGTGTCGGCTCCCACCCAACCGCGCATGGAGGCCCCCGCGCAGATCGACCGTGCCGACTTCGCCGAGGTGACCACCCCATGGTTGGTACTGGTGTTCTCGTCGGCGACGTGCCACTCGTGCGCCGACGTCGTGCGCAAGGCGCAGGTTCTCGCCTCGCGCGACGTCGGCGTGGTCGATGTGGAGTTCGGTGCGATGGCAGCGCTGCACCGCAAGTACGGGATCGACGCGGTCCCCATCGTCGCGATCGCCGACGAGCACGGCGTCGTGCGCCGTGGCTTCATCGGACCGGTGACCGCCACCGACCTGTGGGCCGCCGTGGCCGATGCCAGGGAGCCGGGCAGCTCACCCGAGCCAGAGCTCGGTCACTGACCGCCGCACCCTCTAGTCGGCGGAGATGGACTCGTTGTCGATGGCGGCGTCGCCGAGACCGGCCTGCACGAGGCGAGCCACGTCGGCACCGTCGATGGTTTCCCGCTCGAGCAGTTCCTCGGCCACGGAGTCGAGTGCGTTGCGGTGCTTGGCGAGGATCTCGCTCGCTCGCGCCTCCTGCTCGTGCAGGATGCGGAAGATCTCGGTGTCGATCATCTTGGCCGTGTCGTCGCTGTACTCGCGACCCTGGGTCATGAGGTCCTCGCCGAGGAACACCTGCTGGTGTCCGCTCCACGCCATCGGGCCGACGGCGTCGCTCATGCCCCATTCACGGACCATGCGTCGAGCGATGCTCGTGGCCTGCTCGAGATCGTTGGCGGCACCGGAGTTGAGGTGACCGAACACCAACTTCTCCGCCACGCGGCCACCCATGGCCCGGCAGATGAGGTCCTCGAAGTACTCCTTGGAGTAGGTGTGGCGCTCCTCGGGCAGGCTCCAGGTGACGCCCAGTGCCATGCCGCGGGGAAGGATGGTGACCTTGTGGAGCGGGTCGGCGTTGGGCAGGACCACCGTGAGGATGGCATGGCCACCTTCGTGGATCGCGGTGGCGCGGCGTTCCTCGGCGCTGAGGACCAGGCTCTCGCGCCGGGCGCCCATCACGACTCGGTCGCGGGCGTTCTCGAAGTCGATGCGCTCGACCTGCTTGCCACCGCGTCGGACGGCGAACAGCGCCGCCTCGTTGACCAGGTTGGCGAGGTCGGCGCCGCTCATGCCGGGGGTGGCCTTGGCCATCACCTCGAGATCGACGTCGGGGCCCATCCGCTTGTCGCGGCTGTGCACCTTGAGGATCGCGAGGCGCTCCTCGTTCTCGGGCAGCGGCACCACGATCTGGCGGTCGAACCGACCGGGACGCAGCAGGGCCGGGTCGAGGATGTCGGGGCGGTTCGTCGCCGCGAGGATGACGATGCCCTCGCTGGTCTCGAAGCCGTCCATCTCGGCGAGCATCTGGTTCAGCGTCTGCTCGCGCTCGTCGTGCCCGCCGCCCAGGCCGGCGCCGCGCTTGCGGCCGATCGAGTCGATCTCGTCGATGAAGATGATCGCCCGCCCGAGCTTGCGGGCCTGCTGGAACAGGTCGCGGACGCGACTGGCGCCGACGCCGACGAACATCTCCATGAAGTCGGACCCGGTGACGCTGAGGAAGCCGACACCCGCCTCGCCGGCGACGGCGCGGGCGAACAGGGTCTTACCGGTGCCGGGAGGACCGACGAGCAGCATGCCCTTGGGCACTCGTGCGCCGATCTCGCGGAAGCGCTCGGGCATGCGCAGGAAGTCGACCACTTCGGTGATCTCCTGCTTGACGCCCTCGTAGCCGGCGATGTCGCTGAAGGTGGTGGAGGGCTTGTCGGCGGAGTAGGTCTTGGCGCGGCTGCGCCCGATGGACATGACGTTGCCCATCTGCCCCTGTGCCCGCTTGTTCATCCACACCAGGAAGCCGATGATGAGGAAGAACGGCAGCAACAGACCGGCCCAGTTGAGCAGCCAGTTGCTCTGCGGCTCCTTCGTGGTCCAGTCGACGTTGTGGGTCGCGAGCAGGTCGCGCTCCTCGGTGTCGGGGAAGTTGTCGCGCACGGTGGTGGTGAACTTGGTGCCGTCGGTGAGCTCGCCGGAGATGGAGTTGGACCCGTTGGTGAGGTCGAAGGTGGCGACCTTGTCGGCCTTCACCGCGGTGATGAACTCGGTGTAGCTGAGCTTGTCGCCCGAACTGCTCGGCCAGACCTGGTTGAGGACCAGGGTGCCGACGAGGACCGCAAGCAGGACCGGAATGGTCCAGCGTGGCCAACCGGCGCCGAGGGGCTTCTTGCCACCACCTGCGGGTGGCTGAGAGCCCGGCTGCTGGCCGCGACCCGGGGGCGGGGGAGGCGGCGGCGGGGGGAGGTTGCTCATGCACATATGCTACGGGCTGATGGCGAAGTGGGCTCGTCGGCCTGCGCTTTCTCGCGGTGTGGGGCCATCCACCACTCGGCGCGCGTGGCCGTTTACCGTGGTCACCCA
The DNA here is from genome assembly GCA_963720695.1 of uncultured Acidimicrobiaceae bacterium. Lineage (GTDB taxonomy): Bacteria > Actinomycetota > Acidimicrobiia > Acidimicrobiales > Ilumatobacteraceae > UBA668. Next base: position 334,537 of record CAVRGG010000001.1, read on the forward strand.
TGCGTCGGCAATGCTCTCGTTCTGGATGCGCCGAAGAGGCCATCACGACCCTGTCGTACCAGTACGCACGATCACTCGTGTGGCTCGACGACCTGTCCGACGAGCGCGATCCGCACACCTACGACCTCTGCCAGCGGCACACGGCTCGGCTGTCCGTGCCCAACGGCTGGCGGATGGAGGATCGTCGGTCCCGACGTCAACTGGTGTTCACCGCCGCCCGCCTCGCCGGCTGACGTCGGTTTCTGGGTAGCGATCGTCCCACCGCGCGTCCTGGTCCGGATGATTCCCGGATTCCGGGAATCATCCGGACCAGAAGCGGACTCGGACGGGCGTCGGACGGGTGTCGGACGGGAGTTGACGGGTGTCGACGAGACTTCGACGGGTGTCGACGGGTGTCGACGGGACTCGGACGGGAGTCGACGGGTGTCGACGGCCCTCCGAAGGTGACCACCGGTAGGCTCGCCCGTCGTGTCGTCGCCCCACCTGCCCCCTCTCCGCGCGACCGGCGACCGGGCCGCGATCTCGGTGCGCGACGCGACGGTGCTGTGGCTCGGGGCGTGGTTCGTCAGCCAGCTCCTGGCGGCCGCGGTCGCTGCCGCCTCGGGCTACGACACGATCGCCGTCGCCGGACCCGGCTGGCTGTTCGCAGTCGCCCTCGCCGGGTGGATCCCGATGGTCGTCGCCGTGGTCGGTGCCGGTCGTCGCTTCGGCACGGGCTCGCTGGCGACCGACTTCGGCTTCTCGTTCAAGGTCTCCGATCTCTGGGGCATCCCGATCGGCGTGCTGACCCAGCTCGTGCTGCTGCGCCTGGTCTACTGGCCGCTCGAAGCCATCTGGCCGGGCACGTTCACCAGAGATCGATTGGAGGAGCGGGCCCGCGACCTGTACGACCATGCGAGCGGCGGGGGAGTGATCCTGCTCATCCTCGTGGTGGTCGTGGGCGCTCCGCTGGTGGAAGAGCTCGTCTATCGCGGGCTGCTGCAAGGCGCCTTCACCCATCGGCTCCGGGAAGTCCTCGGGGTCGTGCTCGTTGCGGCCTGGTTCGCCGTGGTCCACTTCCAACCGGTCGAGACGCCCGGTTTGTTCGTGATCGGACTCGTGCTCGGCGCCGGAGCATTGGTGACGAGGCGACTCGGCCTCGGGGTGGTCACCCACATGGCGTTCAACGCAACCGGACTGATCCTGGTGGCGACATCATGAACGATCGAGGCGTGACGACGATTCGGTCGTCTCGCATGGAACAATCTCCTCCGGCATGACCGATTTCCCGGACGACGAACCGATCCTGCACGCGTCCGAGGGAGGCACCGTCGCGCCGCCGGCGGCGCCGGAGCTGGACTCGCTCTCGCCGCACTGGAGCGACGAGTACTTCGCAGTCGACCCGGGCGCGTCGCGCACGAACGTGGACGGCGAGGAGGACGTCGACGAACAGGAGCCATCCACGGCGACGAGAGTGTGGCGGCGCATCGTTCGTCGGCCGTCGGAGTGGATGAACTCGCCGTGGCCGGCAGAGCGGATCGCCCAGTACTTCACGGCGCTGATCGTGGTCGGCGGATGCCTGTTCGCGACGCTCCAGGTGATCCATCTCAACCTGGTGTTCGCGAACAACACGCCGACGGGCGGCGACATGGGCGCGCACGTCATGGCGCCGGCGTACCTCCGCGACCACTTGCTGCCGCACGGCCAGATCACCGGGTGGAGCAACTACTGGTACAACGGCTTCCCGCTCTACCGCTTCTACATGGTGGTGCCGGCGCTGATGATCGTCGCGCTCAACCTCGTGTTCTCCTACGGCGTCGCGTTCAAGATCGTCGCCTGTCTGGGCATCGTCACGCTGCCGTTCTGCTGCTGGGCGTTCGGGCGTCTGGCCCGCTTCCGCTTCCCGATCCCTGAGCTGATGGCGCTGGCCGGCCTGGTGTTCCTGTTCGACGAGAGCTTCAGCATCTACGGCGGCAACGTCAAGAGCACGATGGCGGGCGAGTTCTCGTTCTCGATCGCGTTGTCGTTCGCGGTGCTCGGACTGGGTCTGTTCGCTCGCGGACTGGAGACCGGCAAGTACCGGAACTGGACGGCCATCGTGCTCGCCCTCGCCATGCTCTCGCACGGCATCGTGCTCATCTTCGTGGTGCTCGCCGCGTTCCTGCTCTGGCTCGTCTGGATGGACAAGACGCGCTTCATCTACGGACTGCACCATGGGCGTCACGGCGGTGATGCTCAGCGCCTTCTGGGTGATCCCGTTCCTCTTCAACCACCAGTACATGACCGACATGAAGTACGGGTATCGGCCCGACGGCGCCGGGGACAGCTTCTGGGACATGTTCTTCCCGTGGACGACCTTCCTCGACATCCTCGTGTCCGGGTTCGCCCTCATCGGGTTCGTCAGCAGCGTGGTCAAACGCAACCTCACGGGCGCCTGGCTGGGCATCACCTGCTTCGCGCTGATGGCGGCGACGTTCCTGGCCCGCGACAGCCTGCCCGTGATCGGTCTGCTGTGGAACCCGCGGCTGCTGCCGTTCCTGTACCTGATGCGCCTGCTGCTGATGATGGTGGGCATCGTCGACACCGTGCACTTCGTGGTCGCCGCGCTGCGCAAGCGCGAGCTCACCGTGAAGGCCTACTGGATCACCGGCGTCGCGATCGCGGCCGTGGTCGGGCTGACCGTGATGACGATGGAACTCTTCCTGTTCCGCGAGGTGCCCGGTGCGAAGATCTCGACGAAGAACGGCAAGGACGTCTACTCGTGGGGCATCAACGGATGGGATCCCATCACGCTGACACCCTCCTCCACGGACGCGCTCTCCGACGGGTGGACGAGGTACAACTTCATGGGGTACGAGGGCCGTGCCTACTACGCGGAGTACAAGGCGCTCGTGGACACCATGGCCGGACTCGGCCAGGACCCCACGAAGGGTTGCGGGCGGGCGCTGTGGGAGAACAACGGCGACACCGGGCTCTACGGCACCACCATGGCGCTGATGCTGCTCCCGCACTGGACCGATGGGTGCATTCAGAGCTCTGAGGGCTTGTTCTTCGAGGCATCGGGCACCACGCCGTACCACTTCCTCACCGCTGCTGCGATGAGCGCCAACAGTTCGAATCCCGTTCGCGAGTTGCGCTACACCGACAACGACGCGTCGGTCGGTGTGCCGATGATGCAGCAGATGGGCATCAAGTACCTGATGGTGTTCACGCAGGCAGCCAAGGCCCAGGCCGAGACGCGTGACGACCTCACGCTGGTCGCCGAGAGTGGTCCGTGGAAGATCTACACCGTCTCCGACAGCAACCTCGTCGAGCCGCTCACGGTGCAGCCGGTGGTCGTCAACGGCCGCAGCGGCGACCAGCGTGAGCGACACCTCGAGTTGGGCACGAGCTACTTCCAGCACCCCGACGAGTGGGCTGCCATGCCCGTCGACTCGGGTCCGCCCGAGTGGCAGCGCATCGACGTCCAGGTCGACATGAGTCGCAGGGTCGGCAACAAGCCGCTCGAACCGGGCCGCAAGGTCGACATCGTCGTGCCGTCCGAACCGATCACGGTCACGCCGTTGAAGACCGTCACCGTGTCGAACGTGGACATGGGCGACCAGGATCTCAGCTTCGACGTGTCGGAGATCGGCGTGCCGGTGCTGGTGAAGATCAGTTACTTCCCGAACTGGAAGGTCGACGGTGCGACAGGGCCCTACCGCGTGTCGCCGAACTTCATGATCGTGGTGCCGACGTCCACCCACGTGTACCTCCACTACGACGCGAGCAAGCTCGACAAGATCGCGTACTTCATCACCTTCCTCGGGATCCTGCTGATGATCTTCTGGCGGGTGAAGGGCGACGTCGTCCATCGCAGCGCGCACCCGTTCCTCACCGGCCCGCCCGCCGACGACTGGGACGACGCCGATTCGTGGATGGACGGGTTCTCGGACGGGACGCCTCCGATGGGGGTCCCACCGCCACCGCCGCCGGCCCCACCGCCGCCGGCAGCGGACGAGTGGAGGCCGGCGACGACCGCTGACCTGCTGCTCGACACGCGTCGAGAGGGGCCCGATCGGCCCCCCGATAGCGTGTAAGACCGCATGTTCTCCACCGACCCCAGGGTGCTCGACGACATCGTCAAGGCGTACGACGTACGCGGCACCGTCCCCGACCAGATCAACACCGATGTCGCCTACGCGTTCGGTGTCGCCTTCGCCCGCTTCTGCGGAACCGGCCGCGTCCTCGTCGCTCGCGACATGCGTCCCTCTGGGCCCGAACTCGTCGACGCGTTCGCTCGCGGTGCGATGGAGCAGGGTGCCGACGTCGTCGACCTCGGCCTGGCCAGCACCGACCTCATGTACTTCGCTGCGGGCACGCTCGACGCGCCGGGAGCGATGTTCACCGCGTCGCACAACCCGGCGCAGTACAACGGCATCAAGTTCTGCCTCGCCGGGGCCAAGGCCGTCGGTCAGGACACCGGGCTCGACACGGTGAAGGGGATCGCCGTCGACGTGCTCGACGGGCGGGCGCCGCTGCCGGCGGCGACGCCGGGCTCGATGAGCTCACGCAACCTGCTCGAGGCGTTCGCCGATCACGTGGTCTCCTTCGTCGATGTGAGCGCGATCCGGCCGCTGCGCGTCGTGGCCGACACCGCGAACGGCATGGGGGGCCTCGTGGTTCCCGCTGTGTTCGAGCGGCTGCCGCAGATCACGCTCGAGGTGATGTTCGGCGAACTCGACGGCACCTTCCCGAACCACCCGGCCGATCCGTTGCAACCCGCCAACCAACGCGATCTGCAGGCCCGCGTCGTCGCCGGTGGCTTCGACCTCGGGCTCGCCTTCGATGGCGACGCCGACCGGGTGTTCGTCGTCGACGAGGGCGGTCGCGGGTTGAGCGGTTCGACCACCACGGCGATTCTCGCCGCCGGCATCCTGCGGACCAACCCTGGTGCGACCATCCTGTACAACCTGATCTGCTCGCGGGCGGTCCCCGAGGTGATCCGTGAGCACGGCGGCGTGCCCGTGCGCACCAAGGTCGGGCACTCGTTCATCAAGGAGCAGATGCTCCAGACCGGCGCCGTCTTCGGCGGCGAGCACTCGGCGCACTACTACTTCCTCAAGAACTTCCGAGCGGACAGCGGCCTCATCGCCAGCGTCACCATGCTCAACGAGATCAGCCGCGCCAACACGGATCTCTCCGTGCTCCGCAAGCCGTTCGAGCGCTACTCGAGCAGCGGCGAGATCAACACGCACGTCGACGACACCCAGGTCGTGATCGACCGCGTGGCTCACGAGTTCGCCGGGTCTTCGATGGACCACCTCGACGGCCTCACCGTGGACTGCGGCGCGTGGTGGTTCAACCTGCGCCCGTCGAACACCGAACCGCTGCTGCGCCTCAACCTCGAGGCACCGAACCGCGACGAGTGCGACCAGCACGTGGCCGAGCTCCTCGCCCTCATCACGAGCATCTGAAGGGGAATCGCATGGCACTCGACGCACGCCTGCTGGCCGTGTTGGCCTGTCCGGTCGACAAGGGTCCGCTGTACTACCTCGGCGACGACGAGGGCCTCTACAACCCGCGGCTCCATCGGCGCTACGTCGTGCGCGACGGCATCCCGGTGATGCTGCCCGACGAGGCCATCGAGGTGGCCGCGGCCGATGCCGAGGCGCTCGACGCCCGGATCGCTGCCGGTGAGCTCCTGCCGACGTTCGGTGCCTGACCTGTCCTCGGAACGGTCGGCTGGTAGCGTGCCCCTCGGGCGCGACGGTCAGACCACACGAGTGGTGATCGAGAGAATGGTGTTCGCATGAAGTTGTCAGCTGTCGTACGACGAGGCGTGTCCGTGGCCATCCTGGCTGCCGCAGTCGCCGTGGTACCGGGCACCTCGGTCTCGCCGGTGAGCGCGGCATGCACGCTGTGCGCCGGTGGCGAGTACCACACGGTCGCCCCTGTCCGCATCTTCGATTCGCGGTCCATCTACACCGACCCGCTCAACCCGGATGCGCCGCCGACGGCCATCAACGACGTGCCGCCGCTCGGTCGCAAGCCGCTCGCGCAGAGCGTGCCCACCTTCAACGTCGACCTGCTGGGTCTCGGCAACGCGAACTTCGTCAACCCGTGGCTGCCCGACGGCGTGGTCTCCAGCGACGTGCTCGCGGTCGTCGCCAGCGTCACCATCGTGGCGCCGAACCAGAAGGGGCACGTACGCGCCTACGCCACCGGCTCACCGTCGACGACCGCGATCCTGAACTTCCGGGCCCTGCAGAACGTGCCCAACCTCGCCGTGCTGCGGCCGAACGCGAGCGGACAGCTCACCTTCGGCCTCTACGGTGCGGCGAACGGCAGCGCCGACATCGTCGTCGACGTCTACGGATGGTTCAGCACCAGCACGTACGTCGATCAGGCCACCGGTGAGGCCGGCGCGCGTGGCGCTCGCCTGATCCCCGTCGACCCGGCCCGCATCCTCGACACGCGCGACGCCGGCTTCTCGCCCATCGGGGACGGTGCGACGCTCGACCTTCCGGTGCGGGGCAAGGCGACCACCACGGGCGGGACCGCACCCGTGCCGACCAACTCGAACATCGTCGGTGTCGTGCTGAACGTCACCGCCGTGCGACCCACGGGCAACACGTTCGTGTCCGTGCTGCCCGAGTCGCCGAGCGGCATCCCGACCACGTCCAACCTCAACGTCACCCCCACCGCCGTCAAGGCGAACCTCGTCATCGTGCCGCTCAGTGCTGACGGCCACGTCTTCATCTACAACCACCGCGGGAACACCGACGTGGTGGTCGACGTCATGGGCTACCTGCGCAACGGCGATTCCGAGGCCACGCGCATGGGCCGTGTGATCCCGCTCACCACGCCGTTCCGGGCCTTCGACACCCGCCAGGTCCCCTTCGGCGGCGTGCCGCTCGGGCCGGCGCAGTCCGAGGACTGGAGCTTCGCCTCGTTCGCCGGCAGCGTGAACGTCGGTGGGGTGTCCGTGGGCAACCAGTTGGGTCTGCTCGGCAACCTCACCAACGCCGGTCTCACCCGCCAGAACGTCTACGTGTCGGTCGAGCCCAGCTACCTCACGGTGTATCCCACCCCGGCCACACCGTCGGGGCCGCCGCTGATCGCGAACCTCAACAGCGTGGAGAACTCCGGCGCACCACTCACGCCGAACCCCGTTCCCAACATGGCGCTGGTGAAGTACGGGGCCAATCAGACCATCCGCGTCTACAACTTCCGCGGGTACGCGCACTACCTGCTCGACGTGAGTGCCGTGGTGTTGAACGACTGATGGCCTAGGCTGGAGCCCTGTTCGGGCTGATCAGAGAGCTGCCAGTTGGCACCGGCCCGGTTCCCATCCCGTCACTGTTCCCGGAGGAACCAACCATGTCGTCGCCCGCAGCGCGCCGCGATTTCCGCGTCGCCGATCTCTCACTCGCCCCGTTCGGTCGGAAGGAGATCCACCTGGCCGAACACGAAATGCCCGGACTGCGCGCCCTGCGCAAGGAGTACGGGCCGTCCAAGCCCCTGAAGGGTGCCCGCATCTCGGGTTCGTTGCACATGACGATCCAGACCGCGGTGCTCATCGAGACCCTGGTCGAGCTCGGCGCCGAGGTGCGCTGGGCCAGCTGCAACATCTTCTCGACGCAGGACCACGCCGCCGCCGCGGTCGCCGTCGGTCCGCACGGAACCCCCGAGGACCCGCAGGGCGTGCCGGTGTTCGCCTGGAAGGGCGAGACGCTCGAGGAGTACTGGTGGTGCACGGATCAGATGATGACCTGGCCCGCCGACGCGAACGGTGCGCCGCAGGGCGCCAACATGATCCTCGACGACGGCGGCGACGCGACCCTGCTGTTGCACAAGGGTGTCGAGTTCGAGAAGAGCGGTGACGTCCCCGATCCCACCACCGCCTCGAACGCAGAGTTCGCGATCGTCCTCGGTCTGTTGCAGCGGTCGCTGAAGACCGAGCCCACCAAGTGGACGACGATGGCTGCCGGCATCAAGGGCGTCACCGAGGAGACCACCACCGGTGTCATGCGCCTCTACAAGATGCACGAACGGGGCGAGCTGCTCTTCCCGGCGATCAACGTCAACGACTCGGTCACCAAGAGCAAGTTCGACAACCTCTACGGCTGCCGTCACTCACTGATCGACGCGATCTGTCGGGCCACCGACGTCATGATCGCCGGCAAGGTCGCGGTCGTGTGCGGCTACGGCGACGTGGGCAAGGGTTGCGCACAGGCGCTCACCGGCCAGGGCGCTCGCGTCATCATCACCGAGATCGACCCGATCAACGCGCTGCAGGCGGCGATGGAGGGCTACCAGGTCACCACGCTCGACGATGTCGTCGGACAGGCCGACATCTTCGTGTCGTCCACCGGCAACGACCACATCATCACCGTCGACCACATGCACAAGATGAAGCACAACGCGATCGTGTGCAACATCGGCCACTTCGACAGCGAGATCGACATGGCCGGTCTCGCCCGCAGCGGCGCCACACGCGACGAGCTCAAGCCCGGCACGGACCTGTGGACGTTCGAGGACGGCCACGCCATCATCGTGCTCGCAGAGGGCCGGCTCGTGAACCTCGGCTGCGCCACCGGCCACCCGAGCTTCGTGATGAGCTGCTCGTTCAGCAACCAGGTCATCGCCCAGATGGAGCTGTTCAACAACACCGAGGCGTACCCGCTGGGTGTGTACGTGCTGCCCAAGAAGCTCGACGAGAAGGTCGCTGCGCTGCACCTCGACGCGCTGGGCGTGAAGCTGACCAAGCTCACCGACGAGCAGGCCGAATACCTGGGCATCGACCCCAGCGGCCCGTTCAAGTCGGACCACTACCGCTACTGAGAGGTGCTGCGGCCGCCGGGGCACACCCCGTGCGGCCGCGGTCGCTCAGTGGGCGGTGGCGAGGACCGTGAGGTCGTCCTTCGGGCGCAGGCGGGGGAGGAAGATCTGCACGAGCGGACCGATGCCGAAGGTGAAGGCCACCGTGCCGACGCCGATCGAGCCTCCGAGCACGAGGCCGACCGCGAGGACGACCAGTTCGAGTCCGGTGCGGGCGACGCGCACGCTGACGTTGCGTTTCGCGAGGCCCAGCATCAGGCCGTCGCGCGGCCCCGGGCCGAGGCCGGCACCGATGTAGAGGCCGGACCCGATGGCGATGGCGAGGAGTCCACCGAGCATGTACGGCACGCGGAGCACGAGGAGCTCGGTGTGGGGCATGTGGTCGCTCACCAGGAACACCACGAGGCCGATCTCGATGGCGTTGAGGACCGTCCCCCACCCCATGCGTTCACGGAGCGGGATCCAGAGCAGCAGGATGAACACGCCCGTGATCTCGATGACGATGCCCACGGGAATGCCCGTGCGTCGGCTCACGCCCTGGTGGAACACGTCCCAGGGCGCCACGCCGAGCTCGGCGGCGAGGAACATGCTGATGCCCAGCCCGAAGAGGGCGAGCCCGAGGACGCAGCGCACGACCCGTTCGGTCAAGCGGTCAGGGGGGAGTGGGAGGAACACGTGGCGAACCTACCCGGATCTCTGTGACACCCCCCTGGTAGTTCTTGCACCATGATCTTCAACGCCACGTGTGCGGGCTGCAACCAGCCCGGCGACACCCTCTGCCGTCGCTGTCGTTTCTCGCTCGCCAGCACTTCCATGTCCGTGGGCGACGGGGGAGTCCTCGCCGCGTTGCCGTTCGAGGGAGTGGCCCGCCAGCTGGTGCTCGGGCTCAAGTACCGCAATCGGCGCGGGGTCGCCCGCCACCTGGCCACGCTGATGGTTCGGCGGCTCCTCCTCGGCGAAGTCGACGTGGTCACGTGGGCGCCCACCAGCGCCGAGCGCGTTCGCGATCGGGGGTACGACCAGGCAGAGCTGCTCGCCCGGGCCGTCGCTCGCGAGCTGGGCGTGCCGTGCCGGCGACTCCTCTATCGCACCCATGGCACTCCACAGACCGGACACACCCGCGTCGAGCGTCTGCGCGGGCCGACGTTCCGCGGTCACGCACCCCGCCGCGGGTTGCGAGTGCTGCTGGTCGATGACGTGGTCACCACCGGCGCCACGCTGGCCTCGGCACGCGATGCGTTGCTGCGTGCCGGGGTGGCGGACGTGCGCTGCGTCGCCGCAGCGGCGACACCCGACGTCACGACGGCGGCCGTCGCTCAGCCGGCGGCCGGGTCCAGGCCGGCCCACTCTCGTACGGTCCGCACCGCCGGCAGCGGGTCCTCGTCCACCAGCACGGCCCGAATGCCCACCGTCTCCGCGGCCCGCACGTTGGAGGGCACGTCGTCGAGGAACGCCGTACGCGATGCGTCGGCGCCCAGTCTCGCCAGAGCGAGCTGATAGATCGCAGGGTTCGGTTTGCGAACGCCCACCTCGTGGCTGTCGACGATGTCGTCGAAGAGTTCGTCGAAGGGCAGCATCGAGCGCCACTGGTCCCGGAACTCGGCGACGTTGTTGGTCAGCACGCCCAGGCGCAGGCCCGCATCCTTCAGATCGCGGACGAGCTGCACCACGGGCTCGTTGACGACGAACTGGATCATCGGTGCACTGCCCGGCGGTGGTGTGGGCAGGTCGATGCCGGCCGCAACCAGCGCCTCCCGATTGAGCTGACGATTCTCCTGGAGCGTGATCTCCCCACGCTCCAGTCGGTGCCACGGGTGGTCGCCATCCTCGGCGTAATCGCCCACCAGGATCTTGATCACCTCGTCGGCGTTCGCGTCCGGGAAACGACGGGCGAAGTCGCTGTGCCGGCCATTGGCCGCGAGGACCCCACCGACGTCGAAGATCACCGTGTCCACCAGTCGAACCTGCATCCGACCGAGTCTGCCCCGGCGTTGTCCGCCACCACGACCCGGCCGACGGTCATCACGACTCGAACCGTTGGGTGTGGGACTCGGACCGGGGCTGGGAGGGGCATGCCAAGGCTGGACGGAGGGGGGCCGGTAGGCTTGCCACCCGCATGGGCATCCTCGATCGCATCCTCCGCGCCGGTGAAGGCAAGAAGCTCAAGGCCCTCGAAGGCCTCGTTCCCGACGTCAACGCACACGAACCAGAAGTCGAGGCATTGTCCGACGATGCACTCCGCGCGAAGACGGGCGAATTCCGCTCCCGACTCGACCGCGGGGAGTCGCTCGACGAGATGCTCGTGGAGGCGTTCGCCGTCACCCGCGAGGCGTCCAAGCGGGTCATCGGGCAGCGTCACTTCGACGTGCAGATGATGGGCGGCGCAGCGCTGCACTTCGGCTGGGTGGCAGAGATGAAGACCGGCGAGGGCAAGACCCTCGTCAGCACCCTGCCCGGGTACCTCAACGGCATCACCGGCAAGGGCGTGCACCTGGTCACGGTGAACGACTACCTCGCTCGCTTCCACGCCGAGTGGATGGGCCGGCTCTACAACTGGATGGGACTCGAGGTCGGGTTGATCATCCCCGGCTTCAAGGAGCGCCCCGCGGAGAAACGGCTCAGCTATGCGGCCGACATCACCTACGGCACGAACAACGAGTTCGGGTTCGACTACCTGCGCGACAACATGGCGAGCACCCTCAACGACAAGGTGCAGCGGGGACACAACTTCGCGATCGTCGACGAGGTCGACTCGATCCTCATCGACGAGGCACGCACGCCGCTCATCATCAGCGGCCGCGTCGCCGATGCGGCGAAGCTGTACTACCGCTTCGCCAGCATCGTTCGCTCGCTCAAGCGCGACGTCGACTACGAGGTCGAAGAGGACAAGCGCGTCGTCGTGCCGCTGGATGCCGGCATCTCTCGCGTCGAGGAAGCACTCGGCATCGACAACCTGTACGACGAGGTCCAGCAGAACCTGGTGCACCAGCTCGCCGTGGCCCTCAAGGCCAAGGAGCTGTACAAGCGCGACAAGGACTACATCATCCAGAACGGCGAGGTGAAGATCGTCGACGAGTTCACCGGTCGTGTGCTCGACGGTCGCCGCTGGAGCGAGGGCATCCACCAGGCCGTCGAGGCCAAGGAGGGTGTGAAGATCAAGGAAGAGAACCAGACGCTCGCCACGATCACGCTCCAGAACTACTTCCGCATGTACGACAAGCTCGCCGGCATGACCGGCACGGCCCAGACCGAGGCCGCAGAGCTCGCGACCACCTACGAGTTGCAGGTGGTGCCGGTGCCCACCAACAAGCCGACGATCCGCATGGACCAGGCCGACCTCATCTACAAGACCGAGGAAGCCAAGTTCAAGGCCGTCGTCGACGACATCGAGCAGCGCAACGCGAAGGGCCAGCCGGTCCTGGTCGGCACGATCAGCGTGGAGAAGAGCGAGTACCTCGCACGCCATCTCGCCCAGCGCGGGATCGAACACGAGGTGCTCAACGCCAAGCAGCACACGCGTGAGGCGATGATCGTCACCCAGGCCGGCCGCCTCGGTGCGGTCACGGTGTCCACCAACATGGCGGGTCGCGGCGTCGACATCCTCCTCGGCGGCAACCCCGAGGGCCTCGCCCGCCACGAAGTGCTCAAGGAGGGCTTCGACCCCGACGTGATGGTCGACGACTTCACCCTGCCGGTGCCGCTCGAGCAGATGCCCGACGACTTCCGCGAGGCTCGGGCCAAGGCCATGGCGCGCTACCAGGAACTGCTCGACGGCTTCAAGAAGACCTGCCAGGCAGAGGGTGACGAGGTTCGTGCGGCGGGCGGCCTCTACGTGCTCGGCACCGAGCGCCACGAGAGCCGACGCATCGACAACCAGCTGCGTGGCCGTTCGGGACGTCAGGGCGACCCCGGCGAGAGCCGCTTCTACCTGTCGCTCGACGACGAGCTCATGCGCCTGTTCGCCACCGGTGCGCTGAGTTGGGTGATGGGCCGGGCCCTTCCCGACGACGAAGCCATCGAGGCCAAGATGGTCTCCAAGGCGATCGAGCGTGCCCAGACCACGGTCGAGCAGCGCAACGCCGAGATCCGCAAGAACGTCCTGAAGTACGACGAGGTGATGAACGAGCAGCGCAAGGTGATCTATGCGCGCCGCGATCAGATCCTCGAGGGGGCCGACCTGAAGGTCGCCGCGATGGAGTACCTGTCCGACGCGGTCGACGCGTTGATCGACACGCACTGCGTCAGCGAGGCGCCCGACGAGTGGGATCTCGACGGTCTGTCGAAGGAGCTGTCCACCTTCTGGCCCAACGAGATCACCCCGCAGGCGCTCGACGCGTTCGAGGACGCCGACGACATCTTCGACCTCGTCATGGCCGACGCCAAGCAGTACTACGAGCGTCGCGAGGCGGAGCTCTCCCCGGAGGTCATGCGCGATGTCGAGCGTCAGGTGATGCTGCGCATCATCGACCAGCGCTGGCGCGAGCACCTCGAAGAGATGGACTACCTGCAGGAGGGCATCAACCTGCGGGCGATGGGGCAGGTCGACCCGCTCACCGAATGGCAGCGAGAGGGCTACCAGATGTTCGGTGCGCTGATGAAGGGCATCGCCCAGGACTTCGTCAAGTACGTCATGCACGTCCAGGTGGTTCGCAAGGACGAGCCGGCGGCCACGGTGCAGAACGTCCAGCAGACCTCCAGCGAGAGCCAGTCCAGCGACGGCATCGCCGCCGCGGCACGGGCCGCTGCCGCGTCGAGCGCGCTGGCCGAAGGTGCCCCTGCGGCTCCCGCGGCCCCCGCCCCCACCAAGCAGCAGACCGTGGTCAAGGACGAATGGTCGAAGACGCCGCGCAACGCACCCTGCCCGTGCGGGAGCGGCAAGAAGTTCAAGATGTGCCACGGCGCGTCACTCTGAACCGTTCACGAGCCCCACATGCGCGACTTCACCGATGACCTCAAGGACCTCCGGCGCCGCCTCGGCGAGGCCGAGAGCTACCTGAAGATCACTGCCAGCCGCGCCCGCCTGTCCGAGCTCGAGTTCGAGGTGGCCCGACCGGACCTGTGGGACGACCAGGAACTGGCGAAGAAGGTCAACACCGAGTACTCGAACGTGAAGGGCGACATCGACACGTTCGACTCGCTCACCGGCGAGCTCGACGACGTCGAGCTCCTTCACGAGATGGCCCGCGAGGTCGACGACGAGACCCAGGAGGCCGACATCCAGTCGGCGATCGACTCGATCGGCCGCCAGCTCCGCCAGCTCGACCTGCGCAGCCTGTTCACCGGTGAACACGACGAGGTCGACTGCATCGTGCAGATCAATGCCAAGGACGGCGGCGTCGACGCCCAGGACTGGGCCGAGATCCTGCTGCGCATGTACAGCCGCTGGGCCGAGCGGCGTGGGTTCGGCATCACGATCGACGAAGTCAGTCAGGGCACCGAGGCCGGGATCATGTCGGCGGAGTTCACGCTCAGCGGCCGCTATGCGTACGGGCTGATGACCGGCGAGCGCGGCACCCACCGTCTGGTTCGGATCAGCCCGTTCGACAACCAGGGCCGCCGTCAGACCAGCTTCGCCGGGGTCCAGGTGTGGCCGGTGATGGACGCCCCCGACATCGAGATCAACGAGTCCGACATCGAGATGCAGGTGTTCCGGGCCAGCGGTGCCGGTGGACAGCACGTCAACAAGACCTCGTCGGCGGTTCGGCTGATCCACAAGCCGACCGGCCTGGTGGCCTCCAGCCAGGAGGAGCGCAGCCAGCTGCAGAACCGTGAGAAGGCGATGAACCGCCTGAAGGCGATGGTCGCGGCCAAGATCGAGGAAGAGCACGAAGCCGAACTGGCCAGCATCGCCGGCCGCCAGGCGCAGGTGGGCTGGGGCAGCCAGATCCGCTCCTACGTGGTCCAGCCCTACCAGATGGTCAAGGACCTCCGCACCGAGGTCGAGACCAGCCAGATCGACGCAGTGCTCGACGGCGACATCGACGAGTTCATGGAGGGCTACCTCCGCTGGCGACGGCGAGAAGCCGAGTGACTGGGATACGGTTGAGCGCTCCATGATCAAGCTCGAGAACGTCACCAAGACCTACAGCACGGAGGTCACCGCGCTCCGCGACGCCAGCTTCGATGTGGCGAAGGCGGAGTTCGTGTTCCTCGTCGGTCCGTCCGGCTCTGGCAAGAGCACGCTGCTGCGGATGATGAACCGCCAGGAGCGCCCGGAGAAGGGCGCGGTGTGGGTCGCCGGTCGGAACATCAACGAGATGCCCGACAGCAAGGTGCCGCACCTGCGCCGCAACATCGGCAACATCTTCCAGGACTACAAGCTGCTCACCAACAAGACGGTCCACGAGAACGTCGCCTTCGCCCTCGAGGTGATCGGCCGGCCCCGGCACGTGATCCGCCAGCAGGTCCCTGCGGTGCTCGACCTCGTCGGCCTCGGCGGCAAGCAGGACCGGTTCCCCCACCAGCTGTCCGGCGGTGAGCAGCAGCGTGTGTCCATCGCCCGAGCGTTCGTCAACCGCCCGCTGATCCTGCTGGCCGACGAGCCGACGGGCAACCTCGACCCCGCCACGGGCGAGGGCATCATGCGGCTGCTCGATCGCATCAACAAGACCGGCACCACCGTGGTCATGGCCACGCACGACCAACGCATCGTGAACATGATGCGCAAGCGAGTCATCCAGCTCGACCGAGGCGTCATCGTGCGCGACCAGGCCCGAGGTGTCTACGAATGATCTCCCGCCTGCGCTACACCCTTCGTGAGATGTGGGCGAGCATGTCTCGCAACAAGACGCTCACCGCGGCCACGGTGATCACCTCGACGATCTCGTTGTTGCTCTTCGGCCTCACCCTGCTCATCCAGCGCGGCTTCGACAACCAGCTCAAGCTGTGGACCGGTGGGGTCGAGATGATCGTGTACGTCAAGCACGGCGCCGATGCCACCCAGATCGAGCTGATCCGTGGCGAGCTCGAGCGTCAGGACACGGTGATCGAGTCCGTCGACTACTGCGACGAGACCTGTTCGCAGGACGTCGCCAACACGCTGTTCGCCGGCGACCCCGACACGCTCGAGCAGTTGGCGCTCAAGATCCCGTCGTTCTTCAAGGTCAGCCCGATCGACAAGAACAGCGGCGAAGTGCTGCGGTCGCTGAAGGACACCTTCAAACAACTCCCCAACGTGATCGACGTCCGAACACCGGACCAACAGGTCGAAGTGCTCAGCCAATTGAAGGGCTTCTTCGGTGTGCGCACGCTGGTGATCGCGGGCGGGTTGCTCGCCGCGTCTGCATTGCTGATCTGGAACACCATTCGCACCGCGATGTTCGCCGCGCCGTCGAGAGATCGAGGTGATGAAGTTGGTCGGGGCCACCAACTGGTTCATCCGACTTCCGTTCATGCTCGAGGGACTCCTGCAGGGCATCGCCGGCGCGCTGCTCGGCGGTCTGTTCATGCTGCTCATCAACCGGGACTGGACCAACGGCGTGCGCGCGTTCCCGGTGAGCTCGGGGCTGGAGGGCTTCGTGGTCACCGATGGCTACCCGTACACGGTGTGGCTCATCATGATCCTGGTCGGCGCGTTCGTCGGCGCCGTCGGGTCGGGCACCGCGGCGTCCAAGTTCTTGGACGTGTAGCGGCCGCCGTAGCGTCGGCCCCATGGAGTACACCCAGATCACGTACGACGTCGCCGACCAGATCGCGACGATCACGCTGCAGCGTCCCGATCAGCTCAACGCTTTCACCGGCGTGATGATGCGGGAGATGATCGACGCGTTCGACCAGGTCGACGCGGACGACGACGTCCGCGCAGTGATCGTCACCGGTGCCGGCCGCGGTTTCTGTGCCGGGGCCGACCTGTCCGGTGGCGGCGAGACGTTCAGCCGCGGCGGCAGCGACGAGATCCCTGAGGACGTGGGGATTCCGCGCGACGGAGGTGGCCTGGTGTCGCTGCGGATCTTCGAGTGCACCAAGCCGGTCATCGGCGCCATCAACGGGGCGGCCGTGGGTGTCGGGGTGACGATGACGCTGCCGATGGACATCCGTCTCGCCAGCGAGCACGCCAAGTTCGGGTTCGTGTTCGCTCGTCGGGGCATCGTGCCCGAGGCATGCTCGTCGTGGTTCCTCCCTCGTCTGGTGGGGATCAGCCAGGCGGCCGAGTGGTGCTACTCCGGACGAGTGTTCCCGGCCTCGGAGGCCCTCGCCGGGGGACTGGTGCGGAGTGTGCACGCGGCGGACGATCTGCTGCCCGCAGCTCGGGCGATCGCGACCGAGATCGCCGCGAACACCGCTCCCGTCAGCGTGGCGCTCACCCGGCAGATGCTCTGGCGCATGCTGGGCGCAGCGCACCCGATGGAGGCCCACCGGGTCGATTCGCGCGGGATTCTCGAGCGCGGTCGGAGCGCGGACGCACGTGAGGGTGTCGTCAGCTTCCTCGAGAAGCGGGCACCCCAGTTCCCGGTGAAGGTCAGCGACGGGCTGCCCGACATCTTTCCGTCACACGAAACTCCAAAGTTCTCGTAAAGGTCCCCACGCACGGTGCCGATCAACTCTGCGCACGACAACAAGGCGCAGAGGCGGGCGACGTCAGCTGCACGAACGATGAGGGCGGACCATGACGACTGCACTGGCAACCCGGCTGCACGCCGGCAACGTGATCGAAGTTGACATCGACGACGACTCGGCGACAGCACTCGTGCTGCTCGCCACGCATGAGTTCGTGATCCTCGATCCCTGCGACGGGCGCACCCCGATCGTGGTTCGGGCCGAGGAGCTCGGCAGTGTGAGGATCTTCTCCGGTCGCGAATAGCCTCGACCTCGATGTCTGACGACGACGAGGTCACGATCTTCGAAGCAGCGGGCGGGATGCCGTTCTTCGTACGGCTCGTCGATGCGTTCTACGAGGGTGTCGTCACCGACGGCGTGCTCCGGCCGCTGTACCCGGACGACGACCTCGACGGCGCCCGACACCGGCTCACCCTGTTCTTGGCCCAGTACTGGGGCGGCCCGCAGACCTACATGGAAGAGCGGGGCCACCCGATGCTGCGCGCGCGGCACATGCCGTTCCACGTCGGCCCCACCGAGCGTGACCACTGGCTGCTGCACATGGCCGCTGCGGTCGAGCGCTGCACGGAGCCCGGCGCGGTGCGAGATGCGTTGATGCAGTACTTCGTCACGGCGGCGGAGCACATGCGCAACGACAGCGCTCTCCGCATCGTGCAGCCCTAGTACCGTCACCGTCATGCACGAGCAGCATGTGGCAAGGGTGGTCGCGCGGGCGGCGAAAGGGCTGAAGGTCGTGGCGCTGGTGCTCGCCGTCGGATGCCTGGTGAACGGCTATCTCACGGTGACGATCGACCAGAACTCCTACTACAGCCCCGGTTCGAACATGCCCAGGTTGCCGTTCAGGATGCAACTGGACCAGTTCCTGTCGGTCACGACGGGGACGTTGGCCTGGATCGCGCTCGTCGCTGCTGCTGCCTACGGACTGCAAGTGGCGGCAGCCTCGCTCGCCCGGGGGTCGTCTGCCGCCGGAGGCGAGGTCGTCGGCGATCCCTCCGACCCGTTCGAACCGGCGACGCCACCGGTCCCGGTGCCGCTCATGGCGCCTCGCCCGACGCGTCCCGCAGCCAGCGATGTCAACCCGAACGACGACATCTGGAAGCCCTGACGCCCTCACCGACGACGGAGTGCCCAGCACGCCACCGCGCTGGCGGCGGCGACGTTCAGTGAATCGACACCACCGTGCATGGGGATGCTCACCCGTTGGGAGGCGGCAGCCATCGCCCCATCGGTGAGGCCGACACGTTCGGAGCCCACGAGCAGTGCGACCCGATCGAGCGCGACCACGTCGTCGAGTGGCCGCGCGTCGGCAGACGGGGTGAGTGCGCACACCTGCCATCCGTCGCGCACGAGCTCACCCACGGTGGTCGGCATGTCATCGGTGCGGGCGTGGGGGAGGTGCAGCGAGTGGCCCATCGACACCCGCATCGCCCGCCGGGCGAGCGGGTCGACGCTGGTCGAGTCGAGCACCAGCCCCTCCCATCCCAGTGCGAGTGCGTTGCGGACGATGCTGCCGATGTTGAGCGGGTTGTCGACCGCTTCGGCGAGGACCAGTCGGCGGGCGCTCGCCGCGAGTTGCGCCACGGTGGTGCGCGCCGGTCGCTCGAAGAGGGCGACGATGCTGTACGGCATGCCCAGTTGGGTCACCGCGGCCCGCAACTGCTCGCCCCCGGCGTACACGGGCACGAGGTCGGCGAGCCGTGCGGTCACCGCGGGCGGACGGCGTGCGTCGACGAGCGCGAGGACGGGTGTGCACCCGGCGTCGAGCGCCCGCTCCACCACGAGGTCGCCCTCGGTCATGAACAGCCCGTCGCCGCCGTCGTCGCGACGTTGCCGCCGGTTCGAGAGACCCCGTTCGTTGAGCCGGAACGGGGCAACCCGCGGGTCGTCGGGGTCGTCGATGACGATCATCGTGCAGGCGGCGTCAGAAGTGCCAGGGGAACGCGCTCCAGTCGGGGTCGCGCTTCTCGAGGAAGGACTCGCGACCTTCCTGGGCCTCGTCGGTCATGTAGGCCAAGCGAGTCGCCTCGCCTGCGAACACCTGCTGGCCGATGAGCCCGTCGTCGATCAGGTTGAACGAGAACTTCAACATCCGCTGGGCAGTCGGGCTCTTGCCGTTGATCTCCTTGGCCCACTGCAACGCCTCCCGTTCCAGCTCGGCGTGCGGGTACACGCCGTTGACGGCGCCCATCCGCTGCATGTCGTCGGCCGAGTACTCGCGGCCCAGGAAGAAGATCTCGCGGGCGAACTTCTGGCCGACCTGGCGGGCGAGGTAGGCGCTGCCGAAGCCACCGTCGAAGCTGGCCACGTCGGCATCGGTCTGCTTGAAGCGGGCGTGCTCGCGGCTGGCGAGCGTGAGGTCGCTGACCACGTGCAGGCTGTGCCCCCCGCCTGCGGCCCAGCCGGGCACCACGCAGATGACGACCTTGGGCATGAAGCGGATGAGACGCTGCACCTCGAGGATGTGCAGGCGCCCGGCGCGGCCGGGCTGCACGGTGTCTGCCGTGTCGCCGTCGGCGTACTTGTAGCCGTCCTTGCCACGGATCCGTTGGTCGCCTCCGCTGCAGAACGCCCATCCGCCGTCCTTGGGTGACGGCCCGTTGCCGGTGAGCAGGACGCAGCCGACATCGGTGCTCATCCGCGCGTGGTCGAGCGCGAGGTACAGCTGGTCGACGGTGCGCGGCCGGAACGCGTTGCGCACCTCCGGTCGGTTGAACGCGATGCGCACCGTGCCGTGCTCGACACTGCGGTGATAGGTGATGTCGTCGAAGTCGAAGTCGGGGACCTCGCGCCACGCCGAGGGATCGAAGATCTCGGAGACCATCGGGTCATCTTCCCACTGCTACGTTCGGCGCATGGCATTCGCAGCGATCAACGGCCAGAACATCTACTACGAGGACACCGGTGGCGACGGCCCGGCCGTGATCCTCGCGCACGGCTTCCTGATGGACCACGAGATGTTCGCGCCGCAGGTCGCCGCGCTGCGCGACACGTATCGAGTCATCACGTGGGACGAGCGCGGGTTCGGCCTCACCGAGTTCGACGGCAACCCGTTCACGTATTGGGATTCGGCCGCGGACTGCCTCGGGTTGCTTTCACACCTGGGCATCGAACGCGCCGTGGTCGGCGGCATGAGCCAGGGAGGCTTCCTCTCTCTGCGGGTCGCACTCACCGCTCCGGAGCGGGTGCGGGCGCTGATCCTGCTCGACACGAGCGCCGCGCTCGACCACCCGGAGACGCTCGCCGCCAACCAGGGCATGGTCGACATGTGGCTGTCGGTGGGTCCGGTCGACGACCTCGCCGGTGCGGTCGCGGCGATCATCATCAACGACGCAGAGGAGAACCCGAAGTGGGTGGCCAAGTGGCAGGCCCGACCCAAGGAGCTGCTCGCCGAGTCCGCCCGGTGCCTGTTGACGCGCGACGACGTCAGCCCGCGGCTCGGGGAGATCACCTGCCCGGCGTTGGTCGTCCACGGCACCGAGGACACCGCCCTCCCGATGGAGGACGCCGAGGCGATGGCCGCCGCGCTCGTCGGCTGCAACGGTGTCGTCAAGGTGTCCGGCGCGCACGCTGCCAACCTGACCAACCCGGTGCCGGTGAACGCCGCCATCCTCGACTTCCTGGCCGCGCTTCCCGCGTGACGTCGCTGCAGATCTTCGGCATCGTCGGTCTCCCCGAGATCGTCGAGGGCACCGACCTCGCCACCGCCATCCTCGCCGCCGCCGCCACGGCCGGCACGCCGCTGGCGTCGGGCGATGTCGTCGTCGTCACCTCCAAGATCGTCTCCAAGGCCGAGGGCCGCACGGTCGAACTCGCCGACGTGGTGCCCTCGCAGTTCGCGACGGAGTGGTCGCAACGGTGGGACAAGGACCCCGCGGTCACCGAATTGGTGCTGCGCGAGGCGAAGCGGGTGGTGCGCCAGCTCGGTCCGGTGCTGATCACCGAGACCCACCACGGCTTCGTGTGCGCCAACAGCGGGATCGACCAGTCCAGCAGCGGCGCCCACGGGCGGGCGGTGCTCTTACCGATCGATTCCGACGAGTCGGCGCGCGGGATCCGCGAGGGGTTCGTCGCCGCCGGTGTCGATGCCGCGGTGATCATCAGCGACACGTTCGGCCGTGCGTGGCGTGAGGGGCAGACCGACGTCGCCATCGGCATCGCCGGCATGCAGCCGATCTTCAGCTACATCGGCCAGGTCGACCCGCACGGTCACGAGTTCAAGGTGCAGGCGCTGTGCACCGCGGACGAGCTCGCCGGTGCCGCCGAGCTGGTCAAGGGCAACGTCTCGCGGGTGCCGGTGGCGGTCATCCGCGGGCACGCGTGGGAGCGCGACGACAGCGCCACCCTCGCACCGGTGTTGCGCGACCAAGCCCGCGACCTGTTCAGATAGCCCCATGAGCCATCAGGTCGAAGTCACCAAAGTCATCGCCGCCACGCCCGAGCAGGTGTACGCGCTCGTCAGCGACCTGTGCCGGATGGGGGAGTGGTCACCGGAGAACACCGGCGGCTCGTGGACGAAGGGAGCCACCGGCCCGGCGGTGGGTGCGCGGTTCGAGGGCACCAACCGCATCGGCAAGAAGAAGTGGAAGACCATCAGCACGGTCACCGTCGCCGAGCCGGGTCGCGAGTTCGCGTTCGACGTGACGGCCATGGGGATGAAGGTCGCGCGCTGGGGCTTCGCGCTCGCCCCCGTCGACGGCGGCACCGAGGTGACCCACTACTGGGACGACCATCGCAGCGCCGTGACGGCCACGCTCACCGGGCTCGCGCTCGGGGTGAAGGACCGAGCCGTCCACAACGCAGCGAACATGTCGACGACGCTCGACGGGCTCGCCGCCGCGACCGCCGGCTGACGTCACGCACCGAGTGGGTGCCCTCGGAAGAAGTCCCACATGATCGAGTTGGCCGAGATGGTCTGAGTCGTCGGGCCGACGATGTCGGAGATCGTGGTGTCGAACTGACTGCCGGGCCACGTGTGCCCGCCGCCTTCGATGGTGTACAAACGCGTCTCCGCGTCGCAGTTCGGCCAGCTCGTCATGGTCACGTCGGTGGCGACCTCGTGTCTCCGAGGCGGCGGTGTCGCACCCGTTGCGGGCTGCCCACGCGGCGGCGATGTCGGGCACCGAGGCGTGGACGTCCTCGGGCGCGATCACCCCGAACCCGGTGAGGTCGGTGCCGATGGTGCCGTTGCCATCCGGACTCGGCAGCGCCTCGGCCTTCGCTCCGACACCGCCGGTGTAGCTGAGGTACTGGTCGTCCGTGCCGTGGAACGTCACGAGCGGCACCGGGCGCGACGGGCCGCAGCCATCTGGGTTGCGGACACCCGACACCGGCGCCACCGCGGCGATCCGGTCCGCCATCGTGCATGCCAGGGTCGCAGTCATCATCGCCCCGTTCGACATGCCGGTGACGAACACCCGATGGGTGTCGATGCACAGCGTCGACTCGAGCTCGTCGAGCAGCGCACCGATCCAGCCGACGTCGGGACCGTCGAGCGTCGTGTTCCACAGGCTGACCGGCCGGGTGACCTCCGGGGCGACGGTCACGAAGCGGTGCACGTCACCGAACGCGGGCAGGTCGGACTCGAGCACCTGCAGATCCGCGGTCTGGAGCCATCCGTGCAGCGTGATCACGAGCGGGAGCGGCGTCGCGCCGTCGTAGGCCGGCGGCAGGTGGCGCACGTAGGAGCCGGCCGCGCCGCCGAAGGCGACGGGTTCCGTGACCTGCCCGGGTGAGACCGGGGATTCGTTGTCGCAGCCGACGGAGGCGGCCACCGTGGCGAGACCGGCGAGCGACTCGAACTCCCGCACCGCCTGCACGCCGAGGGACGGGAAGTTGATGTTGAGTCCGACGATGCCCTGATCGAGGAAGTCGCGGTACGAGGCGAGGTTCTCCAGGTCGCGGTTGTTGGGCCAGACCCAGATCGGATATCCGGCGAGGGTCGCGTCCGCGACGACCTGCGGCGTGATCACCTGCAAGCTCGAGTACTCGGGCGGTAGCTGCAGGATGCGCATGCCGTCGGGGATCGGAGTGCGGTCGAGGACCCACCCGGTCAGTGCAGCGAGACCCGGCGACACCTCGATGTCGGGTGCGATCTGGTGGAAGTAGCTGACGATCTCGTCTTGGAACGAGGCGACGACGGTGTCGGCGGCGCGGCCGAGGTCGTGCAGTTCCTTGGCCAGCTCGTCGGCGGCCCGTTTGGCGACGTCGCCCTCACCCTTGATCTCGATGTTGAGTGGGATGTCGGGAAACCGCTCGATCAACTGGGGCAGCGTGGGTAGTGCGAAGTCGTCGGCGGTGTAGCCGGGGGGCGGCGGTACGTCGCCGGTGCGCATCCCGCGGTACAGGTAGTCCGTCGCAGGACGGTCGTGGCAGTCGCTGCAGTCGGTGCTGAACCAGTACGCAGCGTCGAGGGCCGCAATGTCCGCCGAAGTCATGTCGGCGACGGCACCGGTGCCATTGGTGTTGCGGTCGACCGAGTCGTCGTGCTGCACGAGCAGCGCGCCGTCCTTGGTGAGCAGCACGTTGAGGTCGAGCATGTCGACACCGGCCTTCACACTCTCGCCGAACGCGAACATCGTGCTGGCCGGGAAGTTGTCCTCGCCCGCCGTGTGGGCGAGCACGATCGGCCGCCCGAGAGCGAGCAGTTCGTCGATGGATGCCGCGTAGTCCGGTGTCGGCTCGGCGGTGGTGGTCGTCGCCGGTGTCGTCGTGGTGGTCGACGACGCGGCGACAGTGGTGGTGGTCGCCGTCGCCACGGTGCTCGCCGTGCTCGAGTCACCGTCGGAGCAACCGGCACCGAGGCCGAGGAGGGCGAGCAGGGCGATGGCGCGTCTCATCGGAGCAGTCTGGCGTACTCGACCGCGATCTCAGCGGCCGTGGCCGCGTTGTTGCGCACGAGTGCCAGGTTGGCCGCCAGGCTGCGGCCGGCGGTCTGCTCGGTGACGCGTGCGAGCAGGAACGGCGTCACGTCCTGGCCCTCGATGCCCCGTGCGTCGAGCTCGCCGAGCGCCTCCTCGATCGTCGCTGCGATCTCCTCCGCGGGGATCTCGTCCTCGACCGGGATCGGATTGGCGATGCTGATGCCACAGGTGAGGCCGAGCCGGTTCCACGTGGCATCGAGCAGCCGGGCGATCTCCGCCGGACCATCGACTCGGCGGGGAGCGGGATGGTCGCTCGTGCGGCTGTAGAACGACGGGAAGTCGTCGCTCCCGTCGACCACCACGGGCACTCCGAGCGTCTCGAGTCGCTGGAGCGTGAGGCCGATGTCGAGGATGCTCTTCACGCCCGCCGACACGACGGCGACGGGGGTGGAGGCGAGCTCGGCGAGATCGGCGGAGATGTCGAACGTCTCACCGGCCCGACGATGCACGCCGCCGATGCCGCCGGTCCCGAACACGCGGATGCCGGCGATCGCCGCCAGCCGCATGGTGGCAGCGACGGTCGTCGCTCCGGTGTTGCCGGTGGCGATCAACCACGGCAGGTCTCGTGTAGAGGCCTTGAACACGCCCTCGGCGGACGCGAGCGAATGCAGCTGCTCGGCATCGAGCCCGACGTGGCAGCGACCCTCGAGCACGGCGACCGTGGCGGGCACCGCGCCGTGCGACCGGACGATCTGTTCCACCTCCGTGGCCATCTCGACGTTCTGGGGGAAGGGCATGCCATGGCTGATGATGGTGCTCTCCAGCGCGACCACAGGTCCTCCGTCGGCAAGGGCGGCGGCGACGTCAGGGTGGATGGTCAGAACATGCATGTGAGTGATCATCGCGCACCCCAGGAGAAAACCTGCTTGAACAGCTTGAGGCACACGAACGCTTCTGCTTCGACGATGTCCTCCCGGCCGCGAAGGCGCGACATCAACAGCATGAGGCGCTCGTCGTCATCGGCGACCACCTCGAACATCAGGTCGTAGCGACCGGCGGTCGCCACGAGATATTCGACCTCGACCATCGCCGCGAGCTCGCTGGCGGTCGCTTCCGCGTCGCCCCGCACGCGAGCTCCGATCATGGCCACACGGCGAACGCCGAGCGACATCGGGTCGGTGACGGCCACGATCTGCATCACGCCGGCATCGGTGAGGCGCTGCACTCGCTGGCGGATCGCACCCTCGGTCAGGCCGACCTCGGTGGCGACCTTGGTGTACGGCATCCGGCCGTCGGCCTGCAGCAGTTCGATGATCGCGCGGTCGATGTCGTCGAGCTGGGCGCCGTTCATCGACCCGCCCGAGCGGCGAACTCGCGACCGGCGTCGGAGAGTGTGCGGCGCAACGTCGACTCGATGAACGCGAACTCTTCTTCTCCTGCGATCAGCGGCGGCGAGAGCGTGATGACAGGCTCGCCGCGATCGTCGGCACGACAGATCAGCCCGGCGTCGTAGAGGCGCGGCGAGAGGTGGCCACGCAGCAGCCAGTCGGCCTCTGCGGGGGTGAACACCCCGCGCGTCGCCTTGTCAGGGACGAGTTCGATGGCCAGGAAGTAGCCGTCACCGCGGACGTCGCCCACCAACGGCAGGTCGCGCAGGCCTTCGATGAGCTGCTTGAAGCGCGATTCGTTGGCGAGGACGTGTCCGCAGATGTCCTCCCGCTCGAGGATGTCGAGGTTGGCGTTGGCGACCGCGCACGACACGGGGTGCGCACCGAACGTCTGGCCCTGCAGGAAGGTGGCCGTGTTCTCCAGGAACGGCTCGGCGATCCGATCGCTGATCATCACGCCGCCGAGGGGCGAGTACCCGCTGGTGACGCCCTTGGCGAAGGTGATCATGTCGGGCTGGTAGCCGTAGCGCAGGCTGCCGAACATGTGCCCGAACCGGCCGAATGCGGCGATCACCTCGTCGCTGACGAGGAGGACGCCGTACTCGTCGCAGATCTCCCGCACCCGTTGCCAGTACCCCTCCGGTGGCGTGAAGGCACCACCGGTGTTCTGGACGGGCTCCATGAACACGGCGGCGACGCTGTCGGGGCCCTCCATCTCGATCCGCAGTGCGAGGTCGTCGGCGCAGCGCAGCGTGCAGGCGCCGAGGTTCATGCAGTCGTGGCAGCGATATCGGTACGGCGTCTGCACCTTGATCGCCCCCGGCATCAACGGCTCGAAGGGAGTCTTGATCGAAGGGACACCCGTGAGGCTCAGGGCGCCGATCGAGGTGCCGTGATAGGCGAGGTATCGGGAGATGACCTTCGTGCGGGAGTGCTCGCCGCGCAGCTTCCAGTACTGGCGGGCGAGCTTGATGGCCGTTTCGACGGCATCGCCGCCGGTCGGCGTGAAGAAGACGCGGTTCAGATCACCGGGCGCGTACTCGGCCAGGCGGGTGGCCAACGTGATCGCCGGCTCGTGCGCGAACGACCACACCGGGAAGTAGGCGAGTTGCTCGGCTTGGCGGGCGGCCGCCTCGGCGAGCTCCTTGCGCCCGTGACCGACCTGCACCGTGAACAGGCCCGACAGCCCGTCGAGGTAGCGCTTGCCGTGCTCGTCGTAGACGTAGCAGCCGTCGCCACGGACGATGACGGGCACCTCGCCGCTGCCGGCGGTGCCGAGTGGGGTGAAGTGCATCCAGAGGTGACGACGAGCGTCATCGGAGACGCGAAGTCATGGGAAGCTCCGAGAGTCGTAGGAAATACCTACGACAATCGTAGCGTCATGCCGTGATCCGGGATCAGTACCCGCAGTACGAGTCGACCGCGTCGCCCGCCGCGTTGTACTCGGGCGTGTTGGCGATCGTCTGCAGGGCGGGATCGGCGAAGGCCTTGTTGGCATCCCAGTCGTTGGCCTTGAACACCTCGACGAACTTGCCGACGGCGGTGGCCAACAGGTCCACCTGGTCCTTCAGCTCTGCCGGGGCGGCGGCCTGCAGCCCCTGGATGGCAGGGGATGATCTGATCGTTGAAGTACTTCTCGTAGTCCGTGGGCGACAGTCGATCTGGTTCATCGTAGTGGAGCAGATTGCAGAAGTCGGTCCCGGTGCCGGGGCCGGTGCCCTTCGGACCGGAGTTGTCCACGGGCAGACCCTCGAGGGTGGTGCCACCGGTGACGCTGCCGTCGGGGTTCGTGCGGGTCGGATCGGTGCTGTCGGGACCCGTGCTGTCGGGGTTGCCCGCCCCGGTGCCGGTGGGATCGCTCGCGCCGGTGCCGGTGCCGCCGGTGGTGACCGACGTGCCGTCGGCGGTGTTGGAGGTGCTGTCGCTGCAGGCGGCGAGCAGCCCGAACGCTGCCACGCTGATCGCTGCGACGAGAGTGCGAGTGCGGTTCACGGGGGGTACTCCTCGTGCTAGGGGTTTCGGAGATACTAACGGCTCGGTGGCTCGCGTAGCCTTCGGCCATGCAACTCGCACACGAACTGATCGGGCACCATGATGCACCCTGCCTGGTGCTCATCCACGGCATCACCGAGAACCACCGGTCGTGGCACCCGTTGGTGCACACGCTCGCGGCGCATCACGAAGTGCTCGCAGTGGACCTGCGGGGCCACGGGAACAGCGATCGCAGCGACCCGTACGACCCGATGAGCTACGCCGGCGACGTCGTCGAGACCGTCGACGCGCTCGGATTGCGCGACCCGTTGATCGTCGGTCACTCCCTCGGTGGAGTGGTCGCCAGCGCCTACGCGGCCATCGCACCCTGCGCCGGCGTGCTCAACGTCGACCAACCGCTGCGCCTCGCCGACTTCCAGGCCGGACTCCTCCAGCTCGAGCCGATGCTCACCGGCAGCCAGGAGGCCTTCGAGCAGGCGATCTCGATGATCTTCGAGGCGATGAACGGACCGCTGCCCCAGGACGAGGCACAGCGAATCCGGGGCCTGCGCGGGCACGCCGACCAGCGGGTGGTGCTGGGCACCTGGGATGCCGTGCTGCACGGCTCGATCGAGGAGCTCGACGCCACCGTGACGGCGCTCGCCGGGGCGATCACGGTGCCGTACCTGTCGCTGCACGGCATCGACCCCGGTCCCGGGTACGCCGAGTGGCTCACCGCCCTGGTCCCGACGGCGACCGTCGAGATCTGGCCCGACACGGGGCATTATCCGCACCTCGTCGAGCCGGCCCGTTTCGTGGCTCGGCTGGAAGCGTTCGAGGCACAGGCCAGAGGTGGCGCCAGTGGCTGATCTCGCCGCGGGCGACGTCCGGGTCACCGTGGAGGGACCAGTGGGGACGATTTCGTTGCATCGCGCCGCCAAGCGCAACGCCGTCACCTACGACATGTGGGTCGCGCTGGGCGAGGCGTGTCACCTTCTGGCTCACGAGCAGCGAGTGCGCGTCGTCGTGGTGCGAGGTGAGGGCGATCACTTCTGCGCCGGTGCGGACATCACCGAACTGCTGGCCGAGCGCCCCCACGGCACGCCCTCGTTCATGGACGTCAACATGGCGGCCGAGCACGCCCTGGCGACGTTGCCCAAGCCGACCATCGCGGTCGTCCAGGGGGACTGCGTGGGCGGCGGCGCAGCGTTGGCCATCGACTGCGACCTGCGGATCGCCGTCGCCGGGTCCCGCTTCGGCATCACTCCTGCCCGGCTGGGCATCGTCTACCCGGCCGCTTCTCTGGAACGCGCCGTCCGCCTGCTGGGCCCGGCCGCGAAGCGGCTGCTCTACACCGGCGACCTCATCGACGGTCGGGAGGCACATCGAATCGGGCTCGTCGACGAACTGCTGCCGACGGACGAGGTCGAGGTGCGCGTCGCCGCCCTCTGCGCGACGCTCGCGGAGAGGTCGTTGCTCACGCAGGCGGCGACGAAGGAGATGATTGCGGCGGTCCTCGCCCATGGCTCGGTCCCCGCGGAGCTCGCCGATCAATGGGCCAGGGAGGTCGCCTCGGCTCCCGACCCTGCGGAGGGCGTCGCCGCGTTCGTCGCCCGCCGCCCTGCTCGGTTCACGTGGTCGGAACGCACCACCTGATCGTGGAGTGATGGGTCAGGTCCTGGCCTGGGCGCGGCGGTGCCCCACATGAACCCGCTCGTCCACTCCATGGTGATGATCATCGCGTGGATCCGGCGTCAGAGGTCGTACACGTCGGGGTGGGCGAGTGGGTACTGCAGCCACGACAGCATCTGGCGCAGTTCGTGGTATGCGCCGAGCCGCGCGGCGTCGTCCCCGGCGGCCTCTGCCTTCTCGCACACCGCGTGCAGGCGACGGACCATCGTCGGACCGATCTCCAGGAGACCCGAGGCGCCTTCGCTCGCCCATCGCGCCAGCACGTACCGAACGATGGCCCCCTCGGGAATGTCGGTCGACTCGGACAGCCCACGCACCGTGCGCAGCGGATCCGTGCGCGAGTAGAGCGCGACGTCGGCCTTGAGGTTGGCGTCCTTGTCGTCGTCGGGCCACGGGCCCGTCCATCGAGCCAGTCGTACCACCGGCTCGTCGTCGTGGTCGGAACGCTGCATGCACGCAGGTTAGGTCGAGTGGGCACCGGGCTGGTCGGCGTGCAGCTGGGTCTCGATCAGCAGCACCTTTGCCGCGCGCCCGGCCGAGGACCGGTAGCGGTGCGGCAGGTGGGCCGGGTACGACATGAAGTCACCCGTGCCCAGCGCGCTGAGCGTTCCGTCGACCTCGACCTCCACCGGGCCGGCGAGCACATAGAGCGCCTCGAACCCGTCGTGGTGCCACGACTCGCGGAACTCGGTGGCCAGCCCGTCGAGTTCGACGACGTGGAACGGGGAGTCGCCGGGTAAGAGCAGACGACGCAACGACTCGCCTTCGGTGTCGATGGTCGGAATCGAAGGGTCGTCGGCTCTGGCGACCGCGGGCGACGCGGAGGAGGCCGCGCCGTCACCGAAGAGTGCTTGCGGTGTGGTGTCGAGCGCGGAGGCGATGCGGTACAGCGAGTCCATCGACGGCGCGGCCCGCCCGTTCTCCACCTGGGAGAGGAACGGCTGTGACAGCCCGGAGCGTTCGGCCAGGGCGACGAGGGTGAGCTCGTGAGCGAGGCGGCGCTCCCGGATCGTCGCCCCGAGCGCCGGCCAGCGATCGCTGCCGGCCTCGACGCTCACGAGACCAGGGGAACGACTTCGGTCATGAAGCGGTGCATCTGCTCGACGGCCTTGCCGTAGGGGTCGCCCACGAGGTGTGGGAACAACGTGAGGTTCTCCAGACCGAGCAGGTCCTTGTACGCCTGCACCTGGGCGGCGACCTCCTCGGGCGTGCCGACGAGAATCGTCTGCTGGCGCATCGACTCCTCGAGCGTGGGGATCAGTCCGGGCTTGGCCGGCTTGCCGTCCTCGCCCATGTAGCCACGACTCCAGCCGTAGGGGCCGAGGAACTTCCAGAACTCGTCGTGGCCGTCGCGAGCGGTGCGCATCGCCTCCTCGTGTGTGTCCTCGATCCGCACACTGACGACGAGCATGCGCTGCTGCGCCGCGGTCAGCCCCGGGCCGTGCGTCTGCTCATGGACCTCGCCGTACCGATCCCACATGCGCTTGATGAAGACCGGGTTCTGATTCCAGAACACCGCGCCGTGGTTCACCTTCGGCGTGTACTCGACGGTGGGCGGGCTCGTGGCGGCCTGCCAGATCTCGAAGGGGTGGATCGGACGAGGAACGAGCGTGAGCTCTTGGACCGTGGTGCCGCGATCGGGGATGCCGGGGACGGGGAGGTCGAAGTACGTCCCGTGCAGAGAGAACTTCTCCTGCGTGAGCGCCATGCGGACGATCTCCATCTGCTCCTCGAAGTACTCGCGGTTCTTCTGGTCGTCGAGGGCCTGCTCGGGGTTGTCGTGCGACCCGATCGAGACGTGGAAGTCGTTGAGGTGAAGGATCTCGCGGGGCACCGTGCCCCGGCCGACGCCGAGGATCCCGCGCCCGCCGGAGAGGTTGTGCATGGTCGCGAAGTCCTCGGCGAGGCGCAGCGGGTTCCACTGCGGTACGACATTGAACATCGCGCCGAGACGGATGTTCTGGGTGCGGGCGGCGATCCAGGCGGAGATGAGGATGCCGTTGGGGATCACCTCGTACCCCTCGTACTGGAAGTGGTGCTCTGTGGTCCAGAAGCTGTCGTAGCCCAACTGATCGGCCTCGACCGCCGCGTCGATGTACTTCAGCGTCGCGTCCCAGCATGCCTGGTTGTCGTAGCGGCGGTCCATCGGGTTGGGCAGACCGGCACCCGCGTCGTCCATCTCGACGCCGCCGAAGAAAAACGCTCCGACCTTCATCCGCATCCCCTTTGTCCGTCAGGTCGCCGGCGGTGGGCGACGAGTCGACCGTAGCACAATATTGATGACATCAATAGACCGTCCGACGCTGGACGAGGTGTCCGCGAGGGCGCTGCGTGACGGCACCGACGAGCGCCAGGACAGGGACCACGAGGATGGCCCACCGGAGTCCGATGGCGTCGGCGACGATCCCGAGCACGAGGGGGCCGATGGTGACGGCCACGCCCGAGGCCAAGGCGCAGAACGCGCCCATGGACACCGAGTCGAGCCGTGCGCCGGCCTGGGCGTAGAACCGGTCGACCGTGAGCGGGTACAGCGGGCCGCCGCCGATCCCCACGAGGGTGAGGCCGACGACCTTCCAGCCCAGGCCCGGCGCGAAGCACATCACGAGCGCGCCGGAGCCGATGACGAGGAACGAGAGTGCCACGGTGGCGTCGCCGAAGCGACGGAGGGCCACCGGCAGGACGACTCGGGTGACGAACATCATCACCCCGAAGACACTGGCGAGGGCGGCGGCCAGGCCGGAGCCCGCCTTGCCGACCTCGTGCAGGTAGGTGACCGCCCAGATGCCCACGCTGAACTCGGTGAGGACGGCGTTCACGATGAACAGCCAGGGGACCAGCACCGCCCGGTCCCGGAGGGGCTGGAGCGAGAACGCGCCCTGGCGGGTCGCCTCGGGGACCACGACCGGGGTGGCCACCACCACGAGCGCGACGGTGAAGATCGCGGTGAGGAGGAGGTAGGGCGGACGCCACGACCACCCGGCGCTCAACGCCGCACCGACGAGGAGGCTGAACGCGAGGCCGGCCACGCCGGGAGCTCCATTGACCGCGGCGAAGGCCGTGGCGCGATGCTCCCCGTGGTGGTCACTGATCAGCCCCGGCATCACCATCACCAGGAGCGCGCCGCCCGTGCCCGAGAACGCAGTGCCGAGCAGGGTGATCTGCCATGCCGGACCGAGACAGAACAGCGTGATGCCCCCGGCGAGCATGGCAGCGGCGAGCCGAAGGGCGTCGCGCCGGCCGAGCCGATCGACCAGCCGGACGCCCCAGACGCCGGCGATCAGCAACCCCACGCCGAAGGTGCTGCCGTGCAGGGCGGCGACGACGCCGTCGAGGCCGAACTGCGTGCGCAGCTCGCCGAGCACGACGCCGACGCTGAGGCCGGCGACGAGCAGGCAGTAACCCAGGGCCGAGGCGTACGTGAGCCGATCCCAACGGAAGCGCGCGTCGGGCGCGGTCGTCGGGGTGGTCACGGTCGTCACCTCCACAGTTGTACCAAGTCGAGCGGCCTGTCCGTGGGTGCTTTCCGGAAAGGAACCGAAGGTGCGACTTGTAGGTTGTCCCGATGCTCCTCGGCATCGACACCGGTGGCACCTACACCGACGCCGTGCTCTACGACGAGGCCACCTCATCGGTGGTGGCGACGGCCAAGTCGCCCACCACCCACCACGACCTCTCGATCGGCATCCAGGGCGCGATCGACGCCGTCCTCGCCGCGGGTCGCGTGCCCGCCGGCGACGTCGAGCTCGTGTCGTTGTCCACCACCCTCGCCACCAACGCCCTCGTCGAGGGCAAGGGCCGGCCGATCGCCGCGGTGATCATCGGCTTCGACGCCGACGTCGCCGCGCGTGCCGGCCTCGCCGAGGCCCTCGGCCACGACCCGGCGATCTTCCTGCCTGGCGGCCACGATCCGCACGGGGGAGAGGTCGAACCGCTCGACCTCGCCCGGCTCGCCATCGACGTCGCGGAGGTCGCCGCCCGAGCGGAGGCATTCGCGGTCACGTCCCAGTTCAGCGTGAGGAACCCCGAGCACGAGCTCGCCGCCGCCGAGGTGATCCGTTCCGTCACGGGCAAGCCGGTGACCCTCAGCCACCACCTGTCGGCGCGTCTCAACGGGCCCAAGCGAGCCGTCACCGCCATCCTCAACGCGAGGCTGATCTCGATCATCGAAGGACTCGTGCGCACGACGCAGCAGGCGCTCGCCACTCGGGGTATCGCGGCGCCGCTGATGGTCGTGCGCGGCGACGGCTCGCTGGTGTCGGCAGCGTTCGTGCGCGACCGTCCGATCGAGACGATCCTCTCCGGTCCTGCGGCGAGCCTCGTCGGGGCCGCGCACCTCACCGGGCTGTCCGACGCCATCATCAGCGACATCGGTGGCACGACCACCGACATCGCCGTGCTCCGCGACGGCGTCCCGACCGTCAGCGCCGACGGTGCCACCGTCGGCGGGCATCGCACGATGGTGTCAGCGGTCGCGATGCACACCCACGGGCTCGGGGGCGACAGCCGGGTCATGGCGGACCCACGGGCGGCCGGGTGCTCGCTGCAGATCGGGCCGCGCAAGGTCGTCCCGCTGTGCCAGCTCGCCGCGGACGAGCCGGCGCTCGTGCACTCGATGCTCGACCTCCACCTGACGAGCACGATGCCCGGTGAGCTCGACGGTGTGGTGCTGATCGCCGAGGACTACGACGCCCGGATGGCCTCGCTGTCGGGTGTGGAGCACGCGGTGCTCGCCGCGATGGGAGGGCGGATCGCCGTGGCGAGCTCGGCACTGGTCACGCTGCAGCACCGTCGGGTGATGGAGCGGCTCGTGCAGCGCGGCGTGTTGCAGGTCGCGGCGTTCACCCCGACTGACGCCGCCCACGTGCTCGGGCTGCAGCAGACCTACGACGCATCAGCTGCGCGAAAGGCGGCGACGCTGTTCGCCCGCCAGCGCGACCGCCTCGGCAAGCCGATCGCACCGGACGGCGAGTCGCTCTCGCGGGTGACGATCGAGACCCTCGTGCGCCGCAGCGCCGAAGCGGTGCTGGCCGCTGCACTGGTCGCGGACGGCCTGTCCGCCGACGCCGTCGGGCAGAGCGTGGTGCAGGCGATGCTGGATCGCCGGTTGCGGGTGGCCCAGCTGTCGTTGGGTCTGTCGTCGCCGTTGGTCGGCCTCGGCGCGTCCGCCGGTGCGTACTACCCCCAGGTGGCGGCCCTGCTCGGCGCCGAGTCCCGGATCCCGGTCCACGCCGGTGTGGCGAACGCCGTCGGCGCGGTCGTCGGCCGGGTGCGGTTGTCGCGGGAGTGCCTCGTCAGCTCGCCACAGCAGGGCCAATTCATCGTCCACGCCGCAGACGGGCCGCGGATGTTCGTCGATCTCGCCGTGGCGAGGCGATTCGCCGGTCAGCACGCGCACCACGCACTCGCGCTCGACATGGTCGCTGCTGGCGCCCCGGTGTTCGAGGTCCGCGAGCACTGGCACGAGTCGACCGTCGAGGTGGGCGGCATGGACCTCTTCGTCGAGGGGCGTCTGGAGCTCGTCGCCAGCGGTCGCCCGCAGCTCCCGCAGTGACGCTCCCGGCGGTGGAGGGTCATCCAGTGGGCAGCAGCAGAGCGCTCCATGTGTCGACCAGCCAGCGCTCGTAGTGCTCCACGGACCAGCCGCGTTCTCGGGTGAGCATCACGAAGACCTCGGCACTGTTCGTCAGCCAGATCGTGTCGCCCGCCTCTTCGACGGACAGCTCGTCGCGAAGGCCGCCGACGTCGCGCAACTGCTGCGCGAAGCGGCGCATGTTGGCGGCGCGCCTGCTGCTGATGTCGTGCCACACCTCAGCGGCCTCGGGCTCGGTGGCGGCGGCGTCGCGCAGCGCGAGGAACAGCGGTGCCATGCGGCGATGGATGGTCCCGATCGCACCGGCATAGATGCGCAGCATCTCCCGGGCGTCCGTGGACTCGCGGATCGCGACGACGTAGTCGCGCTCCTCGGCGGGGACGGCGCGGTCCGTACCGGAGATCGCCTGCTCGACGAGCTCGCGGAGGATCACCGGCTTGCGCCCGACGAGCGCGTACACGGTGTCGGCGTGCACCTGTGCGTCGCGAGCGATGGTGGCGATGGTGGTGCGGCGATAGCCGCGGTCGAGGAACGAGCGTCTCGCCGCGTCGAGGATGCGGCCCCTCGTCTCGGTCGACGATGCCGCTCGCGCGCTGTTGTCGTAGGTGCGGCGGTTGACATCGCGGGCCATGTCGCCTAGTTTATCCGATAGTCACTCGGATGAAATGGATGGTGTGCGATGACGTTTGCATTCACGCAGGACGTGCCGATCGACGCGGCGTTCTACGCCCGGATCCAGGAGCAGCTGGGCACGTCGCCGCCGGAGGGTCTGGTGGCGCACCTCGCGTTGGAGCGTCCCGAGGGTGGCCTGCGCTACCTGGACGTGTGGGAGAGCGAGGAGCACTGGCAGCGCTTCCTCGACGAGCGCGTGCATCCGGTGGTGCACCCGATGTTGGAGTCCCTTCTCGGTCAGGTGCCGCCCGAACCGGTGCAATCACCGGTGGCGCTCGTGCACGTGTGGACGCAGGCTCAGTCGGTGTAAGGGCGAACGTTGGGCTTCTTGCCCTTGATCGTCGTGTGCTTCAGCGCCTCGATGACCTTGTTGACGCTGGCCTCCGGCACGCCGACCACGGAGAACTTCTCCGTGATCTTGATCGGGCCGATCTCGCGGCCGACGAGGTCGGTCTCGTTCGCGATGCAGCCGACCAGGTCGCCGGGGCGGATGCCTGCCGCGCGGCCGAGGTTGATGTAGATGAACGCCGACTTGTCGCCCTTGTTGCGCGGGGCGCCCTTGTCCTTGCCCTTACCCGGACCCTTGCGGGCGTCGCGGTCGTAGCTCGGACGCTCACGCTGGGAGTAGTCGGGGATCTCGGCCTCGTCGACCGTGTTGCCGGCGGCCTCGTGGTACAGGCGGATGACCGCCAGCGCCACCGTGCGCGGGTCGGCCTCGCCGCGCAGCGCATGCAGCACGGGGTAGTACTCCTCGAGGTCGTCCGCGGCGAGCGACTCGCGGATCGAGCCGACGGTCTGCTCGAGCTGCGCGGCACGCAGGTCGGCGATCGAGGGCACCTTCTCGACCGCGATCGGCTGGCGGGTCAGACGCTCGATGTTCGCGAGCAGGCGCTGCTCGCGAGGTTCGGCCAACGTGATGGCGACACCCTCGCGCCCGGCGCGCCCGACGCGCCCGATTCGGTGGACGTAGCTCTCCGGGGCCGACGGCACGTCGTAGTTGACGACGTGGGTGAGCGTGTCGACGTCGAGCCCACGGGCTGCGACGTCGGTGGCGACGAGCAGCTCCGCGGTGCCGTCGCGGAGCCGGCTCATCACTCGGTCGCGCTGGGCCTGGTCCATGCCGCCGTGGAGTGCCTCGGCGCGGTAGCCGCGGGCGTTCATCGTCTCGGTGAGCTGGTCGACCTCGGTGCGGGTGCGGCAGAACACGAGCGCCGCGCCCGGCGATTCGATGTCGAGGATGCGACCCAGCGCCGCCGGCTTGTGGGCGCGCGGCACGATGTAGGTCGACTGGCGGATCTTCCCGAGGCTGGCCTTCGTGTCGCCGCGGACCACGTTGATCTTGATCGGATCGGTCTGGTACCGCTTGGCGATGCTGTTGATGCGCGGCGGCATCGTCGCGGAGAAGAGCACGGTCTGGTGGGCGTGGGGAATGGCCTGGAGGATGCTCTCGATGTCGTCGGCGAAGCCCATGTCGAGCATCTCGTCGGCCTCGTCGAGCACGACCATCTTGATCGAGTCGAGCGGGAGCGACCCGCGGCCGATGTGGTCGATGACGCGACCGGGCGTGCCGACCACGACGTGAACGCCCCTGTCGAGCGCCTGCAGCTGACGGTAGATCGGTTGACCGCCGTAGACCGGCACGCACTTGGCGCCGAGGTCCTTGCCGTAGCGGAAGAACGCCTCGTTGACCTGCATGGCCAGCTCGCGTGTGGGGACGAGCACCAGGGCGACGGCCTTCTTGGCGGCCGCGCCGTTGATCAGTTCGAGGGCGGGAAGCGCGAAGGCAGCCGTCTTGCCGGTGCCGGTGGCGGCCTGACCGAGGAGGTCACGGCCGGCGAGGAGCAGCGGGATGGTCTCGCGCTGGATCGGGGTGGGCTCCTCGTAGCCGAGCCCTTCGAGGGCCTGGAGCAGTTCGGGGCGCAAACCGAGTGCGGCGAACCCGCCATCGTCGGTCGTCTCGACGTCGCCGTCGTGATCGTGTTGCTCGTCCATGTTCCTGCTCTCGTACAAAGGTGACGCTCCACGATACGGCCGAAATGCCCTGGTCGTGCTATGGGGCGCCCGGTCGGCCGTCACGTCACCGGCGATGCCGTCCATGGATGCCCGGCGAGGGGCGTGGCTCGCGCGTCTGCTCACCGGAGCGCATCGTCGTACGCCTCGGTCAGCAGTTCGCAGAATGCGTCGTCGACCTCGTCGGGGTGGGCCACGTTGGCGACGTGCCAGAAGCGACCGTTGTACTCGACGACCTTCCGGGTGATCGTGCGATGGTGGCCGCGTCGACGCAGGGCGAACGACACGGCGACCCATCGCTGCCGAGGGCGCAGTTCGGCGAACTTGTGCGGGTTCTTCAGGAAGATCCCCACGGACACGATGTCGGCGTGGACCGGTCCGACGGTCGCCAGATGGCCGATCACGGCGTCGAACACGGGACGTTCGTGGTCCGGGCCGGTGGCGAAGTACTCGTCCAGGGTCAACCCGGGTGCGCAATCGTGCGACTGGCGCGATCGCTCGAAGAATCGACCACATTCGGGGCACGTCCAACCGCGCATCACCTTCAGCTTTCCACCTCCGTCAGCGGCATCTGGTCCGGTCCCTTCCCGGAGTCCGGGAAGGGACCGGACCAGAATGCCGGGTGGGGAGATCCCTGCCCAGAAGCCGACGGTAGGGTCGGGGGAGTGGGGGAGGTTCGCGTGGGTTCGAACGAGGTCGTCATCACGGGGACGGGGCTGTTCACGCCGCCGTACTCGATCAGCAATGCGGAGCTCGCAGCATCGCTGTCGATCGCGGTCACGGCGTGGAACGAGTCGAATGCGGCGGCCATCGAGCGCGGCGAGTTGATCGCCCGCACGTTGCCCGACGCCGAGTTCATCGAGCGGGCCTCGGGAATCAAGTCGCGCTACGTGATGGAGAAGGCTGGCGTGCTCGACCCGGAACGGCTGCGGCCGCATCTCCCGCTGCGTGGCGAGGACGAACTCGGGTTGCAGGCGGAGATGGCGCTCCCCGCGATCCACGAGGCCTTGGCGCAGGCGGGTCGCCGGCCCGACGAGGTCGACTGCGTCATCGTCGGCTGCTCCAACCTGCAGCGCGCGTATCCCGCAGTGGCCATCGAGATCCAGCACACGATCGGCGCTGGCGGTTGGGCGTACGACATGAACGTCGCGTGCAGCAGTGCGACGTTCTCGATGCAGGCCGGCGTGGACGCGTTGAAGAACGGCTCTGCGGATTGCGTGGTGGTGGTGCACCCCGAGATCACCTCCGGCCACAACAACTTCGCGCTCCGCGACCATCACTTCATCTTCGGCGATGCCTGCACGGCGATGGTGCTCGAACGAGCTGACGATGCCGTTGCCGCCGAGCAGTGGACCGTGCTCGCCGGAAAGCTCTCGACGAAGTTCTCGAACAGCATCCGCAACGACTTCGGCTACCTCAATCCCAGCGAGGACGGCGAACGCGATCCGTTCGAACTGGTCTTCCGCCAGCGGGGCCAGCAGGTGTTCAAGGAGGTGGTGCCGATGGTCGTGCGCCACATCGACGAGCAACTGGCGTCGGCGTCGATGGAGACCGCGTCGATCCGCCGGTTCTGGCTGCACCAGGCCAACCTGAAGATGAACCAGCTCATCGCCAAGGGCGTGCTCGGTCGGGTCCCCACCGACGACGAAGCGCCGGTGATCCTCGACACGTACGCCAACACCTCCTCGGCAGGTTCGGTCATCGCGTTCCACCTCCATCGCGCCGATCTGGTCAGCGGCGACGTCGGGGTGATCTGCAGCTTCGGTGCCGGCTACAGCATCGGCAGCGTCGTCATCCAGAAGGCGTGAGCGCCCGCGTTCACATCCGGATCCGCTCGTTCCGGGGGTCGTAGAGCGGACGCAGCGAGACGTGCGCGGGCCACTGGCGGTCGTCGATCTCGACGGTCCACTCGCCCTGTTCGAGCCACGCCGCGGTGAGCGGTTCGTCACCCGACGAGACCATCGCCAGTCCGACGGCGGCACCCAGGGTGTGGCCGTACGATGCCGCTCGCACGTAGCCCACCATCTGACCATCACGGCGGAGCACCTCTGCGTGGAACATCAGTGGCTCGGGGGCGGCAACCTGAACCTGCACCAGTCGCTGCGTGAGCGGGCCGGCGTCACGGCGGGCGACGACCGCATCGCGCCCGATGAACCCGCCCGGCTTGTCGAAGGCGATCGCGAACCCGAACCCGGCGGACAGCGGGTCGTCGGTGTTGTCGATGTCGTGCCCGTAATCGCGATAGCCCTTCTCCATGCGCAGGCTGGCGAGCGCCTTCAACCCCGCATGGAGGAGACCGAAGGGCTCGCCGGCCGCGACGATGCGGTCGTAGACGTGCACGGCCTGCTCGGTCGGGACGTACAGCTCGTAGCCGAGCTCGCCGAGATAGGTGATGCGCACGCACAGCACGCGGGCGAACCCGATGTCGATCTCCTTGGCAGTACGGAACGGGAAGGCGTCGTTCGACATGTCTGCGGTGGTCAGCTCCTGCACGAGCGCGCGCGACCGTGGCCCCTGCACGTTGATCTGCGCGTACGCACCGGTGACGTCGGTGACGAATGCATGAGCGTCGCCGAGGTGGCGACGAAGGTGCGCCTCGACATGACGATGAGCGGTGTCGGTGGCCACCACCAGGAAGTCGTCGTCGGCGAGTTTGGTGACGGTGAGATCCGCCTCGAGCGTGCCCCGCTCGTTGAGCCACTGGGTGTACGTGATCTGGCCCGACGCGTTCGTTGACGGCGTTGGCGGACACGTGGTCGAGGACCGTCCCCGCATCGCGGCCCTGGACGCGGAACTTGGACATGAAGCTCATGTCCATCACGATCACGCCCTCTCGACAGGCACGATGCTCACGCTCCCAGTGTTCCCAGAACGCGGGCCGACCCCACGTGAGCGGACCCGGGTCGGGGGTGGCACCTGGACCGGCGAACCAATCGGCGCCTTCCCAGCCGCTCACGTCCTTGAACGCGGCCCCCTGGGCCACGAGCCGTTCGTGCAACGGCGAGCGCTTCGCATCACGTGCGGTCGACAGCTGCTTGTTGGGATAGTGGCACTGATACACC
Organism: uncultured Acidimicrobiaceae bacterium; assembly: GCA_963720695.1. Taxonomy (GTDB): domain Bacteria; phylum Actinomycetota; class Acidimicrobiia; order Acidimicrobiales; family Ilumatobacteraceae; genus UBA668. The sequence goes on from CAVRGG010000001.1 coordinate 375,140, forward strand.
ATGCCCAGCGACTCGACCGTACGCGTGCGGCGGTACTCCGGATTCGACTGGTAACGCTGCAGTCGGGCCGGATCCATTCCGGTGACGTCCATGTCCGGGCTGCCGTCGACGATCCAGTGCGCCAGCATCCGCCCCAGCCCTCCACCGGTGAGGATGCCGATCGAGTTCATCCCCGCGGCCACGAAGTAGTTGCGCACCTCGGGTGCCTCACCGACGATCGGACGCAGGTCCGGGGTGAAGCTCTCGGGTCCGCAGAAGAACGTGCGGATGCCGGTGTCGAGACTCGTGGGCACACGACTCATCGCCGCTTCGACGTACGGCCCCATGCGATCCCAGTCGGGTTGGATCACCGTGAACGACGAGTCGTCAGGAATCCTGTCGACGTTCCATGGGGCGCACTTCGCCTCGAACAGCCCGATCATCAGGCCGCCGACCTCTTCTCGGTAGTACCCGTAGTTGCCGGGGTCCTCGATCACCGGCCACGAGGCGTCGAGGCCCTCCATCTGCTCGGTGATGAGGTAGTAGTGCTCGGCCGCCTGCAGGGGGATGTTGACGCCCGACATCGCACCGAGCTGTCGTGCCCACATGCCCGCGCAGTTGACGACGTACTCGCATTCGATGGTGCCGTGGTCGGTCACCACCGCGTGGACCGCACCATCGCGCTGCACGACATCGATCACGGACACGCCCTGAGCGATCGTGACGCCCTGCATGCGGGCGCCCTTGGCCATCGACATCGTCACGTCGACCGGGTTCACCCGACCATCGCCCGCCACGTAGAAGCCGGCCAGCAGGTCGTCGGTGCGAGCCAGCGGGAACATCTCGCCCACCTCGCGAGGCGACAACTCCTGCACGTCGACGCCGCAAAACCGATTGAACGCCGACACCCGCCGGTACTCCTCGAGGCGACCTTCGTCCGCGGCGAGCTCGATGAATCCGACCGGCTTGAACCCGGTGGCGAGACCGGTTTCGGCTTCCAGCCGCGCGTACAGGTCCCGTGTGTACGTGCGGAGCTGGGTCGAGGTCTCCGACGTGCTCCCGAACGTGACCATCAGGCCGGCGGCGTGCCAGGTGGTGCCCGAGGTCAACTGGTCGCGCTCGAGGAGGACGACGTCGCTCCAACCCAGGTGCCCGAGGTGGTACGCGACCGACGTGCCGATGACACCACCGCCGATGACGACCACGCGGGCCCGCGACGGGATCGAACTGGACAGACTCATGGATCCTCCGGATGTGGACGGTCCATTAGAGCATGCCCGTCCCGGTCCGACCTCGGACCAGGCGGGTGTGCCCGGCGGCGCTCGCCTAGGGTGTCGCGCATGAAGGAGCTCATCTATCACCGCCTCCTGTTGCCCGCCATCGATCGCAATGCGGATCGGGTCTGCGTGACGAACGCGGGATCGGGGGCGAGTTCGACCTTCTCCCAGCACTTCGAGCGGGTCACCCGCTTGATCGGCGGCCTCCAGTCGCTCGGCGTGGGTCGTGGTGATCGCTTCGCGATCATGACGCTCAACTCTGCCGAGTACCTCGAGCTGTACCACGCAGCGTTCCTCGGCGGGGGAGTGGTGAACCCGCTCAACCTTCGGCTCGCGCCGAAGGAGTTGGCGTACGTGCTGCGCGACTCGGGTACGAAGGTGTGCTTCGTCGATGGCTTCTTCGCCGGGCTCATCGACAAGGTGAAGGAGGAGGCAGGGATCGAGCACATCGTGCTCATCGGTCCGGGCGACGTCCCGCACACCGTCGGCTACGACGACCTGCTCGCGTCGGCGACCCCCAACCTTCCCGACGAGGGTGAGGAGACCGATCCCGTCGTGCTGATGTACACCGGCGGAACGACCGGTGCGCCGAAGGGTGTGTTGCTGGACCAGCGCGCCGAGATCCTCAACGCCTACCACGTGATGATGACGCTGCACATGCACCGCGGGACCGTGAACCTGATGCAGACGCCGATGTTCCACGCGGCGTCGATGTTCAGTGTGCTCGGCGGTCCCGCGCTGGGCGCCCACTCGGTCATCGTGCCGATGTTCGAGCCGACGGCGGTGATGAAGGCGGTCGAGACGTACCAGCCGACCGTCACCGTCATGGTCCCGACCATGATCGGGCTCACGATGGCGCATGCCGAGTTCCGGCCGTCTGGCCTGGCGAGCTTCGACGACCTCGTCTACGGCGCATCGCCGATGCCGCAACCGCTTCTCGAGCGAGTGCTCGCGCTGTATCCCGACATGAACGTCTGGCAGGGCTACGGAATGACCGAGAGCAGCAGCGTGCTGTGCCTGCTCGGGCCCGACGAACACCGCAAGGGTGGGAAGTTCCTCCGTTCGGCCGGCATGCCCATGCCGGGTGTGGTGCTCAGCATCCAGGACGAGCACGGCAACCAGTTGCGGGCGGGTGAGACGGGAGAGGTCTGCGCCCGCTCCGGCAACTACATGATCGAGTACTGGAACAAGCCCGACGCCACCGCCGAGGCGTTCCGTGGTGGCTGGTACCACACCGGCGATGCGGGGTACCTCGATGACGAGGGCTACCTCTATCTCGTCGACCGGGTGAAGGACATGATCGTCACCGGCGGTGAGAACGTCTACTCCACCGAGGTCGAGAACGCGGTGGCGAGCCACCCGGCGGTGCTGCAAGTGGCCGTGATCGGGATCCCCAGCGAGAAGTGGGGTGAGGCGGTCCACGCCATCGTCGTGCTCAAGCCCGACGCCACCGCCACCGAAGCCGAGATCATCGCCCACACACGTGAGTGGATCGCCGGCTACAAGGTGCCCAAGAGCGTCGAGTTCCGCGTCGAACCGCTCCCGCTCTCCGGGGCGATGAAGGTGTTGAAGCGGGATCTACGCGAGCCCTACTGGGAAGGCCACACCCGGAAGGTCAACTGACTCGTGCGGGAGTGGCTGGTCACTGCCGACGACCGCACGGGTGCACTGGAAGCGGGGGCGGAGATCGCCCGATCGCTCGGCCCGACGACGGTCACGGTCGGGGTGCCTCCCGACGGCGTCGGAGTCGTCGATCTCGGGACTCGGCACCTGGCCTCTGACGACGCAGCAGCGCGCCTCGGGGCCGCACCCGTGGCTCGATGGAACGCGCACAAGATCGATTCCACCCTGCGGGGCAATTGGCTCCCCGAGCTCCGCGCCCGGCAGGTGGCGACCGGACGTCGGGTCGTGTTGATCCCGGCGTGGCCGGCGATGGGGCGGACATGTATCCGCGCCGTGGTCCATGTCCACGGCGAGCCGATCGCCGACCTCGCGCGCCTCGTTCCGGAGGCGACGGCGCTGGCCGACGCGGACCAGTTGGGGCGCTGGCTCGACGACGGCGACGGACTCGTCGGTGCGGTCGACGTCGTCGACACCGCGGCCATGGTCGCCGTGAGCCGTGCGGTGGCTCGTCACGACGTGCTGGTCGTCGGTCCCGCCGGCCCGATCGGACAGGTGCTCGGTCAGCGCCCGTCGCTGCGGGCCGCAGTGACTACGACGCCGGTGGTGGCCGCGCCGGTTCTGGTCGTGTGCGGCAGCGCCTCCTCGGTCTCGCGTGAGCAGGTGGCCCGCCTGCGCGTCGCGTACCCGGAGGTGACGGTGGTGTCGGGGCCGGCGCCCGACGGTGACCTCGAGCCCTCCGTGGCCGCGGGCCTCGCCGAGCGCGCGTCGGAGCGCATCCGTGCCGGATCGTTCGCCACCATCGTGATCCTCGGAGGCGACACCGCCGCCGCCGTGCTCGGTGGGGCGCCACGGTTGGTCGGCGGGACGATTCGGCCCGGGATGCCCTGGAGCCGGGACGCCGATGGTGGCGGCCCACTGGTCATCACCAAAGCGGGCGGGTTCGGTGGTCCTGACGCGTTGATCGCTCTGCTCGAACGCGAGACTGTCTGACATGCCCGCGCCGCTGGCCATCACCATGGGAGACGCATCGGGTGTCGGCCCGGAGATCGTCCTGCGCAGCTGGTGCGCGGGCGAGCTCGGCGACGACGTCGTCATCTACGGCGACGCCGAGATCCTGCGACGCGGAGCGGCACTGCTGCACCTCACCGTGGACTGGGAGCGGCTCCCCGTGGTCGACCTGGCGATGCTGTCGGCGCAGGACCATCACCCCGGGCAGCTCGATGCCGCGTCCGGCGCGGCTGCTCGGGCGTACGTGGAACGAGCGACTCACGACGCGTTGGCCGGTGTGGTGTCCGGCATCGTCACGATGCCGATGAACAAGGAAGCGACCCAGCTCGGCGATCCGACGTTCGTCGGTCACACCGAGTTCATCGCCGGCCTCTGCGGCGCCGCCAAGGTCACGATGATGCTGACGGCTCCGACCGCCAGCGGCTCTCTGGCGGTCACGCACGTCAGCACGCACTGCTCGTTGGCCGAGGCGATCACCCGAGTCACGATGGATCGCGTGGTCGACGTCGTGCAGTTGACCGACGACGTGCTCCGTCGCTTCCTTCCGGCACCTCGGATCGCGGTCTGTGGGCTCAACCCCCACGCGGGGGAGCACGGTCTGTTCGGTCACGAGGACATCGACCACATCGTTCCTGCGATCGCCGCGGTGCAGGCGCTCGGGATCGATGCGACGGGCCCGCACCCGGCCGACACGGTGTTCTTCCAGGCCGTCCACCGCGACCGGTACGACGCGATCGTGTGCATGTACCACGACCAGGGCCACGGTCCGATGAAGCTGCTCGCCTTCGACAGCGGCGTGAACGTCACGTTGGGGTTGCCGATCGTGCGCACCTCGGTCGACCACGGGACCGCGTTCGACATCGCGTGGACGGGCACCGCGTTCACGGATTCGGTCCGCCACGCCGTCGCCTACGCCCGCAAACTCGTGTCATCCTGACTGCCACATCCCCGTTCGGCGGGTGTTAGGTTGCGGCCCATGACGCTCGGGTCCATCCGTCACCAGATCCGCATCCGACGTTCGGCCGACGACGTGTGGGCGCGAGTCGGCGACGCCGCCGGTCTGCACACCTGGTTCCCTGGCATCGAGAGCTGTCAGGTCGACGGCACCAACCGGGTCATCGTGCTCGGCTCCGGCATGCCGATGCCCGAGGAGATCCTGGTCAACGACAACACCCAGCGCCGCTTCCAGTACCGGATCACGGCGCCGATCTTCAAGCATCACCGCGGCACCATCGACGTGATCGACCTCGAGGACGGCACGTGCCTGGTCGTCTACTCCACCGAGGCCGATCCGCGGACCATGGCGCTCACCATCGCCGGCGGCACCGCCGGCGCGCTCGACGAGCTCAAACGTCAGATGGAAGCCCCCACCGAGAACGGAATCAACTGATGGGCCGCAAGATCCTCTTCGTCACCACCGACCAGCAGCGCTACGACGCGATCGGGTGCAACGGTGGCACGATCGCCCGCACGCCCGTCATCGACGCACTCGCCGCCCACGGGGTGCGCTACGAACGCGCTCATCCTCAGTCGGTGGTGTGCATGCCGTCGCGGTCGACGATGGTGACGGGTCAGTACCCGAGCACCCATGGCGTGTGGATGAACGGTGTCGCCCTGCCGGCCGACGCCCCATCCGTGGCGGCGGTCCTGCACGACGCGGGCTACCGCACGGCGATCATCGGCAAACCGCACTTCGAGCCCTTCCTCGATCCGTTCGCGCGCTTCCCCGAGAACCGGTTCGCGCGGGAGGGCCTGGTGGGACTGCACCGCGGCTTCGAGCACTTCGAGTCGGCGACCCACGGTGGCCAGGGAATGCTGCACTATGCACGGTGGCTGGCGGCGACGCACCCCGAGGTGATCGGCATGTTCTACCCGGTGCTCGACGGGGCGCTGGAGGTCAACGCGTTGGGCGGTGGCGAGACCGGCGCGCCGCAGGTCTGGGAGAACGCGATCCCCAGGGAGTGGTACCACACCGATTGGGTCGCGGACCGCACGATCTCGTGGCTCGACTCGCTCGCCGCGGCCGACGACTGGTTCTGCTGGATGAGCTTCCCCGATCCGCACCACCCGTGGGATCCCCCCAAGAGCGAGTTGGGTCGCATCGACTGGCGCGACGTGCCGTTGCCCGCCGGGTACGACGAGGACGCGGGGCGGCGCGAAGCGGTTCTCGACGCGAAGCCCCGGCACTGGCGGGCGTGGTACGACGGTCGGCTGGTGAGCAACTACGAGGCGCCGCACGACTGGGTGCCGGCGACCATGACGGCCGATCACGTGCGCGAGGTGAACCAGCGCAACGCGATCGAGTGCGAGCTCATCGACGAGGCGTTGGGCCGAGTCCTCGCCGCCATCGACGCACGAGGCTGGACCGAGGACGTCGACATCGTCTTCACCACCGACCACGGCGAGTTCCAGGGCGATTTCGGGCTGCTCTTCAAGGGGCCGTACCACGTCGACGCACTCATGCGACTCCCGCTGGTGTGGCGTCCCGCGCCCTCGTCCGCGCCGACACCGGCGACGGTCACCCGCCCCGTCGGACTGGTCGATCTGGCCCCGACGTTCTGCGCGATCGCAGGACTCGCTGTGCCGGAGTGGATGGAGGGCAAGCCCCTCCCCGTCGACGACGACGATGCGGCCGGCCGTGGCTTCGAGCGTGTGCTCACGGAGTGGGACAGCGACCTGTTCGGCGTCTCGGTCCATCTGCGCACCGTCACCCGCGACGGATGGGTGTGCACGACCTATCAGGCCGGGTACAGCCACGACGGGAGCGAGGGTGAGCTCTACGACCTGAGCGACGACCCGCTCCAACGCGTCAACCGGTGGGACGACCCGTCGTGCGCCGCCCTGCGTAGCGATCTGCTGGCCGACCTCTGGGACCATCAGCCGGTCCAACAGCAGCCGCTGCGGCGCGTCGAGGCACCGGTCTGACCAGCCGTCACTCGCCGGCGGCGCGCCGAGCCGAGCCCTCGTCGGTCCCGCCGACCGCTCGCAGCGCAGGTGACCGGCCGCTCCCTGACCGGGAACGGCGATCGCGAGGACCTGGTGCCGCGAGCAGCCAGATGAGCACCACGCTGAGTAGTTCGGGCAGGTGCGTCGCTTCGCCGACGAGCGGAGCGTTCCCGTTGAACAGGTCGATCAGTGCGGTCACTCCGAGGGCGCCTGCCAACACTGCGGCCACGGGCAACATCGTGCGGGCACGTGCCGGGCGGGCGACCACCACCAGCAGACCCACGCCGTAGGCGAAGGTGAAGGCACCGAGATGACGCGTGGCGTGGGTGGTGGCGCTGTTCGCCTCGCCGGCCACGAGCGCCTGCAGCGCAAAGACGATGACATCGACGGCGACGACGAACAGCAGCACGCGTACGATGCTCCAACGGCTGGCCCGATCCGCGATCGCGTTGAGCTTCACGACCCGACGCGAGAGATCCGGCATCGGTGGTGCGGGCTGGACGCGAGCGGCGCGGTGGGTCGCATCCGCGATGGTCTCGAACCGTCGACACTCTGCGCACCCGGCGAGGTGAGCATCGAGCAGACGCGGCTCGACGCCCGGATCCTCACCATCGATACGGGCGGAGATCGCCACTTGCCACGGTTCGCACGTCACAATTGATCCAGTCGTCCATATGGCCCATTTGGTTCCCGTCATGTTGACCATTCCCCGATCTCCGTGCAAACTCTCGGTTCATGCGGGCGGCGGATCCATTGCAACGGTATGTCGAGGCGGCGGTCGAGGGCGACGATGTCGCCCTCGCCCGCCTCGTCACCGCGACCCAGCCGGCCGTCTGGAGGCTCTGTGCCGCGCTCGGATCGCCCGGCGTCGAGGAAGACCTCGTCCAGGAGACGTATCTCCGTGCGCTCAAATCGCTGCCGTCGTTCCGTGGTGAGACCCCGGTACAGATGTGGCTGCTCTCGATCGCCCGGCGGGTCTGTGCCGACGACGTCCGCAAGCGGCAGCGGATCCGTCGCCTCGCTGATCGGCTCGAGCAGTACCCGAGCGATCGGTTCACCGTCGACCACGAGTCGATCGAGGACCTGCTGGACAGCCTCGATCCCGACCGCCGAGAGGCCTTCGTGCTCACCCAGGTGCTCGGACTCAGCTACGTCGAGGCCGCCGACGTGATGGAGTGCCCGATCGGCACGGTGCGGTCACGAGTCGCCCGGGCGCGCGCCGATCTCGCCGCCACGGTGGCGATCGCACTGGCGCAGTGACGGCGGCGTGACGCCACGGGGTGACTTTGGCCCCTGTTCCCACCACATCGTTGGTGCCGACAATTGTCTCACATTACGTGGTGACCCGATCACCCAGGTTGCCCGATCGACATGAGAGGGAGGAGCGCACTCCGTGGACGCCGTGGCGGCGTCGTGCTGTCCGGTGGACCGCATCGACGACGGGACCTCGATGGCGGACCAGACCGTCGAACAGCGACTGGCCCTGGCCAGGTCGGCGCTCGACGGACTCATGGATCCGTGCGTGGTGCTGGCACCGACGCGCGATCGATCGGGGCGCATCATCGACTTCGTGTACGTCGATGCCAACCGAGCGGCCTGTGAATACAACGGTCTGTCCTACTCGGAGCAGATCGGCCGCACGTTGCTCCAGATGTACCCACAGCACCTCGAGAACGGGCTCTTCGACGCGTACGCGAAGGTTGTCGAGACCCACGATCCGCTCGCACGCCTCGACGAGACCTTTCCCGCTGAGCAGGCGAACGGCACGTTCCGGTACTTCGATCTGCGGGCGATGTGCGCCGGGGGCAACCTCGTGCTGTCGTGGCATGACGGCACCCTCCGGCACGAGCAGGCGGTGGCCATCGCGGAGTCCGAGCGGCGGTATCGGATCCTGACCGGGCACTCCTCCGACGTCGTGTACGAGACGGACCTCGACGGGATCATCCAGTGGGTGTCGCCGTCGGTCGAGCAGGTGCTGGGCTGGACTCCTGCGGAGGTCGTCGGCAAGCCGTCTGCGATGTTCATGGACCCCGCGAGGGTGGAGGGAGTGGCCGCACACCGCCGCGCCGTGGCCGAAGGTCGTGCCTCGGACGCAGTGCTCGAGGTTCGTGCACTCACCGCGCACGGTGATCTGCGTTGGATGGAGGGCAAGGCCGAGGCCGTGAACGGCTTCGACGGCGCGGCATGCGGAGTGGTCGTCGGACTCCGCGACATCCAGCGTCAGGTGACCTCCCGTCGCGCCGTCTCGACGCTCACGGCCGGCAACGCGATCCTGGTGCGGGCCGAGAGCGAGGCCGAGCTGTTGGTCCAGATGTGCAACGTCGCGGTGGAGGCCGGTGGGTACCGGCTCGCGTGGTACGGCCGTCCGATCGATGACGACGAGCGCTCGGTCGTGGCCGTGGCGACCAGCACCCTGAACGGTGACTACGTCGACGAGATTCGAGTCTCGTGGGGGGACGGTCCTCGCGGCCAGGGGCCGACGGGGCGCGCCATCCGCCTCGGAGTCTCGAGTGCCGTCGAGGACTTTCTCCTCGACGCGACCTACCTCCCGTGGAGGGACACGGCGACCTCCCGCGGGCTCCGGTCGTCGGTGAGCATCCCCGTCCGCGTGGACGGCAGGATCGACGGTGCGTTCATGGTGTACGCCGCCGAGCCGAAGGCGTTCGACGCGGTGAGCGTCGACGTCCTCGAGAACCTCGCCGCCCAACTCGGCTACGGACTGGGACGGATCCGAGACGCTGCCGGGCTGAAGGTCGCCGTCGCCGAGCAGCGACTTCTTCGCACCGCGATCGACCAATCCTCCGAGGCCATCGTGGTGACCGACACCACCCCCAGCATCCGCTACGCGAACCCGGCGGCACTGCGCAGTACCGGCTTCAGCGAGGAAGAGGTGATCGGCGAGAACCCGCGGATCTTCCAGAGCGGTCTGCACGAGGAAGCCTTCTACGAGCAGATGTGGAGCCGGCTCGACGGCGGGCAGACCTGGCGAGGCGTTCTCATGAACCGTCGCAAGAACGGTGAGTTCTACGAGGAGGACGCGAACATCACGCCCGTCCACGACGCCACCGGGCGACGCATCGCCTATGTGGCCGTCAAGCACGATCTCACCCGCGAGCGGAGGCTGGAGGCCGTGGTCTCTCGCGATCAGGCCGACCGGGACACGATCATCGAGCTGCTCCGCGACCTTCGTCCCTCCGACTCGATCGGGACGGCGGGCGCCGCGATCTGCCGGGCCGCGCGGCGACTCGACTCGATCGACGGTGCGATGGTGTTGCACATTGGTCACGACGGAACCGTCGTGACGATCGCAATCGACGGGCAGGTGCCCACCGGCCAGGAGGTCGGTGACGCGATCAGCGTGGTCAACACCGACGAGTTCCTCGCCGCCATCGGTGAGGGTGCCTGGTGGGTCGACCTGAGCGATCCCGAGTCGTTGTACCTCCTCGATCCTGCGTACTACCTCGCCCTGAGGGACCAGGGATTCACTGCTGCCGCGTACGCGCCAGTGCGATGGGGCGGCGAGCTCATCGGTCTGCTCGCTGCGGCCACTCGATCATCCGAGGCCGCGAGCCGGCTCCCGACACGGCTCGGGGTGCTGGCAGAGCTGGCCTCGTTCGCCGGAATGGTGCTCGGACCGCAGGCCGAAGCCAACGGTCAACGGGAGGAGCTGCGGCAAGAGCTGACCGACATCATCGAGCACGAGCGGTTCCACACCGTCTTCGAGCCGGTCGTCGATCTGGCATCCGGCGCGCCCGTGGGGTACGAGGCGCTGACGAGGTTCGACGACCACACGGCACCCGATCGCCGCTTCGCCATCGCACACAGTGTGGGGCTCGGCTCGGAGCTCGAGGTTGCCTGCGCACGCATGGCGCTCGCCGCGGCCGGAACCCTTCCCACCGATGTGTGGGTGGGTGTGAACTTCTCGCCGTCCACGTTGATCGACGGCAGCGCAGTGGACGTGGTGAGGGCGTCGCCACGGCCGGTCGTCGTCGAGATCACCGAGCACAGCGAGATCGAGAACTACGCAGCGGTTCGTCATGCGATCTCGCGGTTCGGGTCGGTCCGCGTGGCGGTCGACGATGCCGGCTCCGGCTTCGCCAGCCTTCGCCACATCCTCGAGTTGCAGCCCGACATCATCAAGCTCGACATCGCGCTCGTCCGTGACATCGACAGCGACCCGGCCCGTCAGGCGCTTGCCGCCGGCCTTCGTCACTTCGCGGCGCTCACCGGAACGACGATCATCGCCGAAGGTGTCGAGACCGCGGCGGAGGCGCACACGGTCCGCCAGCTCGGCGTCGACCTCGCCCAGGGCTACCTGTTCGACACCCGTCGCCGCGTCTGAACCGCCCGTCGCGGTGCGCCGAGTGGGTCCACGTCACGGTCGGAGGCGGGAATCCCGCCTCCGACCATGACAGGGGACCTCGATCAGAGCGGGATGGGGGCGGGGACGAGGACTCCGGCGAGCGGGATGACGATCCCGTTCGAACCCTTGATCTCCGGAGCGACCGTGGCCACACCGTTGACCTTGACCACGCCGCCCTCGACGGTGACGGTGAGTGGCTCGCCGTAGGCGGTCGGCACCGAGGTGAGCGTCCCCAGGAAGTTGATCGTGAGGGCGGACTCGACGATGTGGAACGAGAGCAGGGCCGAGAGCCGTGCAGGATCGTTCTTGATCGCCTCCAGGGTGGCGGGGTCGACCGCGGCCAAGGCGTCGTTCGTCGGAGCGAACAGCGTGATGGGTCCCAGGACCGTGGTGTCGTCGGTGAAGCCGCCTGCCGTGAGCAACTCGACCAGCGTCGAGAAGCGGGAGTCGGCCTTGAGGATGTCGAGCACCGACGGAGCGCTCGGGTCCGGCGGGGTCACCGGGATGGTGGTGGCCGGCGGCACGGTCGTCGCCGGCGGCACAGTGGTCGCCGGGGGCAGCGTGGAAGTCGGTGTGCCACCGACGACGATGCCCTGCTGATAGGCAGCTGCGAGGGTCGCCGCATCGATGATGCCGGTCTGCGGGACGCCGAGGCTCGCCTGCAGCGCCTTCACGGCGTCGACGACGGCCTGCGAGTAGACGCCGTCGATCGGGCCCGAGTAGAAGCCGAGATCGGTGAGCAGCTGCTGGAGTCCGATGGTCGACTCGGTGAGAGCGCCCGTGATGTTGCCGTACTTGGCACGCAGCGCGGCGTCGGTGGCCTCGTCGTAGACGCCGGTGACGGGCACGCCGAGGCTCGCCTGCAGGGCGGACACCGAAGCCGTCATCTCGTCGGACCACTGCCCGTCGATCGGGCCGGTGTAGAAGCCGAGGGCGGTGAGCACCTGCTGGAGCCGCGAGGTGAAGATGGCCGCGGCCAGCGCTTCCTCCTGGCGGACGCTGTCGAGGTTGATGTCCGACGTACTGACCTCGTTGAGGGTGCCGTCGGTGAACTGCGCCGTGGTGAGCCGTACTTCGGCGGGATCGCCCTGCGGGTCGAAGCGCACGCCGCCGCTGACACCCTCGTAGTCGATGTCATCGCCGGCGGCGAGCTTGGTGAGGCAGTCGTCGACGGTCGAGCACGAGCGGCCGTCGTTGGTGACGCCGACGATCTGAGGACCGAAGCCCGCCGGATCGGAGGATCCGGCGATCTGCGCCGCGAGGGCGCCGATCACGGCGCAGTCGTACATCTGCGCGCCGTAGACGATCTGGGTGAGGTTGGGGAGCGCGGCCAGGCGATCGATGAACGCGCGGTCACCCGTCGCGCCGACCACCCGGAGGCCGTCGATGCGGGTCGGGTCGCCCGGGAAGGATCGGTTGGCGAGCTCGGGGTTGAACAAGCCGTCGAGACCGATGATCTTCGTCGCCGACACGCCGGTGCGCACGAGCGTGTCGACCTGACGGACGGCCTCGCCGTATGCGACCAGCACGACGACATCGGGATTGGAGGCGGCGATGGTGGCTGCTTCCTGGTCGAAGATCACCCGGCGGGGGTTGTAGGTGACGACGTTCACGGCCATCCCGCGAGCAGTGAGGACGCTCGTGAGACCGTTGCCGACGTTGATGCCGTAGTCGTCCTCGCGGGCGAGGATCGAGACCTTGTACGGCTGACCCTCGGGAAGCCCGGCGGCATCGCGCTGGGCGGTGATCTGGTCGGCGACGTAGCTGAGGGTGAACTCGTCGGGCATCGCTGTGCGGAAGAACACGTTGCCGGTGTCGAGCGTGGTCAGCTCCGGCGAGGTGGCCGATGCCGAACAGGCAACCGAGCCACGGGTGGCGAGCGCCTCGAGCGCTCCCTTGGCGCCGTTGGAGCTGACGGGGCCAAGGATCATGTTGGCGCCCTGGTCGATGAGGTCGTTGACCGCGGCGGCCGTGTCGCCGTCGAGTGACTCGTCGACCGAGATCACCTTCACCGGTCCGCCGTTCACGCCACCCGCAGCGTTGATGTCGTCGACGGCGAGAGTGATCGCAGCCTCCTGCGCCGTCGCGAGCTCTGAGAGGATGCCGGCACCGGGCCGGACGTACCCGAACACCATGCCGGGTTCCCGGTTGTCGGCAGCGGTGGTCGTCGGTGCGGACGTCGTGGACGCTCCGCCGGTCGTGGCGGAGTCACTGCTGCTGTCGCTCGAACACGCGGCCAGTACCAGGGCTGCGGTCATGGCGACGGCGACGAGTCGCGTGGGGCGGTGGGGGGTCATGTCGTCTCCTGTCGTGCGGTCGGCGAGACGGCAGGGTCGACAGACCCCGCGGCGGTGCCACGCTCGGTACTTGTCATCGGCCGTAGTGTGCGGGAACTTGAGGGGTGGGTCACCACCCACTTGGGGTGAACGATCCGCCATCGACCGTAGTTGACGGCGCAGAGGCGGGTGGGTGACCTCGCCGGGATCCGCCTGCGGCGATCCGCTCTGTCGTACTCTCCGCGCAGTGGTTGGACCCGAAGGGGGTCCCCGCCAAGGAGATGATCATGATCCGAGGTCTCATCGCTGCAGCACTCGTGCTGCTGATCGCGACGTTCCCGGCCACGTGGATGCTGATGCTGTTCCTGGGCAACATCGGCACCAACCTGAGCTACTGGGGCACTCTGCCCCTCGGCATTCTCGTGTCCACCCTGCTGTCGGGTTCGGTCGGTTCGAGCTATCGCACTCCCTGAGAGGATTCGGCGGCCGAGGTGAGCTCCCCACCGCTACGGTGAGGCGCTCATGCCTCCCGCCGAAGCCCTCCACCGCGGATGAGTCGCCGCGACGAACATCCCAACCCGATCCTGCCGGTGTTCTTCACCGTCTTCATCGACCTCATCGGGTTCAGCATCCTGATCCCGATCTTCCCGCTCCTCATCGGCGACTCGCCGTTCAGGGTCACGCCCGCCGACTGGACGCCGCGTCAGGGTCTGATCATGCTCGGCTTCCTGCAGGCGATCTACCCGCTGTGCACGTTCGTCGCCGCACCGATCCTCGGCCAGCTGTCGGATCGGTTCGGGCGGCGGCCCGTGCTCGCGTTCTCGATCGCCGGCACCGCCGTCGGCTACATGATCTTCGCGATGGGGATCAGCTCGAAGGCGATCCCGTTGCTGTTCATCGGGCGTGCGATCGACGGCCTCACCGGCGGCAACATCGCCGTCGCCCAGGCGGCGATCGGCGACGTGAGTGACGACACCAACCGTGCCAAGAACTTCGGTCTGCTCGGCGCCGCCTTCGGCCTCGGGTTCATCATCGGCCCGTATCTGGGTGGTCGCCTCAGCGCACCTGGTCGCAGCTTCTACGGGCTGTTCACGACGCCATCGTGGTTCTCCGCGACCACACCGTTCTGGTTCGCCGCCGGGCTGTGCGTGTGCAACTGCGCACTCGTCATCGCCCGCTTCCCCGAGACGATCCGGCACAAGGACACCAACAAGCACATCGAGATCGGCACGGCGGCGCGCAACGTCGTCCGTGGCTTCCGCAGTGACCGCCTTCGAGTCGTGCTGTACTCCTCGTTCCTCTTCAACGCCGGGTTCACCTTCTTCACGACCTTCTTCGGTGTGTACCTCGCCAGGAAGTTCGGGTTCACGCAGGACAACACCGGCGACTACTTCGCCCTGGTCGGTCTGTTCATCGCACTCACCCAAGTGCTCATCGTCCCGAGAGTTGCCCGTCATCGGCGCGACTACCAGGTGCTGCGTTTCGCGTTCTTCGGTCTCGCCGTCGCGATGTCCTGCTACTTCCTCGCCGGTACGAAGTGGCAGCTCTACGCGATCATCCCCCTGTTCACGACGTTCAACGGGCTGGTGATGGCGAACCAGACCAGTCTCATCTCGCGGTCCGCCGAGCCTGGTCGCCAGGGCGAGGCGATGGGCATCTCCAGCAGTGTGATGAACCTCGCTCAGGTGCCCGCCAGCATCCTCGTCGGCTTCATCACCGGTTCGGTCACCTCCAACATGCCGCTGGTCGTCTCCACCACCTGCATCGCCCTCGCGGGACTGGTCTTCGTGATCGCGTTCCGCCCGACGTACGTGTCGGGCTCAACCGATGCCGCAGCCCCGGCACCGGTCCACTGATGTCGCGGTGAGACCGACGTGCTGACTGCATTCCTCCTCAGTCTGGGCGTCATCTTCGTCGCCGAGCTCGGCGACAAGTCGCAGCTGATGGCCCTGGCGTTCGCGACGCGTTATCGCGCCGTCCCGGTTCTCGTGGGGATCACGCTGGCGACGGCCCTCGTGCACGCCGTCTCGGTGTTCGTCGGCGCTGTCCTCGGGGCGGCGCTCCCGACCACGGCGATCAACGTCGTCGCAGCGATCTCCTTCGTGGGGTTCGGCTTGTGGACGTTGCGCGGCGACCGCCTCACCGAGGAGGACGAGGCGCGTGCGGCTCAGCCGGCTCGCCATGTGGTGGTCACCGTCGGGACCGTGTTCTTCCTGGCCGAGTTGGGGGACAAGACGATGTTGGCCACCATCACGCTCGCCACCCGTGAGGGGGTGTTCGGGACGTGGCTGGGGTCCACGATCGGGATGGTGGTCGCCGATGGTCTGGCGATCGTCGTGGGTCGACTGCTGGGTGCTCGATTGCCCGAACGCGCCATTCGCATCGGTGCGGCGACCCTCTTCTTCGTGTTCGCGGTCGTGCTGCTCGTCGAGACGTTTCGAGAGTGACTCGTCCGCTAGACAGTGGGAATGAGCAGCAGTCGACGTGCCGTCGTCATCGTCTCTGGTGGCGCGGCGATCAGTCCGTTCACGACTCCCTCGCTCGGATGTCGTGTCGGTCTGTCCGCCGGGAGCACCGACACAGGTCTGCGGGAAGCGTTGCTCGGCCGCGGCTACGCCGTGTACACGTCGCCGGCCAACGTCGGCAATCGTCGGGTCACCAATGACACCGACTTCGCAGGATTCGACGACGCCCCCGAGCAGCTTCCCGTCGAGCTGACCGTGAACGCCGTCGGCCCGATCGACAGCGCCGGCGAGCGGTTGGCTGCCTTTCTGGGACACCTCGCCGGGCGAGAGGACCTCGACGAGATCGACCTCGTCGCCCATTCGATGGGTGGACTCTTTTCGCGAGCTGCGATCCGAGTTCTACGCGCCGCCGCGAGTTCACCGCGAATCGGCTCGTTGGTCACTCTCGGTACGCCGTGGTCGGGGTCGTTCGCTGCCGACTTCGCCAACGGTCATCAGCCCCTCGCGATCGCCGGTGGCGACGTGGCGACCGAGACGATCCTTCGCGACTACAAGGTGCTGCACGACACCGCCTCCACCGGGGCGGGCGAGCAGGTGACCCATGCGTATCTGGACGGTGCCGATGGATGGAACGAGCGTCAGGGAGATGTGCTCGAAGGGATCCCCGTCACGCTCATCGCCGGCGACCACTTTCGCCTGGACGGCGGGCACCGCGACGTGTTCCCGCACGACGGTCTCGTCGCGGTGCCGAGTGCGCTCGCAGCCGACGTGTCGACCACGGTCCTGCGTCCTCGCGCCACCCATCTGTTCCCCGACGTGCACAGCATCTTCTTCGCCGATCAGTTCGGCCTGCCGTGGGATCGTGCACTGACCTGGAACCCTGACGTGGTCGAGGCCGTCGTCGAGGCCCTCACCGACGCCCCCTGACTGTCGGTCGGCTTCTGGGCAGGGATCCTCCCAACGCGGCGTCTGGTCCGGCCTGTTCCCGGAATCCGGGAACAGGCCGGACCAGAAGCCGCTCGAACGGTGACGACATCGGGTGGGTGCGCCCACGTTGAGTCGTCCGGCGCCGATGCGCGAGAGTCGAGCACGCATTTGGGGCGACGAGAGGTGTTCTGATGATCGATCGAGCGGCGCTGCGCGCCAAGTACCGGGTGGAGCGGGACAAACGCCTGCGCCCGGAGGGCAACGAGCAGTACATCCAACCCCGTGGCCGATTCGCCCACTTCCTCGAGGACCCCTACGTGGAGCGGGTCGAACGTGACCCGGTCGAGGACGAGGTGACGGTCGTGTTCATCGGCGGAGGCTTCGCCGGCCTCGTCACCGGTGCCCGGCTGAAGCAGGCCGGCATCCACGACGTGCGGATCATCGAAGGAGGTGGCGATTTCGGCGGTGCGTGGTACTGGAACCGCTATCCGGGGGCGATGTGCGACACAGCAGCGATGGTGTACCTCCCTCTGCTCGAGGAAACCGGGCACATGCCGACCCAGAAGTACGTGTTCGCACCCGAGATCCACGGTCAGGCGAAGCGCATCGCGAACACGTTCGGGCTGTACGAGCACGCGCTGTTCTCCACCGCGGTCACCGGCCTCGAGTGGCACGACGACATCGCGCGGTGGGTCATCGAGACCGACCGAGGCGACCGCATCCGAGCGAAGTTCGTCGCCATGGGAACGGGCCCGTTGCATCGCCCGAAGCTGCCCGGCATCGAGGGCATCGAGTCCTTCGGCGGCCACTGCTTCCACACCAGCCGCTGGGACTACGCCTACACCGGAGGCGACCCCTCCACGCCGATGGATCGACTCGCCGACAAGCGGGTCGGCATCATCGGCACCGGTGCCACCGCGGTGCAGTGCATCCCGCACCTGGCTCGTGACGCGAAGGAACTCTTCGTGTTCCAGCGCACGCCGTCGTCCATCGACATCCGCAACAACCACCCCATCGACCCGGACTGGTTCGCGCAGCTCGAGCCGGGGTGGCAGCAGAAGTGGTTGATGAACTTCCTCACGCTCCAGACCGGTGGGTTCGCCGACGAGGACCTGGTGATGGACGGCTGGACCGACATCTCCAAGCGGATCAGGGATCGGATGGTCGAGTTCTTGAACCAGGGTGAGACGTTCGGTCCGGAACTGATGGTGAAGGCGTACGAGGACAGCGACGACGAGAAGATGGAGGAGATCCGCGCCAGGGTCGACACCATCGTCAGCGACCCCGCCACCGCGGCTGCGCTCAAGCCGTGGTACCGGCAGCTCTGCAAGCGGCCCTGCTTCCACGACGAGTACTTGCAGGCCTACGAGCGGCCCGGCGTGCATCTCATCGACACTGACGGCAAGGGTGTCGAGCGCATCGACGAGACCGGGGTCTGGGCCGGAGGCGTGCACTACGACCTGGACTGCCTCATCTTCGCGTCCGGCTTCGAGGTCGGGACGACCTACGCCCGCCGAGCGGGCTTCGAAACGGTCGGACGAGACGGCGTGACCCTGTCCGACTACTGGGCGGAAGGGATGCGCAGCAAGCACGGGCTTCACGTCCACGGATTCCCCAACCTGTTCATCGTCTCGCCGAGCCAGGGTGCGAACGTCATCGCCAACGTCACCCAGAACTTCACCGAGGCGGGCTCCACGATCGCCGCGGTGATCGCGCATGCGCTCGAGATCGGCGCCGAGGTGGTCGAGGTCACCGAGGAGGCCGAGCAGGCGTGGATCGAACTGCTGGAGAGCAACCCCCGCGCCTTCATCGGCAACCCCGACTGCACGCCGGGCTACTACAACAACGAGGGCAGACCGATCGGCAGGCGCGAGCGCCTCAACGGCAGCGGGTACCCCGACGGACCGGTCGCGTACTTCAACTACATCGCCGCATGGCGGAACTCCGGAGAGTTCGAAGGGCTGGATTTCAGGTCGCCGGCCCGGGTGCCCTGACGGTCGGCGGTTGCCGACGCGGCGTGTGGGGCGGCAGGCTCTCGTCCTATGAATTGGCCGACGTGGCAGCAGGCGATGGTGACGGCCGTCGTCTGCGGCGCGGTGGCGCTCACGCTCAGGCGTCGACCGGCGGATCGTTGGCGATCGGCGGTGCTCGCCGCCTCGACGGAGCTGACGCTGCTGGCCGTGCTCTATGCGATCTGGCGGATCGCACGCACGCTGCCGCTGGCGACCACCGACGGCGCCATCGACCGCGCCCGGCGCATCGACCGCCTGCAGCACTCGCTGCACATGCCGTCGGAGCTGTCGTTGCAGCACTTCGCTCTCGATCACGAGTTGGTCGGACGGTTCCTGAACTACTTCTATGCGATCGCCCACATCCCCGTGTTCATCGGATTCATGGTGTGGTTGTTCGTCCGACATCGCGACCGCTATCCGCACTGGCGCAACGGCCTGGCGATCATGACGGCGTGCTGCCTCGTCATCCGGTTCGTGCGAGTCGCACCGCCGAGACTCGTGCCGGGCCTCGGCTACATCGACCTCTCGAGCGTGTTCGGGCTGTCGGTCTACGGTCCGGTGGGCACGGGTGTCAGTGATCAGCTGGCCGCGATGCCATCGATCCACGTCGGTTGGGCGGCGGTGGTGTCCTTCGGGATCGTGATGGTGAGCACCAGCCGGTGGCGGTGGCTGTTCGTCGCGCACGTCGTGCTGACGATGCTGGCCGTCTCTGCGACCGGGAATCACTGGTGGCTCGACGGCATCGTGGCGATGGCACTCCTCGCCGCTGCGCTCCGCCTCGACACGGTCGTGCGGAGGTGGCGTGCCCCCGGTGAACCTCCACTCGGCGAAGAGCTGGTCCTCGACGTAGCGTTGCCACGAGATCACCAGGGATTGGAGACCGCATGACCGACGTGCAGACCATCGGGTTCCACTTCGATGTGATGTGCCCGTGGGCGTTCCAGAGCTCGCTGTGGATCCGCGACGTGCGCCGGCAGACGGGGTTGCAGATCGACTGGCGGTTCTTCTCGCTCGAGGAGATCAACCGTGAGGAGGGCAAGAAGCACCCGTGGGAGCGCGAGTGGTCCTACGGCTGGGGCATGCTGCGCGTCGCCGCACTCTTGCGGCGCACGTCGATGGACGACTGCGATCGCTTCTACGAGGTCGCCGGGCGGGCCCTGCACCTCGAGGGCCGCAAGCCACACCGGCCCGAGGTCGCCGCGGAACTGCTGGCGTCGATCGGCCTCGACCCGGCGATCGTGCAGCACGCCATCGACGACCCGACCACCCACGACGACGTCAAGGCCGACCACGACGCAGTCGTCGCCCACGGGGGGTTCGGCGTTCCCACCCTGGTGTTCCCGGACGGGAGTCATCTGTACGGTCCGGTCATCACCCCCGCCGTCTTCGGCGACGACGCACTCGCCCTCTGGGACCTGGTCACGGCGACCCGTCGCTTTCCGCACCTCTACGAGATCAAGCGTCCCAAGACGCAACTGGACATGCAGCACATCGCCGAGCAGTTCACGCCGTACCTCACGGGTCGTGATTGGCAGTCGAAGGAGAAGCCCGCGCCATGAGTGGTCGAACCGACATCGTCGCCAACCTCCGAACCGTGATGGGTTCGCTCGGCCGCCTCGCCGAGTCGCTCACACCTGAGCAGTGGCAGGTGCAGTCACTGTGCCCCGCATGGACCGTGCAGGGCGTGCTCGTGCACGTCACCACCATCGAACAGGCGCTGCTCGGCTGGCGTCCGGGCGACGAGAACCCCTTCGCGGCGATGCCGTCCATCGTCGCCGAGCTCGACGCGCTGCCCGCCGACCGTCTGGTCGAACGTTTCCGCTCCCTCTGTGAGCAACGCGTGACCGAGCTCGAGGCGATGACCGACGAGCAGTTCGACGAGCCGTCGCTCACCCCGGTGGGTCCGGGGACGTACGGACGGTTCATGCAGATCCGCGAGTTCGACATCTGGGTGCACGAGCGCGACATGAGGGTCCCCTTGGGTCTCGAGGGCGACGACGGCGGCGCGGCCGCGGAGATGGCGCTCGACGAGGTGCAGGGTTCGATCGGCTACATCGTGGGCAAGAAGATCGGTCTCGCCGATGGCCTGGGCATCGCATTCGACCTCACCGGTCCCGTACACCGCCGGATTCTCGCCAAGGTCGATGGGCGGGCGACGCGAGTCGACGAGCTGCCCGCACCGGACGTGACGCTGACCATGGACTCCCTCACCTTCATGCTGCTGGCGTGCGGTCGCATCGATCCGAGCGAGCCACTCGCCGACGGCAGGATCTCGCTCGGCGGCGACGTCACGCTCGCCGAGCACGCCGCTCGCCACCTCGCCTTCACCATGTGACGCCGGCGCGCCCGCATTCAGGAGTGCGACAGCGAAGCCGCCGGGAGATCGAACCACCGCAGATGCTCGAACTCCGGGGACAACGATGCGCCCGTCGCCTCGCTCGGCTCCCATGGTGCCGCGGCGTCGAACACCGCCATCGCCGCTGACAGGTGGTCGGCGAGCGCGTCCTCGGAGGCGCGCACATCGTCGATCGCCGGGCGGACGAGGTCCCCGCTGACGGGATCGTAGGAGAGTTGTGAGAGTCGCAGCGGAGGCTCGACGGCACCGAGCCGGTGGCGCCACAGCCCCGACGAGGGCTCGAAGCGATATTCGGGCAGCAGCTTCCACCCGTGCGTGCCGACGAGGTCGACCGCATCGACGAGGTATTGGAACACGGTCTCGGAGATGAAGTAGTTGAAGCTGACCCGTGTCCACCCCGGCTTGATGCCCTCGCAGCCCATGGTGATCTCGTGCTCGAACTCGTGCGAGCGCGCGATGTCGATGCCGAGCAACCGGTGCCCGTAGGGGCCGGCGCACGAGCACCCGCCGCGGGACTGGATGCCGAACAGATCGCTGAGCAGGGCGACGACGAAGTTGTGGTGCAGGTATCGGCCCTCGGGTCGGCGGACCACGAAGGAGAGGATCGAGAGGCGGTCGGACTTCGTGTTGCCGAGCACCTGCAGCGAGGGGTTGTGCGACCAACGCTCCACCGCGCGCCGCCAGTAGGACTCCTCGTGGTCCTTGATCGTCGCCACGCCCACCGCTTGCTTGAGCTGGAACACCATGCCGGCGCGGATCGATTCGATGATGGCGGGGGTGCCGCCCTCCTCACGGTGGACGGGGTCGTCGAGGAATCGGTGCTCGCTGGGGTTGACGTACGCGACCGTGCCGCCTCCCACCACGTCGGGGACCGAGTTGGCGAGGAGCTCGCGTCGCACGACCAGGACTCCAGGAGTGCCCGGACCACCCACGAACTTGTGGGGGCTCAGGAACACAGCGTCCTTGCGGGCGAGGGGGTGTTCACCGCAGACCGGGTACATCTCGATGTCGACGTACGGACCCGCGGCAGCGAAGTCCCAGAACGACAGCGCACCGTGGCGGTGCAGGAGATCCGCGATCGCGCAGGTGTTGGACACGATGCCGGTGACGTTCGACGCCGCCGAGAAAGAGCCGATCTTCATCGGCCGGTCGGCGTGCTCGATCAGCATCCGCTCCAGATGGGCGAGGTCGATGTGTCCGTCGGCGTCCTCGGGGATGGTGATCACGTCGGCGATCGACTCCCGCCACGGGAGCTCGTTCGAGTGGTGCTCGAACGGGCCGACGAACACCACCGGCCGTTCCGACGGCGGGATCTGCTCGACGAGGTGATAGCGCGCATCGAGGTCGGCAGGAATCCGGAGGTTCATGATGCCGATCAGTTTGTCGATGGCTCCGGTGGCGCCGGAGCCGCAGAAGATCACGCAGGTCTGGTCGTCGCCGCCGACGGCGTCGCGGATGATGCGGCGTGCGTCTTCGCGCAGGCGCGTGGTCTGCAGCCCGGTGCCCGACGATTCGGTGTGCGTGTTGGCGTATCTGGGGAGCACTTCGTCGCGGATGAAGTCCTCGATGAAGCTCAGCGCTCGGCCCGACGCGGTGTAGTCGGCGTACGTGATCCGGTGGGGACCGTAGGGGCCGTCCATCACCTGGTCGTCGCCGATGACCGACTCGCGGATCTTGCGGAGCAGCGGGGTCTCGTCGGGGTGGTCCACGACCCCACGCTACTCATGCGCCGGATCGGATGCCCCCAACGGGTGTCTCGCACGATTCGACCTGTTCTTCGCACATCTGACACGTGATCGTGACAACCCGACGGCACCATGACCTGATGCCCGCGATGGGTCCTTCCGATGAGTCCGGGTTAGTCTCGATCGCATGCCTGTCCAGTCCGACTGCTCCGGAGGGGAGGTTGTCGGTGTCTGACCGTGTTCTGGTGGTCGAGGACGACGACACCGTTCGCACCCTCCTGCGGATGCTGCTCGAGGACGAGGGCCTCGTCGTCACCGAAGCGTCGTCGGGCGCTCAGGCAGTCGACCGATTCGACCGCAGCACGTTCGATCTCGTCCTGCTGGATCTGCGTCTGCCCGGCATGAGCGGCTTCGACGTGTGTCGCCACATCCGCAGGGCCGGCGATGTGCCGGTGATCATGGTGACCGCCCAGCAGGACAGCCACGACATCGTCGCCGGACTCGAGCTCGGTGCCGACGACTACGTCACCAAGCCGTTCAACGATCGTGAGCTCATCGCTCGAGTCCGCGTGCAACTGCGCCGGCATCGCGGCGTCTCGCCCGGAGAGCGCTGGACCGTGGGGCCGCTGGAGATCTCGCCGGAGGAGGGCAGCGTCACCCGCGACGGTGAGGAGCTGTCGCTCACTCGCACCGAGTTCCAACTGCTCTGCCACTTCGCCCGCCACCCCAATCGGGTGTGGAGCCGCGACCAGCTCCTGCAGCAGGTCTGGGGCTACGAGCACGCCGGCGACGGTCGTGTCGTGGACACCCACGTGGCCCGACTCCGGGTGAAGATCGAGGACGATCCGTCCTCGCCGAAGCTCATCCTCACCGTGCGAGGGCTGGGCTACAAGATGCCGCGTGGGGCCACATGAGGATTCTGCCCGGCGGCCTTCGTGCCCGGTCGGCGACAGGTTTCGCGCTGCTCGCACTCCTGCTGTCGGTCGTGCTCAGCATCACGACGTACCAACTCGCCCGGTGGTACCTGCTCGATCAACGCCAGACGCTCGCGGTGCGCCAGGCGGTGCTCCACGCGCAGGTGGTGAACGGACGGTTCTCCGGCCAGTCCGTCCTCCGTGACGACGAGGTGCTCGACGCGCTGGCACAGACCAAGGCCCGTGTCGTGCTGCAGGTGAACGGTCAGTGGTACTCGGCGGTCGTCGATCTGAACGAGACCCGGATCCCGCCGCAGTTCCTCGAGGCGACGCTCGCCGGCGTCGGGCAGCGTCAACGCATCGCGGTCAACCAGGTGCCGTACATCCTCGTCGGAGTCCCGTTGCCGGCCGTCGGCACGTCCTTCTTCGAGTTCGTGCCCGCCCGGGAGTACGAGGACACCCTCCGCACGCTGGCGCTCGTGCTCTGGGGCGTCGCCTCGCTCACGACCGCGCTCGGAGCCGGGTTCGGATGGGTGCTCTCGCGCCGGGTGCTCCGCCCGTTGACCGCGGTCGCGGAGACTGCGCAGGCGATGAGTGCCGGTGACCTCCGGCGTCGTCTCGAAGTCGGCGATGACCCCGACCTGCTCCCGGTCGCCGATTCGTTCAACTCGATGGCCGCGTCGCTGGAGGACCGGATCGCCCGCGAGCAACGCTTCACCGCCGATGTCAGCCACGAGCTGCGGACCCCGTTGACGGCGATGGGCTCGGCGGTCTCGCTGGCGCAGCGGACCTCCAGCCCGGAGCGGACGTCGTTCGCGATCGACGTGCTCGCCGGCCAGGTGGACCATCTGCGCCAGCTGACGCTCGAGCTGCTGGAGCTCTCACGGATCGACGCCGTTCGCGAGGACGAGGAGCGCGAACTCGTCGACGTCGCCGAAGTGGTCACTCGCGTCGCGGTCTCGCAGGGCGTGGATCCTGATCTCATCGTCGGTGCCGACGGGCCGGTCCTGCACGCCGTCAACCCCCTTCGCTTCGAGCGGACGATCGCCAACCTGGTCGAGAACGCCGCTCGCTACGGCGGGGGTGCCACCAACATCGAGTGCGGTCACGTCGACGGCACGCTGCGCCTCGTGGTCGACGACTCGGGTCCCGGCGTCGAGCCCGATGAGCGCACCTCGATCTTCGGACGGTTCCATCGCGGCACCGCGCCCGGAGCGCCCGGCATCGCGAAGGGCACGGGGCTGGGGTTGTCGTTGGTCGACGAGTACGTTCGCCTCGAGGGTGGTCGGGTGTGGGTCGAGGACAGCCCGACGGGCGGCGCCCGATTCGTCGTGGAGGTACCGCACCGATGAGACGGCTGAGAAGGACATCACGACGAACCTTGGTGGCCTCGCTGGTCATGGCGTTCGGACTCGTGATGGTGTCGTGCGGATTCCCGACCGAGGAGTCGTCGACCCCGCTCGGCAGCGAGGACCGCCCGGAGGGCCTCGATCCGCAGACCAGCGACTCGGTGGTGGCCCAGGACGAGGTCACGGTGTGGTTCATCGACGCCGATGTGCTCGTGTCGCGCCCCGCGGTGTGCCTCGGCCGGTCACGGCCTCCGAAGTGGTGGCCAGCCTCGGCGAGGGTCCGACGGCTGCGGAGATCGATCGCGGGCTCAGGTCGGCCATTCCCGATGCCACGATGGTGGTGTCGGCAGAGGTCGCCGGCGGCACCGCCACCGTGGAACTCGCCGCCGACTTCTCCGAGATCCCTCCCGGCGACCAGGTGCTGGCGCTCGGTCAGCTGGTGCTGACGCTCACCGACCTGCGTGGGGTGGGTCGCGTTCGATTCCAGGTGGCCGGTGCGCCGGTGGCCACGCCGTTGCCCGACGGTACGAGTACCGACGACTCGGTGTCCCGGGAGGACTTCCGCTCCCTGACCGTGGCAACCTGAATCAGGCGGCGGCCGCGCTGGGCCGCTCGTCGATCCGGCGTGTCCAGGTGCCCCGGACTCGCTGCACACTGACAACCGCCGCGATCGCGACGAGGATCCACACGTACTGCAGTTGCGGAGTCAGCAGCGTCGCCCCGGCAGCACCGAGGACCCAGCCGACCTGGGCGAGCGTCTCGAAGTGTGCATACCGTCGACCGCGCAGGGAGTCGCTGCGCTCGGACTGGACGATGCTGTCGAACGCCTGGCGTGTGTGCGCGGTGGCGAACCCGAACATCAGGCTCGCGGCGCCGAACATCACCGGCGAGGCGACGACCGCTGCCGTCGCGGATGCGAGCGCAGCGGGGAGGATCGCCATCTCCATCATCCGTTCCTCGGACCAATGGCGCCGAGCAAGGGGCGCGAGCAGGTTGCCGAGGAACGATCCCACCGCGTAGGAGACGCCGACGATCACGAGCATCGCGTGCAGGCTGCCGTCCTCCTGGCGCAGCGCGAAGGCGGCGGCGAACGCGAACAGTCCGGCGGAGCAGCGAATGGCGATGAACGGGACCGACGCCCGGTCGGACCTCGTCGCCTCGTGGTGCGGCTCCGGCCGCGCCTGGTCGATGGTGCGCTCGAGATGCAGCATCGTGGGGCGCAGGCGGGATGCCACCAGGAACGCCCCTGCCGCGGCGACGAGTGCCCATCGCGGACTGAGCTGCTGGTTGAGCAGCACGCCCGTGGACACTGCGACCGCCCCCGCAGCGCTGCCCCACTTCGAGAACCGCACGTTCATCGTCACCAGGCCGCTCGTGTCGTGGGTGAGCATCGGGAGCAGTGCGTACTTGCTCGTCGAGAAGAACTTGTTGGCGACCAGCAACGCGAACGCCCACACGAAGAACGTCGGAGTGTCCAGCGAGAGCGCGAGCCCGACAGCGCAGACGGCGCGGCCGATGTTGGCGAGGTGAGCGGTCCTCCAGGCACCTCCCCGTACGAAGTCGACGGTGGGGCCGACGAACCGGGAGAGCGCCGCGACCGGGAGCAGGGTGACCACCAGGTACAGCAGCACCTGGCGACGAGAGGCGTCGGCGCTCAGCCCGAAGAACAGCGACTTGGCCAGAGCGACCGTGACCCACCCGCTGGCGATGACTCCGACGACGTGGGCGGCGAGCAGCGGGCGCGCCCGCTTCGGCCCGAGCACCAGCGCCACGAGGGCCGAAGTGCGATGGGTGACCACCCGCCGGGGTCGATGCTGCAGCGTGAGCACGACATCATCGTGCAACCCATCTGTGTCGATCGTGTCGCGACTTCGCGTTGTTCACGTGGCGTTCGTGCCATCGCCGCCCAGGTCAGGCGGGGTGTTCACCGAACCGGACCAGGCGCCCCGGGGTGGCACCGGTCGGCGCTCCGTCGGCATACGTCTGCACCCCGGCGACGAAGGTGGCGCGATAGCCGTCGACGCGCTGCACCAGTCGTCTGCCCCCGGCCGGAAGGTCGAAGATCATCTCCGGCGGGTGCAGGGTGAGCGCGTCCAGATCGACGAGGTTGAGGTCCGCTCGTTTGCCGGGCTGCAACGTGCCGCGATCGGTGAAGCCGTACACCTCCGCCGTGCGCCCCGTCTGGAGGTGCACGGCGGTCTCGAGCGCAAGCCGGTCGCCTCGGTCCCGGTCGCGCACCCAGTGGGTGAGCAGGGTGGTGGGCATGCTGACGTCGCAGATGAGTCCGCAGTGTGCGCCCCCGTCGCTGAGGCCGAGCACGGAGTTGGGATGCAGCATCATCTCCCGCACCGCATCGAGGTTGGTGTCCTCGTAGCTCGCCAGCGGTGCGAACAGGAACGCCGTGCCGTCGCGCTCGAGCATCCAGTCGAGCACGACCTCTTCGGGCGACCGCCCCTCGCGGGCGGCGACGGCGGCGACGCTCGAGTCCGGCGTGGGCTCGTAGTCGGGTGGATCGCCGAGCGGGAAGATGCGGTCCCAACGGGACATCAGGTACTTCGCGACCGGGCTCGCCGTGGACGCCTCCTCGGCGAGGAGGGCGGCGCGCACGTCCGGTCGGCGCAGCGTCTCGACGCGCTCCTCGAGCGGGAGCGATGCGAGCTGACGGTACGTGGGATGGGTGATGAACGGGTGCAAGGACGACTGGAGCCCGAACATCATGCCCGTCGGTCGGCAGGCCACCTGCGGGACGATGCGGAGGCCATCGGCGGCGGCGTCGGCGGCGCCCTGCAACGCAGTGCGGTAGGCGAGAGGGTCGGACGGCGTCTGTGCGAGCGAATAGGTGACGGTGGCCCCGCTCCGACGAGCGATCTCGGCCATGTAGCGGCCGACCTCGCCGACGGGTGAGCCGTCGTCGATCAACTGGAACACACCGTGGCCGGCGACTCCCAACGCATCGCCGATCGCGATCAGTTCGTCGATCGGCGCCAGCGTGCCGGGCACGAGGCCGTGCTTGGACCGATGCAGCATGGTTCGCGAGGTGGAGAATCCTGCGGCTCCGGCGTCGAGCGCCTCGCGCGTCAGACGGGCCATCTCGGAGATCTCGTCGCCGGTCGCGTCGTCGTGGGCTCGGTCGCCCATCACGTAGGCGCGCAGGGCGGCATGGGGGACCTGGGCGGCGATGTCGAGGACCCGTGGTGTCGCCTCGAGCGCGTCGAGGTACTCGGGGAACGACTCCCACTGCCAGTTCATGCCTTCGTGGAGCGCCGTCCCGGGGATGTCCTCGACGCCTTCCATCAGTTCGATGAGGAAGGCGTGGCCGTCGGGGCGTACCGGCGCGAAGCCCACGCCGCAGTTGCCCATGACGACCGTGGTGACGCCGTGCCAGCTCGATGGTGTGACCTGTGGGTCCCAGGTCACCTGACCGTCGTAGTGGGTGTGGATGTCGACCCACCCCGGAAGGATCACCAGCCCGGTCGCGTCGACCTCTCGACGTCCGTCGTCCTCGACGGTGCCGATGGCGGTGATGACTCCGCCGTCGATGGCCAGATCGGCGAGGACGGCGGGCGCGCCGGTGCCGTCGACCACGGTGCCGCCTCGGATCACGATGTCATGCATCCGTCGAGTCTGTCATCCGGCAGGTGGGCCCGGGCGTGTCGTGGACGTAGGGTGCGCGCACGGAACGAGAGGAGTCGAAGGCGATGTTGACCGGTCGAAGGTTGCTCTCGAACCGCTATCGCAACAAGGGCACGGCGTTCACCGCGGCCGAGCGAGACCGGTACGGCCTGCACGGTCTGTTGCCGCCCGTGGTCGAGGACCTCGCCACGCAGCTCCAACGGGTCCGCACCGAGTACGCCGCAGCACACGGCGATCTGGCCCGGCACATCTTCCTCCGCGCCCTGCAGGAGTCGAACTCGGTGCTGTTCTATCGCTTCCTCGTGGGCGACATCGAGGAGCTGTTGCCCATCGTGTACACGCCCACGGTCGGCCTGGCGTGCCAGCAGTGGTCGCACGCGTACCGGCGAGAGCACGGCCTGTACCTGTCGTGGGCGGATCGGCACCGCATTCCGGAGCTGCTCGAGAACGCGCTCGACGGCGGTGAGGCGGACGTCGTGGTCGTCACCGACGGAGAGCGCATCCTCGGACTCGGCGACCTCGGCGTCGGCGGCATGGGCATTCCCATCGGGAAGCTCGCGCTGTACACGGCCGTGGGCGGCGTCGACCCGGCGCGCACGTTGCCGGTGCTCCTCGACGTGGGCACCGAGAACGAGGCGTTGCTCTCGGATCCGCTGTACCTCGGCCTTCGCCGGCGACGCCTGCGCGACGACGAGTACGACGAGTTGGTCGACGCGTTCGTGGCGGCACTGCGCGCCCGCTGCCCCGGGGTCCTCCTGCAGTGGGAGGACTTCGCCCAACGCAACGCGAACCGTCTGCTGGCGCGGCACCGCGACGTGATCTGCTCCTTCAACGACGACATCCAGGGCACCGCCGCGGTCGCCGTTGCCGCGATCGTCGGGGGGATGCGCATCGGTGGTGTCCCGCTGCGTGACCTGAGGATGGTGATCGTCGGCGCAGGATCCGCAGGCATCGGGATCGCACACCAGGCCGTCGGCGCGCTGGTGGCCGCAGGGCTGTCGCCCGAGGAGGCGCGTCGTCGATGCTGGCTGGTCGACCGAGACGGTCTCCTGCACGATCGTCTCGATGGGCTGCAGGACTTCCAGTCGGACTTCGTCCGACCCTGGGCCGAAGTGGCGGCGCTCGCCGATGATGACGGTCATGTGCCATTGCTCGACGTGGTCGTCGAGGTGGCGCCGCACGCGCTCGTGGGTGTGACCGGTCAGCCCGGTCTGTTCACCGAGGACGTGATCCGCGCCCAGGCGGCGACGATCCCGCGGCCGATCGTGCTGCCGATGTCGAACCCCACACCGCGCACGGAGGCGCTTCCGTCCGATGTCCTCGCATGGACCGACGGTCGAGCGCTGGTCGGTACGGGGAGCCCGTTCCCGCCGGTGACCGTCGGAGCCGAGGTGATTCCGATCACGCAGGTGAACAACCTCTACCTCTTCCCGGGACTCGGACGAGCGGTGGTCGCCGTGCGGGCCACCCGGGTCAGCGACGCGATGCTGAGCGCGGCCGCGACGGCGATCGGCTCGTCGGTCACGTACAACTCGCCGTCGCAGTACAGCCTGTTGCCGTCGCTCTCGCGAGCGGGTGACGTGGCCGATCTGGTCGCGTTGGCCGTCGCCCGTCAAGCCGTGGCCGAGGGATCGGCTCCGTCGCTGGAGGATCACGAGATCGTTCGACTCGTCACCGAGCGTCGTTGGTCACCCCAGTACCGGACGCTGCCCGAGTGACCTCTCGGTGACCACCGCACCGGCGCGGTCGTACGTCGTCCAGACGCCGATCTGTCGACCGGTGTCGAACCGCCCGGTTCGCATCAGCGTTCCGTCCTTTCGATAGAACGACCACTGCCCGTGCATCTCACCGTCGCGTCGGCCACCCTTGGACCGGAGAAACCCGTTGTCGTAGAAGGTGCGCACCTTGCCGGCGCGTGGCGCGTGCTCGGACTCGAGTTGCAATCGCGCCACGACGAGCTTGCGCAGCAGCGATGCCGGCAAGGGACGGTCGATCGGGAAGCGCAGTGTGCCGCTGTCGTGTTCGTAGTTCGCCAGGTCCTCTGACCTCAGCCGCTCGAGCACGGATCCGCTGTGGGGGAAGTACGAGCAGTGGTGCTTGAAGCCGGCGATCCCGGCGATGGCCGTCCCGTCCACCACGAACGCGGGCATGGCATAGCTGATCGCTTCGACCGCTCCGGGGAGCAGCCTGCGCAGCGAGGCGGCCACCGTCTCGAGGGTGGCGCGCTGCGGTTCGGGTTGGCGTGCGAGGTAGGCGCTGAAGGGATGCTCGGCCACGACGGAACTGTATCCCTGCCCGATCCTGGGTCCGGCGGGTCCGGGGGGTCGGGCGTGGTGACGGTCGGTCAGGGAGTGTCGCCGAACTGCGGACCGACGTTGCGCGTCCGCTTCAGTTCCCAGAACTCGTCGAGCGTCGTCAGCGTGACGAACGCGTCCCACAGGGCGATCGCATCGTCGTGGTCGGGTCGCTTGGTGATGACCGGCCCGAACGTCGCCACCTCGCGGCCATCGCCGCGAATGATGGAGATGATCGGGGTGCCGACGTCGTTGCCCACGAGCGCCAGGCCCTGGCCCATGCGCTCCAAGAGGGGCACGTCCCACGCAGGGTCGTCGGCGGCGTCGGCATGCGACACATCGAGGTCCACCTCCTTGAGCGCCTCGGCGGGGTCCCACTCACGCTGGCCGAGGTGGTGGATGCGCCGCCCGAACTCCTTGTAGAGATCGCCCATCCGATCCTCGAGGCCAGCGGCACGCACGGATTCGAGCACACGGAGCAAGCCTCGCGACCAGGCGACCGTGCTGTAGTAGGCGGCGTCCGGCGTCACCTCGTTCTTGACCAGGAGACTGATCGGCTCCCACGTGATGTCGAGGTCCTTCTCCTCGGCGATGCTGCGGATCCATTGTGAGGTGGTCCAGCACCACGGGCAGAGCGGGTCGATCCAGAATCGGACGGGGGTGGCCATCGGGGGGTCTCCTCTGTGCGGCCTCGAGAGAGGTGTGCGGTGTGCGCTGCAACGACGCAACCGACGTCGGCATTCCTTGCTTCTGCAAATATCCGGCTGACCTGGTGCTCGCCGCACCCTTGTCGGCGACCGAGTAGGTTCGACCGGGTGGGGGAACGACTGCAGGGCAAGTATGCGATCGTCGTCGGTGCCGGCCAGACGCCGGGCGAGACGGTCGGCAATGGCCGGGCGATCGCGATGCTGTTCGCCCGCCAAGGGGCGTACGTGCTCTGCGCGGACCGAGTCGGGTCACGTGCGGACGAGACGGTGGAGCTGATCCAGGCCGAGGGCGGCACCGCCGTCGCGTTCGAGGCCGACATCGTGCATGCCGACCAGGCGGCAGCGATCGTCGACGAGGCGCACACGCGGTTCGGTGCGATCGACGTGTTGGTCAACAACGTCGGAATCGGGTCGGCGGGGGAGGCCCACGACGGACCGGCCCACCGCGCCGACGAGGAGGCCTTCGATCGGATCCTGGAGGTCAACCTGAAGGGCATGTGGCTCACCATCAAGGCGGCGATCCCGCGGATGCGCACCGGTGGCGGCGGGTCGATCGTCAACATCTCGTCGCTCGCCTCCCTCGCCGGCGGCAACATGATCGCCTACGAGGTGTCCAAGGCGGCGGTCAACCGGCTGACCCAGAGCGTCGCCACCGCGAACGCGAAGTACGGCGTGCGTTGCAACGCGATCCTCCCCGGGCTGATGGACACGCCGATGGCCGTCAGCGGGATCGCCGCTGCGACCGGCGAATCCGCCGAGGCGACCCGGGCCAAGCGCAATGCCCGAGTGCCCCTGCGCGGTGTGATGGGGACGGCGTGGGACACGGCGCACGCCGCGCTCTACCTCGCGTCCGACGAGTCCAAGTTCGTCACCGGAGTGCTGCTGCCCGTCGACGGCGGCATGTCGGTCCGCATCGGCTGATCATCGTCCGTGTGGGCGATCGGCTTCTGGTCAGCGATCTTCCCGCCAGCGCTTCTGGTCCGGATGCTTCCCGGAATCCGGGAAGCATCCATCCCAGGTGCCGATGGTGTGGCCCCGTTCAGGGTGTCGGCGGGCGGACCAGTCGGACCAGTCGGACCGGATCGCCGACTCGGATGCGTCCGGAACGGAGCACCTCAGCGTTCAACGCCAGCTTGCCGTCGAAGCGACGGAAGATGTCCTTGAGCACCTCGCGGTCGACCGCCAGCGAGTCGGGGTCGACCGTGGTCATCGGGCAGCGCCCTCGCCGCGAGTCGAGCGCGATGACGACGTCGCCGATGTGCAGCTCGGCTCCGGGCCAGTCGATCTCGTCCATCCCCTCGACCCCGTCGATCACGATGTTCGGACGGAGGCGACGGACGTCCCGACCGAACTCCCTGACCGCGCCGTCCGTGGCGACGAGCAACGGCAGCACGTCGAATCGTCCGGGTCCGCTGCTGCGGGCGAGCATGGCGTCCTCCCCGGCAGCGGCTCGGACACGCTCCAGCACATGAGGTGAGTCCCAGGGCTCGCCGTCCACGATGGGCGTGCCGTCGGGGCCGAGCGTGGCGTGGAGCCCGAGGAGGTTGTGGTGGCGGCGAGACGTCCGCACGCCCTCGGGGCCGCGGACGTGGACGAGGCGGTCGCCCGCGATCCCGTCGAACGTGACGTCGGCCGTGGTCAGCGACTCACCCGCCAGCGTCTTCACCGGATATCGCCACAGCGCGCCGACGGAAAGGCTCATGAGGGCATCGAATCGAGGATCTGCCGCAGCGCCGAGCGGGCCGCTGCCAGGGGAGCGGTGCCCCCGAAGATCGCGCACTGGACGATGGTCCCGTCGAGGACGACCCCGACCGATGGTGCCAGCCACGACGGAGCGTTGGGATGATCGTGGAGCGCGAGTGCGCTCAGGTGCTCGATGAGGTCGCGCTTGTGCGCGGCGATCACCGAGCGGTGCTCATCGGTGATCTCGGCGGCCTCGGCGATCGAGTTGATGAACGCGCACCCGCGGTACTCGGGGCCGGTGACCCATTCCTCGAGCGCGTCGAGCGTCGCCATCAGCCCGTCGATGCCCGCCGCCACGTGGCGGTCGACCGCGGCGGCGAACCAACTCATCCATCGGTCGTGGCGATCCTGCAGCCAGCCGGTGACCAGGTCGTGCTTCGACGGGTACAGCGTGTACAGCCTCCGCATCGAGGTTGCAGAGCGATCGCGGACGTCGCTCATCGCCACCCCTCCGATTCCCTGTCGGTAGAACAGCTCGTCGGCCGCTTCGAGGATCGCTCGCTGCGCATCCGCAGGGCTCTGCGTCGCTGCCGGGCTCATCGGAGGGGGATCCCGCTCGTGTCGCCGTCGGCTCGCGGCCCGTGCAAGCGTCGATCGTCGTCGGAGATCGGGACGTCGTTGATGCTTGCCTCGCGGCGACGCATGAAGCCGAGCTCGTCGAACTCCCAGTTCTCGTTGCCGTACGACCGGAACCACTGGCCGTCGGCGTCGTGCCATTCGTACTGGAACCGCACGGCGATGCGGTCGTCGGAGAACGCCCACAGGTCCTTGCGCAACACGTACTCGAGTTCCCGGTCCCACTTGTCGCGGAGGAACGCAACGATCTCGTCGCGCCCCTCGATGAATCGGTCGCGGTTGCGCCAGACGCAGTCGACGGTGTAGGCGCCGGCGACCCGCTCGGGGTCTCGGGTGTTCCATGCCGCCTCGGCGGCCAGGACCTTCAGGCGAGCCGATGCCTCGTCGAAGGGTGGGAGTGGTGGACGGGCAGGCTGTGACACGGATGACCTCTTCCGAAGGTGAGAACGATGATTCTCACCATACGAGAATGATCATTCTCATGTCAAGAAGTCGGAGCCGTGTTGTCCTTCGACGTCCACGACGCGGGGACGGCCACGACAGGACGCAGTGCGTGACGGAGCAGTTCGTGATCGGCGCTGCCGAAGACCAACTCGGCCAGCGTGCCGCGTCCGGTCATGCCGATGACGATCAGCGACGCCGACTCGGCGCGAGCGATGCGCATCAACTCCGCGGCGGCGCGCCCGATCGCCACCTCGGTGCGGTAGCGCACCTTGCGCGCTCGGAGCCCGGCCGTCCACTCGCCTTCGAGCTGGCGTTCGAGTGTGGAGCGGATCGAATTGGTGTCGATCTGTACCGCCGCGAACTCGAGCTCGGCGATGGCCGAGCTCACGTACACGACGATGAGCTCGGAGTTCTCGGCCACGGCACGCTCGGTCGCCCACTCGAGCGCGGCCCGGGCCGCGGGCCGATCGTCGTATCCGACGACGATCGGCCCCACGGGGGAGGTCATCGCGCGGTGCCGGCGAGGCTGTGAGCGCGGTCGAATCGCGAGGCGACGTCGGACCAGTTGATGACGTTCCAGATCGCGTCGATGTACTCGGCGCGACGGTTCTCGTACTGCAGGTAGTACGCGTGCTCCCACGCATCGATCACCAACAGCGGGGTGGCGCCCTGCCCGACGTTCGCGTGGTGGTCGTAGACCTGCTCGACGATCAGGCGTCCGCCGAGGGGCTCCCAGGCGAGGGTTCCCCAGCCCGATCCCTGGACGCTGGCCGTGGCCTGACTGAGCTGTGCCTTGAACTTGGCGAAGCTGCCGAAGTGCTCGTCGATCGCGGCGCCGAGCTCTCCGCCGGGCTGGTCGCCCCCATCGGGGCTGAGGTTGCTCCAGAACGTCGTGTGCATCACGTGCCCGGACAGGTTGAACGCCAGCGTCTTCTCGAGCCCGACGATGCCACTGAAGTCGTTCGCGTCACGCGCCTCGGCGAGCTTGTCGAGCGTGCTGTTGGCGCCGTTGACGTAGGCCTGATGGTGCTTGTCGTGGTGCAGTTCGAGGATGTGGGCGGACAGATGGGGTTCGAGCGCTGCGTAGTCGTACGGGAGCGGGGGAAGTTCGTAACGCGTCATGTGCGTCTCCTTGGTTTCGGTCGCCGAGCGGGGGTGGGGCGACATGGCACATGCTACCAGACAACTATTGCTATGCTGCACACATGCCGACGACCGCCGATCGTTCCGATGCCGTGCCGACGACCGCACCCGCCGCATCCTCTGCGGCCCTGGTCGACGCCGTGCTCACCAGTTCGAGAGTCTTGGTGGCCGTCGCCGCCCGCTCGATGGCCTCGGTCGAGTCGGAGGTGACCCTGGCCCAGTACCGGGCACTCGTGGTGCTCGCAGAACGTGGCGAGCAACGGGTGAGCGCCCTGGCGGATGTGCTCGACATCCACCCCTCGACGGCGACGCGGCTCTGTGACCGGCTCGCTGCCAAGGGACTCATCGAACGCGCCGGTTCGTCGACCAGTCGCCGCGAGGTCGATGTCGGACTGTCCGATGCAGGCGTCGCCGTCGTCACGTCGGTCACCGTCCGGCGACGGGACGAGATCAGGCTGATCGTGGAGGCGATGCCCGCCGACTCACGGGACCAACTCGTCGCCGCGCTCACCGCCTTCGGCGTGGCCGCCGGCGAAGTGCCCGACGATGCATGGAAGCTCGGCTGGACCACGTAGCCGGCGGTCGACACCGCTCGGGGGTCCGATCACAGCGATCGCTACACTGCGCGCATGGGCTACCGGCACAGCCGCGACGAGATCCTCGCCGCGGCACTCGAGGCAGCGATGGCCGAGGGACTCAGCCAGCTCACGTTCGGGCGCCTGGCCAAGCGGATCGGGGTCAGCGATCGGGTGATCGTCTACTACTTCCCGACCAAGGACGACCTGATCCGCGAGGTGCTGGCCACGCTGGGGTCGCGGCTGCAGGTGGAACTGGCGAGCGCCTTCACCTCGCCGGCGGAGGATCATCTCGAACTGGCTCGAGCGGCATGGCCCCACCTCGCCCGAGCGGAAGTCGATCCGGTCTTCGCGATCTTCTTCGAGTTCAACGGGCTCGCCGCGGCCGGCCGTGAGCCGTACCGAACCCTGGCGACACAGCTGGTCGCCGGCTGGTCGTCCTGGCTGGAGTCGTTCTTCACGGGGACTCCGTCGCGGCGACGCACCGAGGCCGAGACCACCCTTGCCCTGATCGACGGGCTGCTGCTCCTGCGCCAGTTGGCGGGCCCGGAGGCGGGGACCCGGGCCGCGAAGCGGATGGGCATCGCCTAGCGCCTCGGGCGGACCGAGCCGGGATCGGCCCGTGGTACCGTCCGTCGATGGCTCGCAGGCTGCTCCTTCTCTGCGGCAGCCTCCAGTCGATGTCGTCGAATCGTGCTGCGCTCGACGTCGTCCGCGAGCATGCGAGCTCCGCCGACCTCGAGTGCCTCGATGCGCCGTCCATCGCGGCGATCCCGGCGTTCGATCCCGACCTCACCGATCGGCCACCTGCGTCGGTGGTGGCATTCCGGGCGGCCATCGCCGAGGCCGGATGCGGTGGTCGTCTCGACACCGGAGTACGCAGCAGCGTTGCCGGGCGCGCTGAAGAACGCGCTCGACTGGGTGGTCGGATCCGGCGACCTCTACGGCAAACCAGTCGCGTTGATCTCGGCCGGGACGACCGGTGGCGAGTTCGCGCGCCACCAGTTGATCCGATCGCTCACGTGGCAGGGCGCCCATGTCGTCGGGCACCTCGGCATCGCCGCCCCGCGGACGAAGTCCGACGCCGACGGTCGGCTCGTCGACCCGCCGACGCTCGTCGAGATCGAGGCGCTCGTCGACCTCGTCCGCGCCGTGCTCGAGATGTCGGGCGATGAACGGCTCGACCTCGTGCGAAAGGTCACCGAGGAGGCCGGCATCGAGCCCGGTCACATCGCGCCGGTACCGGAAGGCTGAGAAGCCGGCGCGGGGATCTCAGATCTCGGCGCGATACACGACGGCGGTGCCGTCGATCAGTACGGCACCGTGCTGGTTGGTCATGACCGTGCGCAATGTGGCGATGGGCTTGTCCTCGCGGCGCTCGAGCACCTCGACCTCGGCGGTGATGGTGTCGCCGGGTCGAGCAGGTGCACGGAAGTTCCAGTTGACCTGGAGGAACACGCTTCCCGGGCCGGGCAGGTCCTCGGCGACGACCGCGTTGAAGAGTCCCGAGGTGACGCCGCCCTGCACGATGATCCCGCAGAACCGGCTGGCGCGGGCGGCCGGCTCGTCGTAGTGCAGCGGGTTCCGGTCGCCGGTGATCTCGGTGAAGCGGACGATGTCCTCGTGGCTCAGCGTTCGAGTCCGGCGGGCGATCGTCCCCACGGCGGGGATGAGTGAGGTTGCGTTCATCCGGCGAACGTATGGGGCCGCCCTTCCCGCGGTACTGCTCGCGTCCGCGACCCGAGGGAAGGCCGGTGGAAGGTCGGAGTCAGCCTGCCGACAGGAGGGCGTCCTCGACGCGCTGGGCTCGGTCGTGGTCGCCGACGTTCGTGGTGAGGAAGGCCCACGCGAGTCCCGAGTCGGGGCGGGCCGCCGCCCACTGACCGCCGAGCCCGCCCATGCCGATGTCGAGCCCGTCGATCCTCCCGCCGGCCAACGACCACGTGACTCGCTCGCGCACGAAGCGGTCGTAGCCGGTGGCACCGGGCTGGCCGACCCCGTGCGGGAGCCGCCCGTCGAGGAACGCCCGCCAGAACGACGCCAATCCCCGCGCGGTGGCGTGTCCGTTCACGGCGGGGATCTCGGCCTGACGCCACCCGCGGGAGTTGACGTCGGTCCACGGACCGAGTGACCGATGCCAGACCGAGTGGGCCTTGCCGCGCTGGCGTGCCCACCAGGCCCGATCGAGCCCGACGCTGTCCGCGACGCGACCGAGATCATCGTCACGAACGCCGATGTGCACGTCGAGCCCGAGCGGGCGGGCGAACTCGTCGTCGAAGAACCTGCCGAGGGTGCGACCGTCGACTCGACGGACGACCTCGCCGACGAGGAAGCCGAAGGTCTGCGCGTGTTCGCAGAGGACGGCCCCGGCCGGCCAGTCGGGGGTCGTCTCGGCCAGCGCAGCGACGGTTGCATCCCAGTCCGTGAGGTCTGACGACGGCGCGGTGACGCGACCAGCGGTGTGTGTGAGTACATGACGCACGAGAAGTCGTTCGTCGGCGAGTTCCGGCCAGACAGAGACCACCGGGTCGTCGAGCCCGATCAGCCCTCGCTCGACGACGAGCAACAGGCACGCTCCGGTGAGCGGCTTCACCGAGGACCATGTGCAGATCAGCGATCGCTCCGTCAGATCGTCCGACCACAGGTCGACGACGGGCGCTCCGTGCACGAACGCTGCCACCGCGACACCGGGGCCGCAGCGGGCCAACGCCGCTCGCACGCCCGAGTAGGCGGGCTCGGCGGTGCCCTGGATGCTCACGGCGACGCATCCTAGGCGTCGCTCCGATGGCGATTCCGCTCGACGGGGTCTCCTACGCTGGACGCGCGCCGAGTTCGCTGACGAGGAGACCGCCATGACCTACGCCCATCGTCCGGGGATCCATGATGCCGACAGCCACCTGATGGAGGGTCTCGACTGGCTCCGCAACCATGCCGACGCCTCGACGCGTGAGCTCCTCCCCGATCTCACGCGGGTGCTCGACAAAGGCGGTGCTGGTGCTGCGAAGGCGATCCAGCTCGGTGAGGCGCGCATCGGCGATGCCGATCGGACGGCCGAGCTCGAGCGTGACGTGATCGCCTCCGCGAAGGGCTGGTTGGCGCTCGGAGCCATGGACGCCACCGAACGCACCCGCGCCATCGATCTTCTCGGCTTCTCGTCGCAGCTGGTGTTCTCCACGTTCTCGCTCGGGCTGTTCGCGTTCTCCGACGATCTCGACGTGGTCTACGGCGGCACGAGCGCACACAACCGGATGATGAGCGACTTCTGCGGCGACGACTCGCGGATGGTCGGTGTCGGGTTCCTGCCGTTGAACGATCCCGACCGGTCGATCGCGGCGCTGGCGGAGGCGGTCGAGCTCGGCTGCGGGGCGATGTGGGTCGCGCACGCGACGTCGGCGGGTCGCTCTCCGGCGCACGTCGACAACGATCCCGTCTGGGCTGCGGTGCAGGATGCCGACATCCCGATCGTGATGCACATCGGGGGCGGCAAGAGTGCGATCTCCGCGGCATGGCATCGCAACGGTCGTCCACGCCCGGTGGACCTGCACGGCGGAGGCGAGAACCTGCGCGCCAAGGACCTGCCGTCGGTGCACCACGCTGCCGAGACCTATCTCACGACGATGGTCCTCGACGGGGTGTTCGAGCGCTTCCCCCGACTGCGCTGTGGCGTCGTCGAGCTGGGCGCGTCGTGGGCACCCTCGTTGATGAGTCGCCTCGACTACGCGGCCAGGAGCTTCCGTCGTACCGAACCGATGCTCTCCGAACTGAGCCTGCGGCCCTCGGAGTACATCCGTCGGCAGGTCCGCTTCACCCCGTATCCGGGCGAGGACGTGGCGCAGATGGTGGCCGCCGCCGGGCCGGAGCTGTTCATGTTCTCCAGTGACTATCCGCACCCTGAGGGCACCAAGGATCCGATCGGCCGGTTCGAGCAGTCCTTCGACGAGCACGGCACGGACGCCGCCGTCCGCCAGCAGTTCTACGAGGACAACTATCGGATGCTCGTCGGCATCTGACCCGGCTTCTGGGTCGACATCGTCTCGCGCCGGGTCCTGGTCAGCTTCATTCTCGGTTTCCGGGAACGATCCGGACCAGAAGCCGATGGCGATGGCGAGGCGTGACGGTGGGCAGGGGGGTCGTCGTCGCTCAGCGGGGCTCGAAGTCGATCCTCATGACGACGCGGCGCTTCGTGGGACTCGCTGACCTCGGTGAAGCCGGCGGCGACGAAGACGCTGCGGCTGCCGACGTGGAGTTCGCCCCAAGGGATGTCGATGTCGGGCTGGGTGATCATCGGGTAGCCCTCCAGAGCTCGGGCGCCGCGGGAGCGGGCGAAGTCGACGGCGGCCCGCGCCAACGCACGGCTGACGCCGCGCCGTCGGAACCCGCTGCGGGCCACGAAGCAGGTGATGGCCCACACACCGTCGTCGTCCTTGTCCTCGCTCCGGCCGGCCCATGGGATACGGGTGCCGCGCAGGCGCACGTAGGCGGTGCGCGGCTCGACCGCGCACCACCCGACGGGCTCTCCGTCGAGGTAGGCGACGAGCCCGCTCGTGTTCTCCGAGCCCGGGTGACCGCAGTCGGTCTGATCGCGGAGCCGGAACGCCCGCTCCTCGACACCGATCGATCGGTACTCCTGGCCGGTGGTCTTGTAGTGCTGGCATTGGCATCGGGCGGTGTCGCCGCGAGTGCCGAACACCGCCTGCAGGTCGTCCCAACTCGCTTCGTTCGCAGGGACGACGGTGATCTCGCGAGAGGTGGGCGAGGCGGGCATGAGGACACTGTAGGGGAGCACACCTCGAGCCCCGAGGTGTGCGGTGACGAGCGTTGCCGTCGCCGCGCGGCATCATGGGGACCATGACCGACGTGGGCAGCATCCACCGAAACGGCGGCGAGTACGTCGTCACCGACGAGCAACGACGGTTGTTCGTCGAGCAGGGTTTCGTGCACCTTCCCGGGTTGCTGTCGGTAGCCGAGGTCGACGAGATCGCCGTCGACTACGACCGCTTCCTCCGCCGGGAGATCGCCGTCGAGGGCAAGGACTACTGCGACATGGCGGGTGACTACGGCCGAGATCCCGCGGACTACTCGATCGTCAACGTGATGCTGCCCCGCCGCTACCACCCGGCCTGGGTCGGCAACGTGGTCGAGCGCCGCGGCGCCTCGGTCGCACGACAGCTGTGCGGCGAGGGGATGGAGATCGACTACGACCAGTTGCTGGCCAAGCAGCCGTTCAAGGAGGACGCGGTGTTCGCCTGGCACCAGGACATGGCCTACTGGCCCGAGACGCCCGACACCCGCACGGCGACCGTGTGGGTGGCGATCGACGATTCCACGGAGGAGAACGGCTGCATGCGCTTCGTGCCTGCCACCACCCACGAGGCAGCCCTGCGGCCTCACGCACCGGTGTTCGGCGGGCGCGGTTCGTCGCACGCGCTGGGCACGGATCTCCGAGCGGACGACGTCGTGGTGCGGATGCCGATCCGTCGCGGCGATTGCACGGTCCACAACGAGCGGGTGATGCACGGCTCGGGTGGCAACACCACGCCGGGGTTCCGGCGCGCGTACATCGTGGCGTTTCGCAGCGTCGACACGATCGCCACCGAGCGCTCGTTGGGTTTCACCCACAGCCACAACGACGCACCCGAGGTCCTCGACGAGGTGGGTGTCGACGGCGAGACGAAGACGCGCTGAGAGGTGCCCGCCATGGGACCGGTCGTCAGTTCGAGACGGCGAGCGACTTGAGCAGCGACTCGA
Organism: uncultured Acidimicrobiaceae bacterium; assembly: GCA_963720695.1. Classification (GTDB taxonomy): domain Bacteria; phylum Actinomycetota; class Acidimicrobiia; order Acidimicrobiales; family Ilumatobacteraceae; genus UBA668. Next base: position 417,183 of record CAVRGG010000001.1, read on the forward strand.
CTCGTGTTCGGATCTCGTCGCGAATTTGGCGAACCGCGGCGACGTCCTGCCCCGCTGGATCGGCGAGCTCCCAGTCCTCATAACGCGTGCCCGGGTACAGCGGACACGCGTCGCCGCACCCCATCGTCACGACGACGTCGGCGGCGCGAACGACTTCGTCGGTCCACGGTTTGGGAAACTCGGATGTGATGTCGATGCCGACTTCTGCCATTGCTTTGATCGCTGCGGGGTTGACCTGCGACGCAGGCTCTGACCCTCCTGACCACACCGTGACTCGATCTCCAGCGAGATGCCGAAGCCAGCCAGCGGCCATTTGGGAACGTCCTGCATTGTGAACGCACAAGAAGAGCACCCCGGGTTTAAATGGTCGGAGGCCTTCGACTTTCGCGAGTGCTCGGAGTCGGTCGCGTGCGAACCGTTCGGTGAGCAGTGGCAGAAACGTCGTCACCGTCGCCGATGGCGCGAGCTGCTCGAGCGAGTCGGCGACGAAGCGCTCGACCGTCTCGCGGCCGTACGTTCCCGCGAACTCTCGTTCCAGCCGCGCTGCGGACGTGCGAACGAGGTGTTGCTGCTCGAGCGAAAGTGCATCGAGAGAGCGGCTTTCCATCAGTTTGATACCTTTCGGTCAGGGGGTGATCAGCGTCGCCAGCAGGTCTCGCACGAGTCGATCGATCTCGTCGCGGATCGGACGCACTGCGTCGACCCCTTGGCCGGCGGGATCGGGGAGCGCCCAGTCGAGGTACTGCTTGCCGGGATAGAACGGGCACTCGTCGCCGCAGCCCATCGTGATCACCACGTCCGATGCCTTCACGGCGGCGTCGTCGAGTCGCTTCGGATGAGCGCCCGCAGCGAGGAGGTCGATCCCGATCTCCGCCATCGCAGTGACGACGGCAGGGTTGATCGTGTCGGCGGGGGCGGTACCCGCGGAGCGCACGACCACGCGGTCGCCGGCGTGATGGGCGAGCAGCGCGGCGGCCATCTGCGAGCGGCCCGCGTTGTGGATGCACACGAAGAGCACCTCGGGGCGATCGTCGGTGGGTGCGTCAGGCATCCAGGACCTCCGAAGCGTTGTGGGGATAGAGGAATCGAATGAGCGCGAACGCCAGGAGTGCGCCGATCAGTTGCATGACGACGAACATCGGAGCCGACGCGGGTTCGATGCCGGCGAACGAGTCGGAGAGCATCCGGGCGACGGTGACGGCAGGGTTCGCGAAGCTGGTCGACGAGGTGAACCAGTAGGCGCCGCCGATCCAGACGCCGACCGCGTACGGGACGGCGTTGGCGCGGCCGGTGCGCACGCAGCCGTGGATGACGAGCAGCAGACCGACGGTGGCGACCACCTCGGACAACCACAGCGCTCCCGACGAGCGCGTGTGGGTCGACCACTCGACGGCTGGCAGCGAGAACATCAGGTTGGCGATGACGGCGCCGATGCAACCACCGAGTGTCTGGGCGACCACGTACAGGCCGGCATCGCGACTGCTGATCGTGCCGAACAGCCGGTCCACCAACGTGACCACCGGATTGAAGTGTGCGCCCGACACGGCGCCGAACATGAGGATCAGGCCGATCAACGCGCCCGCCGTCGCCGCCGCGTTCTCCAGCAACTGCAGTCCGACGTCGGTGGGGGAGAGGCGGCTGGCCATGATCCCCGAGCCGATGACGGCGATGATCAACAGTGCGGTCCCGAGCGCCTCGGCGACGAGTCGGCGGGCCAGGTCGAGTCGGAGCTGGCCGGTACCGGTCTCGGCCTGTACGGCGAGTTGAGCGTCGGTGGGGTGGAACGGATCGGTCACGCGGCCACCTCCGGGTCGCAGAGCAGTGCATGGATCCGGTGGCGGAGCTCGTCGAGTGCCCTGTCGAACGCCGTCCTCCCGCCCCTCGCGACGGGGTCGGGCACCGACCAGTGCAGCCACGAATCGTCGGGCTCGATCTCCTCGTGGGCCTGATCGCACACGGTGACGACGAGATCGGGAAGCAGGCTCACCTGATCGAGGGTCCTGGGCGCGGCACCGCTCATGTCGAGCCCGGCCCTCGCGGCGGCGGCAAGGGCGCCAGGGTGGACCCGGTCGGCGGGGTGGGTGCCGGCGGACTCTGCGGGAGCGCCGGTGATGGACTTCCACAGCGCGGCAGCGATCTGGCTGCGCGCCGAGTTCCTGGTGCACACGAACAACGCCGGTCCGGGAGCGAACGTGCGACCGGTGGCGAGCGACTCGAGGGCCGATCGTTGCAGGCGGACGTATCGACGGCGTCCGTCGCCGCTCGATCGGGTGCGCGAGATCAGTCCGACCGACTCCAGGACGTCGAGGTGGTGGGCGAGGAGGTTCGATTCGAGCCCGGCGAGCCGGCGCAACTCGGTCGGAGTCCGATCCGAGGTGGCCAACTCGTCGATGATCGCGAGTCGCGCCGGATCGCCGAGTGCCGCATGGCGGGCCGCCCTGTCCTCCACGTGTCGATCCATGGGGGTGACGATACTGACTCAAGAATTATTGAGTCAAGTTTCGACGAAGGGAAGCAGCCGGCGCAACCTCGGCGATCCGTCGCTCGCTCGTGTCAGGCGACGTCGAACCTGTCGGCGTTCATCACCTTGTTCCACGCCGCCACGAAATCGGTGACGAACTTCTGTGGGGCGTCGTCGGATCCGTACACCTCGGAGATGGCCCTCAGCTGCGAGTTCGACCCGAAGATGAGGTCGCAGCGGGTGCCGGTCCACTTCACGCCGCCGTTGACACGATCACGACCCTCGAAGATCTGGTCGGAGCTCGCGCTCGGCTGCCACTCCGTGTTGATGTCGAGCAGGTTCACGAAGAAGTCGTTGGACAGCGTCCCCGGGCGATCGGTGAACACGCCGTGCGTGGCTCCGCCGGTGTTCGCGCCGAGCACCCGCAGGCCGCCGACGAGAACCGTCATCTCCGGAGCGCTCAGGCCGAGCAACTGTGCCCGGTCGACGAGCAGTTCCTCGGCGCTCAGGGTGTGTCCCTTGCCGAGATGGTTGCGGAACCCGTCGGCCGTGGGCTCGAGCACGGCGAACGCTTCGGTGTCGGTCTGTTCCTGTGACGCATCGGTGCGCCCCGGAACGAACGGAACTGTCACGGCGTGTCCGGCGCTCTTGGCCGCGGCCTCGATGGCGGCGCAGCCGCCGAGCACGATGATGTCGGCCATCGACACCTGCCGACCGCCGCTGTTGAAGGCGGCCCGGACGGACTCGAGGGTGCCGAGGATCCTGCGGAGATCGGCGGGGTCGTTGACCTCCCAGTCGTTCTGCGGCGCGAGTCGGATGCGTGCGCCGTTGGCGCCGCCACGCTTGTCGCTGTTGCGGAACGTGGAGGCCGACGCCCACGCCGTGGAGACGAGCTCGGAGATGGTGAGTCCCGACGCCATGATGCTCGTCTTCAACGCAGCGATGTCGTCGGCATCGATCAGCTCGTGGTCGACGGCGGGCACGGGGTCCTGCCAGATGAGCTCTTCGGATGGAACCTCCGGGCCGAGGTAGCGCGAGACGGGGCCCATGTCGCGGTGCGTCAACTTGAACCACGCGCGAGCGAACGCATCGGCGAACTCGGCGGGGTTCTCGTGGAAGCGCCGTGAGATCGGCTCGTAGATCGGATCCATCCGCAATGCGAGGTCGGCGGTGGACATCATCGGCGCGTGTCGACGCGTGGCGTCGTGCGCGTCGGGCACGGTGCCCTGTGCCTCCGGGTTGGACGGCGTCCACTGCTTGGCGCCCGCAGGGCTCTCGGTGAGCACCCACTCGTTCCCGAAGAGCGTGTCGAAGTAGCTGTTGTCCCACGTGATCGGGGTCGCCGTCCACGCGCCTTCCAGGCCGCTGGTCGTGGTGTCGACGCCCTTGCCGGTGCCGAACCGGTTGATCCAGCCCAGCCCCAGCAGCTCGATCGGCGCACCCTCCGGTTCCGGTCCCACGAGCGCCGGATCACCGGCTCCGTGGGTCTTGCCGAAGGTGTGGCCGCCGGCGACCAGCGCGACGGTCTCCTCGTCGTTCATCGCCATTCGGGCGAACGTCTCGCGGATGTCGCGGGCGGAGGCGAGCGGGTCGGGGTTGCCGTTGGGTCCCTCGGGGTTGACGTAGATGAGGCCCATCTGGACCGCCCCGAGTGGGTTCATCAACTCACGGTCGCCGTGGTAGCGCTCGTCGCCGAGCCACGTCGTCTCCGGACCCCAGTAGATGTCCTCCTCGGGTGCCCACACGTCCTCGCGACCTCCGCCGAAGCCGAAGGTCTGGAAGCCCATCGACTCGAGTGCGACGTTGCCGGCGAGGATCATCAGGTCGGCCCAGGACAAGCTGCGGCCGTACTTCTGCTTGATCGGCTGGAGGAGCCGACGCGCCTTGTCGAGGTTGCCGTTGTCGGGCCAACTGTTCAGCGGCGCGAAGCGCTGGGTGCCGCTGGACGCACCACCGCGGCCGTCCTTGATGCGGTAGGTGCCGGCACTGTGCCAGGCCATGCGGATGAAGAACGGGCCGTAGTGGCCGTAGTCCGCCGGCCACCAGTCCTGGGAGGAAGTCATCAGCGTCGTGAGGTCCTGCTTGACGGCCGCGAGGTCCAGCGTCTTGAACGCTTCGGCGTAATCGAAGTCCTCGCCCATCGGGTTGGCCGCCGGCGAGTTCTGGTGCAGCATGCGAAGGCTCAGCTGGTTGGGCCACCAGTGTTCGTTGGCCGCGGAGCCCACCGCGGTGTGGCCGGCATGGGCGCCGTGCATCACGGGGCACTGTTGGGCACTGTCATTGATCTGGTCGAAGGCGTCGTGGTCGGTCATTGCTACTCCTTGGCGGTGAGCTGTGTTGGCGGGATGGTCGATTCGGAGGTGCGGCACGGGGCGCACAGGCCCCAGTAGATGACCTCGGCCTCGTCGATCTCGAAGCCGTGATCGTCGTCCGCAGTGAGGCACGGGACGATGCCGACCGCGCAGTTGATGTCGACGGTGGTCCCGCACGAGCGGCAGATGAGGTGATGGTGGTTGTCGCCGACGCGATCCTCGAAGCGTGCAGCGGACCCGGCGGGCTGGATGCGACGGACGAGGCGCTTGTCGGCGAGGACGCCCAGTGCGTCGTAGACGGCCTGCCGGGAGATCGACCCGATCTCGGCGCGCACATCGTCGGCCACTTCGTCGGCGGTGGCATGCGGGTGCGCCGAGAGCGCCCTCATGATGGCGAGTCGCTGGGCGGTGACCTGGACGCCGTGATGTCGAAGGAGCTGCACGAGTCCGTCGGTCGTGGTCGTCATCCGGCCATCGGACCACAGATTCTGGACATAGTCAAGTATCAGATCTGTTCATGGTTCGGTGACCTGACCTGCTCCGCCCTTGGTCCTACCCTGTGGGGGACCGTCATCGGTCGACGGAGCCGAGTCATTCGACGCGTGGACCATGGCGCGAAAGGAGCTCGTATGACCATCGTCCATCGCGTCAACTATCCGACGCCGATCGAGTCGCTCGACGACTACATCCGCACCCGCGGCGGACGCGGGTTGGAGCATGCCCGCACGATGCCACCCGACGAGATCATCGAGGCGATCACCGCGTCCGGACTGCGGGGACGGGGCGGCGCGGGCTTTCCCACCGGGCGCAAGTGGCGGACCGTGGCCGACGCCCACGCCGCCTCGCTGACGACCACGGTCGTGGTGAACGCGGCCGAGGGTGAGCCGGGCACGTTCAAGGATCGGCACCTGTTGTCGATCGACCCCTATCAGGTGATCGAGGGAGCGCTCATCGCCGCACGAGCCGTCGGTGCGGCCGAGGTGATCGTCGCCGTCAAGCGCATCAACGAGCAGCACATCGCCGTGCTGTCGCGGGCGATCGGCGAGATCGTGGCCGCGGGCTGGGCGGACGGTTGCACCGTTCGAGTCGCAGAGGGTCCGGACGAATACCTCTTCGGAGAGGAGAGCGCACTGCTGGAAGTCGTCGACGGACGCAACCCGTTCCCACGGATCGCCCCGCCGTACCGTCGCGGCTCGACCGAGGTCGTGATGACCGACGCCGACGTCGAGTCCGGCAGCGGCTTGAGCGCACACGTGGTGATGGTCGGTTCGGGCAGTGCACCGCCCACGCTGGTCGACAACGTCGAGACCCTCGCCAACGTGGCGCACATCCTGGCGCGGGATGCGGCCTGGTTCCGCACGCTCGGGACCGAGGAGTCACCGGGAACCTTCGTCTGCACGGTGACGGGCGCCACCAAGCGCGAGGGAGTCGCCGAGGTCGCCTGCGGAACGACGCTGCGCAATGTGATCGATCTGGTCGGTGGAGGGATGCCCGACGGTCACACGATCAAAGCGGTGCTGTCCGGGGTGGCGAACCGAGTGATCACGCCGGACCTGCTCGACACACCGGTGGCGTACGAGACCATGCAGCGCCTCGGCATCGGACCGGGCTCGGCCGGGTTCATCGTCTTCGACGACACGACCGACATGGTCGCCATCGCGGCCGGCGTCGCCCGGTTCCTGGCGGTGGAGTCCTGCGGCCAGTGCACGCCGTGCAAGACCGACGGTCTCGAGCTGGCGAACCGACTCGCGGCCCTGTGTCGCAACGACGCATCGCGCACCGATTGGGAGCAGATCGAACGGCGCCTGGGCACGGTCGGCGACGGGGCCCGCTGCGCGCTGGCCGGGCAGCAGGTCGCGACGGTGGGCAGCATCCTCGAAGTGTTCGCGCACGAGGTGGTGGCGCACCTCGACGGGTCCGCCGCGCCCACGGAGCCGGCGTTGATCGCCGAGCTCCGCGACATCGAGGGCGATGAGGCGTTGTGGGACGAACGACACGCGGCCAAGCAGCCCGACTGGTCCTACGACGCCGAGTGGGACGGTCATTCGCCGGTGGAGCGATTCATGGACCACAGGGCGGAGGATCGCCTGGCCGAATGAGTCACGTTCACCCGTGAAGGTGCGTGTGCTCGCCCTGCGGGCCGAAGATCGCCAGCAACTCGACGGGCCCGTCGACCGCTCCGAACCAGTGCGGCGTCGCCGTGCTGAACTCCACCGCCTCGCCGGATTCGATCACAAGGTCCTGCTCCCCGAGGAGCAGGCGTAGGCGGCCGCTCATGACGTACATCCAGTCGTGGCCGTCATGGGTTCGCAGCGTGTCCGGTGGAGTTCGCCGACGGGCGTCGACTCTGACCTTGAAGGTGTGCAGTCCGCCGGACTGGGCGCGGTTGGTGAGCGGCCACATGGTGAGCCCGCCGCGTGTGACCGGCTGGCTGCGGACGCGCGGATCCGCCGGTGCCGGGCCGCCGAGCAGATCGTCCGCGCTCACGCCGAGCGCCGCGGCCAGCCCGGGGATGTGATCGAGGGCGAGGCGTCGTTTGCCGGACTCGAGCCGGCTCAGGGTGGAGATGTCGATGGCGGCCCGTTCGCTCACCTGCTGCAGCGTCAACCCCTGCTCGGTGCGGAGCTCGCGGAGCCGCCGACGGACGCGCGCGTCGATCGACTCGTCGGGTGGGTTTGCCTCCATGGCAAGAGATGTTGCCAGAAATCGGGGCTGACTTCACACTGCCGTCCATGGACACCCCCGATCACTCCTCACGCCGATTCGCCGCATTCGGCAACCGCAACTTCCGCCGCTACTTCCTCGGCCAGACGATCTCCAGCGTCGGGTCGTGGACGCAGTCGCTGGCGGTGATCTGGCTCGTGCTGGACCTCACCAACCGCAGCGACCGACTCGGGGTGGCGATGGCACTGCAGTTCCTTCCTCTGCTGCTGCTCGGTGCGCCCGCGGGCGTGTTGGCGGACCGGCTCGACAATCGCCGCCTGCTCGTCGCCACGTCTGCCACCTCGGGGATGCTGGCCCTGGCCTTCGGGGTGGTGGTGGCCACGGGCCACGTCACGATCTGGTGGATCTACGGTCTGGCACTGATGTTCGGGCTCGTGCTCGCCGTCGAGCGGCCCACGATGCAGGCCATCCTGTTCCAACTCGTCGGGCCCGACCTCCTCCCGAGCGGGGTGGCGGCGAACAGCACGATCAACTCGGTGTCCCGCCTGTTCGGCCCGGCGCTCGCCGGTGCCCTCATCGCAACCGTCGGCGTCGAGGCGTGCTTCTACATCAACGCGGCGACCTACGTGGTCGTGGTTGGTGCCCTCCTCGCATTGCGCACCGACGAGCTGGTGGCTCGACCGCTCGTCGGGCGAGCCAAAGGTCGGCTCCGCGAAGGGTTCGCCTATGTGCGGCGCACGCCCGACGTCGCCCGTCCGCTGCTGGTGATGACGGTCGTGGGCATCGTCGCACTCAACTTCCCGACCACCTTCCCGTCGATGGTCCGGTTCGGATTCCATCGGGGCGCCGGTGCAGTGGGCATCGCGATGAGCGTCAGCGCGGTCGGGTCGATCATCGGCGGGATCTACATCGCCGGAGTGAAGCCGGATGCGCGTCGAACCCTGTCGCTCGCACTCGCCGGCTTCGCGGCCGCGTGCGTGGCGCTGGCCCTCATGCCGGGCTTCTGGCCATTCGTGGCCATGAGCGTCGTGTTGGGGTTCGCCTCGGCCGCGTTCCAATCGGTCAACACGGTCGTCCTGCAGCAGGCCACCGATCCCTCGGTCCAGGGACGCGTGATGGCGCTCCACCAGATGGCGGTGTTCGGCAGCACCCCGATCGGAGCGCTCCTCATGGGCTGGGTGATCCAGATCTCCTCGCCGCGGGTGCCGTTCGTGCTCGGCGGGATCGCGGCGCTGGTCTGTGCGGCCGCAGTGCTCGACCGACGAGCCGTGGGTGTCGTGACCGTCGAAGCGACCGCTGCAGCGTGATCGGAGTTGCTGCGCGAGCCAGGCGACCATGTGCGCGTGGCCCTGAGCGTGCATCCCAGGCGGTCGCTCCGTGGAGGGATCGACCACCTGGGACGGCGAACGCGGCGTTGGTGTCCTGACGGGACGCTCCGAGTTCCCGACCGTCTCCCGGCTCAGGCGGGCGGTGCGAAGAACTCGAGGGCGATGCCGTCAGGGTCGTGGAAGCTGACGCCTGAGCCGTAGGCGGCATCCTTGATGCCGCCGTGCTGAATGCCCAGTTCGTCGAGTCGGCTGGCCCACTTCTCGAGCTCGGCGCGGTTCTCGCAACCGAACGCGACGTGGTCGAGTCCGACATGGAACTCACTGAATTCGCTGGACGCGGCGCGGTCGTGCTGGTGAAGTCCCAGCAGCGTCCCGTTGCCCAGGAGGTACACCGTGTGATGGAAGTTCGGGTCGGTGTCCTCGTCGAGCACGGGCTGCGCGTCGAGCAGCGCTTCGTACCACGGGACGCTGACCGAGAGATCACGTACGGTCAATGCCACGTGGGTGAGCGGGGGAAATGGCGACATGGGGTTCTCTTTCTCGTGGTGTACTCACGTGCGGCGACCGGATCGGTGGTCGCCGCGGGCGGATCGGGTGATCCGTCGTGGTGGCACTCTGCCGGTCGCTCCTTCCCGGGCCATTCCCGAGTGTCGCAGCGGCGGGAAGGCCGATGGAAGGGCTCTCGCCGGTGCGGAGCGTCGTCACTGCGGTGGGCGCACCGCGAGCGTGATGACGAAGGGGAGATGGTCGCTGCCACATGCCTTGAGGTTGTGCACCCGCAACGCCGTGATGTCCTCGTTGACGAGTGCTTGGTCGAGTCGGGCGATCACGCCGAGTGCACCGAGTGGCCACACCGAGCTCAGCGAGAAGGACGGCTTCCACGCCTGCCCGAGTGCGTCGATGGCGTCGGTCAGTCCGAGGGTCAAGAGCTCCTCGAACTCCGGTCGGAACTTGGTGCTGTTGAGGTCACCGGCGACCACCAGTGGTGTGGCCACGGTCGGCACGAACTCCCTCAGTTCGGCGATCTGCTCTTTCCAGATCTCCTGTCCGTCCTCGTCGAACGTGGCCCTGGGGTTCAACCCGGCCACGGTCGTGACCACGCCGCCCACCTCGATCTCGGCCAGTGCGACGCGTAGGGGGCCGAGATCACGCATGCCGGAGCCAGGGCCCAGAGGAAGGCGCGATGCGATGGCGACGGCGTAGTCGCTGGTGTCCGAAGGGTCCGAGACCCGGTGCGGATGAGAGGTCAGGCCGCCGACATCGTCGAAGGTGCCCATGAAGTCCGGCGTGGCCTCGGCGATCACGATCACGTCGGCATCCATGTGTGTGAGCTGTCGCGCAGCAGCTTCGGGCGTCGGGTTGTCGATGAACACGTTCGCGACCGGAGTCGGAGCGTCGGTGCGGTGCGCGCCCACGTGGGCGGTCGGTCCGAGATCAGCCGCGGGATCACGAGCAGTGCGTGGTAGGCCATCAGCCCCGTCGCGGCCGCAGCCAGAAGGGTGTGACCGCTCGCGACGGCGGCGATCGCGATGGGCGGCGCCACGAACAGCAGCAGCGGAAGGATGTCGTAGGCCACGGCCAGGACCGAACCTTCGTCGATCGTGAACCAGAGCTGCAGCCGGTGCGTCACCACGATCGCGGCAAGTGCGGCGCAGACCACCCATCCGATCGCCGGCAGCACGGGCACGGTCCGGGTACTGAACTCGTCGGCCGACCCGTCGATGTGCCGAGCGACGAACGGCAGGGCGACGATCAACACGCCGCCCAAGATCGCGTAGACGAACGCGGGAAAGGCGCGACTGGTGCGCCGCGTTCGGCGGGGCGAAGCCGCGTCGGTCGCCACGGAGGTGGCATTCATCTCTTGGCGGCGTCGTCGCTCGCCGCCGACGGCACGCGGATGGTCACCGCGTGCGGGACGACGCGAATGCGCAGCGTGTCCGTCTTCTTGCGGTCGCCACCATCGAGCTCGTACGGAAGACGCTTGCCGATCGTCCACCTTGATCTTGGTGGCCTGGGTCACCTGGACGAGCGGCGAATTCTCGGCGTGGCCGACCGCCGCACGGGTCAGCGTGCGCGGCCATTGCCACGCGCCGTCGGCCGTGACGACGGCGACGTCGAGCGCGCCGTCGTCGGGCGACGCATGGTCGAACGCGGTGACGCCGCCGGCGATGGCGCCGACGTTGGCGACGAGCACGCAACTGGCCTTGCCGTCGAACCACACGTGACCGTCGACTTCGACCTTGGTGCGCACGGGCGCGGACCGGAGGTGGCGGGCGCCGGTCCAGATGTAGGCGGCGCGGCCGAAGCGGTCCTTGAGCCCGCCGTCGGCGTCGCGGATCATCAGCGCGTCCAGGCCGGTGCCGGCCATCACGGCGAAGTGCTCGCCGTTGATGCGTGCCGAGGTCGATCGTGCGGTCGCTGCCGTGCAGGCCGACGTCGACGGCCCGCTCGAGATCGATAGGGATGTCGAGGTTGTTGGCGAGCAGGTTGGCGGTGCCCGCGGGAAGGATCGCGATCGTCGCCGCGCGAGCCGGCGAGCGCGTCGATACAGCGCTGGACGGTGCCGTCGCCGCCCCAGACGAAGACGAGGTCGGCGCCCTTCGAGCGCCTCGCTCGACCCGGTCGGCGCCTTCTTGCTCTTGGGCACCTCGAACCAGATCGGGTCGGTGACGCCGCGTCGGTCGAGCGCGTCGCGAGCCGCCGAGGCCGCCGCCGAGGACTTTGCCGCTGTGGGCGATGACGGCGACGGATGTCATGGACGACTCCTGGAGTTGGGGATGGACTTGTGTGCGGCGGCTGCCATGTCGGCAGCGGGTGCTGCTGCCTCGAGGACTGCCTCGGCCTGCTCGACGGGTGCACCGAAGTGCAACAGGCGTCCGCCATAGGCGATCGAGCACAGCGAGAAGATGGCCCAGCCGAGAGCGGCTCCGGCGATCACGTCGGTGAGCCAGTGCGCCCCGAGGAGGACTCTGCTGGCAGCGACGGCGACGGTGATTCCTCCGGCGATGCCGGCGAGGATGGCCCTGGTGCGCCGGCTGCGGCGGCGCCCCACGACGAGCGCGATCGCGGCGTATGTGGCGGCGCTGGACGCCGTGTGACCCGACGGGAACGAGAACCCCGAGGCGGAGACGAGACGGGCGACGTCGGGCCGTTCACGCCCGACGGCGACCTTGATCAGATTGGTGATGAGCAGTTCGCTGGCGACGACCGTCGCGAGAAACGCCGGCACAGCTCTCGTGGGGATGCGGCGATATTCGACGAGTGCCACCACGACGCAGATGCCGATGGCGACGGGTGTACTGCCGAGTCGGGTGACGTTGCGCACGATGGTCTCGGCGGTGCCGGTGGTGTGGGCGGCGCCCCAGCGTGCGGCGGCGTCGTCCCAGCGGGCGAAACCCGCATGGGTCTGCACCATCTCCAGCACCAGGCCGACCAAGAGGGTGAGGACGGCGATGACGATGAGCGCCACGGTGAGCAGCCACCCCGTGGCCTTGGTGGTGTCTCGCCGATCCCGCAGGAACTGGCGGAGCATCGGATGGCGTTGGGCCTCGGTGACGAGGCCGTCTGCGCCGGTTCGCACATCGGTTGGGTCGCCTCGACGTCCCTGACGTGCCACCAGCGTGAGGACGACTGTCACCACGAGTGTGGCGACGGCGACGGCGATCAGGATCGGCATGGCCGTCTCCTCGGGTACCGCGACGACCTCATGCCACGATCCAATCGCGTTCGGTGGCAGGCCGCGGCCTCGTCGGCGTCGCCGGTCGGTTCGATACTGGTCCAGCACAGCGGGCGCCCTCGGGAGAGCGGGCGAGCACGACGGCGGTGAGCGCGACCGACGCTGCACCGAGGACGGTACCGGCCGACGGTGTCCGTCAGGTAGTGCATGCCGCGGTACATCCGGGCGAGGGCGACGATGATCGGGATCGCGATGGCGACGACGCTGACGAGAACGCGTGCCCACACCTTGCGTGTGTGCCAGAAGACGATGACGGCGATCGCCGCGTAGGCGGCGGCCGCTGCGGTGTGTCCGCTCGGGAAGCTCGAGCCGACGGGCGAGTTGTCGAGGTGTGGGACGTCGGGTCGGTCGCGCCCGACGACGGTGGTGACGACGATGAACGCCGACGCTTCGACGACGAGGGAGACCGCAAGGACGAGCGACTCGAACCAGCGTCGCCACACGGCGAGGAACACGAGTGCGAGCACGGCCGTCACGGCCACCTTGGTGGTCGTCTCGGCGAGGAGGGAACCCCACGCGCTGATGTGATTCAGAGCTGGGTGTGCGCTGCGCGACCATCCACGTCGCGACTCGCTCGTCGGTGCGAACGATCGCACCTCCGTCGAGCGGGCCTGTGATCAGCTTGCCGAGGACGATCCACACGATCGTCAGCGCGGCCCATCCGCCGAGGAGTTGCAGGGCTCTGCAGTCGGTGCAACGGCCAGGTGTCGCGGAGGTGATGATGCTGGTCGTCAGCGTCCGTGAGTGATGACATCTGGCGTGTTCACGGCGCCTGCAGTTCACGGTGGTGGAACGTGGAGACGCAGAAGACCCCGTATGCGGCGAAGCCGAGGCCGATGATCAGCACGACGACCAACCCCCACGGGCGGGTGGCGAGACGTCGCAGATGCTCCGTCGAGTCCGGTTGCTTCGGCGGCGTCGTAGGTCACCGCCGCACGCAGGAGGAAGAAGCCGATGAGGCCCATGCCGAGCCCGCGTCCGACTTCACCGGCAGCGCCGAGTCGCTTCACCCAACTGACGGTGCTGCGGCGACATCGACGAGAGATCGAGTTCGTCGGACACGTCCTTCTCGAAGCCCTTCTTGAGGCGGTAGAGGCCTGCGGCGATGACGATCACACCGACGAGCCCGATGAGGACTCGTCCGCCCGGTGTGCGCCATGAGGTCGCCGGTCATGGTGGAGACCTTGCTGTTGCCGTCGGTGTTCGCGTTCGCGCTGGAGGCGAGCTTGATGGCGGTGAAGCCGAACGTCGTGTAGATCACGGCGCTCACGATGTAGCCGACGCGCATGACCCACGCCTTGGCGTCGGTGCCGCCAGGCAGCAGCGCGGTGACCACTCGCCATGCGGCGTAGACGAACATGCCGAGCGCCAGCACCCACATGAGCAGCGCACCGCCCGACATCTGAGCGACGGTCTTGAGAGCGCCCGGTCGGGCTCGCCTCGGAATTGCGAGCGGAGCCGGCGCTCGACCAACCCGATGCCTTCGCCGCGATCACGATGGCAAGCACGCCGGCGACGAGATAGACGACGCCTTTGGCGAACCAGCCCACGCGACCGAACTTGACGACGCCGGGGTGGTCGTTGGCCAGGTGGCGTACTGGGTTGGTGGGCAGAACCTGTGTTCTCGACATGCAAACGCTCCTTCGATGGGCGAGGGATACCCGAGCGCTCGTGGGTCCAAACCCACGGGAACACCGTTGCACGGAGATCGAGGGACCGGCTGCGTCACGCAGCCGGCCCCCGCAGTCGTCACGACGCCGACGGGTTGCTCGGCGTGATGATGACCTTCAGCGCGCCGGTGTCGGCGGCACGGGCGAAGGTGTCGTAGGCCTCGATCATCTGGTCCATCGTGAAGTGGTGGGTGATGAACCCGGCGGCGTCGAGCTGTCCGCCCGTGGCGAGGCGCAGCAGGGTCGGGGTCGAGTAGGTGTCGACGAGCCCGGTGGTGATGGTGACGTCGCGGATCCACAGCTGCTCGAGGTGCAGCGTCGCCGGCTTGCCGTGCACCCCGATGTTGGCCAGATGTCCGCCGGGCGGATCAGCGTGGTGGCCAGCTCGAAGGTGGTCGGGATGCCGACCGCTTCGATGGCCACGTCGGCGCCGAGCCCATCGGTGAGCGCCATGCACGACGGCGAGCGGGTCTTCGCGACCGTTGTTGACGACGACGTCGGCGCCGAACCGCTTCGCCGCGTCGAGGCGGCTGTCGGCGAGGTCGATGGCGATGATGTGGCTGGGGCTGAACAGGCGGGCGGCGATGATCGCCGAGAGGCCGATCGGGCCGGCGCCGACAACGGCGACCACGTCGCCGGGTCGTACGCGGCCGTTGAGCACGCCGACCTCGTAGCCGGTCGGCAGGATGTCGGCCAGCATCAGGATCGCCTCGTCGGCGACGCGCCGTCGGGATCGCGTAGGTGGACGTGTCGGCGAAGGGCACCCGCACGTACTCGGCCTGGGTGCCGTCGATGAGGTGGCCGAGGATCCAGCCACCACCGCCCAGGCACTGGCCGTAGCGGGCCTCGCGCAGAACCTGCAGCGGCCGCACGCCGTGATGCACGACACCAGGACACGGTCGCCGACCCGACGCTCTTGACGCCGTCGCCGATCGCCTCGACGGTGACCGACCGCCTCGTGGCCCAAGATGCGGCCGTCGGTCACCGCCGGGACGTCACCCTTGAGGATGTGCAGGTCGGATCCGCAGATCGTGGTGGCGTCGACCCGGACGATCGCGTCGGTGGCATCCTGCAGCACGGGCTTGGGAACTGTCTCCCAGGCCTTCTGCCCGGGCCGTGGTAGACCAGCGCGTGCATCACAGTGCTTGGCGGCGGCGCATGCGGGCGCGGGAGTCGAGGGAGAGAGCGTGGCCATGACGTTCCTCCATTGTGCGGGAGGCGTCGAGCCCGAACGGGCGACAACCAAATCGGTCGTCCATCCCGAACCAGGCGTCTCTCGGTTGTGTAGTCGGTGGTTACCCGAACGAGGGTGGATGCAAACCCTGACCCGGGCCGAAGAACTCGATGATCTCTGCGGCGACGCGTCGCGGGGTCCTTCTCGTCCGGGGCGAAGTGATCCAGATCCGGGTACTCGCGAAGGACCGCCCGGGGAATGGCCATCTCGAGTGCGGCAGCATCGGACGCGATCCGGCTCCCGCTGCGACCGCCGTACATGAGGAGTGCCGGCGCAGAGATCGACCCGTAGTTGGTCTGGGTGCTGTCGCGTCGAGCGATCTCGCGATGCTCGCGAAGATTGCTCTCGAGGAGTCGCCACTTCTTGGCTCGATCCTCTCCTCGAACGACGCAGGCCAAGATCGCGCACATCAGCCACTGCGGGGTGCGATCGGCCCGACCCGGACCGGTCGCTCGGACGAATCGTGCGAACGCCGCGAGGTGTCGGCCGTGTCGAAGGTCGTCCTCGTACTGCTGCGCCCACCCCATGGGCAACGAGCCGGCGATGGACACTCCTGCGTCGAAGACCGCGATGCCGTCGAGCCCGGCGAGTCGGCGGGCTGCCTCCAGCACGACGAACCCGCCGTAGCTGTGGCCGAACAGGTATCTCGCCCCGGTCTCGGCGACGACGGCGGCGACGTCGTCGCACTCCGAGTCGATGCTGTAGTCCGGTCCTTGCGGCCCGCTGGCGCCACGGCCCCGCCGCTCGATCACGTGGACGGAGAACGTCGGTGCCAACGCGGGCAGCGAGCTCCCCGTAGTCCGCCGCGACGGTCAGCGCGCCGGGGACGATCACGAGGGGTGGGCCCTGCCCGACGTCGACGACTTCGATCGGCGTGCCGTCGCGAGAGGTGAC
This sequence comes from uncultured Acidimicrobiaceae bacterium, assembly GCA_963720695.1. Classification (GTDB taxonomy): domain Bacteria; phylum Actinomycetota; class Acidimicrobiia; order Acidimicrobiales; family Ilumatobacteraceae; genus UBA668. Next base: position 433,482 of record CAVRGG010000001.1, read on the forward strand.
TCTCACCGCGACGGTCCTTCGAGCGACCGGATCGCGGCGTAGAGATCGTTGAGGTCGTCGGCGAGGCGGTCCTCGTCGATCCGGCTCGACGCCACGATCTCGGAGAATGCCTGTCGCAGCTCGGTGTCGCCGCGGGCGACGACCCGAGCGCCCGCTCGGGTGAGCGTCACCGTCCGTTTGCGGCCGTGCACAGGGCTCGGTGTGACCTCGACCAGGCCAGCCTTCTCGAGCTCGGCGGTCATCAGGCTGACGGCGGCGTCGCTGACGCCTTGTGCGATCGCGAGCTCGTGCTGTGTCGGTGCGTCCTGATGGGCGAGTACTGCCAGGAACATGAACCGTCGGTACGAGACGCCGATGGTGGCCTGCAGGCGCGTGTCGGCAACGCGATCCAGTGCGTGGACCAGGCGATGGAGAAGGTATGGCGTGGTCTGCGGAAGGTCGGCGAGCGACATCCGATCATCTTAAGTACTTACGAATCGAAGGTCAACGAGCGACCTCGCGTTCGAGAATCAGGACGATCTCGGCCTTGGAGCTCTTCCAGATGCTGGACGCGGTGAAGCCCTCCGTGACCCGCCACCCGTCAGCGGCATAGCCGTTGAGCGTCGATTCGAGGCCGGTGAGGTCGAACCTGCCGGAGAAACGGGCGTCACGATCGGTGAGGATCTTGTACTCGTACATTTCGACTCCTCTCGGTGGAGCGTGCGGGTGCGGTGGCTGCTGATTGATCGCGGGCGGGGAAGAACAGCGACTCGATGGGCTCGTCGAACAGCGCAGAGATCTTGAACGCCAGCGGCAGGCTGGGGTCGTAACGGCCCGTCTCGATGGCGTAGATGGTCTGTCGTGAGACGTCGAGACGGTCGGCGAGATCCACCTGCGTCCAGTTGTGGATGGCCCGGAACTCTCTCAACCGGTTCCTCACCTCGGCCACCTCGCCCGTACCCCAGGTACGGCGATCCACGCCACGACGCCGGCGATGAGCGCGATCCTGGGTCCGCTGAGCGAGGTCCCCGATCTCCGCCCCGTGCAACACTCCGGCGCCCGCCAGCAGGATCACGATCACGCCGAAGCCCACCGCCATCGCCTCGAGTTGGACGACTCGCTGCAGTTCGTCGGCCCGACGCAGCGCTCGCACCTGATTCCTGGCGAGCCATGCGACCGCGAGGAGGGGCGACAGGGCCCACGCGACGCCGAGTGCGTTCGTCGGGCGACCTGGGTCGAGCCAGATCAGGCTGCCCTGGGTGACGACGAGCAGCACCAGTGCCGGCGCGGCGTCGGTCCACGCGGGCGTGCTCTCTGCGGGTGTCGCTCGTGCTCTTGGGCTGGGCATCGATCGGTGACATGCCTTCGAATGTACAGCGTCCTTGTCCAACTGTAAAGTTCACTTGTCATATCGGGTGTCAGCCGGTCGTGATCGCCCGCCAGCATGCTTCGGCGACGGCGCGCGCCGCCTGCTCGTCGATCATGCCGTGTGTCGCGGCGCGTCGAATCGCGGGCCAGTAGGCGAGGTCGTAGAGCGCGTCGAGATCGAGCGGCGCGAGGACGTCTGCGGCAGCGAGTGCCGCCGCTTCGGCCATGATCGGATCGTCGGGCACGGCCATTCCCAGCTCATGTGCCACGCGTGCGTAGGGAGAACTCTCGAGCTGCAACATGAACTGAGCCCGCTCGGGCTCCTCGGCGAGGAACCGGTGGATCCCGAGCCAGAGTTGGATGAAGCGATCATGCGGCGATGCTGCGGGATCGAGATCGGCGCACGCCGCTGGTGCCCATCTCCCGCTTGAGCTCGAGATAGGCCGCCACCAACAGTTGTTCCTTCGATTCGTAGTGCACGTAGGCGGTGCCCTGTGCGACCCCGGCCTCCTTGGCGATCGCGCTCATCGAGGCACCGTGCAAGCCGTGTCGGGCCACCAGCGTGCGCAACGCCTGTCGGAGCGCGGCGGTGCAGTCGATGGTCGAGTTCGATGGCAATGCGAGGACGGGGAGCTCAGGTCGGCCGGTCACATGTTCATCGCGAGGCCTGTCTCGCGCTTCGGACACGGTCCACAGGGTCTCGATCGCTTTCGTCAGACCCACGCGGCGCAGGATCGGTCGACGCACGGCTGCGCCGGAGTTGACGAAGCGGGGCGCGTAGAACTCCCCACCTTCGCGTGAGGATCGGTGGCGGCCCGGATCTGTGGCAACGCGCCCTTCTCGGCTGGTCATGCCCGTCTTGGCCGACAAGGAAGTGCACGACGGTCGCAGTCAACCCGGCACCACCTTCCACGACGGTGCGCGCCTGCAGGTCCGTGTGTGACAGCCCTGGGTGGGCGAGCAGGCTCGCTGGCGGGGGGAGGCGATGCGCCGCGAACTCGCGCTGCAACCCGATCGCAAAGTGGTAGTTGGCGAGCTTCGATTGGCCGTAGGCCGCCATGGGCGATAACGCCCGCGCAGGTTGGGGTTGGCGGGGTCCACGGCTCGACCCAGGTGGTGGGCCGTGCTGGTGACCGACACGATGCGTGCAGCATTGGCTCGCAGCAGGGCAGGCATCAGGTGTGCGGTCAAGGCCCAGTGGCCGAGGTGGTTGACGCCGAACTGCATCTCGAAGCCATCTGCGGTCGTCTGTTCCGGCATCGCCATCAAGCCGGCGTTGTTGACGAGGATGTCGACGTGTTCGTGTGCGGACCGGATCTGCTCGGCAGCAACAGCGACGGAATCCAGCGAGTCGAGATCCAACTCGACGATCTCGAGCGAGGCGCCCGGATGCACGGTCACGATGTTCGCCTTCGCAGCCGTCGCCTTGTCCAGATCGCGTGCAGCCATCACCACATGGCGCGCGGGCACCGGCCAGCGCGAGCGGTCGCCAGACCGAGCCCGCCATTGGCACCGGTGACGACTGCGACGCCTCCGTCGAGATCAGGGATGTTGTCGAGCGTGAAGGACATGGCGGAACACCTCTCTGGAGTCGACCGATCGGCCGAATTAATGACCGAACGATCATTCATTCTGCCCGAGACGGTGGGTCGTGGCAACCCCTGGTCGAGGCGTAGAAGGGGGCTCCCATGGGAAACTCGCACTGTGACGGACGATCGACCCGACATCGGCTCCTTCGACCTCGACGAGCACGAGCACGAGCACGGCGAGCCGGTGCCCCACGATGCATCCGGAGCGAGGTGGTCGGCGGCCGCGGTGGTGGCCGCTCGGCGTGGGCGTCGCCACGGTGGTGGTCGTCGGCTGGGCCTGTGCGACGTCGTGGGTCGGGATCGTGGGGTCCAGCCCGGCGTACCTCATCACCCTGCTCCTCGCGCTCGCGCTGGCCGTCGGGCTGATCGCTTGGTCGGTCCTCGTCGGCCCGCCCCCACGGCGGTCGCGGGTGCGCATCTGGCTCGCTCGTGGTGGAGTGCTGCTCGGCGGGGCGGTGCTGATCGGGCTGCTCGTGTTCGTGCGCCCGTTGTCGGCCGAACAGATCGCACTCGACGCGCTCCACGACGGCGGCGGCGTCACCGTGGACGTCTCGAGGTCGACGATCCGTCTCGTGCCCGACGCCGACCCCCGGTCGGTCGGGCTCGCGTTCTACCCCGGCGCGAAGGTCGACCCGCAGGCCTACGCCCACGTCCTGCGTCCGCTCGCCGAAGCCGGATTCGAGGTCGTCATCTTCAAACAGCCCTACAACCTCGCCATCCTCGACTCGAACGCAGCCGATGCCGTGATCGGCGATCCGGACGATGCCATCGACGAGTGGGTCGTCGCCGGGCACTCCCTCGGCGGGGCGATGGCATCGCGCTACGCGGAACAGGAACGCGACGAACTGGCCGGCCTCTTGCTCTACGCCGCGTACCCCGTCATCGACATGTCCGATCGGTCGGAGCTGAGCGTGATGTCGGTGTTCGGCACCGCCGACGGGGTCGCCGAGCCGGCCGACATCGAGGACCGGATGTCCGACCTCCCGCCGGCGACCGAGTTCGTGGCGATCGAGGGCGCGATCCACTCGTTCTTCGGCGACTACGGCCTGCAACGCGGCGACGGGACGCCGGGGGTCAGCCGGGAGGAAGCGCAGCGTGAGATCGCCGACGCCTCGATCCGATTGCTCCAGTCGATCGAGAACCAGTAGTCCGGCTCCAGAACGTGGGCGCGACTTCAGCTGTCGAGCCATGGGAGGTCGTCGGCGAGGTCGGCTGCGAGCCGCTCGACATTCACGACGACCAGGTCGAGGTGCCTGCCGAAAGCTACCGCGGGTGAGTGGAGGAGATCCTCCGCGGTGTGAGACATTCGGTCCGACGGCCGCCTCGCACGTCGAGCACCCAACGCGCGCCGAGACGTTCCAACCGTCGGACTGTCGTCATTGCCAGCGGAAGAGCCGGACGGCAAGCGCGCCGGCGACGGCCGCGTACACCAGCATGACCAGGAGGCTGGAGGTCTGGGGGGTGTTGCCGGTCCAGCTGTCCGAGAGCGCTTGGACTGCGGCGCCGGCCGGCGTGTAGCTGCTGATCGTTCGGATCCCGTCGGGCATCACCTCGAGGGGGATGTACACACCGGCGAAGAACAGCAGCGGGAAGTACAGGAGCATGCCGATGCCCTGCCCGGTGTTCGCCGTCGGCGCCATCGATCCGATCAGCAACCCGACGGCGAGCAGCGAGCAGGCGCCCAACGCGAACGAGACGATGAACCAACCCGGGCTCTCGGGAAGCGGAGTGGGAACGCGAGCGTCCCGACCAGCACGGCGGCGACCGTGGCCACGGTGACCACCGCCAACTGCACGGCGAGGTGCGCGGCCACGAGCGTCTCGGGGATGAGCCGGTGTCGTCGACAGACGGCGAAGGATCCCGCGCTCGCGGTCTCCTCCCAGCGCCACGGGAAGCAGGAAGACGGCCATCGTCGCCAGCCCCAGGACGATCGTCGTCGGCGCGTACACCTCGACGAGACTCCTCCCGTCGAATACAGGGGTCCGGATCGGTCGCGCCGGGATACGCCACGCCGATGACCACGAGCAGAACGGCCGGGAACACCAGTCCGAAGAAGACCGCCAGTGGCTCTCGGAGAAAGACCTTGAACTGGGTTCTGTGTCAGTGCGGACGAACGCAGACATCACGCCTCCTCCTCGTCCGCGGTCGCCAGGCCGTCGGCCGGTGATGGCGACGAACGCGTCGTCGAGCGTGGTCTGATCGACCTGGAATCGATCAGGGGACGATCCCTCGGCTGGCCAACAGCGAAACGACCGAGAACTGCAGTCGCTCGTTGCCGGTGACCACGATCTCGCCGCTGGTGCGGGAGACGTCGGTGACCTCGGGGAGGCTCGTCAGCCACTCGTCGTCGATGTGCTGCGGAGGTGGTGAACCGGATGCGTTGCTCGAGTCCGACGCTGTCGATCAGCCCCTGCGGCGTGTCGAGGGCGACGAGCCGCCCCTGGTCGATCAACGCCAATCGGTCGGCCAGCCGCTCGGCTTCCTCCATGAAGTGCGTGACGAGCACCACCGTCGTGCCGCCGTCGCGGAGCTCCTCGACCAGCCCCCAGGTCTCGCGTCGAGCCTGCGGGTCGAGGCCCGTGGTCAGTTCGTCGAGGATCACCGCGCGGGGTCGTCCGACGAGCGCGACGGCGATCGACAGACGCTGCTGCTGACCTCCGGAGAGCTGGGCGTACCGCGTTCCGGCCTTGTCGGCGAGACCGAGGCGCTCGATGCAGTTCCGAGACGTCGACGGGATCCGGGTACAGCGCGGCGAAGGTCTCCACCACCTCGCGCACCTTCACGCGATCCTGGAATCTGCTCTCCTGCAGCTGGACTCCGAGCAGTTCACGCACCTGGGCCCTGTCGCGGAGCGGGTCGAACCCGAACACCTCGATGTGGCCCGAGTCCGGGGTCCGCAATCCTGCGATCGACTCGACGGTCGTGGACTTGCCCGCCCCGTTCGGGCCGAGGATCGCGAAGATCTCCCCCTCTTCCACGGCGAACGAGACGCCGTCGACGACGACCTTGTCGTCGTAGCTCTTGGTGAGCTGACTGACTTCGACTATCGACATGGACGGGCCCTCCTCAGGTCCGGCGACACTTCCACGGGCGTGCCCGTGGGCCCGCGGAGTGGGCCGCCGGTCTTCGCGTTCATGGCGCCGGATGAGCAGGGCATCGATCGGGTCATGGCTTCGACCGTAGTGGCCCGGTCGCCGAGGGTCGCCCGGCATCTGGCTGATCGTCCTACGTCGATGTGACGAAGCCGCAGTGAGCGACCTCGTTCGATCGCTGGCTCGATGGCCGTTCGATGGAGAAGTTCGGGGCGTTTGGAGAACCTGTTCGGTGCCGTGGGACCGGACCTTTCCGACCACCCCTGGCGACCCGGACCGTGGTCGCCGCGGCCTGGCTGCCCTCTCGCCGGGCGGGGAGGCTGAGCGTGCTCGGGGCCATCGCCATCTGATCGCCGAGGATCTGATCTCGTCGACTCACCGACGAGGCGAGCGACCCGACGCGGCCAGTCCCGTCAGCAGCAGGTCGAGTGTGGCCTCGATCATCTCGTCGAGGCTCATGTCGCCACCGGGGTCGTAGGTGCGACAGAGCGCGTTGAGCGCACCGAAGAAGGCGGTCGAGGCGATGACGGCGTGGACGTCGCGGAGTTGGCCGGCGTCGACGGCGCGGCGGATGATCGCCCGCGCCGCCGCCTCGTGTTCACGCAGGAGCTCGGCGGTGCGGTCGTGGGCGGCGAGAAGGTCGACGTTCGTGAGGATCAACGGTCCAGCGGGTCGCTCGATCGCACAGTGCACGTGAGCCCGACCGAAGGCGGTGAGCTCGTCGAGTGGGGTCGCATCTGGTCCGGCGAGACGGGCGGCCTCGGCCCGGATGGCTTGCAACGCGTCCTCCAGCACGAGGGCGAGCAGCGCGTCCCGGCCGTCGACGTAGTAGTAGAGGGCGCCCTTCGACAGTCCGACTCGCTCGCCGACGCCGGCGAGCGTGGTCCGCGCGACCCCGGACTCGCGCAACTCGTCCTCGGTCGCGGAGATGATCAGCGCCCGCCGTTGCTCGCGCCGTGTCTCCGCACGCGTCGACCGATCCGACCGCCCGGCGGCCTTGACAGTTTCGACCATGGGTCGAAGAATAGACCGGCATGCAACGAGAGATGGAGCTCGCGATCGGTGACGACTTCCGGCGATTCATCGAGCCGGTCCCGTGGCGGCCACGGGCAGCTTCACCGCACTCGATCCCTCCGTCTATCGCGATGCCGGCGTACACCGCGAGGAGATGGCGGCGATCGCTGCGAGCCCCGTCGCCGCCGTCGCCTCGAGCGAGCTCGCGGCGCCGGGCGATTTCGTCACCGCGGTACTCGCCGGGGTGCCGGTGATCATCAGCCGGGCACACGATGGGCACGTCCACGCGATGCGCAACGTCTGTGCGCACCGTGGCGCGACGGTCGAGACGCGAGCGTCGGGCTCGGCCCGGATCTTCCGTGTGGCTTCCACTCCTGGTCCTACGAGCTCGACGGCTCGCTTCGCAACGTGACCGACGCCGGGCCTCTACTCGACCCAGCCCTGCACCGAGGGTCTACGCCGCCTGGCGTGCGAGGAACGCCACGGCATCGTGTGGGTCACGCCCGATGCCGACGCACCGGCCGAGTCGGTCGCCGACTGGCTCGGTGACGAGATCGACGAGCTGCTCGGCGAGCTCGGTCTCGGCGAGATGGTCCATCACGCCGTCACCGAGTACGACCTCGACTGCAACTGGAAGCTCCTCACCGACGGCTTCTTGGAGATCTACCACCTCAAGTACCTCCATCGCCGTTCGATCGCCCCGTACTTCCCCGCCAACCTGATGGCCACGGCCGGGTCGGGGACCACTTCGTCGGGTGGCTCCCGAAGAACCGGCTCGTCACCCAACTCACCGAGACGCCACGTGACGACTGGCAGGTCCTCGCACATCTGACCGGTGCGATCGTGCTCGTTCCCGGCACGGTGGTGCAGTGGCAGGCCGGCCATGTCGAGCTGTTCTCGCTGCGACCCGGACCCGCGCGATGCCACTCGGTCCACGGCCCGGCTGACGATGCTCGTCCCCGCCGACCGCGCCGGACGAGACCGAGCTCTGGGACCGCAACTGGGAGCGGGTCAACGTCGACGATCCCCGAGGAGGACTTCGCCGCCGCCGTCGACGTCCAGCGCAACATCGACGCGGGCGCCGTCGATGTGATCCGCATCGGCGCCAACGAACGATTCCTGCTCGAACACCTCGAGGCCGTGCGCTCCCGATCGAGCTGAACGGGGCCCATCCCCGAGTCGGTCGCCGTTCACTGAGCGCGTTCGGCCGTCAGGTGAGTCCGGGTGGTGTGTTCCGTAGCGGGTGTGTGCTCGACCGGTCAATGGTGATCGACCTGGTCAAGCAATTTCTGGTGACGGCATGGCCGCCAGTGACCTGGATAGGTCTGCGATTGATCGACCCTTGACGTCGGGGGTCTTCGACCACTGCTTGGAAACCGCCGGCTCCGATGACCACGGCGGCGATCATCGTGGAGGGAACGCGATGCGTGGGCGTAACCGATTCAGCGGCAGCGAACAGTGCGGACGGTCGGAGAGGCCCTGAACTCGACGACGTGCCGAACGGGTCGAGCCACGGGCACAATGGCTTCGTCGGCGGGCGCGCCAGCTTGGCGATACTCGGCCCAGAGAACGATACCTCGCGGTCCTGGAGCGTGGCCCACACGCGGTCCCACACCGGTCGAGGAAGTGCGGCGCCGACGTGGCGAACGGCGATGACCGACAACCCGGCCGCATGACCAAGGACGACCGAGGACTCTACGAGTCGGCGATGAGGTGGTGCCCAAGAACGGAGTCGAAGATCCGACTGCCGTCCCCGGCGGGCAACGAGCATCCGAGGAAAAGCCGTGCACGAAGTCGATCTCATCGACGGTGAACGGTGACGAAACAGGCAGGGCCCGATGAACATGCCCGGGAACGAGAGATCAGCCATGGCGTCGTACTCGAACGCCTGTTAGAGTTGTTGTCTAACAAGTGTTAAAATATGACACTGCGGTGAGAACCCTTTGGGAAGGAACGTCATGGACTTGGAACTTGTCGGCTGTCGAGCGGTCGTCGTGGGCGGTACGCGAGGAATCGGCCGAGCGATCGTCGAACGCCTCGTCGCCGAGGGATGCGCGGTCGCGTAAGTGCGCCCGCAACGACGAGCAGGTCGGCTTCGACCGTGACCGAACTGAACGTCGCCGGCACGCTCGTCGTCGGCAGCGCGGTCGACGCATCCGATCACGACGAGCGCGGAGGTTCGTGGACGAGTCCGCCGAACAGTTGGCGGGGCTGGACGTGTTCGTCATGAACGCGTCCGGAGCCTTCGGCGGTGGCAACGACGAAGGCTCGTGGCGGCGCGGGGTCGAAGTCGACATCCTCGGCACGGTCGCCGGCTGCGAGGCCGCGATCCCGCACCTCAACCGCCTCGGGGCCGGAGCCATCGTCGCCGGCGGTACCGTCTCGGCGATCGAAGCGCGGCCCCGACGCGCCTACAACAGCGCAAGGCCGCCGTCATCGCCGAACGTCAAGTCGATTGCTCGCGAGCTCGCACCGGCGATCCGGGCGAACGACGTGTCCCCCGGCCAGATCGACTTCGAAGGCGGCGTCTGGGACCTCGTCAAACAACACGCACGATCGCTACCGAGAGGCACTCAACCGCAACCCGATGCGACGCATGGGCACACCCGACCGAAGTCGCCGACGCCGTCGCCTTCCTCGCCAGCCCGCGAGCGGCTTCATCAGCGGCACGAACCTCCTCGTCGACGGCGCCCGCACCCAGAACGTCCAGTACTGAGCCTCGATCGGCAAAGATGGCCAGCAGACCACCATGGCGACCACGCTCACCAAACCACGCATCCACGACGCCGCCCTCGAGATCATCGACCACCAGGGCCTCGACGGCCTCACCATGCGCGCACTCGCAGACAACCCGGCGTCACCGCCACCGCCCTCTACTACCACTCACCGGCCGCGACCAGCTCCTCACCGCACTCATAGAACGACAAACCGCCAAGCTCGTTACCCGCTCCCGCACCGATTGCGACGTGGGAGACACGCATCCGCGCCCTGCTCGTCGACACCGTCGACGAGCTGACCCGACACCCCAACCTGGCCGTGTGGATCATCACCACCCAGGCCCGGCAGCCGGCCGTTCTCCAACCCACGACACAACCTCGGCATCTCCTCGGCACCGGACGCCCCAACAGACGCCGTGCAGGCGAAGGGGATCCTGCTCCGCTACGTCATCGGTCATCTCGTGCTCGCCAACGCGCCCGAAGGACCCACGTGGAAACAGACACCTCGACGCTACGAATATCTGCGATCGATCGGCGCCAAACACCCCGACACGGATCGCACCACGCTGTTCCATCACGGTCTCGACGCCATCCTCGCGGCTTGCGGTCAGGAGGTGGAGTGCGGACCCAAAGGATCTCGCAAAAACGAAGCAGTCCGAACCCTGATGGGGGATCGGACTGTCCGGGATGTCTCGCGACATCACAATCGTGGAGCTGGGGGGAATCGAACCCCCGTCCATCAGGTGCTGAACGCTCGTGCTACGACCATTCCCGACTCACCCTCTGACGCAGAGGGACCGGCGGGTCGGTTGGCCATCGGTCACCCGGTGGCCCACGAATCGTCTTTCCGAATCGTCATCGGTCTTTCCCGACGCCAGCCGTCTTTCCGGCTGTCATCCCCCGCTTCTGTTGCCGGGCTGCGGTGGATCGGCCCCGTGCGCCATTTCTGGTCACGATGTCTCTTCACTCACCTAAGAATTAGGCGGCGAGAGCGAACTGCTCGTTGGCAATTCTTGTTGTTGCCCCGTTTAGCGAGTCTGAGCAACTCGGGTCGCACGCTCGAACAGGAACTCTGACGTCGAAACCTGTCAGCCCCTTGCGTGAGTGAGCGGGGTCAGGGTACCAGCAGCGTCGGTCCGGGCCGCCCGGACGCCGGTGTCATACTTCCGGGGACGACCGGGGGGTTGAGATGACGGACGAACAGTTCGATGTGGTCATCGTCGGTGGGGGACTGGCCGGCTCGGCCGCAGCTTCGGTCCTCGCTCGCGCCGGTCTCGAGGTGCTCGTGCTCGAGCGCGAGACCGTGTTCCGCGATCGCGTCCGCGGTGAATGGCTGGCTCCGTGGGGCATCCTCGAGCTGGAGGCGCTCGGTCTGCGCGGCGTGGCCGACTCGGTGGAGAAGGCGAACCTCATCACCCGCCACGTCGGCTACGACGAATGCACGACACCCGACGAGGCCGAACAGGTGGTGCTCGACATCGCCGCGATGATCCCCGGTGGCGGGTGCATGGCCATCGGCCACCCACAGTTCCAGGAGACACTTCTCGCCCACGCCGGACGACAGGGTGCGACAGTCCGCCGCGGTGTGGGGTCGGTGCAGGTGGTGAGTGGGGCGGCACCGGCCGTGTCCTACGAGCTCGGCGGCGAGACGCGAACGGCGCGCTGCAGGCTCGTGGTCGCCGCCGACGGGTCGCGAGTCCTCCACGCGCAAGGCGCTCGGCGTCGAACTCGACGGCACCCCGGCGCAGGTCATCATGGCCGGCTTGTTGGTCGACGACGTCGTCGACTGGCCGTCCGACCAGCAGACCGTCGGCGTGGAGGGCGACTTCAACTTCCTGATCTTTCCCCAGGCGGAGGGCCGCGTCCGCGTGTACGGGGCTTGGGATGCCAACGACACCCATCGTTTCTCCGGTCCGGATCGGGAGCGAAGGTTCCTGGAGTCCTTCCGGATGTCGGCGCTTCCGGTGCCGGGCGCGATCGCCGACGGCACGCCGGCGGGACCGCTGGCCGGCTACCCCATGACCGACACCTGGACCGACGACGTGGCCCACGACGGAGTGGTGCTCATCGGCGACGCGGCGGGATGGAGCGATCCGATCATCGGGCAGGGGATGTCGGTCGCCTTCCGCGACGTCCACATGATCGCCGACGTGATGACGTCCGACTCCGACTGGTCCGCCGATGCGTTCACGCCGTACCGCGAGGAGCGCAAGGAGCGCATGCGGCGGCTGCGCTTCGCCAGCAACGGCAGCTACGTCGTCAACGGGTTCGGGCCCGAGGCGATCGAGCGGCGCCGTCGCCTCCGTGCCCTGTTCGCCCAGAACCCGCTGGCCTCGCCCGTCGCCACCGCGTTCTTGGGTGCGTGGGTCCTGCCCGAGGAGGCCTACTCGCAGGAAGCATGGGAGGCGCTGGCCTCGGTGTAGCGGCTGTTGCCGTCCTCTACGGCCGCCAACCTATGTCATACTGACTGCCAATTCTTTGCGAGGGGACAGCGATGGCGAACCAGGGGCAACAGGTCCGGTACGGGCAGATCAACCGCGACTACGCGATGAAGCTGGCGACCACGGCGCCCGAGGACGACGGGCCGATCTGGATGGTCAACCTGATGAGCTATCGCGAGAAGGCGGACTACGCCGATGGCCGCGAGAGCGACATCAGCGGACGCGAGGCCGACGACCGCTACACGCCACTCGGCCCGCTCAAGGCGATCGGAGCCGAGCCGGTGTTCATGGCCGACGTCGAGCACCAGTTCCTCCAGGACACACCACGCTGGGATCGGGTCGGCATCGTCAAGTACCCGACGCGGCGCGCGTTCATCGAGATGCAGTCCCGTCCCGACTTCCAGGAGCTGCACCATCACAAGGAGGCGGGCATGGCCACCACCATCGTCGCCGGGTGCCTCCCGATGCCGGTGCCGGAACTGCCCGCCGACGCGCCCGGATGGGAGGCAGTGCCGCACCCGACGACCGACGACGACGGCTACGTCGTGGTCATCCACGTCATCAAGTTCAAGGACGCGGAGAGCAAGCAGGAGATGGCCACGTACAGCGATCACGCCGGCAAGATCGCAGTGCCCAACGGCGTCCGCATCGCCGGCTGGACCGAGGTCGAGGGCACGATCCTCGGCGACGGTCGGGAGTGGGACCAGATCCGGTTCAACGTCTTCCCGAGCAAGGCCGCATTCATGGCCGTCGTCTTCGACCCCGACCGACTCGAGGCGCAGAAGGCCCACCGCGAGACGGCGATCGCCGACACCTACACCCTCGTCACCCGGCCGATCATCGACCGGCTCTACGAGTCGATGACGGGTGAGCCTGCGCCCTACCCTTCCCGTTCATGATCAAGCTCACCGTGTCCTACCCGAATGGCGAAGGCACCACCTTCGACCACGACTACTACGCGACCAGCCACGTGCCGCTGTGCAACACCACCTTCAGCCCGGTGAAGACCGAGATCGAGAAGGGACTCGACGGCCCGAACGCTGCCAGCGTCGCGTTCTACTTCGAGAGCATGGACGCCATGCAGGCCGCGTTCGGGAACCCGAAGATGGGCGACGTGATGGCCGACGTGGCCAACTACACCAACATCGCTCCGGTGATGCAGGTGTCCGAGATCGTCGGCTGAACGCTGCCGACTGATGGCGCGGTTCACTCGCGCCGAACTCGAAGCGTTCCACGGCGCGCCCGTCGACGACCTCGTCGACGAGCGCGTCCGGATCCTCTTCGTCGGGATCAACCCCGGCCTGTGGACCGCGGCCGTCAACGCCCACTTCGCCCGGCGCGGCAACCGCTTCTGGCCGGCGCTGCACCGAGCGGGCATCACGCCGACGCTGGTGGACGCGAGCGACGGCATGTCGCCGACGGATCGAGCCATGGTGCTCGATCTCGGCATCGGCATCACCAACGTCGTGCCGACCGCGAGCGCCCGGGCCGACGAGCTCACCATCGCAGAGCTGCGTGCCGGGGGAGTGGCACTCGAGGCGAAGGTCCGCCAACTCGGGCCGCGGGTCGTCGCCGTGCTCGGGCTCACCGCGTATCGGCAGGCGTTCTCCCGTCCGAAGGCCACTGCCGGCAAGCAGGACGAGTCGCTCGGCGGAGCCCAGCTGTGGGTGCTCCCGAACCCGAGCGGGCTCAACGCCCACGACACCGTCGACACGTTGGCTGCGGCCTACGGCGAGGCGTGGCGCGCGGCTACCGCCCCGGCGCGTCGCGCAGGCGGACGCTGAGACACGTGACGCAGCCTTCGAGCTTGATGAACTCGCTGATGTCGACCGTGACCAGCCGGTAGCCACGTGCCCGCAGGAGCGCCGCACTCCGCGGGCAGTCGCTGCTGATGAGCAGCGTCGTGTCGTCGAGGACGACGACGTGCGCCCCGGATTCCTCGGGCATCGCCAGGAAGCTCGGGAACAGCGACGGGTCGTCCACTGCCGGCGGCCATCCGATGATCGTGCCGTCGGGCAGTGCGGTCACGGCCGACTTGAGGTGGAGCACCTTCGTGACCGGAATCGTCACCACCGTCGCCCCCGCCGGCTCGAGTGCCGCGGCGAGTTGCGCGATGCCCTCGCGATTGGTGCGACCGCCGAGGCCGACGTACACGGTGGAACCGACCTTCAGGACATCACCGCCGTCGAGCGTGCCCGGCGCCTCGATGACAGTGGTGCGCAAGCCCAGGGCGCGCACGGCCGCGGCGGCCGCGGTGATCTCGGGCTTGCGCTCGTCGGCGCCGGGGCGGGCGATGACCGCCTGATCGCCGAACACCACCATCGTGTCCTCCACGAACGCGCTGTCCGGGCAGTCCGGCGCAGGGTCGACGTCGACCGTGGTCCACCCTTCGCCGCGCAGCGCGTCGACGTAGCCGTGCCACTGCCGAACCGCGAGATCGACGTCGACGGGGATTCGTTCGAGGTGGGTGAGGAGACCCTCGGCGAGACGCGGGCTCGGCGAGCGCACGAGCGCCAGGCGGCTCAATGGTCCATGCCCTTGCGGGCCCGCCCGACGGCTCGGGCCATCTCCAGCTTCGAGTCACGCTCGGCCATCGCCTGGCGCTTGTCCTCCTTGCGCCGGCCACGGGCGAGGGCCAGCTCCACCTTCACCCGGCCGTCCTTGAAGTACAACGACAGGGGGATGAGCGCGAGGTGCTCGGTGGCGATCTGGTGGTCGAGCTTGGTGATCTCACGGGAGTGGAGCAACAGCTTGCGGGCACGGTTGGGGTCATGGGCGCCGATGCCGTGAGCGAACTGGTACGGCGGCACGTGCATGCCGTCGAGCCACACCTGCCCGCGGATCACCCGCGCGAACGCGTCGGCGATCTGGGCGTGACCCTCGCGCAGCGCCTTGACCTCGCTGCCCGACAGGACGATGCCCGCTTCGAGCGTGTCGAGGATCGCGTACTCGTGGCGCAGCGCGACGGTTGCTCGCGATGAGCTTCCTGCCGTCGCTGTTGCCTTTGTCGCGGTTCGGGGCCATGGGAGTGCAAAGGGTAGCGGTACCCTTGCCGACCGATGGAGCTGGTATTTCCCGCGCAGGCCTACGCCGAGATGATCGCCCACGCCTACGCCGGCTACCCGCTCGAGGCGTGCGGACTGCTGGTGGGGAGCGGCTCCAAGGTCCACCGATTCGTGCCCTGCACCAACGAGGCCGCGTCGGCCCGGGTCTACACGATCCCGCCTCGCGAGCTCCTGAGAGCGGAGCGTCAGGCCGACGACGACGGGCTGGCGGTCATCGGGGTGTTCCACAGCCACACCCACAGCGAGCCCTATCCCAGCCCCACCGACGTCGCCCAGGCGCCGGACCCGGAGTGGCACTACGTGATCGTCAGCCTCAAGCGCGACGCCCCCGAAGCACGCTCCTATCGGATCGTCGACGGCACCATTCGCGACACGCCCATCGGCATCCTCTGATCCGCCGAGTAGAATCTCGACCGAACTGATCGGAATACTCGCCCAGGGTGACGGGTTGCGACGGTCCCGGTCCAGGAGGTGTGTCACGTGGTCAACCAGAGCGTTCTCGATCTCATCGGCAACACCCCGATGGTCGACGTCAGCCGCCTCTCGCCGAACCCCGACGTGCGCATCGTCGCCAAGCTGGAGAGCCAGAACCCGTTCGGGTCGGTGAAGGATCGCATCGCCAAGCAGATGATCGAGCAGGCGGAGAAGGACGGGATCCTCCAGCCCGGGCAGACGCTCATCGAGCCGTCGTCGGGCAACACCGGCATCGCTCTCGCCGCCATCGCGCAGATGAAGGGCCATCCGATCAAGATCCTGATGCCCACCAGCGTGTCGATCGAGCGCCGCCAGATGCTCGAGGTGTTCGGTGCCGAGCTCATCCTCACCCCGGGCGAGGAGGGCAGCAACGGCGCCGTCAAGCGAGCCCAGGCGCTGGCCGCCGAGCACCCCGAGTGGTGCTTCCTCTACCAGTACGGCAACGACAACAACCCGCTGGCGCACTACGAGGGCACCGGCCCGGAGATCTGGCGGGACTGCCCGGAGATCACCCACTTCGTCGCCGGTCTCGGCACCAGTGGCACGCTCATGGGCACGGGTCGGTTCCTGAAGGAACAGAATCCCGACATCAAGGTGATCGCCATCGAGCCCCCGCTGGGCGAGAAGGTCGAAGGCCTGCGCAACCTCGACGAGGGTTACATCCCGCCGCTGTTCGATCGCTGGTACGGGTTCGACCTGCTCGACCGCAAGCGCGTCGTGCGGCCCCGGGAGAGCCTGGAGTGGACCCGTGCCCTCGTGCGCGAAGGGATCTTCGCCGGCATCTCCTCGGGCGCGGCGTTGGCCGGCGCGGTCAAGGTCGCGTCCGAGATCGAGAGCGGCACCATCGTGTTCATCGTCTGCGACGGTGGCTGGAAGTACCTCAGCACCGGTGCCTACACCGACGACCTCGACGCCGCCGAGGCCAAGGCCGAGTCGATCATCTACTTCTGAGTGCCCTCTGCCGGGCCTGAGCCGAGTCGAATCCACGCCGTTCTGGTCCGGATCGTTCCCGGTGTCCGGGAACGATCCGGACCAGACGCGTGGGTGGGGAGATCGCTGACCAGAAGCCGATCGCCTCAGTGGCCGAGCACGAGCACCAGCAGGCCGGTGAAGACGACGAGGGCCGCGGTGAGGCGCCGGCGGTGGTCGCCCTCGCCGAGGAGCTTCCACCCGGCCAGCGCGGCCAGGACCACGCTCGACTCACGCAGCGAGGTGACGTAGCCGACCGGGGCGTGCTGCACGGCCACGAGCACGAGCCCGTAGGTCACCAGCGACGCCAGCCCGGTCATCGCCGCCCGGCGGCCGTTGGTGCGCAGCATCGATCGCAGCGCGGGGAGGCGGCCGGTGACGAGGGTGAACGTGCCGTTCGTCAACGCCGTGGCGACGGTCGTCACGAAGATGTAGGCGACGCTCGCGGTGACGCGGGCGCCCTTGGCGTCGATCAGCGTGTACGTCCCGATCGTGCACGCCACGGCCAGGGCCCTCGCCAGGTTGGGGCCGGTCGCCCCATAGGCGAGGAGCATCAGCCCGGCGACGACGATCGCGATCCCGAGCATCTCCAACCCGGACAGGTGGTCGCCGAGGAAGACGACGCCACCGATCGCGGCTCAGCGCGGCGCCACCGCCGCGGGCCACCGGGTAGCTCACGGAGAAGTCGCCGTGCTGGTACCGCGCGGGCGAGCAGCCACACGTACGGCAGGTGCACGCACCCGCTGGCGAACCCCCACACGTACCCCTGCCACGGCAGCCCCCACAGCAGCTGGTACCCGATCATGCACGGCAGCGCGATCAGGCCGGACATCAGGAACTGGGCGGACAGCACCGTGTAGCGGTCGCCGTCGGCGCGCTTGGCGACGAAGTTCCACCCGGCGTGCATGACGGCGGCGGTGAGCGCGAGCAGGGTGGCGAGCAACATGGGCGGAAGACGCAGCGTAGGGGCTGGCGGTCCGGTGCCAGGGGCAACCGTTAGCCTGGTCGGGATGGATCGGCCGATCGGGATGTTCGACAGCGGCTTCGGCGGGCTCACCGTCGCCCGTGCCGTCATCGACCTGCTGCCCCACGAGCACCTCGTCTACATCGGCGACACCGGCCGGTACCCGTACGGATCGCGTCCCCAGTCCGAGGTTCGCGAGTTCGCCCGCCAGCTCGCCTGGAGCCTCGTGAAGGACTTCGACGTGAAGGCGATCGTCGTCGCCTGCAACACCGCCTCGGCTGCGGCGATCGACGATCTCAAGGAGGAGCTGCCGGTCCCCGTGATCGACGTCGTCGAGCCCGGCGCGAACGCGCTCGTGCGCGCCACCCGCAGCGGCCGCGCCGGGGTGATCGGAACGGTCGGCACGATCGGCTCCGGCGCCTACGACCGGGCCGTTGCAGCCGCCAACCCCGACGTCCACCTCACGTCCGCGGCGTGCCCGGGCTTCGTCGAGTTCGTCGAGCGCGGCCAGACCAGCGGCGACGAGATCGAGATCCTCGCCCAACGGCTGCTCGCACCGGTGAAGGACGCAGGGGTCGACAGCCTGCTGCTGGGCTGCACCCACTACCCGTACCTCGCTCGCGTCATCAGCGACGTCATGGGTCCCGACGTCACGTTGGTGAGCAGCGCCGACGAGACCGCGTTCATCGCCCGCGACGAGCTCATGTCCGCCGGGCTGATGCGCGCCCCGGGCGGCGAACCCACCGAACATCGCTTCTTGTCCAGCGGCGACATCTCGTGGTTCGCCGATCTCGGCCGCCGCCTGCTGGGGCCCGAGCTGCGCGACGCCGCGCCGTGGCCGCACGACTGAAGTCCACCGACCACACCCACCACCGACACCTTGGAGACCCACATGCCCCGCCCCGACGGACGCGCCGACGACGAACTTCGCCCGATGACCTTCGAGCGCGACTACACCGAGATGGCGGCCGGCAGCGTGCTCGTGTCGTTCGGCAAGACCCGCGTGCTGTGCACGGCGAGCATCGACGAGAGCGTTCCCCGATGGATGAAGGGCACCGGCAAGGGATGGGTCACGGCCGAGTACTCGATGCTCCCCGGCGCGTCACCCGAACGGATCGACCGCGAGGCCGCCAAGGGCAAGCAGAGCGGGCGCACCGTCGAGATCCAGCGGCTCATCGGCCGGTCGTTGCGCGCCGCGTGCGACATGCGGCTGCTCGGTGAGCGCCAGGTGATCGTCGACTGCGACGTCCTCCAGGCCGACGGTGGCACGCGCACCGCGAGCATCTGCGGCGGCTATCTCGCGCTGCACGACGCCCTCACCCGGCTGGTGCAGAACAAGGCGATCAAGCAGCACCCGCTGCACAGCTACTGCGCCGCGATCAGCGTCGGCATCGTCGGCGGGGTGCCCGTGCTCGACCTGCCGTACGTGGAGGACTCGACCGCAGAGGTCGACATGAACGTGGTCGTGCTCGGCCAGCCCGGCGAGGAGCCCCGCTTCGTGGAGGTGCAGGGCACCGCCGAGGGGCAGGCGTTCACGCGTAGCGAGCTCGACTCCCTGCTCGGCCTGGCGACGGGCGGACTCGCCGAGATCATCTCGCTGCAATCGGAGCTGATCGCCTCCGAGCCGACCCCTCGACCGCTCGGGCGATGAGCCTGCCGCGTCTCGTCTCTGCGTCGGCCAACCCGCACAAGGTCGAGGAGATCGCGAGCATCCTCGACGGGCTGGTCGAGCTCGTGCCCCGACCGGCCGGCGTGCCCGAGGTGGTCGAGGACGCGGGGACGCTCGAGGGCAACGCCCGGCTCAAGGCCGCGGCGATCTGCGCGGCCACTGGTGCGGCCGCCGTCAGCGACGACACGGGCCTGTTCGTGGACGCACTCGACGGCGAACCCGGCGTGGAGACCGCGTACTACGCAGGCCCCAACGCGACCTACGCCGAGAACCGCGCCAAGCTGCTGGCGACGATGGAGGGTGTCGCCGATCGCACGGCGCGCTTCCGCACGGTCGTCATGGTGGTGCGGCCCGACGGCACCGAGCTCACCGTCGAAGGGGTGTGCGAGGGCACGATCGCCTCCGAGGAGCGCGGCGAGCGCGGCTTCGGTTTCGACCCGCTCTTCATCCCGGTCGAGGGCGGCGGACGCACCTTCAGCCAGATGTCCGAAGCGGAGAAGAACGCCATCTCCCATCGCGGTCGGGCGTTCGCGGCGCTGGTGGCGGCCTTGCAGGATCAGGCAACCTTCGGCGGCGGCTGAGGCTCTTGTCGCGTGTGAACCGCTCCGTCGATGCGTCCTTCGTGCAGTTGGTGGGCGAGGAGCTCCCGCGCCTGCAACGCATCGCCCGGCTGCTGACGGGCACCCCGGAGGCGGCCGACGACCTCGTCGCCGAGACCCTCTCGCGGGTGCTGCCCAAGTGGCGCGACGGCGCGGTCACCGATCCGTCTGCGTACCTGCGCAGGGTGATGGTCAACCTCACCAACCGCCAGTGGCGCCGCCGAGCGGTGGGCCGCCGGCGAGACCACGCCGCGCTGGGCTGGCTCCCGGCCGGCGGTGACGATGCGGAGGAGATCGCCGAACACGATCGCACCCTGCGCGCGGTGCTCGCCCTGCCGCCCCGTCGGCGCGCGGTCGTGGTGCTGCGGTTCTACGACGATCTCCCCGAGGCACGCATCGCCGAGGTGATGGGCATCAGCCTCGGCACGGTGAAATCCTCCCTCGCCCGCGGCCTCGAGCAACTTCGCGCCGCGCTCGGGAGTCGGGAGGGGGTATGAGCGAGCCATTCGAAGACCGACTCCGTCGTGACCTCTCCGCCGTCGAGGGTGCACCGCTCCCCGCGGGCGGCGCCATCGAGGCCCTCGCCGAGCGCAAGACGCGGCGTCGGCGCACGACGCGGACGCTGGCGTCGACTGCGGTGATCCTCGCCACGATCGGGGGAGTGTTCGTGCTGGTCCGCCGCGACGACCCGGCGCGCCTCACCGCCGTCACCGATCCGACCAGCACGCCGGAGACACAGCCCTCCGCGCAGCCGAGCACCTCGTCGCCGTTCGTCACCGCGCCGGTCACGACCCTTGCGCCGACCACCACGATCTCCATTCCCGCAGTGGACGGCCCTTGGACGGCGATTCCGCCGAATCCTCGGGGTGCCACGGTCGGAGCGCGCACCGTGTGGACCGGTACGGAAGCGGTGATGGTCGGCGGGCAGACCGTCGACGGCGCCGAGCGTGACGGTGTGGTCGCGTACGACCCGGCCACCAACTCCTGGCGAGTGCTGTCCACCGACCCCGTCCCCGTCGCCGACCCGTTCGTCGTCTGGACCGGAACGGACATCCTCGCCCTCGGCACCGACGACAACGGGGACGCGGTGCCGGCGCAGTTCGACCTCGCGACCGGAGAATGGACGCAGGGCACTGCTGCTCCGATGCCGATCACCACCAGCGCCGAGACCACGGCGGTGTGGACCGGGACGGAGCTCCTGCTCCTGGTGCGCCCCGGCGTCGCGGCCGCCTATTCCCCGGCCGACGACGTCTGGCGGGCGATGCCGCCGCCGCCGTTGACCGCATTCGAGAGCCTCGCCTCCGTGTGGACCGGCACCGACTGGATCCTGTGGGGTGGGACCGACGGGACCGCCGAGTTCGCCGACGGCGCGACCTACTCCGTCGCCGACGACGCATGGCGTTCTCTTCCTTCGGCGCCGATCAGCGCCCGCCGGTTCCACCCCAACGGCGCCGTGTGGACGGGGAGCGAGATGATGCTCACCGCCGGATCCACCGGCGGCGATCACGCGACGGGCAACTTCGAGATGGCGCTCTCCGACGGCGCTGCCTACGACCCGGGCACCGACACCTGGCGCGACCTCGGCGCCGGCCCGGCGCATCCTGGCTTCGTGCCGATCTGGACGGGCTCGTCGATGGTGCTGTTCGCCAAGGGCGGCGCATCGTGGTACGACCCGATCACACCGCGCTGCCCGGCGGGCTGCGCGCCTGGAACGTGGAGCGACTTCAACGTGTCGCTGATCCCTCACGACGATCGATCACCGGTGTGGACCGGCCAGATCGTGATCCTGTTGGGCAGCTACGACGCTGCGACCGGTGGCGCGATCTTCACGCCACCGGTGTGAGCCCGAACTCGACGACGAATCCCTTGTGGTCGCTCCCCGGGATGCGCAGGTCGTGCAGCCCGGTGGGCGCGATGCCATCGCCGTAGAGCGCGTGGTCGATGCGGACGAACGTCGGAGGAGTGAGGCCTTCGTCCATCGGCCAGCTCACGCTCCAGCCGCTCCCCATCGCCTCGTGGGCGTCGCTCCAGCCGCGATCGAGCAGAGCCCGGAACGACGGGTGCCAACGGGAGGCGTTGAAGTCGCCGACGATCACCGTGGGGAGGGTCGACCCCTCCAGCGCATCGCCGATCGCGTCCAGCGATGCGCTCCACGCACGGGCGTCGTGCGTGGGCGGTGACGGATGGACGCCGACGACGCGCACCTCCCGGCCGCCGACGTCGAGGACGACGTCGACCGTCGGTCGCCCGAGGGTGAGCACCACACCACCACGCGCGACGGGTACACGGCTCCACAAGCCGATGCCGCTCGGCGCGTCCACCGAGCGCTCGACCCGGTACGGGTAGTCGTCCTTCACGGCCACGTCGAGCGCGTGGCGCATCGCAGGGGTGAACTCGGCGACGACGATCACATCGGCGTCCGTCGCCGCGAGCGCTGCGGTGGCGGCGGCCGGGTCCGTGTTCAAGGCGAGGACGTTCCCGAAGGCGATGGTGAGGCGAGGGGCGGCCGCATCGACCCGTGGCGGGTCTCCTGAGAACACGATCGGCGCGGCGAGCACCGCGAGCGTCACGATCGGGATCAGCGACACGAGCGCCATGGGATAACGCTTTGTCAGCAGCGCGATCACCGAGATCGGGATGGCCGCCGACAGGACGAACGGAGTGAGCGCCTGGAGCGCGGCGATCGTGCGCCGACCATCGACGCCCAGCCACTGCGTCGTGCACAGGGCCAGCAGCGGCACCAACGCGAGCCAGCCGATCACGTCCAGCGCTTTGGGCATCCAACGAGGCATTCGGACCAGTGCAGCACAGCTCGGGACGCGACGTGCGTCGCGGTCACCAGTTGCGCAGGTCGATCGGCCAGCGATCGATCACCTCGTGGCCGCTGGCCAGCCACGCGACCTCGTGCAGGGCCATCGTCGGGTCGATGTGGGCGGGCACGACCCGGACCCGGTCACCGACCGCGGCGACACCCGTGTGCGGGGTGAACGTGACGTGCTCGTCGCTGAGGAACCACACGTCGGCACCGTTGCCGTCGAGCGTCTCCACGGTCGGGTTGCCGTGGTCCATCCCCATCGCCTTCAACCCGACGTCGGCCACCGCGAACTTCGCGGACGCCGACACGACCGTCCCGTAGACGTGGCACGCCTGGAGGAACGGATGACCGAGCCGCGCATACGCCGAGTCCATCAGGGCGTAGCTGCCCGCCTGCACCTCCGTCACCCGTTGGTGGAGGTGGAAGGTGCCGGTGCCCCCGGCACTCACGACGTCGCCGCCGACCACCGAATGGGCGAGCAGGAGTCGGTCCATGGCCTCGTCGACCTTCGCGCGATGTTCGTCCGGGTCGTCGACCATCATCAGGTGACCCTCGTAGCCCATCACGCCGCGCACCTGCAGACCCGCGGACCGGGCGAGGTCGGCGACCCGGCCGGCGTCGTCTGGACGGCAGCCGCAGCGAGGAAGGCCGACGTTGACGTCGACGAGCACCTCGGACAGTCCGGCGCGCGCCGCGGCATCGATCGTCTCCGCCGAGTCGACGGCGATCGTGATGCGCGACTCCGTCTGGAGCGCCGCCAGCGCGGCCAGGCGGCCGTGGTCGAGGACCTCGTTGGCCAGCAGGAGATCCTCACCCAGCCCTGCGGCGGCCATCCCGATCATCTCCCGAGGTGTGGCGCAGGTGAAGCCGTGATGTCCGACGGCGAACTGCGCGGCGGCCAAGGCGGTGCACTTGTGGGCCTTCACGTGCGGGCGCAGTGCCGCGCCGGGGTGGGCAGCGGCCATCGTGGCGAGGTTCAACTGCAGCACCTCGGCATCGATCACGAGCGCCGGGGTGGGCAGATCGAGCACGTTCATGGGCGGATCTTCGCACGCTCAGGAACGCAGTGGCTCCAGCCTCGACAGGATGAGACGGTCGAGCCGCAACTGCTCGGCCTTGTCCTGCGACGCCTGGTCGCCCACCGACGCCCACCCGCTCACCTCGAACGGACGGCCGCCGGCCGCCACCCGCGCTGCGTCCGCGTAGATCGATGCCCTCGGGCTGCTGAGTCGCACGTTCACACCGTCCGCGTACGTGCCGGCGATCGTCGCCAACTCGACACTGTTGACCCCGACGATGATCGGCATCGGGTCGACGGTGCGCAGCACCTCGATCTGATCGACGACGACCCGGTGGCGGTCGGCCAATGAGGGCAGCAGCTCGATGCCTCGCTCGCGGTGCTCTCGCGACCACGGCGTCTCCGGCGCGGCCCCGGCACCGACCCCGAGGTGCATCCGCCCGCCGCTGATCCGCTGCACGCTCGATGCCGCAGCAGCGAGGACGGCCGGATGACGGTTGGCGACGTTCGCCACCAGCGACCCGACCCCGATCGTCGAGGTCGCCGCGGACAGCGCGCCGAGCAGTGTGAAGCACTCCAACACATCGCGGTCGCCGCCGGAGAACAGCGTGCCGTCGAAATGATCCAGCACCCATGTCGTGTCGAATCCATCGGCCTCGGCCTGCAGGACTGCGTCGAGGAGTTCGGGCCAGTCGTTGTGCGCCGAACTGAACTGGATGTCGAGGAGCATGGCTCCAGGATGGCGGGTTTTCGCCGAACTACTGTCGCTGCATGACCTCGGACGGCTTCGACCATCTCTACGTGGAGACCCACGACTGGGGCGCGGCGGTCGCGTTCTGGGAGTCCCTCGGCTTCACGGTCGAGTTCGAGACCGACCACCACTCGGGCATGCTGCGCAACGCTGCCGGTGGCCCGACGGTGTTCCTCGCCGAGCAGTCCATCGAGGACCCTCTCGCCACCGAGTGGTACCTGGCCGTCTCGGCCGACTGGGAGCCTCCAGCCGGGATGCTCGTCGTGAGCCCGTTCCGGGACACGCACTGGGGCACGCGGGTGATGGTGATCCAGGATCCCGATGGGCATCGATTCCGGGTCGAGGCACCGGTGGGAGATGGTGCGGGCGGAGGGACTTGAACCCTCACTCCTTTCGGAACGGGCTCCTAAGGCCCGCGCGTCTGCCGTTTCGCCACGCCCGCGACGGGTGGTCGTGGGAAGCACGCTAGCCAACGACCGGTCCTCGGGATCCGCGTACAGTACGCATCGATGACGTTCAGCGGATTCCCTCCCGAGGCGGTGTCGTTCTACGAAGGCCTGGCCGCCGACAACTCACGCGCCTACTGGTCCGCCCACAAGGCGGTGTACGAGCAGTCCGTCAAAGGGCCGATGCTGGCGCTGCTCGAGGAGCTCGCCGAGTTCGGGCCGTTCCGAGTGTTCCGTCCGTTCAACGACGTCCGGTTCGCCAAAGGCCGGCCGCCGTACAAGGAGAACATCGGCGCCTACGGCGAATCCGAGGGCGGAGCCGGTCACTACGTCGCGTTCAGCCTCACCGGCATGTACGCGGGTTCGGGCTACTACGACATGGCGGCGGACCAACTCGACCGGTTCCGCCAGGCCATCGACGCGGACGCGACCGGCGCCGATCTGGTCGCTCGCTGCGCCGCCGCCGAGCGCCAGGGACTGCAACAGGGGTCGATGGGGGCGCTGAAGACGGCGCCGCGCGGGTATCCGAAGGACCACCCGCGCATCGAGTTGTTGCGTCGCAAGGGCTTGATCACCGGCCGCGAATGGCCACTCGCGAAGTGGATGCACACAAGAGCCGTCGTCGGCCGTGTGCGCGACGCCTGGGTGGCGGCGGCGGACGTCAACGCGTGGCTCGACAGCCATGTGGGGCCGAGCACGCTTCCGCCGGACGACCTCAGGTGACGGGCAGCCACACCAGCGACAGTTGAGTGACCTTCACGTCGGTCCGTTCCAGCGGGACGGACAGCGTCGTGACGTCAGCTGCGGTCGCCGCCCACTTGGCGTCGATGGCAGCGACCTCGCGGGTGAGTTCGGCCTCGAGGTCGTCCATCTGCTGGTGCAGCAACTGCAGCTTGTTCTCGGCAGCGTCGCGCCGCTTGCCCGACGCCTGCGTGCGCGTCCGCTTGCCTGCGGAGGAGCCCGCGGACCCGAACACCGTGCCGAGGATCCCGCCGCGGGATTTCTTGCCGCCGAGGAACCCACCCAGGATCGTGCCCGCCGTCGACAGGACCTCCTCGTTCCGTCGACCCTTGGCCTCGGCGTCGAGCACCTCGGCCCGATCGTGGGTGGCCGCGATCTGCGCCTGCAGGCTCGTGACCTTGGTCTGGTACTTGGCCCGCAGCTTGGCCGTGTCCTCGTCGGCCTTCGCATCGGCGAGCTGAAGGCACCGCTGGCGGAACGCCTCGTCGGTCTCACCGGGGCGGCTGTAGGTGGACAGACCCCTGTTGGCCAGCAGGTCCACCGAGCGACTGCGCACGAGATGGTCGATGAGGTCTCGTTCGAGCCTGGTGAAGAAGGTCTTCTGCTGGACGGGAGCCGTGGGCAGCCGGTAGGTGCATGGTCCAGGTGGATCGGTGCGCAGGTCGCGATCGTCGTAGTCGACGGCGACCGCTCGGCTGACGTCGACCTGCTCGGAGAGCGGGAACATGACGGTCTCGTACTCCTCGTCATGCACGAAGTCGGCCTTGTCCTCGTCGTAGCGCAGCGCCACGCGAGCGACGACCGATGCCTCCCAACGCGTGCCGCGTGCGTCGGCACCGATGTCCGCAAGCCACGGTGCCGCGAGGTCGACCCATCGGACGGGAACGCCCGAAGCCGTGCTGGGCTGCAGCGAGGTCTCGTCGGCACCGAGCGACACGGCTGCCGTGGCAACCGGTGGCGCGGCAACCGGTGCTGCGGCTGCAGGCTCGACGACGGGTGCCGCCGGCGGTGCCGGCGCAGCGGCCACCGTGGGCGGCGCCGGCGGTGGCAGCGGTGTCGGCGCGGGCGAGGGGGCCTTCTGATCGGCCATCAGCGTTGCGATCTGGTCGCGGGTGAGCGGGCCGCGTAGGTAGCTCATGGCCCAGCGGGTGGTGAGGACCTCCGGCTGGTCCTTGCCGGCTCGTCGGAGGACGAACTCACGCTTGGCGAGGCCGCTGATCGTGTCGCCGACTGCCTTCACGTCGACCCCACCCGCGGCGGCGCTCATCCCGTCGAGCAACCGCTGCTTGTCCCGGTCGGTCTGGAGGCGCCCGATCATCCACGTGCCCGCGTTCGACAACGCCTTGTAGTCGACGTCCACGGGGTTCTGGGTGCTGAGGACGACGCCGACCCCGAACGCGCGGGCCTGCTTCATCAGGGTCATGATCGGCTTCTTGGACGGCGGTTGGGCGGTGGGTGGGAGGTACCCCGCGACCTCGTCCATGTAGAGCAGCGCACGCAGATCGGTGGTGCCGCTCTGGCGCCGCATCCACGTGACGAGCTTGCTGAGCACGAGCGTGGTGACGAACTGCCGCTCCTGGTCGCCGAGGTGAGCGGTGGTGACGATCGCGCACCGGGGCTTGCCGTCCGAGGTGCGCAGCATGGTGTCGATGTCGAGCGCAGGGCCGCTCATCCACGCCGCGAACGATGGGGAGGCGAGCAGGCCGTTCAGGCGCATGGCGAACGCCAGCCGATCCTTGGGTGGGAAGAACTGGTCGAGTTCGAAGACGCCGAGCTTGCGCAGGGGAGGGGTCTGGACCATCCCCACCAGGGTCGGCAGATCGAGGCTGTGACCCGCCGTCCACTCGTTCATGATGAGGTTGCTGAGCAGGATGTGCTCGCGGCTGCTCAACGGGTCGGCCTCGATGCCCACCAGTTCGAGGAGACCACCGACGAATCCGTCGATCTCGTCGCCGATGATCTCCGGATCGGTGCCCATCGGCGGTGCGGCGAGCGAGCCGACGATGTTGAGCCCGACTCCACCCGTCGAGCCCGGGGTGTAGATCGTGAACTCGGCGCCGTTGCGCAGTGCTGCGATCCGGTCGGGCCCGATGCCCCACCCGGCGAGGCCTTTCGTCCACGTGGCCGCCTGCGCGGCGGCGAACTCGGCCACCGTCTGGCCCGCCTTGGTCGCGTCGCCTTCGTTGACCCACGGCTCGAAGTCGGTGGGTGCCAGGTCGGGAAACGTGAGGCACAGGTTCGTGAGGTCGCCCTTGGGATCGATGAGGAGCGTGGGCACGCCGGCCGACAACGCCTCCTCGATGAGCACGATGCCCAGACCCGTCTTGCCGGAGCCGGTCATGCCGACGATCACGCCGTGGGTCGTGAAGTCGCCGCTCGGGATGACCACGGTGGCGTCGGTGCGCTGGTGCTGCGCAGGATCGATCAATCCGCCGAGGAGGAAGTCAGGCATGTCGAGAAGTTAGCGGGAGTCGCTGCGGTCGCCATGAGCGACGCGGTGATTCGGCTCAACCGAAGTCGTGGTGCAGGCGCTCGGCGACATCGTCCGCTGAGGGCATCGAGGCGATCTCGGCAGCGATGCGGGCTGCGGCGTCACGGTGGCTCGGTTCGTCGAGGAGCCGGACCATCGCCGTCCGTACCGCCCCGACGGTGACGTCGCCGGGCGAGAGCGCGACGCCGGCTCCGGCGCGCACGCACGACGCGGTGTTGATGAACTGGTCTGCCGCCTGGGGCACGCACAGTTGTGGCAGGCCGTGGGCGAGTGATGCGAGGAACGTGCCGGATCCGCAGTGAGAGACGACCACCGAGCAATAGGGGAGGAGTTGGTCCTGGGGGATGTAGCGCGCCACATGGACGTGCTCGGGCTGGTCGCCGAGCGCCGTCGGTTCACCGTGAGGGCCGACGGTGACCACGACCTGCACCGGCAAGTCGCGGACGGCCTCGACGATGGTCGAGAGCACGGCGTCGTTGGACATCACGGTGCCGAGGGTGACGTACACGAGGGGAGTGGTGGGGTCCTGGCCGATCCACGCCGGGAGCTCGTCGCCGCCGCCGACCACGACGCCGGCCGGGCCGAGGTCCTGGGTGGCGGGGAGGTGCGCCGTCGAGCCCGGTTGAAGACTCGGCGGGTAGATGTTGACGTACAGGTGGTCGAAGCACGCGCCGTAGGGCCTCGGTGTCAGCCCGAGTTCGATCCACAGCGGTGCCGCGAACTCACCCGCAGCGAGCACGCGCGAGGGAGGCAGGGCGGAGCCGAAGGAGTGGCACACGTTCGGGATGCCGAGCGCGGCCGCGATCAGCGGCCCCGCGAACTCCGCCTGCTCGCTGACGACGAGGTCGGGTGCCCACGAGCGGGCGACCGGCATCAGGTCGGCGAGCATCGGTGCGATCCGGACCTCGCCGAACAAGCGCGGGAACGTGAACTCGGCCAGCTCCGGTCCGGGGAGGGACGTGACCTCCGGGATAGCGGCGGACGAACTCCATCATCGCGTCGCGCTCGTCAGGGCCCGCCGGTGCCGTGTGGAAGCCGTCGCGTTCGAGACGGGCACACTCCTGCGGGCCGGTCGACCAGAGCACCTCGTCGCCGCGATCGACGAGGGCGCGGGCCAGCGGGAGCATCGGGTGGATGTGGCCGCGCCCGGCGCCGGAGGTGAACAGGATCTTCATCGGGGCAGCTTCACACGCCGACGGTCACCGGCCGTTCCACCCGGGCAGCTTCGCCGCCTGCGAGATCCACGACGTCAACTGCACCTCGTCGAAGTCGTGTTCGCCGATGTCGATCGATCGGGCCTCTTTGGCGTTGCCGGCCGGCGGTACCGGATCCAACTCGGTGCCCTTGAAGAACGTGACCTTCACGTACTTGGCGAAGGCGTGCATGCTGAGGAACCAGCCGTCGTCCGCGGTGCCGTAGAAGGGTGAGTTCCACTTCACAGCCTTGCGCACGTCGGGAACGGCTTTCACGACGAGTTCGTCGAGCCGACGGCCGATGTCGTGCTTCCAGCCCGGGAGCGCAGCGATGTACTCCTGAACAGGAGCGTCGCCGTCGGCTTTGGCGATCTGCGGGTTGCCGCCGCTGAGCAACGTGGGTTTCGGCGCAGCCGCGCGCTTCGGGCTCGCGGACTTCTTCGGAGGTTGAGTGGCCATCGGCCCACTTTTCCCGGTCGCCGCCCCCCGTGTCCAGACCTCGGGTGGTCAGCGGAGGGTGACTCGGTACGCGCAGCGCTGACCACCGTCGAGCAGGTGTTGCTCCCGGGCGACGGTGACGTCGGGGCCGAGCGCCTTCTGGAACAGATCGAGCTCGGCGCTGCAGAGTCCGGCGCAGCTGTCGGCGGCACCCTGGATCGGGCAGTGGTGCTCGACCAGCGCCATCGAATCGTCGGATTCGATGGCCTCCGCGAGGTACCCCTCGGCGCTGCGCAACTTCGCCAACCGCTGGACCTTCTCGGTCAACGAGCCCGATCCCTCCAGGGCGGTCGTGTAGGCGACGAGCTGGCGCTCGGCTCGGGTCCGCACCACACGATCGAGCGCCTCGTCGCCGAGTGCGCTGCGGATGGACGCGATGAGTTCCACCGTCAGGTCGGCATGGCGATCGGCGAACAGCGAGCTCGCCGACGCCGCGAGCCGCCAGTGGGTGGGCGGACGACCGCGACCCGAGCTGGGCCCGGAGGAGCGCTCCACGAGTTCTGCCGACTCGAGCGCCTCGAGGTGCTGACGGATCGCGGTGTCGGTGAGGCCGAACTCGGCTGCCAGCTCCGGCGCCGTGGCCGTGTCCGCACGCTTGAGCCGCTCGATGATGCGCCGTTTGGCGCCCGAGAGGTCGGCGGTGACGTCGGTCATCCGGTCAGCCTAGCCATTTCGCAAGGCGGAGCTTGGAGAAAGCCGTTCGCGCATTCCCGTCCGGACTTTGACAAAATGTCAACCATGTCCATCGCAGCCGGTGCCGGCGTCGACCCGATCGCCCACGCCCTCGAGAACCAGTTCGGGCTCGCCGACCGCGTCGTCGATCCCGACTCGCTCGCCAACAGCGTCGCCCGGTTCCGCGAACAGGGCATCTCGCTGCCCACCTTCGCCCAGTTGGCCGACCCTTCCACGGTCGATCCGGCCCTCGTCGGGGACGCGGACAAGGACGGCGCCGATGCACGCAACCTGTGGCGCGTCCACTGGTACAACGATCTCGCCGGTCGACGGGTCACCGTCCCCGATCACATCGTGCTCCCGAGCAGCCTGACCGGCGTCGCCAGCCCGATCATCGTCGCGTTCGGCGATCGATTCCCGATGATCATGGCGCACAAGGTGCTCGCCGCCTACGCCTGCCTCGCGCCGCGCATCGTGACCGGTCAGTTCGACCCCACCCGCCATCGCGCGATCTGGCCGAGCACGGGCAACTACGCCCGAGGCGGCATCGCGATCAGCCGCATCATGGCCTCGCGTGGCGTCGCGATCCTTCCGGCGGGCATGAGCCAGGAGCGCTTCGACTGGCTCGACCGGTGGTGCGAGAACCCGAAGGACGACGTGATCCGCACGGTCGGCACGGAGAGCAACGTCAAGGAGATCTACGACGCGTGCAACGACCTCGCGAAGGATCCGGGCAACTTCGTGCTCAACCAGTTCTGCGAGTTCGGCAACCATCTCGGCCACTACGAGGTCACCGGCCGAGCGTTGGCGCACGTGTTCGAGCACGTGCGGGCCCAGAGTGCTCGACCGCTGCGGTTGGCGGCGTTCACGAGTGCGACCGGCTCGGCAGGCACCATTGCCGCCGGCGATCGGCTCAAGGACCTCTATGGCACCAAGATCGTCGCCGTCGAGGCGCTCGAGTGCCCGACGATGCTGGAGAACGGCTTCGGTGAGCACAACATCCAGGGCATCGGCGACAAGCACATCCCGCTCATCCACAACGTGATGAACACCGACGTCGTCGTCGCCGTCAGTGACCGGTCCACGGATCAGCTGTACGCGATGTTCAACAGCGAGGACGGGCTCGGGTACCTCGCCGACCGGCGCGGTGTTCCCCGCCAGGTGATCGACACGCTGCAGCACTTCGGTCTCTCGGCCATCTGCAACGTGTTGGCCGCGATCACGACGGCGAAGCTGCTCGACCTGGGGCCCGACGACGCGATCGTCACGGTGGCCACCGACGGCGCGGCGCTCTACCCGAGCGAGTACGACAAGATCACCGCCCGCGACTTCGGCAACGGTTTCACCAACCTCGACGCGGCGCAGGTGTGGGGCGAGCACCTCGCCAACGTCACCACGGCGCACACGCTCGAGCTCACCGAGCGCGAACGCAGCCGCATCTTCAACCTCGGCTACTACACGTGGGTCGAGCAGCAGGGGACGCCGTTCGAGCTCTTCGAGGCGCGACGTCAGCAGTCGTTCTGGCGCGACCTGCGGCGATTCCTGCCCGTGTGGGACGAGATGATCACCGACTTCAACGGACGAGTCGCCGCGGAGTGAGCGCGACAGCGACGCGGCAACCGGCCGGGTTGGTCACGGGATGGCGATGCGCGGTGTGCGGGGCGCGTGCCGACATCGCCACGCCCTTCACCTGGCGCTGCCCGAACGCCACCGCGACCGATCGGCATCACGCTCCGCAGTTGGTGCAGGACATCGCACCGCTGCGATCCACCGGCGACGCCAACCCGTTCCTCGGGTTCCGTCGGTACCTCGCGTGGGACTCGTTCGCCGCAGCGATGGGTGTGGACGACGACGGGCGCGCGTCGCTCGTCCGTGAGCTCGACGCCTCGGTCGCAGCGGTGGCAGGCACCGGATTCGTGACGACGCCGTTCGGGCGAGCGGATGCGCTGAGCGACGAGTTGGGGTTCCGCGCCGACGGCGGGATCTGGGTGAAGGACGAGACCGGCAACGTCGGAGGCAGCCACAAGGCTCGTCACCTGTTCGGCATCCTGCTGCACCTCGTCACAGCCGAGCGTGTGCGGCTGCGCGCCGTGGTCGAGTCCGGGCGGATCGTCCACCGCTGGCCATCGCATCGTGTGGCAACGCGGCCATCGCCGCGTCCACGCTGGCGTCGGCCGTCGGGTGGCCGATCCGGGTGTTCGTCCCCGTCAGCGCCGATCGAGCCGTCATCGCGGTGCTCGAGTCCCTCGGCGCTGAGATCGTCGAGTGTCCTCGACGCGCCGACGATCCACCCGGTGATCCGTGCGTCCACCGATTCCGGGCCGCGGTCGCCGACGGCGCCGTGCCGTTCAGCGTGCAGGGCACCGAGAACGCATGGTGCCTCGATGGCGGGCGCACGATCGGCTGGGAGATGGCCCGCTTCATGGAGGAGCACATCGAGGGTCCACCCTTCGACCGGCTGTTCGTGCAGGTCGGCGGCGGGGCCTTCGCGGCGAGCGTCGCATCCGGCTTCCGGATGAGCGGGATCACGCCGCGGCTGCATGCGGTGCAGACGAACGCGTGCGCGCCGCTGGACCGGGCGTGGGAGCTCGTGCCATCGGTCGGAGGCCCACGGCACGCCGCCGAGCACTGGAGCGACTGCATGTGGCCGTGGGAGCACGTCGGCAACTCGGCGGCCGACGGCATCCTCGACGACGAGACGTACGACTGGCTGCCGGTCGTCGCGGCAATGGCGGACGGGCACGGCTCTCCCGTGGTCGCCCACGAGGGGCACGTGCTGGAGGCCAATCGGCTGGGCTGTGCAACGACCGGCATCGATGTCAGTCACACCGGCACTGCCGGGCTCGCAGGTGTGCTCGCGACGCGCGAGCAGATCGCCGACGACGAGCGGATCGCGGTGATCTTCAGCGGGGTGCGGCGCACGTGAGCGACCAACCCGCCAACTCCGGGCGAAAGCCTCCCGGCGTGAGCTGGGAGTCGTGGGTCGACCAACAGATCCGTGAAGGCATGGAGCGCGGCGACTTCGCCGACCTGCCCGGCAAGGGCAAACCGCTGGAGGGCATCGGGGCCCTCCACGACGAGGACTGGTGGTTGAAAGCGAAGCTGCGCGCCGAACGCCTGTCGTACCTGCCCCCGACGCTGCGCATCCGCAAGGAGCTCGAGGAGGCCCGCGAAGCGATCGCGGCCGCGTCGCAGGAGAGTGTGGTCCGCCGCATCGTCGCCGACATCAACCACCGCATCCGCGACGTCAATCGCCGAGGCGCCGAAGGCCCGCCGTCCACGGTCATGCCGCTGGACGAGGAAGCCGTCGTGGCGAAGTGGCGTGCCACAATCCGGGAGTGACATCCACCCAACCCAACGTGTTGGTCATCATGTACGACCAACTCACCCCGTCGGCACTCGGCTGCTACGGGAATCCCTCGACGATCGCCCCCCACATCGATCGCCTCGCCGCAGAGGGCGTCGTCTTCGACGCCGCGTACACGAACAGCCCGCTGTGCACGCCGGGCAGGTACTGCATGATGTCGGGCCAGTTGCCGTCCGCGACCCGCGGCTACGACAACGCGGCCTACCTCGCCAGCACCATCCCGACGTTCGCCCACCACGCACGCATCGCCGGATACCGCACGGTGCTCAGCGGGAAGATGCACTTCGTCGGCCCCGACCAACTCCACGGGTTCGAGGAGCGCCGCACCACCGACATCTATCCTGCGGACTTCGGCTGGACCCCCGACTGGCGCTCGCCCGACGAGCGCATCGACTGGTGGTACCACAACATGGACAGCGTCACCGGCGCCGGCGTGGCCGAGGTGACCAATCAACTCCTGTTCGACGACGAGGTCGGCTTCCAGGCCGTGCGGGCACTGCACGACCTCGCTCGTTCCGACGACGATCGACCGTTCCTGCTCGTCGCCAGCTTCACCCATCCGCACGATCCCTACGTGACACGTCAGCAGTACTGGGATCGATACGAGGGCGTCGAGATCCCGATGCCCGCCGTCACCGCGGACGATGTCGCCCTCGATCCGCACACGCAGCGGCTGCGCGAGGCATGTGCGATGGAAGCCGCCACCATCACCGACGACGACGTCCGCAACGCGCGGCGTGCGTACATGGGCAACATCTCCTACGTCGACGACTGGACCGGGACGCTGATGGCCACGCTCGGCGCGCTCGACCTCGCCGACGACACGGTGGTGATGCTCGTCGCCGACCACGGCGACATGCTCGGCGAGCGGGGCCTCTGGTACAAGATGAACTTCTTCGAGGGCGCTGCGCGGATCCCGCTCGTCGTCCACGCGCCCGGCCGCTTCGAGCCGCGACGAGTGGCGACGCCGGTGTCGCTCGTCGACGTGCTGCCGACGGTGGTCGAGCTGGCAGGGGGATCGATCGAGTCGTCCGTCGACGTCCTCGCCGGGCGGTCGCTGGTCTCGCTGTGCAACGGGGGCGAGGAGGATCGCACGGTGCTGGGCGAGTACATGGCGGAAGCGGCGTGTGCACCGATCGTGATGATCCGCCGCGACCGCTGGAAGTTCGTCCACTGCCCGGTCGACCCGGATCAGCTGTACGACCTCGCCGCAGACCCGCACGAGCGGGTGAATCTGGCTGCCGAGCCCGACCACGCAGACACGGTGCTCGCCTTCCGCGACGAGGTCGCCCGACGTTGGGATCTCGAGCGTCTGCACGCCGACGTCCTGGCCGATCAGGCCCGGAGGCGGCTCATCTCGTCGGCGCTCCGGACCGGCCGCTTCACGCCGTGGGACTACACGCCGCCACGCAACTCGGCGAACGAGTACATGCGCAACCACCTCGACCTCAACGAAGTCGAGCGGGGCGCTCGCTGGCCCCGCTGACCGCGACGAGGATGTCTCAGACCTCGCGGAGGCGGCCGTCGGCGACGTCGTAGACGAATCCCCGGATGTGGTCCTTGTGGGCGATGAAGGGGCTGTTCTTGAGCCGGTTGATGCTCTGGCGCACGTCGAGGTACGGGTCCGTGAACGCTTCGAGTGCCCACGCCGGCTTGATCCCCACCTCGGCCTCGACGTCGGACTTGAACTTGTCCTCGCTGATCGCCTGCAGCCCGCAGTTGGTGTGGTGGACGAGGACGATCTCACGAGTGCCCATCGATCGCTGCGACAGCATCAGCGAACGGATCACGTCGTCGGTGACCACGCCGCCGGCATTGCGGATGATGTGGGCCTCGCCGTGGCCGAGGCCGAGCATCTGGAAGATGTCCATGCGGCTGTCCATGCATGCCACGATGGCCAACTGTCGGCGCGGTCGCAGCGAGAGCTCCTGGTCGGCGTAGTGCTCGACGAATCGGGCGTTGTTCTCGACCAGTTGATCGGCGTTGGGGGTGAAAGCAGTGAAGTCGGGGTCGCTCATCCCCTCCGACGGTAGCGTGTCTCCCCATGAGCGATACCACTCGTCCCATGGCCCTCGACGGCGGCATGGACCCCCGTCTCGACGTCTTCAACCGCTTGTTGAAGAACCGGGTGGTCATGCTCGGCACCGACGTCAACGACGACATCGCCAACCAGATCTGCGCCCAGCTGCTCTATCTCGAGGGCGAGGATCCCAACCTCGACATCTGGCTGTACATCAACAGCCCCGGTGGTTCGGTCACCGCCGGCATGGCCATCTACGACACGATGCAGTTCGTGAGCTGCCCGGTCGCCACGGTCTGCATGGGCATGGCGGCGAGCATGGGCCAGTTCCTGCTCACCGCGGGAGCTGCCGGCAAGCGCTACACGTTGCCCAACGCCCGCATCATGATGCACCAGCCGTTGGCGGGTCTGCGTGGCCAGGCCACCGACATCGCGATCCAGGCCGAGCAGCTGGCGTACACCAAGCGCCGCATGGCCGAACTGATCTCGCAGCACTCCGGTCAGCCGTTGGAGAAGATCCAGGCCGACAGCGAGCGCGACCGCTGGTTCACCGCGGATGAGGCCAAGGCCTACGGACTCGTCGACAACGTCATCCTCAAGCGCGGCGAAATCATCTGAGCCGCGGCTCGAGCCGGCCGTCCGGCCTCAGCCGCCGGTGGTCGACGGTGTGGTGTCGGGTGCCGTCGCCGGCGCCGTGCTCACCGGTGTGACGCTGCCGATCAACGCCTGACACAGCGAGTAGGTGTACTCGATCACCCTGTTCGCGTAGGGCTCGCTGGCGCGGGCCGTGTCGGCGACCTTCTGCATCGAGGCAGGGTCGGCGGGGTCCACGGTCGAGGCGGTCTCCATGCTCGCCAGCATGATCGTCCACTCCTTCTCGATCGCGAGTGGCGCCGAACGGGCCACGGTGCGCCACGCCTCCATCGTCGCGTCGACATCCGCACCGGTCGTGAGGACGGGGGAGTTCAGCGCGGTCAGATGGTCGCCCACCTCGGTGCAGTAGCGGCCCTCGCTGCGCGCGTCCGGGTCGTTGCCACAGGCACTGATGCCGAGAGCGATCGCGGACAGAGCGATGAGGGCCGTCGCCGAGATGCGCTTCATTCGGACGATTCTCTCAGCCGTCGACCCCGAATCGTCGTCACAGCGCGTCGAAGGTCGAGTCGGCCGCGAGTTGTGATCGCCGGGGCCGTCGATATGGTGCGGCTCAGCCGTCGGGGAACCGGACCCGTTCCCTCCAACACGCCGGCGCCGTGGGCGCCCCGAGTCGTTGGAGGAGGCGCGCATGTTGGCCGCCGTTCGTTCTGCCACCCTGTTCGGTGTCGAGGGGAGACTCGTCACCGTCGAGGTCCACGTCGCCACCGGGTTGCCCGGGTTCCAGATCGTGGGCCTGCCCGACGAGGCGTGCCGCGAGTCGCGCGACCGCGTGCGCGCTGCGGTGCTCTCCAGCGGACTCGTCTGGCCGTCGGTGCGGGTCACCGTGAATCTGGCGCCGTCGAGCCATCGCAAGGGTGGCTCGGGGCTCGACCTGGCGATCGCGATCGGCCTCCTCGCCGCTCACGGGCAGGTGCCGCTCGAATCGATCGAGGGTCTCGGCTTCCTCGCTGAGCTAGGGCTCGACGGCAGCCTGCGCAGCGTCAACGGCGTCGCTCCGATGGTCGCGGCGATGCAACCGGCTCGGCCGGTGGTGGCGCTCGGCGGGCATCGGGAAGCCAGTTGCGTCGTCGGTGATCGCGTCGGCAGCGAGGTGCGCGTCGCAGCGTGCCTGCGCGAGGTCGTCGACGCGTTGAACGCCGAGGCCCCGTGGCCGCACCCTCCCGACGACGCCGTCGTCGACGCCGACCCGCCGCTTCCGGACCTCGCCGACGTCCGTGGCCAGCCCAGTGCTCGCCGGGCACTCGAGGTCGCCGCGGCGGGCGGGCACCACCTGCTGTTGGTGGGTCCACCTGGATCCGGCAAGACGATGCTGGCCCAGCGCATTCCCGGTCTGCTTCCTCCGCTCGAGCCCGACGTGTCGTTGCAGGCCACCATGATCCATTCCGCGGCGGGGGTGCGGCTGCCGTCCGGCGGGCTCGTTCAACGGGCGCCGTTCCGTGCGCCGCACCACAGCAGTTCGATGGTGTCGCTGGTCGGGGGAGGCAGCACCTCGCTCCGGCCGGGCGAGATCAGCCTCGCCCACGGTGGGGTCCTCTTCCTCGACGAGTTGGGCGAGTTCGCACCGGTCGTGCTCGACGGCATGCGCCAGCCGCTGGAGGAAGGCGTCATCCGACTCGCGGGCCCGCGCGAGTGCGGCGATGCCTGCTCGATTCCTGCTCGTCGCCGCCACCAATCCGTGTCCCTGCGGTGGCGGGCCACCCGGGTCCTGCGAGTGCGACGACGCAGCCCGGCTTCGCTACCTCCGCCGCCTGTCCGGCCCGCTGCTCGATCGGTTCGACCTTCGAGTCGGGGTGGTGCGCCCCGATGTCGATGACCTGCTCGCCGGCGGTGGGGGAGAACCGACCGCGGTCGTCGCGGCGCGGGTGGCCGCTGCGCGACGGCGGGCGATCGACCGCATCGGGATGCAGAACGGGCAGATCCCCGCCGCCCGCCTCGACGCGCTCGCGCCGCTGCATCCCGTGGCGCGCCTCCGTCTGCGCGAGCAACTGGAGGCGGACCGCCTCACCGGGCGCGGCTATCACCGTGTCCGCAGGGTCGCGCGCACCATCGCCGACCTGGATGGCGACGGCGAACTGGTGCTCGAGGAGCACGTCGCGTTGGCACTCCAGATGCGCGTCCGGCTGCGGGTCTCCTCGCGGGATCGTGTCGCATGAGCGGCGTGCCCGCCGAGGCGTACGCCGCGGCACTCGCCGGGTTCCAGGCGATGACCGTCCACCGGCTCGGTGCCCTGCTGCGGCATCACGAGCCCGAGCGGGCGTGGCGCGTGGTCTCGGGTGATCTGCCCGCCACCGGGCTGGTGGCCCGGGTCATCGCCCAGCCGGCTGTGCGCCAGGCATGGCAGCGAAGTGCCCGGGCGCGTGACCCGGTCGCGGTCTGGAACCGGTGTCGGGAGATGGGGTTGGAGGTGGTGCACCTCGGCCACGACCGCTATCCGGCGCTGCTGCTCGACGACCCACTGCCGCCGCCGGTGCTCTTCGCCCAGGGTTCGCTCGACCTGCTGTCGGGTCGGCGTGTCGCGATCGTGGGCACGAGGAACGCCACCGGCGCCGGCCGAAGCGCCGCTCGGACGATGGCGGCCGACCTCTCGGCGAGCGGGGTCCATGTCATCTCCGGCCTGGCGAGAGGGATCGACGGCGAGGCCCATCGCGGGGTCGTGGGCGCAGAGGGACCAGGTCGGCCGATCGCCGTCGTCGGGTCCGGCCACGACGTGGTGTACCCGAGGGAGCACCGCGATCTCTGGGCCGCCACGGCCAACTGCGGACTGCTGCTGTCGGAGGCGCCGCCGGGGTCGCCTCCCGAGGCCTACCGGTTCCCGCTCCGCAACCGCATCGTGGCCGCGCTGGCGGAGGTCGTCGTCGTGGTCGAGTCGCGTGAATCGGGCGGTTCCTTGATCACCGCGTCGGAGGCGCTCGATCGGTCGATTCCACTGATGGCGGTGCCGGGGACCACCGCCAATCGGGCCGCGGCGGGCAGCAATGCGCTCTTGCGCGACGGCGCTGCTCCGGCGCTCGACGCGGCCGATGTGCTCGCCGTGCTCCAGCTCGATCATCGCCGTTCGAGCGCCGTGATGAGCGACCCGCGGCCACATCCGCGACCCGAGGACGTTGCCGTCTACCAGGCCTTGCGCTCCGAACCGAGGACGATCGACGCGGTCGCGCTCGTCGCGGGCGTGAGCCTCGTCGATGCCGCGATGCGCCTCGCCCGGCTGGAGGCTTCGGGGTGGATCGCGCAAGCCGACGGGTGGTTCGAGTGCGTGGGTTCCCCACTGCGATGACCTCCACCGAATACCCTGTTGGCCGATGGTCGGGCACACATCCAATTCTTCACACGCGCAGGCGACTGCGTCGTGGCGACTGGAAGGCTTCGTGGCGTCCCTCACGAGCAGTGCGCCGAACACCGTGGCGGCGTACACGCGCGACGTCAACGGGTTCGCCCGGTGGGCGGCGGATCAGGGCGTGGACGACCCGACTCGTGTGGATCGTCTGCTGCTTCGTCGGTACGTGGCGTGGCTCACCACTGAACACCGTGCCAAGCGCAGCATCGCCCGCGCGGTGTCGTCGCTGCGGCGGTACTTCGGGTACCTGCGTCGGGAGGGCGTGGTCGAGACGGACCCGAGCGTGTCGTTGCGCGCGCCGTCGGGAGAGGGCCGGCTGCCCCGCGTCCTCGACCAGGGCGATCTGCACACCCTCCTCGACGGTGCCTCCTCCGAGGACGAGCCCGTGTGGCGTCGCCGCCGCGACGACGCCGTGCTCGAGATCCTCTACGGCAGCGGCGTGCGCGTCGGCGAACTGTGTGGCCTGGAGGTCGGCTCGCTCGATCTCGGCGCCGGGGCGATGTCGGTGTGGGGCAAGGGCTCCAAGCAGCGACGGGTGCCACTCAGCGATCCTGCGGTGGCTGCCCTTCGCGCGTGGCTGGCCGTGCGCAACGAGGTGGTCACCGAAGCATCCGGGGGCGCCCTCTTCGGCAACGAGCGCGGCCGGCCGCTCACGCCGCGCGACGTTCGCCGCATCCTCGATCGCCGGTCGCCCACGCCCACGCATCCGCACGCGCTGCGTCACACGTTCGCCACGCACCTGCTCGACGGCGGCGCCGACCTGCGCGCCGTCCAGGAGTTGCTGGGGCACGCCGACGTGGCGACCACCCAGCGATACACCCACATCAGCAACCACCGCCTCCGCGAGGCCTACGCAGAGGCGCACCCACGAGCATGAGACGAGACGTCGACATCGAGCAGGTGTGGCAACTGTGGTTCGACACGCGCGACCCCGGTGCCCGCGAGCGCATCATCGTGCACTACTCGCCGCTGGTGAAGTTCGTCGCCGGCCGTGTCGGCGCAGGTCTGCCGAGCAGTGTGGACTCCGGCGACCTGGTGAGTGCCGGGGTGTTCGGTCTCATCGACGCTGTCGAGCGTTTCGACCCGGAGCGGGGCGTGAAGTTCGAGACCTTCGCCGTGCCGCGCATCCGTGGTGCCGTCTTCGACGGGCTCCGATCGCTCGACTGGGTGCCGCGCTCGGTGCGCAGCCGGGCACGCGAGGTCGAGGGCGCGTTCACGGAGCTCGAGGGCCGGCTCGGTCGGGCGCCCACCGAGGAGGAGCTCTCCGTCCACCTGAAGCTCTCGAAGCCCGAGTTCCAGAAGTGGCTGTCGTCCATCGCCTCCACCACCGTCGGCCCGCTCGACCGCGCACTCGTCGCCGGTTCCGAGGTCCGACCGATCACCGGCGACGTGCCCGACTCACCGGCGGCGCTCGTCGAGGAGGGCGAGGTCAAGCGTCTGGTGAAGGCGGAGGTGCGCCGGCTGCCCGACCGGGAGAAGCTGGTGCTGTCGCTGTACTACGACGAGGGCCTGACCCTCGCCGAGATCGGCACCGTGCTGGGCGTCACCGAGAGCCGCGTCTCGCAGATCCACACCAAGGCGGTGCTGCACCTTCGCGCCCGCCTCACCTCCAGCGGCGTCACCTGAGGGCCCGCCCGCGGCGGGCGGGCACATGATCGGACACCTCCTGCTCGTGTTCGCGTCCCTGGGGTCGCCGTGCTACGTGCCACCGGTGGCCGCACCGGTCGCAGTGCCGTTTCGGGCGCCCGCCTGCACCTACTGCCCGGGTCACCGTGGGGTGCAGTTCGACGTGGCGGCTGGGACGCTCGTGCTGGCCGCCGCGCCCGGCGTCGTGCAGTTCGCGGGCATCGTCGCCGGGGTCAGGTACGTCGTGGTATCCCAGCCCGACGGCCTCCGCGCCACTTACGGCATGCTCGCCCAGGTCCTGGTCGGGGTTGGCGAGTCGGTCGCCGCGGGTGATCCGATCGGTCGATCGGGCCCACACCTCTACTTCGGCCTCCGCGACGGCGTGCTCGCCATCGATCCGACCCCGCTGCTCGGTCGCTGGATCGGCCGACCCCGACTCGTGCCCCTCGACGGTCGCGCCTCGCGCCCTGCCACTGACCTGCATCTGGCCTGTCCGTCCGGCTCCGCAGCCCGATAACATCCCTCGACGGTGCGTCGACCGACGGACCGCTGACCACGTGCTCGTCCTCCTGCGGTCGCTTCGGCGCCCGGACGTGTGCGCCACAACCGCAGGAGAGGAGACAACACCATGGCTGTCGTCACGATGCGCCAAATGCTGGAAGCAGGTGTCCACTTCGGGCACCAGACTCGCCGTTGGAACCCGAAGATGAAGCGTTTCATCTTCGGCGAGCGCAACGGCATCTACATCATCGACCTCGACCAGACGCTGCAGCGCGCCGAGGCCTCGTACACCTTCGTTCGCGATCTCGCCGCCAAGGGTGGCACCGTGCTGTTCATCGGCACCAAGAAGCAGGCGCAGGATCCCGTGCGCAGCTACGCCGAGAAGTGCGGCATGCCGTACATCAACGAGCGCTGGCTGGGCGGCATGCTCACCAACTTCGAAACCATCTCCAAGCGCGTCGCCAAGATGCAGGAGTACGAGCGCATGCGCCAGGCCGGCGAGTTCGAGGCCATGCCGAAGAAGGAAGCGCTCCTCCTCAGTCGTGAGCTCGAGAAGCTGCAGAAGAACCTCGGCGGCATCCGCAACATGAACCGTCGCCCCGATGCGGTCTTCATCCTCGACACGAAGAAGGAGCACATCGGCGTCACCGAGGCCAACAAGCTCGGCATCCCGGTGATCGCGGTGGTCGACACCAACGTCGACCCCGACGTGGTCCAGTTCCCGATCCCCGGCAACGACGACGCCATCCGCGCCAACGCGCTCATGTGCCACGTCATCGCCGAGGCCGTGCTCGAAGGTCGCTTCATCGCCAACAAGCGCAACCCGCAGGTCGCCGCACCCAAGCGCAGCGCCGAGGACGAGGCCGCGTTCACCGCCGCCCAGTTCGAGGCTCGTCGTCAGGCCGCAGCCGCCCAGGCCGAGCGCGACGCTCGCGTCGCCGCTGCCGCCAGCGCCCCCGCTGCCGACGTCGAAGCCGAGCCCGTCGCTGCCGCCGAGCCCGAAGTCGCCGCCGCCGAGCCGGCCGCCGAGACCCCCGCAGAAAGCTGATCCCGAATGGCATTCACCGCGAAAGACGTACAGGCGCTCCGTCAGGTCACCGGCGCCGGCATGATGGACGCCAAGAAGGCCCTCGAAGCCAACGACGGCGACATGGAGGCCTCCAAGCAGTGGCTCCGCGAGAAGGGCCTCGCGGCCAGCGCCAAGCGCGATGACCGCGAGAACACCCAGGGCCTGGTGGCCCTGCTCATCGACGGCAACGTCGGCGCGATGGT
Source organism: uncultured Acidimicrobiaceae bacterium (assembly GCA_963720695.1). Classification (GTDB taxonomy): domain Bacteria; phylum Actinomycetota; class Acidimicrobiia; order Acidimicrobiales; family Ilumatobacteraceae; genus UBA668. The sequence goes on from CAVRGG010000001.1 coordinate 476,821, forward strand.
GAAGCTCAAGAGCGAGACCGACTTCGTCGCCGCCAGCGACCTGTTCAAGGCCGAAGCTGCGGCGCTGGTCGAGCTGGTCGTCGCCAAGGGTGAGGCCGCAGTGGCCGAGCGCTCCGAGATCCTCGACGACCTGAAGATCACCCTCAAGGAGAAGATCGAGCTCGGCGAGGTCGTTCGCATCGAGGCCGCCCCCGGCAACGTCCTCGACAGCTACCTGCACATGCAGGGTGGCCGTGGCGTCAACGGTGTGCTCGTCGAGATGAGCGGCGCCGACCAGGATCTGGCCCACGACGTGGCCGTCCACATCGGTTTCGCCCGGCCCAAGTACCTCTCCAAGGACGACGTCCCCGCCGACGTGGTGGAGCGGGAACGAGCCACGCTCGAGACCCTGAGCCGCAACGAAGGCAAGCCCGAAGCGGCGCTGCCCAAGATCGTCGAGGGTCGGGTGAACGGCTTCTTCAAGGAGGTCGCGCTGCTCGAGCAGCCCTACGCCAAGGACGACAGCAAGTCCGTGAAGCAGTTCATCGGCTCGGCCACCATCGTGCGGTTCGCACAGGTCGAGATCGGCTGACGCCCCGTGACCTCGCCCCGGTGGAAGCGCATCGTCTTCAAACCGTCGGGCGAGGCCTTGGCCGGCCCAGGTGGGTACGGCCTCGACGGCGACACCCTCGCCTCCACCGCGAGGGAGATCATCGCCGTCCGTGAGATGGGTGTCGACGTCACCGTCGTCGTCGGTGGTGGCAACTTCTGGCGCGGTCGCCAGGGTGCGATGACCGGCATGGACGCCACCCAGAGCGACCACATCGGCATGCTCGGCACGGTCATGAACGCCCTGGCGCTGCAGGACGCGCTCGAGCGTGCGGGGCAGACCACGCGCGTGCAGAGCGCGATCGAGATGCCCCGCATCGCCGAGCCGTACATCCGGCGTCGGGCGATGCGTCACCTGGAGAAGGGGCGGGTCGTCATCTTCGCGGCCGGTACCGGCAACCCGTTCTTCACCACCGACACCGCCGCCGCACTGCGCGCCGCGGAGATCGACGCGGAAGCGTTGCTGAAGGGCACGCATTCGGGCGTCGATGGGGTCTACGACGCCGATCCCCGCTCGGTGCCCACCGCCACCAAGTACGACGAGGTGAGCTACATCGAGGTCATGACGAAGGACCTCAAGGTGATGGACGCCACCGCCATCGCGTTCTGCCGCGACAACAAGATCCCGATCGTGGTGTTCGACATGTCGTCGCCCGGTCGTTTGCAGGCGATCCTGCGCGGCGAGACCGTGGGCACCATCGTCCGCGACAGGTAGTGGACTACGCTGGCCGCGTGACCGAAGAAACGATCCTCGATGCCATCGAGAAGATGGAGAAGGCTGTCGAGCACGTGCAGTCGCAGTTCACGTCCGTGCGCACGGGCCGAGCCACGCCCGCGCTGGTCGAGAAACTGCTCGTCGAGTACTACGGGTCGACGTTGCCGTTGCAACAACTTGCCGGATTCCAGGTGCCGGAGGCACGCCAGTTGCTCGTCAAGCCGCACGACCGTGGCTCCCTCGGGGCGATCGAGAAGGCCATCCGCGACAGCGACCTCGGCGTCAACCCGAACAGCGATGGTGTCGTCATCCGGCTCAACTTCCCGCCCCTCACCGAAGAGCGGCGCAAGGAGTACGTGAAGGTCGTCAAGCACATGGCCGAGGACGGTCGTATCGCAGTGCGTAATATTCGCCGCGACGCGCGCAAGCACCTGGAGGCGGCGGAGAAGGCAGGGGCGATCTCGGCCGACGAACTGGAGCGCGCGGAGAAGGAAATGGAGAAGGTCACGCACGATCACATCGAGCTGATCGACAAGGCCTTCGGGCGCAAAGAGCAAGAGTTGCTCGAGGTCTGACCGCCGACAAGGCATCACAACGACGGCCCGTGCACACGGCGCCAACACAGAGGTGAGGGGAACGATGACGGACGATGCGTGGCGCCGAGGGCGTGACGACGAGGAAGAGGATTTCGGTCCTCCGCTGTTCTCCGACGACCCTTCCGAGGGGGTGTCCGAGGGCGCGTTGTCCTTCGGCGACGGCGACACCGGGCCGCTCCCTCACTGGACCCAGCCGCCCACGGGTGAGATCCCGCGCGTGCTCAGTTCCGGTGGTGACCCGACCGACGACCTCGACGTGTGGTCGTCGTTCTCCGGGCAGACGCCGGCGTGGCGCGACGACCGCGGTGGGCACGACGAGTCCGGCGGTCTCGACGACATCACCGGCCTGTCGCCCGTGTTCGAGCACCAGGACGATCCGTACGAGCCCGAGCCGGTGATCCGCGACGAGTCGGCGCCCGTTCGTCGCGAGCCCGGTCGCATCACCATCGGTACCGATCCCACCGATGGTGCGTCGTCGCGTCCCCAGGGTGCCGGTCGTCGTGCGCGCCCCGGCGATCTGCCCTCACGAGGCGGCCGACCGTCACGGCCTCCGGCCGGGCGCCCGACTTCGAAGAAGCCCGGTTCCGGCGGGCGCGACATGCCCACGGCCATCGCCGTCGGCATCGGCATCGCCGCCGTCTTCATCGTCGCCCTCCGGTGGAGGCCCGCGGCCGTCGCCGTCATCGTCGTGCTGGTGCTCGGACTCGCCGCCGTCGAGTACTTCGACCGTGTTCGCGAGAAGGGTTACATGCCGGCGTTCGTGCCGGGCATCATGGCCTGCGTCGCCGCGCCCTATGCGGCCTACCACTACGGCATCGAGCGCGTTGCCGCTCGTCGTCGTGCTCGCCTTCGGCGCCTGCGCGATCAGCTTCGTGTTCTCCTCAGGGCTCGAATCGAACCCGATGCCCAACATGGCGATCACCACGCTCGGCATCACCTGGATCGGCATCCTCGGTGCGTTCGCGGCAGCGATGCTCTTCCTCGGAAACGGCCTCGCTCAGCCCCACGTGGGCACCGACACACTGTGCCTGCTCGCCATCGGTGTCGTCGCCAACGACGTGGGCGCACTGTTCGTGGGCAGCACCGTCGGGCGGACCCCGCTGCGCGCCTGGATCAGCCCGAACAAGAGCATCGAGGGACTCGTCGGCGGCACGCTCGCCACCCTCGGGGCGATGCTGCTGGTCGGGGTCACCGACCGCTCCACCACCTGGAACAGCACCGGTGACCTCCTGCTCCTCGGGCTCGTCGTCGCAGTGGCGGCGCCGATCGGAGACCTCACGGAGAGCATGTTCAAGCGCAACCTCGACGTGAAGGACTTCGGCTCGATCATCAAGGGCCATGGCGGTTTCCTCGACCGCTTCGACGGCTTCCTGTTCACCCTGCCGGCGGTGTACTACCTGCTCGTGACGCTGCAACCCTGGGTCATCAAGTAGCCCGACCGCGGTGCAACCGGCTCCGGGGGCTGCGAGACTTGGCGGCACCATGAGCTCCGTGCGCGTCGCCATTGCCGGGTCGTCCGGATCGATCGGGACCCAGACGCTCGACGTCGTGCGCGCCGAAGCCGGTCGCTACGAAGTGGTGGCGCTCGGCGTGGGCTCCTCGGTCGACGTGCTGATCGAGCAGGCCCTCGAGTTCCGACCGAAGGTCGTGGCCGTGGCCGACGCCGCCGGCCGTGCACGCGCCGCGGAGGCGCTCCCGTTCGCCGAAGTGGTGGCCGACCTCGCCGACCTGGCGGAGCCCGCCGACGTCGTCGTCAACGCGGTCGTCGGCTTCGCCGGCCTCGCGGTCACCGTGCGCACGCTCCAGGCCGGCAAGCGGCTGGCGCTGGCCAACAAGGAGAGCCTCATCGCCGCCGGCCCGGTGGTCCAGCCGCTGCGGGCCCTGCCCGGTGCCGAGATCGTGCCGGTGGACAGTGAGCACTGTGCCGTCCACCAGTGCCTGCGGTCATCCGCGTTCGCCGATCGCGAGGTGTCGCGCATCGTGCTCACCGCCAGCGGCGGCCCGTTCCGTGGAAGGACGGCCGAGCAACTCGCCGATGTCGGTGTCGACGAGGCGCTGGCGCACCCGACCTGGAAGATGGGGCCGAAGATCACCATCGATTCCAGCACCCTCATGAACAAGGGGCTCGAGGTCATCGAGGCGCACGAGCTGTTCGGCACGCCGTACGACCGCATCGAGGTCGTGGTCCACCCGCAGAGCATCGTCCACTCGATGGCGGAGTTCACCGACGGCAGCACGATCGCGCAGCTGAGCCTGCCCGACATGCGGCTGCCCATCGGCTACGCGCTGGCGTATCCCGCTCGCATCGCCACTCCCTTCGGTCGCATCGACTGGGGAGCGCTCGGTCGGCTCGACTTCGAAGCGCCCGACCTGGTCACGTTCCGATGCCTGGCCCTCGCCTACGAGGCCGGGCGAGTGGGCAGCACCGCCCCCGCCTGGCTCAGCGCTGCCAACGAGGTCGCCGTGGAGGCGTTTCTCGCCGGTCGCCTGCGCTGGTCGCAGATCGCCGACGTCTGCGACGCCGCGCTCCAGCGGTACGAGCCCGGTGCCGATCACACTGTCAACGACATCATCGCCGCCGACGCACGAGCCCGTGCGGTCGCCCAGGAGGTCCTTCCCGCATGAGTACCCGCATCGATCGTTTCAAGAACGAGATGGCGGCAGGTGGCTCGGTCACCGAGCAGCAGCCCGACGAGACGCCCTCCACCGTCACGAAGGTGGTCGGCATCGGCGCGTGGATCGCGCTGTTCGTCGTGCTGTTCTTCGTCAGCCCGTGGATGCTCGTGTTCGTGCTCGGCGTCCTCGTGTCGGTGTTCCTGCACGAGGCAGGGCACTTCTGGACCGCCCGTCGCAGCGGGATGAAGGTCACTCAGTTCTTCATCGGCTTCGGTCCGCGGATCTGGAGCTTCCATCGAGACGGCATCGAGTACGGGCTTCGCGCCATCCCGCTCGGGGCGTTCGTGCGCATCATCGGGATGAACAACCTCGACGAAGTGCCCGAGGAGGACGAGCCGTTCACCTACCGGCAGGCGAGCTTCCCGAAGCGGATGTGGGTCATCACCGCCGGCTCGGCGATGCACATCATCATCGCGGTCGTCACCATCACGTGCGTGTATGCGTTCGCAGGGCGTTTCGAGGAGGCCGGAAAGGTCACGATCTACTCCGTGTCGGCCGATTCGCCGGCCGGCATCGCAGGACTTCAGCCCAACGACGTGATCCGAACGATCGACGGCACCGAGGTGAAGACGGCCGAGGCGTTCCGCACCGTGCTCGGCGACGCACAGCCGGGTACCACCGTCAGCCTGGGCATCGAGCGGGCCGGCCAGGCGCTCACGCTGGACGCAACCCTGATCCAGTCGCCGTCGGCGCCCGAGGGCGTCGCCAAGGGCTTCCTCGGCGTCACCAGCGACTCGCGCGACCGCGTTCAGCAGTCATGGTCGGACGCCCTCACGCAGGGGCCACGCGACCTCGTCACCGGTGTCGGTCAGGCGACGGTCGGCATCGCCAAGGTCTTGAACCCGGTCAACGTGTTCGGTCACCTCACCGGCTCCAACACCGACCCGACGTCGCGTCCCACGACGCTCGTCGGCGCCACTCGCATCAGCCAGGACTTCGGCCAGAACGACGGTTGGGCCGGCCTGTTCAGCCTGCTCGCCGCGCTGAACGTCTCGGTCGCCGTGTTCAACATGTTCCCGCTGCTGCCGCTCGACGGCGGGCATGCGGCGATCGCGATCTACGAGCGGGCCCGGGAGCGCAACGGCAAGCGGTACTTCGCCGACGTCTCCAAGCTCATGCCGGTGGTCTCGATCACCATCGCGCTCCTCGGGTTCATGTTCTTCACGGGGCTGTACCTCGACACGGTGAAGGGCTGAGCGCCGCGAGCGGTCCGCTCCCTGGCACACTTGAGACGTGAGCTTCGAACGACGGTCCACGCGACAGATCCACGTCGGCAAGGTGCCCGTGGGCGGGGGAGCGCCCATCACGGTGCAGTCGATGACGATCACCAAGACGGCCGACGTCGAGGGCACGCTGCAGCAGATCTACGCCCTCGCCGCCGCAGGGTGCGACATCGTGCGGTGCACCTGCAACGAGGCGGAGGCCGCCGAGGGTCTGGCGCAGATCGTGCCCCGCTCGCCGATCCCGGTGATCGCCGACATCCACCACCAGTACAAGATGGCGCTCGCCGCGATGGAGGCGGGCGTGCACGGGCTTCGGCTGAACCCCGGCAACATCCGTCGACCCGAGCACATCAAGGCGGTGGCGTCGGAGGCGAAGGACCGCGGTCTGCCGATCCGCATCGGTGTCAACGGCGGATCGCTGGACCCGTCGCTCTACGAGAAGTACGGCGGTCTCACGGCCGCGGCGATGGTCGAGAGCGCGATGCACGAGATCTCCTTCTTCGAGGAGGTCGACTTCCACGACTACAAGATCAGTGTGAAGGCCAGCAACGTGCCGCTGATGGTCGAGGCCTATCGGATGCTCAGCGAGGCCACCGATGCGCCGCTGCACCTCGGCGTCACCGAGGCCGGCCCGCCCCCTGCGGGCCTCGTGAAGGCGACGGCCGGCATCGCCACCCTGCTGCTCGAAGGCATCGGCGACACCATCCGCTACAGCCTCACCGCCGACCCGGTCGAGGAAGCTCGCGCCGGGCGGCAGCTCCTCGAAGCGCTGGGGCTGCGCGAGCGCAAGAACGTCGACCTGATCGCGTGCCCGTCGTGCGGGCGAGCGGAGGTCGACGTGATCGACGTGGCGAATCGTGCCATGCAGGCGTTCGGCGACCGGAAGCTGCCGCTGCAGGTGGCCGTGATGGGCTGCGTCGTCAACGGCCCCGGTGAGGCGCGCGAGGCGGACCTCGGCATCGCCGCCGGCAACAAGCGTGGCCACCTCTTCGTGAAGGGGCGCAACGTCGCCGTCGTCAAGGAGGAGGACATGGTCGATGCGCTGGTCGAGTGGGCCGAGTTCATCAACGAGCACGGCACCGACGCTGCGATCGCCCGCGCCGACACGAAGCTCGCCGAACGGGAAGCCGCCAAGGATCGCGGTGCCCTCCTCGACGAGAAGGGACTCGACGCCAATCACTCCATGGAGAAGATCGTCGAGATCCGTCGCACCGTGAGCGGCGACTGACGCGACGGCCGGCCCCGTGACCCACCATTCGCCGCTGTTCGAGTTCGACCCCACGGTCGATGCCGTCATCAATCCGTCGATCCACCGACCGCGTCTCGGGTTCCCTCGCCACGCGGTCATGTGCTGGTTCGGCAACGTCGTGCGCGACCGCACCGCCGGCATCGAACCGGTGCACCATGTTCCCTTCGAGCACGGCGATCATCCGATCTGCGTCATCGATCATCGTGGTATCCCGGTGGCGCTGGTCAGCCCTGGGGTCGGCGCGCCGGCGGCGGTCACATCGCTGGAGGTCACCATCTCCTTGGGGGCGACGCACCTCATCGGCTGTGGTGGCGCTGGCATCGTCCGGCCGGGCTTCGACGTGGGGCACGTGATCGTGCCGACCGGCGCGGTGCGCGACGAGGGCACGAGCTATCACTACGCACCGCCGGAGGCGGAAGTGGCACCCCATCCCCGAGCGCTGGCGGCGATCGACGACGTCCTCACGGAGGCCGGCGTCCCCCACGACCGTGGGCTGACGTGGACGACCGACGCGTTCTTCCGCGAGACCCCTGGCAAGGTCGCCCGCCGTCGCGAGCAGGGTTGCCTCGCGGTGGAGATGGAGGCGTCGGCCATGTTCGCCTGTGCGACGTTCCGTGGTGCGGTCTACGGGCAACTGCTCTACGCCGGCGACGACGTGAGTGCGGCCGAGTGGGATCACCGCCACTGGGATCAGCAGACCGGCGCCCGCGATCGTCTCCTCGATCTCGCCCTCGACGCCGTCATCCGCCTCTGACCGCGCCCGCCCGCCTTTTCCGGTTCATCGACATGCCTGGAGGCAGAAATTCTGCCTCCAGCGATGACACGAAGGGCAAGAGAGGCCGAGTCGGGGGAGGGTCGAGCCCTGGGGTCCGCGCGTCAGGTTCCGCGGGTCAGGGTTCGGCGACGGCGAAGACGGTGCTCGGGCCTTCGAGCACGACGCTCTCGCCGGGAGCGAGGTACGCCGCTTCGCCGTGGTGGAGCGGGCCGGCATCGCCATCCGTGCACAGCAGCAGCGCTCGGGAAGGCGCGGTGTAGGGCAGGGCGCCGGACACATCGAGCCGGTCGAGCACGAACGGGGCACCAGGGGCGTGGTAGCGCCAGCGATCGGGGCTCATCTCGGTGGCGCGTACGACCGGGTCCGCCAGCGGTTCGAACTGGAGCACGCGGAGCAACTCGTCGATGTCGACGTGCTTGGCGGTGAGGCCGCCTCGCACCACGTTGTCGCTGGCGCCCATCACCTCGACGCCGACCCCGTGGAGATACGCGTGCAGGGTGCCAGGACCCAGGAACAGCGCCTCGCCCGGCTGCAGGAGCACGCGGTTGAGGAACAGGGTGACCACCACGCTGGGGTCTCCGGGATAGAGCCGATCGAGGCGGGTGACGAGCTCGGCATGCGGGGTGGGATGGCCGGCGCACGCCCGCACGACCGGTGCGGCATCGATGTGGCGCCGGTAGAGACCGGTGATCGCCGCCTCGAGGCCCGACTGACGCAGGTGCACGGCGAGTTCGTCGGCTCCGATCGAGTGCAGCAACGCCTCGGTGTCGCCGAGCGGGCGGAACCCGCACAGCGCCTCGAACGGCGACAGCGCGCACACCATCTCCGGCTTGGCGGATGCATCGCGATACACCCGCCTGGGATCGCGCTCGGCGATGCCTGCTGCGTTCTCTCGGGCGAATCCGGCAGCGGCGGTCGCGGTGTCGGGATGGACCTGCAGCGACAGCGGCTGCTGTGCAGCGAGCAGCTTGAGGAGGAACGGGAGCTCCCCGGCGACCTCGACGAGCGGTTGCCCGCCGACGACGACGGCAGGTCCGCCCGGATGGGTCCCCAGCCACCACTCGGCCCACGGTCGGCCGTCTGCCGCCTGGCCCAGGATCCGGGGAATGGCGACCGGATCGCCCCACGCGTAGTGCTGCACGACGCCGCGGAGTGGGCGCATGGTCAGAACAGCCTCAGGTCGTCGGGACGCATGCCGCGCAGCTCGTCGTAATCGACCTCGACCACACGAAATCCACGGGCCTCTGCGAGCACTCGCGCCTGGGGCTTCACGCTCTGGGCGACGAAGACGCCACGGACGACACCGAGCGACGAGTCCAGGTGGAGCCGCTCGATGTAGCGCGCCAGCTGCTCGACGCCGTCGATGTCGCCTCGCCGCTTGACCTCGATCGCGACGACCTGCCCCGCGCCGTCGCGACACACCAGGTCGATGGGTCCGATCGCCGTCGGGTACTCGCGGCGAACCAGTGTCAGCCCGTCTTCGATCGCATGCGGTGAGGCGGCGAGCAGCTCTTGCAGGTGCGCCTCCACGCCGTCCTTCTGCAGGCCGGGGTCGTCGCCGAACTCGTGGCTGGCCTCGGTGAGCACCTCCAGGAGTCGGATCGTGAGCTCCTCGCCCTTCGGATTGACCACCGTCCAATGGTCACCGTGGTCGGTCAGCGTGTTCGGTGCGTTCATCCAGTTGAGGGGCTTGTACGCGCCACCGTCGGCGTGGATCGCGACGCAGCCGTCGGCCTTCACCATGATCAGACGCACGGCCTCGGGCAGATGGGCGTCGAGCCGACCTCGATAGTCGACAGTGCAGCGGGCAACGACGAGACGCACGGAGATCGACCCTAGTCAGCGTGTTCAGCGGCCGACATGATCCCGCATGCGCTTCTGGATCAGCTCGCGCCGAGCCTGCAGCTCGCGGTAGGTGAGGCTGTCGGTCGAGGGATCGACGCCGAAGCCGGCCTTCACACCGTCCATGTTGAGGGCCACGGCCGTGTGGTCGATGCCCAGCTCACGCCCGAGTCGCTCGCCGTGACGTTCGGCGAACATCAGCGAGATCTTCCCGATCTCGGCGAGCAGGTCGAGGTCGGGCGCGAGCCGGGCCATCGCCCCGTCGAGGAAGACCATGTTCTTCACGTACAACATCAGCTCCTTGGGGAGCTTGGCGCCGTACCCGAGCAGCGCCTTGACGACGCGCTGCACCTCGGCGACGAGCTCCTCCCCGCTGAGCGTGGTGGGGTCGATCGGGTCCTGGTCCAGCCGCAGATCGCGGATGACGGCGTCGAGGTCGGTGTCGGCCGGAAGCGCGCCGAGGTCGCGCATCGCCGCCATCTGGCCCTTCACGTCGTTGGTGGTCGCGCCGAGCATCATCCGCAGGAACGCCAGGCGGCGCTCGTCGGACAGGCGGCCGACGATCCCGAAGTCGAGCAGCGCCGTGCGGCCGTCGGGGAGCACGAACAGGTTGCCGCCGTGGAGGTCGCCGTGGAACACGCCGTAGACCATCGCGCCCTCCATCAGCGCGACCATCGCCGTGCGCACCACCGCTTCGGTGTCGATTCCTGCGTCCTTCATGCCGACCACGTCGTCGAAGTTGAAGCCGCTGACCCGCTGCATCACCAGGACCCGCCGGGTGACGAGGGTGGGGTGCGGGCGCGGGACCACGTAGCCGTGGTTGCCGAGCTCGTGCAACATGGCGGCGACGTCGATCATGTTCGCCGCCTCCATCCGGAAGTCGAGCTCTTCGACGATGGTCTCCGCGAACAACTCCACGAGAGCGGGAGGGTTGGCGAGCGACGCGATCGGGATGCGGCCCACGAGGAACGGTGCGAGCCATGCCATGACGCGAAGGTCCTTGTGGACGAGGGCCGACACGGCGGGACGCTGGACCTTGACGACGACTTCCTCGCCGGTGCACAGGGTGGCGGCGTGCACCTGGGCGATCGACGCGGCCGCGAGCGGGGTGGGATCGAAGAAGGAGAACACGTCCTCGAGCCGTGCGCCGAGGTCGCCCTCGACCACGGTACGCACGACCGAGAACGGCTCGGCAGGCACCTGGTCGCGACACTTCTTGAACTCGCCGACCAGTTCGGCCGGGAACAGGCCTTCGCCGCTGGAGATGATCTGGCCGAGCTTGATGTAGGTCGGCCCGAGTTGCTCGGCTGCTCGCCGCAGACGCGCCGAGATGTCGGCGCGGCTCGCCTCCACCGTGGTGAACCTGCCGCGACGCTTCCCCACGAGCCACGGCACCACGGCGCTCGACAGGACCCGCACGACCCGCACCACTCGACCGCCTGGTGGGACGCGGCCGGGCCGGGTGAGACGGGGCACCTCGGCCTGCGCAGCGGACCTCAGATGATCGGCGAGTGACAACCAGCGGATCTCGTCGCGTCGGAGCGTCCAGGGGCCGTCTTCGGTGAATGCGGCCCACTTGCGGTCGTCCAGCACGCTCATCCCTGCATGATCGCAGCCAATTCAGCGAACTGCCACGCGAGCCCTGGTGTTCCCGGGCACGTTGCGTGGCTATCATCCGCCCACCGGCGACGTCTTGGGGGACCTCATGGGTGACAAGTACTACGTGACCGACACCGACCTGTCCGCACGCTTCCCGATCTACACCAGGGCGAACGTGGGGGAGGTGTTCCCCGATCCGGTGACGCCACTCACCAGCGACACGGCGTTGTTCGCCGCGGAGCTCGGATGGCGCGACGCGTGGGTCCGAATGGGGGCCTTCGACGCTGATGAGTTCCCGGAGGACATCTTCTGTCAGCTCGGCGTGCAGGGCGGCTACTGCTACCTCAACGCGTCGCTGATCCGACTCTTCGGCGAACGGGCGCCGGGTCTGAGCTGGCAGATGATGGACGAGCAGTTCTTCGGCGCGCAACCCGGCATTCCGCCCTACGAGGAGATGGACGGCGACGTGCGGCCGGACCTCGCCGAGAAGATCGGCGCGACGTTCGGATGGGCGCTCGCCCAGCACAGCCTCGGAGCGCTCGAGGAACTGACCAGCGACCGCCTCGAGACCAAGGCCCTGCGAGATCAGCGACCCGACGTGGCGACGCTGACCAACGAACAACTCTGGCAGCGCTTCCTGGACATGGTGCCTGTGCACCGGCGGATGTTCGCCCAGCACCTGTACACGACCTACCTGGCGACGGTCCCGGTCGGCATCATCAGCGCGGTCGCCACCGCAGTCGGTCGGCCGGACCTCGTGATGCCCATCATCTCCGGGATCGGCGAGGTGGACTCCGCCGAGCCCAGTCACGCGATGTGGGCACTGTCACGACTGGACCCCGACTCCGCCGAGTTCGCCGAGGGCTTTGCGGCGTTCCTGTACGAGTACGGCAGTCGTGGGCCGAACGAATGGGAGTCCCGGTCACCATCGTGGGAGACGCGGCCGGCCCTCGCACTGTCCGCGATCGATCGCATGCGTCACGCGCCGGACTCGGCCAACCCCGCTGGACACCACGCCGAGCGGGCAGCCGAACGGGCGACGGCCTCGGCCGACCTGTTGGCGATGGTCGCCGCCGATCCCGACACTCACGGCCAACTCGCCGCAGCCATCGCCTGCTCGGCCGCATGGTTGCCGGGACGGGAGCGGACCAAGACCAACAACATCCGCGTCATCCACGAGATGCGCATCGCGATGCGCGAGGTGGGGCGCCGGATGGTCGAGGTCGGGGCATTCGACGAGATCGAGGACTTCGGTTTCGTCCGTCAGGCCGAGATCGAGCAACTGTTCGCCGACCCGATGTCGCTCGCATCCACGGTGCGAGCGCGTCGTGCGGAGTACATGCAACTCGAGCAGCTGGAGCCACCCTTCGTGTTCGTCGGCCGAACCGACGGCCCCGACACGTGGGAGCGCCGCGACGCCGTCGCATCCAACCGGCTCGGAGCCGGCGAGGTCATGGCCGGTATGCCGGGCTGCCCAGGTCAGGCGGAGGGCATCGCCCGCGTGATCCTCGACAGCAACGACCCGTTCGCGCTGGAACCCGGCGACATCCTCGTCGCCCCGATCACCGATCCGTCGTGGACGCCACTGTTCGTGCCGGCAGCAGGAGTGGTCGTCGACGTCGGTGCCCCGCTGAGCCACGCCATCATCGTCTCGCGCGAGTTGGGCATCCCGTGCGTCATCAGCGCGACCGGGGCGACCCGACGAATTCCGAACGGCGCACGGATCCGCGTCGACGGCAGCACCGGCGTCGTCACCATTCTCGAACTGCCCTAGTCGCGCGTCCCGACTCGGAGTCGACGAAGGGCGCTGGATACGGTCACCCTCCAGTGACCGCGATCGCGCCGCCCAGCCACAACGATCTCGTCCGGATCTTCGGCCGCGAGATGGAGTACAAGTGGATCGTCGCGATCGTCTACGTCTCGGCGCTGTTCCTCGACATCCTCGACACCACCATCGTCAACGTCGCCCTGTTCTCGATGGGGCGCGACCTGCACACCGATGCCGTCGAGTGGGTCGTCCTCGGGTACACGCTGAGTCTGGCGGTGTGGATCCCCACGAGCGGGTGGCTCGGTGACCGGTTCGGTACCAAGCGGACGTTCCTCTTCGCGCTCGGGGCGTTCACCGCCGGTTCCTTCGCCTGCGGGATGGCGCAGACGATCGGTCAGCTCATCGCCTTCCGGGTGCTCCAGGGCGTGGGGGGTGGCATGCTCACGCCCGTCGGGATCGCCATGCTCTTCCGTGCGTTCCCGCCGGCGGAGCGGGCCAGGGCCTCCACGGTGATCATGGTGCCGACGCTCCTCGCGCCGGCGATGGGGCCGGTGCTGGGCGGCTTCATCACCACCCACTTCCACTGGCGCTGGATCTTCCTCGTGAACGTGCCGATCGCGGTGGTCGCGCTGTGGTTCGGGTTCCGCCATCTCCGCGAGCACCGTGAGCCCAGTGCGCGCGGCTTCGACGTCGCCGGCTTCGTCCTCAGCGGTGCGGCACTCGCGCTCATCGTGTTCGCCCTCAGCGAGGGCCCACGAGCCGGGTGGACGTCCAACATCGTCATCCTGTCGGCCGTGGGTGGACTGATCTCGGCCACCTTGACCGTGATCGTCGAGCTGCGGTTGGCGAATCCGATGATCGAGCTGCGCCTGCTCGGCAACCGCTTGTTCCGCCAGTGCAACACGGTCGGGTTCTTCTCCATGGCCAGCTTCCTCGGCGTCACGTTCGTGGTGCCGATCTACCTCCAGAACCTTCGCGGCCTGTCGGCGCTGGAGAGTGGTCTCACCACGTTCCCCCAGGCGTTCGGGGTGATGGTCTCGTCGGTCATCGCCGGTCGGGTCTACGGGGTGATCGGGCCGCGGCGACTCATGGCGGGCGGGTTCTTCGCGGCAGCGGTGACGATCTCGGTGTTCATCTCGCTCACGCTCGACACGGACCTGTGGCTGATCCGAGGGTTGATGCTGCTCCGCGGCCTCTGCATGGGCTTCTCGTTCGTGCCGATGCAGGCGGCGAGCTACGCGACGATCCCGCCCGAGCAGAACGGCCGGGCGTCGTCGTTGTTCAGCGTGCAACGCCAGGTCGGGGTGTCCTTCGGTGTCGCCGTCCTCGCCAGCATCCTCGCCTCCTACGGGGCGCTGACCCCCGGCCTGGGTGCGGACCAGATCGCCCACGCCTTGACCGGTGTCCACTGGGCGTTCGCGACGGCCGTCGTGTTCGCCGCGATCGCCGGCACCTTCGCCCTCTTCATTCGCGACGAGGACGCCAAGGCGACCATGGTCGCCCGTCGCCGCTGAGCGGCAGACGCGGGCGCGGGCCGACGTGCTCGGTCTCGACGGGGCCACGCGCTGCTGACATGACGGCGAAGCTCACCGGACGTCAGTCAGGTGGGCCGCGACCGGCGCGCGTGTCGCTTGTGTCGTACCACGAGGGCGATCACCCCGAACAGAAGGATCGCGACGACCGTGAAGATCTCGACCGAGGGAACGTGGTCGCGATCGATCTCATCGGCCGCTGAGGCAGCGGCGATGACGATGACGAGCAGGCAGCCGAACACGGCGGCGCCGATCGGTCGGCGCATTCCGAGCCCAATCACGCCGTGTGGCCTGTCGATCTCCGCGCCGAACTCGTCCGTCGTGTCGGACGTGAGGCGTTTCATCGTGCGGTCGGCCCTAGAGGCCGGAGCCGTGGACGTGGTCGCACTGGGCGGTCTCGCCCGGCGCGACCTGCCCGGCACCGAGGCCCTCGAGTGCGGCGAACGGGCCGCACTTGTTGGTCGTGATCCAGACGTGGATCATCGGCGCGGGCTGCAACTTCCTGAGCCCGTTGGGGCATGTTCCCGCAGCACTGGTGACCCCGCGGACCTGCGGCGCGACGGGATCCTCGGTGAAGCAGAGGTTGTCGTGGATGTGCCACTGCATCAGGGCGCCACCGATGTCGGGTACGTCGGTGAGTGCGACCGTGTCGGGCAGCATGTACATCGCGCTCACGAGCAGCTTGGTGCCGTCGGGCTGCGGCCGGTACACGAGGCTCTCCGGGTGGTCAGGATCGAGGACGAGGTCGTCGTTGATCCAGTCCCAGTTGATGTAGTGCTCGAACCCGGTGAGCCCGTCCCCGATGCTGTGGAAGCCGGCCGCCTCGGCCACCCTGTAGTCGGCCCACTTCGGAAGGCGGACCAACGTGACGGCGACGAGGTTCTCCGCGGCTGCTTGCTGCTCGGGGGTCACGCCAGGAGTGCCCGAGAGATCGATCGGCTGTGTCGGGTCGTACGGCTTGGCGGTGCTGGCTGCGGTGGTGTGACTGTGATCCTGGCACTTGTCCACGCGCTGATCCTCGGGCACGGCGGCCTGGCCGGCGCCGACGCCTTCGAGCGCAGAGAAGGGTCCGCAGGCCTGGGGTGTGATCCACACGTGCACCATCGGGTTCTCGCCACCGGTGTTCACGCCCCGGGCGCACTTGCCGTTGGCGTCGGTGAGCCCGACGACCTGATTGGCGCCGTTGACCCGGTCCCAGCACAGGTTGCCATGGTTGTGCCAGGTCATCAGCGGGCCCGCCCAGTTGGTGAGCTCCGGATCATCGGTGGGCCGCGCGCTGGCGATGAACATCGCACCGGCGAGGATTCGCTGCGCGCCCTTCACGGTGTAGACGAGGGACTCGGGCTGCGTCGGGTCGAGGATGACGTCGTCGTTGATGAGGGAAGGCTTGATGTAGTGCTCGCTGCCGGTTGCCGCATCGCCGATGCTCGTGTAGCCGTCGGCGATCGCCGTCGCCGTGTCCGCCCACTTGGGAAGGTCGCGTTGGGTGTCGATGATGAGCTGCGCCGCTCGGGCTTGCTGTTCGGGCGTGACGCCCGGAACACCCGACAGGTCCATCGGCTGTGTCGGGTCGTAGGGCCTCGGCCACACCGCCGCGACCTCGGGTGCGACCGTGTCGTGCACGTGTGCGGTGGTGGCGGTGGCCGTGTCGCCCGTGGCAGCGCCGGCAGCGACGCCGGACGAGCCGTCGTCGTGCACGTGCCCGTCGGCAGCGACTGCGCTGGCGTCGTGTGAATGTGCATGGGTGCCGCCGGTCCACATCGCCGGCACCGCGAGCGCCGCGACGAGGACCGCGGGCACGGCGAGGCGGTGGGGCGTCGCAGGCCGCCAGCCGACGAGCAGGGACGCGAGCGCTGTACCGGCAGCCGCGGCGCCGAGGCCGGCACACAGCGTGTCGGCGAACTGTGCCGCCTCGCGCGTCTGGAGGCCGTCGATCCAGCTGATGCCCACCAGTCGAGTGGCGAGCCAGCCGATGACGGCGCCGCCGTTCACGAGCACGACCGCGAGCGCGGCCGGTCGAGCAGGACGCACCAGCGCCCACAGGCCCGCCCCGAGTTGCAGCGCGGCGACCACGACGAAGATGCGAGCGAGCTGTGGGTGCTCGGCGTGGATGCCGGTGGCCGATGCGTGGATCGCCCCGGCCCCGAGCGAGGCCATCGCGGCGACGGCGAGCCCCGGAAGGCGGCGGTCGTCGGCGGGCCGAGGGTTGGGCGTGAGCTCCATGCCGTGAGTGTAAGGCCGACCGAACTCCAGGGGTGTGTCAGGCCCGACTCGGCGTGCTCACCCGAAGTTCGGCGGGCGCCGTTCGCGCAGGGCGGCGACGCCCTCGCGGTACTCGGCGGTGGTCATCGCCTGCTCGAGCAGCTCCTGGGCGTGGTGAATGGCGTCGGCGGGGGAGTGATGGAGCAGGTCGCGGTAGAGCTGAGCCTTCGTCGTCGTCAGTGCCGCCGGCCCGACCCCCGTGGCGAGCCGCTGCGCGTACGCGGTGGCCGCGTCGAGCGTGGCGGCGCCGTCGTGCTCGACGCCGTTCCAGAGACCCCAGTCGGCGGTCTCGACGGGTGTGAACACCCGTCCCGACAGGAGCAGGTCGGCGGCACGAGTGACACCGACGAGTCGCGGCAGCTGCCAGCTCATGCCGTACTCCGCAGGGAGCCCGAGTTTGGGCGCGGCGGTCGTCAGCTTCGCCGCTGCCGTTGCGAACCGGAGATCACAGAACAGCGCCAGGGCGAGACCGACGCCGGCCGCAGCACCGTTGACCGCGGCGATGATCGGGAAGCGCATCGCGAACTGGAACGCGAAGTCGGCGTCGAACTCCGGTCGGAGGCCGTAGCCGGGCGTCGCCGGGGCATCGCTCAGACCGGAGTCGTACGAACCACGTTCGGCGTGGCCGGCGAGCGCTGCCGAGTCACCTCCGACGCAGAACGCGTCGGCCGAGCCGGTGACCACCACCACTCGCACTGCAGGATCTGCGTCGAGGGCAGCGAGGACCCACCGATACTCGGTGTGCATCCGTCCCGTCCACGCATTGTGACGGTGGGGACGGTGCAGCCACACCGTGGCGACGTGGCCGTCGACCTCGTAGCGGATGGCGTTCAGTTCCACGTCCGCGACGCTAGTTGCGCATGTCCCTTCTTCGTCGGTCCGAACCTTGAGCAGACCGCACATCCCGGGCAGGACGCGCTCCCTGACGGGTCGAGGCCGGGCCGATTTCTTGTGAGCACATGAACGACACAGACGGGTTCAGTTCGACTGTGGGTCGGGTTGCGGAAGATATCGAGCGGCCGTGTGGCCAGTCCACGTCGTACCGTCCCAGTAGCGCCAAGACGCCTCGGAGTGCGGATCGACGAACCACCCTGCAGGCGCTGGGGTGACGGGTCGGGGCGGAACGGTGTGCGACGGCTCACGATGTGACGCCAAGAGCACGAGGAACACCACTATCGCGACGGCCGCCATCAGACCGCCCATCGCGACGATGGGGCCCATGCCCTCGGCGTCGCTCCCGGACGGCTCACTCGCCACGTCGGTGATGAAGACGACAACCCCCACCAACGCGGCGGCGAGCGTCGCCAGCGATGGCAACCACGCCCAGCGAACACCTCGAAGCAGCAAGATCCCCATTGCGATCGCGATCGCATCGGCAGCGTCGAGCGCAAGTGACCACCACGTGACACCGGCTTGAGCGAACGGCGAGAACGTCAGAGCGCCGAGTACGAGCAAACCGATTCCAGCCGCTCGCCATTGGCCGGACAACGACCGTCTGGGCGGTGGCAACTGGGCGGACACAGACCGACGCTAGCGCGACCTCGGTAGGGGACTCCGTGCGTCGGACCCGCGAGCGAGGACCGACTGCGATCCGGCCCGAACTGCGGCGATCAGGGTCGCGCTGCGTGACGGTTGCTGCGGGTGTGCCCGCTGGACAGCCGGCTCCAGGTCGGGCACGATGCGCCGCGTGACTGTCGGTACCGATCAGAGTGTGGACGATCGACCGCGCCGTCGGCTGTCGAAAACGTCGCTCGTCCGAACACTGGCTGTCGTGTTGCTCGTCAGCGTCGTGGCGTTCATCGCGCTCGCCCTCCGGGCCTGTGCCACCTCCACGGTCGGCGAGGGGATGGGCGACCGGGGCATCGGTGTCGATCTCACGAACCGATGCCCGTCGCCCGTGTTTGCGACAGCGGGGGACAGCGAGCAACAGGCGCGCAGCCGGCTGACGGACGACCCGATCGCGGTGCCCCCGGGTGAGCGGCGGATGATTGACCTGATCGCGAATGCGGCGTACGAACCCACCCAGTACTTCCTCGCGTACAAGGTGGCCGACGGACCACAGGTCGTCGAGGAGTTCGACATCGTGGAACTGGAACGCACGCTTGTACGCGTGAACGTCACGTCCGAGTGCACACTCGTTGTCCAAGCCGAGCCGTAACCGCCGACCCGCTCGCTCGACACTTCGGCGATCGGTGCCGCGACTCCACGCACGTCGACTGCCGGCCGTCCACGACGAGGCCGGTGGCCTTGCCCTCCCGAGCTCGGGCACTGGACATTGTGTGCCACGACGGGCAGGCTCCGTCTGTGTCGACGGACGGAATGCCCCGGGAGTCGCTGAACCTCACGCCGCGTGTTCCCGATGTCGAGAGCGGTCGTCCCTGGGCTGTCTGGGTACTTCGGGCCGTCGTCGCCGCGCTGCTGCTCGTCGGCGCGTGGTGGTGGAGCACACGGCCGAACTGGTCGGGCAACTCCTGTGACGTGGGTCGACACGAGTTCTGCGACGGCTACGGCGTCGAGGGTCATGTACCGGCCATCTTGTGGACGATCACCGTCGTTGCCACCCTCGCCGTGTCGCTGCTCGGGGTGCTCACGGGTCCACGTGACCTCCGACAACGAGTCGTGTGGGCGCTGATGCTCGGGTTCTCGGTCTTCGTGGCGAACAGGCACAACTTCGTGTGGGCGGCGGTGGTGACGGGAGTGGCCATGTGGGGAATCGCCTCGACGACCGACTTGATGCGCCGTCCAGCGCGCTGAGATCGACCGTCGTTCGTGGCGGAGCAGAAGGCCTGGACACGTGGAGCCGGTGCTGCCACCCGCGCGCACGGCAATCCAGCTGGCGCACTGCCAGCGAGCTCGATGGCCCGACGCGCATGACCTCGTCCGACGCCTCAGTATCCTCAGCCCGATGACAGGGTGGCGCGAGCGGTCGCGCTCGAGGACTGGTGTCGTGCTTGCCGTGGTCGGCTCGCTCATCTCCTTCTGGAGCGTCTGGCCGTGGGCGCAGCGACAGAACGACCCGACGCAGGCCGCCTATGCCGGGGCGGTAGGGAGCCAGCGAGCACTCGTGGTATCGCTCGGTGTGGTGATCGCGATCGTTGGTGTGGCCATCTTTCGCTCAGCTCCGCGGCTCCTCCTCGTCGTGTCGGCACTCGCGGGAGTCGCAACACTGGTCGTCGCCATCGGTGCGATCCACGACGTGCGAGAGGTCACCGCGGACGACTCGGAACTCGTCAGCGAGGTCGGCTGGGCGCTGTATTGGATCGCCGTCGGCTCGATCGTCGCGCTCTCCGCGTCCATCATCGGCGTACGGAACTGGCGAGCGAACGGCCGCGCCTAGCGCATCTGTCAGCGGATCGTGCGCTGCGATGGTGGGCACATCAGTTGGACGTGGTCCGATCGGCCAGACCAGCCGGCCGTCCACGACGACTCGCGTGGCTTCCTGTTCACGGAGCGCTGCGCGTCCAGATGCCGCTGGACATCCGACGCCCGAGCTAACGGTTGGGGTAGCGCCCGCGAGGATCGCCCCAGAGGGCTTCGAGCACGTCGCCGGCGTACTCCTTGCGACAGACGAGGAAGTCGGGCAGCCACGGGTCGCGCTCGTTGTAGACGAGCGGCGTCCCGTCGACCCGGCTGACGTGGAGTCCGGCGGCCTCGGCGACGCCCGCGGGAGCGGCACTGTCCCACTGGTACATCCCGCCGTCGTGGACGTAGATGTCGGCCTCGCCGACGACGACGGCCATCGCCTTCGCACCGGCAGAGCCGAGCCGGACGGCGTCCGCGCCGAGCGCGTTGGCCACGATGACGGCCGCAGGTGGGTTGCGGGTGCGGCTCGTGATGACCCGTGGGCGGTCTCGCTGCGGCTGCGGCAGCACGGGGGCCGGGTCGGTCCCGAACACGAGGTCGAGTGCGGGCAGGCTGACGGCAGCGGCGGAGAGCCTGCCTGCCTCCCACAGCGCGATGTGGACGGCCCAGTCGTGGCGCCCGCGCTCGCCGAACTCGTTGGTGCCGTCGAGTGGATCGATGATCCAGACCCGGTCGACCTTGAAGCGCCGCGGGTCCTCGACGCCCTCCTCGGAGAGCACCGCGTCGTCGGGGTGGATCCCCTGCAGCTGTTCGAGCAGGAAGCGGTGGCTGGCGAGATCGCCGGTGTCCATGACCTGCCAGGCCGGCGCTCCTCGCTCGGTGAGGTCCTCGCGGACCTGCATCAGCAGCTGTCCTGCCTCGACGGCGAGGCGGACGGCGAGTTGGGCGTCGGTCTCGGTCATCGGCGACCGATGCGCATCGCGTCGCGCACGAGCGCGCGCACCTGATCCTCGGGAGCACCCTGGGCGACGAGCGCGGTCACCTGCTGCTCGAGCTGCTCGGCGCGTGCCTCGTCGAACGGTTCGATGCGATCCTTGGCGGTGACCGCCCCGTAGGTCAGCAGCGCGATCGCGGCGAACACGATGGCCAGACCGATGGACAGGACGACGCCGGCGTTGTTGCCGGCGACGGAGCTGATGATGAGCCCGGCGATGCCCGCGACGAAGATGCCCGAGCAGACCCGCGGGATCCAGCGTCGTGCCACCGTCAGCGCGCCAACGGCTTGTACTTGATGCGGTGCGGCTGATCCGCGCCCGAGCCCAGTTCCTTGTGCCGCCACGCCTCGTACTCGCTGAAGTTGCCTTCGAACCACCGCACTTGGCTGTCGCCTTCGAAGGCGAGCACGTGGGTGGCGATGCGGTCGAGGAACCAGCGATCGTGGCTGATGACCACGGCGCAGCCGGGGAAGTTCTCGAGCGCAGTCTCGAGGGCGCGCAGCGTGTCGACGTCGAGGTCGTTGGTGGGCTCGTCGAGGAGCAGCACGTTCCCGCCGGTCTTGAGGACCTTCGCGAGGTGGACACGGTTGCGCTCGCCACCGGACAGGTCGCCGACGCGCTTCTGCTGATCGCTGCCCTTGAAGTTGAAGCTCGCGCAGTAGGCGCGACCGTGGATCTCGCGGTTGCCCACCTTCATGAACTCGACACCCCCGGTGATCTCCTCGAACACCGTCGCGTCGGGGTCGAGTGCATCGCGGCTCTGATCGACGTAGCAGAGCTGCACGGACTCGCCGATGGTGACCGAACCGGAGTCGGGTGCCTCCTGCCCGGTGAGCATCTTGAACAGGGTGGTCTTGCCGGCGCCGTTGGGCCCGATGATGCCGACGATGCCGGCCTTGGGGAGCGAGAACGACAGGTCCTCCACGAGCAGGCGCTCGCCGAACCCCTTGCGCAGGTGATCGACCTCGATGACCGTGTCGCCCAGTCGCTTGCCGACGGGGATGGTGATCTCCAGCTTGTCGGGTCCGCGCTCCGCCGCCTCGGCCTCCTGCTGCAACTTGTCGTAGGCGGTGAGGCGGGCGCGCCCCTTCGCCTGGCGTGCCTTGGGCGACATGCGCACCCATTCGAGCTCGCGGGCCAGGGTGCGGGCCTTGGCCTCGTTGGTCTTCTCCTCGCGGGCCAGGCGTTCCTGCTTCTGCTCGAGCCAGCTGGAGTAGTTGCCCTCGAACGGGATGCCCCGGCCGCGGTCGAGCTCCAGGATCCACTTCGCGACGTTGTCGAGGAAGTAGCGGTCGTGGGTGATCGCGACCACGGTGCCCGTGTACTCCTGCAGGAACCGCTCCAGCCAGTCGACGCTCTCCGCGTCGAGGTGGTTGGTCGGCTCGTCGAGCAGCAGCAGGTCGGGATGGCTCAGCAACAGGCGGCACAGCGCGACCCTGCGCCGCTCGCCGCCCGACAGCGTGGTGACGTCGGCGTCGTCGGGCGGGCAGCGCAGTGCGTCCATCGCGATCTCGACGTTGCGCTCCAGGCTCCACGCGTCGGTGGCGGAGATCTTGTCCTCCAGGTCGGCCTGCAGCGCACCGACCTTCTCGTAGTCGGCATCGGGGTCGGCCCACATGCCCATGACCTCGTTGTAGCGGTCGATGAGGCCCTGGACCTCGGCGACGCCATCCATCACGTTGCCCTTCACGTCCTTGTTCGGATCGAGCTGGGGCTCCTGGGCCAGGTAGCCGACCGAGAAGCCGGGCGTGAGACGAGCCTCACCGCTGTACCCGTCGTCGAGGCCGGCCATGATCCGCAGCAGGCTGCTCTTGCCGGCACCGTTGCTGCCGAGGACGCCGATCTTGGCGCCTGGGTAGAAGGAGAGCGAGATGTTCTCCAGGACCGTGCGGTCCGGTGGGTAGAAGCGAGCCAGCTTGTAGCAGGTGTAGATGAATTCGTGCGCCATGACGAGAAGGCAGGCTAACGGTTCGCCTTACCACAGAGGTTTCGCGATGTGGCATCGCGCGAGTGCTACGTTCACAGCCAATTGGTTTTCACAAGGAGGGGGTACTGAAAGTGCTTGCGGATTACAACGGCTTCTTCAGTCAGCAGGGTCTCGGGGATTTCGGCTTCCGCTGGCTGCACATTCTGTCCGGCATCACCTGGATCGGGTTGCTCTACTACTTCAACTTCGTCCAGGTGCCCGCGTTCGCCGCGTTCGGCGACGAGGGCCGCGCCCGCAACATCGCCATCGACAAGGTCGCCCGCAAGGCGCTGTGGTGGTTCCGCTGGGCCGCCCTCAGCACCTTCCTGACCGGCATCTTGATCACGGTGGTGTCCAAGGACTACTTCAGCAACGAGTTCGGCAAGCGCGCCGGCGGCATCGGCATCAGCACGGGCATGTTGCTCGGCACGATCATGATGCTCAACGTGTGGGGCATCATCTGGCGGGCCCAGAAGATCGTCCTGGCCAACGCCGTCAACGTCCTCGCCGGCGGCGAGGCCGACCCGGCCGCCCCGGCCGCCGGTCGCAAGGCCATGATGGCCAGCCGCATGAACACGATCTTCTCGGTCAGCATGCTGTTCTTCATGGTGTCCAAGACCCACTCGCCGCGCAGCGGCGAGATCGTCAGCTCCGGCAGCATGGGTGCCTACTGGGCAATCGCGATCATCATCATCGTGGTGCTCGAACTGAACGCCCTCGGCATGATGCCGTGGAAGACGCAGCCGAACAAGGGCCTCAACGTCATGTTCGACGGCCCTGGCGTGCGCAATCCGATCGTCGCCGCCTTCGGGCTGTGGGCCGTGTTCCTGATCCTCAGCGAGTTGCTGCTGAAGGCCTGACCTTCACGATCACGACACGATCACATTCACTGCACGATCGCCGACGCGATCGACCGAACATCGAGACTGGCCACCGCGCCGATCACGATCACCGCAGGTGATTCGATCGGAGTGGTGGCCAGTTCGCGTACCGAGCAACGCACCACGGTCTCGTCGCCGGTGGTCGCCCGGTGCACGGCTGCGGCCGGCGTCGCCTCGTCGAGGCCGCCGTCGATCAGGGCCTGAGCGATCTCGGCGCGCTGGGCGACACCCATGAGGATCACCAGCGTGCCGCCGGCCTGGGCGAGCGCAGCCCAGTTGACGGGATCCTCGCCCCGTTGGCGGTGCCCGGTCACGACCGTGAACGACGCCGACAGCCCGCGGAACGTCACGGGAATCCCCGCCGCAGCGGGCGCGCCGATGGCCGAGGAGATGCCCGGCACCACGTCGCACGCGATGCCGTGCTCGGCGAGTGCCAGCGCTTCCTCGCCACCGCGACCGAACACGAACGGGTCGCCGCCCTTGAGCCGCACCACCCGCTTGCCCTCGCGAGCGAAGCGCACCAACAGCAGATTGATGAGGTCCTGGGCGACACCCTGACCGGGTCGCTTGCCGACGTCGACGAGTTCGGCACCGGGGTGGGCGAGCGCGAGCACCGCGTCGCTCACCAAGGCGTCGTGGACCACGACGTCGGCCTCCGCGAGCAGACGTGCCGCCCGCACCGTGAGCAGGTCGGGGTCGCCCGGCCCGGCGCCGATCAGGGTGACGAGCGCGGTCACGGGACCACCTCGACGTGGTGCACCATCGCCGCCGCCGCGGTCGTGTTGTCGACCGGGTCGACGAGGATCATCCGCCCGCTCTCGGGCAGCGAGTGGTATCGATCGGCCACGATCGGCTCGCTCAGGCGGAGCCGGAGCCTGCCGAGATCGTTGAGTCCGAGCGCCTCCACGTGTTCGAGATCCAGCGAGGTCGGATCGACGCGATGCTGCACCTCCACGACTTCCGCCTGGCCCGTTCGTGTGCCGTGCTTGAACCACCACCGGCTCCCTGCGTCGACGGGGCGGTCCACCATCCAGCAGACATCGACCACGACGTCGTCACCGACGACCGGTGTCCCGCCGACGGCGACGAGCACGTCGCCACGCGCCGCGTCGATCTCCGGCGCCAGTTGCACCACGACGGCGTGACCGGGCCCGGCCTCGTCGACCTGCGCACCCCATCGGTGCAGTCCGGTGACGCGTGCGCGCTGGTCGCCGGGGAGCACGGTGATGTCGTCGCCGACTCGCAACCAGCCACCCGCCACGACGCCGGCGTGGCCTCGGAAGTCGCCCTGCGGGCCGCCCTGGGGGCGGATGACCCGTTGCACGTGGACTCGTGCGCCACGGTCCGTGTGCGTGCGGGTCTCGAAGTGCTCGAGGAACTCGAGCAGCGCTGGGCCCTCGTACCAGGGACTGTGCGCCGAGCGGTCGACGACGTTGTCGCCCAAGAGTGCCGAGATCGGGATCGCAGTGACCGGGACGGGGTGGGGGAGTGCGTCGACGAACTCGTGGACTTCCTTGCTGATCGACAGGAAGTCGCCCTCGTTCCAGTCGACGAGGTCCATCTTGTTGACGGCGAGGACGATGGCGTGCACGCCGAGCAACGCGGCGATCATCGCGTGGCGACGGGTCTGGTCGACCACGCCGTGGCGGGCATCGACCAGCACGATGGCCACGTCGGAGGTCGAGGCACCCGTCACCATGTTGCGCGTGTACTGCGCATGGCCGGGTGTGTCGGCGACGATGAAGCTGCGCTTCGGCGTGGCGAAGTAGCGGTGAGCGACGTCGATGGTGATGCCCTGTTCGCGTTCGGCGCGCAGGCCGTCGGTGAGCAGGGCGAGGTTCGTCGCTCCGTCGCCGTAGCGCCGGCTCGCCTTCACCACAGCCTGCAACTGATCCTCGAACACGGTCTTGGTGTCGTGGAGCAGGCGGCCGATCAGCGTGCTCTTGCCATCGTCGACCGATCCTGCGGTGGCGATGCGCAGCGTCGTGCCGGGTGTCGTGCCGGGTGTTGTGAGCGTCTCCATCAGAAGTACCCCTCGCGCTTGCGGTCTTCCATCGCCGATTCACTGAAGGTGTCGTCGGCGCGGGTCGCCCCTCGCTCGGTGATGCGGGCGGCGGCCACCTCGGCCAGCACTTCGTACACGTCGACCGCCTCGCTCTCGACGGCACCCGTGCAACTCGCGTCGCCGACGGTGCGGTACCGCACCACGGCTTCGAACGGCACCTCACCCGGTTCGGGCACCACCGGCCCGCCCACGGCGAGCAGCATCCCGTCGCGTTGCACCACCGTGCGCCGGTGGGAGAAGTAGATGTCGGGAAGCGGTACGTCGTGGCGTTCGATGTACCGCCAGATGTCGAGTTCGGTCCAGTTCGACAGGGGGAACGCGCGAAGGTGCTCGCCCTTGCGGATCCGTGGGTTGAGCAGCGCCCACGGTTCCGGTCGTTGCCGGCGCGGGTCCCACCGGCCCTGACGGTCACGGAAGCTGAGGATGCGTTCCTTGGCGCGCGCCTTGTCCTCGTCGCGCCGTCCGCCGCCGAACGCGGCATCGAAGCCATGTTCGGCGATGGCGTCGAGGAGCGTCACCGACTGCAGCCGATTGCGACTCGCCCGAGGACCCACGTCCTCGATCACGCGGCCGCGGTCGATGGACTCCTGCACGCTGGCGACCACGAGCCGGACGCCCCAGTCACGCACCAGTCGGTCCCGGTAGTCGATGACCTCGGCGAAGTTGTGGCCGGTGTCGACGTGCATCACCGGGAACGGCAGCCTCGCCGGCGCGAACGCGAGGACTGCGAGATGGAGCAGCACGGCGCTGTCCTTGCCGCCGCTGAACAGCAGTACCGGGTTCTCGCACTCGGTGGCGACTTCGCGGATGATCGTGATGGCCTCGTCCGTGAGCGCATCGAGGTGAGAGCTCGACGCGGCGTCGGTGCGTGTGACGGCGCTCATACGTGCAACCCGCATTCGGTCTTGGCGCTGCCGGCCCAACGCCCGGCGCGCTTGTCCTCGCCCGGGGCCACCGGACGCGTGCACGGCCAGCACCCGATGCTCGGATACCCACGTTCACTGAGCGGGTTGCGGGGCAGATCGTGGAGCTGCTCGTAGAGCTCGACGTCGGCGTCGGTCAGCGTGGCCAACGGGTTCACCTTCACCAGCCCGCGGCCGATGTCGAACGCGGCGACGGGTGCGTCGGCGCGAGTCGGCCCGTCGGCGCGGCGCACGCCGGTGATCCACGCCCGTTTGCCGTCCAGTGCCCTGCGCAGCGGCTCGACCTTGCGGACCTCGCAGCAGGCCGCGGTGTCGGTCTGCCACAGGTCGTCCGGTCCGATGTGGGGGAGTGGATGCACGATGCGAAGGTTGAGATCGAATCGTCGACGGAGCTGCTCGGCGAACCACTCCGTCTCGGCGAAGAGGTACTGCGTGTCGAGCAGCACGACCTCGACGCCGGGCACGGCCGTGGCCGCCACGTGGACGAGCACGGCGTCCTCGAAGCTGGCGGTGACCACGAGGCCGTCGGACCCGAACCGGTCGGCGGCCCAGCGCACGACGTCGGCGGGGTGCCACGACTCGAGTTCGGTGGGGATGGTGATCGGGGACATCGCGGACCTCACGAACGGGGGAGGCCCATGTTCTACCACAAAAGGTGACTAAAGCGATCAAGATTAGGGTGAATAACGCGAGTAGCCTGCCCGCATGTCGTTCGGTTACCCCGTCGTCCTGGACCTCGAAGGGGTCGCCGTGCTGGTCGTGGGTGGTGGTCGCGTGGCCGCCCGCAAGGCGGCCGGTCTCGCCGAGGCCGGTGCTCGGGTCACGGTCATCGCCCCCGAGGTCCTCCCCGAGTTGGTCGCACTCGCCGTGCGAGTGGAGCGCCGGGCCTACGAGCCGGGCGACCTTGCGGGGCAACGGTTGGTGATGACCGCCACCGACGACTCGGGAGTGAACGCTGCGGTGGCACACGATGCGCGCCGTGAGGGCATCTGGGTGAACAGCGCCGACGATCCGGCCAACTGCACGTTCATCCTGCCCGCGGTGACCCGTTCGGGTCCGGTGGTGGTGGCGGTCGGCACCGACGGATCGAGCCCCGCGCTCGCTCGGCATCTACGCGACGAGATCGCACGAGACGTCCTCGGGCCGCACGTCGAGGATGCCGCACGCGAGCTCGCCCGTCAGCGCGACGAGCTGCACGCGGCCGGCGTCAGCACCGAGTCGATCG
Organism: uncultured Acidimicrobiaceae bacterium; assembly: GCA_963720695.1. Classification (GTDB taxonomy): domain Bacteria; phylum Actinomycetota; class Acidimicrobiia; order Acidimicrobiales; family Ilumatobacteraceae; genus UBA668. The sequence continues at coordinate 505,004 of CAVRGG010000001.1, forward strand.
ACTGGGGCGAGCGGGTCCGCCTCGCCCTGGTGCCGCGGGGGGACGGCACCGAGGGCGGGATCAGTTGACCGTGAGGGTCGAGTTCATGTTGTTGTGCCCCGGCACCTTGCACACGATGTGGTAGGTGCCCGGCGCCAGCGGCAGCACGACCGTGCCGTTCGAGCCCCGATGGGGCAGATCGACGTTCGTCCCCACGACCTTGTCGTTGGCGTCGATCACGTACATGTTGTGCGCGATGCCGGAGTCGTTGACGGCGTAGATGGTGACTTTTCCGTCGGTCGGCGTCGCCGTGAAGCTCTTCTGGTTCCATGCGATTCCGTCGAGTGCGTGCACTTCCACGTCGACCCCTGCGGGGACGGTGCCACCCGTGGAGCCGCCGCCACCGCAGGCACTGAAGGCGAGGAGGCCGAAGGCCAGAACGGGAGCGGCGAGCCGGAGTTTCATGGCGGCGATTGTACAAGTCTCGACTTCGGAAATGCAAACATCCGGGCAGTGTCGACAGCACCACGGACGCGGTCATGCCGATGCCGGAAGTCGCAAGTACCATGACCAGCAATGACTACCTCCGAACAGCCGGCTGCCTTCGGCGCCAACTCGTGGCTCGTCGAGGAGATGTACGAGCAGTTCCGTGCAGATCCGGCGTCGGTCAGTGCGACGTGGCGCGAGTTCTTCGACGACTACAAGCCGAGCGGCCCCGCCGCCGCCGTCTCGCCCGCTCCCGTGGCGCCATCCGCAGCCGCCCCGACAGCAGCGGCGGCACCCGCTCCGACACCGGCGGCCGCCCCAACGGCTGCGTCGGCGCCGGCGAGCCCGGCCGCTCCTGCCGCCGAGGTCGGTGAGCCGATCCGTGGGGCCGGCGTCGCCATCGCCGCCAACATGGAACGCAGTCTGGGCGTGCCCACCGCGACCAGCTTCCGGAACGTGCCCGCCAAGCTGCTCGAGGTGAACCGATCGGTGATCAACGGCTACCGGAGCCGCACCGGACAGGGCAAGGTCAGCTTCACGCACCTCATCGGGTTCGCCATCGTCCGTGCGATCGCCGACGCCGTGCCGAACATGAACAACTCCTTCGTCTCGGATGCCGACGGCAAGCCGCGCATCGTGCGCAACCCGCACATCAACATGGGCCTCGCCGTCGACGTGTCCAAGTCCGACGGGTCGCGCACCTTGGTCGTGCCGGTCCTGCGCGACTGCGACACGCTCGACTTCGCCGGTTTCCTCGCCGCGTACGAGGACCTCATCCGCAAGGTGAAGGGCAACAAGCTGGCGGTCAGCGACTTCCAGGGCGCGACGATCAGCCTCACCAACCCGGGCACGATCGGGACGGTCCAGAGCGTGCCGCGACTCATGCCGGGGCAGGGCGTCATCATCGGCGTCGGCACCATCGACTACCCGGCCGAGTTCCAGGGCTCCGACGAACGCACGCTCGGTTCCCTCGGTGTCAGCAAGGTCGTCACGATCACCAGCACCTACGACCACCGCATCATCCAGGGCGCGGAGAGCGGCGTGTTCCTCAAGCGGGTCCACGAACTGCTGCTGGGCGAGCACGACTTCTACGGCTCGGTGTTCCGCAGCCTCGGCGTGCCGTACGAGTCGGTGCAGTGGCGGGTCGACCAGAACCCGGTGAACAGCGAGGAGGCGATGCTGCACAAGCAGATGCAGGTCGCCACGCTCATCCGGGTCCACCGCGTCCGCGGGCACCTCATCGCCGACCTCGACCCGCTGCGTTGGAAGCAACCGCACATGCCGCCCGAGCTCGATCCGGCCACGTACGGCCTCACGATCTGGGACCTCGACCGTGAGTTCCTCACGGGCGGCGTCGGCGGCAAGGAGAAGCTCACCCTCGGCGAGTTGCTCCACGTCCTGCGCGACGCGTACTGCCGCACCATCGGTGTCGAGTACATGCACATCCAGGACTTCGTCGAGCAGCGTTGGATCCAGCACCAGTTGGAGGGCGCGCACTACGAGCTCTCGAAGGATCGCAAGCGGCGCATCGTCGAGCGCCTCAACGCGGCCGAGGCGTTCGAGAAGTTCCTCGCCACCAAGTACGTCGGCACCAAGAGGTTCGGTCTCGAAGGCGCCGAGAGCGCGATCCCGATCCTCGACCAGGTCCTGTCGATGGCGGCCGAGGCCGGCCTCGACTCGTCGGTGCTGGGCATGGCCCACCGCGGCCGGCTGAGCGTGCTCGCCAACATCATGGGCAAGAGCTACGACCAGATCTTCAAGGAGTTCGAGGGTCATGTCGACCCCAGCACGGTGCAGGGCTCGGGCGACGTCAAGTACCACTTGGGCGCCAGCGGCAAGTACGAAGGCCCCGGCGGGGAGAGCATCCGGCTGGAGCTTGCAGCCAACCCGAGCCACCTCGAGACCGTCGACCCGGTCGTGCTCGGCATCGTCCGGGCGATCCAGGACAACATCGAACCGGCCGGCTCGTTCCCCTCGTTGCCGATCCTGATCCATGGCGATGCTGCCTTCGCGGGCCAGGGCATCGTCGCCGAGTGCCTGGCGATGAGCGACATCGCCGGCTACCGGGTGGGCGGCACGATCCACCTCATCATCAACAACCAGATCGGGTTCACCACCAGCCCGCAGCACTCGCGCAGCTCGCTCTACTGCAGCGACGTCGCCAAGACCGTGCAGGCGCCGATCTTCCACGTCAACGGCGACGACCCCGAAGCATGTGTGCGGGTCGCCGAGCTGGCGTTCGACTATCGCCAGAAGTTCCACAAGGACGTCGTGATCGACATGGTGTGCTACCGGCGCCACGGTCACAACGAGGGCGACGACCCGAGCTACACCCAGCCCCTCATGTACAAGGCGATCGCGGAGCGGCGCAGTGTGCGCAAGCTCTACGTCGAGGCACTCGTGAAGCGTGGCGAGCTCTCCGTCGAGGAGGCCGAGAGCGCACTCGCCGACTTCCAGAGCAAGCTGCAGGTCGCGCTCGACGAGACGCGTGCGCACGCGCCCGAGACGATCAAGGCCGCCAAACCTCCCAAGCCGATGGGCGTTCGTCCCCACGTGGAGACGGGCGTGCCGCGCGAGGTGCTCGACGCAATGTTCGACCACCTCACCGAGTATCCCGACGACTTCACCCCGCACCCGAAGTTGGTGCGCCAGTTCGAGAACCGGGCCAAGATGTACCACGAGGCCGGCGAGGTCGAGTGGGCCACTGCGGAGACACTCGCGATCGGGTCACTGGTGCGCGAGGGCACGCCAGTGCGACTCGCCGGTGAGGACAGCCGTCGGGGCACGTTCAGCCAGCGACACGCCGCGCTCATCGACTACGAGGACGAGAAGGCGTGGATCCCGATGGCGACACTGCCCGACGGCGCCGCGTCGTTCTGGGTGTACGACAGCCTGCTGAGCGAGTACGCCGCGCTCGGCTTCGAGTACGGCTACGCGCACGAGAACCCCGAAGCCCTCGTGATGTGGGAGGCCCAGTTCGGCGACTTCGTCAACGGGGCCCAGGTCATCATCGACCAGTACCTCGTGGCCGCCGAGGACAAGTGGGGGCAGATGAACGGCCTCGTGCTGCTGCTCCCTCACGGCTTCGAGGGCCAGGGTCCCGAGCACAGCTCGGCGCGCATCGAGCGCTTCCTCACGCTGTGCGCCGAGGACAACATCCAGGTCTGCAACGCCACCACAGCTGCGCAGTACTTCCACCTGCTGCGTCGTCAGGTCCGTCGCGACGTCCGCAAGCCGTTGGTGCTGTTCACCCCGAAGGCGCCGCTGCGGATGAAGGAGAGCCGGTCGAAGGTCGACGATCTCACGCACGGCTCGTTCCAGGAGGTCCTCGACGACCCGTTCGTGACCGACCCGTCGTCCATCCGTCGAGTCGTGTTCTGCAGCGGCAAGGTCGTGTGGGACGCGATGTCCGAGCGCGACAAGCGCAACGCACCGGTGGCGATCGCCCGCGTGGAGCAGCTGTACCCGTTCCCCGGCGAGCAGATGCGGGCGGTCCTGCAGCGCTATCCGAACGCGCACGAGGTCGTCTGGTTGCAGGAAGAGCCCGACAACATGGGCCCCTGGCGCTTCGTCGAGGCCAGGTTCTGGCGGATCAAGGAGGAGGGCTACGACCTCCGCCCGGTCTGCCGCATCGGCACCGGCAGCCCGGCCACCGGCAGCAAGGCCGTGCACGACCAGGAGCTCGCCGATCTGATGGACGAGACCTTCCAGGACCTCTGAACCGGTTCAGCCCCAGCCGAGCACGCGGTGCAGGTCGTCGATCGCCTGGGCAGCCGACGTCACCTTGATGGTCGCCATGCCCATCGCCGCCGCCGGTTTCAGGTTGATCCCCAGGTCGTCGAGGAACACGCACTGCGGCGGCGTCACGTCGAGCAGTTCGCAGGCGATCTCGTAGAACCGCGGCTCGGGTTTGCGGACGCCGATCTTGCTGCTCTCCACCACGACATCGAATCGGGCCATGATCTCCGCGATCGCGGCGGACCGCGGGCTCTCGTCGCCGGCCGCCGTCACGTTGTTGGTCAGGCAGGCGGTGCGATATCCGTCGCTCTTCACGCGGTCGAGCAATGCCACCATCTCGGGGCGGATGTCGCCGCTCAGCAGCCCGAGCACGTCGCTGCCCGGCACCCGATGTCCGAGCGCCTCGCTCTCTCGCGCGAACACCTCGTCGAACTCGGCGGGGGAGAGTTCGCTGCGCTCGAGGCGCGCCCACGCGTTGGCGTGGTGATCCGTCGCATTGACCGTGCGGATGAAGTCGGTCGGCAGTCCTCGCTCGCGCTCGTACCGGTTGAAGGCGTCGAAGGGGCTCGACAGGATGACGCCCCCGAAGTCCCAGAGCACTGCGAGGAACGGTGACGCCGGAGGGGTCGAGGGATTGGACATCGCCGCATCGTAGGCTGAACCCGTTATGCCACATCATGTCGTCGTCGACGGGTCGAACCTCGCCACCGAGGGTCGCTCGCAGCCCAGCCTCAAGCAACTCAACGAGGCGGTGCTCGCCTACATGGCCGAACATCCTGATTCGTTGATCACCGTCGTCGTCGATGCGACGTTCGGTCACCGCATCGATTCGAAGGAGCAACCCGAGTTCGATCTCGCGGTGAACAACAACGAGTTGGTCGCCCCTCCGGCCGGCGCGATCGGCCGCGGCGATGCGTTCGTGCTCAGCATCGCCAACAAGGTCAACGCGACCATCCTCAGCAACGACAGCTTCCAGGAGTTCCACGGCCAGTACGACTGGCTGTTCGACGAGGGGCGCTTGGTCGGTGGCAAGCCGGTGCCGCACATCGGCTGGGTGTTCGTCAACCGCCTCCCGGTGCGTGGTCCGCTGAGCCGCAAGGTCACCGCCGAGGCCAAGCGCAAGACCGGTGGCCGCGGCAAGGCGGCCGAGGGCACCGTTCGTGTCGGCAGCGCCGAGGCGAGCAAGCCGATGCCCGTGCCGACCTCTCCACCTCCCGGCCCCGCCGGTCGCCGCGGGGCACCGAAGCCCGCGGCCAAGTCCGGGGAGAAGGGCGCCGAGAAGGCCGCTCAGGCCGCCGCCGAGCCCAAGAAGGAGGCGGCAGCCACGCACAGCGCTCGGGGTGCGGTCAACGATCTCCTGTCGTTCCTCACCTTCGTGGAACGGCATCCGGCGGGCACCAGCGTCAACGCGATCGTCGATCACTACTCGTCGCACGGCGCGTACGTGAAGGTCGGTGACGTGGTCGCCTACGTGCCACTGCGCCTCATGGCCGACCCTGCGCCGCGGAGTGCACGCGAGTTCATGAAGGTCGGCGAAGCCATCACGCTCGTGGTCGACAGCTTCGTGCCATCGAAGCGAAGCATCGACCTCGCGGTGCCAGGCCTGGGGACGGTGCCGATCGTGGAGACCAAGCCGGCCGCGAAGGCGCCCGCCAAGCGGTCGGCGAAGGCCGCCGCCACATCCAGCGATGCCGACGCGGCCACCGACGTTGCCGGCGCCGCGAAGTCGGCCGCCAAGAAGCCGGCGGCGAAGAAAGCGGCCGCGAAGGCCTCCCCGAAGAAGGCAGCTGCGAAGAAGACGGCCCCGAAGAAGGCTGCTCCGAAGAAGGCGACGAGGGTCGCGAACGACGGCGTCGAGGCGCCGGTCGTCCACACCGGTACGGCCGCCACGACGACGACCCCGACGACGGCCCCGACGACGACCCCGGCGACACCCGCGAAGAAGGCGCCAGCGAAGAAGGCGTCCCCGAAGAAGGCGGCCGCCACAGCGGTTCCGGCCAAGCGGTCGACGGCAGCATCCACGCCGGCGAAGGCCGCTGCGAAGAAGGCGTCGGCCAAGAAGTCTGCGGCCACCGCTGACGCGGCGACGCCGGCCACCGACGCGGCAACGCCCGCTCGGCGGCGTGGCCGTGCCCCGGCCTGATTGACTACGGTCGGTCCGTGCGCATCGCCACCTGGAACGTCAACTCGCTGAAGGCACGCCTCCCTCGCGTGGAGGAGTGGCTGGCCGACGTCCAGCCCGACGTGTTGTGCATGCAGGAGACCAAGCTCGCCGACGATGCGTTTCCCGGTCTGACCTTCGCGGCGCTCGGTTACGAGAGCGCCCACCACGGTCAGGGCCAGTGGAACGGTGTGGCGATCCTGTCCAAGGTCGGCCTGAGCGACGTCCAGCCCAACTTCGCAGTGGGTGAACCCGATCCTGATGCCCGCATCATCTCCGCGACCTGCGGTGGCATCAGAGTGACGAGCGTCTACGTGCCCAACGGCCGGTCGCTCGACCACGAGCACTACCAGTACAAGCTGCGCTGGATGGCGCAACTACGCGAACACGTGGCCGCACAGAGCTCGCCGACCGACGCGGTCGTGGTCACCGGCGACTTCAACATCGCTCCGACCGACATCGACGTGTACGACCCGGCGAAGTTCGTGGGAGCGACCCACGTGAGCCCCGCCGAGCGCTCGGCGTTGGCGGACCTGTGCGAGTGGGGAATGGTCGACCTGTTCCGCCAACATCATCCCGAAGCCCGGTTGTACAGCTGGTGGGACTATCGCGCCGGCGACTTCCATCAGGGACGCGGGCTGCGGATCGACCTGGTGCTCGGCACCACGTCGGTGGCAGAGCGGTGCACGTTCAGCGTCGTCGACCGCAACGCCCGCAAGGGTCAGTCACCGAGCGACCACGCGCCGGTGCTGGTGGACCTCGCCTGATGCTGCCGGGCAGCTTCGACCAGGAGGCCCGACTCGCGGACGACGCCAGGAACGCGCTGGCCGCGGCGTGCCGGCGGATCATCGATGAGCTGGCCTCGTCGACGGCCGACTCGGACGCGTTCGGACAGGCGCGCGATCTGGTGGCGGATGCCGTCGCCATCCTCGCCGACTCCACGCACGGTCGTCCCTACGAAGGTGCCGAGGGCTCGCTCGTGGGCTACCAGGAGCACATGTTCATCGATCACAGCCCTCTGGTCGGTCTGCTCAACCCGCTCGCGCCGCCGATCACCATGTCGGCCGAGGGCACCGACGTCACCGGTCTCGTCACGTTCGGAGATGCCTACGAAGGACCACCCGGCTGCGTGCACGGGGGCTTCATCGCTGCCTCGTTCGACGAGATCCTCGGCTTCGCTCAGGGCCTCTCGGGAAGTCCGGGCATGACGGCGCGGCTCGTCGTCAACTACCGCTCGCCGACGCCGTTGCACCAGCCGCTCTGCTTCCGCGGTGGCATCGACCACGTGGAGGGCCGCAAGATCTTCGTGCGCGGCGAGCTGCGGGTCGTGGCCGACGACCGCCTGTGTGCAGAGGCGGAGGGGCTGTTCATCTCGATGAACCCGGCGGTCTTCGACCGTCTCATCCAGACCCGCGGCGACACGACCGCCTGATCACCGTTCGACGGGGAGCGGCCGCAGGCGTGCTGCCGCGGTCTCGGTGATGCCCAGGCGCTGCGCGAGCTCCTGCGTGGTCTCCGGAGGGTGCTCGCGCAACGACCGCAGGATCCGGTCGTTGCAGACCGCGACGTCGGGCTGGCCCGAGACACGGGCGACGGCGCTTCGCCACTCCCGGTACGGAACCAACGGATCGGCCGCTGCTCGCGGTCGAGCCGGGGGAGGAGCGGGAGCATCCGCCTCGGCGGTGGTGACCACCGCCTCCAGCCATCGACTGGGTCGGCTCTCGCGTTCGCCTCGCTGTGCGCAATGCGTGACCAGCAGATGCTCCGCGGCCCGGGTGAGGGCCACGTAGAACAGGCGGGCTTCCTCGGCGAGTTGCTCGGTCGACGCGGCGGAGCTGTGCGGCACCAACCCGTCTTCGGCGCCGGCCACGACGACGCCCCACCATTCGCGACCCTTGGCCGCGTGGAAGGTGAGCAACGCGACGGCGTCGGCGGTGGGTCCGGGGTCGAGGTCGTCGAAGGGGCTGTGAAGATCGATCCAGGCTCGGAATCCGCCGTGCTCGCCCGACGTGAGGAACCGGTCCGCCTCCTCGGCCACGCGGTGGGCGATGGGGTCGCCCTCGGCGAACATGGTGTCGACCCAATTGGCGAGTTGTTCGCGGGTGACACACCGTGTGGCATCTCGTACGGCGAGATCGAGGGGCGAACGGCCCGCCGTGCGCTCGGTGGCGATGCCGTGGGTCGCGAACGCCCGTTGGATCGTGGTGATCTGATCGTTGGTGCGGGCGAGCACCGCCAGTTGACGACCCGAGTGGTGGTGCAGCAGGTCGCGGACGTGCCGGGCGATGCCGTCGGCCTCGGCCGCTTCGTCGGGAAACTCGGCCACCACGACGCCGGGTCCACCCGGTCGTTGACTCGTGCTGTCGTCGCGTTGGCCGCTGGCCTGGAGGGCCGCGGCAGCGGCGCGAACGACCTGCGGCGAGCAGCGGTAATTGGAGGTGAGCGAGATGACGGTGACGCCCGGATAGCGCGACTCGACCTCGGACAACGTGGTGTGGTCGGCCCCGTTCCATCCGTAGATCGCCTGGCGCGGATCGCCGACCAGGCACAGGTCGGCGCGACCATTGCGCCACGACTCGAGCACCGCGTGCTGGAGCGGGTTGAGGTCCTGGGTCTCGTCGACGAAGAAGTGCCGATACCGCCACCGGACACCCTCGGCCCATGCATGGTCGCTCCGCATCGCCTCGAGGGTGTGCGACAACAGGTCGTCGAAGTCGACCACACCCCGGCGGCGCTTGAGCGACGTGTACGCCGCGAGCAGTTCGGCATACCTCGCGGCGGGAACCCCGCTGCGGCGACGTTCGATCCGGCACGCGCCCTCGTAGCGATGCGGTTCGATCATGCGTGCTCGGGCCCAGTCGATGTCGGCCATCGCGGCGTACGGCTCGACTCGCAGACCGAGTTGGTTGATGCTCTCCCGGATGAGCCGGAGACGATCGTTGGCCACCTGGGGCGGAGCGTCGTGATTGGCGACCGCTCGATCGCGCAGCAGTCGCAGGGCCACGCTGTGGAAGGTGCCGGCCTCGATCGGCTCGCGCAGATCGAACCGTCGGAGGCGTCGCTTCAGCTCGCTCGCGGCGTCGCGGCTGAACGTGAGCGCGAGGATGTGACGAGGGAGCGCCGTGCCGTTGGTGACCCGATACGCGATGCGCCGGGTGAGCACCGTGGTCTTGCCGGAGCCGGCAGCGGCGACGACGGCGAGCGGTGCGGCCCGGGTGGTGACGGCTTCGGATTGATCGGCGTCGAGCCCGTACAGGAGTTGGTCGGCGCTCACGTCGGTCACGATAGAGGATGGGTGTGACGGACCTTTCGCCAGGACGGTTCACGGACGTGACATGGGGCGTTGCTACAGTCCGGGCATGCCGTACCCCAAGAAGAACCTCAACGAGAACGAGACGATCGCGCTCGACATGCACCCGCACTGGTGGTACTTCGCGGAGCCCGCGTGCACACTGGTGGGTGCCATCGTGCTGGGCATCGTGGTCGCCGCCCAGGACACGTCGGGCACCCTGAACGACATCCTGCACTGGCTCGTCATCGCCGCGCTGGTCCTCTCCGCGATCTGGCTGGTCTCGCGGTATGTGAAGTGGCGCACCACCAACTTCGTCATCACCTCCCAGCGGCTGATCTTCCGTCAGGGGTTCATCGCCAAGACCGGCATCGAGATCCCGTTGGAGCGCGTCAACAACGTGAACTTCAGCCAGGGCATCTTCGAGCGGATCCTGGGGGCGGGCGACCTGCTCATCGAGTCAGGCGGCGAGGACGGCCAGCAGCGGTTCACCGACATCCGTCATCCCGACAAGGTCCAGAACCTCATCCACGAGCAGATGGAGCACGTGGCGCGTCGCCGCGGGGGCTATGCCGCCGCCGCGGCACCGCTCGCCGCACCGAACGTCGCCGAGCAACTCGAGCGCCTCGAAGGACTGATGCAACGGGGCACCATCACGCCCGAGGAGTTCGAGTTGCAGAAGCGCAAGCTGCTCGACTGAGCGGACGGCCCATGCCGGCGCTCAGGGCCTGCCGGCGTGCGGAACCGCCACTTCCGCCACCTCGATGCGGCCGGTTCGTCGTTGGCTCGCCACCGTGGCCAGCGATGCTTCTGCGGTCACCATGAACAGCGTCGTGCCGTCGGGGCCACCGAGCATGCACGCATAACAGGGCTGGCTCGTGGCGACCTCGTCGAGCACTTCGCCGCCCTCACGGACCCGGATGCATCGGGCGCGACTTGCGTCGGCCAGCCACACGGCGCCGTCGGTGTCGAGGCAGATGCCATCGGGCACGGCGTCGCCGAGCTCCGCCCACACTCGTTGGTTGGTGAAGCTTCCGTCGATCCCGATGTCGAAGGCGGTCAGCCGTCGCCCCAGCGTCTCGGCGACGATGATCGTCTCACCGTCGGGCGTGATGGCCATGCCGTTGGGGAACAGCAGCCCCGAGGCGGCTGTGTGGACCGTGCCGTGGGGGTCGATGCGTGCGATCGCCGCCCCCTCGTAGCGGGCGAGCGCTCCGGTGAAGTCGCCGCCGGTGATCGCGGCATCGAGGTCGAAGCCGAAATTGCCGACGTAGGCACGGCCGAGTGCGTCGACGACCATGTCGTTGCAGTGGAACGTGGCGATGTGGGAGAGGTCGCCGTGGACGACGAGTGCGTCGTACTCCATGCGCAGGACGGCGCGCTGATGCATCGACACGATGAGCAGCCGGCCGTCGGGCAGCCAGCCAAGTCCGCTCGGCTGGTCCTCGAGCACCACCATGGTCTCGACGTTGCCGTCGGCGTCCACGGTCTTGACCGCATGGTCGTAGAAGTCGCTGAACCACAGCTTGCCCTGGTGCCAGCGCGGGCCTTCGCCGAAGTACAGGCCGTCGGCCAGGATGTCAGTCGCCATCATCGGTCCCTTTCGTTTGCGCGAGTTGTTCGAGGGCCGCTCGTGCAGGTCATGCGTGCACCACCCGTGCGCCGTCGACCGCCTGCACCACCCAGCCCTGCATGAGCGCGCCGGGCTCGGTGAGCGCCACGACACAACCGCCGAATCCGCCACCGGTCATCCGGGCGCCGTACACGCCGCGCCGCTCGCAGATCTGACCCACCGCCTCGTCCATCGCGGGAGTGGACGTCGCATACAGCAGTCGCAGGCTCTCGTGGCTCTCCACCATCAGCCGTCCGGCCCCGGCGAGGTCGTCGGCGCGCACCGCCTCGGCGAAGTCACGCACCCGTTGGTTCTCGCCGGTGACGTGCATGGCCCGCATGCGGACCGTGGTGTCCTCGATGTCTCGCGCCTGATCGACCGTCGCGCTGCGCAGTGGTCCGATGAGGGCCTCGGCGGCGGCACATTCCGCGACCCGCTCGGCGTAGGGGCTGCCGACGAGCGTCCGGTGGGCGACGAAGATCACCACGATTTCCACGTCGGCCGGGAGCGGCACGGGTGTCACCGTGAAGTCGCCACAGTCGATCATCGTCGCGTGCCCTCGGACGCCTGCGGTGATGGAGAGCTGATCCATGATGCCGCTCGGGACGCCCGATGCCCGGTTCTCGGCGCGTTGGCAGAGCTGGGCGATCTGCAGGGGAGTGCCCTCCATGCCGAGTGCGAGCGCGACCGCGACCTCGAGGGCGGCGCTGCTGGAGAGTCCGGCCCCGATCGGGATGTCCGTGCTGACCTTGCCCTCGAAGCCACGTGGTGAGGACATCTCCGCGACGACGCCCGCGACGTACTTCCCCCAGGGAGGAGCGACGTCCTGCGGGCGGTCGATCCGGAGCGGCAGATCCACCGGTTCGGGCTCGTCGAAGGACGACAGGCGGATGCGGTCGCCACCGGCGACACCTTTGATCTCGGTGTACCGATCGATGGCCATCGGCATCACGAGCCCACCCGTGTAGTCGGTGTGGTCGCCGATCAGGTTGACCCGGCCCGGTGCCAGGGCGTGGACGTTCATGCCAGGTGCAGCGCCGCGCTGAAGCGCTCCGCGGCCTCGAGGTCGAACGGCGCCCGGAGTGCGATGTTGACCTGATCGGCTCCGGCGTCGACGTACTCGCCGATGCGGTCGATGATGGCTTCGTCGGTTCCGCTCAACACGCCCGGTCGGACGAAATCACTGATGCCACCGAACTGCTGCTGCAGGCTCTCCTCGGTGAACGCGAGGCCGACGTTGATGGCCCGAGCGATGTCCCTGGGATCGCGCCCCTCGGCCTCGCAGTGCTGATCGAGGACAGCGTTCTTGTGCGCGAACTGCTCGGGAGAGATGAACGGCACGTTCCATCCGTCCGCATGGCGGGCGGCGATCTTCAACGTGCGCTTCTCGCCACCACCGCCGATCCAGATCGGCAACTTCGCCTGCACCGGCCGAGGCTCATTGCGTGCCTCGGTGAGGGTGAAGTAGGTGCCCTCGAACGACGTGACGTCCTGGTGCAGCAGACCGCGCAGGCACTGGATGCCCTCCTCGAGCTGATCGAGGCGGGTCTTCGGATCGGGGAAGGGGATGCCGTAGGCGTCGTACTCCACCTTCGCCCACCCGGCGCCGATGCCCATGTCGGCGCGCCCACCGCTGAGCTGATCGATGGCGGTGATCGCCTTGGCGAGCACGGCCGGGTGGCGATAGCCGATGCTGTAGACGAGTGACCCGCACCGCACCTTGGTGGTGCTGCAGGCGAGTGCGGCGTGCATGGCCACCGCTTCGAGGCAGGCGGCGTCGTCGGGGCGACCCGTCGCTCCGTAGAAGTGGTCCCAGACGCTGATCCATCCGAAGCCGAGCTCCTCGATCCGCCGCCACACCGTGCGAAGTTCGTCCGCCGTGGTGTGCTGCAATCCGACGTGGACCCCGAAGACAGTCATGGAGGTGACGGTAGCCTGCGCGAATGCCCCGCGCCCTCGTCAACACCGGTATGGAACTCGAGTACGACACGATCGGCTCGCCCGATGACCCGGCGTTGCTGCTCGTGATGGGGTTCACCGCGCAGTTGACGGCGTGGGAGGACGGCTTCTGTCGCATGCTGGCCGACGGCGGTCGTTTCGTCATCCGGTTCGACAACCGCGACTGTGGTCTGTCGACCAAGCTCGACGGCCAGCAGGTCGACGTGCCGGCCGTGATGGCAGCGGCGTTCGCCGATGCAGCCACGCCTCCTGTGCCGTACACCCTCAGCGACATGGCGTCGGATGCGATCGGCCTCCTCGACCATCTCGGCATCGAGCGGGCGCACGTGATGGGTGCGTCGATGGGCGGCATGATCGCCCAGACCATCGCCATCGAGCACCCCGGTCGTGTCATCAGCCTGATCTCCGTGATGAGTCAGCCGGGCGAGCCCGAGGTCGGTCAGCCGAGTGCGGAGGCCGCCGCCGCGATCTTCGCGCCGCCGCCCGCCAGTCGCGAGGAGTACATCGAGAGCGCGCCGCGCTACATGGTGTGGCACTCGAAGAAGTACCGCGACGAGGCCAGAGTGAAGGCAACCGCTGCGCGCGAGTTCGATCGTTCGTTCTACCCCGAGGGGGCACCGCGGCAACTCGCCGCGATCTACGCGAGCGGCCGCCGTACGCAGGCGCTGCAGGATCTCGACGTGCCGACGCTGGTGATCCACGGCCGCGACGACGAGCTCATCACACCGAGCGGGGGCACGCGCACCGCGGAGCTGATCCCGGGCGCGAACCTGTTGCTGATGGCCGACATGGGCCACGACATGCCCGAGCCCCTGTGGCCGGTGCTCGTCGACGCGGTCCTCAGCCACACCCGCCACGCCGGGTGACGTGATCGCGAGGCGCGTCCACTGAAAACGTCGGGCATGGCAGGACCCCTCTCCGGATATCGCATCATCGAGATCGCCGGCATCGGCCCCGGACCGTTCGCGGCGATGCTGCTCGCCGACATGGGGGCCGAGGTCATCCGGGTGGATCGCGCCCAGGCCGTGCGTGGCCCGGCACCCGACTCGCCGCACTTCGACGTGATGCTGCGCGGACGCCGCAACGTGGCGCTCGATCTCAAGCATCCCGATGGTGTGGCGACGCTCCTCGACCTCGTCGAGCGCGCCGACGCGCTCATCGAGGGGTTCCGACCGGGAGTGATGGAGCGTCTCGGTGTCGGACCCGACGTGTGTCTCGCGCGGAACCCGAAATTGGTGTTCGGTCGGATGACCGGCTGGGGCCAGGACGGCCCGTACGCACAGGCCGCCGGCCACGACATCAACTACATCTCGCTCGCCGGGGCGCTCGCCCACTTCGGCCGCGCGGGTGAGGCGCCGGTGCCTCCGCTGAACATGGTCGGCGACTTCGGTGGCGGTGGCATGTTCCTCGCCTACGGCGTGGTGTGTGCGCTGCTCGAGGCGCAACGCAGCGGGCAGGGGCAGGTCGTCGACACGGCGATGGTCGACGGTGCCGCAGTGCTGATGAGCATGTTCTGGGCGTTCAAGGCGATCGGGCTGCACGACGAGAACGCGCGCGGCACCAACCTGCTCGACACCGGCGCCCACTTCTACGACGTCTTCGAGTGCGCCGACGGCGAGTACGTGTCGCTCGGCTCGATCGAGCCCCAGTTCTACGCCGAGCTGATGCGGATCACCGGCCTCACCGACGACCCCGAGTTCGCGCAGCAGATGAACCGGTCGCTCTGGCCGAAGCTGAAGGACCGCCTGCGCGAGGTGTTCCGCGGGAAGACCCGTGACGAATGGTGTGCCCTCATGGAGCACACCGACGTCTGCTTCGCTCCGGTGCTCACGATGAGCGACGCCGCCCAGCACCCGCACAACGTGGAACGCCAGACGTTCATCGACGTCGCCGGCACGATGCAGCCCGCGCCGGCGCCGCGATTCTCGCGCACCACACCCGTCGTCGAGTCCGCGCCGGCCCATCCGGGTCAGCACACGCGAGCGGTGCTGGCCGATTGGGGCATCGCGCCGGATCGCATCGATGTCCTCGTCGCCGGCGGAGCTGTTGCTGACGCAAGTTCCGCGATCCGCTGATAGATACGTTCCCCATGGGAACACTCGTCTGCTTTCACGCACACCCCGATGACGAGAGCATCTCCACCGGAGGAACCATCGCCCGCGCGTCGGCCGAGGGCCACCGGGTCGTGCTCGTCGTCGCCACCAACGGCGATCACGGCGAGGTGCCCGACGACCTTGCGCCCGGCGAAACGCTCGTGGACCGTCGCCGCAAGGAGACCGAGGCTTCCGCTGCCACGCTCGGCGTGCACCGGTTGGAGTGGCTCGGGTACGCCGACAGCGGGATGACCGGGTGGGAGCAGAACCATCACCCGAACTCGTTCTTCCAGGCTCCGCTGGACGAAGCCGCCGAGCGGCTGGCATCGATCCTGCGCGACGAGGCCGCCGATGTGCTGACGGTGTACGACTGGCACGGCAACTACGGCCACCCCGACCACATCAAGGTGCACACCGTCGGGCATCGAGCGGCCGAATTGGCAGGGACCGAGCGCGTGTTCGAGGCCACGATGAACCGCACCGAGATGGTGCGCTTCTTCGAGATGGCCAAGGAGGCCGGTGGGTCCGGCAGACCCGACGACGAGGAGTGGGACCCCAATGGACCTGCCGACGACGGCAATCCGATGGGCACGCTCGAGGAAGAGATCAGTCTCCGCGTCGATGTCTCGTCCTACGTCGACCTGAAGCGGGCCTCGATCCGTTGCCACAAGAGCCAGATCACCGACGCCGGCTTCTTCAGCACGATGCCCGACGAGCAGTTCGCGTTCGCGTTCGGTCACGAGTGGTTCATCGAGGCGGGCGCCCGGAGCCCGCTGCGCGACGGGTGGCTGTTCGAATGACCCGGGTGGTGCTCGTCCGCCACGGCCGGGCATCGGCGGGGTGGGACACCGACCCGGACCCGGGTCTGGATGCGCTCGGAGCCGAACAGGCGTCGGCCGTGGCCCTGCGGCTGGCGACGACCGGGCCGCTCGCCGTGGTGTCGAGTCCGCTGCGTCGGTGTCGGGAGACCGCGGCACCGCTCGCGTCCGCATGGAACGCCCCTGTGCGGGTCGATGGTGCCGTCGCGGAGATCCCCTCACCCGAGGGCGTGGCCATCGCCGACAGGGTCGAGTGGCTGAGGGCGAGCATGTCGGGAACATGGGCCGCGCTGGGCCCGCGCTACACCGAGTTCCGCGACGGTGTCGTGGATGCGATCAGATCGCTGCCCGCCGATTCGGTCGTGTTCAGTCACTTCATCGCCATCAACGCCGTCATCGGCGCAGCCGTCGGTGACGATCGCCTCGTCATCCGCAGCCTCGACAACTGCTCGGTCACCGTCGTCGACGTGGTCGACGGCGTGCTCACCCTTGTGGAGGGTGGACACGAAGCCGACACCCTGATCCGATGAAACCCGACTCTGCTGGCAGACTCTGTTCATGACGTCACGTCGGATCCTTGCCAGCATCACCGTCGCTGCGGTTGCGATCACGGTCGTCGCGTGCAGCGACTCGCAGAGCAGCACGGCCAGTAGCACCACCACCTCGTCCTCGCTCGTCGCGGTGTCGACGACCACCACCGAGGTCGGCGTCAGCACCACCTCGACCACCAGCTCGAGCACGAGCACCTCGACCACCTCGACGACCACGACCATTCCCGCCGTCCAGGGTCTCGAGATGTCGGCGTCCGGTCTCGGGGATGCGCTGTTCGGCACTGACGCCGACAGCGTCGTCGACTACGTCGACGGCATCCTCGGCGCACCCACCAGCGACAGCGGGTGGGTCGACCCCAACTCCACCGGCGCAGCATGTCCCGGCACGCAGGTCCGCTTCGTCGCCTGGAACGACCTGTCGTTGTTCTTCTCCGACCAGTCGCCTGCCGCCTCCGGCTTCCGTCACTTCGCCCAGTACGTGTACGGCCCGGCGTTCACCACGACCATGAACCCCTACGGCCTGACGACGGCAGAGGGAGTCGGGATCGGCACCACGGTCAAGACGCTGAAGGCGACGTATCCGTCTGCGGTGGTCACCCCGGGCAACAACGTCGTCGGCACGTCCTTCTCCGTCGAGAGTGGACTGATGGGATTCCTCACCGGACCCTCCGATGCCGACGGCATCCTCGCCTTCGTGGGTGGATTCGGCTGCGCGAACGGCGGCGAGTAGCCTCGCTCTGATGTTCGCCGCCGGCCTGGAGACCACGAAGAACATCCACCACGGCTGGGCATGGGTGGTCATCATCGGCAACGGCCTGGCGGGGGTGTGGGCGCTCGCCGCCAACTGGGTGCATCCGTTGCGCACCCGTGCGCTGTGGTGGTTCATCGGCATCGCCGAGGTGGCCGTGTTCGTCCAGGTGATGCTCGGGGCCCTGCTCGTCGGCCGGTACAAGGTGCCGCTGCCGCAGTTCCACGCGTTCTACGGCTTCGTCGCGATCATCGCCGTCGCCATCATCTACAGCTACCGCTTCCAGATGAAGCACCGGCTGTACCTGCTCTACGGTTTCGGCAGCCTGTTCGTGATGGGCCTCGGGATCCGCGCGATGCTCATCGCCGCCGGTTCCTGACCGGGGTCAGAGGGCGGCGCCGAGGGAGGCGAGTTGGTCGGCGAGCTCGCGGGGGAGCGAATCGCCGAAGCGGGCGTAGTGCGCCTCGATCTGGGGGATCGCGCCCTTCCAGCCTTCGGCGTCGACCGAGAGCAGGGTCGCCATGTCGTCATCGCTGACGTCGAGGCCGGTGACGTCGAGCGCACCCGGCGCGGGCAGGTGGCCGATCGCGGTCTCGACCGCTTCGGCGGTGCCCGCCACGCGCTCGAACACCCACTTGAGCACGCGACTGTTCTCGCCGTATCCGGGCCACAGGAAGCGCCCGTCGTCGTCGCGACGGAACCAGTTGACGAAGAAGATCTTCGGCAGGTTCTCCGAGGCGGTGGACGCGCCGACCTTCAGCCAGTGGGCGAAGTAGTCGGCCATGTTGTAGCCGCAGAACGGCAGCATTGCCATCGGGTCGAAGCGCAGGACACCGGCGGCGCCCTGCTGGGCGGCGGTGGTCTCGCTGGCCATGATGGAGCCAAGGAACGTGCCGTGCTCCCAGTCGAAGGCCTGGGTCACCAGCGGCACCGTCGTGCGACGGCGGCCACCGAAGAGGATCGCGCTGATCGGCACGCCCGCCGGATCCTCCCACTCGGGAGCGATCGCGGGGCATTGCGACGCAGGCGCGGTGAACCTCGCGTTGGGGTGCGCGGCCGGCGCGTCGGAGGCCGGCGTCCAGGGGTTGCCCTTCCAGTCCGTGGCGTGGGCGGGCTTCGTGTCGCTCATGCCCTCCCACCACACGTCGCCGTCGTCGGTGAGTGCGGTGTTGGTGAAGATGCTGTTGCCCCACAGGCTGTACATCGCGTTGGCGTTGGTGTCCCAGCCCGTGCCGGGGGCGACGCCGAAGAAGCCGGCCTCGGGGTTGATGGCGTAGAGCCGTCCGTCGGCACCGAACTTCATCCAGCAGATGTCGTCGCCGATCGTCTCGGCCTTCCAGCCCGGGATCGTCGGCACGAGCATCGCCAGGTTGGTCTTGCCGCAGGCGCTGGGGAACGCGGCGGCGATGTACTTCGACTCGCCCTCGGGATTCGTGAGCTTGAGGATGAGCATGTGCTCGGCGAGCCAGCCGTCGTCGCGGGCCATGACCGACGCGATCCGCAGCGCGAAGCACTTCTTGCCGAGCAGGGCGTTGCCGCCGTATCCCGATCCGTACGACATGATCTCGCGGGTCTCGGGGAAGTGGACGATGTACTTGTTGTCCGGATTGCACGGCCACTGCGAATCGGCCTCGCCCGGTTCCAGCGGAGCGCCGACCGAGTGGAGGCACGGAACCCACTGGCCCTGCCCGAGCACGTCGAGGGCACCCTGACCCATCCGGGTCATGATGCGCATGTTGGTGGCGACGTACGCCGAATCGGTGAGCTGGACGCCGATGTGGGCGATCGGGGACCCGAGCGGCCCCATGCTGAAGGGCACCACGTACATCGTGCGCCCCTTCATGCATCCCGTGTAGAGCTTGATCAGTTCGGCGCGCATCTCGTCGGGGTCGCGCCAGTTGTTGGTGGGGCCGGCGTCCTCGGCCTTGGTGGAGCAGATGAACGTGCGATCCTCGACACGGGCGACATCGCCCGGGTCGCTGTGCGCCCAGTAGCTGTTCGGTCGCTTGGCCTCGTCGAGCTTGGTGAACACACCCAGGTCGACCAACTGCTGGCACAGACGCTCGTACTCGTCGGCGGAGCCGTCACACCAGTACACGTCGTCGGGCTGCATGATCGCCGCCCACTCCGACACCCATTCGAGGAGACGTTGGTTCGTAGTGGTTCCGCTCATCTCGGGACGCTCCTTGGGGAGAAAGGGCGGCACGCCGTTGTGCCTCACCCCCCATTCTGGCAAATCCGGTCCGAAAACCGGAAAAGCCCGGCCTCAGTGGCCGGGCGTCTCCA
This sequence comes from uncultured Acidimicrobiaceae bacterium, assembly GCA_963720695.1. Classification (GTDB taxonomy): domain Bacteria; phylum Actinomycetota; class Acidimicrobiia; order Acidimicrobiales; family Ilumatobacteraceae; genus UBA668. The sequence continues at coordinate 524,724 of CAVRGG010000001.1, forward strand.
TGTCGACTTCGCTGCCGAGGCGAAGCCTCGTCGCTCGTCCGTCGGGGTCGAGGTCGAACACGACCCGCTGGCCCTGACGCAACATGCGGAAGATGGATCCGTCGAGCGCACCGCCCGCGAGATCGAACTCGGGGAGGTCGCCGGAGTCGGCGACGACGATGCCGTCACCCGTGGATGGGTCGTAGCTCTTGACGACGCCCTGCACCGCTGCCCTCAGCCGGCCTTGACGATCTTGCCGCTCTTGATGCAGCCCGTGCAGACGTAGAGCCGCTTGGGAGCGCCGCCGACGAGGGCGCGCACCCGCTGGATGTTCGGATTCCAACGTCGCTTCGTACGACGGTGGGAGTGCGACACGTTCATGCCCCAGCTCGGGCCCTTGCCACACACTTCACACACTGCTGCCATGACGTCACTTCTTCCACGCAGAACGATAGAGCGGACGAAGGCTACCAGCCGATCTGGCGACTCCACCACGCCGCATCGGGGCGTTCGATCAGGGATCGCTGCTGGTCGTCAGTAGTGTTGCCGACGTGCCGACCCTGGAACGATTCAGCCACGAGGCGCTGCGCGACACCGTGATCACCTTCCGCGACGCGATGCAGCTCCACGCTCCCGGTATCAACCGGCTCAACGTCTACCCGGTGCCCGACGGTGACACCGGGACCAACATGGCCCGCACGCTCGACGCAGTGGTGGCCGAGCTCGATGCTGCGCCGGCGGGTCTCGACACGACCTGCGACGCCATCAGCCACGGCAGCCTCATGGGGGCCCGAGGCAACAGCGGTGTCATCCTCAGCCAGATCCTGCGTGGCCTGGTCGGCACGCTGAAGAACGCCACCGAAGGCTCCGGCGCCAAGGTCGCCGAAGCCCTGAAGGCGGCGAGCGCCGCCGCCTACCAGGCCGTGCTGAAGCCGATCGAAGGCACCATCCTCACGGTGGTGCGCGAGTCGGCCGACGCGGCACACGAGTCGGCGCAACTGGGCGGGTCGCTGGTGGAGGTGTTGCGCGCCGCTCGCGTCGCCGGCAAGTCGGCCCTGGACCGCACTCCCGACATGTTGCCGGTGCTGAAGGATGCAGGGGTGGTCGATGCGGGGGGTGCGGGCTTCCTCCTGCTGCTCGACTCGGCGCTGCACGTGGTCGACGGGGTGCCGATGCCGGAGCCCGACGAGCGCGCCGGCCCGTCGATGGAGCAGCTCGACGCCATCGCCCATCGGCACAGCGAGGGCGTCGTCGACGTCAGCGAGCTCCGGTACGAGGTGATGTACTTCATGGACCTCGACGACCCCAAGATCCAGGCGTTCAAGGAGCATTGGGGCGAGATCGGCGACAGCATCGTCGTCGTCGGCGGTGACGGCATCTGGAACTGTCACGTCCACACCAACGACATCGGCGCTGCCGTCGAGGTGGCGCTCGATCTCGGTGGCCGTCCGAAGAACATCCGCGTCACCGACCTCTTCGAGGAGATGGCCGAGGAGCACGCCCAGCGTGAGGCGGCGCTCGGCGCCCACGCCCCGCGTGCCGGTGCGGGACTTCCGCCCGTCACCTGCGCCGTGGTCGCGGTGTCCAGTGGCGACGGCCTGTCGGAGTTGTTCGGTCAGCTAGGGGTGCAGGGCGTCATCGCGGGTGGACAGACCCTCAACCCGTCGACTGCCGAACTGCTGGCAGCGGTCGAGGCAGTGAACGCCGACCAGGTGATCGTGCTGCCCAACAACAAGAACATCATCCCTGTGGCCGAGCAACTCGACGCGCTCACCACCAAGACCGTCATCGTCGTGCCCACGAAGTCGATGCCCGAGGCACTCGCCGCGCTCGTCGTGTACGACCCCGAGGCCGAGGCCGCGGAGAACGCCGACGAGATGGGCGAGGCCGCCGAATCGGTCGCCACCGGCGAAGTGACCCAGGCCGTACGCGCCACCAACAGTGACGTGGGGACGATCAACGAGGGCGACTGGATCGGGATCGTGCGCGGCGATGGCATCGTCGCCGTCAGTGGATCCCTCGACGGTGCGACGGTCGCCCTGCTGGAGCACCTCGTGGTGGCGGGCAGCGAGATCGTCACCGTGGTCGAAGGACTCGACGCCACCGCCGGGCACACCGACGTCATCCACGCATGGCTCGACGAGCATCGAGCCGGCGTGCAGGTCGAGGTGCACCGGGGCGGCCAACCGCTCTACCCGTACCTCTTCGGCGTCGAGTGAGCAGCCCGAGTGAGTGACAGTCGTCCGCTGACCCTTCGCGACCTGGCCGAGATCGGGGTCGAACGGTTGAAGGGCGTCGGTGACAAGAAGCTCGCGTCGCTGCACGAGGTCGGCGTCGACACGGTGCTCGACCTGCTCACGACGTATCCACGGCGCTGGGTCGACCGCACCAACGAGTGCCGCGTCAGTGACCTCGCGGCCGGCCAGGAGGCGCTGGTCCTGGTCGCCGTCCGCAGCGTCACCAAGCGCATGGGCCGCAACCGGCGCAGCATCGTGGAGGCCGTCGTCGGGGACGGCAGCGGGCGGTTCCACGTGGTCTTCTTCAATCAACCCTGGCGGGAGCGGCAACTCCGCGAAGGGTTGCAGGTGGCCCTGTTCGGCAAGCCCGAGGTCTACCGCGGCGGTCTGCAGATGACGAACCCGATCGTCGACCTCATCGGCGACCGAACCGGAAAGATCGTGCCCATCTACCCCCAGAGCGAGAAGGCGTCGCTGAGCACGTGGGAGATCGCCGGATGGGTGGAGGACGCGCTGCGCAAGTGCGCGCCCCGCGGTCTCGCCGACCCCCTCCCGAGGCCAGTGGCGGCGCGGCTCGGCATGGTGTCCCGCCACGACGCGCTGCAGAAGATCCACCTCCCCGAGACCTATGCCGAGAAGGAGGTGGCGCGCCGTCGGCTCGCGTTCGACGAGCTGCTGCGCGTCCAGACCGTGCTCGTGATGCGCAAGCGGGCGCTCGAGCGCGACTCGAAGGGCATCAGGCATGTCATCGAGGGCGAACTGGTGCCACGACTGCGCGCGGCGTTGCCGTACGAGCTCACCCAGGCCCAACGGCGCGCGATCGCCGAGATCGAGCACGACCTGGCCGGTCCCCACCCGATGCATCGTCTGCTGCAGGGCGACGTGGGCGCCGGCAAGACCCTGGTCGCCGTCAGCGCCATGCTGACCGCGGTGCAGGGCGGCCACCAAGGGGCGCTGATGGCACCGACAGAGGTGTTGGCCGAGCAGCATGCGACCAGCGTGCGCAGCCTGCTCGCCGACATCACCGTGCCCGATCCCGGCAATCTCTTCGGCGATCGTCCCCTTCGCATCGAGCTGCTCACGAACCGCATCACCGGCAGCGATCGGCGCGACGTGCTCGCCGGTCTTGCCGATGGCACGGTCGATCTCGTCATCGGCACGCACGCGCTGATCCAGGAGGGGGTGCAGTTCCACAGCCTCGGGGTGGTCGTGGTCGACGAGCAGCACCGCTTCGGCGTCGAGCAGCGGGCCGCCCTGCGCGCCAAGGGGGAGGGCGGCGCGGCCGTGCCCGACGTGCTGGTGATGACGGCGACGCCGATTCCGCGAACGGCGGCGATGACCGTGTACGGCGATCTCGACGTGAGCGTCCTCGATGAACTGCCCCCCGGACGAACTCCGATCACCACGAAGTGGGCGAACGGTCCGCTGATGGAGCAGGGCGCGTGGGCGACGGTGCGCGAAGAGGTGGCCGAGGGGCGTCAGGCGTACGTGGTGTGCCCGCTCATCGACGAGAGCGAGAAGCTGGAGGTGGCGAGCGCTCAGGAGACCTTCGAGCGCCTGGCCCACGACGAGTTGAAGGGGCTGCGGTTGGCCCTGCTCCACGGTCGGCTCCCCTCGGCGGAGAAGGAAGCGGTGATGGAGCAGTTCCGGCGCGGCGAGGTCGACGTGCTGGTGGCGACCACGGTGATCGAGGTCGGGGTCGACGTCGCGAACGCCACCGTGATGGTCATCCTCGACGCCGACCGCTTCGGCATCGCCCAGCTCCACCAGCTTCGTGGCCGCGTCGGCCGCGGCGCCCACGCGTCGACGTGCTGGCTCGTCACGCAGGCCGTCGAGGGCAACAACCCGCGGGTCGACGCGCTGGTGGCGACCACGGACGGGTTCGCCCTCGCCGAGGTCGACCTCGAGCTCCGCGGCGAGGGCACATTGATGAACACCAGCCAGAAGGGCCGCAGCGACCTCAAGTTGGCCTCGCTCCGTCGCGATCGAGAGCTGGTGGAGCTGGCCCGTGAGGTCGCCTTCGAGATCGTCGACCCGGATCCGTTGCTCGACGAGCACCCGGTCCTGCTCGACGAGCTGCGGCTGCTCTTCACCGACGACGACGAGGCGTTCCTGTTCAAGAACTAGGTGGGCCGTCACCCCTGCCCCACGTGGACGGACTTCTCAGGCGAGGAACGACGTGACCGCCTCGGCGGTCTCGTGGAAGCGTTCCCAGTAGACCATGTGACCGCTGTCGAGGTGGACGACCTCGAGTGCGTCGCCGAACAATGCCGCCAGGCCCTGCTCGGTCTCGCGGGTCACGAGCTCGGCGCGGTCGGCGACGACGAGCAAGGCCGGGACCGGCCTCACGATCGTGGGCAGCGGCGCGCACATCTCGCCCCACGCCGTGACGACGGCCGGCTTGTGGTAGCGGAACCGGAAGCGGCCGTCCTCTCCTTGCACGAGGTGCTCGGCGATGTCCTCGGCCACGCCAGGGTTGATCGCGTCGCCGAGGCCGGCGTTGCGGGCGACGGTCGCCTCCTCGACCGTGGCCCAGCCGGGATGCTCGATCACACTGATCGCCGACGCAGAGGCGGATGCGCCCGGTTGGGCGAGCGCCGGATCGAGCAGCACCAGCCGACGGACGCGATGGGGCGCGGCGACGAGCACGGCAAGGCCGATGGCCCCTCCGTAGGAGTGACCGACGACGTCGACCTCACCGATCGCGTGAGCGTCGAGCGTCTCGACCACGTCGGCGACGTGCTGGGCGATCGACCACGGACCGTCGTAGGTCGAGTGCCCGTGTCCGCGGAGGTCGACGGAGAGCGTGGCCCGATGGGGGAGCGCCTCCTCGGCGAGGCGACGGAAGCGGCGCCCGTGTCCGGTCACGCCGTGGATGGCGAGCAGAGGGTCGCCGTTCGGGTCGCCGAATCGGTGCGCATGAAGGACTGCCATCGCAGGGACTCTACGGCCCGGCGCTGGTGAGCAGAATCGGCGATCGGCGTCGGCAAGAATGCCCGGATGCGCCGCCTCGCCGCCCTCCTGCTCGCCGGACTCGTCGTACTCGCCGCCTGCTCGTCCGACTCGTGCGGGCGACGGCGCCATGCCAACGGAAGCTGCCCGGCTGTCGAACTGCAACGGGTCGTCGCACCGTCGGGCGGCGAGCCGGACGGCACCCAGACCTTCACGGATCTCGAACGGACCCACGTCGACACACCGGTCGACTACCCGCAGAACCCGCCCGTCGGCGGACCGCACAACCCGGTGTGGCAGACGTGCGCGTTCTACGCGTCGCCGATCATGAAGGAGCGCGGCGTCCACTCGATGGAGCACGGCGCCGTGTGGATCACGTTCTCGCCGGACCTGCCGTCCGCGCAGGTCGACGTGCTCAAGACTCTTCAGGCGGGCGGCAAGGAGGTGCTCGTGTCCCCGTACGAGGGGTTGCCGGCCCCGATCGTGGCGTCGGCATGGGGCAAGCAACTGCAGCTGCAGGCCGCCGACGATCCTCGGCTCGCCCAGTTCGTCCGCTACTTCGACGACGGCCCGCAGACGCCGGAGACCAACACGCCCTGCTCGGGCGGCACCACCGAGACGGCCGGCTGAGGCTCAGTCCGCTCGATCGGGAGCGCCCTCGTCCTCGTCGGGAAGCACCAGGTCCCAGCGGTCGAGGCAGTCCTCACAGCGGTACGCCACGATGTCGCCGGGAAGCCACACGCCGTCCTCGCGAGGCATCGACAACAGGTGACAACGGCCACCACAGTCGATGCAGTCGATGGTGGGCTCGGGCGTGATCACCCCCGTAGTGTGGCCGCATGCGAGTCATTTCGGGCGAGTTCGGCGGGCGCAGACTGGTCGCGCCGGACGGCACCACCACCCGGCCGACCACCGACAAGGTGCGCCAGGCGGTGTTCAACTCCCTCGGCAGCATGGGTGTCATCGAAGGTGCCGTCGTCGCCGACCTCTACGCCGGGTCTGGTGCGCTGGGCATCGAAGCTCTGTCCCGCGGCGCAGCGCAGTGTCTGTTCGTCGAGCGCGACCGGGCCGCCGTGCGAGCGTTGCGGGCGAACATCGAAGCGCTCGGTCTCGAGGACGTCAGCGCCGTCCATGTCACCGATGTGATGGCGTGGGTCCCTGCGATGCGCAACGTCGACGTCGCCTTCATCGATCCGCCCTACGCGTTCGACTCGTGGGCCACGTTGTTGCCGTTGGTGGATGTCGGCCTGGTGGTGGCCGAATCCGACGACCCCATCGAGGCGGTCGACGGCTGGACCCAGTTGCGCACGCGCCGATACGGCCGCACCTGGGTCACGTTGCTCGAACGGCTAGCGTGACGCGCGCCATGGCGACCGTTCTCTATCCAGGAAGCTTCGACCCGCTGCACCTGGGTCACATCGACGTCATCGAGCAGTCGGTGGCGCTGTTCGGCAAGGTGATCGTCGGCGTCATGCACAACCCCACCAAGCCCAGTGGCATGTTCTCGCTCGAGCAACGCACCGACATGATCAAGGCGAGCATCTCGTACCTCCCATCGGTGAAGGTGGTCTCCTTCGAAGGGCTCGCCGTCGACGCCGTCAAGGCGGTGAAGGCTGCCTTCATCGTCAAGGGGCTGCGCACCGGAGGCGACTTCGAGGTCGAGCAGCAGATGGCGCACACCAACCACGCCGTCAGCGGTGTCCGCACCGTCTACCTGCCGTGCAAGCCTGCGCTCGTCTCCATCAGCAGCCGATTCATCCGTGAGATCGCCCAGTACGGTGGCGACGTCACGTCGTTGGTGCCGGGCCCGGTCGCCACCGAACTCGCCAACCTGTTCCCGCCCAGGGCAACACCCGAACCACGCTGAGATCCGATGACCCACGACGACCACTACGACGACCAGTACGACGAGGAGATCGACGACTCCGACGCCTACGTCCGCACCACCAACGGCTACGTCGGTGACTCCGAGGCGCTACTGCAGCGGGCGATCGACGAGATCGCCAACGCGCCGAAGATGCCGTTGTCCTCCTCGCCGCGCATCGACGGCGATCGCATCATCGAACTGCTCGACGAGTCCCTGCGGCGGATGCCCGAGGAGATGCGCCACGCACGGTGGATGATCAAGGAGCGTCAGGAGTTCGTCTCCAAGACGCGCCGTGAGGCAGACGAGCTGTTGGAGGCCGCCCGCGTCCAGGCCGAGCGAATGGTGCAGCGCACCGAGGTGGTCCGTGCGGCCGAACAGCGCGCGCGGCAGATCAACGAGGCCGCCGAGGCGGATGCCCGGCGGTTGCGCCACGAGACCGAGGACTTCCTGGATCAGCGTCTGGCCAGCTTCGAGATCCTGCTCGACAAGCTCAGCAAGACGGTGCAGGCAGGTCGCTCCCGACTGAACATCGGCGGCCAGCGCGAGGCTGCCGAGGTCGAAGAGGAAGACCCCACGAAGGGCTTCTTCGACCAGGACCGCTAGGTCGCCATGGCCAACGCACTGTTGGTGAACGCCGCGGAGCTGCTGCGGCGCGCCGGGACCCAGAAGGAGATCGAGCTCGCGGTTCCTCTCGCAGACCTCGATGTCGTCGATGACCCGCGGTTCGACGCCGACGCAGTCGTCCATGTGCACCTGCACCTCGAGTCGCTCAACGACGGCATCATGGTCGACGGCGAGGTCAGCGTGCCCTGGCACGGCACCTGCCGTCGTTGCCTCGAGGACACGTCAGGAATCTCGGTCAGCGAGGTCCACGAGCTCTACCAGCGCACCCTCACCGACCCCGACGCGTTCGAGATCGTCGGCGACCAACTCGACCTGCGGCCCATCGCCCGCGAGCTGGTGCTGCTCGATGCGCCGGCAACACCGCTGTGCCGGCCCGACTGCGCGGGACTGTGCCCGACGTGCGGTGCCAACCTGAACGACGGCGCCTGCGCGTGCGCCGCGCCCCCCGTGGATCCTCGTTGGGCGGCGCTGGACCAACTCCGCGACGAGACCTCGCCGGACAGGTAGCAACCAGGCACGGTGCGCCGCTAACCTCTCATAGCTCGTGTGCCGAGGGAGCCCCCTCGCCGGTTTTCGGGAGTCATCATGGCTGTTCCCAAGAAGAAGAAGTCGAAGTCGAAGACGCGCAGTCGCCGCGCCGGCAACTGGAAGCTCGCTGCCCCTTCGCGCAGCATCTGCCCCCGTTGTGCCGCAGCCAAGCTGCCCCACACCGTGTGCCCGAGCTGCGGCTGGTACAAGGACCGCGTCGCCGTCGAAGTCGGCTGAGTCACACGCCGACATGTTGCCGATCGCGCTCGATGCGATGGGTGGCGACCGGGCTCCGGGCGACATCCTCGCCGGCGCACATGCCGCTGCCGCTCTCGGGATCTCCGTCGTCCTCGTCGGGCCGGAGGGGCTCGAAGGCACGGCCGACCTTCCGCTGATTCCCGCATCCGAGGTCATCGAGATGCACGACGACGCCGCCGCCGGCGTCCGTCGCAAGAAGGACTCCACGCTCGTCCGCGCGGCGGAAGCCGTCCGCGACGGCAAGGCCAGCGCGATGGTGTCCGCCGGCAACACCGGCGCCACCATGGCGTCGGCCCTGTTGCGCATGGGGCGGGTCAGGGGCGTCAACCGCCCGGCCATCGCCACCCCGATTCCGGTCCCCGGACACCTGCCCAACATCCTGCTCGACGCGGGCGCCAACGCCGAGGTGCAGGCGGAATGGCTCGTGCAGTTCGCGCAGATGGGGGCCATCTACGCCCGTCACCGCTTCGGCATCGCGGCACCCAAGGTCGGCCTGCTGTCGATCGGGGAGGAGCCGGGCAAGGGCGACACGCTCCGCAAGGAAGCGTTCGAGCTCCTGTCCGTGGCCGAGGGCATCGACTTCGTCGGCAACGTCGAGGGCCGCGATCTGATGTCCAAGACGGCCGATGTGATCGTCACCGACGGGTTCACCGGCAACGTCGCGCTGAAGACCCTCGAGGGTGGCATGCGCACTCTGTTCGGAGCGCTGCTGGAGGCGTTCGGCGCCGAACCGCAGTACAAGGAGCACGCCGATGCGCTGCTGCCCGCGCTGATGCCGCTGTACGCGCAGATGAGCCCCGACACCTACGGCGGCGCAGTGCTGCTCGGCGTCGACGGCATCTGCATCATCAGCCACGGTTCCTCCGGCGAGACCGCCATCGTCAACGCCATCAAGCTCGCCGACGAGCTCGTGCGGGCGGGCATGGTGGCCGAGATCGCCGCCGCGTTCGCTCCCGCGGGCTGAACCGGCCAGGCGCAGACTCGGCCCCGCCGACGCGGCGGGCGTACGGTGGGATCGTGGACGAGGTGATCGTCACCCAGGGCCTGGCCAAGAACTTCGGATCCCAGGTCGCGCTCGACGGGCTCGACCTGCGCGTGCGGGCCGGTGAGGTCTTCGGTTTCGTCGGACCCAACGGTGCGGGCAAAACCACGACGATCAGGGTGCTGCTCGACCTGCTCCGACCGTCGCGCGGCAGCGTCAGGGTGCTGGGCATGGACCCGCGCCGCGACGGGGTGGCGGTTCGGTCGCGGATCGGGTACCTTCCCGGTGATCTCGACCTGCCGGCACGGCCCACCGGCCGCGCCTACCTGGAGTCCCAGGCCGAGGTGCACGGGCGCGACCTGGACAGCGAGGTCGACTCGCTCGCCGAACGGCTCGCCGCCGATCTCGACCGTCCCATGGGCGAGCTGTCGCTCGGCAACCGCCGCAAGGTGGGCATGATCGGTGCGTTCGCCCATCGTCCCGAGCTGCTGATCCTCGACGAGCCCACGGGCGGCCTCGACCCGCTGGTCCAGCAGACGTTCCGCGCCCTGGTCCGCGACGTCGTCGAGGACGGGCGGACCGTCTTCTTGTCCTCGCACGTCCTCGACGAGGTCCAGCACGTCGCGGACCGGGTCGCGGTGCTCCGCCAGGGCCGGCTCGTCGTGGAGGACCGAGTCGACACCTTGATCTCGCGACTGGTGCGCACCGTCCGCGTCCGCTTCGACGTCGCCCCCGATCCGGTGACGTTCCGTGGTGTCGCCGGAGTGACGAGGATCGACGCGGTGCACGACCACGAGCTCCAATTCGTGCTGGAGGGAATGGCCGGGCCGCTGCTCGAGGCGCTGGCGCCGCACCATCCCGTCGACCTCCACGCCACCGAGGCCGACCTCGAGGATGTCTTCCTCGACTTCTACGCCGGCGACCGTGGGAGCGGCTCGTGATCCGCGTCGTCCGTCGAGCGGTCCGCGACCGGCGTCGCTGGCTGACCGGCTGGAGCATCGGCATCGTCGCGCTCATCGGCGTCACCGTCGGCTTCTGGCCGTCGCTGCGCGACCGCGCCGCAGAGCTCAACGACATGGTCGCCAACATGCCCGATGGCCTGGCGTCGCTGTTCGGCATCAGCAGCGGCGTGCAACCGTTCTCGCCCGTGGGCTACCTGAGCTCGCAGATCTACGTCCTCATGCTGCCGGTGCTCCTCCTCATCGCCGGCATCGGCGTCGCCGGCTCCCTGGCCGGTGACGAGGAGCACGGGCTGCTGGAGACGACCTACTCGCTGCCGATCACCCGGCGGCGCGTCGTGATCGAGCGATGGTTGGCCATGGTCGTGCTCACCTCGATCCTCGTCGCCGTGTCCTTCGTCGCGGTGGCGATCTCGGTGGCCGTGGTCGACCTCGGCGTCGGCACCGCCGCGCTCGTCTGGGCCTCCGTCGGTGTCGCGCTGCTCACCTGGGCCGTTGCAGGGATAGGGCTGGCCGCGGGCGCCCTCACCGGCCGCCGCAGCATCGCGATCACCGCGGCATCGGGCATCGCGGTCGTGAGCTACGTGATCACCTCGATGGCCGACGCCGGGATCGGCTTCTTCGAGACGATCCGGCCCATCTCGGTCTTCAGTCACTACGACGTCGTGCAGGTGCTGCTACGTGGACGCCCGACATGGGCGCTTCTTGTGCTCGTCGCCGTGGCCGCAGCCGGACTCGCCGTCGCCGCGTGGGGGATCGACCGCCGGGACCTGCGCGCCGGGTGAACGGTTCGTTTGGGGCTAGTCTCGTCCACCGCCGAACCCCAACGTTCCAGGAGTAGCCAGGTGCCTGCAGAAACCCACGTCGAACAAGGTCCGCTCGATCGCGAGGGCGTGTTCGAGATCGTTCGTGCGAACCTCGCCGACATCTTGGAGATCGACCCGGCCACCATCACCGAGGGGCAGTCGTTCGTCGACGACCTCGACGCTGATTCGCTGGCGCTGATCGAGCTCGTCGAAGGGCTCGAGGAGGAGCTCGCCGAGCGCTCCGTCGGCTTCCGCATCGAAGACGAAGACCTCGTCGACCTGAAGACGGTCCGCGACGCGGTCGACTACGTCTACGACCGGGTCAAGGGCGTCTGACATTTCCGTCCTGCCCGAGCCCGACCTCACCGAGTTGCGCCGCCGGCTCGGCTACGAGTTCAAGGATCCCGGCCTGCTGCGCCGTGCCCTGTCGCACCGGAGTTGGTGCGCGGAGGTCGGTGGCGAGCCGAGCAACGAGCGCCTCGAGTTCCTGGGCGACGCCGTCCTCGGCTGGGTGATCGCCGACCTGTCGTACCGGAACCACCTCGAGCTCACCGAGGGCAAGCTCACCGACCTTCGCAAGAGCGTGGTCAATGCGTCAGCGCTGGCGGAGGTCGCGGTGGAGATCGGCCTCGGCGACTGCCTGCTGCTGGGCAAGGGTGAGGACGCCGCCGGAGGGCGGACGAAGCCGTCGATCCTCAGCGACGCTCTCGAGGCGGTGCTCGGGGCGGTCTACGTCGACGGGGGAGCGGAGCCCGTGGTGGCGCTCATCGACCGGCTGTTCACCCGCCGGATGGTGTACGCCGCGCAACGCCTCGACCGGCTCGACTACAAGACGGTGCTCCAGGAGCTGACCGCCCGGCTGCACGACACGGCGCCGGTGTACGTCATCAGTGACACCGGTCCCGATCACGACAAGCGGTTCTTCGCGACCGTCATCGTCCAGGGTGTCTCCGTCGGTCAGGGTGAAGGTCGGTCGAAGAAGACTGCCGAGCAGGCGGCCGCCGAACAGGCGTGGGTCGCACTGTCGGACCACCCGGTCGGCTGAGCGTGCCCGAACTCCCCGAGGTCGAGACCGTCCGCAGAGGCATCGCCGCTCAGGTGGTGGGCAGGCGGATCACCCGTGTCGAGGTCGGCCGCGAACGAACGGTCCGGCGCACCTCCCGCAACGCGCTCATCGACGGCCTGACCGACGCGACCATCCTCGCCGCTCATCGCCGTGGCAAGTACCTGCTGTGCCCGCTCGACACGGGCGACGAGCTGATGGTGCACCTGCGCATGAGCGGGCGGCTCCTGGTGGCCGATGCGGGCACGGCTCGGCCGCCGCACACGCACGTCGTGCTCCATCTGGCAGGAGCGCCGCCGCAGGAGCTGTGGTTCGTCGACCCGCGCACGTTCGGCGAGGTGGTCGTGTTCGATCCCGACAACGTGGCTGTCGAGGTGCCGGAGTTGGCGGCGATGGGGATCGACCCCATCACCGACGGCCTCGGTCGGGACCAGCTCGCGCGCATCGTGCGGGGCCGTCGTCGCCAACTCAAGCCACTCCTGCTCGACCAGCACGTCATCGCCGGGATCGGCAACATCTACTGCGACGAGACCCTCCACCTCGCTCGACTCCGTCATGACCGCCTCAGCGACTCCCTCACCCCGCGGGAGATCACCCGGCTGCACGCCGCCATCCTCAGCGTGCTCACGGCAGCGATCGAGGCGGGCGGGAGCACCCTGGCCGACACCCAGTACGTCGACATCGAGGGTCAGGGCGGCTGGTTCCAGGTCCACCACCGGGTGTACGACCGGGGCGGCCAGCGGTGTCTCACCTGCGGGAGAGCCGACGTCGTGCGGGTGATGATGGGCGGGCGCTCGACCTGTTTCTGCCCTCGCTGCCAGAAGTGACTCCGTGGTTGGGCGGGCCCCACTCCGTCCATTAGGGTCGCCAGCGCCGTGTTCCTGAAAGCCCTCACCCTCAAAGGTTTCAAGTCGTTCGCCGACGCCACCGTCCTCCAGCTCGAACCGGGCGTCACGGTGGTCGTGGGGCCGAACGGCTCCGGAAAGTCCAACGTCGTCGACGCGATCGCGTGGGTGCTCGGCGCGCAGGCGCCCAGTGCCGTGCGCAGCCAGAAGATGGACGATGTGATCTTCGCCGGCACCGCCAAAAGGCCTGCGCTCGGACGGGCGGAGGTCGCCCTCACCATCGACAACTCCGCCGGGTTGCTCCCGATCGAGTTCACCGAGGTCACCGTCTCGCGCACCCTGTTCCGCACCGGAGAGAGCGAGTACGCCATCAACGGTGTCGGCTGCCGCTTGCTCGACGTGCAGGAACTGTTGAGCGATGCCGGCGTGGGGCGGCAGCAGCACGTCATCGTGAGCCAAGGCCAGATCGACGCCGTGCTCAACGCGCGTCCCGAGGACCGCCGCGGCATCATCGAAGAGGCAGCGGGGGTGCTCAAGTACCGCAAGCGCAAGGAGAAGGCCGAACGGCGCCTGGATGCAACCGAGGCCAGCCTGCTGCGCGTCCAGGACCTCCTGCGCGAGGTGCGGCGCCAGTTGCGTCCCCTCGAACGGCAGGCCGAAGCCGCTCGACGCCATGGTGATCTGGTCGCCGAGCTGTCCGCACTGCAGATCTTCGTCGCCGGTCGCGAGATCGCCTCGCAGCGCACACGCCTGACCGGCCTGGCGGGGGAGAAGCTCACGCTCGGCTCGTCCGAGCAGACACTGCGGACGGAGCTCGCCCAGCTCGACACCGGGGTCATGGCCGCAGAGGCGGAGCTCACGGCGCGCGGTGACACCGATCTCGGCGACGAGATGGTGCGAGTCGAGCAGCTGCGCGAGCGCGCCCGCGGTGTGGCCGCAGTCCTCGTCGAGCGGCGCCGCTCGATGGAGCGAGATCGCGGGCAGCTGATGGACAGCGGCGTCGTGGCCAACCTGGAGGCCGACGCACGTCGTCTGCAGGAGGAGCTCGCCGCGGTTCGATCGGAGCTCGAGGGCCTGGGTCCCGAGAGCGAACTGCTCGTCGTGGAGGAGGAGGCGTTCGCCGCCCAGCGACGCGACACGCTGCACTCGATCGAGGGGCTCGGCTCTGCGACGTCGGCCGCCAGTGCCGCCGCCGAGGTTCGTGGCGAGCTGCGGTCGATGCGCGGCAACCTCGAACGCACCGACGCCGAACTGCGCCGCATGCGGACCCGTCTGGAGCAGCTCGTGCAGCGAGCGCAGCGTCTCGATGCAGAGTGCGACCGCCTGCGACAGGAGTGTGACGCCGCACAGACGCAGGAGGCGTCACTCGTGGCCGCCGTCGAGCGGGCCGAGGCTCGCCGCATCGGTGCCGAGGCTGCACACGACTCGCTCAACACCCAACGCCAGGATGCCGCGGAGGAGAGTTCGCGGTGGCGTGCACGCGCAGAGGCGTTGCACCTCGCACTGGAGAGCGCACGGGCGCGCGCGGGTGCCGAACACCTGGCCGGGGTCGACGGCGTGCTCGGCACGCTGCTCGATCTGATCGAGATCGACACCGGGTGGGAGGCCGCCGTCGAGGCGGCTCTCGGTGAGGCGCTGCAGGCGGTCGTCGTGACCTCGCCGCAGACGGGTCGTGCCGCGCTGAACTCCTTGCAGGCGAGCAACGTCCAGGGCGCCGTCCTGGCGCTGGGCGCTCGTGGCGTGGGCGCCGTACCGGCCTTGTCCGGCGGATCCGCGGTACGCCCGCATGTCCGCAGCGGTCATGCCGGGGTCCCCGAATTGCTCGACGCCGTGCTCGGCAACGCGGTCCGAGTCGCCGGCTGGAACGACGCAGTCGACCTCGCCATCGCGAATCCGTTGAGCGTGGTGGTCACCGTCGACGGTGATCGATTCGGACCGTCCGGGTGGCGCATCGGCGCGTCGGGAGGCGGCGCCACCGCGGCGGCGCTCGAGGAGGCCCAGGAGCGGTCCGGCATCGCCGCCACCGAGCTCGCGAGGCTCGACACCGCACTCGCGGGAGCGAAGGCGGAGCTGCAGGCGGCACGGCAGGAGGAGTCGGAGCTCACCCGAACGCTCGACGCGCACGATGCCGGCTTCTCGGCCAACAGCGAGGCACTGGCCCGGGGCCAGGCGGAGCGACGCGAGACGCAGGCAGACATCGAGAACCTCGAACGGACGCTGCAGGAGACCGACGAGCGCACCGAACGCGAGCGGGCCCGGATCGCCGAGCTCGACGCGCTCGTCCCCGCGCTCGAGGCAGATGAGGCAGCCGAGGCCGCAGCTGCGAAGGCTCGGGGCGAGGCACGCGCGCAGCTCGATGCGCAGGCCGCCCGACTTGCGGGTCGACGCCAGGAACTCGAGGTGCGCAACGCCGGTCTGCACGAGCGCCAGGCCTTCCTCGAACGACGCCTCGAGGAGACCGAGCGGCGACTCGAGGCGGACACCGTGGCGCGTGGTGAAGCGGCACAGCGGCGCGAGGCCGTCGAGCGCAGCCTGCAGGCGGTGGAACGACTGGGTGCGCTCGTCGAGCAGCACCGACTGGTCATCGAGGTGCGTCACAACGAGCTGCTGGAGATTCGTCGCCTGCAGAGCGACGAGGTCCGAGCGATCGCCCAACAGCTCGACACGCTTCGTCGTCGCCGGTCGGCCGCCGAGAAGGAGCTCGAGGCGGTACGCGAACGGATGCGCCGCGTCGAGATCGATGAGGCCGAGGTACGGATGCGCCTCGAGGGTGCGGTCGAGGCGTTGCGTCGGGACCACGACCTCGAGCCGTCCGCGGCGGAGGCCACCGAGCAGCCGGTCCTGCCCGAAGGCGTCTCCGCGGCAGCCCGCGTCCGGGACCTCGACCGCGAGCTCCGACTCATGGGCCCGATCAACCCGCTCGCGCTCGAGGAGTTCAACGAGTTGCAGGAGCGTCACCGGTTCCTCGAGGAGCAGCTCGAGGACGTGCGCAACACCCGTCGCGATCTGATGAGGGTGATCAAGGCGGTGGACCTCGAGATCCAGACGGTGTTCTCGGCCGCCTTCGCCGACGTCAGCACCCATTTCGGGCAGTTGTTCGCCACGCTGTTCCCCGGCGGTGGAGGCAAGCTGGTCCTCACCAGCCCCGACGACCTGTTGAACACCGGTGTGGAGGTCGAGGCCAAGCCCAGCGGGAAGAACGTGAAGAAGCTGTCGCTGCTGTCCGGCGGCGAGCGAAGCCTCACGGCACTCGCCTTCCTGTTCGCGGTGTTCCGCAGCCGGCCGTCGCCGTTCTATGTGATGGACGAGGTCGAGGCCGCGCTCGACGACGTGAACCTGCATCGATTCCTGGGATTGATCAGCGAGTTCCGACGCGAGGCCCAGTTGCTCATCGTGAGCCACCAGAAGCGGACGATGGAGGCCGGCGACAGCCTGCTCGGCGTCAGCATGCAGCCCGGCGGTTCGTCGAAGGTCATCGTCGAGCGCGTGTCCGCCAGCGCCTGATCGCGAGCAGGCTAAGCTCGCACAACGCCGCGAACTCGTCCCGCGGCCACGATTTTCTCAGGAGAACCAGCGCATCGTGAGCGAATCCGTTGCACTGCACGCCACCGACGACGAAAAGCGCACGGTGCCGGCAATCCAACTGGTCGGCCTCCGCAAGCAGTTCGGCGCGGGCGTCACCGGGGTGGTCGCCGTGGACGGCGTCGATCTGTCGATCGCGGACGGCGAGTTCTTCTCGCTCCTCGGGCCGAGCGGAAGTGGCAAGACGACGGTGCTGCGGATGATCGCCGGCTTCGAACTCCCTTCGGGTGGGGCCATCCTCCTGCAGGGCGCCGATGTGACACACCTGCCGCCCTACGACCGCGATGTCAACACCGTCTTCCAGGACTACGCGCTCTTCCCTCACATGACGGTGTTGCAGAACGTCGAGTACGGCTTGAAGGTGAAGAAGGTGCCGCGCGGCGAGCGCACCCGACGTGCCAACGAGATGCTGGAGGTGGTGCGCCTCACCTCGTTCGGCAACCGGAAGCCGACCCAACTCAGCGGTGGTCAACGCCAGCGCGTGGCCCTCGCCCGTGCCCTCGTCAACAAGCCCAAGGTCCTGCTGCTCGACGAGCCGCTCGGCGCGCTCGATCTGAAGCTCCGCGAGGAGATGCAGGTGGAGCTGAAGACGATCCAGCGCGAGGTCGGCATCACCTTCGTGTTCGTCACCCACGACCAGGGCGAAGCGCTCAGCATGAGCAACCGCGTCGCCGTGTTCAACCACGGCCGCATCGAGCAGGTGGGCTCACCCCGTGAGATCTACGACCACCCGGCCTCGAAGTTCGTGGCGGGATTCGTGGGCACGAGCAACGTGCTGCGCGCCGAGTTGTCACAGCAGTTGATGGGTGTGAGCCGCATCCATTCCGTGCGCCCTGAGCGCATTCGCATCGCTGAGCACACCGTTGCCGACACCGAGGTGTCCGTGGACGGCGTCGTCAGCGACGTGCAGTACCTGGGGGCCGAGTGCCGCGTGCGCGCCGACCTCCCGGACGGCACGCACCTTCTCGCCAACGTGCCGAGCGACGGGCTCGTCGGCGTGGCCATCGGCGGACCCGTCCGCCTGGCCTGGTCGCGCACAGCGGCCTTCGAAGTCGCAGACACGAACACCTCTGAAGGGGGAGACCAATGAGGACAACACGTATTGCCGTGGCGCTGGTCGCGTCGATGGCATTCGTCGCCGCGAGTTGCGGTTCGGACGGTGGCACCGCCACCACGACGCCCCCGCAGGAGACCAGCGGGGCGACCGACACCACGATGGCGGCCGAGACGACCATGGCACCGGAGACCACCACCTCCGACGGCGTCGACTACCAGTGGACGCCCAACGCCGACATCCTCGCCAATGCCGAGGGTCAGGTCAACATCGTCGCCTGGGCCGGTTACGCCGAGGACGGCTCGACCGATCCGGCCTACGACTGGGTGACGCCGTTCGAGGACATGACCAGCTGCAAGGTCAACGTGAAGACCGGCGCGACGAGCGACGAGATGGTGCAGTTGATGCAGAGCGGCGAGTACGACGGCGTCTCCGCGTCGGGCGATGCGACCCAACGTCTGATGTCGGGCAACGAGGTCGTCGAGATCGACCCGACGGAGTACTCCAGCTACGCCGACATCTTCGACGGGCTGAAGCTGCAGCCGTGGAACTCCGCGGACGGCAAGCCGTACGGCATTCCGCACGGTCGTGGCGCGAACCTGCTCGTCTACAACACCGAGGCCTTCGCCGACGCTGCGCCGGACTCGTGGAGTGCGATGTTCGAGCCCGGCGGCCCGGCCGATGGTGCGGTGTCGGTGTACGACAGCCCCATCTACATCGCCGACGCAGCGGTGTACCTGATGGCCACCAAGCCCGAGCTCGGCATCACCGATCCGTACGCGCTCGACCAGACCCAGTTCGATGCGGCGATCGCCCTGCTGAACCAGCAGAAGGCGCTCACCAGTCAGTACTGGGGCGACTACACGGTGCAGCAGGCCTCGCTGGAGAACGGCGACGTCCTCGCCGGCACGACCTGGCAGGTGATCGTCAACCTCGCCCAGGCCAACGGCGCCAAGATCGAGGCGCTCAAGCCGAAGGAAGGCGCGACCGGCTGGTCCGACACGTGGATGCTGTCCTCCAAGGCCGCCAACCCCAACTGCATGAAGTTGTGGATGGACTGGATCGCCTCTCCCTGGGCCAACGCGCAGGTCGCGGTGTGGTTCGGCGAGGCGCCGAGCAACGCGAAGGCGTGCGACCTCGACGGCATGGCCGACCACTGTGAGCAGTTCCACGCCAGCGACGACGCGTACTGGACCGACGTCTGGTACTGGACCACCGCCACCGAGGAGTGCCTCGACGGCCGCACCGACGTGAAGTGCGTGCCGTACACCGAATGGGTGAACGCTTGGAACACGCTCCGAACCTGACGGAGATCGACCTGACGGATGGGAGGGCTTCCGAGCCCTCCCATCCGTTCCGGGGCGTCAACCGGGCGTTCCACGGGCGCCGGCGACTGGGTGTGGCATCCACACTCGGGTTGCCGCTCGCCTGGATGCTCTTCGTCTACATCGGTTCGCTGCTGCTGCTCGTGGTGAGTTCGCTCTACGCCCTCGACACCACCACACAGAAACCGAGCGACACCTTCACCCTCGACAACCTCCGGGCGACGTTCGACATCACCGACCCGGCGGTCAGATCCACGATCTGGGTCTTCATCCGCACGGTCGGCGTCGCGTTGACCGTCACGATCGTCTGCTTCCTCATTGCGCTGCCGGTGGCGTTCTTCGTGTCGAAGGTCGCCTGGCGCTGGGCTCGTCGAGGCATCATCGTCGCGATGATCATGCCGCTCTGGGCGGGCTACCTCGTCAAGGGGTACGCCTGGCGCGCGATGGTCGCCCCCTCGGGCGGTAAGTTCGCCGCCGCCGGTAAAGGTTCGGGCGGCTTCCTCGACAGCACCTTCGGCTGGACCCCCGGCTACGGCAGCGTCGCCATCATCATCACGCTCGTCTACTTCTGGTTGCCGTACATGGTGCTGCCCATCTACGCCGGCCTCGACCGCATGCCGCCATCGCTCCTCGACGCCGCCGGCGACCTCGGCGCGAGGCCGATGCGAACGTTCAGGTCGGTGATCATGCCCTTGCTCAAGCCGGCGATCGCTGCCGGCTCCATCTTCACGTTCTCCCTGACGCTGGGCGACTACATCGTTCCGCAGCTGGTCAACAACGGGAAGCAGAAGTTCATGTTCGGCACCCTGATCAACTCCACGCTGGGAGCGCCCAACCAGCCGCTCGCCGCCGCGTACACGCTGTGGCCGCTCCTCATCGTGATCCTCTACCTGTTCGCCATGAAGCGCATGGGCGCGTTCGAGAACCTGTGATCCGATGAAGCTCTCCCTGCCCGCCCGCGCCGCGTTGTGTGTGTTCACGGTCCTCGCGCTGATCTTCATGTACCTGCCGTTGGTCGTCGTCGCCCGGCTCTCGTTCAATCCGCAGAAGTCCGTCGCATGGCCGGGCTGGCGGGGCTTCACGCTCGACTGGTGGCACAAGGCGTGGCAGGCAGACGCCCCACGAGAAGCGCTGATCAACTCCTGCAAGGTGGCGTTCGCGTCCATGCTGATCGCTCTGGTGCTCGGCACCTTGGCGGCCATGGCGATGACTCGCTTCCGGTTCTTCGGAAAGAACGCCGTGTCCTTCCTGCTCGTCCTGCCGATCGCACTGCCGGGCATCGTCACCGGTCTCGCGCTGCAGAACACCTTCTCACGCACCATCGATCTCGGGATCGTGTCGTTCCGCGTGGGTTTCGGCTTCCATTCGCTGATCATCGCTCACGCCACGTTCTGCGTCGTCGTCGCCTACAACAACGTGGTCGCCCGTCTCCGCCGCTCGTCGCCCAACCTGCTGGAGGCGAGCGCCGATCTCGGCGCTCACGGCTCGCAGACGTTCCGACTGATCACCTTCCCGTTGATGCGATCGGCGTTGGTGGCGGGCGGCATCCTCGCGTTCGCGCTGAGCTTCGACGAGATCGTCGTCACCACGTTCACCGCCGGATCGGGGTTCCAAACCCTGCCGGTGTGGATCTTCAGCAACTTCAGCCGGCCGAACAACGTGCCGTTGGTCAACGTGATGGCAACCTTCGTGATGGTGGTCTCGATCCCGCTCGCCTGGTTGGCGCAGCGCCTCAGCGAGGGTGGCGACACGGTCTGAGGCCGGCCGTTGCGGCCCGGTAGCCTCGGGTTCACCATGATCTATCTCGTTCTCATCGCCGTCGTCATCGCGTTCGGCATCGGTGTGGTGCTGTGGAACCGCCAACGGTCCTCGGCAGCCCGGAGCGCCTCGCTCGATCGTCGGCCGACCCCGGCCCCGGCTGCGCCGCCGAGCCCACCACCCGACGCCGAGGTCGAGGTCCCACCGCTCACCGCGGAACCAGCGGCACCGCTCGAGCGGGCCACGTTCCGCAACCGGATGGCCAAGGCGAGGGGATCGCTCACCGGTGCCCTCCTCGGCATCCGTGGCAGAGGCGGGATCACCGGTGACACCTGGGAGGAGCTCGAAGAGGCGCTCCTGCGCGCCGACGTCGGCGTGCGGGTCACCGACGAACTCCTCGGCGGCCTCAAGGCGCGGGTCAAGAGCAAGGAGATCGTCGGGCCCGACGACCTGCTCGCCGCGTTGCAGGCCGAGATGCGCGGCAGGCTCGAGGGCACCGAGCGCACCCTGAAGTTCGAACCGGGCGAGCCCGGCAGCCCCAACATCTGGCTGTTCGTCGGGGTCAACGGTGTCGGCAAGACCACCACGATCGGCAAGGTCTCCGCACAACAGCGTGAAGCCGGCCGATCGGTCCTCATGGCGGCCGGCGACACGTTCCGCGCCGCGGCAGCGGAGCAGCTCACCACGTGGGCCGAGCGCAGCGACGCCGAGATCGTGCGCGGCAACGAGGGTGGCGACCCGAGCGCTGTGATCTTCGACGCGATCGAGCGGGCGAGTGCCAGGAACATCGACCTCGTGCTGGCCGACACCGCGGGTCGGTTGCACACCAAGACCAACCTCATGGACGAACTGCGCAAGGTCCGCCGGGTCGCAGCGAAGGGCAACGGTCGGGTGACCGAGGTGCTCTTGGTGATCGATGCGACCACGGGCCAGAACGGGCTCACCCAGGCACGCGAGTTCGGGGACGCCACGGAGGTCACCGGCGTCGTGTTGACCAAGCTCGACGGGTCGGCGAAGGGCGGCATCGTGTTCGCCATCGAGACCGAGCTCGGGCTGCCCATCAAGCTGGTCGGCCTCGGTGAAACCATCGGCGACCTCGTGGACTTCGATCCGGCAGCGTTCATCGATGCCCTGTTCGCCGACGTCTGAGCCGCTCTCGCATCGCTGCCGTTGAAATTCTCGGGAACCGCCGTGGGGGAGCGCGCCGTCTGAACGGGTGAACGCGCACTTCCACTGCTCGTCAGGACCGAAGGAACTCGCCATGCTCCGATCTCGCCGCCTCGCTTTCGCCGCAGCTGCCGTCCTCGTCGGACTGACCGCCTGCGGCTCCGCGAACTCGTCCACGACCGCCACCAAATCACCCATGGTGATCCATGTGGGTGCCGCCTCGGATGCCGCCGGCGGGAAGGCGGAGAGCCCCGCGGCCGACCGGATGATGATGATGCAGGACGTCACCTTCGTCTACGACGGCGCGTTCCCCGACCTCGGCGACACGGCGCAGGCGTGGAGCCTGCCGGCCGGCACCGCACCCGACCTGGCTCGGGTGAAGAAGATCGCCGCCCTGTTGGGCGCGGAGGGTGACATTCGTGAGCTCTCCGCCGACCAGGGCGGCGGCTGGATGATCGGTGCCGCGGACTACTCGACGGCGACGCTGACGGTCAGCACCGATGGCATGTCGAGTTGGTGGTTCAATCCGGCACCGACCGTCGACGGATCGGCGACCGGCGTGGGTTGTGCAGCTCCCGACTCGGTCGGTGGCGGCTCCTCCGGCGTGGACCCGGCGGCGCCGGCGGACAGCGTGGTCGACGAGCCCAGGCCCTGTGAGGCACCCGCTCCGCCCTCCAACGTGCCGACCAAGGACCAGGCGTTGGCCGCGGCCACGTCGCTCTTCACGGACATGGGCTACGACACCTCGAGCTACGACTTCGACACCTACGCCGACGAGTGGAGTGCCAACGTCACCGCCTACCTGCTGCTCGACGGTCATCGCAGCCCGATCACGATGTCGGTCGGGTTCGGGGCGGAGGGCGCCATCTCGTGGGCCTCGGGGAACCTGGCCACCCCGGTCGCCGTCGACGGCTACCCGTTGGTGAGTGGCGACGAGGCCGTGCAACGCCTCAACGACGACTCCGGACGCTGGAGTTGGTTCGGGGGCAGTCCGGGCGTCATGTTCGCGGCCGACTCGGGTGTGTCGACCGGCGCTCCGGAGCCGGCGAACGAGGCGGCGGAGTCCGTCGCCCCGGTCCCGCCGGACACCGCGTTCGTCGACCCCACTCCGATCTCACAGCCGGTCTGCGACACCACCACGAAGTGCATCGCTGAGCCCGGCGTGCCGCCGGAACCGATCACGGTCCACCTGAACTCGATGCGCCTCGACGTCACGTCGGTGTGGGCAGAGGACGGATCGATCTGGCTGCTGCCCGCGTACACGTTCGGTTCCACCGACGGGGGCGAGTACACGATGGTGGCCGTCGACGCGAGCTACCTCGATGTGCCCGAGCCCGCACCGGTCGACACGACACCCGTCGACACGACACCCATTGCGACGATGCCCCCGGTCGACACGGTCGTCGGCGACCCTGCCGTCGATCCGACCGGGACGGGTCCCGACGTCGCGACCGCGGAGTCGACGCTCGTCGGGCTGAGGCTCGACGAAGGGATCAAGGTGGCCGAGTCCAACGCATGGACGGTGCGAGTGTCCACGCTCGACGGTGTGTCCCAGATCCTGACGGCCGACTTCCAGACCAACCGGGTGAACGTGGCCGTGCAGGACTCGATGATCGTCGGGGTCGACTCGGTCGGCTGAGCGGCCGGATAGCGTGGCGGGTCGCATGTTCGATTCGCTGTCATCCCGCCTCGAAGGCGTCGTCAAACGGTTGCGCGGCAAGGGCCGCCTCACCGAAGCCGACGTCGACGAGATGCTCAAAGAGATCCGCACCGCCCTGCTGGAGGCCGACGTCAACGTCGGTGTCGTGCGCAACGTCACCGGCCGCATCCGCGAGCAGGCCATCGGCGCTCGCCTCAGCGAGGCGCTCGACCCCAGCCAACAGGTCATCAAGATCGTCAACACCGAGCTCACCGCGATGCTCGGCGGCGAGACGCTGAAGATCCAGTACGCCAGCCGTCCACCGACGGTCGTGCTCATGGCGGGTCTGCAGGGCTCCGGCAAGACCACCAACTCGGCCAAGCTCGCCCGCTGGTTCAAGAGCCAGGGTCGTCAGCCGCTCCTCGTGGGCGCCGACCTCCAACGACCTGCGGCAGTCGAGCAGTTGCGCACGCTCGGGCGCCAGATCGACGTGCAGGTGTTCAGCGAGCCCGGAGATCCGGTCTCCACCGCGCGGCGCGGGCTCGAAGAAGCTCGCCGCCTCGGCAAGGACGTGCTCATCGTCGACACGGCCGGCCGGCTGTCCATCGACGCCGAGATGATGGAACAGGTTCGCCAGATCAGCGCAGCGGTCGAGCCCGACTACACGTTCCTCGTCATCGACGCGATGACCGGTCAGGACGCGGTCAGCGTCGCGGAAGCGTTCCACCAAACGCTGGCGATCGATGGCGTGATCATGTCCAAGCTCGACGGCGACGCTCGCGGCGGTGCGGCGCTCAGCGTGAAGGAAGTGATCGGGCGGCCCATCGCCTTCGCCAGCACCGGCGAGAAGTTGAGCGAGTTCGAGCAGTTCCACCCCGACCGCATGGCCGGACGGATCCTCGGCATGGGCGACATGCTCTCGCTGATCGAGCAGGCCGAACAGGTCTTCGAGAAGGATCAGGCCGAGAAGGCCGCCGAGAAGCTCATGGAGGGCGAGTTCACCCTCGACGACTTCCTCGAGCAGATGCAGGCCCTGAAGAAGATGGGCCCGCTCGGCAACCTGATGGGCATGATGCCGGGGATGCCCAAGGAGCTCAAGGGCGCCCAGATCGGCGACGACCAGCTGAAGCCCGTCGAGGCGATCATCCGCAGCATGACCCCGCACGGAGCGTCGCAAGCCCGAGATCATCAACGGCAGCCGGCGGAACCGCATCGCGATGGGCAGCGGCACCACGGTCAGCGATGTGAACCGTCTGGTCAAGCAGTTCTCCGAGATGCAGAAGATGATGAAGCGGATGGGCGCGATGGGCGGACGGCCCGGTGGCAAGGGCAAGAAGGGCAAGAAGGCCCGTGGTCTGCCGGGTATGGGTGGGCCTGGTGGCTTCCCCGGCGGGATGCCGGGTGGACTCCCCGGTGTCGGACTTCCCGGCAGCGGTGCGCCAGGTGGCTTCCCGCCGTTCAATTGATAACCTCACGTAGTTCGTATTTCGCCCGAAGCCTTATCCAGGGAGCACCAAGTCGCATGGCAGTGAAGCTGCGCCTCACCCGAGTCGGAAAGACCAAGCAGCCGCAGTACCGCATCGTGGCGGCCGACAGTCGGTCCCCGCGCGACGGTCGGTTCATCCAGATCGTCGGTACGTACAACCCTCGCACCGAGCCGTCGGCCCTCAAGGTCGACAACGAGAAGGCCGTCAAGTGGCTGCTCCAGGGTGCCCAGCCCACCGAGCGGGTCAAGAAGCTGCTCGAGATCTCGGGCGCCTGGGAAGAGTTCGGCGCAGCTCGCGCCGCGAAGTGATGTCGGACCACGACATGTCGGATCACGACACGGTCTCCTCCGACACCGACGCGGCCCTCGCCCCGATCGCGACGGCGGCGCTGGTGCACATCGTGCGTTCCATCGTCGACGACCCTGAAGCGGTCATCGTCGATGCGTCCGACACGAAGGGTCGTGTACGCCTCGAAGTGAAGGTCGGCCCGGGCGACCTCGGCCGTGTCATCGGCCGACGGGGCCGCACGGCGCAGAGCATTCGCACGGTCGTGCGCGCGGCTGCCACCCGCGACGACGTCGAAGTCGACGTCGACTTCGTCGACTGACGTGCTGAGAGAAGTCGGCCGGACAGGTCGCGCTCACGGCGTTCGCGGCGACGTCTACGTCGATCTCATCACCGACCGCACGGAACGTGTCGCGGTCGGTGCCCGGCTCCAGGCCGGCGGCACGTGGTTCGTCATCGTCGCGGCGCGGCCCGCCGGTACCCGGTGGATCGTCCATTTCGAGGGCATCGACGACCGAACGGCCGCGGAGCCCCTCGCGAACCTTCCCCTGCTCGCCGAGCCGCTCGACGTTCGACCCGGCGCCGACGATTTGTACGTGCACGACCTCATCGGCTCGGAGGTCGTCGACGCCGCTGGGGTCTCTCACGGCCGATGCACCTCCGTGCTCGCCAATCCGGCCCACGACATCCTCGAACTGGAGGACGGATCGCTCGTCCCGGTGGTGTTCGTCGTGTCGGCGGAACCCGGCCGCGTCGTCATCGATCCACCTCAGGGCCTGTTCGATCTGGGGCAATGAGCAAAACGGACTACTGAACCTGAGTCTGCCGTCGACTAAGGTGGCCCACGAAGGACGGGAGATCCTGGTGAATCAGTGCTGTGCATATGCCCCAATGTGGCGCGCCTCGGTTGCGCGCCCGAGCGGGGTGATCAACCGATGATGTTCGACACGCGGCATCGGGTCGGGACGGCTCCGGCCATCGACGCGCCCCAGAAGACGAAATTGAAAGCGATCCTGATCGCCGGCGACGCACTCGCGTTGGCCGCGGCGACCACGATCGTGTTGCTGGTCGTCGACTATCCGGCGACCCAACCGTGGTGGAACCCGTTCGCTCTCGTGCTCTCGGCCACCGCCATCGGGCTGGTGTGCCTTCGCAGCCAGGGACTCTTCCTCGCTCGGGTCAGCGCCGTGCGGATCGTCGAGTTCACCAAGAGCACCCGTGCACTGGCGATGCAGGCGGCCGCAATGGTGGCCTTCGACCGTGTCGCCCGATTGGGGTTCCGCGTCCGATTCATCGTTGCCGCGGCCGTGCTGTCCTGGCTCTTCTTCATCATCGAGCGTTCGGTGTTCCGGGCGTGGGTGACCGTGAAGCGGTCCCGCGGACACCACCAGCGCCAGATCATCCTCGTCGGCGCGGACAGCGAGGTCGCACGTCTGGTCGAGTTGTTCTCCACCCATGTGGAGCTGGGCATCTCGGTGACGGGCATCGCCGGTGACCACGACGAGGCCATGCGCAACGGCCTCGGTCTGCTCTGGTTGGGCGAGGCCACCGACACCGAGGCGCTGGTCGAGCAGTACGGCGTGTCGGGCGTGGTGGTGTCACCAGCGTCGTTGAGCGCCTTCGGCCTCAAGCGACTGATCCGGAACCTGCAGCACTCCGACATCCACGTGCACCTCGCCACGGGCGTGTCGGGCATCGACGCAAGCCGGCTCCGGCACCTCCCGATGTCGTACGAACCCCTCTTCTACGTCGAAGCACCGACGCTCTCCCGGGTGCAGTTGATGGTCAAGCGGGTGTTCGACCTCGTCGTCTCCTCCGTCGTCCTCCTGCTCGCCTCGCCCCTGTTCCTGGTGGTCGCCGTGTGCATCAAGCTCCAGGATCGCGGCCCGGTGTTCTTCCGGCAGGAACGTGTCGGCCGCGACGGGTCCACGTTCAAGGTGCTCAAGTTCCGCACGATGCGAGTCAACGCAGAGGCGTTGCTCGCCCAGCTGCGAGCCGACAACGAGCGCAATGGTCCGCTGTTCAAGATGGAATCCGACCCCCGGGTCACCAAGATCGGGAAGCTCCTCCGCGACACCAGCCTCGACGAGCTGCCCCAGCTGTGGAACGTGATCCGTGGCGAGATGAGCGTCGTGGGTCCGCGTCCGGCGCTGCCGTCGGAGGTCAAGGACTTCGGTGACGATCTGCGGCGCCGGGAGCTCGTCCTGCCGGGGATCACCGGGCTCTGGCAGGTGGAAGCTCGCGACAACCCGTCGTTCGAGGCGTACCGACGGCTCGACCTGTTCTACGTGGAGAACTGGTCGATGACCCTGGACCTGATGATCGTGCTGGGCACGGTCGAGCAGCTCGTCGGCAAGGCCGTGATGCTGTTCGCGCCGCGGCGCTCGCCGAAGTCGTCGGCCACCACGCCGAGGGTCGCCCTTGTGCCCGATGCTTCCTCCGGCTCCCACAACCCGCCGGGAGCGGTGGCATCGTGACCGACGGACGCCTTCGCGTGGGCACCGACCTGGTGGAGATCGCGGCCGTGCAGGCGTCCATCGACCAGTTCGGCATCCGCTATCTCCAGCGGGTGTTCACCGACGCGGAGCTGGCCACGTGCCGCGACGGGGACGGATGGTCGGCACCGCGCCTTGCAGCGAGGTTCGCGGCCAAGGAAGCGACCGTGAAGGTGCTTCGCCCGCTGGACGGCATGTCGTACGATCGGGTCGAAGTCGTCCTCGACACCGAGGGCGCACCTGACCTGCGTCTCCATGGGTCGGCACGCAAGCGCGCCGACGAGATCGGACTCCGCGACTCCAGCCTCAGCCTGAGCCACGATGGTGGCTACGCCCTGGCGGTTGTCGCCGCAGTCGTGAACTGACACCACAGAAGAGGACAAGATGACCGACCGAGCCACCATCATCCGCGGCATCGTTGCCGAGCACGGCAAGCTCGCCGTCGACGTCGCGACCATCGGAGACGCTGACAGCCTGTACGGCGCCGGCCTCACCTCGCACGCCAGCGTCAACGTGATGCTGGCCCTCGAGGACGAGTTCGACGTCGAATTTCCCGAACGGCTGCTCAAGCGAGCGACGTTCGAGTCGATCTTGAACCTACGAGGCGCGCTCGACGCGCTCCTCGGTGCCGACTAGGAGCGGCCCGATGTTGCATCACGCCCTTCACACACCACAGGTCGCCGAACTGTTCGACGCGGTCGACAAGATCGCCCGAGAGGTCGTCGGCCCAGCGGCCGCGTCCGTCGACGCGGAGTCCCGATTCCCGTCCGAATCGATCGGGGCCCTCCGCGAGGGTGGCTTCCTCGGAGCCCTGGTGCCGGTCCAGTACGGGGGCCTGGGCTGCTCGTACGCCGACGTCGCGACGATGTGCACCATCCTCGGTCGTCACTGCGGATCCTCGGCCATGGTCTTCGCCATGCACCAGATTCAAGTCGCCTGCCTGGTCGAGCACTGCCAGGGGGTGCCCCACTTCGACGCGGTGCTGCGAGAGATCGCGGTCGACGGGCGGCTGCTGGCGTCGGCGACCACCGAGCTGGGTGTCGGGGGTGACGTGCGGTCGAGCATCTGCGCCGTCGAACGCGACGGTGACCGGTTCCGGCTGGAGAAGAACGCATCGGTGATCTCGTACGGCGACTACGTCGACGACGTCCTCGTCACGGCGAGGAAGGATGCCGACGCCGCCGCCAGCGACCAGGTGTTGGTGCACGTGCAGCGGCCCGGCCTTGAACTGACCTCGAACGGGACGTGGGATGCGTTCGGCATGCGCGGCACCTGCAGCATCGGGTACCTCCTGGTGGCAACCGGAGACGTGGAGCAGATCGTGCCGCTCCCGTATTCGGAGCTGTCGGAGCGGACGATGCTCCCCGTGACACACATCCTGTGGTCATCGCTCTGGTTGGGCATCGCCGACGGAGCGCTCGACAAGGCCCGCACGTACGTGCGGGCGGCCGCACGGAAGAACGCCGGCACCGTGCCGCTGGGCGCCCGCCACCTCGCGGCGGCGCAAGCGAAGCTCGAAGCCATGCGCGGGAACATCGAGAGCGCGATCACCGAGTTCGACACGGTGCGCCGCGACCACGAGGAGTCACCCAGCCTCGGCTTCGCGATCAGGATGAACGACCTCAAGGTCACCGCGTCGACGCTCGTGGTCGAGATCGTCCAGGCGGCGCTGCTCATCTGTGGCATCGCCGGCTTCCGCAACGACACGCCGTTCTCGCTCGGGCGCGAGCTGCGCGACGCCCACAGTGCGGCGCTCATGGTGCACAACGACCGGATCACCGAACACAATGCCAGCCTGCTGTGCATCGCAAAGGATGTCTGATGAGCGACACCGACCAGCTCGTGGAAGCTCACCGGGCGATGCGCGACCGGCTGTTCGCGGCCGGACACCTCGTGCCGTCAGGTGTCGATGGGATCTACGGACGATCCGCCGAGTTCGAGCGCGTCATCGCCGGGCTCAAGGCAGCCGTGGCGCGACTCGGCGCTCAGGACGGCGCCGTCGACTTCGAGTTCCCGCCACTCATTCCACGTGACAACTTCGATCGCATCGGATATCTGCGGAACTTCCCGCAGTTGTCGGGCCCGGTCTACTCCTTCCAGGGCGGCGAGCGCGACTTCCAACAGCTGCTGCGCACACTCGACGAGGGAGAGCCCTATGCGACGCAGCTCACGCAGACCGACGTGGTGCTGAGCCCCGCCTGCTGCTACTCGGTCTACCCGATGTACACGGGCACGATCGACCAGGACGGGCCGGTGGTGCAGACCTCGCAGTACTGCTTCCGCCACGAGCCGTCCGTCGACCCGATGCGACTCCAGGCGTTCCGGCAGATCGAGAACATCAAGATCGGCACCCCCGATGCGGTGTTGGACTGGCGTGAGAAGTGGCTCGAGCGCGCGCCCGAGTTGCTGTCGTCGCTCGGACTCGATGTGCGGTCGGACGTGGCGAACGACCCGTTCTTCGGTCGCGCCGGGCGGCTGATGTCGATGAGCCAACGCGAGCAGCAGCTCAAGATCGAGTTCCTCATTCCGGTGTTCGGGGAGGACGCCCCGACCGCGTGTGCGTCCATCAACTATCACCAGGACCACTTCGGGGAGCTCTTCGACATCCACACCGATGACGGCGTTCGCGCCCACTCGTCGTGCATCGGGTTCGGTCTCGAGCGGTGCACCGTCGCCTTGTTCGCTGCGCACGGCATCGAGACGCGTGGATGGCCGGCAGCGGTGAAGGAACGGTTGTGGGGGTGAGCACCGTGCGGTCGTTGCTGCCGCTGCGAGCGGACACGTACGACCGGCACTGGTTGCACGACGAGGACCGCGACTGGCCGGAGACGAACTGCTACGTCGACCTCTGGGTCGAGCTCCTCCACGCGCTCGGGCTCGACCCGGTCGCGTCCCTGGCCTTCACGGTGGGAACCGGCTTCGACGGCGACCAGTGGGAGTTCTTCAAGCCACCGGCCGAGGACCTGCGCGAGATGTACGGGCTCCGAGTCCACGAGATCAACGTGTGGCGCACGGTGGTCGAGCACATCCTGCTCCAGCTCGAGCTCGGGAACCTGTTGACGGTCGAGGTCGATGCGTTCTTCCTCCCCGACACCGCAGGAGTGTCGTACGGCATCAGCCACCAGAAGACCACGATCGTGCCCCAGATGATCGACGTCGAGGGCGAGCGTCTGGGGTACTTCCACAACGCCACGTACCACGAGCTCGGCGGCGACGACTTCCGTGCCGTCCTGCGGATCGACGCGCCGGCCACGTCGCTCGTCCCGTACGTGGAGCTGATCGAGCTCGCCTCGTTGCGGCATCCGTCGCACGACGAGCTCCGCGAAGTGGCCGGTCGTCAGTTGCACCGCCACCTGCAGGATCGTCCGGAGGGCAACCCCGTCCGGGCGCTCGCCGATCGAATCGTCGTCGATCTCCCGTGGCTCGCCGAACACCCCGATCGTTTCCACGACTATGCGTTCGGGACGCTTCGCCAGCTCGGGGCCTGGGCATCCACCACGGCCGCATTCGCGACCTGGTACGACGAGGGCGCGCTGGCCGAGGCCGTGGGGGCGTTGAACTCCATCTCCTCCGCGGCGAAGACCTGCCAGTTCAAGTTGGCCCGGGTTCTCGCCGGTCGTCAGGTGGATCTCGACGAACTGTTCGACCGAATGGTTGCGGATTGGGAGATCGCCGCCCGGGTCCTCGAGGCAGCGGATGATCGCTGAGGGGCTGCTGCTCACAGAATGGGAGGTGGCCTGCCTTCCAGCCGGTCGCTGCGACACTCCCGAGGCGCTCTCCACCGCAGGGGCCGAATGGGTGCCGGCGACGGTGCCCGGCACGGCCGCGAGCGCGTGGCGCGCTGCGGGACGCTGGTCGCCTGGCGTCGAGCGCGACTTCGACGAGGACGACTGGTGGTTCCGGACCTCGTTCGACTCGTCGGATCGCGAGGCGCTGCTGTGCCTCGATGGACTCGCCACCGTGGTCGACGTGTGGCTCAACGGATCGCTCGTCCTCCAGAGCGACAACATGTTCGTCGCGCACGAGGTACCCATTCGCGTTGTCCGAACGCAACGAGGTCGTGATGGCGTGTCGCTCGGTGCGTCGCCACCTCCAGACGCGGCGCCCGCGTGGGAGATGGAAGACCCGGCTGGTGGAGATGCAACAGTTGCGCTGGGTGCGCACCTCCTTCTCCGGACGGATGCCGGGTTGGCAGCCGACGTGCGCACCGGTCGGTCCGTGGCGCCCTGTGAGGGTTCGCCCGTCCGGTCGGCCGCTTTCGGTCAGCTCCATCCAGGCGCGCCTCGTCGGCGGAGACGGTGTCGTGGATCTCGTCTGCACTGCAGAGGGCCCGTTGCCCGAGTCGGCGTGGATGGAGATCGACGGGAACCGCTTCGCGCTCGAGGTCACGTCGGGCACTGCGGGTCATCGGATCGCAGGCAGCATCGCGATCAGCGGTGTCCGACCGTGGTTTCCCGCCACCCACGGCGAGCCCGCTCGATCCACGGTCAGGGTCGCGGTGGTCGTCGACGGCGTCGAGTCCGTCGTCGATCTGGCACCCATCGGGTTTCGCGACATCACCGTCGACGACACCGACGGGGCCTTCCGGCTGTCCATCAACGGCGAGCCGATCTTCTGTCGCGGCGCATGCTGGATCCCCACCGACATCGTGCGGCTGTCGGACTCGCCGGAGCGACTCAGGGCCGCGCTGTCACAGCTCGTCGACGCCGGCGCCAACATGCTGAGGGTGCTGGGCATCTCGGTCTACGAGCACACCGAGTTCTTCGAGCTGTGCGACGAGCTCGGCATCATGGTGTGGCACGACCTGATGTTCGCCAATCTCGATCAGCCGCTCGACGACGACGCGTTCCGCGCGTCCGTGGTCGAGGAGGTCGAGCAATTCCTCCGCAGCTGCCAGGCCCATCCATCGGTGGTGGTCGTCGGTGGGGGAAGCGAGGTCGAGCAGCAGGCCGCGATGATGGGCGTCGAGCCTGCGACGGGCCGCAACCGGGTCGGTCGCGAGGTGTTGCCAGAACTACTCGCGTCGCTGCTCCCGGGCGTCGCGTCCGTGCCGTGCAGCCCGTCCGGCGGGATCTTTCCCTTTCACGTCGGCGTCGGCATCAGCCACTACTACGGAGTGGGTGCCTATCTTCGACCGCTGTCGGACGCACGCCTCGCCGGTGTCCGCTTCACGACGGAGTGCTTGGCCTTTGCGAACGTGCCGTGCCGGCAGACCGTCGACGAACTGCTCGCCGATGGCGATCGGCCGGGGCATTCCCCCGGCTGGAAGGCCCGGGTTCCCCGTGACCGAGGCGCGGGATGGGACTTCGAGGACGTGCGCGACCACTACGTGGAGAGCTTCTTCGGCGTCAATGCCCGCGACGTGCGGTCCGTGGATCCGGACCGTTACCTCGACCTTGGTCGCGCTGCGGTCTGCATTGCGATCGAAGCGACGATGGGGGAGTTCCGTTCCCGACGATCCTCGTGCGACGGCGCGCTGGTGTTCACGGCGCGCGACCCGTGGGTGGGGCCGGGCTGGGGCATCGTCGACGCACTCGGGAGGCCGAAGTCCGCGTATTGGGCGGCGCGGCGTGCATGGCGGCCCGTGGCCCTGATGATGCGTGACGACGGGCTCGACGGCCTGTCGGCCGTGGTGGTCAACGATCGACCCGTCGGCTTCGAGGCGACCCTTCGAGCGCGCCTCTTCGATGACGCAGGACTGGTGGTCGGCGACGCCGACATGCCCGTTGTCGTCGAGGCTCGCGGCGAGACGGTGGTGTCCGTCGACGGCATGTTCGGTCATTTCCGGGATCTGTCCCGTGCCTACCGATTCGGGCCTGCCACCGTCGACGTGGTCGAGGTGTCGGTGAGCGGCGCTGCGGACGTCATCGATGTGGCCCATCACGTTCCCGGAGGACATCGGCGCGATCGTCGCGCCGATGTGGGACTCCGCGCCTGGGCCGATCCGGGGACGAGCGCAGTGCACATCGTGACCGACGGGTTTGCGCAGTTCGTGTCGATCGACATCGACGACGCGGTGCCCGCCGACAACTGGTTCCATCTGTCGCCTGGGCAAGAGCGTGTCGTACCGGTGACATCCTTGACGGGTGCGCCGTGGCAGGGTGGCGAGATCCGTGCGCTCAACGCGGTCGTGGTGAGCTCGATCCGGGCAGCAGAGGGGGACTCGTGAAGGTCGTCGTGTTGTCGCCACATCTCGACGATGCGGTGTTGTCGGTGGGCGCGACGATGCACAGCCTCGTCCGACGGGGTGTCGATGTCGAACTGGTCACCGTGTTCGCCGGAGATCCGGCACCCACTCCTGGTCCGGCGAGCTACTGGGATGCCAAGCGGGGACTCGCTGACAAGTCGGCGGTGGTCGCCGCCCGCCGCGAGGAAGACAGTGACGCGGCACGCGTCTTGGGCGTGCGCTCGACGTGGCTGCCCTTCGACGACGGTGCCTACGTGGCGCCGAGGGACCCCGAACACATCTGGTCGATGATCGCGCCCTTCCTCGTGATGGCGTCCGCCGTCCTCGTGCCGGGTTGGCCGCTGGTGCACGCGGACCACCGGTTCACGACGATGCTCGTCCTCCAACGGATGCAGACCGGGGTGCCGCTCTTCTTCTACGCCGAGATGCCCTACGCGTCGCATCCGTCGTCGGTGCTTCGCTCCGTGCTGCGGGGACGTCGGGCCGCGCCGCTCTTCCACGCGCACGCGGTGGATCTCACTTGGCGGCCGACCGCGGTGACGTCGGAGGACCGCCGCGCGAAGCGAGCGGCGGTGGAGTGCTACCGGGGCGAGATCGAGTCGCTGGGTCGCGAGGCGCGTCGTTCCGCTCTGTACGAACGCATCGTCCGCAAGGAGCTGCTCGGGGATGATCGTTCGGCAACACCGCCCCCGGGTCTGTTCGGGGGTACGTGATGCTCGGTCAACCGCACTGGTTCGGGCCCTCGCGCGCCACTCATGGATTCGTCCACTGGCCCACGGGTGCTCGCTGCGCGGGAGTCGTGCTCTGCCCACCAGCCGGCTACGAGGCCGTCTCGGCCTATCCGACGTTCCGAGCGCTTGCCGATCGCCTCAGCGATGCGGGCATGGTCGTCGCCCGGATCTCGGTGCCGTCCACCGGCAACTCGTTCTCCACCACCGGCGGCGACGTCATCGACCAGTGGCGTCGCTGCATCAACGATGCCGTCGATGAGCTGCGGGCCTGGGGCATCACCGATGTCGCCCTGGTTGGACTTCGTCTGTCGGCGAGCGTGGTCGCCGACGGCGCGTTCGACCCCTCCGCGCTCGTGCTGTGGGACCCTGTGGTCACCGGACGCAGATACGTCCGCGCGATGCGGCTCCTCGCCGCCGACGCGCCCGGGGGCGGCGACGAAGGCGGTGGCGTTCACCTCGCCGGCGTCGAGTTCGACAGCGACGCGCTGGCCGCGATCTCCAGCGTCCGGCTGGATGTCGTTGCGGCCGGCGTGCCCACGTTGGTGATCCAGCGAACCGAACCGAGTCTCGAGCCGGCGATCGACGATCCCGGCGACGGTGTCGTCGTGGTGGAGCGTCTCACGGGCACCACCGGGCTGCTGGACACCGATGCCGAGTTGGCGGTCGTGCCCCACGCGATCGTCGGGCGGATCGTCAGTTGGCTGTCGGCACACCTGCCTGACACGACGCTCGAGACCGGCCGTCCGGCCTTCCAGACGACGGGCGTCGAGCCCTCGGCAGACGGGCACGACCGGGTGCACGAAGCCACTCGTGTCGGTGAGCACGGGGTCTTCACCGTCACGACGACCGCGCGTGACGTGCCCGCGACCGGTGGCGCAGTCGTCTTCCTCAACAACGGAGCGGCACCCAACGTGGGTCCCGGCGGCGCATGGCTCCACTGGGCAAGCGACCTCGCCGGCGACGGCCACCGCGCCGTGCGTGTCGACCTCGACGGGCTCGGCGACAGCCCGCCACGGCGACCCGGCCATCGTGAGGGGTCGTACCCGGTGGGTGCCGCCGACGATGTGCGAGAGGTGGTCGAGCACCTCACGACGCACGGCGTCGAGCGGGTGGCGGTCGTCGGGTTGTGCAGCGGTGCGCTGCTCGCGTTCGACGCGGCGTTGCAGACGCCACAGATCGACCACATCGTCTCCATCAACGCGAGGTTCGACAAGCCGCATCACGACGACGCCCAACGCTCGGCGCGTGCCGGCGGGCAGACCAATCGGCTGCTCGCCATCCCCTTGTCCAAGACACCGTTGTTGGCCATGATCAATCGGATCCCGGCGCCGATCTGGCGCGTGCTCGACTCGGTGCACCTCGTCCCGCTGCCCACCCGGGCGATCGAACGGGTCGTGGCGCGTGGGACGCGGGTCACCCTGCTGTTCGGCGCCGACGAATGGGGACTCCGGGCGCTCACGGCGCGTGCCCCCAAGCGACTGGCCCGTCTCGAGGCATCGCCGCTCGTGACCCTCGACGTCATCCCGGAACTGGACCACAGCATGTTCGCGCCCCTCGGGCGTGACCTCATGGAAGACCGGATCCGCAGCCTTCTCGGCACACTGGGCGGGTCGGCTCCCCGTGTTCCCACCCCTCGACCATCTCCCTGATCCCTGGAGCACACTCATGTCACCCCCCTCCAACTCCAAGAACCCCGAGCGTGTGGCCATCATCGGCCTCGGCTACGTCGGTCTCCCCATCGCACTGCGCACGGTGCAGGCCGGCTACGACGTGGTCGGCGTCG
This sequence comes from uncultured Acidimicrobiaceae bacterium, assembly GCA_963720695.1. Taxonomy (GTDB): domain Bacteria; phylum Actinomycetota; class Acidimicrobiia; order Acidimicrobiales; family Ilumatobacteraceae; genus UBA668. Next base: position 561,317 of record CAVRGG010000001.1, read on the forward strand.
AAGTCGATCCTCGCCGACACGACCTGCTCGTCGCCGGTGAGAGCTACGTCGAGGACGTGTCGGACGCTGCGCTGGCGGAAGCCGCGGCCACCGGTCGGTTCTCCGTGGTGGGCTCGATCCCGGCCATCGATCACTTCGACATCGCGGTCATCGCCGTGCCCACCCCGCTGCGCGAGAGCGTCCCCGATCTCACCTACGTCCGCGAAGCAGCGGAGTCGCTGGGCAAGGTGATGCGCGAGGGGAACTGCGTCGTCCTGGAGTCCACCACCTACCCGGGCACGACCGAGGACCTGCTCGTGCCGGTGCTCGCAGAGGCGTCGGGCCTTCGGGCCGGAGAGCAGTTCTCCGCCGGGTTCAGCCCCGAGCGGATCGACCCGGGCAACCAGCAGTGGACGCTGGTCTCGACGCCGAAGATCGTGTCGGGCATCGACACCCGCTCGTCGCAGCGCATCGCCGACTTCTATTCGTCGATCGTGGATCGAGTGGTCCCGGTCTCGGACCCGAAGGTCGCGGAGATGGCCAAGCTGTTGGAGAACACCTACCGGCACGTCAACATCGCCCTGATCAACGAGCTGGCGATCTTCGCCTACGACCTCGGCATCGACATCTGGGAGGTGGTCGACGCCGCTGCGACCAAGCCGTTCGGCTTCCAACGCTTCACACCCGGTCCCGGCGTGGGTGGCCACTGTCTGCCCATCGACCCCAGCTATCTGTCGTGGCAGGTCCGTCGCCAACTCGGTCACGCATTTCGATTCGTCGAGCTCGCCAACGACGTCAACGAGCACATGCCCGACTACGTCCTGCGACGTGTCCAGCTGGAGCTGAACGACCTCGGCCGTTCGGTGAAGGGTGCCCGACTACTGATCATCGGAATGGCGTACAAGAAGAACTCGAGCGACGCCAGGGAGTCGCCTGCGGTTCGTGTCGTCGAGCTGTTGTCCGAACTCGGCGCCGACCTGCACATCGTCGATCCGCTGGTGCCGTCACACATGACCGCCGGAGGGACGCGTGTCGAGTTGAGCCGCGAGGAGATCGAAGCTGCCGATCTCGTGGTGGTCCTCACCGACCACGACGAACTCGACTGGGATCTCATCCTCGACAGCCAGACCCCCATCTTCGACACCCGGAATCGACTGAAGGGCGACCATGTCCACCGACTCTGAACAGCACGGTATGAAATCGGACCTCGCTCTCGGCGACATCCCTGCACTGATCCGGTTCTCGGCCGACGTCACCGAAACGCTTCGACTCGACGATGGGATCTACTGCTTCGACCGTGAGTGGGCCGAAGGGGTCAACCGGGGAAGGTCGCTGCGGTACACGCTCATGGTCGCCCTCGGCTTCGAGCGCGCAGCCCGAGCCGGCTACCCGCTGCCGCGGTCCGCGAGCGAACTCGTCGACCTCGTGATGGCTTCTGCCGCCGAGCTGACGCCCGGCGACCGTGGTCTGGCACTGTGGGCGCTCGCCCGCCTCGGCGATGCTCGCGCTCCGGAGCTCGCCCGAGAGCTCGCGGCCGTGCCCGACGAGGTGCTCCGTCCGTTGGAGGGCATGGAGATCGCATGGCTGGTGATCGGGGCTGCCGCGGCGCTCGATGGCGGGTTCGCAGCACCATCGCTGCTCGAGAGGTACGTGGCCGTGCTGCGGTCGAGGAAGGCGACGAAGGGCCCGTTGTTCGGGCATCTCGGAGGTGGCCGACGGGCAGTGCTCCCGAACTTCGCCACGCAGATCTACAGCGTGCTCGCGTTGGCGGACACGGCGCGGGTCACCAACGACACGACAGCCCTCGACGATGCTCGCCGGCTGGCCGATCTGCTGGTCGAGCTTCGGCGCGACGACGCCGGGTGGCCCTGGTTGTTCCATGCAGAGCGCAGTTGCGTCGTGGAGCCGTATCAGGTGTACTCGGTCCACCAGGACGCGATGGCTCCGATGGCGTTCTTCTCCCTGGCCGAGGCGACCGGCGACGACCGCTATGCGCGTGCGGGCGCCGAAGGCCTGCCGTGGTGCTATGGCCAGAACGAGCTCGGTTTCCCGTTCTACGACGTGTCCGGACGCTTCGCCCATCGGGCGATCCGACGTTCGGGATGGGCTGATCGGGCGGCACTGTGGACCAACACCGCTGCGGCGCTGGCGGGCACGACCCGACGAGCCGAGCTGGGGAAGCCGATGCTGAACTCCACCTGCCGCCCGTATCACCTTGGCTGGATCCTGGAGGCCTGGGCCGGGCGCGAGGCCCATGTGGATCTGATCGGCGCCGCATCGTGAGTGCTGTCCGAGTCCGTCGTCGCCTCTTCGGTGTCGATGTCGACGCGCTGACGATGGACGAGACCGTGGCGCGCATCATGGAGTTGGTCGCCGCCGGTGTGCCGGTGCAGCACGTCGTGCTGAACGCATCGAAGGTGGTCCTGATGTCGAAGGATGATCGCCTGCGCGACGTCATCGCGGCCTGTCCCATCGTCAACGCCGACGGTCAGTCGGTGGTGGTGGCCAGTCGTCTCCTTCGTCAGCCGCTGCCCGAGCGCGTCGCCGGGATCGACCTGTTCACGGAACTGGTGAAGCAGGCAGCGTCCGACGGGCGCAGCGTCTACTTCCTCGGCGCTCGCGACGAGGTCCTCGACGAGATGATCCGTCGGTTCCGAGCGTCGTATCCCGAACTCCGGATCGCCGGTTCGCGCAACGGCTACTGGGAGTCCGACGACGAGGTCGTCCGGACCGTCCGCGACGCGCATCCCGACCTGCTGTTCCTCGCGATCCCGAGCCCGCGCAAGGAGTTCTGGCTGGCCGAGCACATGCCGGCGATGGAGGTGCCGTTCGCGATGGGTGTGGGCGGCTCCTTCGACGTGGTGGCCGGCAAGGTCAAGCGAGCGCCCGTCTGGGTGCAGCGGATCGGTTGCGAGTGGGTCTATCGACTCGTGCAGGAGCCCCGACGCATGTGGAAGCGATACCTGGTGGGCAACACCTCGTTCATGTGGCTGACGGCCAAAGAGATGTGGAGAACTCGATGACTCGCCTCGCAGTCGTGGCCGGTGCCCGCCCCAACTTCATGAAGGTCGCGCCGATCCTGAGGGCGTGCACGGCCCGAGGCGTGGAGGCGCTGCTCGTCCACACCGGGCAGCACTACGACAGCACGATGTCGGGCAGCTTCTTCGATGTGCTCGGCCTGCCGGACGCCACGGTCAACTTCGGCGTCGGGTCCGGCACCCATGCCGTGCAGGCGGGCGCCGTCATGTCGGCGTTCGAGAGCTGGCTGGGCACGGTCGAGGTCGACGCGATCGTCGTCGTCGGCGACGTCAACTCCACCATGGCCTGCACGATCGTGGGGGCCAAGCTGGGCATCCCCGTCGCGCACGTCGAAGCGGGTCTGCGTTCGTTCGATCGAACGATGCCCGAGGAGGTCAACCGGGCCGTCACGGACGCGCTCGCCACGTGGTTGTTCGCCACCTCGGCCGACGCCGTGGCCAACCTCGCTGCGGAGGGCGTCGACTCCTCGCGTGTGTTCCTCGTCGGCAACGTGATGGCCGACAGCCTGTTCCACTCGATCGCCCGGGCCCGCGACCGCCGGCCCTGGGAAGCGCTCGGCCTCCCGGCTTCGTTCGGACTCATGACGCTGCACCGACCGGCGCTCGTGGACGATGCCGAGCGACTCGCGATGGTCGTCGACACCCTCCGTTCGTTGTCGGCCGACACCCCGTTCGTGTTCCCGATCCATCCGCGAACGCGGGTCAATGTGGAACGCTCCGGGCTCGATCTCACCGGCTTCATCCTGATCGACCCGCTGGACTACCTGGACTTCCTGGCGATGCAGGAACGGGCCGCGGTGGTGGTCACCGATTCCGGCGGGGTGCAGGAGGAGACCAGCCTGCTGGGCACGTGGTGCGTGACCGTCCGGGAGAACACCGAGCGCCCGGTGACCGTCACGCTCGGCACCAACACGCTGGTCGGCTTCGACATGCCCCGCCTTCAGGCCGCAGTGCACGCCGCGTTGACGGGGCCGGAGGCCGTGCCGGCGAGCATCCCGATGTGGGATGGCCATGCCGCCGACCGGATCGTCGAAGTGATCCAGCGTGGCACGCCCGCAATCTCGTGGATTCCGCCGATACTGTCCTCGACAGACGGCAACGAGCTCGACGAGATGTTCGCCTGAGAGACGCATCATGGAAGTGACCAACCCATCGGACACCTGCACGACCGCCATCGGCGTGCTGGTGGTCACCTACAACAGCGCTGAGCACATCGACGATCTCGCCTTGTCGCTTCCTGCTGCGCTCGGTGTCGTCCCGGCCCGCGTCGTCGCGGTCGACAATGCGTCGAGCGACGACACCGTGGCGCGACTGCGACACCATGGCATCGAGGTCATCGACATGGGTCGCAATGCGGGCTACTCGGCGGCCATCAACGCCGGAATCGCTGCCATGCCGGAGGTGCAGGCGGTGTTGCTGCTCAACCCCGACATCGTGGTCGGCCCGGGGGCCGTTCCCCGCATGCTCGAGGTGTTGAGCGACGAGCGTGTCGGGATCGTGGTGCCTCAAACCAGGAACCTCGACGGCACGCTCGCGCACAATCAACGCCGCGATCCCACGCTGCTGCGAGCACTGGGACCTGCCCTGATCGGTGGGGATCGCGCCGTTCGGTTCCCCCTCCTCTCCGAGGAGGTCGCCGACCCCGCGAAGTACCTCCGTCCCCACGACGTCGACTGGGGTGTCGGGGCGGTGATGCTCATCAGTCGCGCCTGCATCGACCGCCTCGGCGCTTGGGACGAGAGCTTCTTCCTGTACTCGGAGGAGACCGACTACTGCCAGCGGGCCAGACGCGTCGGCTTCCGGGTCCGCTACGAGCCCTCGGCGATCGCCATGCACGAAGGTGGCGGGGGAGTGCACCAGCCCCGCCTGCGAAGCATGATGATCGTCAACAAGGTCCGCCTCTACCGCCGACACCATTCTGCGGCCGCGGCCACCTTGTTCCTGTTCGCCGTCCTGCTCAACGAGGTCAGCCGAGGGTTGATGGGCAACACAGCAGCGCGTGCTGCTGCCCACGCCCTGTTGGTGCCGTCCCGCCGTCCTCCGGAGATCCAGTGTTCCGATTCGTTCTTGCCGCGATAGCGGTCCTCGTCCTGCTGCCCGGTCTCGTCACGGCGCTCCACCTCGGCGTCATGACGCTCGCGTCGTGGTGCTACCGCGCGCCCACTCTGTCCGCCGACGTGCCGCCCGTGCGGTTTCTCGTCGTCATCCCCGCGTACAACGAGGAGCTGCTGCTCGGAGGGACGCTGGAGGCGATCAACGCCGCCAAGCGGGATCGCGACGATGTGATGGTGGTCGATGACCGCAGTGTCGATCGCACCAGCGAGATCGCTGCGTCGTACGGCGCGACGGTGTTGCGGCGAGAGCCCGGCGAGGAGCCCGGCCGCGCAGCAGCTCGCCAGGCTGCCATTCAGCGCTCGGCGACGATGGAGTGGGATGCGATGGTGATGATCGACGCCGACTCGATCGTCGAGCCCGGGTTCTTCGACGAGTGCGAGCGGCTCCTCGGCACCGGTGCGGTCGCCCTGCAGGCTCGAAGTGAGGCCGCTCGCGGCAAGCGTCTCGTCGACCAGGCGGCCTTGGCGTCGTTCGCGATCCAGGGTGTGACCCTTCCCCGCGGACGTGAGGTGCTCGCCGCTCCGGTGCGGTTGCGCGGTACCGGGATGGTGCTGCGTCGCGACGTTCTGGAACGACTCGACTTCCGGGCGAAGGCGTCGGAAGACCTCCAGGTGTCGCTGGACCTGGTGCAGGAAGGTGTGCGAACGCGGCATGCGGAGCGGGCGCGGATGCGCTCGGCGAACGCGGACTCGTGGAAGATCGCCTCCACGCAGAAGCAGCGCTACGAGGCCGGCCGCATGGCAGCTGCGCGCGAGTTCGTGCCCAAGTTGCTGCGTTGCCGCAGTTGGGCGGGATTCGAGGCGGCCTGGTTCCTCGTGTCGCCGCCGTTCGCCTCGGCTGCCGGATTCGTGGTGATCGGCACCCTGCTCGCTCTGGTGGCGGGCGCGATGCCGGTGATGTGGGTGGGGGTCGGGGCAGCAGCCCTGCTCGGCTTCGCCTTCTTCTCCGCTGCCATCCAGGCCCGGGTGGGCTGGCGAGTGTTGGCGGCCTTGGTGGTCGCCCCGTTCTTCATCGCCTGGAAGTTGTTCGTGCAGCTCAAGGCGGCGGTGGGCCTGCGCGGCGGACTCAAGGAGTTCGGTGCGACCGAGCGCAAGCCATCGACGACCGACGGCGACTGACGCGCGAACTGACGCGCGGTGCGTATCAGCCTCGGGCGAACAGTCGTGTTCGCCACCGGATCACCAGCGGTGCATACGCGGCGAGGACGACCACCGACGCAACAGCAGCGGTGACGAAGGCCGGCGCGGCGAGGTGATGGACGACCACGGCCCCGACCGCTGCGGCCACTGCGCCGGCGGCCAGTAGTCCGAGCCCGACGGTGACCAGCTCCTGTCGCCAGAAGTCGGCCCGGTGGAGGAACACGACGACGATCGGCGACACGATCGCGCAGGCCACGATCGCCTGGCCGATCCCGACGCCGCGAATGCCGCCCAGGTGCGCGCCGATCGGCAAGGCGACGAGGAGCGCCGCCAGCCACACGATGTTCTTCAACAGGATCCACGTGGAGCGCCCCGACGCGAAGAGCGCGTCATCCACGAGACCGTCGAGGAGCCGGACGAGCGCCATGACGGCCAGCCACGGCAGAGCGACGCTGCCCGGTGTCCACCGGTCACCGTAGAGGCTCCCGATCACGGCCGCCGGTGCCGCGATCAGGATGGCGGAGAACGGCACGCCGCCCGCCACCAGCATCACGAGGCCCCGTCGCAGGGCGTCCCCAGCGCCCTGGCCGGAGTGGTGCAAACGAGAAAAGCTGGGAATCGCGAACAGCGCGAACGGCGGCCCCGACCAGGCTGTTGGGCCAGCTGGAGACGTTGAAGGCGACGAGGTACAGCCCGACGGCCGTCGGGCCGAGCACGTTTCCGATGACCAGGTAGTCGACGTTCAACAGGGCGGCACTGACGAACGCCGCCAGCGCGTACGGGGCGGAAACGACCAGCAGTTCGCGTGCGACCTTTCGATCGAATCCGTAGGCGAACGGCTCTCGCGCCAGGATCACGTTGGCGACCATTCCTGCCGCCTGGCCGGCAAGCGCTCCGATGACCAGCGCCCACACGCCGCCGCCACCGGCCGCGAGCGGGATCGTGACGGACGCAGTGACGACCAGCCGGGCCACCTCGATGATCACCCAGAGGTCCTGCCGTAGTCGGCGCTGCAGCGACGCCGCGGGCACGATCTGCAAGACCGCGTCGACGACGATGCCCGCGCACAGCGCCCGGATGGCATTCGTCGCCGCCGGGGCGCCGGTGATGTCGGCGATCATCGGTGCCAGCACGAAGCTGACCGCGTACACGCCGAGTGACGAGCAGGTCGCGATGGTTCTCGCCGTCGGTGCCGCGTCGGAGAACTCGCCCGGCCACCGCACGAGGGCCTTGAGAATGCCGAGATCGTCGATCGTGAGCAGGAGCGTGAACACTCCGAGTGCGACCGTGTAGGTGCCGAAGTTCTCCGGCGACAGGAGCCTCGCCAGCACGAGGCCGAGGGTGAAGCTGCCGATACGGGCGACGAACTGGGCGATGACGCTCCACTTGAGCGCTCGTCGTGTGCCGGTTGGGGCGCGATCGCTGTCGCGCGTGGGGTCCGAGGTCATCCCGACAACGGCAGGTCGATCGGTGCTGCGTGGGTGCGTTCGGCCCGCCCGATGGCGAGCAATGCCGCGGCGAGCCCGACGTACACGGAGAAGAATCCGGGCATGGTCGGGAAGGAGAACGCGTCGAAGGTCCCGGACGCGAACATCGCCACCAGACTGACACCGATGAACGCCTGACCGAGTTGCCGATCGATGCGCAGGCGGTTCACACGACGAATCGCAGCCCCGTAGAGCAACGGCAGGAGGAAGAAGCCGAGGAGCGCGAGAGTGCCGAGGATGCCCGTCTCGATCAGCTGGGCGAGCCACTGGTTGTCGAGGATGCGGTACTTGGGCAGGAACGTCGCTGGGCCCCGGCCGATGAGGGGGGACTGACGGATGTACTTGGTGACGGCCGCGTAGTCGTCGGTGCGAGTGGAGATGCTGTCGTCGGAGCCGACGTTCTGGAAGTACTGGCGCAGCGTGCCGAGCAGGCCCGGCGAGGTGAGGAAGATCACGACCATGAACAGCATCGCAGCGACCGCCCCACGGATGCGCTGGGCGGCGTCGGCGGCGATGAACCACACGACGCCCACGATGCCCGCACTCAGGATCGCCGACCGTGAGACCGCCAACGGGATGCCGAGGCCGATGATCGCCACCGCCGAGTACCGGCGCAGGCGCGGCCACCCGTGATCGTAGGAGGCCAGCACCAGGGCCGGCCCCAGCGCCATGGCGAGCACGCAGCCGAACTCGATCGGATGGGTGGCCGTGCCGGCAGGGCGGGCGAGCCCGTTTCGCTTCAGGACCGAGTCCAGTTCACCGGCGACCGACAGGCCGGGGATCCTCGCCAGCCTCGTGGTGAGGTCGATGCTCAGCCGGGCTTGGAGGATGGCCACGAACGAACTGAAGGCGGCGCCGGCGACCACGAGTCGCAGCAGGCGCAGGACGTCCTCACGGTTGCGCAACGCCTCAGCGGCGAGGAGCGCTACGCCGGTCCACACCAGCATGAACAGGATCCATCGATCCGCCGCGTTGACCTCGTCGCCGTCTCGCGCGGTGAGGTGCATCACCCCGTACGAGACCAGCCCCGGGATCCAGAGCAGGACGAGACCCACCCGCAGCGGTACCACTCGTCTCGCCAGCAGCCCGGGCTCCAAGCTGGAGAATGCCCACAATCCGAAAGCGAGTATGCCGACGACGGACGCGGGTGATCCGAACGAGCCGACGGGTCCGATCACGAGCCGGGCGGGCAACACGGCCAGCAGGATGACGAACATCTGCAACAGCAAGAGCGCCGTGGACCTCGGCTCCTGCGGTGCCGCGGGCGGCGCGTCGTTCGCCGTCGCCATCAACCCCGTCATCTTCGTGTGCTCCTCGTCGATCGTGCCGGAAGGTTAGCCCGAGGCGATGGCGGATTGGAGGCTGATGGGACTGCCGTCGTCGAACTGGTTGTCGACCCAGGACAGGTCGCCCGGGAGGCTCGTGTCGGCCAGGACGCCCCAGATGCCGCCCACCGGCGTGTAGCGCCGATCGACGACGTTGTCCTTGACGACGACGGGGCCGCGGAACACGTAGGGCGGCTTCTGTTCGAGGTACATCACGTGTCCTCCGCCGGCGAGCAGATTGCCCTCCACGACCACCGAGCCGGTGACATCGCCGAGCTCGGCCCAGATGGCGACCGCAGAGTTGGACACGTAGTCGGTGTTCCGGGAGTCGTCGCCGTACGGCGTCACCAGCACCGTGTTGCCGCGGATGGTCACCGAGCCGGCGGCTCCGACCTGCAGCCCGTCGACGTGGTCGGAGGGGTCCCACCCGGCGGTCTCCTCGGCGTAGTTGCCGATCATGGTGAAGTCGTGCGTGGCGGCCTCGTCGTTGAACTCGGCCGCCGCGTTCCCGAACCTCACGAAGCGGGAGTCGAGCACGAGCAGGTCGGCCCAGTTGGCCTGGATGCCGCGCTGGTGGAACGGCCCGCCGTCGAAGTCGCAGTGGTCGAAGATCAGCAGGTCGTTCCCGTTCGCCTGCTGGACGATCGCGCTCGTGTTGGACACGACCGAGTTCGTGCGGAAGCGGGTGTTGCGGAACATCGCGCACGGCAGATCGACATACAGGTAGTCCCCGGAGTCCGCGAGGTCGATGTCGAACCCGTCGAACACCACGCACGGGCGCCCGTCGACCTGCTCCTCGACGCCTTGCTGCCCGGCCTTCTCCTCTTCGGAGAGCACCAATCCGCCCGTCCACGGGCGCAACGTGAGCCCCGTGGGCACGCCCGTGTCGGACGCCGATGGGAAGTCGCTGCGAACGTCCGGTACGACGCTCTCGATCGTCGCGCCCGCCGTCGCCTCAGGGGGCAGAGTGTTCGCAGTCGGAGCGGACGAGCAGGCCACCAGCGCCGACGCCGCGATGGCGGCCAGAATGCGAAAGGGCGGTGCCATCGCACACAGCATGGCACCGCACTTCCGCAAGGGGAGATCGGTCACGGGAACTTCGTGAGAGCGTCGCTCAGGCTGAGCGGCGCGCCGTTGCTCCACGAGTTGTTCGTCCACGTGAGTTGAGCCGGAAGGCCCGACGGGTAGAGCGGACCCCAGATGCCGCTCTTGGAGGTGAAGCACAGGTCCCAGACGTTGTTGGAGACCGTCACCGTGCCACGCCATGCGTACGGTGCCTTCTGCTCCAGGTACACGACCCGGCCGCCGCCACCGAGGAGGTTGTGGTCGACGACCACGGTGCCCGTGACGTCACCGAGTTCGGCCCACAGGCCGAGCGCCGAGTTCGACACGTAGCTCGTGTCGCCCTCGGTCGCACCGTAGGGGGTGATCAGCACGGTGTTGTGCCGCACGAGCACGTCGTGGCCTGCGCCGACCTGAATGCCGTCGGTGTGCGCTGCGGGGTTCCAGCCCTTTGGCTCGAAGAAGTAGTTGTCCTCGGCTCGCAAGCTGTTCGTGCCGCTGCGGTTGTTCATCTCGATCGCCGAGTCGCCGAAACGTGTGAACTCGCTGCGCAGCACGGTGATCCCGTAATCGGCCTGGATGCCACGTTGGTGATACTGGCCGCCGTCGAAGTCACTGTCCTGGACGATGAAGTTCTTGTTCGCGCTGGACTGCTGCACGAGGGCGCTGGTGTTCGACACGAGGCCGTTGGTCACGAACCGACTCCGCTCGATGAGAACGTTCGGCTCGTCGACGTAGAAGTAGGTGCCGCTGGTGCCGGCATCGAACAGGTAGCCGCTGATCACCTTGTAGGCGATCCCGTCGACGACCCGGGTCGGCATGCCGGACGCCTGTGACGTCCTCCATCCGAACGGCCAGGCCGTGAGGGTCACGCCTGCGGGCACGCCCGCACTCGCTGCCGTTGGGAAGCCCGAGGCAGGGGCCGACGTGGCCGGTGGGACGACGGTCGCCGCAGGTGCTGTCGTCGCCGGTGTAGTCGTCGCGGGTGTTGTCGTCGCCGGTGTTGTCGTCGCGGGAAGGGTCGCGGGCGCGGCAGTCGTTGCAGGCGTCGTCGCCGGCACGGTCGTCGGTGCGACCGTGGTGCCGGGGGCGACGGTACCGGGGACCGTCGTCACTGCGACGGTCGTGGTCGGGGGCGCTGTCGTCGCAGGAAGGGTCGGCGCCGGAAGCGTCGCGCCCGTGCCGGCCGGAGGCGTCGACGGATGCGGCAGCGTGATCGTCCGGTACGACGACCATGCACCGGTCGTCGTCGACTTCACGGGCCGGACCTTCACGCGGAACGTGCCACCGGCGGGCAGGCCGGCGCTGGACCACGTGTTGGTGCGAATGTGGCGGACAACCGTCGAGGGAGTGGCAGTGCCATCGAACGAGACGTCGTAGGAAATCGCTCCGCGAACCACGTTCCAGCGGGACTGGAACGATGTGGTGGACGTGGCGGAGAGCTGGAGACCGGCGGAGGTGTCGATGTCGGATCGGGTGATCGGCGAGCATCCGTTGGGCAGCAGGAGCAACGCCACACTGAGTGACACCGCCCCTGACGTGACTCGACGCAGCGACGAAGGGTCGCGTGGGGAGTCGGATACGACGGCTCGAACGAGGCCCCGCCACACCCGCTGAACGAGGTGGGGGATCTCTGAGCGTGTCATACCCTTTCATCGACGCACCGATTCGCAAGTGCAAGTCAAGATTGGGTCACGAAGTACGGCGATCGCTCAGGTGTAGGTGAGTGCCAATGCCAGCGAGAGTGGGGCCCCACTACTGAACGCGTTGCCCAACCACTGCAGGCCCGACGGAATGCCCCGTGTGTAGAGCGGCCCCCAGATGCCGCACTTGCCGCTGAAGCGTTGATCGAACACGTTGTTCGTGACGAACACGGCGCCACGAAAGACGTACGGCCCCGATTGTTGGACGTAGACGGCGTATCCGCCGCCGGCGAGCAGGTTCGAGTCGACGATCACGGTGCCCTTCACGTCGCCGAGTTCGGCCCAGATCCCGAGAGCCGAGTTCGACACGTACGAGGTCTGGCCCGGGGTACCGCCCCATGGTTCGATGAGGACCGTGTTCCGGCGGATGGACACGTTCTTTCCCGCGCCGACCTGGATGCCGTCGACGTGATACGACCCGGGCCACCCCGGGGCTTCGTAGAAGTAGCTGTCCTCGACGGTCAGCGACGCGGTGCCGGAGCGGTTGTTCATCTCGACGCCCGCCTCGCCGAAGCGGGCGAACTTCGAGAACGTCACGACGAGGTCGGCCTGGTCACCCTGGACGCCACGCTGATACGAGGGTCCACCGTCGAAGTCGCTCGACGTGACCTCGAGGTAGGCGTTGCCGTTGCCTTGCTGGAGCAGCGCACTGCCGTTCGACACCGCGCCAGAGGTGACGAACCGCGACTGGCGGAAGATGGCGCACGGCGTGTCCACGGACAGATACGAGCCCCCCGACAGCGAGACGAGATACCGGTAGAAGACCTGGCAGGTGCGGCCGTTCTTCACTTCCGTGGGTACCGACGCAGCGCTCGTGCGCAGGGCCCATGGCCACGACGTGAGTGCCACGCCGCCGGGTACGCCGGAGCTGGCTGCGGTGGGGTACTGCGGCCGAGGAGGAGTGAGGCGGCCGGCGGTCTGGCTCGCGCCGGCACCGGAAGGTCCGATGCTGCCGATCTGGCCGGCCGCGTCGGCCGTGAGTTGCCAGTGCGATCCGGCGAGGATCGTGGCGAGCAGAACCGTGGCAGACGCCACGAGCACGGCGAAGCGGCGGGGGTTGGGGCGTTCGGTGAGGGGCATGTGGAGGGGGTTTCCTCTCAGGCTGGGGCGCGCGATCCCGTCTGCCGAAGGTGACTTCGGCACGAATTTCGCCCGCCGCTCGAGCACCGCACTTGTGTCACGAATGTACCAGCTCGCCTTGACGAGTCTCCGTCGCGGTGCGATCGCCCTCGCCCGCCCGGCGCCTGCGGCTCACCGAACCCATCATCACGAAGGCGATCGCAGCGACGAGTGCGGAGGCCGATGCGAAACCGACCGCCGACCGAATCCGGCTTCCGACCACCGGGACCGCGCGGTCGCCGCGGGCGACGACGGTCGGAACGACCACGAGCGTCGGGTCGGCGCCCACCTGGTCCGCCGCGACTCGAGCGACGAGGTCGTCGACCAGCACTCCGAGCTGCGTCACGGCGGCGCCTGGAGCGTCGGAGAACACCGACAGCACCATCACCGGACCGTGGCCCGGTGAGTCGCTCGTCACCGAGGACTTCGTCACGACGTTGATCCGCCCGGTGACCCCCTCGTCGCGGAGCAGCTGGCGTTGGGTGGTGCTCTGGTACACCCGCGCGTAGATGTCGGCGACGACGGTGGGGTTGTCGAACCGGGCGAGCCAGCTGCGCAGGCTCGGATCGATGGTGGTCCTCGTGGAGAACTCACGTTGCGAAATGGTGGGGGCTCCCACGATCACCACCGTGGTGCTGGCGACGTACTGCCGGCGGTGCAACGACACTGCGGCCGCGCCCACCATGGTGAGCGTCACGGCGATGGCCGCGGCGATCAGGCCGTGACGCGCGCGGGTCCGCCGGTGATGTCGTGTTTCGTTCTGCGCGGCCGCCACAGTCGGACAGCCTATTTCCCTCGACCGGTCGAAGTGCCGCGCCGGTCGCGGCCGATGGTGTCACTACACTGGGGCGATACCGAGTGCCGCGCGCACGTCCCTCACCGAAATCGGCGGTCCTTCGTGAATTTGTCATCGCTGTTCAAGGTCCTCTCGCGACACAAGATGGTGGTGATCCCCGTCGCGCTGGTGTCGTTGATCGCATGCATCGCCGTCGTGTTCGTCACCGGCAAGACCTATCGGGCCAGCGCAGCGGTGGTCCTGCTCAACCCTCCGGCCCTTCCCGAGGTGACCCCGGAGAACCCGACCGTGCCTCCGGAGTTCCAGAATCCCTACGCCCGATTCGGTGACCTCTCGGTCATCGTCGACATTCTCGTGAAGGTGCTGGGGAGTGAGGAGGTCGGGAGCAGATTGAAGGCTGAAGGGCTCGACGGCACGTTCGAGATCGCGGCGAACCGCGACTTCTATCGAGGTCCCATCGTCGACGTCGCCACCGAGTCCTCCTCGGAGGAGCAGGCCAAGAAGAATGCCCAGCTGGTGATCGACGAGATGCAGGCGCAGCTCACCGACCTGCAGAGCCAGCAGGGCACCGATCCCACCTACTTCATCAAGCCGCTCGTCATCGTCGCTCCTGATCACGCCACCCGTGTGCTCTCGGGCACCCTGCGACTCCTGATCGTCGTCGTCGGCCTCGGCGTCGTCGCCACACTCGGATCGGCGTTGGCCGCTGACGCGCTCGATCGTCGTCGGGCACGTCTGGCCGCGGAGGGCGGCGACGACTTCGACGAAGACGACGACGCGTGACCCGGCGCGGCGCGCTCTCGGCGTACGCGTTCGTGTGCGCCGGGGTGTTGCTGGCGGTGACGGGACTGTCGGTCGTGTTGAGCACGCTCGGCGCGCGTCGCTTCGACGAGCACACCTTCTACTTCTACGAGCTCGGCGACATCGGCCATCCGGGTCTGGCGAACGTCGTGGGCACGATGGGGATGCTCGCCACGGCGGTCATCGCCACCGTCTTGGCGCTGCTCACCCGTCGGCGGGTCTGGACGGCGGTCGCGGTGCTGTTCGTGGTGCTCGCGATCGACACGCTCCTGCGCATCCACAATCACGTGCCGGGCGGCGATGTGGGCGTGCGGCTCGCCTATTGGCTCGCCATCGCCTGGATCGCCCGAGAACTTCGCGGCACCGTCACCTTCCGACCGCTGCGCGGGCTCCTCGGTGCGGGGCTGTTGCTGCTCGTGGCCAGCGAGGTGATCGACATCCTCGCGACCAGCGAGCATGGTCGTGCCGCGGTGATCGAGGAGACGGCGCTCAGCCTCGGAGCGTGGTGCTGCGCGCTGGCCGCGCTCGGGATGGTGCTGGTGCTGTTCGGTGATGCGGAACTCAGTCCGGAGTCGCCGTCGCCGTCAGTGACTCCACCGTCACCACCGCACTGAGCGGGAGCGGGCCGTAGATGTGCGGAAACGCCTCGGGTGCGTCACCGAGCTGTTCGTAGACGACCTCGCTGCCGACCGACGCCTCGTCGATGTGGAGCAGGAGCAACTCGTCGAGATCGGCGTAGAACCGTGAACGAACCCCCGGCCATTGCGCCGCCGTGCTGCAGTGGATGAACCCTTCGTCGGCGAGTTCGAGACCTCGGCTGGAGCCGGTGTGGACGCCCTCGGCCAGCGATCGCTGCCAGCGGTCGGGTTCGGTGAGATGGAAGATCATCCTGCGTAGAGTGGCACACCGATGACGTTGACGTCTGCTCCCTCCACGATCCGTGCGCTCGCCGACGACGACCTCGACGCGGTGGTGGCGCTCTTCGTGCGCTCCTTCCGCAAAGGGCCCGAGAACGATCCACGCGAGATGGTCGCCTACTTCCGCCGGCTGTACCTCCAGAACCCGTGGGTCGACGATGGCATGCCCAGCTTGGTGGTCGAGCGCGGCGGATCGGTGGCCGGCTTCCTCGGGGTCGTGCCGATGCCGGTGCGGATCGACGGAGTCCCGATCCGTCTGGCGATCGGGGGCAACCTGATGGTCGACCCTGCCCTCGCCGATCCCATGGCGGCCAGTCGGTTGCTCCGGAGGTACTTCGCCGGCACCCAGGACATCGCCTTCACGGACACGGCCAACGAGCAGGCATTGCGCATGTGGGTCGGCCTCGGTGGCTCGGTGGCTCGACTGCAGACGATGCGTTGGGTGATCCCGTTGCGAGTGGGTGCGCTGGGCCTGGCGGGGGCCCGCCGTACCGGGGCGGGACGACGAGTCGCATGGCTGGCCCGACCGTTCGTCCGTCCGGTCGACCGCCTCACGAGAGGTCGTGCCGGCGAGAATTTCCTCGGCGTGAGCGCGCATCCCGCCACGGCTGACGAGGTGATGCGTTTCGCGACCACGGTGGGCGATCGTGGCTACACGCATCTCGACGCCGACAGCTCCGGGGTCGAGTGGTTGCTCACCATGTGTCGTGAGAAGCGGCAGTTCGGACCGTTGCGGGCGCTCCACTTCCGCGACGCGAGTGGGCGGCCTATCGGGGCGGCCATGTACTACCCGAACCCTGATGGTCTGGGCCAGGTGCTCCAGTTGCTCGCCCGCGAGGGATGCCACAGCGCCGTGCTCTCGGCGCTCTGCGACGACGCTCGGGCTCACGGTGCGGCGGCCCTCGTCGGCCAGGGCGACCCGCGGTTGATGGTTCCGCTCGGCGAACGCACGAGCTGCTACATCCAGCGCAACGAGTTCGTCACGCTGCGCGCTGCCTCGAAACCTCGGGCCATGGCAGCTGCGGCGCGCCTGACTTCGGGTGATGTCGCGCTCAGCCGGTTGGTCGGCGAGTGGTGGACACGAATGCAGGGTGACACGTTCTGAGCGGGGTCGGCGCGCCGATCAGGGACGGCGGAGGACCTTGCCGCTCGTCGACTTCGGCAGCGAGTCGACGAACACGATGTCACGGGGGACCTTGTAGGTCTCCAGGCGTTGCCGGAGCGCTCGCCGGACGTCGCGCTCGCTGAGCGCGCTGCCCTCGCGCAGCACGATCTCTGCTCGGACGGCCTGCCCGAGGAGGTCGTCGGCGATGCCGAGGACCCTGCATTCGGCGACCTCGTCGAGTGCAGAAAGCGCCTGCTCGACCTCGTGCGGGCTCACCTTCTCGCCGCGGGTCTTGATGATGTCGTCCGAACGCGACACGAACGAGAACCAGCCCTCGGCGTCGGTGCGGAACAGGTCGCCGGTGCGCAGCACGCGCTCGGTGGGCGTGCGGCCCGGCCGCACGACGCGGTCGGTCGCCTCGGGATCGTTCCAGTATCCGAGCATCACGTTCTCGCCCCTGACGACGAGCTCGCCCTCGGCCGGATCGTCCAGGCGTTGCCCGTCAGGCGATTCGAGCCAGAGCTCGACACCGGGCATGCCGCGTCCGACGGAGGTGGGGTGCGCGGCGAGCAGTTCAGGTGGGAGATAAGTGGTGCGGAGACACTCCGTCTGGCCGTGCATCACGAACAGGCGGGCGGTGGGAAACCGTTCGACGGTCTGGCGTGCCAACGATTCGGGCATCGCCGCCGCAGCGCAGGTGAGATAGCGAAGGCTGCGGCACTTCGCGAGGGCGTCGGGACCGAGGTCGCGCAGCACTGCGAAGAGCGTCGGGACCCCTGCCATCCCGGTGACCTGGTGGGCCTCGATCGCCTCGACGAGGTCGTAGGGCAGGCCGACGCCGCGCCGGAGCACCAGCCGTCCCCCCGTGGCGTAGGTGACGAGCACCTGCAGCAGCCCGTAGCCGAAGCTCAGCTGGAGCACGCACAGCACGATGTCGTCGGCGGTGTGGTCGAGGTAGTGAGCGACGGCCTCCACCACTGATCCGATCGAGCGATGGCTGTGCGTGACGCCCTTCGGGGAGCCGGTGGAGCCGGAGGTGTAGATGATCGCCGCAGGTGAGTCGGCCTCCACCCGAGGAGGTGTCCACCCAGTCGTCTCGACGGTGTCGTCGGCGTCGGGGACGAGGATCGCCACCGCGGGTGCCGCGGCGCGGACCGTTGCCACTCGGTCGATCGCAGTGACGACCGCAGAGGCGCCCGAGTGGTGGACGCGATACGCGAAGTGCTCCGGCGTGCTCTCGGCATCGGCCATGACCACGCAGCCGCCGGCGCGCCAGACGCCGAAGATCGCCGTCACGGCGTCGACGGAGTTGGGGAGGAACACCACCACGCGGTCGCCGGGGGTGACTCCGCTGCGGGTGAGGCCCATCGCCACGCGATCGATGTCGCCGGCGAGTTGTGCGTAGGTGACCCGCCGATCATCGACCACCAGGGCGACGCGGTCTCCGCCGTCGCGCGCCCACTGGTGGACGAGGTCGCGGATCGCCGCGCCCGTCATTGCATGTGCGGTGTGGCGAACGCCACGATCCGGTCGATGGTGTCGAAGTTCGCTGCGACGAGATCCTCATCGGGAATCGTCACGCCCAAGAGATCTTCCACGTGACCGATCAACTCCATCGCACCGGTCGAGTCGATGACACCGCTCTCGAGGAGGGACTTGTCGTCGGCCACGGTGTCGTCGGTGAACACGAAGTTGGCGGCGATGAAGGATCGCAGGTCGGTTCGAAGTGCGTCGGCGTCCATGTGTCAGTGGTGATCCTGGCTCGTGTCGGGTGATTCGACGTCGACCACGAGCGGGAGGTCGGAGGCATGCGGGGCACGAGGACCGACGAGGAACTGGTGGTGGACGAGTTGAGTGGAGAGTATGCCCACGAACGCCATGTTGTCGGCGTTCGATGGTGTCGCTGTTCCTTCGGCACGTTGTGCCTCCAACTTTCGCACGAGCGCGTGCACGGCCGCCGGGTCGAACACACCGGCCGTCTCGAGCGCCGATGCCCCCAGCATCTCGTCGACGTACGCGGGTCGTGGGCTGCCCAGGAAGCAGATCGCGTCGGGAGCACGGTACGGCTGCTTCCTCCTGGCCAGGATCTCCGCCGGCACGCGATCCACCGCGACCTGCTTGAGCAGGTGCTTCTCGTCCAGGCTGCGCAGCTTGAAGTCGTCGGGGAGCGAGTTGCAGAGTGCCATCACCTCCGGGTCGAGGAAGGGGAAACGGCCCTCCACGCCATTGCCGAGCAGCTGGCGATCCCCCTGGGAGGAGAGGATGTAGGGCGACAGCAGGGTCGTGAACTCGAGGTACTGCGCCTGGCGCAGCGGGGACCACGATCCGAACACGTCGGGCAGGTGGTCGAGCGGACCCGGTGTGAGCGCGGTCGCCGCCGCGGCGGAGAAGTCCCGGGAGTAGAACCGCCGCAGTGAGGCGGCCGCTCGCCATCGGGGTCCGTGCGAGAAGCCTGGATTCCCGACGTCCTCCAGGCCGACCTTCCAGAACGACTGCGACATCCTCTTGGTCCGTCCTGTCATGCCCTGCAGGTACGGGTAGATCCGGTCGAAGAGCTCGGGCGCGCGGTCGACTCCGGTCGCCTCGCCCAGAACGCCCGGATGCGTGCCTCGCGAAAGATGTCGTAGCCGGCCAGGATCTCGTCGGCTCCTTCACCGGTGAGCACCGCTTTCACGCCCGCCGCGCGCACGGCTCTGGAGAGGAGGAACATCGGTGCCGGGGCCGTCCGCAACACGGGTCGCTCGCCGTGGAAGATCACATCGGGGAACACCTCGGCGATGTCTGCGTGGGAGACGGTGACCTCGTGATGTCGGCTCCCGAGCCGGCTCGCGACGAGTCGTTGGAAGGGCCGTTCGTCGTAGTCGTCGTCGTCGAACCCGAGCGAGAACGTCTCCAGCCGGCCGTCGCTGGCATCGCTGCCGAGGATCGCCGTGAGGGTGCTGTCGAGGCCTCCGGACAGGTAGGCGCCCACCGGCACGTCGGCGCTGGTGATCCGCAGACGGCTCGCGCTCCGGAGCCGCACCGCGAGTTCCTCGGCTGCGCCGCGCAGGTCGCCGGGTGCCACGGCGATCGTGGGCGGATACGTCGGCGCCCAGTGCACACCCCGCTCGACGGTCCCTTCCCGGTAGATCCGGTAGGTGCCGGGTGGCATTTCCTCGATGCCCGAGAACGGGGTCACCGGTGCTTGCGAGGCCCAGTACATGAACGTCTGTTGGATGCCATCGAGATCGAAGGCCCGTGCGATGTCGGGGTCGGCGAAGAGTGCCTTGACCTCGCTCGCGAAGCGCAGCCGGCCGCCGCCCTCGTGGACGAACAGGGGGCAGATGCCACTCGGATCGCGGCTGAGCACGAGCTCTCGCGTGGATGGACTCCACAGTGCGAAGGCCCACTGTCCGTTGAACCGGGCGAAGCAGTCCGTGCCCCATTCTCGATAGGCGTTGACGACCACCTCGGTGTCGCTGGAGGTCTCGAACCGATGCCCCAGGGACTGCAGCTCGGTGCGGAGTGCCCGGTGGTTGAAGATCTCACCGTTGAAGACGATCCAACGGGTGCGATCCCGATCGGCGAGCGGCTGATCGCCGGTCGTCAAGTCCACGATCGCGAGCCGTGCGTGGGCGAGTCCAGCCCACGAGTCGCGATAGAGGCCGAAGCCGTCCGGGCCGCGGTGACGAAGCTGGGCGACCATGGACAGCAGCAACTCGCGGGAGGGAGCCTCACCGGCGGCGAGCCGGACGACGCCGGCGATCCCGCACATCGCTCAGTCGATCTCGGGAACCGGCTCGACCAGCAGCCCCTGCAGGTGGAGGCCGGCCGTGGCGCGCCGCTTGGCCACGATGTCGTCGTACACCCGCTGCACCTGCGCTGCGGTCAGCCCGACGACCGGTGCGGCCTGCTCTGGCGCGACGTCGTGGTTGAAGGCGAACAGGCACAGGTCCATCTTCGGATAGGGGAGCGAGAAGTAGAACTCCTCCTGGCTCTGTTCGAGCGAGAACGTGTCGGTGGTGGGCGGACGCTCGAGGATGCCGGTGGGAACACCGAGGGCCTGCGCCACGCGGTACACCTGCGTCTTGTAGAGGTGGGCGATCGGTTTGAAGTCGGCGAGTCCGTCGCCGCCCTTGACGAAGAAGCCCTGGTCGTACTCGAGCCGGTTGGGTGTCCCGCAGACTGCGAAGTTGAGTCGATCCGCGTGGTAGTAGGTGGTCGTCGTGCGCAGGCGCTGCTTGTAGTTCGTGGCCGCGACCAGCTGGAGGTACGCCGCGGCCGGGAGGCGCAGCGTCTGCTGCTGCCCGGCGGGGTCCTCGACGGTGAGCCGGGTGACGTTGAGCCGATCGCTGTCGATGATCGACGGAATGGTGAGCTTGTGCTTCCAACCAGGGCCGTAGTCAGGCACGGCGCGGCGAATGGCCTCGATCTGACGGTCGTAGCACCCCATGCTGCGCAGCGGTTCGGCGAGGTCGTCGATCAACAGATCGGCACCCAGCACCGCGGCGAGCTCGGCGGCGAGCGACGAGGACTCCGGCGACGAGTCGGCCTCTGGCAGCGACAGCAGTTGAACCCGCTCTGGCCCGAGCGCGTGGACGCACAGCGCGGCACACGCGGCGCTGTCGATCCCACCGGACACGGCGACGACCGCGCCGCGGCGACGAAACTCGACTCGGACGGCCCGCGTGATGAACTCGGCGATGGTCGCCAGCTCCGAGTCGAGGTCGAGGTCAAGGGAGTCAGCGCTGAAGTCCATGCCTGACCAGGACGTTACACGGGTGGGGTCCGCTCTAGGCTGGCACGCGTCATGCGCATCGACGTGTTCACGATCTTTCCCGGGCTCGTCGACACGTTCTGCGCGGAGAGCCTCCTGGGCAAGGCGCGCTCGACGGGCATTCTCGACCTGCGACTCCACGATCCGCGCGACCAGACCACCGATGTGCATCGCACCGTCGACGACGCCCCGTTCGGGGGGAGCCCCGGCATGGTGATGAAGCCGGAGCCCCTGTTCGCCAGCGTCGAGGCAGCCGACCCGCCGCGGCCGCTGTTCCTGCTGGGCCCGGGCGGTCGGCGGTTCGACCAGCGCATGGCCGAGGAGCTCGCCGCAGGCGACGGGTT
Source organism: uncultured Acidimicrobiaceae bacterium (assembly GCA_963720695.1). Lineage (GTDB taxonomy): Bacteria > Actinomycetota > Acidimicrobiia > Acidimicrobiales > Ilumatobacteraceae > UBA668. Next base: position 583,003 of record CAVRGG010000001.1, read on the forward strand.
CTCGCTGCTCTGCGGCCGGTACGAGGGCATCGATCATCGGGTCAGGGAACACCTGGTCGACGGAGAGCTCAGCGTCGGCGACGTGGTGCTGAACGGCGGCGAGGTCGCCGCCTGCCTGGTGGTGGAGGCCGTGGTCCGGCTGGTGCCGGGGGCGATGGGGAACCAGGCCAGTCCGATCCATGAGAGCTTCGGCCCGTCCGGCCTGCTCGAGGAGCCCCAGTACACCCGCCCCGCCGAGTTCAGAGGCTGGCAGGTTCCCTCGATCGTGCGTGGCGGCGACCATGCTCGGATCGAACGGTGGAGACGCGCCCAGGCCCTCCATCGGACGATTCGATACCGGCCGGACCTCATCGAGGCTCGGGGTGGGCTCAGCGAAGTTGACCGCCGCTTGTTGGAAGAGTTCCCATCTGTCACCTATCCTTGAGCGTTCCCACACGACGCCTGAGAGAGTTCTCGCCATGAAGTCCACCGACATCGTCGATTCGCAGTATCTCCGCACCGACATCCCCAACTTCGGCCCCGGTGACGAGGTCAAGGTGCATGTGAAGGTCGTCGAGGGCAACAAGGAGCGCGTCCAGGTGTTCCAGGGCAACGTCATCGCCCGCCAGGGCAGCGGCGTCCAGGAGACCTACACGGTCCGCAAGATCAGCTACGGCGTCGGCGTGGAGCGCACGTTTCCGGTCCACGCCCCGACGGTCGCCAAGCTCGAGGTGCTCAAGCGTGGCGATGTGCGTCGCGCCAAGCTCTACTACGTGCGCGACCGTGTCGGCAAGGCCGCCAAGATCAAGGAAAAGCGCCAGGGCTGAGGCCCTCGCCGTTCGGTGTGAGCAGCACCCCCGTTGAGTTCTGACGATCTCGAGAACTTCGAGGCCGAGCGAGAGCTCCAACTCGCGCAGGAGTACCAAGACGTCGCGGGCATGTTCCGCTTCGCCGTGGAGACCGAACGACGGTTCTACCTGGCCAACGAAGTCAAGGTCACCGTCACCGGCGACTCGGCGCGTCCGGTGATCGAGGTGGAGCTGAGTGACGCATGGGTGTGGGACATGTACCGGAAGACCCGCTTCATCCCCAGAGTGCGGGTGCTCACGTTCAAGGACGTGAACGTCGAGGAGCTTCCCCCGATCGAGCTGTAGCAGGCCCGACGGCGAGCCCGGCGTCGCTGTCGCCGACGCAGGCGCGAGGCCGCTTCGGTGAGGACGAGGCCGCGCGGTGGTATCAGCGCCACGGCTACGAGGTCCTCGCCCGCAACTGGCGTTGCCGATCCGGCGAGCTCGACCTCGTGCTCGGCCGGCCCGGTCTCGTGGTGTTCTGCGAGGTGAAGGCGCGCGCCTCGGGGGAGTTCGGCGGCCCGGCGGCCGCCGTCGACTGGCGCAAGCAGCGTCGGCTCCGCACGTTGGCCGCGATGTGGTTGACGCAGCAGCGGCCGGGGCTCGTCGAGGTGCGGTTCGACGTCGCCGCCGTGGTCGGCGCCAAGGTGGACATCATCGAGGCGGCGTTCTAGTGAGCCCGACAGGCAGCGTGTCGCCGACGCGTACGATGCGCAGATGCAACTCGACGGTGCCCACGTCCTCATCACCGGAGCGTCCCGCGGCATCGGCGCTGCCATGGCACGGTCCTTCGCCGCATCCGGAGCGAAGGTCTCGGTCGCGGCTCGGTCCGTCGACACGCTCGCCGGTGTCGCTGCCGACGTCGGCGGCACCCCGTTCGCCGTGGATCTCCTCGATCCCGGCGCTGTCGACGCCCTCGTGCCGCGGGTCGAGCAGACGGCTGGTCCGATCGACGTGCTCGTCAACAACGCGGGAGTGGAGACCACGCAGTGGTTGCGTCGCCAGGACCCCCAGGGCATCCGCGATGCCGTCCGGCTGAACCTCGAGGTGCCGATGGTGCTGACTCGTGCGGTGCTGCCGGGCATGCTCGCCCGGGGGCGCGGGTCGCTCGTCTACACGTCGTCGCTCGCCGGAACGGCGTCGTTTCCGGCGATGACGGTGTACTCGGGCACGAAGGGCGGGCTCACGAACTTCGCCGGCTCCGTGCGACTCGAGCTCCGCGACACCCCGCTGAACGTCACCGTCGTCGCGGCCGGCCCGGTGGACACCGACATGTGGGATCGGCTCGAATCCGAGCAGCATGTCGCTCCGGTCCTTCGACGGCTGAACGGGCTGCACCTCATCCCCAAGACCTCGCCCGAGGTGCTGGCACGCCGCACGGTCGCCGCGGTTCGTCACGATCGGCGACACGTTCGGGTGCCGCGTCGCCTGTTGGCGACCTATTGGCTCGGGGAGAGCCCCAGGCGGCTCACGGAGTGGTTGCTCGCCGGGGTCCCGTTCGACACCGACGGCTGATCATCCGAGCAACACCCACAGCAGGAGACCGACGCACGCCACCACGGCGGCGCCGACGAAGAGGTAGTCGGATGTTCTGGCGACGCGCTTGCGCTGCGGGTTGAAGCCCATCCCCTCAGTATCGTCGCCGTGCATGGAAACCCTGCAAGTGTCCCGCAGCGGTGGCATCGTCACCATCACCCTCGACCGACCGGCGAAGAAGAACGCGCTCAACGACGTGATGTGGGACGAACTGCTCGCGACGTTCCGCGACATCGCCGATTCGTCCGACGATCGCGTCGTCGTCATCACCGGCGCCAGCGGCGAGTTCTGCTCAGGTGCCGATCTGACGGCAGGTGGTCGCGAGCGTCACCAGCTCGCGGCGATGCGTCACGTCGGGGATGTGGCGCTCGCACTGCACCGCCTCCCGCAGCCCACGATCGCCAAGGTTCGCGGGGTGGCCGTCGGCGCCGGTTGCAACCTGGCGCTCGGCTGCGATCTCGTCGTCGCCGGGGACACGGCTCGCTTCTCGGAGATCTTCGCTCGGCGCGGTCTCAGCCTCGACTTCGCCGGCTCGTGGCTGCTGCCGCGACGCGTGGGGCTGCACAAGGCGAAGGAGCTGGCGTTCTTCGCCGACATCATCGGTGCCGAGGAGGCCGACCGCATCGGCCTCGTCAACCGCGTCGTCCCCGACGCTGACCTCGACGCCTTCGTCGACGACTGGGCGACCCGGCTCGCCGCAGGGCCGCCGATCTCGCTGGCGATGAGCAAGCGCTTGCTCGACAACTCGATGAACGTCACGCTGGAGGAGGCGCTCGACGACGAAGGGCTGTCGCAGACGGTGAACTTCGGCACGAAGGACACGATGGAGGCGATGCTCGCGTTCGTCGAGAAGCGGACTCCCGACTTCAAGGGTCGCTGACCGGAAGCCATCCGCACCTCCCGCGGGAGCGTCCTTGCACCGAGCGAACGTTCCCGGGCAGAGTACGGCGATGCATCGGCTCCTTCTGACCTCCGCAGGCGTGCGGAACGCCGCCATCCACCACGCGCTGATCGAACTGCTCGGACGACCGATCGAGGAGTGCACCGCGCTGTGCATCCCGACCGCGATGTATGGCCACCCGTATGCCGGTCCCGGCACGAACGTCTGGGAGTTCGTCGCGGGGCGGTCCGAGCAGCCCATGGTCGAGCTGGGGTGGAAGTCGGTCGGGCTGATCGAACTGACGGCGCTGCCGAGCATCAACCCCGAGAAGTGGGTGCCGATGGTGCGCGAGGCCGATGTGCTCCTGGTCTCTGGCGGTGATGCGCTGTACCTGTGCCACTGGATGCGTGTGTGCGGGCTCACCGACATGTTGCCCTCACTGGAGGACACGGTCTGGATCGGCATGAGCGCCGGGAGCATGGTGATGACGCCGCGCATCGGCAAGGAGTTCGTCGGATGGAAGCCGCCCGAAGGGGGCGATCGTGCGCTGGGTCTGGTGGACTTCGCGATCTTCCCGCACCTCGACCACGAGCAGCTTCCCGACAACTCGATGGCCGGCGCGACGGCATGGGCGGCGGGCCTCGATTGTCCCGCGTACGCCATCGACGACGAGACCGCGATCCGCGTGGTCGACGGGACCGTCGATGTGGTGTCCGAGGGACACTGGCGTCGATTCGAGGCGTGACCCGGCCCCTCGGGGCGCGACGATCGGTCACCAGTGGTGTCGCTGGACAACCGCGTCCACGTCGGGCACCATGCACGGTCGTAGGTCGTGCCGCCGGCGTCGGTGGACGCGCCAGAGTGGAGGTTCCATGCCGAGCGCCGATGAGATCCGAGACGGCCAACGAGCGGCTTGGGCGCGTCTGTCGGCGGGCTGGGAGAAGTGGGACTCGGTCATCATGGACCAACTGGGTTCGGTGGGCGAGGCGATGATCGAGCGGCTCTCGATCGCGGAGGATCAGCACCATCTCGACATCGCCTCGGGAACGGGTGAGCCGGGTCTGGCCATCGCCCGACGGTCGCCCCGTGGACGGGTGGTGCTGACGGACCTCTCCGAGGAGATGCTCGCCGTGGCCGCACGGCGAGCCGAGGCGCTCGGCATCACGAACGTCGAGACCAGGGTGTGCAGCGCCGACGACCTCCCGTTCGACGACGCCACCTTCGACAGCGTGTCCGTGCGCTTCGGCTACATGTTCTTCCCCGACGCCGCCAAGGCGACGAGCGAGTTCGTGCGCGTGATGAGGCCGGGCGGACGGCTCTGCTCGTCGGTGTGGGTCGATCCGGCGAGCAATCCCTGGACGTCGATCGCGATGCAGGCCATCGGCACCGAGGTCGTCGTGCCGCCACCCGACCCGAACGGCCCTCACATGTTCCGATGCGCTGCCCCCGGGCAGATCAGCGCGGTGTACGAGGCAGCCGGGTTGCTCGACGTCGAGGAGTGGGACGTGGGGGTCGAGCTCGTGACCAGCACGCCGGAGGAGTACTGGGAGATGATGAGCGAGCACGTCTCCATCGCGATGGCAGCGCTCCAACGGGTCGACGAGTCGGCGAGGGAGCGGATCCGGGCGCATGCGATCTCGGCCGTGAGCGTGTTCGAGACGAACGGCACGGTTCGAGTGCCCGGCCTCGCGCGCTGCATCGTCGGCACGACACCGGACTGAGCGACATTCGCCCTCGCGCGCGTCTGACGGGCTGACGTCTCCCGGCCGTCGGCGGTCACTAGCGTGCGGAGCGATGCGTGTGCGCTGGGTGTTCGTGGGGGTCCTCGCCGGCCTCGTGTGGGCGGGATCCGCCGCCGCCACGGTGCCACCGGGCGACCCCGAGGAGGTGGGCGTCCCGATCGACACCGTGCCGCCGGACAACTCCACCCCGGACACCACGCCGTCGGGCGCGCTGCCGCCTGCGGCGGGGCCGTTGGTCGTGCTCCCGGCCGAGTGTGTCGTGCCGGCGTTGCCGGTGGTCGTGTTCGAAGGAACCATCACCGATGCGGTTTCCACCACGGCCCGCTACTCGGTGAGTCGCGTGCTGGCCGGGAGTCTCTCGGGCTTCGCGGTCAACGGCCAGGTCGACGTGTTCTACGGGGATGAGACGAGATTTCTGGCGATCGGCGGGCACTACATCGTCGGAGCCGGACAGTCGGCGATCAGCGGTGGTTTGGCGAGCGCGGTTCGCGAGCCCGCACCGCTGTTCGGCGGCGATGCCGTGGTCGGGGCGAACGACAGTGACGTCGACTGCGTGACCGTCGAGGACCCCGTCAGAACGCTGCTCGCCAACGGACAACCGGTCGACACCGGCGTCCTGGCTCCCTTGCGGGGCAGCGGGCGGAGCCTGCTCTCCGCCATCCTCCGGCCGCTCGCCGTGGCATTCGGCGTGCTCGTGGCGCTGGTGTTGGTCAAGCACCTGTTGTTCGCCATCGGCCGGGCGCTGCGCGAACTGGGCGACGGTCCACCTCCTTCAGCTCGCCGCCGCGGACACGGTCGGACGCCGTCAGAGCCGGTCGAGACGTCCCTCTAGCCCTGCGCAGAGTTGCTGCCAGTCGGGAATGTCGACCTGTTCCGCTGGCCCGTCGGTGCGGCACATCAGCAGGACACCCCCGGCGACGGGCTCCCCGAGCAACTGCTGCAACGCCAGCCCGTACGTGGCGAGCTGAGTGCCGTAGCGGCGCAGGCGGTCGTCGCGCTCGGGCCCGGCGGGCACCTGATCGGTCTTGTAGTCGACGACGACGAGCCCGCGCACCGGGTGACGCACCAGGAGGTCGATGTAGCCCTCGACCACGGTGTCCCCGATCTGGGTGGCGACGAAGAGTTCACGCCAGTGAGGACCGCGAATGCCCTCGGCGATGATCGGCGCACGCAGGGCGGACATCGCCAGTCGTTCGATCGTCCGCTCGCGCCCGGCCACCCCCTCGGCTGCAGCCTGGGCGACGGCGAGTGCAGGGATGTCGGTGCCCGTTGCGAGATCGGCGAACTGCAACACGGCGTGCACGGCGCGACCGATCGCGGTGCCGTACCGACCGCGCTGCCACGGTGGCAGATCGAGGTCGACGGGATCCTTGCGAATTCCGTCGTCGGCCGCGACCGGCGCTGCGCTGCGCGACGGGCGCCAGTCGTCCGGCGAGCGTGGTGGCACTCAGCGCCGCCGGCCGGCTGGCGTGCTCGAGGTCGGCCTGCCAGCGGGCGAGCCATTCACCCTCGTCGGCCCAGGGGAGCTCGCGCTCGACGTGCTCGCGCGCCGGCATCGTCGACGCGCCTGCCACGTAGGCGATGTGTCCCGCGCCCTCGCTCGCCTCGGCGAGGTCGCACGCTGCGGACCCGTTGAGATGCTCGCCACGGTGCAACGAGACGACGAGATGGTCCATCGCTCGGGTGCACGCCACGTAGAGCAGTCGCCGGCGTTCGGCGTTGCCCATCTGTTCGTCGACGGGAGCGAACTGCTCGTACGTGGGATCGTCGGGTTCGCTGAGCGTCCACGTGCCGGGCGGCCAGACGACGCGGCGTCCACGTGACGACATGGGCCGCGAGGTGAGGCCGGACAGGACGGTGATCGGGAACTCGAGGCCCTTGGCTGCGTGCACGGTCATGATCCGGACGACATCGTGGTCGGTCTCGGGCAGCACGGTCTCGGCGACGAAACGACCCTCGTCACCCTGGAGCCGTGTCCACAGCAGATACCGGCGGACTCCGTGGCCGCCGGCTTCGCTCCAGGCGCGGGCTTGGTCGATCACGAACCGGACTCTGCGCCAGACGTCTCGGCTGTCGCGCTGTGCCATGGCGAGCTCCATCACGCACCGCTCGTGGACGAGCCATGACAGCAGCTGCGAGGGCGTGCTGTAGGGGATGCGAGCGCTGAGCTCGCCGAGGCAGTGCAACCCGCGAGCCACGGGGTGTTCGGCGAGTTCGTCGGAAAGGTTCCACCAGGTCCAGCGCTGGCCGTGTTCGACCTTCCATTCGTGGAGGTGACGGTCGCTGCACCCGAACAGCGGCGTTCGGAGTGCGGCGACGACGGCCAGCTCATCGGTGGGGTCGTCGGCAGCACGCAGCGCCAGCATGAGCGCTCGAACTTCAGGAGCCCCGTACACGAGGGAGCTGTTCTCGGCGCGATAGGGCACCGCCCGTTCCGCCAGTGCGGCCTGCAGGGCGGGGAGCGACAGCCGCGAGGGGAGCAGGATCGCGATGTCGCCGGGCCGGCACGGGTGCACTGCGCCGTCTCGCCAGACCGGCCACCCGTCGGCGAGCGCCTGGACCACGACCGAGGCGACATCGGCGGCCTCGCGCTCGCGGAGTTGCTCGGCGTTCGCCCGACCGAGGTCGCCATGGGGTGTCGCGCCGAGCACCGTGACCGTGCCGTGGCTGTTGCCCGCCGCGGCCCCGTTCGCCCTGGCGGCGATGAGTGCTTCGTACTGGGGCTGGACGTCGGGCTCGGCCTGGATCAAGCGGCCCATGGTCGCGTTGACCCAGTCGATGAGCGGCGCCGCGCTGCGGAAGTTGGCGGCCAGCGTGGCGCGCTGGGCGCCGATCTGTTCGCGGGCACGCAGGAACTGGGCGATGTCGGCGCGGCGGAATCGGTAGATGCTCTGCTTCGGGTCGCCGACGACGGTGAGCCGTCCGGGCAATGGAGTGAGGTCCCGCCAGTCGTCGGGCTGGTCGTCGGGGTCCGCCGTGATGCGGACCGCCAGCTCGAGCTGGATCGGATCGGTGTCCTGGAACTCGTCGAGGAGCAGGTGTGTGTACCGGCGGTGCAGCTGCGAACGCACCGCCGGGTGATCGGCGATCATCCGGCGGGAGAGCACGAGGAGGTCGTGGAATTCGAGCCGGCCATCGCGCTGGCGCTGGTCGACCGACTCGAGCGTGAACCTGCGCAGCAGGGCACCGAGCGTGAGCCGGCGCTCCTCGTGGAACGCAGCGACGGCGCGGCGAGCGATGTCGACCGCGTGAGTCACGGCCGCCTTGTACGCCGGGTGCACGTCGGCCGAGCCGTGGAACTTCTTCCAGTTCGCGGCATTGCCCATCGCCTTCGCCTTGAGGAGCTCGGCGAGCATCCGCAGCAACTCGCCGAGCGGCGGTTCGGCCGACAGCGCCTGCACGCGATCGGCGAACTCGCGCACGACGCGCTCCTGGGTGTCGCCCTCGGGCGCGGTGAAGGCTGCGACAGCCGCGCAGGCCTCGGCGAGCGAGCGCACGACCGGTTCGAGCTCGACCGGGGGTGGCACGTCGGCGGACACCCGCTCGGCGACGAGGTCCCAGTTGGCCTGGAAGTCGTCGGCCATTCGGCGCACACCCTGCTCGATCCCGAAGTTGTCGTACTGACAGAGATCGACGAGGCGCACCGATGCGGGGTCGTCGAGCAGTTCCTCCAGGAAGTCGGTGAACCGTTCGTGGAACGCGGTCGCGCTCTGGACCTCGTCGAGCACGTCGAAGCGCGGTGGCAAGCTCGCCTCCACCGGGAACTCGTTGAGGAGGCGCCGGGCGAAGGCATGCAACGTGCCGATGGGAGCGAGGTCGAGATCGTCGAGTGCCACCCGGGCGGTGTCGCCGTCCGGCCCACCGAGATCGGCCGCAGCCTGCAGGGAGGCACGGACGCGGTGGCGCAACTCGGCGGCCGCCTTCTCGGTGAACGTGATCGCGGCGATGTTGCCCACCGGGATGCCCGACAGCACGAGGTTGGTGACGCGTCCGACGAGGGCGGTCGTCTTGCCGCTGCCAGCCCCGGCCTCGACGAAGAGTGTCGTGCCCAGCTCACCGGTGACGAGATCGCGATCCGCCTGGTCGGGAGGCACGACACGCACGGTCTCGAAGAGGTCGAGCTGCTCAGCGGTCATCGGACACCGCCGTGTGGTGTGTCGCCGTGTCGACGGTCGCCGTGTCGTTTGTGGCGGTGTCGTCGGGGGTGTCGAGGCCGAGGAGCGCAGTCACTCGGGGGTCGGCCAGCTTGCGCTCGAACTCGGTCCACAGCTCGCTGGTGCCGAGATGATCGGGGTCGCAGTACTCGCACTTGGTGAACGAGAGGCGGAACTGCGACTTCTCCGGGAGGGCGACGAACAACCCGGAGCGGATGCCGGCGAGGATCCGCTCGAACGCATCGGACACCTCCGGCCAGTTCTGTGGGCCGACCACGCTGGTGACCCGCTTGAAGTGCTCCCTGCCCATGAAGCCGTACTCGGCGATCACCGGGGTCTGCTGGGTGAGCCCGGTGAGCTGGAGGGCCGCAGCGGCGTACGCGGGGAGCTGCAGCTTGGTGCCACCTGCGGTCGGGTCGGTGTCGGTGATGTCGCGAAAGCTCGACGCCGATCCGGTCTTGTGGTCGGTGACGACCAGGCTCCCGTCGGCGCAGCGATCGATGCGATCGACCGAACCGCTCAGTCGCACCGGCGTGCCGTCGCGGAGCTCGATCACGGCGGGCTCGGCGCCGCCGAGCCCGAATCGGTGTTCGGATGCCACGATCTGGGCGCCACGTCGGACCACCATGGCGCTGTCGCGTTGCATCCACGTTCGCAACTCGTGGCGCTGACGGGTCTGTTCCACCCGCCAGAAGGCGGTTCGACCCGTCGCCCCCTTCGACTCGAGCCGACGAGCCTCGACCTCGAACGCGTCGAGGAGTGCGTCGAGGTGCTCGGGCGTCCATCCGTCGGGGCCGGGCTGCGGGATGTGGCCGGCGAGCACCCGGCGGTGGAAGTTGTCGAGCGCGTCGTGGACGAGCGTGCCGCGATCGCGCGGAGTGATCTGGAGTTGCTCGTCGGGCTGCTCGACGGGGACGACGCCCAGCACGTACTGCATGAACCAGGCGTGCGGGCAGTGCACCCAGGCTTCGAGCCGCGTGGGCGACGCAGGTCGGTCGCCGAGCGGATCCACATGGGTGCCGCTCAGGTCACCGTCGTACTCGGTGAGCGTGGCACTCGCCCGCGCCGCGATCATCGCCGCTCCCCGGTGCAGTGCCTCGATGGTCTGCACCAGTGAGTGCTCGGCGAACGGATGTCCGGCGCGGACCCAATGGGTCAGGGCTCGGATGCGGTGCTGGGCGAGAGTGCTGGGAAACGTCGCATCGGCGAGCCCGGCGGCGAACGACGGGACCGACCGGTACGGGCCCGGCATCTCGCGGGTGAGCTCGGCGATCCAGCGCGAGGGTTGTCGCGATGCGGTGGCCCGCAGATCGCCGCGGGGCGAGATGAGCAACGCCCGATGAGCGCCGGCGAGCGCCGCCCACAGCTGGCGCTGCTGCTCGGCCGCGAGCTCGGCGTTGACGGGCAGTGCGCCGTCGGTGAGGGCTCGATCGGCGTCGCCGAGCAATGCCTCCGGGGGCGGTGGTGCCGGGAGGAGCCCCTCGCACGCGCCGACGACGACCAGCAGCTCGAAGGGCTGCCCGACGGCGAAGGAGAGTGGGCCGATCTGGACGCCGACGCCGATCCGGCCGACGCGGCCGGGTGCGCTCGACAGCTCGGACTCGAGCGTGTCGGCGAACACCGTGCGTTCGCACGGTGGCGCGAGGGCGTCGAGTCGCCCGAGGCGGTCGAGCGCGGCCTGGACCGCCGTGTAGGCCTCGTACTCCTCCGGTGGTAGCCGGGCCACAGCGTGGTGGCCGCCGAGCCAGCTCAGCAGGAGGCGATGGCTGAGGTCGCACCAGTGCTGCCAGGCCATCTCGGTGCCGGCTGCGCCGAGTTGAGCGCGCAGATCGTGCACGAACGTCTGCAGCTGAAGTGCCGCGTCGGCGTCGCGATCGCGGTGCTTGGAGCGAGCGTGTTCGGCGAACGCGCCGAGCCGGGAGTCCCAGTCCTTCTCGCCGGCGAGTCCTGCTTCGCGGGACAGCCGCTCCCACTGCTGGCGCGGCACCGAGCGGCCATCGCTGGTGCGGGCCGGGACGTGCGCCAGGAGGGCGAACAGGTCGGCGCGGCGGATGCCGCGCCGATCGAGGCGGAGGACATCGAGGACGAGCCGCGCCGCGAGGCGTTCGTGCAACGCGATGCCGGGCCGCCCGTTCCACTCGATGCCGGCCTCGTGCAGGTGCTCGCCGACAAGACGTGCGTAGGGCTCGTTGCGTGGCCAGACGATCCCGATCCGGTGCAGGGGTGTGCCCTGGTGGACCGCCTCGACCACGGCGCGCACGGCTTCGCGAGCCTCCTCATCGGCGTCGGACGCATCGGCGACCTCGAGCGTCACGCCGCGGGGAAGTTCGTGGCGGCCCTCGACGACGAGCACCGGCCCGTGTTCGGCCAACGCGTCGAGCAGGTGCTGCTCGCTCGGACGCATCCGTTGCGGGAGGAACACGACGGTGCCAGGTGCCGCCCGGTCGACCGCTGCCGCGGCCGAGCCCAACAGGTCGGCCTCGTCGTACCACTCTGCCTGCAGCGCGCGCTGCACCGCGCGGTGCAGGCGAACCACCTCTCGAGCCCGGGCCGACCCGCGCGTGGCGAGTTGCTGCACGGTCGCCGGCGGGAGGTGGCGAAGGTCGCGGTGGGCGTCTCGGAGTGCCGTGATGGTGGCCTGGTGCTGCGCGATCGGTTGGAAGATGCCGGGTGTCGCCGCCAACGCCTGGCGGACGGCGACATCGATGACGGGCGTGGACACCGGGCGTCGGCCGCCGGCCGCGAGCGTCGTGCCGCCGAGGAGCTCGGCGAAGCGGAACGCGGTGAGGAACTGAGCTGCGGCGACGCCACCGTGCGCCGCGAGCCATCGACGAGCGGCCACGCCGACGGCGTTGGAGTGCACGAGCACCGTGACCGGGGCCAGCGGGTCGCCCCCCTGCACCTCGTCGATGGCGGCCCGCAGTGCCTCGAACGCCGCCGGCCCGTACGGGGTGGATCGCCGTTCGAGTGCCATTGGCCAGCACTCTACGAAAGGGGTGCGCGGGAGTGGCGCGAGAGCGACGTCACCGAGACGGGTCAGCCGACGAACGCGGCTTCGGCCCTGGCACGCAGATCCGTCACGGCGTGGGCCAGACCCTCCGGATCGCGGTACAGGGCACTGCCTGCGACCAGGACGTTCGCTCCGGCAGCGGCCGCGGCGGCGACGGTCGTCGGGGCGATGCCGCCATCGACCTCGACGCCCACACGCTCGGTCAATCCGGCGGCGGTGATCATGTCGCGGACCTCGCGGATCTTGGGCTCCATGGTCGCGATGTACTTCTGTCCGCCGAAGCCCGGGTTGACCGTCATCACCAGGACCAGGTCGACGAGGTCCAGGACATGGGCGATCGCCGACACCGGCGTCGCCGGGTTGAGTGCCACTGCGGCCGAGGCGCCCATCGAGGCGATGTTGCCCAGGGTCCGGTGCAGGTGCGTGCACGCCTCGGCGTGGACGATGAGACGCGAGCAGCCCGCCTCGATGTACTGGGCCGCCATCACATCGGGTGTCAGGACCATGAGGTGCGCCTCGAAGGGCAGGGTGGTGTGCGCGCGGGTGGAGGCGATCACGTCCGGCCCGAAGGTGAGGTTCGGTACGAACTGGCCGTCCATCACGTCCCACTGGATCCGGTCGACGCCGGCGGCCTCCAGTGCGGCGACCTCCTCCCCGAGACGGGCGAAGTCGGCGGGCAGCACGCTGGGGGCGATCTCGATCCTGGGCACGGGTCGAGGGTAGTTCGCGCGTCGCGGGCCGACGGCGTCCGTAGGCTCGGGCCGATGCCGGCGCCAACCCCTGCCCGTGAAACCGTGCGAGCGGAGAAGATGGCCGCAGGCGGGGACGCGATCGCCCGGCTCGCCGACGGTCGAGTGGTGTTCGTGACCGGCATGGTCCCCGGGGAGCTTGCCGACATCGATGTCCACACGTCCAAGCGCGACTTCGCCAAGGCCACCGTCGAGCGGATCATCGAGCCGTCGCCCGATCGGGTCACCGCTCCGTGCCCCGAGCGGGCTCGTGGTTGCGGCGGCTGCGCCTGGCAGCACATCGACCCTGCGGCGCAACTGCGGTGGAAGGTCGCGATCGTCACCGAGGCCCTACGCCGTACTGCCAAGCTCACCGACCCCTCGGTGGTCGCGGGCGGAGCGGTCGGCCCGTGGGCGTATCGCACCAGCATGCGACTGGCCGTCGCTCCCGACGGCCGCGTCGGCCTCCGCGAGGCGGCGTCGCATCGAGTCGTGCCGCTCGGCTCGTGCATGGTTGCGCATCCGTCCCTCTCGGCGCTGCTCGCGCCCACCCGTGTGCGCGGAGCCGACGAGCTGTCGCTGCGGGTGAGCGCGGCCACCGGTGAGGCGAGCGCGCTCACTTCGGACCCCCGCGCCCGCCTCAGCGGCCTTCCCGCCGAGGTCGCCGTGGGACCCGACGCCGTCATCCACGAGCAGGTGGCAGGCGTCTCGCTGCGGGTCAGCGCTCCGTCGTTCTTCCAGTCCGGACCCGACGCGGCTGCGATGCTCGTCGATGCCGTCCGCGCCGCGTGCGGCGACCATCTCCGAGTCGACGAGCCCGTCCTCGACGCCTACGGCGGTGTCGGCCTGTTCGCTGCCGCGCTGGGGCTCGATCGCGCGATCCTCGTGGAGAGCTCACGATCCGCATGTGTCGATGCCGGGGTCAACCTCGCCGGCGCCGAGATCCACGCCGTCGCGTTCGAGCGCTGGACTCCCGAGCACGTGCGCCTCGCGATCGTCGATCCGGCGAGGACCGGCCTCGGTCGGGCTTCGGTCGACGTGCTCGCCGCCACGCATGCCGAACGGGTGGTGCTGGTCAGCTGTGACCCCGTCTCCTTGGCTCGCGACACGACGTTGCTGGCCGTCCACGGATACGAACATCGCAGCTCGACCGTGCTCGACCTGTTCCCCCACACGCCGCACATCGAGGTCGTGACCGTGTTCGACCGGAGGGCGGCGTCGTCAGAGCCTGCGGAGTGACCGCTCGACCCGGTCGAGGAACGCCTCGCGGGCCTGTTGGTCGGCATGGTCGATGTCGTACAGCGCCAGCCACGTGGTGCGGGCGAACCGGTTGCACAGCACCCGCAGCGAGCGGGTGACGACTCGCTTGCCTCCCTCGCCCTGCACCGAGTTGACGAGCTTCGAGGAGCCGTGGGTGGTGACGGCGACGATGCGACGGATGTTCGTCAGCAGCGGCCGGATCCGGTTGGCGCCGGGCGGGAGTTCGTACGCGACGCCGGCCACCCAGACCCGATCGATCCAGCCCTTGAGCATCGCCGGCTGGCCGGACCACCACGTGGGATAGACGAGCACGAGCGTCTCGCACCAGCGCAGGTTGGCGGCGTGCTCGGCGATCTCGGGCTTGAGATCGGGGGAGGCGAGGTGGTTCGTCCGCTCCCATGCGGACAGCTCGGGCCGGAAGCCCTCGGCGTAGAGGTCGGTGAGCCGTACCTCGTGACCTTCGTCCTGCAACGTGCTCAGCACGCGATCGCGCGACGCGGCCGTGAACGACGTGGCGACCGGATGACAGTGGACGACGTAGACCCTCACAGCGACCGCATCCGATCGGCGACCCGGTCGAGGAAGCGTTCCCGTTCGTGCGCGGTGGAGGTGTCGATGGCGTACAGGCCGAGCCACTTCGAACGGGTCCGCAGCCCGGTGTTGATCCGCAGCGTGCGGGCGATGGTTCGCCGCCCGTTGTCGTTGACGAACTTCACGTACGGCCAGGGCGAGCCGTAGGTGCTGATGCCGATGAGGTGGCGGACCTGCGTCAGCCCCGGCCGGACCTTGCCCTTCGCGTTGAACACGAAGCCGACCCCGGGCACGAAGACACGCTCGAGCCAGCCCTTGAGGATCGCCGGCATCCCGCTCCACCAGGTCGGGTAGACGAACACGAGCGCGTCCGCATGCCGCACCAGTTCGCCGTGATCGGCGACCATCGGGTCCAGTGCCGGATGCTCGCCGTGATACGCCTCGCGCTCGTCCGCTGACATCGCCGCGCGGAAGCCGATCGCGTACAGGTCGAGCAGGTGGACGTCATGGCCCCGCTCGCGCAGTGCGGTGCACGCGGTCCGGGCGATGGCGTGGGTGAAGCTGTCGGCGTTGGGGTGGGCGAGCACGACGACGACCTGCATTGCGATGCGACGCTACCGGGCGCCGTTGATTCAGCCGTAGATTCAACGGGATGCTTCCGTCGGCCGTGACCATGCGCGATCGGTCGCGGGCCACGCCGGTGCCGGCGTACCTCCTCGCCTTCGTGTTGATGGGCATCGGGCTCAGCCTCTCCGGACCGGCCCTGTCGCACCTGCGCGACCGCATGCACACCGATGACGGCGGCATCGCCTGGGTCTTCGTCGGTCAGTCGATCGGGTACATCGGCGGCTCGGCGCTGGCCGGCAGAGGGCTCGATCGCGGCCGCGGCCACGCGTGGTGGACGGTGGCCATGGCGGTCACGACGGCGTCGGTCGTACTGGTCGCTGCCGCTCCGAACCTCGTCTGGCTCGTGCTGGCGTTCGTCGTGCTCGGTGCCGCCGGCGGCCTGTCCGATGCCAGCGGCAACACCCTCGTGATGTGGAGCCGCCCGAACGGCGCGGGATCGTTGCTCAACGCCCTGCACCTGTGCTTCGCGATCGGTGCGCTCTGCTGTCCCGTCCTGGTCAACCGGTCCCTGCATTACACGGACTCCGTGTGGGGCGTGGCGGTCCCGATGGCAGCGATCGGTGCGGTGTGTACCGTCATGATGCTCCGTCACGCCCCTCCCGTGCGCACCCGCATGGAGACCGTCGAGCGCAGTCGCGCCGGTGGAGCACGCGGGCTGCACGTCGCCCTCGTGTGCCTGTTCTTCTTCTCCTACGTCGCGCTCGAGGCGGGCTTCGCCGGGTGGATCCACTCGTACGTCGAGCAGATCGGGTACGGCGGATCGGGGACGGCGACCGGGATGATCACCACGTTCTGGGTCGGCTTCATGCTCGGTCGTCTGGCCGCGATCTGGCTCGCCCGCTTCGTCAGTCCCGGAACGATGGTGGCCGCGGCGATGAACGTGTCGGTGCTGGCGGCGATCCTGTTCGCGGTGTTCCAGGACGCCGGCCCGATGCTGTGGGTGGTCACGTTCCTGTTCGCCGTCTCGGTCGCACCCCAGTACGCCTCGATGATGGCCTTCGCCGAGGCGCACCTCGCGTTGAGCGGCCGCAACACCGCGGCGATCATCGCTGCATCCGGGCTCGGCGGGTTGTTCATGCCATGGCTGCTCGGACAGCTGTTCGACAACGTCGGGCCGCAGGCGCTACCGCCCACGATCATCGTGGGCACGATCGTCGCGGCCCTGGTCGCCCTCCTCGTCGGGCGGGCACTGCTGTCGGTGGACGATGAGCCTCAGCGGCCGCCCGCGACGTCGATGAACGAGCCCGTCACGTAGCTCGCCTCGGCGCTCGCCAGCCAGATCACGGCTGCGGCCACCTCGGCGGCGCTGCCGGATCGTTGCATCGGAATCGTCGGGCGGAGACGCTCGACGCGCCCCTCGGGTGCGTGGTCGTGGAAGTCGCTCTCGATCAGGCCCGGGCGCACGCCGTTGACGCGGACACCCACCGCAGCGAGCTCCTTGGCGAGGCCGATCGTCATCGTGTCGATGGCGCCCTTCGAGGCGGCGTAGTGGATCCATTCGCCCGCGCTGCCGAGCAGCGCGGCCTTCGACGAGATGTTGATGATCGAGCCGCCCCGCCCGCCACGATCCGTGCGCATCCTCGCCGCCGCCTCCCGAGCGCACAGGAACGGTCCGCTGATGTTGACCGCCCAGAGTCGCTGGAGCATCTCCGCCCCGACGGTGTCGATGGTGCCGTACCCGCCGGCGATGCCCGCATTGTTGACCAGGACGTCGAGTCCACCGAGCTCACGGTCCACTGTGGTGAACATCTCCACGACCTGCACCTCGTCGGCGACGTCGGCACGCACCGGCAGCGCGCGGCGACCCATCGACCGGATCGATGTCGCGAGCTCCTCGGCAGCAGCCGACGAGGCGGCGAAGTTGACGACGACGTCGAAGCCGTCGGCGGCAGCAGCAAGGGCGACCGCGGCGCCGATTCCCCGCGACGCACCCGTCACGAGCATCACGGGCGCTGGTTCAGCGGGCATCGAGTCGTTCCTGCAACCGGGCCTTGATGGCGGGCCACTCGGCAGGGACGATCGAGTACGACGCGGTGTTCCTCGGCCGGCCCGGAGTGGTGAGGTGTCCCATGGTGGCGCGGTGATTGCGCAGGATCCCCTCGAACTGTGCGCCGAGCCGTTCGATCGCCGTGCGGCTGCGGACGTTGTTCTCGTCGGTGCAGATGGCGACGCGGTGGACACGCCACACCTCGAACGCGTGGGTGAGCAGCAGCAGCTTCGCTTCTGTGTTCAGCGCGGAACGCTGGGCGTCCGCGGCCAGCCACGTGCCGCCGACCTCCACCTCGACCGGCGTGTCGACCCCTCGCCACCAGATCATGTTCAGGAACCTCGTGCAGCCGACTGCGTCGCCGTCCGCCAGGCGGCGCTGGGCGAAGGGCACGGCGGTGTCCTGCTGGGCGTCGTGGAGCAGCACGTCGATGTAGTGCTCCATCGCAGCGAGGTCGTCGGGCACGTTGGTGAAGCCGTAGGTGCTGCGGTCGCGGTCGGCGGCAGCGGTCAATTCCACCGCGTGGTCGCGCGAGAGGGGTTCGAGTTGCACGTGATGGCCGGTGAGGGTGAACGGTTCGAGCCGCATGGGCGTACAGCTTCGCACTACGGTCCTGGTTCATGCGGGTCGTTTCGTGCAACTCCTTCGCTCCGGTCGATCAGCTCGTCGTCGAGGAGCAGCCATCCGTGCCCCTCGATGCCGGTCAGGTCCGCATCGACGTGAAGGCATGCGGCGTCAACTTCGTCGACGCACTCATCGTGCAGGGCCTCTACCAGCTCAAGCCGGTGCTGCCCTTCGTCCCTGGGGGAGAGGTTGCCGGCGTCGTCAGCGAGGTGGGCGAGGGGGTCACCACGCACGCGGTCGGCGATCGAGTCTTCGCGACCACGGGCTTGAGCGGGGGCTATTCGAGCGAGGTCGTGATCCCCGCGTTCCGGGCGATCCACACGCCCGACACGCTCACCCACGGACAAGCAGCGACCTTCGTGCAGAGCTACTGCACCGCATGGTTCGCGCTGCACCAGCGTGCCCGGGCACAGTCGGGCGAGTGGTTGCTGGTGCTCGGCGCCGGCGGAGGAGTCGGGCTCGCCGCGGTCGACGTCGGGCGTTCGATGGGGCTGCAGGTGATCGCCGCCGCGTCGAGCGCCGACAAGCGTGACCTCGCCCGCTCGATGGGCGCGATCGACGTGATCGACACGATGCACGAGGACGTCAAGACGCGAGCGAAGGAGCTCAGCGGCGGGGGAGTCCACCACGTCTACGACCCCGTGGGGGGAGCGCTCGCCGAGGCGGGACTGCGTTCGCTGCGCGACGACGGGCAACTGCTGATCGTCGGGTTCGCGGGCGGCGAGATCCCCAGGCTCCCGGCCAACCAGATCCTGCTCCGCAATCGGCGCGTCACCGGCGTCGATTGGGGAGGGTGGACCGTCACCCATGGCCTGGAGAACATGCAGTTGCTCGCCGACGTCGTCGCTGCGGTGGCGGAGGGCTCGCTGCATCCCGTCGAGCCCCGCAGCTATCCGCTCACGGACGCAGCGGAGGCCCTCACCGACCAGATCGAGCGCCGAGTCATCGGAAAGAGCGTGCTGCTGCCCTGAGCATCGGCGCGAGATCGGCGCGACACTTCGGGTATGTCACGCCGGCGCGCCGACATCGAGATCATCGATGTGCTCGACCCTGAGGACGACTCCGTCGACTGGGGGGTCGTGCAGGCCGGCGCACCGCCACGGCCGCCGTCGCGGCCACTGGTGCTGCGTGCGCCCCGCAGCCGCTGGCCGTGGGTGATCGGTGCGCTCGCAGTGGTCGTCGCCATTGTGGTCACTCTGGTGGTCACGAGAGATCGCCCTGCGCCGAAGGAGTCCGCTGCGGCCGGCCGCTACGTGCTCGTCGACTCGCGGCTGAGCAACTACTCCACCGACATCGCGACACCGTTCGACGACACGGGCGCGTTCCGGGTCTGGGCGGCAGGCGGGCCGACCGAACCGCACGTCGAGATCCAGGTCGACACCGACGCGAGGGATCCATTCGTCACCGTCGACGGCTCCCTCCGCGACGTTGGGGGAATCGACCTCATCGACACCCTGGGCACCCCCGATCGCGTCACCGTGGTACGTGATCTGGGCGGCAACGCGCGCATGGTCATCAGGGCCACGGGCCTCAGCGATGACGACGTGACGGCGATCGCCGACGTGCCACCTGCCGTCGTCGGCTCGATCACAATCGGTGTGTCCGCCGACCGGATCGCCGACCTCGTCATGACCGCCGACGTGCAGCAGCGTCTCGGGCTCGAGCAGGTGGTGGCCGCCCGATGGGGCGATGAGGCCCTGTACGGGCATGTCGAGACGGCCATGCGGTACCTCGACGAGCAGGCGAACGTGGTGATGCTGCGAGTGGCGAAGGGATCGCTCGCCGATCAGGTCACTGCGCTCGGGTACCTCTCGGACGAGGAGCCCGCAGAGCGAGGTGATCGGCATGTCGGCCGACTCGCCACCACAGGGGACGCCGTCGTGCTCTGGCAGCGAGACGGATACGTGCTGTCGCTCACCGGCCCGGGAGATCCCGAGCGCTACGTCGACCTGAGCCGGGCCGTCCGCGCCGTCACGGCGACGGAGTGGGATCGGCAACTGATCTTCCTTCGTCCCGACTATCGGGTCGGTGAGTTCGCAGCCCTCGGCCACGGCGCCGACTGGACCGCCGGTGTGCAACGCGCCGAGCGGGGCGGGGCCACGAAGCTCCTGTGGTGGTTCACGGTGCCCTCAAAATCGGGGGTGTCGACGTCGGTGCCGGTGCGCTTCGAGCCCACCGTCGAACCCTTCGCCGACCGCATCGTCGTTGACGGTGTGACCTACGTGTTCGTGTCAGCACCGGCGACGAGCGGGGTCACCGACGCCACCGTGTTCTACGGCGACTCCGGTGTCGAGCAGCTCACGCTCACCCAGCCCTTCGCCGACGTTCCGGTGGTGATGGCGGCGGTCCGCATCGACGCTCCGGTGCCGGTTCGTGTCCGATCTCCCGGCATCGTCGAACCCTGAGGCTCGTGGGCTGAGCCGGCGGGTGGACACCTGCTCGCTGCGACATAGTCTCAACAGGTGGAAGTTTCCTTTGACGTCGCTGGATTCCTGGTCGCCCATCGTGCATCGATCCTGGCGACTGCTGAAGCCGAGGTCGTCGGCCGACGCCTTCCGCACTACGAGGCGGCCGGTCCCGAGGAGATCACGAAGCGAGTCGAGGCTCTCTTCGACGTGGTGGTCACCGCCGCAGCCGAGAACCACCTCGAGCCCGCTCTGGCCTTGGCCGACAGGATCGCGGCCGACCGGCAGCAGACCGGACACGACCTCAGCGAGCTCCAGCGGGCCATCAACGCGGTCGAGGAGCAGGTCTGGCGCGCGCTGATCGATGGGGCGCCGGTCGATGCACAGGGTTATGCGCTCGGTGTGGTCTCCACGATCCTCGGAGCCATCAAGGACAGGCTGGCCTGTGCGTATGTGTCAAGGGCCGCAGCCAAGCCCACCCGCACGCTCCGCATCGACGAACTGTTCCGGGGCACCGCGTCCGGTCAGGTCTGAGCGGGCTGTCCACCCCGGAACGCGGAGAGGGCACCCTGCCGGGTGCCCTCGTGCGTGGTTCTCGGTGTGGTGCGCCCCCTGGGTTTCGAACCCAGAACCTGCGGATGAAGAGTCGGCTTCACGTCGTGTTGGCTGGTGCTGCCCTGTGTTGTTCGACCTGCTCAGTGCAGGTGCCGTGGTAGCGATGGTACAGCTGGCGTTGCCCTGTGTCATCGCGTTTCGCGGCAGAATTCGCGGCAACGCCTGCGGATCGCGCGTGTCCGCGCGAGTCGGTCGGCGCCTCGGGCGCCAGCCCCGCGCGGTCACCGACTGGTGCATTGGTGTGGACGTTGCTGACCTGTCCGGGAACACGTTGGCGGTCGGTGTGCACTCGTCGGTGCGTGCTCGGGTGCGTCTCGAAACTGCCCCGAGTCGGCTCCCTCTCGACCGCGGGCACCTGTCTGTCGTGTCTGTCGTGTTCGTCGTGTCTGTCGTGAACGGCGGAAAGGAAAGGAATCCGGTCCTCTACCACAGACGCCTCCACGCCGAGATCACCGCGGAACCGATGGCCCTCGAGGACGTCACCCGATACTCTGCGGTGCCATCACGTCCGGGGCGTTCAGTTGTCGGCGACGGCGATCCGTCGCCGCCAGGGTCCACGAGTGGGCCAGATCGGAAGGGTCGGTGTCGAAGGTGGGTGTCGCTCTCAACCGGTTCGACAGGAGCCGAAGCACAAGTCGGCTGCGGACGACTTTGGTGTGCACGGCCCTTCTAATGCTGGGCGCGTGTTCATCACCGTCGTCGCTGTCGTCTGCGAAGTCCACCTTGCCCGCGCAGGGTTCGGGTGGCTCATTACTGCCTGGTGAATCGATCAACGACGCCTATCAGCGATTGATCAATTCGTGCATGGATCGTTACGGCTTTCCGTACACGATCACATATCCCGTTGGGGACAACGGACCGTTTGCGTTTCGGGTGTACGGCGCAGATCCCGCCATTCAGGCACGACAAAGTGAGTGCATGGCCCAGGCGGCGCAGGGCGCAGGAATCCGGAAGTTGTCCTCGTCAGAACTCGAAGCGAACTGGAGGTTTCAGACCGCGCTATGGGCGTGTCTGGCTGGCAAGGGCTACGACGTGGGGACACCGGTGAGCCTGGAAGAGTTCGTCGCTGCTGGCGGAACGGTCGATGCCGTCTCGAAGCAGAGCGATTTCGGAGGGTCAGATCAGCCGCAGGCCGCTGCCGACATGGACGCATGTGTCGCCAAGGTGGGATGAACCGCGCTTGGTCGTGATCTCAGGGCGCTATTCGGGTTGCGGGCATGCGGCGTCGAGCGCGGCGAGTGCTTTCACTCCGATGCCGTAGGTCGCATCGTTGTAGCCGGGGAACCAGATGAGGGCGCCGCGGGCGGCGATGAACGCTTCCTCGCTGACTGGGGGGCCGATTTGGAATCCTTGGGCGATGATGCAGTCATGCCATGTGACGACCTGTTCGTATCGGGCGCTGAGTTGTTCTTTGGTGAGGGGGCTGAACGAGTTGAGGCCTGCGTCGTTCACGGCGCCGTTGCAGTCGGCGAGGATGTCTTGCACGGTGAGGCCAGGTGAGGTGCCCGTGTTCAAGTCGCTGAGCAGGCCGCCGTCTGCGCTCTTGACGCTGACGATGCCGTACTTTGCGTAGCAGTCGGTGAGGACGCGGCTGGTGGCGTCGCCGAGGCTTTCGCCTGGAAGTGTGGTGTGAGACGGTGGCGTTGTCGTCGCCTCGCTCTGATTGTCTGGCGTGGTGCAGCCAGTTGCCAACACGATGGCGGCAGTGGCGAGCATCAAGGTGCATGACAACCTAGTTCGGACTTTCATCCTCATCCCCGATTCTGTCGCCTGATCGCCCCGAGTCTCAATGAGAGTATCCGTTGGCGGTGGAACGCTTAGTGTGGCGTCGTGGAGTGGTGCGGGGGATGGGGTCCGTGAACAGGCCGACGAGGTTGGTCGGTCGATTCGTGATCCTCGCCGCGGTCGCGGCTGGTCTTGGCTTCGTGGCGTATAGGGCCGGTGAGCGAGCTGCAAGAACTGCTCCTGCCCCGCCGGTGGCTGCTCAACCGGTGCTGGTGACGGCGAAGTCAGGTGTGCTGGTCGATGCGGGCCCGGTGCAGGTGACGGCGCGGTGGGTGCCGATCGGTTCTGTGCTCAACCGCCGGTCGGGCACAGTGACACGTTCTGCGGTTGCGCTCGGTCGGCGTGTGACGATCTCGTCGGGCGACCTCGTCTACGACGTGGATGGTGTCGCGGCTGTCGTGATGACCGGCGATGTTCCCGCATATCGCGACATGGGCCCGTCGACGCAAGGTGCTGATGTCGCCCAGTTCCAGCGGTTCCTGGCGGCTGCTGGCGTCTTCACTCGAACACCGGACGGGACGTGGGGTGCGTCGACAACCTCTGCGTGGCAGTCGTGGCGGGCGGCGAATCAGCTGGGCCGGATGCCGAACGCACCGCTCGGTTCGATCATCTTTGTACCGACGTTGCCGTTCGTCGCGAACGTGGATCCGAAGATCGACGTCGGCGGGATCATCGCCGATGGTGACACGGCGTTCGATCTGCTCAGCGCGGTCCCGCAGTTCACGATCACGACGACACCGGGATCAACGCCGATCACAGCTGGCCTCGCCGTCACCACCGCGGTCGACGGCACCACGCTTTCGTTCACCACGACAACGAGACAGAACCCGAACGATCAGGGCAACATCGACATCGAGCTGCAACCCACGGCGGGTCTCACCTGCGGAGCGTGGTGCGATTCAATCCCGACCGATGGCGTGTCGCAGTTCCCGGGAACAGTGACCCGCATGGGACCGGTGCAGGGGGTGATCGTGCCGGTCGGTGCGATCCACAGCGGCACGAACGCGGAGCTGTTCGTCGTCGGTGCCGACGGCGGCGACGTGCCGGTCACGATCGTCCTGCAAGTCGGTGCCGACGCCATCGTCGATGGAGTCACCGATGGCACCCGCATCCTGCTGCCCTCGACGCCGGGATGAGTGCGCTCATCGAATTCGACGACGTCGACGTGGCGTACACGGCGGATCTTCGGGTGCTCCGCGGGGTGAGCGCGACCTTCGCCGAGCAACGCACCCACGCCGTGACCGGGCCGTCTGGCTGTGGGAAGTCGACGTTGCTGTACGTGGCCGGGTTGATGTTGCGACCCGCCGCTGGTGACCTGCGCGTGGCTGGCATCTCCTACGCTCGGTCCACCGATCGCGAGCGTGCGCTCGCCCGTGCCCATCACATCGGCTTCGTGTTCCAGGACGCGCTGCTCGAACCGTCGATGACCGTGTGGGACAACATCCTCGAAGGCGTTCCGCTCAATTCCTCACCGCGTGCCTACAAGGACCGTGCACGAGAGCATCTCGAACGACTCGACCTCAGCGAGCTTGCTGAGCGGAAAGCCTCGAAGTTGTCGGGTGGCCAAGCACAGCGTGTTGCGCTCGTGCGAGCGATGCTCAAGGACCCCACCGTGCTCCTCGCCGATGAACCGACCGGCAACCTCGACGACACCACCGCGGAGATCGTGCTCGGTGAACTGTTCGCGTTCGCTGCACGAGCCGGTCACACCACCCTGATCGTCACCCACGATCAACGCATCGCCCGGCGCGCCGACACGCTCCTCGAACTCGAACGAGTCCCCGCATGATCGCCTGGCGGATCCTGGTCCTCGCCATCGGGCACGCCAAACGCCGCCCCGGGTTGTCCGCAGCCGCGATCCTCGCTTCGCTGGTCGTCGCCGGAGGCCTTACCTACATCGTCGGCGACGCAACCAACCAGAACACACAACTCCTCCAAGAGCTCCGAACGCCCCTCGCGCGCAGCATCCTCGTCCGCTCGACCGCGACCAGCGACCCCGCCGGTTTCCTCGCCGCGCGCAGCGTCAGAGCACTGGCATCGCTCCCCGGCGTGGAGCATGCCGTAGGGCTGACACCCGTGCGTTCCGCTGCCAACGCCGCCATCCCCGCCGCCGCGAACCCGATCGGATTCTTCGCGATCGACACCCTCACCGGACTGCCGCCGTTCGCACTCACCGCCGGACGACTACCCCACAGCGGCGAAGCAATCCTGTCGATCCCCGGAGCAGAACGCCTACGCGCCAGCGCGCCCCTTGCCAGCGGGATCCTCGTCGACGAACAAGTCCTGGGCATCGTCGGCACGTACACCACACCCGACAACGGCCGACTCACCGACCTGCTCTCGGCCAGCGCCCTCACCATCGCCCCACCCGACACGAGCAGCTATGCGCTCGTCGCCCTCGTGGTGCGCGAACCCAGCGACATCGCCGCTGTCGTTCACGCCTTGCCGGTCATCTTCTCCGATCGCCTACCCAGCGACTACAACGTCGAATACGACCCGCGCCTTGCCGACATCGAAGCCACCGTCGCCAGCGCAGGCCGACGATCCATCCGAAGCACAGCGCTCGCGCTTACCGCTATCGGCGCAGCGATCCAAGCGGTCGTCACCGCCATCAACGCCCTCACCCAACGCCGCGAAATCGCCCGCCGCCGAGCACTCGGCGCCACCCGCAGCCAAGTGCTCGCGACACTCGTCACCGAATCCGCGATCCTCTCCACCGTCGGAGCAACGCTGGGCACCGTCACCGCTGCCGCCATCCTCGCAAGCCGACACGCCGACCTCGCCGCCGCCCTACCACTCTCCGCCGCCACATTCGTCGCGATCACCGCCACCGCCGCAGCCCTACCAGGAGGCCTCTTCGGCGCATACCAAGACCCCGCAACCATCCTGCGCGTCCCATGACCAGCGGGCTCAGTGACCGCCGAGCGCGAGATGTTCGAGCCACCTAGGGATGAGCTCCCTCATCTCGCCTCGGGGCGACGCACCCGCAGCACGTTGCGCTGAACGACGGTGATGCAGCCCGCATGGCCTTCGATGTCGTGGTGGTCCACGAGCGTCTCCACCATGGCGACCACGCTCGGCACGCGCTGGTCATCTGGCCTCAACACGATGATGCCCGGATGCGTGCCCGGCGGATAGGCGCGCACGTCGCCGAAGCCGCGATCCAGAGTGAGCAGCAGGCGCCCTTCGTCGATGGCGGCGCTCAGGACCGTGGGATCGTCCCGACCGCCGAGCGATTCCTCGAGCACAGTGTCGACATCGTGGCCGCGGGAACGAAGCGCGCCGGCCACCGCGCCCGGGATGTTCTCGTCGAGCTTGATCGTCAACGATCACCCGTGAGCGGGAGGAGTTCCTCCCGCGCCAATTCGGCGCCGTAGGCGGCTGCTGCCCGGATCGACGCGATCGAGAGCGACGGGTACTGCTCGATGATCTGCTCCGCCGTCATCCCGTCGGAGAGGCAATCGAGCACGATGCTGACCGGAATGCGCGTCCCCTTCAGGCATGCCTGGCCGTGACACACGAGTGGATCGACCGAGATGAGGGCGAGTGCGTCCGCTGTCATGTCCCCAGTCTGCCGCATCAGCGGGCTGCGGGTGAGCGACGACGCACGGGCGGGGTTCATGCACAGATAATCACCCGGATGGTGAACGAGCTCGACGGCGTCGCAGCGGCCAGCGTGTGGCCTCACATTGCCAATCGATCTGCCAATGGACCGACGCGAAATCCAGTGGGAGAGGGCAACACAGGGCAACACCGAATGACACCTGGGCTGGATGGGGGTCTCGAAGCGATCGCCGACTTCCGTGTGGCGAGACGGGCGACGGTTTCTCGTCAAGGGTCTGCTTGGTGAAGCCTCAGCCCGATGGGTCGCGTCGGCCGTCGCTCAACAGGTTGCCGACGACGTCGGCCGCCTGCTGGTCGGCGCGGCGGGTGCGGTGGGCATAGATCTTCATCGTCGTGGTGCCGTCGGCGTGTCCCAAGCGTGCGGCCACGGTCGGCACCGGCACGCCGGCATCCAGCAGCTGGGTTGCCTGGAAGTGGCGGAGGTCGTGAAGTCGGATCGAGGGAGCGACGGCCGCCTCTCTGCGTGCCTTGGCCCACCACGAGTTGGCCGTGTCGGGCCTCCACGCTGTCCGCCCCGCCGGATCGGCGCTGAACACGTAGCCGGCTCTGCGCTGCTCGACGTCCAGACCGCAGGACGCCATGAGTCGCTCGACGGCTGACCATGCTGTGGCGAGCTCGGCCAAGGTTGCCGGATCGAGCACGACGCTTCGTGCCGATCTCGTCTTCGTCGGCCGATCAGCGCGGATGCCGGGCAGCACGGTGTAGCTGCGTGACACGTTCAAGGTGCCGGCCGTGAAGTCGACATCCGTCCATCGAAGCGCGCAGACCTCGGCACGGCGTGCTCCCGTGGCGACCATGACGCGGATGTACAACCCGAACATCGGGTTCAGGCGAGCGGAAGCCGTCATCAACGAGCGCACCTCGTCGATGGTGGGCGGGTGCTGCTCGCGCTGCGGCTGCGATGGGGCAGAGGCGAGCTTGGCGACGTTGCGCTGCACGAGTCCCCACCGTTCCGCTTGGTTCAGTGAGGCGCGCAGGATCGCGTGGATCTGGCGGATCGTCGCCGGCGCGAGGCCTCGCTTGCGGAGCTTGGTGTAGAAGCGGTCGATGTCGAGTGCGGTGAGCTTCGACAGGCGGATCGATCCGAGGACTGGACCGATCTCACGGTCGACGTACTGGCGGTAGTGGTACAGCGTCGTGTCGGCCCTCCCGAGACCCGTGATGTGTTCCAGCCACCGCTCCAGCAGTTGGCCCAGCGTCGGGTCGTCCGACGACACCCGGCCCACCGCGACGGCGGTCTCCAACTCGGCGAGCGCCGCCTTCGCCTCGCGCTTCGACGTGGTCTTGATCCGGCGGATCACGCGCCGGTAGCGACCGGTCGCCGGGTCGAGGCCCGCCGACACGACCAGCTCCCAGGTGCCCGGAGTGCGCTCACGCATCGTGCCCATTTGGAACCATCCCTTCGCGGCAGATTCGCGGTACGACGGTAGTCCGAAAAGCAAGGAGCAGGTCAGAATATGGCTCCGACCTGCTCCTTCTCTGTGCGCCCCCTGGGTTTCGAACCCAGAACCTGCGGATTAAGAGTCCGTTGCTCTGCCGTTGAGCTAGAGGCGCAGTGGCGAGCAGTGTAGGGGGCACGCGAACGTGTCACCCAACTGCTGCCTTGGGGTGACCGACGGGGCTCGAACCCGCGACCCTCAGTACCACAAACTGATGCTCTACCAACTGAGCTACGGCCACCATGTAGGGCACGTAGTGTGCCATACCCAACGAGGATTTCCACCACCGTTTCGTGCGCCACCAGCCGCGATGCGGGTGTCGCACCAACGCTCGTTCACAACGGATTCCGTGGTGAGCTAGGCTCTCGGGAACGAAATCCGGAGGAGACGAGTATGAGCGCAACGGAAAGTATTCCCACGCGTGAACTTGCCGAACGGGCAAAGGCCATCACCCAGCGCGAACTGCGCACCTACATGCAGCGAACGGTGGGTTCCCAGAAGGCGACCGACCGGGCCCGCAAGGTCCTGCCGCTGGGCGTGCCGTCCAGCTTCCAGGCCTACGACCCGCACCCGATCGTGGTGCGACGGGCGCAGGCGGCCTGGATGGAGGACGTCGACGGCAACCGCTACATCGACTACGACATGGGCTACGGCGCGCTGTTCGCCGGTCATTGCCATCCCGCCGTACGTGCCGCGGTCGAGCGCCAACTCGACGACGGCACGCTGTACGTCACCCCGTGCGAGATGAACGCGGAGGTCGCCGAGCTCCTCGCCGAGCGCTACAAGCTGCCGATGTGGCGCTTCACCAACTCGGGCACGGAAGCCACGATGGACGCCATCCGCGTCGCGCGAGGGATCACCGGTCGCCACAAGATCGTGAAGGTGGAGGGCGGCTATCACGGCCACCACGACGAGGTGATGATCTCGATGAAGCCGCCGCTCGACCTCGCCGGTCCCGCGGACAACCCCACTCCGATCGCGGCGACGGCGGGCATCACCCCGGCCGTGATGGCCGACACCAAGGTGGTGCCGTACAACGACGCTGCCGCGCTGGAGCGGGCCCTGGCCGACGGCGACGTCGCGGCGTTCATCGTCGAGCCGGTGATGGAGAACATCGGCATCTGCATGCCTCAGCCCGGCTACCTCGAGGCAGTGCGCGCCATCACCCGCAAGTACGGCACGATGCTGATCTTCGACGAGGTCAAGACCGGCATCACCGCCGGGTATGGCGGCGCCACCACCCAGCTCGGTGTCCAGCCCGACCTCGTGTGCCTGGCGAAGAGCATCGGAGGCGGCCTGCCGCTCGGTGCGTTCGGTGGCACCCAGGAGTGCATGGACCAGATCACGGCCGGAAAGGTGCTCCACCTGGGCACGTACAACGGCAACCCGCTGTGCATGGCTGCGGCCAGGGCGGTGCTGGTGGAGGTGTGTACGCCCGATGCGATGCAGGCGGTCGTCGATCTGAACGGCCGTCTGATCAACGCGTGCCAGGCCACCATCGACGAGGCGGCGCTGCCCGCGCACACCGTGCAGTTCGGGGCGAAGGGCTGCGTCACGTGGGCGCCCGAGCCGATCAAGAACTACCGCGACTACAAGGCCACCGACTTCGACCTCGCATTCGCGCAGTGGATGCACGGGATCAACCGCGGAGTGCTGCTGCCGCCGGGTCTCGACGAGCAGTGGCTCATCTCGATGATGCACACGACCGAGGACGCCATGCGCTACGCCGACGTGTTCGCGGAGTTCGTGGCCGAGCTCACGGCCTGAGCAGGCGCGTCGGCGGCGCTCAGCTCCAGCGACGCTCCTCGTTGTAGCGATAGGTGCTCACCGGTGTGCTCCAGCGTTGGCGGCGACGCATCATGCCGGTGCCGGCGAGCAACCCGAGTCCACCGCCGACCAACAACAACTCGAGGCCGATCAGGAGTCCGAGGGAGTCGTCCGCGAGACGCGCGGGGAGTCCTGCCCACACGCTGTCGCTCAGCGCGGGCACCAAGAACTTCGGGACGACGTAGCCCAGGAGCAACACGAGCAACGCGAGCAGCAGCATGCCGAGACCGAGGCTCTTGAGCAGCGCCGACTTCTCGGGGTGTGCGAAGAACCCGATGGCGATGAGCACGAGGGTCGCGATCGCCGCGATCGGCAGCAACCACTTGAGTGCTTGACGGACGATGTCGAGCACGGTGACCTTCGGGACGGGAATCGTGACGGGCGGGACCGCGGCCGCAGCCTGCATCTGTGTCGCATCGACCAACTGCTGCCCGGTGATGACCACGGGCGTCTTCTGCTCGCCGATGAGGTGGGCGTGTGCGTCGTGGATCACCTGTGCGAGCAGGTCTGCGCCCGGCTTGGTGCTCGCGATCTGGTCGACCCGAGCGCGCGATCGCCGCCTGTTGCAGAGCGGGGTTCGTGGGATCCAGCGGCGACAGGTCTGCCGAGACCGCGTCGGCGATCACGTTGACGAGCTCGGCCTTGATGGCGCTGTCGCCGAGGACCACATCTGCCGCGTCGGCTGAGTTCGAAGGGCTGAACGCCGTTCGTTGCAGGACGAATCCGGCGATCGTCAAACTGGCACAGGCATAGGCGAGGCCGAACAGCAGGCCGGCGAGAGTTCGACGCACGGCGCACAGACTGGCAGACAACCGCCCCGCGTTCTATACCATGGGGGGTATGGATCGTGCCATGCCCTCGACTGCCAAGATGTTTCGACGTGCGGCGGTGCTCAAATGTCCCCGCTGCGGGAGTCGCCGCACCTTCATCCGTCACTGGCTGGGCCGTTACGAGCGCTGCCGGACATGTGGCATCAAGTGGCACCGCGAGCACGGGTTCGAGTTGGGTCCGATCACGCTCAACACCGTCTTCACCTTCTTCACGCTGTCGGTGTCGATGATCGTGGCGTTCATCGCCCTGGCTCCCGACTACCCGGCGGTGGCACTCACCGTCGGCATGATCGCCGGTGCGATCGTCCTTCCGTTGCTGGCGTACCCGTTCACCTACACGCTCTGGCTGGCCTTCGATCTGGCGTCGCACAAGCCCACCGACGACGAACTCGCCGAGGCCGATGCGGCCGTCGCGCAGCCTCCCGTCGCGATTCCTGCCGGGGATGCTTGATCGAACGACTGTTCGTAGTTACAGTGATGTCGTTCGAACACGCACCTGCGGTTCGGGGCACGACATCCGCCTCCGGGTCACCCTGTCACACCCCTTTCGTACGGTGCTCACATCGAGGCCGCCGGCCTCCCACAGGAAGCCGCAAGGCATCGCAGCCGCAAGGCAGGAAACGGAGCAACAGTGAGCAACGATCGCGACAAGGCCCTCGACGTCGCATTGGCGGCCATCGACAAGCAGTTCGGCAAGGGGTCCATCATGCGGATGGGCGAGAAGGGGTCGATGGCCATCGAAGCCATCCAGACCGGTGCCCTCGCACTCGACGTGGCGCTCGGCGTCGGGGGTCTGCCCCGCGGCCGTGTCGTGGAGATCTTCGGTCCGGAGTCCTCCGGTAAGTCCACCCTGGCCATGCACGTGGTGGCCGAGGCCCAGCGCAACGGTGGCATCTGCGCCTACATCGACGCAGAGCACGCGATGGACCCTGTGTACGCACGAGCCATCGGGGTCGACATCGACCAGCTGCTCATCAGCCAGCCCGACACCGGCGAGCAGGCACTCGAGATCGCCGACATGCTCGTGCGGTCCGGTGCGCTCGATGTCGTCGTCATCGACTCGGTGGCGGCCCTCACGCCTCGCGCCGAGATCGAGGGCGAGATGGGCGACACGCACGTCGGTCTCCAGGCCCGCTTGATGAGCCAGGCGTTGCGCAAGCTCACCGCCAACCTCAACCGCACCAACACCATCATGATCTTCATCAACCAGCTGCGCGAGAAGATCGGCGTCATGTTCGGTTCGCCCGAGACCACCCCCGGCGGGCGGGCGCTGAAGTTCTACTCGTCGGTCCGGCTCGACATCCGCCGGATCGAGAGCATCAAGGACGGCGCCGAGATCGTCGGCAACCGCACCCGGGTCAAGGTCGTCAAGAACAAGGTGGCGCCGCCGTTCCGCCAGGCCGAGTTCGACATCATGTACGGCAAGGGCATCAGCCGTGAGGGCTCGCTGCTCGACATGGCGGTCGACATGGGCATCATCAAGAAGTCGGGCGCCTGGTTCACCTACGAAGGTGAGCAACTCGGTCAGGGACGCGAGAACGCGAAGAACTTCCTCTCCGAGAACCCCGAGATCATGGTCGAGGTCTCCGAGAAGGTGCGGGTCCAGGCCGGTATCGGCGGGGACGCCGAGACGCCGACGTTCACCGAGTCCGACGAGCAGCCGATCGACCTCTGATGGCCGCTCACGTCACCATCATCACCCTCGGGGTGCGAGATGTGGCGGCCTCCACGGCCTTCTACGAGGCGCTGGGCTTTCATCGGTCCAGCGCCTCGCAGGACGAGATCACGTTCTTCCAGGCCGGGGCCGTCGTGCTCGCCGTCTTCGGGCGTGAGCCCTTGGCCGCCGACGCCAAGGTCTCGGCAGAGGGCTTCGGCTTTCGCGGCGTCACGGTCGCCATGAATCTCCCCTCGAGCGATGCGGTCGACGCGGAGTTCGCTCGCTGGGTCGCCGCCGGGGCCGAGCCGATGCATCAGCCCGAGGCCACCGAATGGGGCGGCTACTCCTCCTATGTCGCCGACCCCGACGGTCATCTGTGGGAGATCGCACACAACCCGTACCTGCCGTTGCGCGCGGACGGCTCGGGCGAACTCCCCGATTGAGCCCACCAGGGCCCAGGTAGCCTGATCGGCCATGGCCCGCAGCTACGTCGTGCACACCTTCGGGTGTCAGATGAACGAACACGACTCCGAGCGCATCGCCGGCCTGCTCGAGGCCGACGGCATGGTCGAGGTCGCCTCCGAGGCCGAGGCCGACGTGGTGGTCCTCAACACCTGCTGCATCCGCGAGAACGCCGACAACAAGCTCTACGGCAGCCTCGGCTGGTTGAAGCAGTGGAAGGAGCAGGCCGAAGGTCGCCAGATCGTGGTGGCCGGATGCCTGGCCCAGAAGGACCGCGACCTGGTCGGTCAGAAGGCTCCCTGGGTCGACGTGGTGCTCGGCACCCACAACGTGCACCGCACCGCCGAGCTCGTACATCACGCGCAGCAGCACGGTCAGATCACCGAGATCTTCGACGAGGCCGTCATCGACGATCACGCGCTGTTTCCGAGTGCGCTGCCGGTGCGTCGCGACACGTCGTACAACGCGTGGGTCACCATCCAGATCGGGTGCGACAACAACTGCGCCTTCTGCATCGTCCCTTCCGTGCGCGGCGTCGAGCTCAGCCGGCCGTTCGCCGACATCGTCGACGAGGTGCGGTCGCTCGCGGCAGCCGGTGTCACCGAGGTCACGCTGCTCGGCCAGAACGTCAACAGCTACGGCCGGGACCTGCAACTGGCCGCACGCCAGCAGGGCGACCGCGATGCTCGCCTGCGTCCGCTGTTCGCCGAGTTGCTCGCCGAGGTGGGGGCAGTCCCGGGCATCCGTCGGGTGCGTTTCACCAGCCCGCATCCCAAGGACATGCGGGCCGACACCTTCGCGGCGATGGCGGGCACGGCGGCCGTGTGCGAGCACCTGCACTATCCGTTGCAGTCCGGGAGCGATCGCCTGCTCGCCGTGATGCATCGTGGCTACACCGCGGAGCGCTATCTGGAGCGGTTGGCCCAGGCGCGTGCAGCGGTCGACGACCTCGCGGTCAGCACCGACATCATCGTCGGCTTCCCGGGCGAGACCGAGGCCGACTTCCAGGGCACGCTCGAGGTCGCGGCCGCTGCCGAGTACGACTACGCCTACACCTTCTTGTTCTCGCCTCGTGCGGGCACGGAGGCCGCCGAGATGGTCGACGACTTCGTCGACCCCGCAGTGGCGGGGGAGCGCTTCCAACGCCTGCGGATCGTGGTCGAGCGGAGCGCCCTCGCCAAGCATCTGGCCCGGGTGGGCCGCATCGAGGAAGTGATCGTCGAGGGCCCGAGCAAGAAGGACCCGTCCGTCACGAGCGGCCGCACGCGCCAGAACAAGCTCGTCCACTTCCCGGCCACCACCGCGCTGCGCGTCGGTTCGTATGCGACCGTCGAGGTCGTGTCGGCCGCGCCGCATCACCTCATGGGCCGGTTCGTGGAACTGATCGCCGAGCCCACGCACCGCCGCCGCATTCCCGTGCTCGCCGGGTGACCACGCCGCTCGTCGTCCTCGGGCCCACTGCGTCCGGAAAGAGCGACCTGGCAATGGCGTTCGCCGCTGCGCATTCGGGCACGGAGATCCTCGCCGTCGACGCGATGCAGGTGTACCGGCGGATGGACATCGGCACGGCCAAGCCCTCGCCCGCCGACCAGCAGCGCGTCGTCCATCACGGGATCGATCTGGCCGAGCCGAGCACGGATTCGACGCTCGCCGACTATCTCCTCGCGGCGAACGGCTCGCTCGCCGACATGGCAGCGCGAGGGGCTCGGCCGCTCCTGGTCGCCGGCACGGGTCTGTACCTGCGCGGCCTCACCGATCCGATGGACATCCCCGGACGCTGGCCGCAGGTGCGCACCGACCTCGAGGCTCGAATGCAGATGGAGGGCACCGAGGCGCTGCATGCCGAGTTGGCCCGGCTCGACCCGGTCGCCGCCGATCGGATGGAGCCCTCGAACGGTCGTCGTGTGGTGCGTGCCTTGGAGGTCACCATCGGCAGTGGGCGACCCTTCAGCTCCTTCGGGCCCGGTCTCGCCACCTATCCGGACGTCCCGTTCGTCCAGGTGGGCTTGCGGTGGCCGCGGTCGCTGCTCGCCGAACGGATCGCCGGTCGGGTGCATCGGATGATGGAGGCCGGGCTGCTGGCCGAAGTCGAAGCGCTGCTCGGGGAGCCCGAGGGTCTGTCGCGGACGGCACGTCAGGCGCTCGGTTACAAGGAACTGATCGAGCACCTGAGAGGGGAGTGCTCGCTCGACGACGCTGTCGAGTCGATCATCGTACGCACCCGTCAGTTCGCGGTCCGACAGGAACGATGGTTCCGCCGTGACCCCCGCATACGCTGGGTCACCATCGACGACGATCCGGTGGCCGAGGCGCTGCCGGTCCTGACCGACATGGCCGACACATGACGCAACTCTCGCTCACCAAACATCACGGACTCGGCAACGACTTCCTCGTCGTGTTCCATCCGCACGTCGCCGATCTGCCCGCGCTGGCTCGCCGGCTGTGCGACCGTCGCCGCGGTGTCGGTGCGGACGGTCTGCTCGTGGGGGAGAGCGCCGAGGGTTATGCGGCACAGATGTGGCTGTACAACGCCGACGGATCACGGGCGGAGATGAGCGGCAACGGCATTCGCTGCTTCGCCCAGGCGCTGGCCACGCGACGCGGCGATCTGTCGCCGCAACGCATCCTCACCGATGCCGGCGAGCGGCTCGTCACGCTGTCGGCCACCGGCGACCCTTCGATCGTGCACGCCGCGGTCGACATGGGCGATGTCGGGCCCATCGAGGAGCCGGCCGACTGGCATCGCATCGGTGCCGACCCGTTGCGTCCGGTGTCGCACCTCAGCGTCGGCAACCCGCACTCGGTGGTGGGTGTGGAGGAGGTGGCGGTGGTCGATCTGCTCGGCCTCGGCCAGATCGTGCCGTACGTCAATCTGGAGATCATCGAGCCCGGTCCGGAGCCCCACGCGATCACGATGCGCGTGCACGAACGCGGCGCCGGGATCACCGAGGCATGTGGGACGGGTGCCTGCGCCGCCGCGTGGGCGGCGAGCCAATGGGGCCTCGTGCCCTCTGGCGCGGACGAAATCCTCGTGCACATGGACGGCGGAGATGCAAGGGTACGTCTGCACCACCCCGCCACCGGGCGGGCCACGCTGATCGGTCCGGCGCAATTCGTCGCCGCCGTCACCGTCGAGGTCTGACCGGTGCAGAAAGGCCAGGCATGAACACTCCCTACAACGAGGCACTCGGCGCGACGCTCATCGAGCGCACCAAGCGTGAGCAGATCGTCATCGTGGGAGTCACACTGCCCGGTCACACCGACGACGACACCGACGCCGGGCTCGACGAACTGGCCCTGCTGATCGACACTGCCGGTGCCGATGTCGTCGCCCGTGTCGTCCAGCGTCGCGACGCCCCCGACCACACCTGGTACATCGGCAAGGGCAAAGCCCAGGAGCTCCGCGACATCTGCCTCGCCGTCGACGCCGACACCGTCGTGTTCGACAACGAACTGGCGCCGGCCCAGCAGTACAACCTGGAGAAGATGCTCGGCCGCACGGCGCTCGACCGCACCGCGGTCATCCTCGACATCTTCGCCCAGAACGCCCACACGCTGGAGGGCAAGGCCCAGGTCGAACTGGCACTGTTGCGTTACCGGCTCCCACGTTTGCGGCGCGGCGCCACGGCGCGGATGTCGCAGCAGCGAGGCAGCATCGGCGGCCGCTTCGGTAGTGGTGAGACCAAGCTCGAAGTCGACCGCCGGCGGATCAAGCGCCGCATCACCAAGCTGGAGAGCGATCTCAAGGACCTGCACACGAACCGACATCTGCAGAGCAAGGGCCGCAACCGCAGCGGGCTCGGTGCGGTCACCATCGTCGGCTACACCAACGCCGGGAAGTCCACGCTGCTCAACCGGCTCACGCATGCCGGTGTGCTCGTGGAGGACCGCCTGTTCGCCACACTCGATCCGACGACACGGCGCCTGTCGTTGCCCGGCGGCGAGCCGGTGCTGCTCACCGACACGGTCGGCTTCGTGCGTCGCCTGCCTCACGGTCTGGTCGAGTCGTTCAAGAGCACACTCGAAGTGGCCAGCTCCGCCGACTTCCTGATCCACGTGGTCGACTGCGCGGCCCCCGACCCCGACGGTCAGATCGCCGCCGTGCGAGAGGTGCTCGGCGAGATCGACGCCCTCCAGGTGCCCGAGCTGCTGGTGTTCAACAAGGCCGATGCCCGACCCGACGTCGCCGAAGAACTGGTGCATCGGTTCCAGGGATCGGTCGCGATCAGCGCCCGTACCGGCGAAGGGATCGACCAGTTCCTCCAGGTCCTCGCCGACCGCCTGCGGTCGATCGACCGGGTGGTGCAGCTCGTCGTGCCCTACGAGCGCGGCGACATCCTGGCCTCGATCCATCGCGAGGGCGAGGTCATCGCCACCGCCCACGAGGACGACGGCATCCACGTGCGAGCCCGCCTGTCCGACGCGTCCGCCGGACGCCTCGCGGAGTTCGTGGCGCACTCGGCCTGAGGTCGCCGCATCAGGCAGGATGGTGAGGTCATGAAGGATCCTGCCGGCTTCGTCCCTCCGCCGTACCCCTACGACCGCCTCGATCGGTTCGCGCCATTGGGCGCGGCGCTGCCCGGCGGGTTGGTCGACCTGTCGATCGGGACGCCGTGCGACCCGCCGCCGCCCGAGGTGATCGCGGCGCTGTCGAGCAGCAACAGCGAGCGCGGCTACCCGCCGTCCATCGGCACCGAGCCACTGCGCAGCGCGATCCGCGACTGGCTCCACCGCCGGTTCGGCGTCGACGCGGCGCTGTCGCAGATCGCTGCATGCGTGGGCACCAAGGAGTTCGTGGCCACCACACCGCAGTACCTGAAGCTGCGGACTCCGTCGCGTGACACGGTGCTCTACCCGGCCGTGGCCTACCCCACCTACGAGATGGGAGCGGTCCTCGCCGGGTGCCGACCAGTCGCCGTGCCGGCGGCAGCCGACGGTTCCATCGACCTGTCGTCGATCGATCCTGCCGACACGGCGAGGGCACTGATGTTGTGGGTCAACAGCCCGTCGAACCCGACCGGGGCGCTGAGCGACCTCGACGCGGCAGCGGCATGGGGTCGGGCCAACGATGTCCCGGTGTTCAGCGACGAGTGCTACGTCGAGTTCACCTGGGACGGTCCGCCGCGCACGATCCTGGAGACCGGCACCGACGGAGTGGTCGCCGTGCATTCGCTCTCCAAGCGGTCGAACCTCGCCGGACTTCGGGTCGGCTTCTACGTGGGCGACCAGGAGCTCGTCTCCTACCTCAAGGAGGTTCGCAAGCACGTCGGAATGCTGGTGCCAGGGCCGGCGCAGGCCGCCGGTGCGGTGGCGCTGGCCGACGACGCGCACGTGGTCGCCCAGCGAGATCGTTATCGCCACCGGTTGGAGCGCTTGGCAGCGGTGCTCTCGGCTTGGTCGGGCCTCGAGATCGCGATGCCCGCGGGCAGCTTCTATCTGTGGTTCGATGCTCATGACGGATGGGAGTTCGCCGAACAGTTGGCCCGCGACGGAGGAGCCCTGGTCAGCCCCGGTGACTTCTACGGGGCAGGTGGTGCGCAGAACGTGCGGGCCGCCGTGGTACAACCAGACGACCGAATCGAGTTGGTCGCCTCGCGACTGGGGGTGCAGTGATGTCGTACCAACCGCAACCGCCCATGGCCCCGACCTACGCGCCCGCCCCTGAGCCTGCCCCTGCGCCCGCCGGTCGACGCAAGCCGCTGCTGTTCGGGGGGATCGCCGTGGCGCTCGCCGGTCTCATCGCGGGCGGTGTCATCGTCGGCAGGGCCGACGGTGCGAAGAACGACACGGTGGCGGGCTTCGCTCGCGCTCCCGTCGGCTGCACCACCACGCTGGAGTTCGAGAAACGAGCGACGTTCACCCTGTTCGTCGAGACCAAGGGAACCGCGCTCGATGTCGGCGGTGACTGCGAAGGGAACGGCGCGGCCTATGACCGCGGCGACGACGATCTCCCGCGGGTGACGCTGACGATGACCGACGACAACGACGACGAGGTCTCGATGACCAAGAGCGACGCGTACTCGTACTCCACGAAGGACTTCAAGGGCCAGGCGATCGAACAGGTCAAGATCGACCGGCCGGGCACCTACCGGCTCACCGTGGCGAGCGACGACACCGACTTCGCCATCGCCGTGGGCGGCGACCCCGAGACCGACAGCGGCACGCTGCAGGCACTCGGGGGAGGCGTGGCACTCGCGGGGTTGGTGATCGGAGCGATCCTCGTCGTGCTCGGGCTTCGCAAGCGCCGCGGCCCGTCGACACCGGCGCCCAACGGCCTCCCGTGGGCGCCACAGCCGCCCGCGACGATGCCCGACTACGTGGCGCCCGCAGCAGCGCCGGTCTACCCGTCGCCGCCGACCGTGGCCTCACCGCCCAGTCCGCCTCCGCCACCTCCGCCACCACCACCGGCCGCGCCGGGTGGCGGTTGGGGAGCGCCTCAGCCCTGACGGGCGTGTCTCCCATTTCGCCCGGCAGAGAGCGCACAGCGGCAGCTCTGCGGCTACTCGCGCTGCAATTCGCGACAGGTGCCCCTCTGACAGATGAAGGCGCGGGCGTGGCCAAAGACGAACGCGTTCGGCATGCTAGAGCACGCGGTCGCTCGGCTCGAGAGCCGGTCACCGTGATGGCTTGCACCGGTGTCAGGTGCGGCACCGACCTCTCGAACCGAACAGTTTCGGTCTTCGGTGACAGGTTCAACCACTCATAGTGTCGGACCATGTGTGTGGTGGTGTGGCCGCCTTCATCGGGAGGGCCGGTGGCATCGACATGGCAGAAGCGGAAGAACTGAGCGACGCGGCTGAGGCCAAAATCGCCCGGACACGCAGACGACGCGGACGGACAGTGCATCTGCTCCAGCACTCGCCACGTCAGCCGATGCCAGCCGTTCGAGGTCGAGCCAACGTCCGATCGAACCTCGTTCGACAGCGGTCGCAGGCTCACGAACTCTCCGCTCGGCACGAGCGCGACTGCCCTGGGCCAGCGTCTCCGATCACCCACGGCGTGATGCGCCAGCGCGCACGCAAACAGCGGACCAGCTGATCGCTGCCGGATTGTCCACTCGTCGGCTGGAAGGCGACTACCGCATGACCGACACACGGCCGCGATGCCGCGCCGACTGTCTCGCCATCGCCGAGGCCCGAGCCGATGACGATCGCGTCCTGCCATCGTGCAGGCACTCACCGGCAGTCGCAGAAACCAGCCCGCGATCGCGCACCCGCGAGTTCCGCTTGCGCCAGACTCCGCCATACTGGGGGCACTTCATACGGCCTTCCATGCGCGCCGACGTAGCCAGGTTGCCGCTGAGGCACGCTCAGACGGGCAGGAAGCAAGGCGGCAGACGCCCGGTGCCGTGAGTCTGTTGTCAAGCGCACCCCGCGGCAGTTCAGCGCTGCCCGGTCAGGTAAGTTTCGATCGGGGCAACGCCGCATTGGGGGCCTATGAAATCGCTACACGGACGTCGGACACGGTCAAGCGATCTGCACCCGGGGCCGTGTTCGAGCAATACTCGGGGCGGCAGTTGCGTCTGTGCATCGGGCACGCGATCCGATGTCCTCGCGCACCGTGTGCCCCGCCACCTGCGCGTACGGGACTGTGCCGGCGAAGCACAGACATCTCCACGCTACGGCTCGTGCAATGGCGCAGCGACCGATCGCCGAGGCCGACCTGGGCGCGATGTCACCGCAGCTGACCGCCGCGTCGACCGGAGATGGCGGCCCGACAACCTGATCGCCACGTTGCTCGACGAGCAGGACGCACCGATCAATGCCTGTATCGCTGCCGTGAGCGCCGGGGCGGACGTCGAGGGGCTCGTTGGATGCGGTCTCGCTCGCAGCCTCGCATCGGCTGCTCCGCCAATCCGTCGCTGTGGAGTTCGACCACGTGGAACCCTTCGGGTGGCCTGGTCATCACGCAAGTCCTCAGGTACTCGAACGCCGAGGTCGGCCTGGCGAGTTGATCCGGCGATCGCACGCCGCCGCGATCTTGCGCATCTCACAGACGGCGTGGCTCGCCCACGACAGCGGCCGATCCGAACGCCGCCACGGCGGCTACACCACGCCGACGTCGACGCCAACAGCCGGCGACGTTCTGCACGGCCGTCCGACACTTCGATCCCGATCCGCAGATGCCGCAGCGCTCGCCGGCACCGTCGACGAGATCCACGCCGCCCTCATACGTGCTGCGTTCGACGACCGCTCCGGAGCATTCATCGTGGTCGCACACCTCGTCAAGACGGCCCATGCCGCAGCCGACGAAGCACGGAACACCGGTTCGATCCTGCCACTCGCTGGCGCGGCACGATTCATCGCAGCGCCACGAATGGAACGATTCGTGGCCACATCCGTCTCCGAATCCATCGACTTCGTCACCACCGGCCGGCCGCCACTCCGCTGATTCAGCGGCTCGTGGCCTTGGCGCTCGGCGTCACCGCTGCAGTCGTTCTGGGTGGCAAGCAGCCCGTCGTCGCATCACACGGAACGGCAGATCCGAGTCACCTCTGAGTGGGCCTCGACTTCAAGAAGATCGTCCCTCCAGGCGCGTACCAGCTTGCCTTCTTCCGCACCGCGCTCGACGGGTCGGCATCTCGCGCCACCGTCAGCGCGGCGGCCGCATCGTCATCGTGGTGCACCCATCGACCGACGACCTCGCAGGCATAGGCCCGTACGTGAGCGTCGGAGTCGGCGAGCAACAACCGGATCGACGGGCCGAGAACATCGGCAGCGTCTGGGCGGCACTCGTTGTCCTTGCACCGGTCGCAAGCGAGCGCGTGGAGCGCCTCGATACGAACACCTGGGTCTGGATCGTCGAGCATCGAGACGAGAGTCTGTAACGAGTCGGTATCGACGAGATGGTCCAGGGCCTTCGTGCAGAGACGGCGGACGTCGTGGCTCGATGAGGTGAGACCGAGCCGCACCGCCGGCAACGCCACCCTGCCACTCAGCACGAGGTGCCAGTACGCACGCTGCGCGCGCACCGGATCGGCCAACTGCGTCACCCACGCATCGAAGTCGTCATGGTCTGGGGGCGACAGCACCTTCCAATCGTCGTCCGGACAACTGGCCGTCATCAAGCGAGTTGCGCGGGTCGCCCAGATCGGCAGGACGAGCGGTGCACGATGGGGGTCACTGGAGCGCGATGAGACCGGCGTTGGTCGGGGTGAAGCCGCATGCGTCGTAGTAGAAGCCTCGAAGGTCGTCGTCGAAGTCGACGTGAAGCCACTCGCAGCCCGCCTGACGAGCAGCTGCCACGGCTTCGGCCACGAGCTGTGTGCCGATCCCGCGTCGATGGTCTCGAGGATCGACCATGGTGTCCTGGACCCAGGCGTGCACCAACCCGTCCCAGATCACATTCACGAACCCCACGAGCCGTTTTCCATCTCGGGCGACCACCCAGCCGAGGCTGTGCCGGGCCGTGAGCTCGACCCAGTTCCACTCGTCCGCGCTGTACACCCGTGTGGCGAATGCCGCCGCGTGGAGTTCGTTGACCTCTGCATTGGCGAACGCGCCCCGCCATTCGAAACGAAGACCCATTGACTCACAGTAGAAGGCGAGACATCAGGACGATCGCCTTGCAGCGCAACCGCTCGCATCGCCCGAAGTGGAGCGACGTGTCCAGTCACGCGTCTCGGCAGATCTGGACTACCGATCCGACAGGGCAGCGACAAGGTCCCACGCACTTCTCGCACCCCACCTTCTGAAGCGTCGCCAAGCCCAGACCAGAGTGATGGGCCAGACCGCCGCCGCACCAAGCATCACAGGACGAACGATGAGCATGAACCGAGTCGATGCACCTGCCTTCACGGCGGCGCGGAAATGCCGCACCAGTAACAATCCGAAGACGACGAAGCCGAGGACGTACACGCGGCCGAGGTTTGTAGCGACGACCTCCATCGAGCAACAGCCCGTCGGGGTGGGCTCAGAGCCGGCGCATGACGGTGACGACGCGACCGAAGATCTGGACCTCGTCGGCCGTGAACACCATCGGTGCCAGCCGCTGGTTCGCCGGCAGCAACGTGACCGTGCCGCCCTTGCGCTGGTAGGTCTTGACCGTGGCCTCCTCGCCGGGGATGCCCGCGATGACGATGTCGCCGTTGGTCGCGGTCTCCTGGCTGCGTGCCACCACGAAGTCGCCGTCCATGATGCCGACGTCGATCATCGAGTCGCCGCGGACTCGCAACATGAACAGGTCGCCGCCTGTCCCGGTGAAGTCCTCGGGGAGGGGGAACAGTTCCTCGACGTTCTCCTGGGCGAGCACATCGGTGCCGGCGGCGACGTCGCCGACGAGGGGAACGTGACGCACGGGGCGACGTTCGATGGCCGCATCGGAGGAAGGATCCCACATGACCTCGATGGCGCGGGGCTTGGTGGGA
Organism: uncultured Acidimicrobiaceae bacterium; assembly: GCA_963720695.1. Classification (GTDB taxonomy): domain Bacteria; phylum Actinomycetota; class Acidimicrobiia; order Acidimicrobiales; family Ilumatobacteraceae; genus UBA668. The sequence continues at coordinate 625,919 of CAVRGG010000001.1, forward strand.
TCACGATGGAGGAACCCCATCCGTTGGAGCGACGCCAGGTGGCTGTGCACCGTGGACGGTGAGGTGAGCCCGACGGACTCGCCGATCTCGCGCACGCTCGGCGGGTAGCCCCGATCGCGCATGCTCTTCTCGATGACCTCGAGGATGCCTCGTTGGCGGTCGGTGAGTTTTTCGGGTCGTACGGACATGCCCGCAGCGTACACGCGTTCGTCGACGAGGTCAAACACCCGTTCGTGCAACAAATGTTCGGTCGGAGGTTGACAGTCGAACAGTTGTTCTGCGACACTACGAACAGACGTACGAGCAACACGTGTTCGATCCGCTCGTCGCCCCGAATCTCTGTCACACCCTTTCTGAAGGATGCACCCCATGTCCTCCGTCGCCACGCTGACCCGTCCCTCCATGCACCGCCCCGTCGTGCAACGCCCAGCTTCGTCGTACACGGTCGTGCTGCCCACCCATCTGTCCGATGCGCGTCCCTCCACCCAGGTGTACGTGCGTCGGCGTCTGCTGGTCACCCTGTTGCTCGCCACCATCCTCGCCGTGGTGTGGCTCAGCGCCGGCAGTGTCCTGGCGAGCCGTGGGGGCGAACCTGCCTCCGCCCCTGCGGTTCGCCTGGCAACCTCGGCGCCGGCCGCCACCTACGTGGTGCAGGCCGGCGACACGATGTGGTCCATCGCCTCGGTGCACCACGGCGGGGTCTCCCTCAGTGCCTATGTCGATGCGCTGGTGGAGCTCAACGGTGGCGTCGGGCTGCAGATCGGGCAGATCGTCCGCCTTCCCTGAGCCACGGGGGTGACCGGTGTGCCGGTGAGGTGAGCCAGTAGCCTCGGCCCCGATGCGATGCCCGAAATGCCACGCCGACGACACCAAGGTGATCGATTCGCGCGAGTCCGAGGAGGGCACGGTGATCCGTCGCCGGCGGTCGTGTGTGGCCTGCGCCCAGCGTTTCACGACCTACGAACGTCTCGAGGAAGTGCCACTGGTCGTGGTGAAGAGCGGTGGCCAACGCGAACCGTTCGATCGGGCGAAGATCGTCGCCGGGGTCAGCGCCGCCTGCAAGGGACGTCCGGTCACGAGCGAGCAGATCGACCAGCTCGGTGACGCCATCGAGGAGTACGCGCGTCTGCGTGGCCCGGAGATCCAGTCGTCCGAGGTCGGCGTGGAGGTGCTCGATCACCTCCGCTCCCTCGACGAGGTGGCCTACCTGCGTTTCGCCAGCGTGTACAAGGGCTTCGACGCGGCAGCGGACTTCCAGCGTGAGCTGGTGCTGCTCAAGAAGCTGCAGCGTTCCTGATGCGACGGCTCGCCGTACTCGCCCTGGTGGCAGCGGGGTCGGTCGGGTGCAGCACCACGGGAGCCGCTCTCCCGGCGTCCACGCCGTCGACCACGACCAACCCGGTGACCGCCGCACCGACGACCGAGGCCGCCACGACGGCGCCTCCGACGACCGCCCCGGCAACGACCGCGCCGGCAACGACCGCGCCGCCCACGACCGAGCCGGCGCCGACGACCACGCTGGCCGCGATCGCGACGGCCGCCGATTTCCTGGGCGAGGAGACCATCGGCACCTCGGTCCAGGGTCGGCCGATCGTGGCTGCCCATCGGGGGACCGCAGGGGGCAAGGTGATCCTCGTCGTCGGGGTGATCCACGGCGACGAGCACGCCGGACTGGCGATCCTCGATCAGCTGTCGGTGATGCCCCTGCCACCCGGCATCGACCTGTGGCTGATGCCCGCGTTGAACCCTGACGGTCTGGCCAACGACGTACGCGGCAACGGCAACAATGTCGACCTCAACCGCAACTTCCCCCACGACTGGACCGCCATCGCCCAGCCGGGGGAGTGGGAGTACAGCGGGACCGGCCCCGCCAGCGAACCCGAGACGCAGGCGTTCATCGCGTTCGCCAACCGGATCCAGCCGGCGCTCACCCTGTGGTACCACCAGGATCTGTTCCGCGTGTCGCCGTCGAACCGCTCCGACGGTCCGTTGCGCAAGCGCTACGCCGAGCTCACCGGCCTCCCGTACCTGTCGGTCACCGGGGGGACCTACACGGGCGTGGCGGCGACCTGGGTGCGGCTCAGCGTGCCGAACGCGATGTCGTTCATCGTCGAACTCGGCCCGACGTTGTCGGACGCAGAGGCCGCCGTGCACGCGAACGCCGTGCTGGCCATCGCCCAGATGGCCTGACGGAGCGTCGTCAACGGGCCCGGACGTACCGGGTGAACAGGAAGTCGTCGTCCTCGAGGATGTGGACCAGCTCCATCCGGTGCGCCAGCGGCGGCGCGCCCTTGGTGACCCGGGCCCCGTCGCCGCCGGCCATCTGCGGCGACAGCGTGAGGTTCAACTCGTCGATCAGGTCGGCAGCTGCGAGCAGGCCGTTGAGCGTCGCCCCGCCCTCCGCCTGCACGACATCGGCGTCGAGTCGGGCGACGGCGGCAGCCAGGTCGACTTCGCCGACGCCGGCGCGGACGGACTCGACGGGCACCTCGGGTGCATCCTCGGGCAGGATCAGCAGCGCCCTTCCGGACGTCCACAGCGGCGCGTCGAAGTCGAAGTCAGCCGATCGCGAGACCACCGCCACTCGCAGACCCGGTGTGCGCGGTGGACCGTAGCCCTCGGCTCGCACGGTGCCAGCGCCGACCAGGACGATGTCGACGAGCGAGCGCAGCGTGAGGAGCAGCTCCTGATCGGTGGCGTTCGACAAGGCACGGGAGCTCTCGGCGACGACGGTGGACCCGTCGAGGCTGCTGACCATGCACAGCTCGACCCACGGACGGTCGGCGGGCCGAGGTCGCGGTACGCCGTAGCACTCCTGCAGCGTGACGTCGTGATCAGCGTGCGGATGAAGGCGGCGCATGGTGAGAGGATGCCACCCATGGGGACCGAACACGACACCGACCGGACGACGTTCCGCACCTGCCCGCTCTGCGAGGCCGGCTGCGGGTTGGAGATCACCGTGAAGGGCGGCCAGGTGACGCGGATCCGCGGCGACCAGGCCGATGTCTTCAGTCACGGGTTCATCTGCCCCAAGGGCAGCACGCTGAAGCAACTCCACGACGATCCCGACCGCCTCCGCAAGCCACTCGTTCGCCGCGACGGCGTGCACGTCGAGGTGGAGTGGGACGAGGCATGGCATCTGATCGCCGAACGGTTGCCGGCCATCGCCCGTGACCACGGGCGCGAATCGGTGGCCGTGTACCTCGGCAACCCCAGCGCCCACAGCCTGTCGGCGATCCTCTACAACCGGTCGCTGTTGACCGCACTCGGCACCCGCCGTCGCTTCAGCGCGTCCACCGTCGACCAGATGCCCCGCCAGGTCGCTGCCGGGTACGTCTTCGGCACACCCGTGAGCGTGCCCGTGCCCGACCTCGACCACACCGACTACCTCGTGATCATCGGCGCCAACCCGTATGCGTCGAACGGAAGCCTCTGCACCGCGCCGGACTTCCCGGGTCGCATCGAGGCGATGCGTGCCCGCGGCGGCACCCTGGTGGTCGTCGACCCACGCCGGAGTCGCACCGCCGAGGAGGCCGACCGCTGGCTGGCGATCCGCCCCGGCACCGATGCGTTGCTCCTGGCCGCGATGGCGACGACGATGGTCGAAGAGGGCCTGGCCGATCCGGGCGAGCACGTGGCGGCGCACCTGAGCGGGCTGCAGGACGTGATCGACGCACTCGCGCCGTTCACCGCCGAGGCAGTGGCGGCGAGCACGGGCCTCGCCGCGGACGACATCCGGCGGGTCGCCAGAGAGCTCTGCGCCGCTCCCAGTGGCAGCGTCTACGGGCGCATCGGCACCACCACCACCGAGTTCGGCACGATCACCTCGTGGCTCATCGACGTGGTCAACATCCTCAGCGGCAACCTCGACCGGCGCGGTGGTGCGATGTTCGCACTGCCCGTGGCCGGCGGCGCTTCGACGCGGGGCAAATCCGGCACGGGCAAGGGCTTCTCGATCGGTCGCGGCCACACCGAGGTGCGCGCTCTGCCCGAGGTCATGGGGGAGTACCCGGCGGCGGCGCTCGCCGAGGAGATCGCCGATGCCGGCGAGGACCGCATCCGAGCGCTCGTCACGGTGGCGGGCAACCCGGTGCTGAGCACGCCCAACAGTGGGCAACTCGACGCGGCGCTCGACCAACTCGACTTCATGGTCAGCGTCGACATCTACCTCAACGAGACCACCCGCCACGCGGACGTCATCCTCCCGCCGCCCTCGCCGCTGCAACGCGCGCACTACGACGTGCTGCTGCTCCAGTTCGCAGTCCGCAACGTCGCCAACTACAGCGAGCCGGTCCTGCCCATCGCCGACGGCGAGCCCGACGAGTGGGAGATCCTGGCGAAGCTGGGCCTGATCGTTGCCGGCCTCGGAGCCGACGCCGAGCCGGCCATGGCCGACGGTGCCGTGATCCGCGGGCTGGTGCAGCACAGCGTGACGGATCCAGGGTCACCCATCCACGGTCGCGACGTCGAGGAGATCCTGGCGGCGCTCGGCGACGAGCCGGGCCCGGCGCGCATGCTCGACTTCATGCTCCAGACCGGGCCGTACGGGGCGGCCTTCGGCGCCGCGCCCGATGGTGCGAGCCTCGCGCTGCTGCGTGCCAATCCCCACGGCGTCGACTTCGGGGCGCTCCAGCCACGGCTGCCCGAGATCCTCCGTACCCCGTCCGGCACGATCGAGCTGGCGCATCCCGTGCTGGTCGCCGACCTCGACAGGTTGCGTTCGGCGATGGCCGCGATGGAGGAACAGCCGCTGGTGCTCGTGGGTCGCCGTCACCTGCGGAGCAACAACTCGTGGATGCACAACATCGAGGTGCTCGTGAAGGGCAAGCCGCGCTGCACGCTGCACGTGCATCCCGACGACGCCGACCGGCTCGGTCTCGCCGAAGGGGGAGTGGCTCGCATCACCAGCCGCGTGGGCACGGTCGACGCCTCCGTCGAGATCACCGACGCGGTGCGCCCCGGTGTCGTCAGCCTGCCGCACGGCTGGGGGCACGGTCAGCCGGGCACGCGGATGCGCATCGCCGGGGAGCGTGCGGGTGTCAGCAGCAACGTGCTCTCGGACCCCGAGGCGATGGACCCGCTGAGCGGGACGTCCGTGCTCAACGGCATTCCGGTGGACGTCGTCGCCGTCTGAGGCACCGTCCCCGGCCCTGTGAGCGAACGGCTCGCTTCCCCTGTGGATATGTGGACAACCACTGCCTTGTCACCTCCTGTCCCCACAGGATTCACCCGCCGTCCACATGTTCATCCCGTGGTAATTCACACGGTTGTACCCCTTCCTACCCACAGGGCACAGGCCCTAGGGTGTCCCCGTCAGCTGGCAAACGGTGCAAGGCGCGGATGGACGACAATCCTCGGATTGTTCGTGGGGGCGAGGACCTCGAACCTGTGACCTTGCACCGTTCGCCATGCGCTGCCAGGGACTTCGCGTCGATGTCAGGTTGGTCATTGACACGGGTGTAACTACAGTGCTGTAATCTCAACCTCTAGTGGTCGGTGGGTTCGACGGGGTCAGCCACCTACCACATCTAGTGGTCTCCCACCTCGAGACTGCGGGCACAACATCATCACCCTCGCGACGTCGCAGCCGTCTCGAACAACTCTCTCGAAGGAGCACACATGTCACTGGCGCCAGATCGTCTCGCCATCGGAATCGGTCGCCATTTCACCACCCCTGGTGTCCATCCGTACGACGAGGTCGTCTGGGAGCATCGTGACGCTCGGATCAGCAACTGGAAGGACGGCACCGTCGCCTTCGAGCAACTCGGCGTCGAGTTCCCCACCACGTGGTCGCTCAACGCCACCAACATCGTCGCCCAGAAGTACTTCCGCGGCACGCTGGGCACGCCCGACCGCGAGCAGTCGCTCAAGCAGGTCATCGATCGGGTCGCCGACACCATCACCCAGTGGGGTGCCGAGGGCGGCTACTTCGCCGACCAGGCCGAGACCGACGCCTTCAACAACGAGCTCAAGTTCATCCTGGTCACCCAGCGGGCGGCGTTCAACAGCCCGGTGTGGTTCAACATCGGGGTCAAGGGAGTGCCGCAGCAGGCGAGCGCCTGCTTCATCCTGTCGGTGAACGACAAGATGGACTCGATCCTCAACTGGTACCGCGAGGAGGGCGTCATCTTCAAGGGCGGCTCCGGCGCCGGCGTCAACCTGTCCAAGATCCGCTCCAGCTACGAGCCCCTCAACGGCGGTGGCACGGCCAGCGGCCCGGTGAGCTTCATGCGTGGCGCCGACTCCTCGGCGGGCACCATCAAGAGCGGCGGCAAGACCCGCCGTGCGGCCAAGATGGTCATCCTCAACGTCGACCATCCCGACATCGAAGAGTTCGTGTGGTGCAAGGCCAAGGAGGAGAAGAAGGCCCGCGTGCTGCGCGATGCGGGCTTCGACATGGATCTCGACGGCACCGATTCGTTCAGCATCCAGTACCAGAACGCGAACAACTCCGTGCGCATCACCGACGACTTCATGCAGGCCGTGATCGACGACGCCGACTGGGACCTCAAGGCGGTCACCGATGGCTCCACCGTTCGTACGGTGCGTGCCCGTGACCTGTGGAGGGGTATCGCCACCGCATCGTGGGAGTGCGCCGATCCGGGGCTGCAGTTCGACACCACGATCAACAAGTGGCACACCGCGCACGCCACCGGCCGCATCAACGGCTCCAACCCGTGCAGCGAGTACATGCACCTCGACAACTCGGCCTGCAACCTGGCATCGATCAACCTGCTGCACTACCTCGACGAGCGGGGCGAGTTCGACGTCGCCAGCTACATGCACACCATCGAGGTCATGTTCACGGCCCAGGAGATCCTCGTCGGCCGCGCCGACTACCCGACGCCGTCGATCGGGGAGACCAGCCGCAAGTTCCGTCAGCTCGGCATCGGGTATGCCAACCTCGGCGCCACGCTCATGGCGCTCGGCCTGCCGTACGACTCGCCGGAAGGGCGGGCGTGGGCCGCGGCGCTGACGTCGCTGATGACCGGCCACGCCTACGCCACCAGCGCTCGCACGGCCAGCCGCATGGGTCCCTTCGCCGGCTTCGCCGACAACGAGGTCCACATGCTCAACGTGCTGCGCATGCACCGCGATGCGCACGACGAGATCATCGACACCAACGTGGTGCCCGCCGAGCTCGTCGCCGCCGGCCACGCCTCGTGGGAGGCCGCGGTGCGCGACGGCGAGGAGTACGGCGTGCGCAACAGCCAGGCCAGCGTGCTCGCTCCCACCGGCACGATCGGTCTGATGATGGACTGCGACACCACCGGCATCGAGCCCGACCTCGGTCTGGTGAAGATGAAGAAGCTCGTCGGCGGCGGCACGATGACCATCGTCAACCAGACGATCCCGCGGGCGTTGCGCAAGCTCGGCTACACGCCCGAGCAGATCCAGGAGATCGTCGACTACATCGACGCCGAGAAGAGCATTCTCGGCGCCCCGCACCTCGCCGCCGAGCACGTCGCCGTGTTCGCCTGCAGCATGGGCGACAACACGATCCACTACGAGGGCCACGTGCGGATGATGGGTGCGGTGCAGCCGTTCATCTCCGGCGCCATCTCCAAGACGGTCAACATGCCCGAGGAGGCCTCGATCGAGGACATCGAGGCCCTGCACCAGCTCAGCTGGGAGCTCGGTCTCAAGGCCGTGGCCATCTACCGCGACAACTGCAAGGTGGCCCAGCCGCTGAGCACCGCCAAGAAGGGTGACCTCACCGACGACCAGGCTGCCGAACTGGCCGCGTCGCAGGTGGTGGAGCGCATCGTCGAGAAGATCGTGCACCAGCCGATCCGCCAGAAGCTGCCCCGCAGCCGCCGTGGCCGCACGTTCGAGTTCCGTGTCGCCGACTGCAAGGGCTTCGCCACGATCGGCGAGTACGAGAACGGCCAGCCCGGTGAGATCTTCCTCACCGTGTCCAAGCAGGGTTCCACCCTGAGCGGCATCATGGATGCGTTCGCCAAGAGCATCAGCTACGGCCTGCAATACGGCGTGCCGCTGCGGGCGTTCGTCGAGGCCTTCACGAACATGCGCTTCGAGCCGGCCGGCATGACCGACGACCCCGACATCCGCTTCGCCTCGTCGATCATGGACTACCTGTTCCGTCGCCTCGCGCTCGAGTACTTGACCTACGACGAGCGTGCCGAGATGGGCATCTTCTCCATCGACGAGCGTCTCCAGCCCACGCTGCCCGGCGTGGAGGAGAGCGTGATGGAGACCCGCACCGGCACCGAGATGGCCGCCGACCCGAAGACCATCCCCTCGGCCGAGGAGCTGGTGCAGCAGCTCGAGTTGGGCACTGCCCCGCCGGCGCCGAACAACGACATCACCAACCCGCAGGGCATCGCCCGCCACGACGCACCCGCCGTGCGCCACAGCGACGCACCGATGTGCATGCAGTGCGGTGTCCAGATGATCCGGGCCGGCTCGTGCCACGCCTGCCCGAGCTGCGGCAGCACCAGCGGCTGCAGCTGAGTCGGCGAGACGTCCGGCGTGTGAGTCCTCGGGCCACCGAGAGCTCAGCAGATGTTGCCGGCACCCGGGGTGTAGCTCGCCGACACGACACTGTCCGCGATGAGCGTTTGTGTCCGAAGCACCCCGGTGACCTTCACCAGCGCGCTCTGGACATCGACCTGTGGAGCGACGAGTTCCACACCCGCCGCGGAGTCGATGACGACCTTTCCGCTCGGACGGATCGACACGGCGGTGCCGGAGACGTGGCGGATCTCGATCGTGCCGGCTTCATCGACGACCAAGGTGATGCTCGCGGGAAGGACGGGTTCGATCGGCGCCGCGCTCGCCGACCCGAGGACCACCGGATACTCCGGTTCGCCGGACTCGAACGAGACGAAGACCGTGGCGCCGACATCCAGGTGTTGTCCACCGATGACTGGTGCCCAGCCCGACGGAGCGGACGCGATGGCGGGAACCTGAGTCTGGACCCGTCCAGCGCCGGTTGGGTCGATGTTGTTGATGACGACGCCCCGATACACGCCGAAGAAGTGCCGGGCCAAGTGGTCGCGAGAACGGTCCATGCACGCCAGCTTAAAGATGCCGATCGTGATACCCGGTCAGGTCGGTCGAACACGATTCTCGCGAGTACCAGAACGTGAATTCACGTTCTGGTACCCGCGAGAACGAGGGGCAGGGGAAGGGTGAGAGAGCGGTCGGCCGGGCTCAGGGCACGGCGGTGAACGCGTCGTTGCCGACGTAGGAACCGTTGCCGCTGTTGGGCAGTTCGAAGAACGTCCGCCCCGGCGTGAGCAGGATCGGCGCCCCGGAGGCGTCGGCGAGGGCGAACGGATCGAGCCGGCTCGCCCGGGTCCAGGTGCCCTCGATCATCCGACCGCCGGTGAAGACGGTTGCCCGCTCCGAGCCGGTGGTGACGCCATCGGGAGAACGAGCATCGGTGTGACTCGGGTAGTAGTCGAGCCAGGCGATCACCACGTTGTGGGTGGACACCTGCTGCCCGTTCTCGAGGAGGTGGGCGTGGTGGTCCTGGTCGCGCAGGTAGGTCCCGGTCGCCGGGTCGTAGCGCCACTGCACGAACACCTGCTGGATCTGCAGGTCGAATCCGGTCATGCGCTCACCGGAGAGCGCCGGCACGCCGGCGGCGCGGTACTGGTACTGCTGGCTCGGGCCGGTGCGATCGGGCCCGGCGTTGGACCGCAGCAGGGCCGTGTTGGCGTGCGTCTTGTGCGGGCGCTTGCGGTGTGGGTCGAGCTCCCAGCCGGGCCCTTTGCCCTCGGTGATCAGCAGCATGTCGGAGTTGCGGACCAACGCGATGTTGCCCGGGTTCCCGCCCGAACAGGCGAACACGGCCCGGTTGAACTCGCCGACGAGGTTGACGTCCTGCTCGCGGCAGGACCGGATCGGGCCGACGAAGTCGAGATCGCGGCTGTGCCAGACCGTGGCGAAACGGGTCGGGCCGGCACCCCACGCCTCGAAGATGATGTCGGCATCGTTGAGGCCCGTCTGGGGCCGCGCGCCCTTGTCGTTGCTGACCTTGACGACGAGCGCCACGCGGGCGGGCAACGTCGGGTCGGTGAGCGGCAGCCCGGTCAGTGGCTCGACGGGTGCGGGAACGGTGGTCGTGGTCGCCGGGATGGTGGTGGTCGTGGTCGTCGACGTCGACGTCGTCGTGCTCGAGGTCGACGTGGTCCCCGGCGAGGTGCTCGACGGGCCGGTGTCTGCCGCCGTGGAGCCGTCGCTGCAGGCGGCGAGCGCCAGCGCACCACCGGCCAGAGCGAGCAGTCGTCGCCGGGAGAACTGCGGCGGCGGGGTGTGGGTGCGGTCGTGGGGGAGGTCGTGCGGTGTCGTCATCGTCGTCTCGCACCGTACCGTCCGGCGTGAGCGCGTTGCCGTCACACGACGGAGTAGACGGCGTCGATCAAAGCCCGGTTGCGAGTGCTCTGCCACCGTGGGATGACGTGGTTCATCACGTACCCGAATCCGAGCCGCCGGTCGGGGTCGGCGAAGCCCAGCGCGCCGCCGGTGCCGAAATGCCCGAACGAGCGTGGGCTCGTCCCGAGCGGGCGGCGCTCGGAAGTGGGGACGAAGCCGAGGCCGATGGCGATCTCCTCGCCCAGCACCGGGCATGGTCCGTGCGCCTGGACTCGCGTGGCCTCGGCGAGCAGCGCGGGGGAGAGCAGTCGGCCCTCCTCCGACAGCGCTGCATACAGGCGAGCCAGGCCCGTCGCCGATCCGTGCCCGTTGGTGGACGGCACCTGGGCCGAGCGCCACTCCGGGCTGTTGACGACCCCCACCGAGGCGTACCCCGGCGGGTTGAAGTAGCCGCCGAACACCATGTAGGCGGTGTCGTCCAGCGTGTCGAGGTCGATCGGACCCGTCGGACCGGCGGGCGCCCAGATCACGTCCGCGCAGCGGTGCTGCTGATCGACGGGGACACCCCACCACAAGTCGGCGCCGAGCGGTCCGGCCACGTCGCGCAGGCGGTCGCCCGGCATCTGCCCGGTCACACGGCGGACGATCTCGCCGACGAGGTGGCCGTAGGTGTTCGTGTGGTACGTGATCCTCGAGCCGGGCTCGAACCAGGCTTCGGTGGCGGCAAGCGCGGACGTCATCCGCTCCCAGCTCCAGAGGTCGTCGTTGGTGAGTCGCTGGCGAATCGCCGGCACACCGGCCTGGTGGCTGAGTGCGTGACGGATCGTGGCCTGCTGCTTGCCACCGACGGCGAACTCCGGCCACACGTCGGCGATCGGATCGTCGAGACCGAGTCGGCCCTCGTCGATCACCTGCAGCGCGAGCAGCGCGACGAGCGCCTTGCCCACCGAGTAGAAGTTGACGAGCGTGTCGGGCTGCCACGGCCGCGTGCGCGCCTCGTCCGCCCACCCGCCGACGAGGTCGACCACGCACGTCCCGTCGACGATCACACTGACGGCCGCGCCGACCTCTCCGCGCTCGGCGAAGTTCTGCTCGAACGCCGTGCGCACCACCTCGAAGTCGGGGTGGCACCATCCCGTGACCGGCACGCTCATGTTCGCAGTTTGGCATTGTCGTAGGGTTCGGCCATGAGCGAAGCGCAGCCCGATTCGATCGTCTCCACCGAGGTCCTCGACGGCGTGATGGTGATCCATCTCGACGACGGCAAGGCCAACGCCCTGTCCGCATCCGCGATCGCCGCGGTGGTCGCCGCAGTCGATCAGGCCGAGGCCGACTCCACGATCGGCGCCGTCGTGCTGCACGGCCGCCCGGGCCGGTTCTCGGCCGGCTTCGACCTGAACGTGATGCGCAGCGGCGACCTGGCGGCAGTCGCCTCGCTCGTCAGCGACGGCGGGGATCTCGTCCGCCGTCTCTACGGCTCGTCCGTTCCGGTCGTCGCCGCCTGTACGGGCCACGCCCTCGCGGCCGGGGCCCTGGTGCTGCTCGGGTGCGATCTGCGCATCGGTGCCGACATCGACTGCAAGATCGGCCTCAACGAGGTCGCCATCGGCATGGTGCTGCCGGACTGGGCGATCACGATCGCCCAGGAGCGCCTCAGCCGCCGCCACCTCCAACTGGTCGTGGCGAACGCGGTGGTCACCGACGCACGGGGCGCTGCCCAGTCGGGCTTCCTCGACGAGGTCGCCGCCGAGTCCGAGGTGCTCGACGTGGCCATCGCCCGCGCCAAGGAGTTCGCCGGTCTCAATGGTCTTGCATACGCGGGCACGATGCTGTCGTTGCGCGGCCCGGTGCTGCAACGGATGGCCGCCCAGATCACGGCCGACCGCGAGGCCGGCGCCACACCCGTCGCGGGCTGAGGCACGCGAGCGACCGCGGGCCCGAAAGGATGCCCAGCGGGCATGGTTCGGGGCCTGCGATCGGGTGCGGCGACCGACCCGGCTCAGCGGAGCAGGTCGGCGAGCTTGCCGAGGCCCTTCGTGTTGCGCGTCGTGCAGGGTTGTCCGAGCAGCTTCGTCAGCTGGGAGAGCTTGACCGTCGACGACATCAGCCCGCCCTCGATCCGCCAGTGGACGTCGGCCCCGTGCACCTCGAAGGTGTCGACGTCGTTGGTGAGTCCTTCGATCGCGTGATCGGGCTCGGTGCGGCAGAACGCGACCATGTGCGTGACACCGTCGGGGATCGCCCCGAACGGACGAAGGTCGACGGCCTCGATCACCTGCGACGCAGTCCGGACGTAGGTCGGCACAGGCCAGCCGAGTCGTTCGCCGAGGTGCCGAGCGATGGTGTCGTCGAGGTCGCGTCGACGTGGCGCGGCTGAAGATCACGTTCCCGCTGGCGATGTAGGTGGCGACGTCGGTGTACCCCAGGGAGGCGACCTCTGTGCGCAACCGGTCCATCGTCACCCGGTGACCGCCGACGTTGATCCCACCGAGGAAGGCGACGTAGCGAGGCACGTCCCCAGTCTCGCAGACACCGAGCGCGGGGCGCAGAGTGCGAACGTGGCGACGCCCGGCTGCCAACCTGTGGCGATGGAACACTTCGAAGGACGGACTGCCGTGGTCACCGGCGGCGGCACGGGAATGGGTCGGGAGCTCGCTCGCCAACTGAGCGCCGAGGGGTGTCATGTCGCGATGTGCGACGTGTCGGCCGAGAACATGGCCGAGACCGTCGAGCTGTGCACGGCGGAGGCGCCCAGCGGCACTCGGGTCACGACGTTCGTCGCCGACGTCTCCCAGGAGGACCAGCTTCTCGCGTTCCGTGACGCCGTCGTGGCCGAGCATTCGATCGACCACATCAACCTGCTGTTCAACAACGCCGGTATCGGCGGCGCGGGCAGCTTCGTCGCCGATCCGCGCGGCGAGTGGGAGACGACGTTCAACGTGTGCTGGGGCGGCGTGTACCTGGGCACGCGCACGTTCCTGCCGTTGCTGCTCGCCGCGTCCGAAGGCCACATCGTGAACACCAGCAGCGTCAACGGGTTCTGGGCGTCGCTCGGGCCGAACGTGCCGCACACCGCCTACAGCGCGGCGAAGTTCGCGGTGAAGGGCTTCACCGAAGCGCTCATCACCGACCTGCGCCTGAACGCTCCACATGTGAAGGCGTCCGTGGTGATGCCCGGCCACATCGGTACGTCGATCGTCATCAATTCGGGCAAGTTCTTCCATCGCGAGCCCAAAGAGATGACCAGCGAGCAGCTCGCCGAGGTGCGGAACCGGCTTGCGCAGCGTGGGCTCGACGTCGGAGCTGCGAGCGACGACGACCTCCGCGTGGGGATGCAGATGCAGGCCGAGATGTTCCGCGACGCCGCCCCGACCACGGCCGCGCAGGCAGCGACCGTGATCCTCGACGGGGTACGGGCCGGAGAGTGGCGGATCCTCATCGGCGACGACGCCGTGGCGCTCGACGAGCTCGTCCGTCAGTTCCCGCACGACGCCTACGACGAGGCATTCCTGCCCCACCTCCACGCACGAGGCATCTTCACCGACATCACCGCCTGACAGGCACGGTCGCCGGCATGGACGGAGGTCCCTGCCAGTGTGACGAAGGTCCCGAGTCGCCCCCTGCTGTGCGGTCGTACCGTGATCCTCAGAGCGAGCGACACTCGAGCCGCTCGCGGAAGGGGGCCGGAAATGTCGTTCCAGCATGCCGTCGTGTGGCTCGATCACCTGCGAGCCGTGGTCATCGACTTCTCCATCGACAAGGACCACGTGCATCTCGTGGCCAGCGACACCGAGCAGCGCCAGCTGCATCGCAAGTCGGGGACGAGGGGCAGCGGCAAGGCCGCCGACGACCACGACTTCTTCGACGCCGTGGTCGGCGCGATCGGCGATGCCCGTGAGGTGTTGATCGTGGGGCCCGGCACGGCGAAGACGGCATTCAAGAAGGACCTCGACCACCGTCATCCGCAGGTGGCCGAGCTGGTGGTGGCCGTCGAGACACTCGATCATCCCCAGGTCGACGACCTCCTCGCGTTCGCCCGCAAGTACTTCAAGAAGGTCGACAACCTTCGCGGCATCTGATCGCGACTCGCGCTCGGGCGGCTAGACATTCGTCGTGCGCTATGGACTCCTCGTCGACGTGTCGGCCCGCGTGGCGCGCACGTCGAAGCGGTCGGAGAAGACCGCCGAGCTCGCCGCGTTGCTGCGCGACACCGAACCGGGTGACGTCACCACCGTCGTCGGATTTCTGATCGGTGAACCTCGCCAGGGTCGCATCGGCGTCGGGTGGGCGACGATTCGCGACGCCCGGGTACCGCCGGCAGCCGACTCCACCGTCACCGTGCGGGAGCTCGACGACGTGCTCACCCGCCTGGGCGGCATCGCGGGAGAGGGCTCGCAGCGCGAGCGCGAGCGGGTGCTCGGCGACGTGCTCGGGCGTCTCACCGAGGACGAGCAGTCGCATCTCGTCCGCCTTCTCGGAGGCGAGCTGCGCCAGGGAGCGAACGAGGGCGTCGTCGCCGACGCGGTGGCGAAGGCGGCGCACGTACCGGCCGCCGACCTCCGCAGAGCGGCGATGTTGCTCGGCGATCTCGGCGCCGCCGCAGTGAGGGCTCTTGCCGGTGAGTCGCTCGATGTGGGTCTGACGCCGCTGGTCGGCGTGCAACCGATGCTCGCCGGGACGGCGACGTCGGTCACCGAAGCCCTCGCCCTGACCGGACCGGCGAGCGTGGAGTGGAAGCTCGATGGCGCGCGGGTCCAGATCCACCGCCACGACGACGACGTACGGGTCTTCACCCGCAGCCTGCACGAGATCTCGGCCAACGTGCCTGACGTCGTCGCGGCCGTGCGGGCCGTGCCCGGCACGTCGTTCGTCCTCGACGGCGAGGCGTTGGGGCTCACCGAGGACGGCGACCCGTTGAAGTTCCAGGACTCGATGAGCGGCGGGTCGGTGCTCCGGCCGTTCTTCTTCGACATCCTCCACCTCGACGGGCGTTCGCTCATCGACGAGCCGCTGACGACACGCAAGCAGGTGCTGGCCGACCTCGTGCCGAAGGCCTTGCGCCTGCCCACCATCGACACCACCGACAGTGTCATCGCCGAACGCTTCGCCGCGGACGCACTCGCCGCCGGCCACGAGGGTGTGATGGTGAAGTCGCTCGACTCGCCCTATCAGGCCGGTCGGCGAGGCGCGACGTGGCGCAAGGTGAAGCCCGTGCACACGCTCGACCTCGTCGTGCTCGCCGCCGAATGGGGGCACGGCCGGCGCACAGGCTGGCTGAGCAACCTGCACTTGGGGGCGAGGGGATCCGACGGCTCGTTCGTGATGGTGGGCAAGACGTTCAAGGGATTGACCGACGAACTGCTTCGGTGGCAGACCATCGAGCTGCAGGCGCGAGCGATCGGTGAACCCGAAGCCGGGTACATCCAACACGTCCGCCCCGAGTTGGTGGTCGAGATCGCGCTCGACGGGGTGCAGCGCAGCACTCGGTATCCGGGCGGAGTGGCACTGCGGTTCGCTCGCGTTCGCCGTTATCGGCTCGACAAATCCGCCGCCGACGCCGACTCGATCGAACGCGTGCAGGCGATGCTCTGACGGCGCGGGTAGGGTCGCATCTCGACATGGCAACGCTGCGCTTCAGCTTCGGCACCATGGGCTCGGGCAAGAGCACCATGGCCCTCCAGATCCACCACAACCTGGCCAGCCGCGACCTCTACGGGCTCCTGCTCACCACGCTCGACCGGGAGGGCGCCCAGGTCACCAGCCGCCTCGGCGTCGCTGCCCAGGCGGTCGAGGTCGTCCCCGATCTCGACCTCTACAAGCTCGCCGTGGACTCGTGGCCGCTGCACTACCTGGTGTGTGACGAGGCCCAGTTCTACAGCGCCGAGCAATGCGACCAACTCGGCCGCGTGGTCGACGACCTCGGCGTCGACGTGTTCGCGTTCGGTCTCATCACCGACTTCCGTGGTGAGCTCTTCGACGGCACGAAGCGACTGCTCGAGATCGCCGACGAGCGGGTCCCGATGCAGGTCGAAGCGCGCTGCTGGTGCGGCGCACGGGCCACGCACAACGCTCGTGTCGTGAACGGGGAGATCACCTACGTCGGCGAGACGGTCGTGGTCGGCGACACCGGCGACCACGCCGCCCAACCACTGTTCGGCGATGTCGTGCGCTACGAACTGCTCTGCCGCGGCCACTACCGCCGTGGAGAACTGGGGACCTGACGATGGCACTCGGCGCCTCCGGCCCGCCGGCATCGGCGAAGCAGATCTCCTACCTCCAGGCGCTGCTGGAGAAGGCCGGTCACGGAGGGTTCCGCGAAGCGCGGCGACCTCTCGGGCTCACCCAACGTCAGGCGTCGGGCAAGTTCACCAAGCAGGAGGCCTCGGCGTTGATCGACCGCCTCATCAACGGCGAACCGGTCGAGGACGAGTCGGGTCTCCCCGATCTGGACGCCAAGGCGTCTGCCGCTCAGGCGGAACTGCTGCGCGGAATGCCCGCCCAGTTGCTCGCCGACGAACTGGTCCGTCGTGGCTGGGCGGTCACCGAACCGGGCTGACCCCGTCAGTCCGTCGGTGCGCCGAACAGGCCGCGTTCGAAGTCGCGGAACGCCTGGCGGATCTCGTCCTCGGTGTTCATCACGAACGGTCCGTAGCGGGCGACCGGCTCGCCGATCGGCTCGCCGGTGAGGAGGATCACCTCACTCGACTCGGCGACCCCTCGGATCGTCAGGTCGTCGCCCTCGACGACGCCCATCACACCTTCGTCGAGACGGGTGCCCGCCACCTCGACCGCACCGGTCATCGGGTAGAGCAGGACACGGTGACCTCGAGGGAGGTCGGTCTGCACCGATGCGCCGGCGTCGAGCGTGACGTGCGCGTAGGAGATCGGCGTGTGCGTGCTCCCGGGCCCGTGGAGCCCGAACAGCGAGCCGGCGATCACCCGAATGACGGCTCCCGGCTCCTCGCGGCGAGCGTTCTCCGACGCCCGCAGGTCCTGGTACTTGGGTGCGGTCATCTTCTCGGCGGCCGGGAGGTTCACCCAGAGCTGGAGGCCGTGAGTGCGGCCTCCGGCGGCCTGGGCCTCGGCACTGGGACCCTCCTTGTGGAGGACCCCGGAGCCGGCCGTCATCCACTGGGTGTCACCGGCGCCCATGTGCCCGTGGTTCCCCATCGAATCGCGGTGCTCGGCGTCGCCCTCCAGCAGGTAGGTGACGGTCTCGAAGCCGCGATGGGGGTGCCATGGCGTCCCGACGCCCCTGCCGGGCTCGTGCTCGACGGGTCCCATGTGGTCGAAGAGCAGAAACGGGTCGAGGTGTGACAGCGAGGCGGTCGGGAAGGGGCGGCGCACGACGAAGCCGTCGCCTTCCACGGCCTGCTGCGCTCTGATCTGACGAATGATGGTCGCGGACATGTCACGAGGAACAAGTTGCGCGCGCAACCTATTCCCGGGATCAGTTGGTGGCGACGGCCGCAGCCACGATCACGATGACGACGGCCACCAGGCCGACGATCAGGATGATCGACGAGATCATGCCGCAGATCCGCCCGGCGGTGACGTTGCCGCGGTTCGTCCAGACGACCCCCGGCTGCGCGTCCATCTCCTTGACCGCCTTGTTCCCCATGCTCCAGGCGAACGGACCGAGCACTCCGCACACCACGAGCGAGAGGATGCCGAGCACGAGCACCGTCGTGCCCTGCGGGTGCTCCCTCGTTCCCATCGGCGAACCGTACGGCTGGTAGCCCCGGGGCGGGCCGGGCGGTGGTGGCGGTGGCATCGACATGACTCGGAGCGTAGATCGCCGCCGAGTCGAGGTCGGGGGATCCGTCAGCGGCGACGATCGGCGGGTTCGGGGTAGTTGCGCTCATGCTGGCTGGCGATGACCATGTCGGCGGGAGCGTTGCGTTCCCAGAGCACTGCGCCGAGACAGGCGGTGACGACCCACAGTGCGGCGATGATGGTGCAGGTCGTCATCAACGCCATCGCCACGCCGATCGGGCCGAACCCGACCCAGCCGCGGAGAAGTTGGGGGAACACCCACCGCAGCGTGATCCGGACGCCGACCACGTCCAGCACCACACCCACGACTCCGCACCACACCATGTGCTTCCAGCCGTTCGTGCCGTTGCGCACGAGGATGAGCGGTGACACGGACCAGAGGATGAAGCTCGGGATCACTCCCACCAGGTTCCAGAAGATGGTGGTGAACGAATGGGCGTGCCCGGTGGTCGCGGCCACCGTGAGGATCTGGGTGACGAGCAGCACCACGAACCACAGCGAACCCCGCCAGACCTCTGTCGCGAAGGACCAGCGCTCCCGGCGGAACGCGCGAGCGAACGTCTTGGCCACCTGCGCCGACATGGGGATGCCCCAGAACAGGAAGCCGGCGAGTCCGAGGAAGGTCCACGTGCTCTTCAGGCTGGCGCTGGTACCGAACAGGTCGCGCACCGTCGTGGCCGAGTCGCCTTTGAGATCCATCCACCGGATCATGAAGTCGCCGAAGCTCAGGCTGGCGTTGAAGTCGCTGGCCCAACTGAAGCCGATGAGCACGAGCGGGATGATGGTCGTGAACAACTCCAACGCGAGCAGGCCGCCCAGGTCGAGTCCTTCGATCTCGAAGAAGCGCTTGGTCGCGCCGACGAACATGCCGAGCCGATTGGACTCCTCGAGGCGCTCGTAGCGGGTGGCGAGCTGCTCCTTGAGATGATCGAGTGGTGTGTCGTCCATGGGCCTCGCGAGTCTACGCCCGGCGCCCGCGCCGGCCGGCGGGATGGGCTGGCGCGTCGGGCGCGCCAGGCCGTAACATGTGAGTCACCGTTCGGGCCAGCGTCGTCCCGTGCGCCACCAGCCGTTCACCCGACTTCGTGGAAGCAGAACTCGATGCACTCTTCATACCCCGCGGGTCTTCCCGCGCGTTCAGGTCTCTACGACCCCGCGTTCGAGCACGACGCCTGTGGCGTCTCGTTCGTCGCCAACATCAAGGGTGTCGCCAGCCGCTCGATCGTCGCCATGGGAATCGGCGCGCTCTGCAACATGGAACACCGTGGTGCCACCGGCGCCGAGGCCGACAGCGGGGATGGCGCGGGCATCCTGATCCAGGTGCCCGACGCGTTCCTCCGAGCCGTCAGCCCGTTCGCCCTTCCCGCGGCCGGCGCCTACGCGGTGGGCATGGCGTTCCTGCCCGCCGACACGAGCGATGCGGAGAAGGCCCAGTACGCGATCGACGCCATCGTCGCCGAGGAGGGGCTGACCGTGCTCGGCTGGCGCGACGTGCCGGTGCGGCCGGACTGTCTGGGCACCACGGCCCGCTCGATGATGCCGCGGTTCCGCCAACTGTTCATCGCTGACCCGGCCGGCGCGTCCGGGATCGACCTCGACCGCAAGGTGTTCGTCGCCCGTAAACGAGTCGAGCACGAGTTGCCTGCCGAGCAGCGCACCTACTTCCCGTCGCTCAGCAGCCGCACGATCATCTACAAGGGCATGTTCACCACGCCGCAGCTGGCGCTGTTCTTCCCGGACCTGGCGGACGAGCGGATGGAGAGCGCGCTGGCGCTCGTGCACAGCCGCTTCAGCACGAACACGTTCCCGAGCTGGCCGCTGGCCCACCCGTATCGATTCATCGCCCACAACGGCGAGATCAACACCGTGCAGGGCAACCGCAACTGGATGCGCACGCGGGAGAGCCTGCTGGCGAGTGACCTCATCCCCGGACTCGAGCGTGCGTTCCCGATCTGCACGCCGGGTGGCAGCGACTCGGCGAGCTTCGACGAGGTGCTGGAGCTGCTGCACCTCGCGGGCCGCAGCCTGCCGCATGCGATGCTGATGATGATCCCCGAGGCGTGGGAGAACCACGACACGATGGACGCCGAGAAGCGTGCGTTCTACCGGTTCCACTCCTCGCTGATGGAGCCGTGGGACGGCCCGGCGAGCGTGTGCTTCACCGACGGCACGCTGATCGGTGCGGTGCTCGACCGTAACGGTCTGCGGCCGAGCCGGTTCTGGGTGACCGACGACGACCTCGTCGTGCTGGCCAGCGAGGTCGGCGTGATCGACCTGGATCCTGCCCACGTCGTTCGCAAGGGACGCCTCCAGCCCGGTCGCATGTTCCTCATCGACACGGCCCAGGGCCGCATCGTCGAGGACGACGAGATCAAGCGCAGCCTCTCGCAGGCGCAGCCGTACCAGCAGTGGCTCGACGAGGGCCTCGTCGAGCTCGACGAGCTGGCCGATCGGGAACACATCGTGTTCAGCCGCCAGAGCGTGCTGCGACGTCAGCAGATGTTCGGCTACACCCACGAGGAGCTGAAGATCATCGTCGGCCCGATGGCCAAGAGCGGCCTGGAGCCGATCGGCTCGATGGGCACCGATACGCCGATCGCCGTGCTGAGCGAGCGGTCGAGGCTGTTGTTCGACTACTTCCAACAACTGTTCGCGCAGGTCACGAACCCACCGCTCGACGCCATCCGCGAGGAGGTGGTCACCTCCGTCGGGTCCACGGTCGGCCCGGAGGCGAACCTGCTCTCCCCGGGTCCGGAGAGCTGTCGGCAGCTGGTGCTGCCGTTCCCCGTGATCGACAACGACGAGCTCGCCAAGATCATCCACATCAACGACGACGGCCAGTTCCCGGAGCTGGCCGCGGTCGTCATCAGTGGGCTGTACCGAGTGGCCGGGGGAGGGCTCGCCCTGAAGCGCGCGCTCGACGCGGTGCGGGTCGAAGCATCCAAGGCCATCGCCGACGGCGCCCGCATCATCGTGTTGTCCGACCGCAACAGTGACGAGGTGTACGCGCCGATCCCGAGCCTGCTGCTCACCTCGGCCGTCCACCACCACCTGATCCGCGAGAAGCAGCGCACGAAGGTCGGCCTCGTCGTCGAATCGGGTGACGCCCGCGAGGTGCACCACATGGCGTTGCTCGTGGGGTACGGCGCAGGAGCGATCAACCCCTATCTGGCGTTCGAGAGCATCGAGGACATGGTCCGTGAGGACCTCCACGGCCTGGGTGGCATGGATCCGCACAAGGCGGTGAAGCACTACATCAAGGCGGCCGGCAAGGGCGTGCTGAAGGTGATGAGCAAGATGGGCGTCAGCACCGTCGCCAGCTACACCGGAGCACAGATCTTCGAGGCCATCGGGCTCGGTCACGACCTCGTCGACGAGTACTTCACCGGCACCGTGAGCCGCCTCGGGGGGATCGGCCTCGACGAGATCGCGGCCGAGGTCGCCCTTCGCCACGCAGCCGCCCACCCGCGCCGCCCCGAGGAGCGTGCGCACCGCAAGCTCGAGCTCGGGGGCGAGTACCAGTGGCGCCGCGAGGGCGACGTCCACCTCTTCAACCCCGAGACCGTGTTCAAGCTGCAGCACGGGACCCGATCGAAGCGGTACGACATCTTCCAGCAGTACACCGCGCTGGTCGACGGCCTGTCGGCGAAAGCGGCGACGCTGCGAGGCCTCTTCGAGTTCGCACCCGGCGACCGCACGCCGATCTCGATCGACGAGGTGGAATCGGTCAGCGA
Source organism: uncultured Acidimicrobiaceae bacterium (assembly GCA_963720695.1). Classification (GTDB taxonomy): domain Bacteria; phylum Actinomycetota; class Acidimicrobiia; order Acidimicrobiales; family Ilumatobacteraceae; genus UBA668. The sequence goes on from CAVRGG010000001.1 coordinate 647,773, forward strand.
GATCGTCAAGCGCTTCAGCACCGGCGCGATGAGCTACGGCTCGATCAGCATGGAGGCGCACGAGACGCTGGCGGTGGCGATGAACAGCATCGGCGCCAAGAGCAACACGGGCGAGGGCGGCGAGGACGCCGACCGCCTCTACGACCCGTCGCGGCGGAGCGCGATCAAGCAGGTCGCCAGTGGGCGCTTCGGCGTCACCAGCGAGTACCTCGTGAACGCCGACGACCTGCAGATCAAGATGGCGCAGGGGGCCAAGCCCGGCGAGGGCGGACAGCTGCCCGGTCACAAGGTGTACCCGTGGGTGGCCAAGACACGCCACAGCACGCCGGGGGTGGGGCTGATCAGCCCGCCGCCGCACCACGACATCTACTCGATCGAGGACCTCAAGCAGCTCATCCACGACCTCAAGAACTCGAACCCGCTCGCCCGTGTGCACGTGAAGCTGGTGTCCGAGGTCGGCGTGGGCACCGTCGCCGCCGGCGTGAGCAAGGCCAAGGCCGACGTCGTGCTGATCAGTGGTCACGACGGCGGTACGGGAGCCAGCCCGCTCACGTCGCTCAAGCACGCCGGTGCCCCGTGGGAGCTCGGCCTCGCCGAGACCCAGCAGACGCTGCTGCTCAACGGGCTCCGCGACCGGATCGTGGTCCAGGCCGATGGCCAGCTCAAGACCGGCCGCGACGTCGTCATCGCTGCGCTGCTCGGCGCCGAGGAGTTCGGTTTCGCCACCGCGCCGTTGGTCGTGAGTGGCTGCATCATGATGCGCGTCTGCCACCTCGACACCTGTCCGGTCGGAGTGGCGACCCAGAACCCCGAGTTGCGCAAGAAGTTCAGCGGCAAGCCGGAGTTCGTGGTGACCTTCATGGAGTTCATCGCCGAGGAGGTGCGCGAGATCATGGCGTCGCTGGGATTCCGCACGATGCAGGAGATGATCGGTCACGTCGAGGTGCTCGACACCCGCAAGGCGATCACCCATTGGAAGGCGAAGGGCCTCGACATCAGCCCGATCCTGGCGCCGCCGCAGAACCCGTACGGCCAGACGATGCACCAGTCCGTCGGACAGGAGCACGACCTCGAGCACGCGCTGGATCAGCAGTTGATCGCCGTGTGCGAGCCGGCGATCGAGCGCGGCGAGCCCGTCTCGGTGGAGTTCGCGATCAAGAACGTGAACCGCACGGTGGGCACGATGCTGGGCAACGCGATCACCCGTCGCCACGGAGGGGCCGGCCTCCCCGATGGCACCGTCGAGATCAGGTTCCGCGGGTCGGCGGGGCAGAGCTTCGGCGCATTCGTGCCGTCGGGCGTCACGATGCTGCTCGAGGGCGACGCCAACGACTACGTCGCCAAGGGCCTGTCCGGAGGCCGGGTCGTCGTCCGACCCGACCGGCGGGCCACGTTCGCCGCGGAGGACAACATCATCGCCGGCAACGTCATCGGGTACGGCGCGACGAGCGGTGAGATCTTCCTGCGAGGGATGGTCGGCGAGCGCTTCTGCGTCCGCAACTCGGGGGCGACCGCCGTCGTAGAGGGCGTGGGTGACCACGGCTGCGAGTACATGACCGGTGGCCGTGTCGTCGTGCTCGGCCCGACCGGGCGCAACTTCGGCGCGGGGATGAGCGGCGGCATCGCGTACGTGCACGATCCCGACGGTGGATTCGAAGCGCGGCTCAATCGCGAGATGGTGCAACTGCAACCACTCGATGAGGTCGACGACGAGTTCCTCCACGGGATCATCGCCGAACACGTCGCGTTCACCGGGTCGCCGGTGGGTCAGCGGATCATCGACGACTGGTCGACAGCACGCGACCAGTTCGTGCGGGTGATGCCCGTGGACTACGAACGAGTGCTGAAGGTGATGGAACAGGCGGAGGCCGATGGCCTCGACGAGGAGCAGACGCTCGCGAAGGTGATGGAGGCCAGCCGTGGGTGAGGTCACTGGATTCCTGCAATGGACGCGGATCACGCCCAAGCGGCGACCCGTCGACGAGCGCATCAAGGATTGGCACGAGGTCTACCAACCGTTCCCCGCCGAGCAACTCAAGCTCCAGGCCGGACGATGCATGGACTGTGGCATTCCGTTCTGCAACAACGGCTGCCCGCTGGGCAACCTGATCCCTGACTGGAACGATCTGGTCTACCGCGAGCACTGGCGCGACGCGATCGACCGGCTCCACGCCACGAACAACTTCCCGGAGTTCACCGGTCGTCTGTGCCCCGCACCGTGCGAGAGCGCCTGTGTGCTCGGGATCAACAACGACCCGGTCAGCATCAAGCAGGTCGAGGTCGAGATCATCGACAAGGCATGGGACGAAGGGTGGGTGCTGCCGCAGGTCCCGACCGTCCGCACGGGCAAGCGGGTGGTGGTCATCGGCTCCGGACCGTCCGGGCTGGCCGCCGCGCAGCAACTGACCCGAGCCGGTCACGAGGTCGTGGTGTTGGAGCGGGCAGATCGCATCGGCGGTCTCCTGCGCTACGGCATCCCCGAGTTCAAGATGGAGAAGCGCCACGTCGATCGGCGCATCGAGCAGATGGAGATCGAGGGCACCGAGTTCCGCACGAACGCGGTGGTCGGTGGCGGTATCGACATCGAGGTCCTGCTCGCGTCGTACGACGCGATCGTCCTCGCCTGCGGAGCCACCACGTGGCGCGATCTGCCGGTGCCCGGCCGTGAACTCCAGGGGATCCATCAGGCGATGGAGTACCTGCCGCCGGCGAACCGGGTGCAGCAGGGCGATTTCGAACGGTCACCGATCGACGTCGAGGGCAAGCACGTCGTCATCATCGGTGGCGGCGACACCGGCGCCGACTGCCTCGGTACCGCCCACCGCCAGGGCGCAGCGTCGATCACCCAGTTGGAGATCATGCCGCGTCCGCCCGAGGAACGAGGCGGCAACAACCCGTGGCCGCAGTTCGCGATGGTCTACAAGGTGACGTCCGCGCACGAGGAGGGCGGCGATCGGCTCTACAGCGTCAACACCGAGCGCTTCCTCGACGACGGCAACGGCCGCGTCCGAGCACTCCTGCTGCACGAGGTCGAGATGGTCGACGGCCGCTTCCAGAAGATCGAGGGCACCGACCGGGAGCTTCCCGCCGACTTCGTGTTCCTCGCGATGGGTTTCGTCGGGACCGACCGGGGTTCGTGGTTGGAGCAACTCGGCGTGGAGTTCGACGAGCGGGGCAACGTGGCCCGCAACAGCACCTACATGAGCAACGTGCCCGGCGTGTTCGTGGCCGGCGACATGGGCCGCGGACAGAGCCTCATCGTGTGGGCCATCGCCGAGGGACGTTCGTGCGCGGCCGGTGTCGACAAGTGGCTGATGGGGGAGACCCAGCTCCCATCGCCCATCCCGCCGACCGCGCGCCCACTTCAGTAACCACGCAACGTAGTCTTGATGACATGCATATGAAGTGGTTGTTCCCGGTCTGCGTCGGCGCGGGTGTGTTGATGCTCAGCGCATGCGGCGATTCCGGCACTGCGACCACCACCAGCGTGGCGAACATGGAGAGCACGAACTACAACACGCTCGCCCCGACCCTGAGCACGCTGCCGCCGTCGACCACGCTGCCCGGCGACACGCCGGCCGGCACGGTGACCACCGATGTCACCGAGTACACGATCCAGTCCGGCGATGTGCCGTACACGGTCGCTCGCAAGTTCTCGGTCACGGTCGATGCGCTCACCCTCGCCAACTCCGACACCGCCGGGTACGGCGCGTTCTACGTCGGGCTGAAGATCAAGATCCCCGCGGGTGCGATCATCCCCGACCCCACCGCCTCGTCCACCACGACCACGCTCGCCGGCACGCCGGCCGAGACCACGACCACGCTCGCCGGTGGTGCATCCAACTGTGCGGCGGGCAGCTACACGATCGTCGCCGGCGACCTACCGAGCACGGTCGCCAAGAAGTTCGATGTGACGGTCCAGCAGCTCGACGAGGCGAACGTCAACACCAAGGGCTACACGAACTTCGTGGTCGGCATCAAGATCGTCATCCCCGCGAAGACCGGCTGCACGGGCTGACGCACGGCTCAGACGAGCCGCACGGTGATGCCGCAGATGCGCATCTCCTCACCGGCGCGCCGGCGATCGGTGGCCACCAGCTCCATCTCGTCGATGCCGTCGCCCCGAACTCCGGCGGGCTGGAAGCGCACGGCGTGCTCGACGCCCGCGGCGCGCCAGCGGTTGCGCATCGCCGCCGGGTCCTTGGCGCCCAGGACGATGCCGGCGATCGAGGTGACGACGGAGTTCTCCTGATGGGCCACCCAGTCGGGACCTGCCCAGGCCCACTGCCCATTGGGAACGGGCTGGTCGATGCTCACGATCGCACCGCCGACATCAGCGGGGTGCAGGTGGCGGCCGCGGATCTCGGGCAGGTCGATCCGGAACACGACGCGCATCGCTTCGCGATCCAGCTCGGGTTCGCGCCGGTCGAGGTCGTCCACTTCGTAGATCGCCATGTAGCCACCGTCACCGCCGCGCTTGTCGAGCAGTCGTCCGGCAGTGGTTCCCTCCTGCGTGGGTGACACCACCTCGAGGAACTGGTCGCCGATCGTCATCAGCGCGTTGTGGAGTCCGAACGTCGCCACACCGGGGTCCTGGTAGCACACACGGAGACCGAGCCGTTCGCAGAGCTCGCCGACCGCAGCATCGAGATCCCGAGCCACCAACGCCACTTGCCGCAACCTGATCATGGTGAGAGCCTCGCGCATGCGATCGGTATCGTTCGGACCATGCTGACCGTCATCGAAGGCCGGATTCTCGGGTGCCTGTTCGAGAAGGAGCGCACGGTTCCGGACCAGTACCCGCTCACGCTCAACTCGTTGGTGTCGGCGTGCAACCAGTCGACGTCGCGAGACCCGGTGATGCATCTCGACGAGTACGAGGTCGAGGCCGCCCTGACCTCGCTCAAGACCCAGGGGCTGCTGCGGTTCGTCCATCCGACGCATGGGCGCGGCGTGACGCGGTATCGGCAGGTGGCCGACGAGGCGTGGGGCTTGGGTCGCGATGCCACGGCCGTCGTCGCCGTGCTGCTGCTCCGCGGGCCCCAGACCGAGGCCGAGCTGCGGTCGCGGACGGAGCGTCAGCACGAGTTCGCCTCGCTCGCCGAGGTGGATGGTGTGTTGCGTGCGCTCGAAGGCGACGGCCGGGTGCAATTGCTCGAGCGGCACCCGGGTCAGAAGGAGGCCCGGTGGCAGCAACTGCTCGCCGACGAGGCCGAGGTCACGTACGGGCCCTCCACGGTCACGGCCGCCGACGTACCGGGCAGCATGGCCGACCGTGTTGCCGGCCTCGAAGCCCGCATCGCCCGGCTCGAGACCGCCCTCGCCGATCTGCTCGGCGACACGCCCTGACCACACCGCCGCCGGTTCGGGTGCGTCGGCCGACAGGCTTCAGCCGAGGTCGGGCCAGCGGCGCTGCTGGCGACGGCGCTGGCCGGCCTTGCCGAGCTTGCGGTGCTCGGCGAGCGCCCACTGACGCCGCCAGCTGTTGTACTCGGGTCCGGTCAGCTTCGGGCTCGTCCCCGCAGCGGTGCGCTGGCGGGCCGTCCAGAAGTCGGTGAGCGCCTCGTCGCCGAGCGCGGTGACGGCGGCCTCGATGCGGGCGTTGAACCGGCGCGTGTTCTCGCCGTCCTCTGGCCACAACGGTGCCCCGAACACGACCTTGGTGCTTCCTGGCTTGGGGCGCTTCATGCCCTTGCCGAAGATGGCGCCGGTGCCGTCGATGAACACGGGCACGACCGGTGCGCCGGTGCGTCCGGACAGGTAGGCGGCGCCGCCCTTGAACTCCTGGCCCCACCCGTCGGGCGAGCGGCCACCTTCTGGGTAGATGACCAAGCTCCAGCCGGTGTCGATCAGCCGCCGCAGCTCGTCACTCGACTTGCCGCGTGGTGACCTCGCGCTCGATCGGGAAGGCGTTGAGCGCGAGCGCGGACATCGTGCCCTTCAGCCGCTTGTCGAAGAAGAAGTCGGCGGCGGCGGCCACGACGAGGTGGCGGCGGAACTCGCTCGGCACCGCGGTGATGATCAATGGGGTGTCGACGTGGCTGTGGTGGTTGGGCGCGAAGATCACTGCGGGGACGGGATCCAGGTCGAGCAGGTCCGCGAGGCGGTCGATTCCTTCGATCTCCGGACTCGCCAGCGCACGGACCATGGCGCGCATCGGCCCGTTCGTGATCATCGACCGAGCCGCCTTGGCGGGAGCCTTGCGTGCCCAGGCGGTGTCGAAGTCGGCGCCGAGGGTGCTCGGCTCGGCCGGCATCACGACACCCTTGGGGCGCGACGGCTTGCGATAGGGGAAGCCGAGGTTCCGTGCCGGGCGCATCGCCGTCTGCAGCGCAGCACTCGCCGCGTCGCCGACCTTGGCGACACGACGCAGCTGCGTCACGGAGATGGTGCGCTTGTCGCTCACGAGACGTCGGCGACCAGCAGCGATGGCACGTGGAGGTGCGTGATGGAAGGGGAGCGACCGACGACGTCGCTGGCGATCTCGAACGCGTCGTCCATGGTCGACGCCGGGGTGAACCCGAGACGTCGAACGGTCGCCGGGTGTCCGCCGACGATGATCACCTTGCCGGCGTGTTGCTGGCCGTGGGCGCCCCAGTACCACGCGTAGAACGGGTGCACGCCGTGGTAGGCGTTGCCGGTGCGGTACAGGTGCCGGTACCACTCGTCCTCGGCGTACTGCTGCTCCCACTTCTTGCCCATCACCACCGGATCGGTGGTGTCGGGGAGGACCTGCTCGAAGAAGTCGATGTAGCTCGGGTGGTGCACCGGGTTGAAATCGCGGTAGGTCGGGTGGGTCATGATGATCACACCGCCCTCTCGCACGAGTGGCTTGTTGCGGTACATGTTGAACAGGTACCCGAGGCCCATGCACATCACCAGGATCGGGTTCATCACCCCGTCGGGGTTGTAGGGACACACGAACGGGATCCCCAGCGTGAGGATGTCGGTCTGCCCGCTCACCGGGACGAGCTGCTGCTTGTGGACCCAGTCGAGTGTGATCGCGTGCACGGCTTCGGTCTCGCCGGCCTGGACGCTGGTCATCTGGTGCGGGCTCTCGATGTTCTGGAACATCTTGCGCGCCATCTTCGTCGGCATCATCGACAGGCCCTTGGTGACACCGAGGTACGTCGCACGATCCTTCGCGCTCCACTCCCACTCGCGCTTGTTGATGAAGCCGTAGGGCTCGGGGAACATGTCGGTGTTCAGCGTCGTCTCGATCTGGAAGACCTTCGGTCCGCTGTCGCGCAGCACCTTGCCCAGTCGCCAGATGCTGGTGTGGAGCGCGGAGTGCTCCCGCGGTCCCATGAGGCTGCGGGTGTTCTGCAGCGTCTCACCGGTGTGGTGGTAGCTCAGGCATCGGTAGCTCGCGAGACCCGTCGTGAGACTCTTCCAGCCACCGTCCATCGTGACCGAGTTGATGTTCACGTAGATCACGAGGTCGCTGTCGGCGGCGCGCTTGTTGATCTCGAGGACTTCGCCATGGGGGGTGGTGCCGATCACCGACAGGTTCTCGTGGTCCTCCGCGTCGTGCTGGTACAGCATTCCGCGCGGGTGGAACGCGTCGTACACGCGGTCGCCGAGTGCGTGCCGGAGCTCGTACTCGTGCATGCGCCGGTGCAGGCCGAGCGCAGCGATGAGGTGGACGTCGTCGACCCCGGCGGCGGCCACCAGGTCGAGGACGGCCTCGATGACGCGCTGGCGGATGTCCGGCCGGCGCATCTTCGGTAGCGGCAGGCTGACGTCGTCGAACGCGATGGTCAGCTTCATCCCCGGGAAGAGCTGGGCGGGCAGCGGATCCTGGTCGTGCGGGTGCAGCAACGCATGACGGATCGCCCCGTCGATGTCCCTGATCGCGGGCAGCGGTTCGGGCGGGTAGATCACCCGGCTGCGGTCCGCGGGGAGCTTCTCGAGTGAGAAGTTCTCACCCCGCCAGAACAGTACGGGCGGGCTGGAGCGGTCCACCTCGTGGACGAATCCGGGACGGGGCATCAGTTGCTCCTCATGTCGTCGCGACGCATGTCGAAGGCGATCTTCACCGCACCGCGGCGGCCGGCGGAAGCGGCGTGGGTGATGGCGTCGGTGTAGTCGTCGAGTGGGTAGGTGGCCGAGACCAGGCGGCCGAGGTCGAAGCTGCGGACCACCTCGATCGCGGTGTCGAAGTCCGGCCTCGTGTAGGCGTAGCAGCCGCGGATCGCGGTCTCGCGGTGCCACAGCGACGTGAGCTCGAGCGAGACGTTGCCGGGCATGCCGACGACCTGCACTTCGCCGCCGGGGGCCACGACGCGCAGCGCCTGCTGCAGCGAGTCGCTGCTGCCGACGCAGTCGATGACGTGCGGGGCGCCACACGTGAGCTGATCGCCGATCATCAGCGAGTGCGTCGCCGAACGGACCCAGCGCGGCATCTCGTCGGTGCTGCAGACGACGTCGGCTCCGAGCTCCTTGGCGAGCCGCTTCTGCTCGGGATAGCGGGCCGTCACCACGATCGGGCCGGACCGCTCCCGGTCGCGGGTGGCGGTGATGGCGGCGAGCGTCAGCAGGCCGAGCGTGCCGGCGCCGATGATGACCGTCTCCGCGCCGGTGTAGCGCTGGGCGGCGTGGACCGCACACGCCGTGGGCTCGATGAGCACAGCCGCTTCATCGGACAGGTCGTCGGGGACGTCGACGAGTTGGCTGGTGTGCGCGATCATCTCGGTGCTCCACCCGCCGCCGGTGTCGGCGCAGAAGCCGCTCTGCAGGCCGGGTTCGATGTGACCGAAGGCGACCCGCTCGCACAAGTGGATCTTGCCGACGGCGCAGGCCGGGCACACCGGCGACACCCCTCGGGTGACGCACGACAGCACCGGGACGAGCACGACTCGCCGGCTCGTACCGTCCGGACCGTCGACGTCGCCGACGACCTCATGGCCAGGCGTGAACGGGTAGCTGACCAACGGGTCGAAGTACGCCGAGGCCGACCCGTCGATGACCGAGAGGTCGCTCCCGCAGATGCCGGCGAGCCGGGGACGGAGCCGGGTCCAGTCCGCCGAGGGAAGCGGCAGCGTCTCGTCGGACTCCAGCGCGAGCGGGCCGACGGAGGCGCCACGGCCCGGCATCAGCGACCCGGCGACACGGGCGGCCGCGAAGCGCATCGGCTTGCGGGAGAACACGAGCCGGCTCATCGCCGCGACCCTCCGCCGACAGCGCCGCCCTGGAACACCCGTCGCCGCTCGCGGTCGCTCATCAGCGGGCCCAGCGGGAGCAACTTCGTCGGGGCGCCGGACGCTTTGGACCAGTCCTCGACCAGCCAACCGCGCTTGCGTGCGATGGAGGCCAACCGGGTCTCGGGGTTCACGGCGACGGGGAAGCCGACGGCCTCGAGCATCGGCAGGTCACTGCTGGAGTCGGCGTAGGCGATGCTCTCCTCGAGCTTCAATCCCTCGGCCTCGCAGTAGTCGGCCAGGATCTGGGCGCGCGTCTCACCCGTCGGCGGCACGACCGCCAGGTTGCCGCTGTAGGTGCCATCGGCGCGCACGCTGAGCTTGGCCGACACGATCTCGTCGAAGAGGGGGCGCAATCCCTCCACCGCGAAGTCGAGCGCGCCGGTGATCAGCATGGTGCGATGCCCGAGCGCGCGGTGCTCTCGCACGCGGCGCATGCCGGCCGGGAACGACTTCGTCAGGATCAGCTGGGCCAGGAGTTCCTTGGAGTCCTCCGCGATCTGGTCCACCGGGGCGTCCTCGTAACGGCGGTAGAAGAAGCGCAGGAAGTCCGCACGATCCTTGCGGTCGATGCTGCTCAGCGTCGGGGCTTCCGCCAGCGTGCGCACGACGTAGCGCACGCGCTCGGGCATGTTGAGCCGCCGGGTGGCGAGGAACGAGTAGCTCTCCACGACGTTGCTGGCGATGAGCGTGTTCTCGAGGTCGAACGCGGCGAGGTGGCGATCGGGGGACAGCACCGACTTGCGCAAGCGGGCGGTGCGGTCGATGCGGTTCTTGCCCGGGCGGACCTTGGCCCGGGAGTGGTGCACGATCGAGGGCAGGTGGATCGTGCTGATGTAGGTCGGCCAGTCGACGCTCGTCGGGTCGAAGTTGAACGCCGCCTGATCGGCGCCGTCGAGCGACTGCCACATGCTCATCAGGTGGTCGACCTGATAGATCGCCTCGCACTCGGTGTAGAGCCCGTAGAGGAGCACGTACTCGTAGGCGCGGTCGATCTCGTTCTTCTTCTCCTCCAGCGTCGCCGCCCAGGCCGCCTGCTTGCCGCGCAAGGGGAGTGCCTGCAGCACCTTCTCGGTGCGTTCGGCGATGTTCTTGGCGCGCTGCAGTTGCTCCTTGACGCGCCCTCGCGCCGGGAACTGCCACTCGGGCACGACGATGGGCTGACCTTCGTCGTCGTACAGCGGGTGCTCGGTGAACCACGAGCGCACGTTGTCGACGAGCGTCTTGTACTTCAGCGGGTTGATGCCGCCGCTGGCCACCTGTGTGATCGGTGCGGCGCGCTCGGGGCCGAGCGCGGCGACGGTGATGATGGCGGCGACGACGATGTCGACCGGGATGACGTCGACGGTGCCCTCGGGCACGCCGGGGAACTCCTTGAGCAACCCGCGTGCGTAGCTGAGGATCACCGGCTCGGCCATCCGGAAGCCGCGGATCCAGCCCGGGAACGGCTCGGCCAGCGCGGACTCGATGATGCTCGGGCGGACGATGCTGACGGGCACGTTGCCCTTCACCTCGGTGACGGCCTGCTCGCCGAGCGCCTTCGTGAACGCGTACGCGTCGGGCCAGCCGACGCTCGCCGCTCGCGAACGGCCGGCCTCGACGAGCTCCGCCTTGACCCACGCCTCGCGAAGGTTCTCGGTCTTGGACGCCAAGGCGGGAGCACCGGCCGCGCCGAGCTCGTGGCGGGCCTCCTCGCGGAACGTCCGCAGGCGGTCGGGGTGGCGGCTGAGCGCCTCGGTGTCGCTGCGCAGCCGCCGCGCCGCGGCGACCTCCTTGCGCCAGTTGAGGCCGATGTCCCACGGGCCGGCGCTGACGAGTTGCTCGGGCGCGTTGCCGCGGCGGTTGCCGGCGACGTAGCAGGTGCTCACGGCCACGAGGTGAGGTGTGACGCCGAGCGCGTTCAGCGTGTCGGCGATGCGCGGCGGGCCGAGCAGGTTGATCTCGACGGCGAGGTCGAGGGGGCTGTCGAAGGACACCGCGGCCGCCGAGTGGATGACGATGTCGCACGTCGAGAACAGGGCGCGGTCGGCGTCGCTCAGCCCGAGTCCGTCGGTGCTGACATCGCCGGCGATGGCGGTGACGCGACGGGCGATCATCTCGTCGAACGTCTCGGCACCGGCGGCGGTGATCTCCTCCTTGAGGCGATCGAAGGCATTGTTCTTGAAGATCTCGCGGCGGGCACGCTCGGTGGGGTCGTGGCGTTTGCTGGGCCGGATCAGCAGCACCAGCTCGCAACCCGGTGCACTGCGCAGGAGGCGCTCGACGAGGGCGGTGCCGACGAAACCGGTGCTCCCGGTGATGGCGATCCGTTTCCCTGAGAGCTGCTCGGCGATCATGCGCCACTCTTTCTAGCACACGTGTCTACCATGTGGTAGAGAGTCGTTCCGGGCGTCACGCCCGCACCACCATGACCAGGAGATCGTCCACCCGTGACCGCATCCTCGATGCGGCGACCGACCTGTTCGGCCTGCGCGGGGTGGAGGCCGTCTCGCTCGACGTGATCGCCGGCGAGGTCGGCGTCGCCAAGCAGACGCTGCTGTACTGGTTCCCGAGCAAGGACGACCTCGTCCAGGCGGTGCTCGACGCAGCCGTCGTGGAGCTCTCGGTCGGCATCGAGGCCGCGATCCGGGCGACGAGCGACGATCCGCTCGATCGCATCGACGCGGTCGTGCGTGCGGTGTTCCGCCCGGCCGTCCGGCGGCCGGCGCTGCTCGGGCTGATCCGCGAGATCAGCCGGTTGTCGGCGCCCTCGGGCGACCGACTCGCCGCCGCACTCGAACCGCTCGTCGGGCGCGCGGTGGGCTACCTGCGCGACGAGATGGAGCGTGGACGCCTCCGCAGGGCCGACCCGCGCCTGATCGCCGCGCTCTGCTACGCGACGGTCACGGGCATCGCCACCGAGCCCGAGGCCCTGCGCGCGGTGGGATGGCAACCCTCCACCGTCGAGCTGCGCCGCCTGCGCAACGAGCTGCTGGCGTTCCTGCGGGCAGCGCTGGCGCCGAGCTGACTCACCTCGACGTGTTGCGGCGGCGGCGTCCGTGGCGCTCGAGCGCCAGCCGGACGAGCTCGTCGATGAGCCCGGAGTAGGTCATCCCGCTCGCGATCCACAGCTTCGGGTACATCGAGATCGGGGTGAAGCCGGGCAGCGTGTTGACCTCGTTGAGCAGGAAGCCGCGGCCGCCCTCCTCGAAGAAGAAGTCGACACGTGACAGGCCCTCGCACCGCAACGCCGTGAACGCACGCAGGGCGAGGTCCTGGACCTCGGCGGTCTGCGCCGCGGTCAGGGGTGCGGGGATGATCGACTGCGAGCCGTCGTCGACGTACTTGTCGGCGTAGTCGTAGAACTCGGCGCTGGGGACGATCTCGCCGGGCACGCTGGCACGTGGTTCGAGGTTGCCGAGCACACCGACCTCGATCTCGCGGCCGACGATCGCCTCCTCGATCACGATCCACTCGTCGTAGCCGAGGGCGAGATCGATCGCGTCGCGGACCGCTTCGACGGACTTTGCCTTGCTGACACCGACGCTGGAGCCCATGTTGGCGGGCTTGACGAACACGGGCAGCCCGAGCTGCTCGACGACCGAGGCGGGGGTGCCGGGCGTGAGGTCGCTCGCCCGGAACGCGAGGTGGCGGGCCTGGGGGATGCCGTTGGCCGCGGTGACCTGCTTGGCCATCGCCTTGTCCATCGCCAGCGCCGAACCGAGCACGCCCGTGCCCACGTACGGGAGATCGGCGAGCTCCAACATGCCCTGGATGGTGCCGTCCTCGCCGAGCGGGCCGTGCAACAGCGGCACCACCACGGTGGTGCCACCACCGGAGGGGGTGATCGCCGACGTCGGCTCGACGGCCACGCCGTCGGCCTCGAGCCGGCCGGGCAACGCCTCGGGACCCTGTGCCAGCGCCGCCTGTGCACCGGCGGCCAGCGACCAACGCCCGTCGCGCCCGATCCCGATCGGCGTGATGCGGTACTTCGCGGGATCGGCCGCCCGCAGCACGTGCGCCGCCGTGGTGCAGCTCACATCGTGCTCGGCCGACTGGCCGCCGAACACCACGATGAGATGGATGCGCTCGTCGGGACTCATGTGGTCCCCGACGGTACCGTGTCCGGTCATGCGATTCCGAGCAAGTGAGGTGGCCGCCGCCACCGGTGGCCGGCTGGTGGGCCCCGACGTGGAGATCGACGGTGTGTCGTTCGACTCGCGGTCGTTGCTGCCCCGCCAGCTGTTCGTCCCGCTCGTGGCCGAGCGCGACGGTCACGAGTTCATCGCCGGTGCGATCGAGCGTGGGGCTGCCGCGTACCTCACCGCCCGCGACGCCCAGGGCGGCACCGCGATCGAGGTGGCCGACACGCTGCAGGCGCTGATGCGCCTCGCCACCGTCCTGCGCGCCACGTTCGACGGCCCGGTCATCGGGATCACCGGCTCGGTCGGGAAGACCTCGACCAAGGACATGGCCTGGGCGGCCCTGGGTGCCAGCCGGCGCACCTGGGCCAACGAGCGCAGCTTCAACAACGAGCAGGGCCTTCCGACCACCATCCTCAACCTTCCCCCGCACACCGAGGTGCTGCTGCTCGAGATGGGCATGCGAGGGTTCGGGGAGATCGCTGCGCTGTGCGCGATCGGCCGACCGTCGATCGGCGTCGTCACCAGAGTCGCCGAGGCGCACAGCGATCGCGTCGGAGGCATCGAGGGCGTCGCTCGCGCCAAGGCCGAGCTCATCGAGGCCCTGCCGCCCACAGGGACCGCCGTGCTCAACGCCGACGATCCGCGCGTACGCGCCATGGCGGTGCGCACCGGTGCACCGGTCATCCGCTACGGCGAGGCGCTCGACGCGGAGGTGCGCGTCAGCAACGTGCGCCTCGACCACCTCGCCCGCGCCTCGTTCGAGCTGCACACCCCGTGGGGAGAGGTCGGGGTGCGGCTCGGCATCGCGGGCCGGCACATGGTGGGCAACGCGGCTGCGGCGCTCGCCTGCGTCGGCATCGTCGGCGCCGACCTCGGCTCCGGTGCGCTGGCGCTGGAGGGCGTGGGCCTCAGCGCGATGCGGATGGAGGTGCGCACCAGCGCGAGCGGTGCGATCGTGGTCAACGACAGCTACAACGCCAACCCGACGAGCATGCGCGCCGCGCTCGATGCGCTGGCGGCGCTGCCGGCGACACGCCGCATCGCGATCCTCGGTCTGATGGCCGAGATCACCGATCCCGTCGCCGAGCATCGGGCGATCCTCGCCTACGCCGACGACCTCGGCATCGACGTCATCGCCGCCGGCACCGACCTCTACGGGCTCCCCGCCACCGACGACGTGGTGGCCGCGCTGGGCTCAATCGCCGGCGGAGATGCCGTGCTCGTCAAAGGTAGCCGTGTGGTCGGGCTGGAGCGTGTGGCCGCCGTGCTGCTCGGCGACGGCGTCGATCTTGGCGATGTCGCAGTACCAGCCGAGGAACAGCGCCCACACGGCACCCCCGAGTAGCACCCAGCGGGCACCGATCGCGTCCATCACGGGCGCGAACACCAGGTTGCCCAGCGGCACCGTGCCGCCGAACGCCATGAACCACAGCGCCATCACACGGCCGCGCTCGTGGTCCTCGAGGCGGCTCTGCAGGATCGTGCTCATCGAGGTCGTCGTGCCGAAGTAGGCGAAGCCGAGCAGACCTCCGGCGACGAACGCCCACATGGGTTGACGCACGACCGCGAATGCGGCGAGGAACACGCCGAACGCGACGAAGCCCTGGCGGATGAGGCGGCGGGTGTCGTAGTGGACGAACACCGTGCCGATGGCGAGCCCACCCAGGCATGCGCCCAGCCCCCAGGTGGCGTAGAGCCACTCGTAGGTCGTGGAGCCCTTCTGGATCCCGAAGTTGAGGCGCGCCACCGCCGCGAACAACCCGACGTACGGGAGGGAGAGGAGAGAGAACGTGAACAGCGTGACGAGGAGCCGACCGACCGGCTTGTTCTGCTGGGCGATGCGCATGCCTGCGGTGAGCTGTCGGAGCCCCGGTTCACGTTCGGGGACGACGACCTGCTTGATCTGGGTGCGGACCAGAGCGCCGATCACGAACAGGTAGGTCACCGCGTTGATCAGGAAGATCTGAGCGATCGACACGCCAGCGGATCGCAGGATGGCGACGACGATCGGGCCGACGACGCGTGAGCCGTTGATCATCGCCGAGTTCAGCGACACCGACCCGTTGATGTCGGCCCGGCTGACCAGCGTGGGCAGCATCGCCGACCACGCGGGCGCGTTCAGCGCGTTGCCCACGCCGACACCCAGCGCGACGAGGAAGATCGACCAGATCGGCGCGTCGGACGCGGCCAGGGGAGCGAGCGCGGCGGAGAACGCGAGCTGCACGAACTGCATCGCGATGAGCCAGCGGCGCCGGTCGAACCGGTCGGCGATGACGCCGGCGGGGATGGACAGGAAGAGCAGCGGGCCGAGCTGGGCGAAGACCATGATGCCCACCGTCGATGCCTTGCCCGTGCGGTCGTAGACGTAGAGCGGGAGCAGCACGTTCTGCATCCACGTGCCGATGTTGGAGGCGAAGCTCGCCGCCCACATGCGACGGAACTTCGGGTACGCGAGCGCGGCGCGGGCGCTGCCGGGCGTGAACGCGTGTCGGATGTCGTCGTCGTCGGTCGTGGTCATCGGTGATCCGATCGAGTGGCCGTGCGGCGCAGGGGAGTCTTGACCGGTGGGTCAAGACTAGAACGCCCGGTCCTCGTGCGCGTGGTCCGCGGGTGTCACACTTGCCACATGTCCCCAGACGCCGCGACCGCGATCTCGCCCGCCCCCGCCAATGACCGCTGCACCCGGTTCGGCACCTACCCGGAGTGCCCCCTGTGCGGCGGTTCCTTGCACGCCGAGCACGCCCATTTCAAGTGCGCCGGGTGTGGCTGGCGCGACAGTTGCTGCGACTGATGGCCGTGGAGACCGCATCGTTCGAGGCCCTGGTGGCCACCGTCGACGGGGCGCGCGGTGAGCTGACGCTGAACCTGCCCGAGAAGCTGAATCCGCTCAGCAGCCACACGCTGGGCGAGATCGAGTCGGCGGCGCGTTGGTTCGACGACCATCACGAGCTCAAGGTCGTCGTCGTGCGCGGCGCAGGTCGGGCGTTCTCCGCGGGCGCCGATCTGTCGGCGTTCAGCACGGCTGCGCCGATGGAGGATCGTCAGGTCGGTTGGCGGATGGCGCGCGCGCTCGACGAGATGCGCGCCGTCACGGTGGCGCGACTGCACGGCTGGTGCGTGGGTGGTGGTCTCGTCGTGGCCGCCGGGTGCGATCTGCGCGTCGCCGCCGACACGGCGCGGTTCAGCATTCCCGAGGTCGACCTCGGCATCCCGCTCGCGTGGGGCGGCATTCCGCGCCTCGTGCGCGAGATCGGGCCGGCGCTGACCAAGGAGCTCGTGATGACCTGCCGTCCGTTCGACGCCCACGAGGCGAAGGCGGCGGGTTTCCTCAACAGGGTGGTGCCCGAGGCAGATCTCGACGCCGAAGTGGAGGCGCTCGTGCAGGTGTTGCTCGCCAAACCGAAGCTCGCGCTGCTCGAGACCAAGGCTCATGTCAACGCGGTCACCGAGAGCATGGTGGGCACCGGGCGCAGCTGGGCCGACGCCGACGGCCTGGGCGCCGGCCTGCGGGATCCCGAAGGCCGGGCGAGCGCGCAGGCCTACGTGGAGCGCCTGCGCTCGAAGCGCTGAACACCCGAGCCGAGCGCCGGGGTCAGCCGAGGATCATCTCTGCGTAGCTCGCCAGGACCTGCTGGGGGCCGCTCACCAGGAACGTGGTGAGGCACGTCTCGCGCCATTGGTCCAGCTCGGCGCGGATCTTGTCGGGCGGGCCGACGAGCGCGACGTCCTCCACCATCCGCAGCGGGATCGCAGCGGCGGCTTCCTGCTTCTTGCCCGCGAGGTACAGGTCCTGCACCTTCAGGGCGACGTCCTCGTAGCCCATGCGAGCGAACACCTCGAAGTGGAAGTTCGCACCACGGGCACCCATGCCTCCTGCGTAGAGCGCGAGGAAGGGCCGGACGAAGTCGGCGCACTGCTCCGGATCGTCGCCGGGGATCACCATCAACGTCGCCGCGACCTCGAAACGGTCGCGCTTGGTCGGGTCGTCGGCCTTGGCGAACCCTTCGTCCAGACAGGACTGGTAGAACGCGTTCTCCTTGGGACTGAAGAACAGGGGCAGCCAGCCGTCGCAGATCTCGGCGGCGAGCGCGACGTTCTTGGGTCCCTCCGCGCCGAGGTAGATGGGGATCTCCTTGCGCAGGGGATGGATCGTGCTCTTGAGCGGCTTGCCGAGTCCGGTGCCGCCCTTGTTGGGCATGTCGAAGAACTCGCCGTGGAAGTCGATCGGCTGCTCCCGGCGCACGATCTGGCGGACGATCTCGACGTACTCGCGCGTTCGAGCGAGCGGCTTGGGGTACTGCTGCCCGTACCAGCCCTCGACCACCTGCGGGCCGCTGGCGCCGAGCCCGAGGATGAACCGCCCGTTCGACAGGTGATCGAGCGTCATCGCCGCCATCGCCGTCGCGGCCGGCGTGCGCGCCCCCATCTGGATGATGCCGGTCCCGAGCTCGATGGTGGTGGTGTGTGCGCCCCACCAGGCCAGCGGGGTGATCGCGTCGCTGCCGTACGCCTCCGCCGTCCAGAACGAACTGAACCCGAGGCGCTCCGCTTCGAGGATCGCGTCGAGCGCACCCGCGGGCGGGCCGCTTCCCCAGTAACCGGTGTTGTAGCCGAGCTTCATGTTCTTCGATGCGGATGCCTGAGCCATAAGGTGACCGTATGTCAGCGAACATTCGCACGGCGACACCGGACGACGTCGCGCCGATCTCCCTCACGCTCGCCAAGGCGTTCCACGACGACCCGGTGAAGTCGTTCCTCGCCGGTGGCCGCTCGCTGACCACCGAGCAGGTCCTGCCGTTCTTCGACGCGTTCACCCGCATCCAACTGCCGCACGGTCACGCGTACACGACCGACGGACACGAGGCCGCGGCCCTGTGGGCGCCGCCGGGGGAGTGGAAGGTTCCGATGACGAAGGTGCTGCGCTACACGCCCCGATTCCTGAAGCTCTACGGAACCCGCTTCATCCCCAACCTGTCCGTGCTCACCGATCTCGAGAAGCTGCATCCGAGCGAGCCGCACTACTACCTCGAGTTCATCGGTACCGATCCCGCACACCAGGGCAAGGGCTTCGGCAAGGCGTTGATGGAGCCGATGATGGAGCGAGCCGATCGCGAAGGCGTCGGGATGTACCTGGAGAACTCCAAGGAGCAGAACCTCGCGTTCTACGGACGTCACGGCTTCCAGGTCCGTCAGCAGATGACGCACCGCCGCAACGGGCCGTCGATGTGGCTCATGTGGCGCGACCCGCGCTGAGCCTGACTACTGTCACGTCGGGGAACACGTCGAGGGGGTCCGACCATGGCTGAAGTACACGGCACGTGCGATGCACGATTCGAGAAGATGCGCGACATCCTGTCCGCCAACATCGACTCGGGTGCGGACGTCGGCGCATCGGCGGCGGTCGTGCTGCACGGCGAGCTGGTGGTCGACCTGTGGGGTGGCTGGGTCGACGAAGCCCACACCGCGCCGTGGCAGTCCGACACCATCACCAACGTCTGGTCGAGCACCAAGACCCAGATGACGCTGTGCGCGCTGATGCTGGTCGACCGCGGCGAACTCGACCTCGACGCACCGGTCGCCACCTACTGGCCGGAGTTCGCGCAGAACGGCAAGGAGGGCGTGCTCGTCAGGAACCTCATGTCGCACACGTCGGGCGTGTCCGGATGGGATCAGCCGATCACCGTCGACGACATCTACGACTGGGAGACGAGCACGTCTCGCCTGGCCGCGCAGGCGCCCTGGTGGGAGCCGGGCACGATGTCGGGCTATCACGCGCTGAACCAGGGGCACCTGGTGGGCGAGGTGATCCGGCGGATCACCGGCAAGAAGCTCGGGGAGTTCTTCCGCGACGAGGTCGCCGGGCCCCTCGGCATCGACTTCCACATCGGTCTCCCCGAGAGCGAGTTCGGCAGGATCAGCAACGTCATCCCGCCGCCGCCGCTGGCGATCGACTTCACCCAGCTCGACCCGAGCATGGTCGTCGTCAAGACGTTCACCGGGCCGGCGCCGGGGGCCGAGGCATCGTGGACCAAGGAGTGGCGCCAGGCCGACATCGGCGCCGCGAACGGTCACGGCAACGCCCGCTCGTTGGCGATCGCCCAGAGCGCCATCACCAACGGTGGCGTGATCAACGGCACCAAGCTGCTCTCGCAGGACACCATCGAGCAGATCTTCCGTGTGCAGAGCGATGGGCCCGACCTCGTGCTCATGATGCCGGTGAAGTTCGGCATCGGCTACGGCCTCCCCAACGAGACGTACCCGTTCCTGCAGGACCGTCGCATCTGCCTGTGGGGCGGGTGGGGTGGCTCCGTGATCATCAACGACGTCGACAACGGCATGACCATCACGTACGTGATGAACCGCATGGCCGACGGACTGCTCGGCGATGTGCGTGGTCAGTCGCTGGCGGTGGCCGCGTTCGAGGCCATCGGCGCCGCCTGAACCGGGCCTGAACCGGGCCTGATCCGGGGCCGGGCGCGACCCGAGGTCAGTGGCCGGGTTCGAACGTGATCGGCATCGACGCCGGCCCGAAGATGCCGACGCCGTCGGGCTTCCACGTCGTCGGTCCGTCGAGGGCGAGACCGGGCATGCGGCGCGCCAGCAGCGGCAGGGCCTCCTGCAGTTCGGCACGGGCGAGGGCCTGACCGAGGCAGTAGTGGATGCCCGAACCGAACGTCAGCTGCGGCTGGTCGCTCTTGGACGCGGTGATGTCGAACGCCTCCGGCTCGGTGAACACGGACGGGTCGCGGTTCGCCTCGGCGAGGCCGATCGACATGAACGTGCCCGCCGGGAAGAGGACGTCGCGGTACTCGATGTCGACGCTCGCGAAGCGCGCCGTGCCGCGCACGGCACCGAAGTACCGCATCGTCTCCTCGACGGCGCGCTGGGCGAGCTCGGGCCGCTCGGCCAGCAGCGCCCACTGGTCGGGGTGCTGGGCGAGGAGCCCGATCGCGCACCCGAGTTGGTTGCGGGTCGTGTCGGTGCCGCCGACGATCACCGCGTTGACCATCATCACGAGCTCGTCGTTGCTCAGCTTGTCGCCGGCTTCCTCGGCGGCGATGAGATCGGTGAGGAGGTCGTCGGCCGGCTTCGATCGGCGGGCGGCGATCAGCCCGCGGGTGTACTCGTCGAGCTCGTCCTGGGCGGCCAGGATCACGTCGAGCTTGTCGACGACGTCGAGCGAGAAGATCTCGAGGATGTCGTTGGCCCAGCGTGAGAAGAGTCGCCAGTCCGACTTTGGGGCGCCGAGGAGCTCGCAGATGATCGGGATCGGGTACGGCTCGCAGATGTCGGCGGCGAAGTCGGCGCGGCCGGCGGCGGCGACCTTGTCGACCAGCCCGTCGATCACCTCCCGCATGAACGGCCGCAAGCGATCGGCCTGGCGCGGCGAGAACGCCGGCGCCACCAGGCGACGCAGCCGGGTGTGCACGTCGCCCTCGGCGCTGAGGATGCTGACCGTCTGGCGGGCGAGGAAGCGCTCGTCGGTGATGCCCATGAGCTCGGGGATCTTCCCGGATGCGCTGTGCCAGCGCTTGTCGCGCAGCACCCCGGTGGCGTCCTCGTAGTGCCACACCGCGTACCCGAAGGGGTTGCGGACGAGCCACTGCCCGTCGGGCAGCTTGGACTCGACGGTGATGCGCTCGCCGTCGAGCAGGGGCAGATCGAGTTCGGTGACCAGCGTTGCCATGGGCGAACCGTACGCCTCGGCGTCGACGTCAGGCGAGCGCGGCGGACGGCTCCACGAACGGGGTCCCGAGGAACTCGGCGACCGGCCCGTTCGTGATCGAGCCGGCGAAGGTGTTGAGCCCGTGCGACAGGGCCACGTCGCGCCGGCACGCCTCGGCGACGCCGTGGTGCGCGAGCTCGAGCTGGTAGGGGAGCGTGGCGTTGGTGAGCGCGTAGGTGCTCGTGTGCGGCACGGCGCCCGGCATGTTGCCCACGGCGTAGTGCAGCACGCCGTGCAGCTCGTAGACGGGGTCGGTGTGCGTCGTCTCGTGGATCGTCTCGATGCAGCCGCCCTGGTCGACGGCGACGTCGACGATCACCGCGCCCTTCTTCATCATCCGGACCATGTCGTCGGTGACCACCACCGGGGCGCGGCCGCCGGCGACGAGCACCGCGCCGATCACGAGGTCGGCGTCGGCGATGTTGCGCTCCAGCGCCCCGCGGTTCGATGCGAGGGTGACGATGCGGCCCTTGTTGATCTGGTCGACCCAGCGGAGCCTGTCGAGGTTCTTGTCGAACAGGACCACCTCGGCCTCCATGCCCGCCGCGATCCACGCCGAGTTCCAGCCGACGTTGCCGGCACCGAGCACGACGACCTTCGCCGGCTGCACGCCGGGCGCACCGCCCATCAGCACGCCGCGGCCGCCGTTGTGGCGCTCGAGGTAGTGCGCGCCCATCTGCGGGGCGAGGCGACCGGCGACCTCGCTCATCGGGGCGAGCAGGGGGAGCGCTCCGCCGGCGACCTGCACGGTCTCGTAGGCGAGCGCGGTGCACTTCGAATCGAGCAACGCCTTGGCCACACCCGGGTAGGCGGCGAGGTGGAGGTAGGTGAAGAGGGTGAGGTCGGGGCGCAGGAAGCCGAACTCCTCCTCCTTGGGCTCCTTGACCTTCACCACCATCTGCTGCGCCCAGGCGTCGGCGGCGGTCGGCACGATCGTCGCCCCGGCGGCGCGGTAGTCGTCGTCGTGGAAGCTCGCCCCTTCGCCGGCGCCGGCCTCGACGAACACATCGATGCCGACCCGCTCGAACTCCCGCACACCGTCGGGCGTCATCGCCACCCGATGCTCTGCGGTCTTGATTTCCCTCGGCACGCCCACGGTGGTGATCATGTGCTCATCATCGACGCATGTCGCCCGTTGATCAACGGTCGATTCCCGGTCAGAATGCAACGATGGCCGCGGAATCCACAGCACTCGATCGCATCGACCGTCGAATCATCGACATCCTCTGCACCGACGGACGGATCAGCTGGAAGGATCTCGCCGACCGGGTGCACCTCGCCCCGAGCTCGGTCGCCGATCGTGTCCGCCGGCTCGAGGCCGGTGGGGTGATCCAGGGATACGGCGCCCGCATCGACCGTGCCGCGCTCGGCCGCGACGTGCGCGCCGTGGTCGACATCGCGCTGCCGCCGGGGATGGCGCCGGCCGACTTCGAACTTCGACTCGCCGCACGCGACGAGGTGGAGCTGGCGATGTACGTGACCGGTCCCGCCGACTACACGATCATCGTCGACTGCGACGGCGCCGAGGGGCTCGACGAGTTCATCCGCTGGCTGAAGACCGACGGGGGAGCGGCGCGCACCGAGAGCAAGTTCGTACTGCGGCCCGTTCTCGGCTGACTGGCTACGATCGCCTCGGTCGCACCGGCGCGACGGACCCTGCTCGGCAGGGCACGCACAAGGGGATTCGATTCGCAGTGAAGGCGTTCAAGAACTTCATCAACGGCCAGCACGTCGACGCGGCGGACGGCCGCACGACCTCCGTGGTCAATCCGGTCACAGGCCAGCAGTACGCCACAGCGGCGCTGTCGGGCGAGGCCGACGTCGACGCGGCGATGGCGGCCGCAGCCGCCGCGTTCGAGGAGTGGGGCGACTCCACCCCGAGCGAACGGTCGCTCGCCCTGTTCCGCATCGCCGACGCCGTCGAGGCTCGTGCCGACGAGCTGATCGCGATGGAGGTCGAGAACTGCGGCAAGCCCGCGCACCTCACCCGCAGCGAAGAGATCCCGCCGATGGTCGACCAGATCCGGTTCTTCGCCACGGCCGCCCGGCACCTCGAGGGCAAGAGCGCTGGCGAGTACATGAAGAACATGACCTCGATCATCCGCCGGGAGCCGATCGGCGTGTGTGCCCAGGTCGCGCCGTGGAACTACCCGATGATGATGGCGGTCTGGAAGTTCGCACCGGCCCTGGCGGCAGGCAACACCGTCGTGCTCAAGCCGAGCGACACCACTCCCGCCACCACCACGTTGCTGGCCGAGATCGCCGCCGAGTTCCTCCCGCCGGGCGTGTTCAACGTGATCTGCGGTGACCGCGACACCGGCCGGTCGATGGTGCTCCACGACACGCCGTCGATGGTGAGCATCACCGGTTCGGTGCGCGCCGGCATGCAGGTCGCCGAGGCCGCGTCCCACAGTCTGAAGCGCGTCCACCTCGAGCTCGGCGGCAAGGCACCCGTGGTGGTGTTCGACGACGCCGACATCGCCGCCGCCGCCGAGGGCATCGCCATCGCGGGCTACTTCAATGCCGGCCAGGACTGCACCGCCGCCACGCGGGTCATCGCCGGCCCGGGCGTCTACGACGACTTCGTCGCCGCGCTGACCGAGCAGGCGAAGGGCATCCGTACGGGAGCGCCCGACGACGAGGACGTCCTCTTCGGGCCGGTCAACAACCCCAACCAGCTTGCGCATGTGAGCGGCATGGTCGAGCGGGCGCCCGACCACGCCACGGTGCAGACCGGTGGTCACGCAGTGGGCGGCGACGGATTCTTCTACCAGCCGACCGTCATCTCCGGTCTGCGTCAGGACGACGAGATGATCCAGAAGGAGATCTTCGGGCCGGTGATCACCGTGCAGCGCTTCAGCGACGAGAACGAAGCGGTCCGCTGGGCGAACGGGGTCGAGTACGGGCTCGCGTCGAGCGTGTGGACCAAGGACTTCGGCCGGGCGATGCGGATGGCGAAGCGCCTCGACTTCGGCTGCGTGTGGATCAACACCCACATCCCGCTGGTGGCCGAGATGCCCCACGGCGGCTACAAGAAGTCGGGCTACGGCAAGGACCTGTCCGCCTACGCGCTCGACGACTACACCCGCATCAAGCACGTCATGGCCAACCTCGACAGCTGACCGCCTCCGTCCCGGCGTGGCACTCGGACCGGGGCGGGGCTGGGGTCAGTGCGCGCCCCAGGTGAAGGTCTGCTTGACCAGGTCGAGGTAGATGAACGTCTCGGTGTTGCGCACGCCGGGGACGGCCCGGATCCTATTGGTGAGCTCGAGCAGCTGCAGGTCGTCCTCGACGACGACCTCGCACATCATGTCGAAGGTGCCCGCGGTGACCACCAGGTAGTCGATGTCGCGCATCGCCTGGAGCGTCTTCGCGATGTCGTCGGTGGGCCCCTCGGCGCGCACGCCGATCATGGCCATCCTGCGCTTGCCGTGCGAGAGCGGGTTGGTCACCGCGACCACCTGCATCACACCAGCGTCGACCAGCCGCTGCACCCGTTGTCGCACGGCCGCCTCCGACAGCCCGACGGCGGCCCCGAGTCGGGTGTATGGCACCCGGCCGTCTCGTTGCAACTGCTCGATGATCGAGCGGTCGACGTGGTCGATCAGTGTTCCCGTACGGTCCATCGATACGGATACTGGTGCCGATCGATCCGGTTCGCAACCGATTCCGTCGCGCACAAAGCCGTCATCAACGGTTTCTTTGCTTTTGGGTTAAGGTGCGTGCCAGCGTAACCGCTGTGGTTCGAACGATCTCGGGGGAGACAGCAGTGACAGATGCATCGACGGCCCCGGCCGCGGGCGAGGGCCTCGGGGGCCAGCTCGGGTCGGTCGAACTCCAGGGTGTCACCAAGCGCTTCGGATCGATGGTCGCCGTCGACAAGATCGACCTCGAAGTGCGCCCCGGAGAGTTCCTCTCCCTCCTCGGCCCGTCCGGCTGCGGCAAGACCACCACACTGCGGATGCTCGCCGGCTTCGAGCAGCCCGATGAGGGTTTCATCCGCATCAGCGGGCAGTACGTGCAGGGCATCCCGCCGTACAAGCGCGACGTCAACACCGTGTTCCAGAGCTACGCCCTGTTCCCCCACATGGACGTCGCCACCAACGTCGCCTATGGCCTCAAGCAGCGCAAGGTCCCCAAGTCCCAGATCGCCGACCGTGTCAAAGAGGCGCTGGCGATGGTGAAGATGAGCCATCTCGCGTCGCGCTCGCCGCGCCAGCTGTCGGGTGGCCAGCAGCAGCGCGTGGCGCTCGCCCGGGCCCTGGTCAACCGACCGAGCGTGCTCCTGCTCGACGAACCGCTCGGCGCCCTCGACCGCAAGCTGCGCGAGGAGATGCAGATCGAGCTCAAGCTGCTCCAGAGCCAACTCGGTATCACCTTCATCTTCGTCACCCACGACCAGGAAGAGGCGATGAGCATGAGCGACCGCATCGCCATCATGCTCGACGGCCACATCGAACAACTCGCCGATCCCGAGACGGTGTACGAGCGACCGGTGTCCGCGTTCGTCGCGGCGTTCATCGGGCGCAACAACTTCTGGCGCGGTAAGGCCACCGCCGAAGGCATCTATGCCGACGACGGCACGCTCTTCCAGGCTTCACGCCCCGAGGAGCAGCTCGCCATCGGCGAAGGGGCCCTCGCCGCCGTTCGACCCGAGTGCTGCAAGCTCGTGTCCACCGAACCCACGTCCACCGCCAACAGCCTCCACGGCACGGTGGCCAGCGTCGCCCATTTCGGCGACGTCCTCCAGTACGTCGTCGAGTCCAAGGGTCGCGAGGTCGTCGTCCTGGCGCCCCGCGCCGATGGCAGCGCCCGCTATGCGGCGGGCGATTCCGTCTGGTGCACCTGGTTGGCCAGCGACGTGTACCAGTTCTCCGACCGACAGGCCGACATCGTCCTCACCGAGGCGTCGATGGTCCCCGTCGTCGGGGATCCCGCCTGACAACACCCCAAGAGGAGTTCCCGTAATGACCGAACGTGACGAACCCATGCGGATCCTGGCCGACCGCGCCACCGCCGAACGCATCGTCGGAGCGCTGAGCCGTCGCCAACTGCTGCAGGCTGTCGGCGGCTCGGCGGCACTGGCTGCGTTCCTCGCGGCGTGCGGCAGTGACTCGAAGAGCTCCCCCGACACGACGCCGGGCACCGGCACCAGCGGCGGCGGCGACACCGGCGCCAACTCCTTCCAGCTGTTCACCTGGGCCGAGTACGACGACCCGGACCTGATGAGCTCGTTCGGCAACATCGAGATCACGATCTTCAACTCCAACGAGGAAGCCATCCAGAAGCTGGTCGCCGCCGGCGGCAACGGCGGCTTCGACATGGTCTGCCCCACCGGCGTCTACATCCCCCAGATGGTCAATGAGGGTCTTCTCAACGAGCTCGACCTGACCCGCATCACCAACTTCAAGAACCTCGATGTGGCCTACACGAACCAGGAGTGGGACCCCGAGAACAAGCACTCCATCTGCAAGAACTGGGGCTCGACGGGCTGGATCTACGACAGCACCGTGATCAAGCGCGAGATCAAGACCTGGTCGGACTTCATCGACGTGGCCTCCAACGAGGCAAGTGGGCAGACCTCGATCCTCGACACCGCGCCGAACCTGTGCGGCATGTACTTCTGGGCCAACGGGATCGACTGGAACACCACCGACGAGACCGAGCTCAAGGGCTGTGAAGACTTCATGGTCAACGACTTCGCCAAGCACATCAAGGCATTCGACTCGTATCCCGGCATCAACCTCACCCAGGGCAACTACCTGCTCTCCATGGTGTGGAACGGCGACGCCCGCCAGGGCCTGCTCTCGGTCGAGGCCGCCGGCGGCAACCCCGCCGACTACGTGTGGGGCCTCGGCGCCCCGGCGACGGAGCTGTGGATGGACAACTGGTGCATCCTCAAGGACGCCAAGAACCTCGATGCCTGCTACAACTTCATGAACTTCATCCTCGAGCCGGCGAACTCGGCCAAGGACGTCGCCTTCCACGGCTACAACACCGGGATCCAGGCCGCCAAGGACGCGCTCCCCTCTGACACGCCGTACCTCGAGATGGTGTACTTCACCGACGAGGAAGTGTCGCGGATGAAGTCCGGCTCCCTCGACAACCAGGAAGCCGTGGTCGACATCTACAACAAGACCAAGGCCGCCGCGGGCGCCTGACCTCACAGCCATGTCCAGTACGGTCGTCACTGCTGCACCACCCCGCGAACGCAAGTCGCGCGTCCCCAAGTTCCTGCTCGCCATCCCTGCGTGGGCGTGGTGGGTGGTGTTCTTCGTGGTGCCGGTCGTACTGGTCGTGGCCGCCAGCTTCGGCAGCAAGATCAAGGGCTCCGCCGGGCGGGTCAGCTACAGCACGCTCAGCCTCGACAACTACCGCGAGGCGCTCGACGGCGGGTTCGACGGCACCTTCGCCAAGGTCCTGGTGCAGGGCATGCGCACCACGATCCTGGGCACGCTGCTCGCCCTCGTCATCGCGTTCCCGCTCGCGTACCTCCTGGCCACGAAGGTGAAGAAGGGCAAGGGGTTCGTGCTGGCGCTGCTGGCCATCCCGTTCTTCACCAACTTCCTGATCCGAACGTTGGCGTGGCGCATCGTGCTGGCACCCAAGGGCCTCATCTCGAACACGTTGAGCAGCTGGGGCGTCATCGGGTCCCGCGGACTCGACGTGCTCGACACCCGACTCGGCGTCCAGATCGGCGTGGTCTACAACTACCTCCCGCTGATGATCTTTCCCTTGTTCGTCGCGCTCGACCGGCTCGACCCGGTGCAGCGCGAGGCGAGCAAGGACCTGTTCGCCAGTCGCCTGCGCACGTTCATGCAGATCACCCTTCCCCTGGCCGGCCCGGGCATCATCGCCGGCGTCGTCCTGGTGTTCGTGCCGCTCGCCGGCGACTACATCACCGCCAACGTCCTCGGCGGCACCAAGGGCAACATGCCCGGCAACCTGGTCGCCACCCAGTTCCTCCAGTCGCAGAACCCACCGCTCGGCGCGGCGATCGCCGTCATCCTGATCTTCTCGATCCTGGGCGTGCTCGGCCTCGGCTTCGTGGTCGCCCGGCTGCTGCGATGGCTGCGCGGGGTGGACCCGATTCTGGGTGCGGTGGTCACGGTCGTGGTGCTCGTGGCAGTGGGCATGTTCGTCCTCAAGCCGACGGTCGAGCACTTCGTGTGGGTGGTGCTGTCCATCGCAGTGATCGGCGGACTGGTGTGGCTCGGTGCCAACGTCTCCACCGCGCTCAGCTCGGCGATGCTCTGGATCTGGTCGGCGCTGGTGATGGTCTTCCTGTACCTGCCCATCACGTTCGTCGTCGCCCACTCCTTCAACGACAACAAGGCGCTCGAGGTGTGGGCCGGGTTCTCGACCCGCTGGTACTCGGAGATGTGGAACAACACGCTGCTCACCGGTTCGGTGAAGTCGTCGTTCGAGGCGGCTGCGGTCGCTGCACTCGTCGCCGTCCTCCTCGGCACGCTGGCTGGCATCGCCCTCGCCCGCCGTTCGGGCAAGTGGACCATCGGGTTCATGGCGGTCCTGCTGCTCGTGCTCACCACGCCCGAGATCGTCGACGCGACGGGCATGCAGTTGCAGTTCGTCTCGCTCGGCGGTGTCTTCCGTGAGGGCCTGGTGCCGCTGTGGATCGGCCAGTCGATCTTCTCCGCGGCCGTCGTCACGCTCATCGTGCGAGCCCGCATGCAGGGCATGGACGAGAGCCTCGAGCACGCGGCCAACGACCTGTTCGCCACGCCCTTCACCGCGTTCCGTCAGATCACGCTTCCCTTGATCGCTCCTGCGGTCTTGGCCGGCGGTCTGCTGGCGTTCACGTTCGCGCTCGACAACGTGATCATCTCCGACTTCGTCAAGGCGCCGGGCACGAACACGTTCCCCACCTACGTGCTCGGCCAGGTGAAGACCGTGCGCAAGCCCGACATCGCGGCGATGGCCACGATGCTCCTCGGCGTCACGCTGCTCGCACTCGTCGCCGCAGCGGGTGTGCTGCGTCGCTCGGGTGACGACTCGTCCGCGGTCGCGGCCACGCTCACCGGAGGCTGACCGCACTCATGCGCGTCGTGGTGGTCGGAGCCGGGTTCGCCGGCCTTCGCGCGGCCGAGGTGCTGCGTTCGTCCGGGTGCGACGTCGTCGTGATCGAGGGGGGTCATCGACCGGGAGGTCGAGTTCGCACGGTGCGAGCGCCATTCGTCGACGGGCAGTACTCCGAGAGCGGCGCCGAGTGGGTCGACAACATCCATCCCCGCATGGCTGATCTGCTGGATCGCTACGGCGTGGGCCTCCTCGGTGCGGGCGAGCAGTGGACGGTGATCCGTCGGTGGATGCATCGCAACGGCGAGCTGATGAGCCCGGAGCGAGTGCGCGAAGTGGAGCCGGGGCTCGATCGCCAACTCGACGCCTTCGACGCGCTGGTGGATGCGGCTGCGGATGAACTGCTGGACCCCTCGCAGCCGGCGTCGCACCCACGCGCAGGAGAACTCGACGCGCTGTCACTGGCGGACGTGGCCGACCGGGCCGGGCTCGGTGAGCTCGCTCGCCTGTTCAAGCGTCGCGACGCACAGGGGGAGTTCGCCGCCGAGCCGTCACAGGTGTCCTTGCTCTTCGTGGCCCAGCAGCGCGCGCATCAACGCGAGGCTGCCGCCGGCGGCGACGTGATCGCGCGTCGGATCGCCGGGGGCGCGAGCCAACTGGCGGAGGCGATGGCGCGCGATCTGGATGACGTCGTGCACTTCGGCGAGCACCTGGTGGCGGTCGATCAGGACGACGACGGGGTCACCATTCGAACCGATCGACGCTCGCTGTCGGCCGACCACGTGGTGCTGGCGTGTTCGCTGGTCCCGTTGCGGCGGGTGGAGTTCATCAGCCCGCCGCCTGCGGCGCTGCACCGGGCGCTCCACGACCTGGGGTATGGCACCGTCACCAAAACGAGCGTGCAGTGGGCGGCCCGCACGTGGCCCGCCGGATACGCCACGACCTCGGGAGTGCTCCAGCGGGTCTACGAGCCCACGGTCGACCAGCCCGGTGCCGCAGGCATCCTCATGGCGTACTGCGGTGGCGAGGGTGGCCACGAGTGGGCGACTCTGTCCGAGCCGGAGCGGATCGCTCGGGCCACCGCCGAGATGCGCTCGATGCACGGCATCACGGTCGACGCGGTGGGCGGATGGTCACGCGCGTGGTCCGCTGAACCGCGCTACGGCGGCTCGTACGCGGTCTACCAGCCCGGCCAGGTCACCGCGTTCTGGGACGTCCTGCGCGCGCCATGGGGCAGGGTCCACCTCGCCGGAGAACACGTTGCGACGTGCACTGGGTACATGGAGGGTGCGCTCGAGAGCGGCGAAACCGTCGCGACGCGAATCGTCGCCGCGGGCTAGCCTCGTCGCACCATGCCAAGTACCACCGCGCCACGAACCGGGCCCGCCTCCGACGGGCCTCCTCGCATCGCACTCGCGCCGGATGGCGCACCCGACTGGATGGCCGATGCCATCACCGCCGGAGGTGGGCACGTCGTACCGCTCGCCGAGGCCGAGGCGCTCGTGTGGGCGGCGCCCCGCGACCCCGGAGCCCTTCGAGCGGCGATCGCCGCTGCACCCGACCTGTCGTGGGTGCAGTTGCCTTTCGCTGGTATCGAACAGTTCGTCGATCTGGTCGACACCGACCGGGTGTGGACGTGCGGCAAGGGTGTCTACGCCGAACCCGTCGCCGAACTCGCGCTCGGGCTCGCGCTCGCCGGTCTCCGTCACGTCGGACAGTACGCCCGGGCCACCGAGTGGGGTCGCCCGGTCGGGCGCAACCTGAAGGGCGCCAACGTCACGATCCTGGGTGGTGGCGGCATCACCGAGGAACTGCTCCGGCTCCTGCGGCCCTTCGAATGTCACGTCACCGTGGTCCGCAACCGCGTCGAGGAGATGGAAGGCGCCGACGAGGTCGTCGAACCCGACCGGTACGTCGACGCGTTGGCCGGCGCCGACGTCGTCTTCCTCGCGCTCGCCCTGACACCGGAGACCGAGGGCATGATCTCCCGTTCGGAACTCGAGCAGATGCAGGCCGATGCGTGGATCGTGAACGTCGCGCGGGGCCGACACATCGTCACCGACGACCTGGTCTGGGCGCTGGAGAACGGGGTCATCGGCGGCGCCGCCCTCGACGTCACCGACCCGGAGCCGCTCCCGACCGATCATCCACTGTGGGCGTTGCCCAACTGCATCATCACCCCGCACGTCGGCAACACGCCGGAGATGGCGATCCCCTTGCTGTCCGCACGGATCGCGATGAACGTCCGCCGCTTCGAGGAGGGCGAGGCGCTCGTCGGAGCCATCCATCCCGATCTCGGCTACTGATCGTGGAGGCAACACCGTCCGCCGCTGCGCTCATCGGGGCATTGGCCGACGAGCAGCGTCGCACCGTCTTCGCGGCAGTGCAACTCGGCTCCTCGTCGTTGGACGCGATCGTCGCCGCGACGTCGCTGACGCAGGCCCAAGTGGCCAAGGCGCTCGGCAAGCTGGTGGAGGTCGGGGCCATCGCGTCGCAGGACGGCTCGCTCGTCGTTCCCGTCGCGGTCTTCCCCGCAGCGGCGCGCGCCGCCCTGTCGAAACCGCCATCGGGTGAGCACGACGGGCTCGCCGGCGAGCAACGCAAGGTGATGGACGCATTCGTCGTCGATGGCAGGCTCACCTCCATCCCGGCGTCGCACTCGAAACGGCTGGTGGTGCTCGATTGGTTGGCCCAGGAGTTCGAACCCGGGCGGCGGTACTCCGAGGCCATGGTGAACCTCGTGCTCGGCCAGCGACACCCCGACACCGCGGCGCTGCGCCGGTACCTCGTCGACGAAGGATTCCTCGATCGCGACGGCGGCGAATACTGGCGTGCCGGAGGTAGCACCACCGGTTGAGGTCGACTTAGGGTGCATCATCGGCACCTTGTACGACCTGCTGGGCGTGAGCCCCGACGCCGACTCGGCCACGATTCGCGACGCGTACCGACGAGCGGCCCGAGCGCATCACCCCGACCGCCACGGTGATGCGTCGTCGGCACACATGGCCGCGGTGAACGAGGCCTGGCAGGTGCTGGGTGACCCCGGGCGACGGCGTGAGTACGACCTGTCGCTGCGGGTGCCAGCTGCGGGTGAACGGCCTCGCGTCGACCGCCAGCCCGCAGCCCCGTTCGTCGAGCCCGCCTTCAACCCGCTCGCCCGCTATCAGGATCCACCACGCTTCCCGTGGCGCTTCATGGGTGTGCTCGCCGTCATCGGGATGGTCTTCGTCCTCATCGGCGTGGTCACCGCTCCCGACCCGGTGCCGCCGACGGTCGACAACGTCCTGCAACCGGGCGACTGCGTCGTCATCGAGGCCAACGGCGACGCCGCCGAGCGGCTGTGCGGTGACCCGCACGACGGCGTCGTCGAGGCGCTCGTCCCCACCGGCGACTCGTGCTCGGCGTCGGCCGAGCCACACCGTGACCGTCAGGGGATGGGCACGGCGTGTGTGGTGCTCGACGCGTCGCCGGGGGGCTGATCGGTGTGGGCAAACCGTGGGCCCCGCTGATAGATTGCGTCGCCTGCAAGGGCGATTAGCTCAGTCGGCTAGAGCGCTACGTTCACACCGTAGAGGTCACAAGTTCGAGCCTTGTATCGCCCACCACGAAGACCCTGACCACAGGGCCATGCGTCAGAGGCCCCGCTTCGGCGGGGCCTCTGACGTTCTGGTGGTGGGATCAGGCCGCCAGCGACGCGCACTGGCCGAGCGCGTGACGGCCGATGGTGTTGCCGTAGCCGAACACGCCGGGATCCAGCCCGTGACACGAGATGTTGCGACCGATCGTGTTGCGCACCACGAACAGCGAGTTGGTGCCCGTCCCGGTCGAGTCGTCGGTGCCGAACAACGTGATGTGCGTGAGCGTCACGTTCTTGTCGATCGTGTTGAACAGGATGCCGATCCACTCCTCGTACTGCCCGGAGACCTTGAGGTTGCCGTGGATCGTGTTGTTCTTGATCGACCACGGGATGTCGGATCCGCCGCCGATGACGGACACGTTGCCGCGAACCTCGATCCCGTTGAGGAAGACCCCGATCGCGCCGAACAGCGAGACGTTGCCCTTCACGACGATCGTCGAATGGCCGGTGGGATCAGCCTCGCAGGGATGTCCGGAGTTGCCGGCGTACTCGGGCGACTGGCAACCGAGCCCGACCAGTGAACCGGCAGCAGCGGTGACGTCGTGGCGGACGGTGATCGTCGACGGCGCGCTCTGGGCATCGAGCACCGCGCCTCGGAGCACGCGGATGTTGCCTCGCACATCGATCACCGCTCCGGCATCCACACTGCACGGGCCGGCGACGGTGATGGACGCGTAATTGCCCGACGGAATCGGCCCGCCCGTGCACGTGTAGGACGTGTGCTCGCCGTGCTCTCCCTCGTGTTCACCGGCGGCGGCCGCACCACCCGTGACGGCGAGCGCACTCACGCTCACGAGAACTCCGACACACGCCATTCTGAGGCGAGGTTTGCTCATCATCTGTCACTCCTTCCGTGAAGATCGGCGTGCTCCCCCGAGCACGCCTGATGTGTCGCCCGCACTTGTTCGGGGCGTTTCTCCGGAGGGTACGCCTGAGCCGAAAGTCCGTCAACGGACACCGGCCGTCGCGGATGTCCGTCGTCGCGGTCGTTGCGCCCACTAGTTTTCGTGGCATGGCACGACTCTGCGAACGACCCGGGTGTTCGCAGCCCGCCGAGGTGATCTACGG
This sequence comes from uncultured Acidimicrobiaceae bacterium, assembly GCA_963720695.1. Taxonomy (GTDB): domain Bacteria; phylum Actinomycetota; class Acidimicrobiia; order Acidimicrobiales; family Ilumatobacteraceae; genus UBA668. The sequence continues at coordinate 681,565 of CAVRGG010000001.1, forward strand.
CATCGATGCCGATCACCTCACGGTGTGGATCGATCCCTTCGACGGTGCCGTCGCCTATCGGGCCGGGGTGCTCTGCCGGCGCCACGCCGACGCCATGGTCGTCCCGTTGGGATGGATGCTCGACGACCGGCGCGAGGCGATGCCGCGATTGTTCAAGGCGCGAGAGGTGGCGACGCCGGCGAAGGTGCGCCAGAAGCGCACTCGCTCGCACTCGCGCGACGAGACCGGACAACTCGAGCTCGGCGTCGTCCCCGACGAGGACGAACCAGAGATCGCGATGGGCGGCTCCCGATCCGGTGCGGCGTCAGAGCCCTGGAAGCCGGTGTTCGATCAGACCGACGACCTCGACGGGCTCCTCACCGCTCGCAGTCCTCTGTTGGCCCGGGCCTTCGGCAAGCGAGAGCGACCGTCGCCCTGACACGCGCCGCGGGCGCCCCCGAAGGAGCGCCCGCGTCGGGGGAGTGGTGGTCGGCCGGCGCGCCGACCGACGCCGTCACGTGTCTCAGGCGGCGGCGCAGTTGTCCGCGGCCCAGGTCTGGAACTCGCCGTACCTGGTGGTGATCCGTTCGCTGACCTTGCTGAGCCGGTCGAGGCGGCGGTCGATGTTGGCGACGCGATCGGTCTCACCGGCGGCCTCGGCCTCTGCGCGCTTGTCCTGCAGCGTGGACACACGGGTCGCGATCTTGTCCTGTGCGGTGGTCACCTTGGCGGCGATGTCGTCCTGGTGGTCGCACTTCTGCTGATCGGTCAGATGCACGTGATGGCGCCGACCGAAGCCGATGCCATCGCCGTTGCCGGCCGCCGATGCGACGGCGCCGACGGCGAGGGTGCCGGTGAGGACCACGCTGGCGATGCCGATGGCGTACTTGCTGCGCTTGTTCATGTCTTGGTTTCCTTTCGAGGGGGTGTGACAGGCGCATCGTGAGCCGACGTTGTGAGGAAACTGTGAGGGGAGGTCGATGGATCGGCGATACTGCAGGCAATGGATGTCCATGCATCACTGGAGGCGCCGTGTCGCCCCGACGAACTCTTCGCGTTCGTCGACGACCTGTGCAAGTACCCGGACTGGGTCGATCTGGTGCATCGGGCCGAGACGGTGGTTTCGGACTCCGGCCTGCCGGTGTGGCAGATCGAGCTCCGTGCTCGCCTCGGACCTTTGGCGCGCAGTAAGCAGCTTCGGATGCAGCGCACCGAACTGGACACCGAGGCCTGCACGGTGGTGTTCGAGCGGGCGGAGATCGACGGTCGACGTCACTCGCCGTGGGTCATGCGTGCCTCGGTGATGCCGCTCGACGACGGCAGTCTGTTGCAGATGCACCTTCACTACGGCGGTGCGCTGTGGACCGGGGGAGTCCTCGAGCGAGCGCTCGCCGATCAGATCACGAGTGGTCGGGAGCGACTGCTGGCGTTGGTACGAGCCAGGCGCTGAGCCTGCCGTCGGCGCGGCGCTCCAGCTGCAACGGCATGCCGAAGCACTCGGACAGCGTCGCAGACGTGAGGGCACGCTCGATGCGGCCCTTTGCGATGACCTCGCCCTCGCGCAGCATCAGGACGTGGGTCATGCCTGGGGGGACCTCGTCGAGGTGGTGGGTCACCAGGATCAACGGGGGAGCAGCGGGATCCAGCGTCAGCTCCGACAGTGCGGTCACCAGTTGCTCGCGTCCGCCGAGATCGAGGCGGGCGCTCGGCTCGTCGAGCAGGAGCAGCCCCGGCTCGTTCATCAACGTGCGGGCCAGCAGCACCCGCTGCTGCTCGCCTGACGAGAGCGTGCCGAGCGACCGTTCGGCCGTCCACGCCACGCCCATGCGTTCCAGGCAGGCGACGGCCTGGGCCTCGTCCGCGGTGGTGTATCGATGCCACCAGGTCTCCAGGGCCGCGTACTTGGCGGTCATGACGACGTCGCGTGCTGCGAGTTCGGGTCGCAGCTGACCTGCGAGGGCAGCGGACATGTAGCCGACCCGTCGGCGCAGCTCACGCACGTCGGTGCGACCCAGGCGTTCGCCGAGCACGTCGACGATTCCCGTCGACGGGTGCTCGTAGAGGGCGGCGATGCGCAGCAGAGTGGTCTTGCCCGATCCGTTCGCCCCGAGCACGAGCCAACGCTCCTGTGGACGGACCGCCCAGTCGATGGGGGCGAGGATCTGTCGCTCGTCGCGCACGAAGCTCACACTGGAGAGTTTCAGAACTGCCGGCATCAAGCCGATGACACTATGCGGCCCCGAATGATCGGAGCGAGGTCGTGGCCTGCTCTGCGGGTCGTTGGTCCGCCGAACGAGAGGGTGAGAGACCTGAAAATGAGGCAACTGGTAGCCTTGGGTTCGATGCGTCGCTTCGTCCCGCTCGTTCTCGCGCTGTGCGCGCTGGCGCCGATGGCCCCTGCGACGGCTGCACGCGCCGACGATCCGGCCCAGCAGGCAGCTCGCGAGATCGCCGACGCACGCGAACGAGCGAATGCGGCTGCCGACGCCTACTTCCAGTCGGAGTCGCGCCTCGACGAGCTGTCGATCGAGACCCAGACCCTCGTCGGCGAGGTCGCCGACCTCGAAGGCCAGATCTCCACCCTCCAGGACCGGGTGCAACAGATCGCCGTCAACCGCTTCACCCGGTCGTCGGTGTCCTCGTCGCCCCTGCTCAACGGGTTCTCCACTCCCGAGGAACTGATGCAGGTGGCCGCGTTGTCGGCCGTCATCAACGACTCCTCCGAGGACGATTTCGACAACTACGACTCGCTCAAGCTCGATCTCGAGGCCAAGCAGGCGGCGTTGGTCGCCAAGCAGCAGGAAGCCGAGACCCAGAAGGCCACGGCAGCTGCGTTGCGCGATCAGGCGACGTCCGAGGTCGAGCACCTCAAGGCCGTCGAAGCCGATCGCCTGAAGGACGAGGCCGTCAAGAACGCGCTTGCCGCCGAAGAGGCGGCACGGGCGGCACGGGCCAACGCCGACGCGGCGAAGGCAGCCGCGTCGACCACCACCGAGGCCGGATTCGACCCGACGGGTGACGACGGAGGTGGCGGCGTCCCACAGACGACCGCGCCGCGGTCGGGCGGTGTCGGTGGCCAGACCGGTGGTGGCGGCGCGGGCGGACGACCCGGCGGCGCCGGTGGCAGCGACTACGGAGGGCCGGGCTGGGTCTGCCCGACCGGAACGGCGCCGGTCGCCTTCGGTGACACCTGGGGCGCCCCCCGCAGCGGCGGACGCCGGCACCAGGGCGTCGACATGATCGGGCCCATCGGTACGCCGTTGCTCGCAGTGGTCGACGGATTCGCCCAGCCGAAGACCAACGAACTCGGTGGCACGACGATCTGGTTCACGGGCGCCGACGGCAACAAGTACTACTACGCCCACCTGGACCACTACGAGAAGCTGGGTGCGGTGAAGGCGGGCGACGTGATCGGCTACATGGGCCAGACCGGCAACGCTCGGTTCAGCGTCCCGCACCTCCACTTCGAGGTGCACCCCGGTGGTGGAGCGGCGGTCAACCCGTATCCCACCGTTCGTGCCCACTGCTGACCGGGTGCTGCACATCGCCCGGTTCGGAGCCGGTGGGCGACATCGGCAAGGCTGACGACATGGAGGACCTCGCCGCCGCACTCGCCTCCGTCCTCGGCGCATCGGAGATCACCGACCTCGTCCGGCTCTCGGGCGGCGCCTCGCGCGACACGTTCCGGTTCTCGGCCGACGGTCGGCCGCTCATCCTCCAACGTCAGCGCGGTGGTGACACCCGCGACATGGGCATCGAGGCCCGCGTGCTGCGAGCAGTCCACGCCGCCGGCGTACCGGTCCCAGCACTCATCGCCGCCTCCACTGACTCGACCGCGATCGGATCGGCGTTCATGGTGTCGGCTGCGGTGGAGGGTGAGACGATCGCCCGCAAGATCCTCCGCGACGATCGGTTCGGCGAGGCTCGGGCCAATCTGCCCGAGCAGCTCGGTCGGGCGCTCGCTCAGCTCCACGCCGTCGACGTGTCGCGGGTGGAGGGACTGGTCACGCAGGATCAGGTCCAGATGTATCGCGACGTGCTCGACGCGAGTGGTCAACCTCACCCCGCCTTCGAGCTCGCGTTCACGTGGCTGCATCAGCACCGACCGCCGTCGACGCGCCCCGCGTTGGTGCACGGCGACTTCCGTCTGGGCAACCTGATCGTGGGACCGTCGGGGCTCGAGGCCGTGCTCGATTGGGAGCTCGCCCACATCGGCGACCCGATGGAGGACCTCGGGTGGCTGTGCGTCAAAGCGTGGCGGTTCGGGTCTCCGCATCCCGTCGCCGGCGTGGGCCGGTACGACCAGTTGCTCTCCGCCTACGAGGCCGCGAGCGGCACGACGGTCGATCCCGAGGTCGTGCGATGGTGGGAGGTGCTCGGCACGTTGAAGTGGGGCATCATGTGCATCGGTCAGGCCAACGCACACCTCTCCGGTGCGGTGAGGAGCCATGAGCTCGCGGCCATCGGCCGACGCGTGTGCGAGAACGAACACGACCTGTTCCTGGCCTTGGAGGGACGCTGGTGAATCCCCACGACACGCCGTCGGCGACCGAGCTCGTCGAGTCGGTCCGAGAGTGGCTCGAGCGCGATGTGATGGCGGCGACCAACGGTCGATTGCAGTTCCACACCCGCGTCGCCATCAACGTGCTGGCGATGGTCGAGCGCGAATTGCAGGTCGGCCCCACCCAGGCGGCCGTCCACCGCGACCGGCTCGCACAGTTGGGCTGTGCCGACGACGCCGAACTGGCTCGTCGGATTCGCGAGGGTGAACTCGACGACCGGCTGGACGAGGTTCGGGAACTGGTGTGGGCGACGGTGCGCGACAAGCTCACCGTGGCGAACCCTGCCTACCTCGCCGCTCGCTGACGGCGGCGGTCAGCGCCCGGCGCGACTGGACGGGCCGCTCGCCCGCAGCGACACCGGCTGGCCCGCAGCGAGTTGACCGCACGCGGCGTCGATGTCGGTGCCGCGATTTCGCCGCACGGTCGCGTTGACGCCCAGTCCGACGAGCAGATCGCGGAATTCGTGGACGCGCGTGGGCGTGGAGCCCACCGTGGGGTAGCCAGGTGTGGGGTTGAGCGGGATCAGGTTGACGTGCGCCGGCACGCGGAAGCGACGGCACAGGGCGGCGAGCTCCTTCGCATCGCTGGCTCGGTCGTTGACCCCGGCGATCAGCGCCCACTCGAAGCTGACGCGGCGGCCCTTGGCGGCGAGGTAGGCGGCGCACGCTTCCATCAGCTGATCGAGTGGATACCGCTTGTTGATCGGGACCAACTCGTCGCGCAGGGTGTCGTTGGCCGCGTGGAGGGACACGGCCAGGTTGACGGGCAGCGGCCTGTCGGTGAGCGTGCGGATCCCCGGCACGAGGCCCACGGTGCTGATCGTCAGGTGGCGAGCCGACAGGCCGATCGCCCCGTGGAAGCGCTCGACGGCTCCCCACACCGCGGCTTCGTTCGCCATCGGTTCGCCCATGCCCATGAACACCACGTTGGCCAACCGCCGACCCATCGCCCGGGCGTCGCGTGCCGACGCCACGACCTGCTCGACGATCTCGCCGACCGTGAGGTGGCGGGTGAAGCCGGCCTGTCCGGTGGCGCAGAACCCGCACCCCATGGCGCATCCGGCCTGGCTGCTCACGCACACCGTCACGCGGTCCGGGTAGAGCATCAGGACCGTCTCGATGCGGCTGCCGTCATGCAGCTCCCAGAGGTACTTCACCGTGTCGCCACCGTCGCTGACGCGGCGTACGACCTGGGTCAGTGCCGTCGGCAGGGCCTCCGCGATCCGGGCGCGGAGCGCCTTGGGCATGTTGGAGATGTCGGCGGGCGCGGCGAGTTGGGTGTACAGCCCGCTCCACACCTGATCGAGCCGGTAGCGCGGTTCGCCCTCGAGCAGCTCACCGAACGCGTCGCGGTCGGGGGTGTAGAGCGTCGTCACGCGACCTCGGCGGCGAGTTGGTCGTAGGCGGCGATCCTGGCGCGGATCACATCGAGGCTGGCCGTCCAGAACGCACCGTCGGTGACGTCGAAACCGAACACGGCGCCCAGTTCCTCCGCAGTGTTCATCCCGGCGCGGGACAGCGCATCGTCGTAGTGCGTGCGGAACCGGTCGGGGTCCTGCTGGTACTGCGCGTACAGGCCGAGACCGAACAGCAGGCCGTACGTGTAGGGCCAGTTGTAGTAGTGGGAGCTGTAGTAGTGCGGCTTGACGGCCCACATGTACGGATGCAGGGTGGCCTCATCGATGCCGTCGCCGTACGCGTCGCGCTGGGCCTGCAGCATCAGGTCGTTGAGCTCGGTCACACCGAGGGTGCGCCGCTGGCGGCGGGCGAACACCTCGGTCTCGAACAGGAAACGGCTGCGGATGTCGACCACGACCTGGAGCGACCCTTGGAGGTCCGTGTCGAGGAGCGCCAGGCGGTCGCGGCCCTCCAACCGCTGCAAGCCTTCCTCGACGACGAGCGTCTCGCAGAAGATGCTGGCCGTCTCGGCGAGCGCCATCGGCAGCGAGCGCTGGAGTTGCGTGCGATGGGCCAGTTGCGTGTTGTGGTAGGCGTGGCCGAGCTCGTGGGCGGTGGTCTGCGCGGCGTCGACGCTGCCGCTCCAGTTCAGGAACACCAGCGATCGATCGTCGACGAACGGCATGCAGAACGCGCCGCCGCCCTTGCCGTCGCGGGGACCGGCGTCGATCCACCGTTCGTCGACGGCGCGATCGACGATGCCGGCAAGCGATCCGCCATAGGAGCCGAATGCGTTGCGGACGATGTCGAGGCCCTCGTCCCACGAGATCTCTGCCGGCGCGAAGGGGAGGGGGGCGAACAGGTCGGACCAGGGGAGTCCGCCGTCGTGTCCGTGCAGCCGGGCCTTGCTGTGCATCCAGCGCCGGAAGTCGGGCAGCGATGCGGTGATGGCCTCGTGCATCGCGTCGAACGTGCGCCGGCTGACGCTGTTCGCGAAGAGGGACGCATCCAACGGCGATGCCCAGCCCCGCCGGCGGTTGACGACGTTGGCCTCACCTTTGACGCCGTTCATCGCTGCCGCGCACGTGACCGCGACCGTGGGCCACGCCTGCATCTCCGCGTCGTACGCGGCACGGCGCACGGCGGGATCCGAGTGCGTGGCGAGGCCGCGCACGGCGGCCATCGGCAAGGACGTCGGTGCTCCGTCGGGCATGACCACGGTGGCGGCGAGCTGCGAGGTGACCACGGCCTGGAGGTTGCCCCACGCGCCGGACCCGCTCGGGAGCAGTTCGGCGAAGAGCCCTTCCTCGGCCTCGGACATCTGATGGGCGGCGCGAGCCGCCAACTTGGACAGCGGGCCGTGGTGCTCGGCGACCTGATCGCTGACGCCGGCGAGCGCGTCGACGCCGAGCGCCGACGTCCACTCGGCGAGTCGGGCGATGAGCGGCTTCTCGCGCACGGCGGCCATCTCGAACTCACCGAGCAGGCCCTCGGCCTTCTCGTCGTAGCTGTCGGTGGTGGTGGTCGCGTAGAGGTAGGCGACCAGCACGTTCGAGTGCTCGCGGAACTCGTTGACCGCGGCGAGCACCTCATCAGCCACCCGTCCGTCCTCCGTCGTGACCGCCCGCGGCTCGATCGCGCGCACGCCGTGCTGATCGAAGAGGGCCTCGAGCCGGGTGATGTCGGCGCCGGTTCGGTCCATCGCGTCCTGGAACGAGCGCGAGTCGAAGGACTCGTGGAGATCGGTGACGCTCCAACGCGGGAGTTCGTCGGCGGTCGTGGGGTCCAAAGTCGTCACGGTGGGAGTCCTTCCGGGTTGCGGACGTAGGCCTGATCGATGTGGGAGACCTCGAACCCGAGCGTCTCGTACAGGTGGACCGCCGACGTGTTGGTGGCGTCGACGTACAGCATCGCCTCCTCGGCGCCTGCCGACTGTAGCCATCCCAACCCGGCCAGTGTGAGGGCCCGGCCGAGGCCCCGACCATGGAAGTCGGGATGGACGGCGATGACGTAGATCTCCCCGACGAGCGGCTCGCCGTCGGTGGCATGGAGCTTGGTCCAGCAGAACGCCGCCATTCGTCCCTCGATCTCGTGGATGAGGAAGCCGTCCGCGCGGAACCACGGCTCTCGCTCTCGTTGCTCGACGGTGGCGAGGTCCCATCCACCCTGCTCGCCGTGCCAGGCGAACGCGGCGTTGTTCACCTCGAGCCACGCCGGTTCGTCGACGCCGACCACGAAGGGGCGCACGTCGATCGGATCGCCGATGTCGATCGGCAGCGGGCGTCGCATCTGCAGGAGCGCTCGACCGGGCACCATGTCGAGGGAGGCGGCCAACGGGGCGGTGCCCTCGGGATCATGGGTCCACCACGTGACCGGGGCGTCCGCCGGAAGGTCGCCGAGCAGCGTGCGCAGGAGGTGGACTCGCGCCTCGTCGATGTCACCGTCGTAGCGCGACCAGACGATGGAGTCGATCACGAACCCTTCGTTGCCGGTGGACGCTTGCGCGTACCCGAGCATCTCGTCGTGCTCATCGGTCGCCACCGCCGCACGGAACCCTTCCCGCGGTCCTTGATCGAGATCGGCACGGAGATGGTCGTTGAGGTGGGCGCAGTCCAGGATGTGCGCCTCGTGGAGGAAGGCGTGCACCTGCGCGAGGTCGTCCGGTGAGAGTTTTCGCAGGCTCCGGACTCGCACCATCCGCCCGAGGCTAATGGCCGGCGAGGACCTAGCCTCCGGATCATGGGTACGCCACGAACCCCCAAGGGCCGCGCAAGGGCGGTCGCCGAGCGCCTCACCGTGGCGTATCCCGATGCGATCTGTGAGCTCGACCACCGCAACCCGTTCGAACTGCTCGCCGCGACCATCCTGTCGGCACAGACCACCGATGCGCGCGTCAACATGGTGACGCCGACGCTCTTCGCCCGGTATCCCGACGCCGAGGCGCTGGCGGCCGCCGACCAGCCCGAGCTGGAGGAGATCATCCGTTCGACGGGCTTCTACCAGAGCAAGGCCCGCAATCTGATCTCGATGGCGAACTCGTTGGTCGACCGGTTCGGTGGTGACGTTCCCACCGACCTGGCCGATCTGGTCACGCTGGCCGGTGTCGGTCGCAAGACCGGCAACGTCGTGCGCAGCGTGGCGTTCGGGCTGCCCGGGCTCCCCGTCGACACCCACGTCGGACGGTTGTCGAAGAAGCTCGGCCTGACGACACAGGACGATCCGGTGAAGGTCGAAGCCGACCTCTGCAGCTACCTGCCACGCGCCGAGTGGGGCCCGTTCAGCCTGCGCATGATCCTGCACGGGCGACGTGTGTGCGACGCGAAGCAACCACGCTGCGCGGAATGCGTCCTGGAGGACATCTGCCCGTCGTCCTTGCTGCCCCGTCGCCGCTGACAACCGTCAAGTGTTCATCAAGGCGCCCCACGGACAGCGACGCACTTGCCTCGCTACCAGGTCGGTGTATCATGATGCTACTGACCAGGTTCCCGCCACCTGGTTTGCGAGCGATACTGGGATCCGCCGCCTGGTATCGCGGAGCGACGGCCCCGAAATGGGGCCGTCGCCGCGTTTTGGCACTGGTCACGCAACGTGGTCGTGGCGGGGTTCCGATCGATGCTGCGGTGCGGCGGCTCCCGCCGCTCAATGTGGCGTCGACGCGGCGATCTTGGAGGCCTTGCGAACCGCTCGTGAGGCATGGCGAAGCGCACGCTCGGCCTCGACCAACGCGTTGATCATGTCGCCCTGATCGGTGTGCTGGTAGTGGGGGACGAGGTCACCGAGCTGTTCGAAGTAGCGCTCGACGTGATCGGCGATGACCGACAGGGTCGCGGACGGGTTGCTGGGCATGAGGCACAGTCTGGCGTGCGCACGTCGACCCGCGCGGCAAAGCACCCGTGTCCTGCAGCGACGCGTCGGTAACGTGGCATCCGTGACCCGAGTACCTGTGCGTGACGACCTCCGCGCGCTCGAGGGCTATCACTCGCCACAGGTCCAGGTTCGAGTTCGCCTCAACACCAACGAGTCACCGTTCCCGCCACCCCCGGCGTGGCGCGACGCGTTCGCCGCCGAGCTGTCCCGCGTCGAGTGGCACCGGTACCCCGATCGCTCCGCGCACGCCCTGCGCGCAGCCATCGCCGAACAGCACTCGGTGCGTCCCGATCAGGTCTTCGCCGCCAACGGCAGCAACGAGGTGCTGCAGACGCTGCTGCTCACCTTCGCCGGTCCCGGCCGAACGGTCGCGACGTTCGAGCCCACGTATCAACTGCACGGGCACATCGCACGGCTCACCGGCGCCACCGTCGCCGAAGGTGAACGTGCCGAGGACTTCACGCTCGACATGGACGAGGTTCGCCGCGTCGTCGCCGCTGCGCAGCCGACCGTCACGTTCCTGTGCTCGCCGAACAACCCCACAGGGCTGGAGGAGCCGGCCGACAAGGTCCGCGACGTGCTCGCCCTCGTGCCGGGGCTCCTCGTCGTCGACGAGGCGTACGGTCAGTTCGCGAGCTGGTCGGCGCTCGACATGGTGCATGACGACGTCGCGCTGGTGGTGACCCGGACGTTCTCCAAGACGTGGTCGATGGCCGGCTCGCGACTGGGCTACCTCGTCGGGCCGTCCTGGCTGGTCGCCGAGCTCGACAAGGTCGTGCTGCCGTATCACCTCGACGCGGCCAAGCAGATCGCGGGCCGACTGGCGTTGACGTTCCTCGACGAGATGGAGGCGAGGGTCCGGCTCGTCGTGGCAGAACGCGAACGGCTCTCGAGTGCGTTGCGCGGCATGCCGCTCGAGGTCTTTCCCAGCGGCGCCAACTTCATCCTGTTCCGGCCGCGTGACCGCGCCGGACGTGATGTCTGGACGGGACTCCTCGATCGAAGCGTGCTGATTCGAGACTGCTCGAGCTGGCCGCGCCTCGATGGATGTCTTCGTGTCACCATCGGCACACCGGAGGAGAACGACGAGTTCCTCTCTGCACTCTCGGAGGTCCTCGCATGAGCCGATACGCCGCGCGTCAACGATCGACCAAGGAGACGTCGATCGAGTTGTCGATCGAACTCGACGGTTCCGGCGTCTCGTCCGTCAGCACGGGCATCCCGTTCTACGACCACATGCTCGAGCAGCTCGGCAAGCACGGTGGCTTCGACCTGCGCATCGCCGCGACCGGTGACCTCCACATCGACACCCATCACACCGTGGAGGACGTGGGGATCGCGCTCGGCGAGGCGTTCCGCGAGGCGCTCGGCGACAAGGCGGGCGTGCGACGGTTCGCGAGTGGCGCGTTCCCCCTCGACGAGGCACTGGTCGAAGTGGCCCTCGATCTCTCGGGTCGGCCGTTCGTGGTCTGGGACGTCCCGATGCCGGAGGTGCTGCCGCTCGGCTCGCCGCCGTTCGACCCACAGCTCACCGAGCACGCGATCCACTCGTTCGCGACCGCTGCCGGTATCACGTTGCACGTCCGGCTGAGCCACGGCACCAACGTCCACCACATCATCGAGGCCACGTTCAAGGGGCTCGCCCGCTGCCTGCGCGATGCGGTGCGAGTGGAGGGCTCGGCGGTGCCCTCCACCAAGGGCGTCCTGTGAGCGAACCGCTCGTGGCCGTCCTGGACTACGGGATCGGGAACCTGCGGTCGGCGCAGAAGGCGCTGCAGCACTGTGGCGCCGACGCTCGTCTCACGGCGGATCCGCGACTCGTCGCCGATGCCGCGGCCGTCGTGCTCCCCGGCGTCGGCGCGTTCGGCGCGTGCATGCGTTCGTTGCGTGCGGCAGGGCTGGAGTCGGTGTGCCACGACGCCGTCGAGTCGGGGCGGCCGTTCCTGGGGATCTGCGTCGGCATGCAGATGCTGTTCACCGGCAGCGACGAGGACCCCGACGACCTCGGGTTGGACATCATCCCGGGCTCGATCCGATGGATCACGGATGCACTGCCGAGGCCGCAGATGCAGTGGAACCAGCTCTCCGTGTCGCGGCCGGATCCGATGTTCGACGGGCTCGGCGATCGAGGCCTGGGTGTACTTCGTGCATTCCCTCCACGGCGTGCCCGCCGACCCGATGATGGTCACGGCGACCTGCGACTACGGCGGCACCGTGAATGCCGCGTTCCGCAACGGCAACGTGTTCGCCACCCAGTTCCATCCCGAGAAGTCCGGGGCCGCCGGCCTGGCGCTGCTGCGCAACTTCGTCGGCGCTCCTGGAGGCCGACTCGTGATCGAGCTGTACCCGGCGATCGACCTGCTCGACGGCAAGGTGGTGCGCCTCCGCCAAGGCGACTACGACGACACCACGACGTACGGCGACGACCCGATCTCGGTCGCTCGTGCGTTCGTCGACGCAGGGGCGACGTGGATCCACGTCGTCGACCTCGACGCGGCCCGCACCGGATCGCCGGTGAACCGTCCGGTCGTCGCCGCCATCGCATCTGCGGTCGCCGGCCAGGCGCGGGTGCAGACCGGCGGGGGTGTGCGCACCATCGGCGACGCCATGTCGCTGGCCGACGCCGGCGTGGCCCGGGTGGTCATGGGTTCCGCTGCGGTGGCCCAACCGTCGCTCGTCGAGGAGGCCGCCGGTGTGGTCCCGGTCGCCGTCGGGCTCGACCACCGTGGCGGCGAGGTCGCGGTGCACGGCTGGACGGAGGCCTCGGGTGTGCGACTCACCGAGGCGCTCGGCTGGTTCCCGTCCGCCGCCGCCTTCGTCATCACCGACATCGCTCGCGACGGCATGCTCAGCGGCCCCGACATCGAGGGGCTCGCTGCAGCGGCCCGGGTGACCATGATCCCGATCATCGCCAGTGGCGGCGTCGCGGAGCTCGCCGATCTCGGCGCGCTCCGAGTGGTTCCCGGCGTCGCCGGTGTGATCACCGGCAAGGCGCTCTACGAGGGTCGCTTCACGGTCGAGCAGGCGCTCGCGGAGCTCGAGCGATGATCACCGCTCGCGTCATCCCGTGCCTCGACGTCACGAACGGCCGCGTCGTGAAGGGCGTGAACTTCGTCGAGCTCCGCGACGCCGGTGATCCGGTCGAGCTCGCAGCGCGGTACGACCTCGAAGGAGCCGACGAACTGGTCTTCCTCGACATCACGGCCTCGTCGGACGGGCGGGCGACCATGGTCGAGATGGTCGAACGGACGGCGGATCAGGTGTTCATCCCGTTCACCGTCGGCGGTGGGATTCGTGCGGCGGGCGACGCTCGACTGATGCTGCGGGCCGGAGCCGACAAGGTCAGCGTGAACACCGCCGCCGTGCAGCGCCCGGCGTTGATCTCCGACATCGCCGCGGAGTTCGGTGCACAGTGTTGTGTCTGCGCGATCGACGCCAAGCGTCGTGCCGACGGCACCGGTTACGAGGTGTACCTCCACGGAGGACGCACACCCACGGGCATCGATGCGGTGCGGTGGGCCGTCGAAGCGACCGAACTTGGCGCGGGGGAGATCCTGTTGACGTCGATGGACCGCGACGGCACCAAGGAGGGGTTCGACCTCGCGCTCACACGCGCCGTGGCCGATGCGGTCGGCGTGCCGGTGATCGCCAGCGGCGGCGTGGGTGTCCTCCGACATCTGGTCGAGGGCATCACCGACGGCGGCGCCACGGGAGTGCTGGCGGCGAGCATCTTCCACTTCGGCGAGCACACCATCGCCGAGGCGAAGGCAGCGATGGCAGCGGCCGGGGTGCAGGTGCGGCCCGCATGATCGATCTGGTCCGTGAGCCGTTCACCCTGCTCGACGGTGGGCTGTCGACCGCGCTCGAGGAGATGGGTGAGCGCCCGGCGGGACCCCTGTGGACGGCCGCCGCGCTCGTCGACCGCCCGGAGGTGATCACGGCCGCGCATCGCCGCTACGTCGATGCGGGGGCCGACATCGTGATCACGGCCAGCTACCAGGCCAGCGAGGCCGGGTTCATGGACGCGGGATTGACCGGGGAGTCCGCTCGCCGAGTGCTTGCGTCGACCACCGAGGTGGCCCGCGCGTCCGGCGCGCCGCTGGTCGCGTCGTCGGTGGGTCCGTTCGGCGCGTGCCTCGGCGACGGGAGCGAGTACCACGGTCGATACGCGGCGTCGTGGGCCGAGGTCCGCCGCTTCCACCGGTCGCGGTTGGAGGTGCTGGTCGAGTCCGGCCCCGACCTGTTCGCGATCGAGACGATGCCGACCGCGGCGGAGGCCGAGATCGTGGTGGAGGAGCTCCGCGCGCTGTCCGGTGCCCCGGCATGGTTGTCGTTCACCTGTGTCGACGAGGTCCACACCGCCGGTGGCGACGTGTTCGCGGACGCCGCCGACTCGCTCGCCGCCGACGTGTCGGCGGTCGGCGTCAACTGCACGTCGCCGGCGCTCGCGTTGCCGTTGCTCGCCGCGGTGCGATCCACGGTGCCACTGGTCGTCTACACGAATCACGGCGCCACCTGGGACGGTGATCACTCCTGCTGGCGTGGCGCGGTGGGTGGCGTCGAGCTCCCGGCACTGGTGCCGTCCTGGCTGGCCGTCGGGGCTCGCCTGATCGGCGGCTGCTGCGGCGTCGGGACGGAAGGAATCGCCGCGCTGGGAGCGTTGCGGCACTCACTCACCTAACCTGCGGTCATGGCTAAGAAAATGCAGTATCGCCGATTGGGCTCCAGTGGGTTGCAGGTCTCCGTCCTGTCCTTCGGGAGCTGGGTGTCCTTCGACAACCAGCTCAAGGACGACATGGCGCTCGAGTGCATGCAGGCCGCCTACGACGCCGGGTGCAACTTCTTCGACAATGCCGAGGTGTACGCGGGTGGGGAGAGCGAGGCCATCATGGGTCGCGTGCTCCAGCAGTTGGGGTGGGGTCGTCACTCCTACGTCATCAGCACCAAGTTCTTCTGGGGTGTCCACGGGAACACCCCGAACATGCGCAACACGCTGAACCGCAAGTACCTGTCCCAGGCCATCGACCGGTCGCTCGAACGTTTCCAGGCCGACTTCATCGACCTCGTGTACTGCCACCGTCCCGATCCGAACACGCCGATCGAGGAGACCGTGTGGGCGATGAGCGACATGGTCAGCTCCGGCAAGGCCCTCTACTGGGGGACGAGTGAGTGGTCGGCCGATGAGATCCGCGCCGCGTGGGACATCGCCGACCGCCACCACCTCCACAAGCCGGTGATGGAGCAGCCGCAGTACAACCTGCTCACCCGCGACCGGGTCGAGAAGGAGTACGCCAGGCTGTACGAGGACATCGGGCTGGGCACCACGATCTGGAGCCCGCTGGCATCCGGTCTGCTCACCGGCAAGTACCGCGACGGCGTCCCGGAGGACAGCCGTGGTTCGCTCGCCGGCTACGAATGGCTGGCGGAGCGCCTCACCGATGGTGAGTCGCTCGCCAAGGTCGAGCGGCTGCGCCCGATCGCCGAGGAGCTCGGCTGCTCGATGGCACAACTCGCCATCGCCTGGTGCGCAGCGAATCCCCACGTGTCGACCGTCATCACGGGTGCGAGCCGGCCGAGTCAGGTCGTCGAGAACTTCGCTGCCATCGATGTCCTCGCGGCCCTCACCGACGAGGTTCGGGAGCGAATCGAAGTCGCCGTCGCGTGACCCAGGGGTAACGTGGTGCCGATGCGTACCTCGTTGTCCGAACTCCTCGCCACCGGCCGAGTCCTGCTCGCCGATGGCGCCACCGGTACCAACTACTTCGCTGCCGGCCTCGAGTCCGGAGAGCCGCCCGAGTTCTGGACGGTCGACCGGCCCCACGAGGTCACGGGGCTGCATCAGCAGTTCGTCGATGCCGGTGCCGACATCATCCTCACCAACACCTTCGGGTGCAACTCGTTCCGGCTCGCGCTGCACAAGGCGCAGGACCGCACCTACGAACTCGCGAAGGGCGCAGCCGAGTTGGCCCGTCAGGTCGCCGACGCCGCGCCGCGCCCCATCGTCGTCGCCGGCTCCGTGGGGCCCACCGGATCGCTCTTCGAACCGATGGGTGAGCTCACCCACGACGCTGCGGTGGCCTCGTTCCGCGAGGAGATCCGTGGGCTGCGCGACGGCGGGGCCGACGTCGCCTGGATCGAGACGATGTCGTCCGCCGAGGAGGTGCACGCTGCAGCGACTGCCGCCATCGAGGTCGGCCTGCCCTACGTCGTCACCTGCTCGTTCGACACTGCCGGCCGCACGATGATGGGCCTCATGCCGAACCAGCTGGCCGACGTGCTCGCCGTCGAGCCGGTGGCGCCGCTGGCGCAGGGCGCCAACTGCGGAGTCGGCGCACCGGACATCCTGGTCACCGTGCTCGAGATGCACGCCTGTGGAGGGCCCATCGTGAGCAAGGGCAACTGTGGCGTCCCCCAGTTCGTGGGCACGGAGATCGTCTACTCCGGCACTCCCGAGCTGATGGCGAGATACGCCACACTCGCCATCGATGCCGGGGCACGGATCGTCGGCGGATGCTGCGGCACGACGCCGACGCACCTCGCCGCGATGCGGGCCGCCATCGACGAACACACGATTGCCGACCGTCCGACGGTCGACGACATCATCGCCACCGTCGGTCCACTCACCAACTCGGTGCCCACCGCGGCAGGCGGCGAGCGTCGCAGCCGCCGCAGCCGCGGCGACTGATCAGCTCGTTCAGAGCTTCAACCAGAAGGTGAGCACGGCCGCCGACTGCGGCAACTGCTCGGCCGCGGCGCCACCGGTCACCTGGGTGAGCACCGTGTAGACAGCGCCGTTGGCGGTGAGGTAGAGCGTCGAGTCGGCGCCCACGAGCGCTCCCGGCAATGCCGGGTCCGTGTAGGGGGTGGGCGTGCCGAGTGAGGCCTGAAGGTCGTTCCACGCCGCTTGGTCGACCGGATCTGATAGGAGCGCGAGCGTGAGCGACTTGGACTGGTCGTTGAGGCCGAGGTACTGACACGTTCCCGAGCCCACCACCTGACCCTCGCCGAGCGGGATGCCGACCAACTGGGAGAGGTCGCCTGGACGCGGCATCAGCGTGCAGTCGGGCACGAACGTGGTGGTCGGCGCAATGGTCGTGTCGCCGACAGCCGTGGTGCGCACCACCGACGAGCCGTCGGGCGAGGTGCTGCCATCGGCCGATCCATTGCCTCCGTCGCTGCTGCATGCAGCGAGGGTGAGGGCGGCGATCGAACAGATCACGAGAAGACGGCGCACAGGGTTCCTTTCGAACGGACACAGGTGTATCGGCGCGTTGGGGCCGTGACCTGAGCGACGGTACCCTGCGCCGGTGGCGTTGGACGACCAGAAGCTGCCGATCAAGATGCTCAACGACCGACTTCTGGTCCGCATCCCCGAGCGCGACGGCGAGCGTCGCACCACCGGCGGCATCCTCATCCCGGCCACCGCGCAGATCTCCAAGCGTCTCGTGTGGGCCGAGGTCGTGGCACTCGGCCAGAACGTGCGCACCGCCGAAGTGGGCGACCGTGTGTTGTTCAGCCCCGAGGACCGCTACGAGGTCGAGGTGGGCGGCACCGACTACATCATGTTGCGCGAGCGCGACATCCACGCCGTCGCCGCGAGCCGTATCGAAGCCAGCACCGGCCTCTACCTGTGAGCTGACGCCGTCCGAATCGGTCGGGGGCTCGGCGAGTCCGCCTCGTAGCATGGCCGCCATGCCCGACGCCCGGTCGATCCCTGTCAGCCCTGCGGAGCTCGCTGCCGTGAAGTACGACGCCAACGGTCTCGTCCCGGCGATCGCCCAGGACGTGCGTACTCGCGACGTGCTGATGATGGCGTGGATGAACGCCGACACGCTCGCAGCCACGCTGCGCGAAGGTCGCATGGTGTACTGGAGCCGCAGCCGCCAGGAGGTCTGGCGCAAGGGAGACACCAGCGGCGACCGGCAGTTCGTCCGTGAGGCGTACTACGACTGCGACGGCGACACGCTGCTGTTCCTCGTCGAGCAGGAAGGCAAGGGCGCCTGCCACACCGGCGAGTACTCGTGCTTCTACCGAGCGTTCGGCGCCGATCGATGACCGGTCTGCGCATGCGACCGAGTCGCGACGAGTTCCACGCGCTGGCCGCCGAACACACGGTGGTGCCGGTCTGGACAGAGTTGCTCGCGGACCTGGAGACGCCGGTCTCGGCGTACCTCAAGCTCGTCGGTGACGGCGACGGGTTCCTCCTCGAGTCGGTCGAGCACGGCGAGCGCTGGAGTCGTTTCAGCTTCGTCGGCCACGACCCGGTCGCCACCCTCGAGCTCCGCAACGGGATGATCGAGAAGAAGGGACAGCACCTGAGCCCGGACATCCCGCTCGACCAGGGAATGCTCGCCGCCCTCGACGCGATCCTCGCCGCCTACCGGGCACCGATCATGCCCGACCTGCCACCCCTGCAAGGCGGCGTGATGGGATACCTCGGCTACGACATCGTGCGTGAGGTCGAGCACCTGCCGAACCCTCCGCACGACGACCGTGCGATGCCGGACGCGGTGATGAGCATCATCGGCTCGATGGCAGCGTTCGATCACTGGCGCCAGCGGATGTACCTCATCGAGAGCGTGCCGGTGCTCGACATGGACGGCGCCGCCGTCGATCGCGAGTACGACGAGGCGTGCGTGCGGGTGCAGCGGGCCGCGGACAAGCTGGCGTTGCCGCTGGCCGCGCCGGCGATCGAGCCGCCCGAGCCGGGGGAGGCGCCGCCCGACGTGCGCAGCACCATGGCCAACGGCATCTATCAGCAGGCCGTCGAGGTCGCCAAGGAGCACATCCTCGCCGGCGACATCTTCCAGGTGGTGCTCGCCCAGCGCTACGACATCGATCTGCAGGCCGATCCGTTCGACTTCTACCGTGTGCTGCGCCAGGTGAATCCGAGCCCGTACATGTACTTCCTCCGCCATCCCGACATCACCATCGCCGGCAGCTCACCCGAGCCCATGGTGCAGGTGCTCGGCCGCACGGTCATCAGCCGCCCGATCGCGGGCACACGTCGGCGCGGACGCAACGACGACGACGACCGCAAGATGGCGGGCGAGCTCAAGGAGAACCCGAAGGAGGTCGCCGAGCACATCATGCTCGTCGACCTCGCCCGCAACGACGTGGGCCGCGTCGCCAAGTTCGGCACCGTGCACGTCGACGAGTTGATGACGCTCGAGCGGTACAGCCACGTGATGCACCTGACCTCGCAGGTCAGCGGCGAGCTGGTCGACGGCAAGACGCCCATCGACGTGCTCCGTGCGACCCTCCCTGCGGGCACGGTGAGCGGAGCGCCCAAGGTGCGGGCGATGGAGATCATCGACGAGCTGGAACCGGTGAAGCGCGGTCCGTACGCCGGGGTCGTGGGTTACGTCGACTTCAGCGGCAACCTCGACACGGCGATCGCGATCCGCACGATGTTCGTCGGCGCCAACGGGGCATCGTTCCAAGCCGGTGCCGGGATCGTCGCCGACTCCGTACCGGACGACGAGGATCTCGAGTGTCGCAACAAGGCGGCGGCGCTGATGGCCGCCGTGCCGGCCGCGCGCCGGATGACCGCACAACGCCGTCCGACCTGAAGGTGCGCCTTGAGGGTGCGCCTTGAGGGTGCGCCCTGAGCGACCCCGCCGAGCTCGGCGGTCAGCGCCCTCATCGGCTCGAAATGGGTAAGCCTGTTCCCGGTTTCCGGGAACGATCCGGACCAGAACCCGCTGTGGGAACAAAGCGACCCAGAAGCCGAGCGGGCCGACGGCTCAATCGATGAGGCCGCCGATGAGCAGGACGGTGCCGAGCCCGCCCACGAAGATCATGCCGAGCACGGCGATCGCGGCGAGGCCGGGGACGAGCGTGATGGCGCGGATGCCGATGTAGAGCGCAGGGAGATCCCGTTTGCGAGTGGTGAGGTCGGCCTTCACCGCGCCGAAGCTCTTCCCCGACCGGGCGATCGGTTGACCGGTGTCGTAGTCGATCAGCACGGTTGCGCCGGGTGACGGCGTGCGGAGGTAGCTGGTGAGATCGGTGATGAGTCCCGGTGCGTACTTGGCCGCTGCTCGCACCAGCAGCCAGGCGATCGCGGCTGCAACGACGGGTACGAGGCAGATGGCGAGTCCCACCACGAACCACGTGGAGCTGCCGTCGAACACCCACCATCCGGTGGCGAAGGTGGCCGCCCCGATCGCAGCGGCCAGGACGACGAGTCCGCCGGCGAGTGAGGCGAGACGACGGAGGGTGATCTGGAGCCCATCGCCGACGCGGCGGGCGACGACATCGGATTGCATGCAACGAAGTGTGGCAGCTGGATCGTTCGCTGCGACACTGTCGGCATGTTCTGGTGCGAGTACCCACGCGATGTCGTCCAGGTGAGCGGACCCGATGCGGCCACCTATCTGCAGTCCCAAGTGTCCCAGGATCTGCGTCCCGTGCAGGTGGGGGACAGCGTGTGGTCGTTCGTGCTGCAGCCGGCGGGAAAGGTCGATGTGCTGCTGCGCGTGTGGCGTACCGCGGAGGACACGTTCGTCCTCGACACCGACGAGGGTTTCGGGGCCACCATGACCGCACGGTTGAACCGTTTCAAGATCCGGGTGAAGGCCGACATCGTCGGGCTCGACTGGCGTTGCATCGCGGTCCGTGGTGTCGAGTCGAGACCGGCCGGTTCCCTCGTGGCGTGGGGTGAGGGCTACGACCTCCTCGGCGCTGATCCGGGTCCGGTGGAGGGCGTTCCCCACGGCAGTGCCGATGACCTCCTGGCCGCCCGTGTCGACGCGGTCTGGCCCGCGATGGGCGCCGAGATCGTGCCCGGCGACACGATCCCTGCGGAGACCGGCGTGACGCCCGTCGCGGTCAGCTTCACCAAGGGCTGCTATCCCGGCCAGGAGCTCGTCGAGCGCATGGACAGCCGGGGCGCCACCGCCCCCCGGCTGCTGCAACGCCTCCCCGCCGCGGCGACGGGCGATGCGATCGTCACCACGGTCGCCGGCGAGTGGGCGCTCGGTTACGTCAAGCGCAGCGCTCTGCCACACTGAGCACGTGGCGCTCACACCTGCGAAGGCCGCCCGGCAACTCGACCGCCTCCGTGCGATCGCGTTGGCGCTCCCCGAGGCGACCGAGGAGGTCACCTGGGGCACCGACATCAACTTCCGCGTGCGGAAGAAGATCTTCTGCTTCCCCGGCGACGGCGGCTCGCTCTGCGTGAAAGCCGAACGCGAAGAGCTGCCGGCGCTGCTCGGCGACCCGCGTTGCCGTCCCGCGCCCTATCTCGCTCGGGGAGGGTGGATCGTGATGGACCTCTCGGGCGCGGTCGATTGGGAGGAAGTCCGCGAGCTGATGCACACGTCGTACTGCCTCATCGCTCCCAAGACGTTGGCCAAGCAGGTGCTCGCCGACGAGTGAGGTGAGTGACCCAGCTCAGTGACTGAGGCTGGCCGCGAACTCCGGGTCGTGGCGGAGGGCGTCGAACTCGGGTGCCTGGCCGACGGCTTGGGCGACGGCATCGAGTTGCGAGGAGGTCGCCGCGGTCCGCAACCAGGCGAACGTCGTGCCGCGATTGCCGAGGGCCGCCGCGGCACGGGCCACGTGCACGGCGAGCATGGGTGCACGGCTGGTGCCGTAGGCCGCTGCCGCGTAGTGGGCGGCATCTTCGTAGCGTCCGACGCGTAGGAGGACCCCGGACAGCACGTACGAGCTGAACGGCCGTCCCTGCGGTGCGGGGCTGGGCAGCACGTCGGTCACCTGGCGCAGCGCGTCGATGGGAGCAGCATCGGGAGGCCACCAGTTGATCGGCTCGTCGTCGACGAGATCTGCCTCGATGATCCGGCGAGCGGTGACCGTGTCACCCAGTCGGACGTGCTGCCACGCGCGGAACCACGGGGAGGGCACCATGCCTTCGGGGAAACGAACCTCGCCGGTGGCCCAGGCGAGGGCTTCGGCGCGGGCGAGCGACTGCCGGCCGCGGTCACGCCGTTGGAATGCCCGATCGGCGCTGATCGTCGCCAACACCGACACGAGCGGGATGACGGCGAAGAGGATGTAGCGCACGAGGGTGGGCGACAGTGCCATGACGACCAGCGCGACGACCGTGGCGACCACGGTGAACGACTGCATGATCTGGCGCGCCCGGTTCGGCGCGAACACCTCGACACCGACCATCGCGATGTTGCCGCCGTCGAAGGGGAGCAGCGGTAACAGGTTGAACGCGCCGATGACCGGCCCTGCCAAGAAGACCGCCTGCTGCACGGCGTTCTGGGATTCGGGCCACCCGAGCCCGCCGCGCACGGCGACGTAGGTGATGGTGCCGATGAGGATCTGTACGCCGGGGCCGGCGAAGGAGATGCCGGCACGCTCCCATTTGGTCAGTGGGCGAGTGGGTACGAAGGCGGCGTAGCCCGCCATGAAGTCGAGCGCGATCTCCGCCTGAGCGCCGGTGGTCCGGGCGGCAAAGGCGTGGCCGAGTTCGTGCAGGAGCGTGAACAACGCGAGGAAGATCGCGGTCGGGATGCCGAAGTGCGGGCCCTGGATGAACACCACGAGCGCGAGGAACATGAAGAAGCCCGCCCGCACGTGTACGGGGAACCCCATCACTCGAAACACGGCGGCGTTCGACGTCATTAGCCCAGCCTACGGCCGTCGACACCCTGCAGATCGCGAGCGGGCACGTAGACTTGGGCCTCGTGTCATACGTCTACGCCTTCGACCACAAGCACCGCCGCCCTCCGATGGAGTACAAGGACCTTCTCGGTGGCAAGGGTGCAAACCTCGCCGAGATGACCAGTGTGCTGAAGTTGCCGGTTCCGCCGGGCTTCACCATCAGCACCGACGCATGTCGGGACTACATGAAGGGCGGGTGGCCCGCCGGCCTGGACGAGGAGATCGCCGCTCACGTCTTCAAGCTGGAGAAGTCGATGGGCCGCAAGCTCGGCGACCCGTTCGATCCTCTGCTCGTGTCGGTGCGGTCCGGCGCCAAGTTCTCGATGCCCGGCATGATGGACACCGTCCTCAACCTGGGCCTCAACGACGAGAGCGTCAAGGGGCTCGCGGCCGTCACCAACGACGAGCGCTTCGCGTACGACAGCTACCGCCGGTTCATCGCCATGTACGGCCGCATCGTGCTCGGCGTCGATGGTGAGCACTTCGACCACCCGCTCGAGGCCGCCAAGGCCAAGACCGGGGTCAAGAGCGACGCCGAGCTCACGGCCAAGGCGCTCAAGGACCTGTGCAAGCAGTACCAGGCCGTCATCAAGAAGGTCACCCGCAAGCCGTTCCCGCAGAAGCCGCGCGAGCAGCTCCGTGGCGCGGTCGAAGCGGTGTTCGCCAGCTGGAACGGCGCACGGGCCATCGCCTATCGGGTGCGCGAGCGGATCAGCCACGACCTCGGTACCGCCGTCAACGTGCAGACGATGGTGTTCGGCAACCGCGACGAGAACAGTGGCACCGGCGTGGGCTTCACCCGCAACGCCGCCACCGGCGAGAACAAGCCGTACGGCGACTTCCTCATCAACGCCCAGGGCGAGGACGTGGTGGCGGGCATCCGCAACACCGAAGACCTCGACCACATGAAGCTCCACTTCCCGGTGTGCCACCGCGAGCTGATGGACATCTTCGCTCGGCTCGAGCGTCACTACCAGGACATGTGCGACACCGAGTTCACCATCGAGCAGGGCAAGCTCTGGATGCTGCAGACCCGCGTGGGCAAGCGCACCGGCGCCGCAGCGTTGAAGATGGCGGTCGACATGACCAAGCAGCAGGGCAAGGGGTCTGCCCGCTGGAGCATCTCCAAGCAGGAAGCCATCATGCGCGTGACGGCCGATCACCTCGACCAGGTGCTCCACCCGCAGTTCGCCAACAAGGGCAAGGTGCTGGCCAAGGGCCTGGCAGCCTCGCCCGGTGCCGCGGTCGGCAAGGTGTACTTCACCGCCGACGACGCGGTCAACGCCGACGAGCGCGGCGAAGCCGTGATCCTCGTGCGCAACGAGACCAGCCCCGAGGACGTCCACGGGATGATGGTCAGCCAGGGCATCCTCACGGCGCGAGGCGGGCTCGTGAGCCACGCCGCCGTCGTGGCCCGCGGCTGGGGAACCCCCGCCATCGTCGGCGCCGACGCGATCAAGATTCACGGCAAGTCGTTCTCGGTGGGTGACGTGGTCGTCAACGAAGGCGACTCGATCAGCATCGACGGCTCCAGCGGTGAGGTCGTGCTCGGCAAGATGACCCTTGCTGCTGCGGAGCCGCCGGCAGAGTTCCACACCATCCTCAAGTGGGCCGACGTGGTCCGCAAGGGCAAGCTCGGGGTGCGTGCCAACGCCGACACCGGCGAGGACGCGACCAACGCTCGCGATCTCGGCGCCGAAGGCATCGGCCTGTGCCGTACCGAGCACATGTTCCTCGCTCCGGACCGGCTGCCGGTGGTTCGTCAGATGATCCTCGCCGACACCCCGCTCGAGGAGGAGAAGGCGCTCGCCGAGCTCGGTCGCGTGCAGCAGATCGACTTCGAGGAGATCCTGCTCGCGATGGACGGGCTGCCGGTCACGGTGCGCCTGCTCGATCCGCCGTTGCACGAGTTCCTGCCGTCGGTCGAGGAGCTGCGCGTCAAGGAGGCCGGCAAGGGCCTGTCCAAGACGGAGAAGGCCGAGCTCAAGGCCGCCGAGGAGTGGGCCGAGCACAACCCGATGATCGGCACCCGCGGCGTGCGCCTCGGTGTGGTCAAGCCGGGTCTCTACGCCATGCAGGTGAAGGCGCTGATGGCCGCTGCGGCCAGCCTGCGCAAGAAGGGCAAGAACCCCGTCGTCGAGGTGATGATCCCGCTCACGGTCACCCGTGAGGAGCTGGGCCTGGCCCGTGGCTGGGTGCAGACGGAGATCGACGCCGCGGTGAAGGGTCTCAAGAACAAGCCGCACGTCACGATCGGCACGATGATCGAGACCCCGCGGGCGGCCATTCGCGCCGACGAGATCGCCGAGGAGGCCGACTTCTTCAGCTTCGGCACCAACGACCTCACCCAGCTCACGTTCGGCTTCAGCCGCGACGACGTGGAGAGCAAGATGATGCCGGCGTACCTCGAGCAGGGCCTGCTCAAGCGCAACCCGTTCGAGACGATCGACCGTGGTGGTGTGGGCGAGCTCGTGAAGCTCGGCGCCGCCCGGGGTCGCTCGGTCAAGAAGCACCTCAAGCTCGGCGTGTGCGGCGAGCACGGTGGCGACCCGGAGAGCATCCAGTTGTTCTACGAAGCGGGCCTCGACTACGTCAGCTGCAGCCCGTTCCGCGTGCCGATCGCCCGCCTGGCGGCCGCTCAGGCCGTCATCGGTGGCGGCACGAGCATCACGAAGTAACCACGACGTGCCGGCCCGGCCGAGTTTCGGTGCCTCCCACGGCGAACGGCGTGCCTGGTGCTGATCGCCGAGTCGTCGGAGTCCTTCGCCAACATCGAGGTGCCCGGGTGGGCATGGATCGTCGCGCTCGCAGTGATCGCCGGGCTGTTGCTGCTGGACATCCTCGTGTTCCATCGCGTTCCCAAGGTGCCCACCATGCGCCGAGCCGGCATCGAGACGCTGGCGTGGGTGATGGTGGGTGTCGCGTTCGGGTTCTCGGTGCTCGTCGGGTTCGGCGGGGCAGCCGGTGGCGAGTGGTTCTCCGGGTATCTCATCGAGTACAGCCTGTCGATCGACAACGTGTTCGTCTGGGCGCTGATCCTCAGCTACTTCCTCGTGCCGATCAACTACCAGCACCGCGTGCTGTTCTGGGGCGTGTTCGGCGCGCTCATCCTGCGGGCAGCATTCATCTTCGCGGGCGTGGCATTGATCGAACGCTTCGAGTGGGTGCTCTACGTCTTCGGTGCGTTCCTGCTCTACACCGCGGCGAAACTGGTGGTCAGCGACGACGACCACGTCGACCCGAGTGAGAGCAAGTTCCTCCGACTCGTCCACCGGTTCGTGCCGATGTCCGACCAGCTCGACGGGCAGAAGCTGTTCACCCACATCGACGGTCGCCGACTCGCCACGCCGCTCTTCGCGGTGCTGCTCCTCGTCGAGGCCACCGACGTGTTGTTCGCCGTCGACTCCGTCCCGGCGGTGCTGGCCGTCAGCCGCGAGCAGTTCATCGTCTTCACCTCGAACGCGTTCGCCATCATGGGCCTGCGCTCGCTCTACTTCCTGCTGGCCGACATGCGTGCCCGGTTCAGCAACCTCCAGCAGGGCTTGGCGATCATCCTCGCGTTCGTGGGTGTGAAGATGCTGATCCACCACTGGTACGTCATCCCGACGTGGTTGTCGTTGATGGTGATCGCGATCGTGCTGGCAGCCTCGGTGGGCTTCTCGGTCCGCTCCACACG
The DNA here is from genome assembly GCA_963720695.1 of uncultured Acidimicrobiaceae bacterium. Lineage (GTDB taxonomy): Bacteria > Actinomycetota > Acidimicrobiia > Acidimicrobiales > Ilumatobacteraceae > UBA668. The sequence goes on from CAVRGG010000001.1 coordinate 707,682, forward strand.
GCGTCCGGACACCATCGAGGTGGCCGAGGACATGCCGCCGCCGCAAGAGCGCTGAGACGGCCGTACACGGGATTCGCCGTCGCTGACAGCGCCGGTAGGGTGCTGCCGGTATGGCGATCGTCGACGAGGATCTGGAGCGGCTGCGATCCGCGCTGGTGCTGTCCGACGTCGTCCAGCAGTACGTCGCCCTGCGCCGGGTGGGCCGCAACTGGGTCGGTCTGTGCCCGTTCCATGCCGAGCGATCCGGATCGTTCAACGTGCGCGACGAGACCGGGCGCTACCGCTGCTTCGGCTGCGGCGCGGCGGGCGATGTGTTCAAGTTCGTGCAGGAGATCGAGCACGTCGACTTCGTGAACGCGGTCGAGCAGTTGGCGGCCAAGGCAGGCATCCAACTGCGCTACACCACCGGTGGCGAAGGCAAGGATCGGCAGCGGCGCAAGTCGCTCGTCGACGCGATGTCGACCGCGGTCGACTGGTACCACGATCGACTCCTGAACTCGAGCGATGCCCGACAGGCGCGCGACTACCTGCGTCGGCGCGGCCTGTCGGGTGACATCGCCCGCACGTTCAAACTCGGATGGGCGCCCGACGACTGGGACGCGCTGTGCCGAGACCTGAAGCTGCCGCCGGACGTGTTGCGCGACACCGGGCTTGCGTTCACCAACAAGGCGGGTCGTCTGCAGGACTCGTTCCGAGCTCGCGTCATGTTCCCGATCTTCACCGAGAACGGCGACCCGGTGGCCTTCGGCGGACGCATCATGCCCGGCTCCACGGATCCGGCGAAGTACAAGAACTCGTCGGAGACCGGCATCTACGCCAAGTCGAAGACCCTCTACGGGCTGCACTGGGCGAAGGGCGAGATCGTCAGCTCGGATCAGGTGATCGTGTGCGAGGGCTACACCGACGTGATCGGCTTCCACCGCGCCGGCCTCCGCCGCGCGGTCGCGACCTGTGGAACGGCGCTGACGGAGGACCACGTGCGGTTGTTGAAGCGCTACGCCAGTCAGGTCGTGCTCGCGTTCGACGCCGACGCCGCTGGCCAGGGCGCCGCCCAGCGTTTCTACGAGTGGGAGGAGCGGTACCAGGTTCGGGTGAGCGTGGCCCGCTTCCCCGACGGCAAGGACCCGGGCGATCTCAGCGTGTCGGATCCCGACGCGCTCCGCCATGCGGTCGACACCGCTCTGCCGTTCCTGGGGTTCCGTCTCGACCGCGTGCTCAACAGCAGGCCACTGCGGTCGCCGGAGGACCGGGCCCGCATGGCGCAGGATGCGCTGGTCATCGTCAACGAGCACCCCAACGTGGAGGTGCGCAAGTTGTACGCGGGGCAGGTCGCCACCCACGTGGGTCTGCCGGTGCGTGATCTGGTCGCGCTCGCCGAGCGCGGCAGCAGGACACCCACCGTTCGCGTGGCGCCGACCCGACGCGTCGGGGCGGCGGAGAACGCCGAGTTCGCAGCCGTGGCGATGCTCTTGCAGCGATGGGACGACATCGCCCCGTGGTTGGTGGAGGACCTGTTCGCGGACGACGTCGCTCGCCGCGCGTTCCTCGCCGTCGCCGAGGCAGGCGGAGGGATCGAAGCCGCGCTCGAGCTCGCCGACCCCGAGGCGCGAGAGTTCCTCGAGAGGGCTGCGGTCGCCGATCTCGACGCCGATCCGATCATCGAGGCCCGCAATCTGATCGCCGCAGCCACTCGTCGGCTGCTGGCACGCCAGGTCACCGTGACCGACCCCGACGAGCTGCACGCGATGCGCGAGGCGCGTCTCGCGTTGGAACTCATTGATGACTCAGATTCTGCCGATGGTGCTGCAGAGGCATTGCTAGGGTGGATCCAAGGGGTCAACGAGGAGCGTGAGTGAGCAACGGGACAGCTGATACATCCGCCGATCCCACGCCGTACGTCGGCGTGGATGCGGCCGAATGGAAGGCCATGGTCGAGCGAGGCTCGGCGACCGGTGTGCTGCACGCGGACGAAGTCGCCCATGTGATCCGTCACGTCGAACTCAATGCCGACGTCCTCGTGGAGGTCCACAGCACCCTGTCGGGCTATGGCATCGCCATCGACGACGGCGTCGAGGAGCTGCCCGAGATCACGCCAGCGCACGGTGTGGTGCGGCCAGAGGATCCCAAGCCGGTGGAGGACACCGACGGATTGCTCGCCCGCCGCCACCGCCGGCGCACCACCCGCCTCAATGCCGATCGCGTCGACGTCGGCAGCACCGCGGACACCGTGCGCATGTACCTCAAGGAGATCGGTCGCGTCGATCTGCTCAGCGTCGACGATGAGCGGCGCCTGGCGCAGGCGATCGACGACGGCAACAACGCCGCGGCTCGGCTCGATGCGGTGCACGAGGGAGAGATGCTCGACGCCACCGAGCAGCGGCGGTTGATGCGGCTCGTGCATTCCGGTCAGCGCGCCAAGAGCGAACTCATCCAGGCCAACCTCCGGCTCGTCGTCAGCATCGCCAAGCGCTACAGCGGGCGGGGCATGCAGTTCCTCGACCTCATCCAGGAGGGCAACCTCGGGTTGATGAGGGCGGTCGACAAGTTCGACCACACCAAGGGCTTCAAGTTCTCCACGTACGCCACGTGGTGGATCCGTCAGGCGATCACGCGCAGCATCGCCGATCAGGCACGCACGATCCGCATCCCGGTCCACATGGTCGAGAGCATGAACCGTGTGCTGCGGATGCAACGCCAGATGCATCAGGAGCTCGAGCGCGAGCCCACCCTCGACGAGTTGGCCGATCGGTGCGGCATGACCACCGAACGCATCCGCGAGATCCTGCGCATCTCCCAGGACCCGCTGTCGCTGGACTCGCCGGTGGGCGAGGAGGACGACAGCAACCTCGCCGACTTCATCGAGGATCTGTCCGTCGACGCACCCGATGACGTGGCGGCGAAGCGGATGCTCACCCAGGCCGTCGAGGAAGCACTGGGCGAGCTGACCGACCGCGAACAGGAGATCGTGCGCATGCGTTTCGGTCTCGACGACGGTCAGGCCCGCACCCTCGAGGACGTCGGCAAGGAGTTCGGCGTCACCCGCGAACGGATCCGCCAGATCGAGGCCAAGACCCTCGCCAAGCTGCGTCACCCGATGCGAAGCCAGCGTTTGAAGGAGTTTTTGGAGGAGGAGTGAGGCAGCGCCTTTGCTATCCTCGACTCGCCATTCCGAGATAGCTCAGTTGGCAGAGCAGCTGACTGTTAATCAGCGGGTCGCAGGTTCGAGCCCTGCTCTCGGAGCCAGCAACGACCCGCCCTGTGCGGGTCGTTTGCCTTTTCCGGGCCAGAATGACACCTCGACCGTGGTCGAGGGGCGGTAGCTCAGTGGTCAGAGCAGGGGACTCATAATCCCTGGGTCGTGGGTTCGATACCCACCCGCCCCACTCAATCTAGCTGGGCATATGTGATCGTCTCGGTCTGGGAATGAGCCGTTGGGATCGCTCATCCAACATGTTTCCAACATGCTGCCGTGGCGCGAGCTACGGTTTCGACGTGGCGCAGCTGCGATCGGCACCGGGCATGAGGGAACGTGCTCCTGGCGTGTGGGAGCTCATCGTCGAGGCAGGCCGAGACCCAGTGACCGGGAAGCGGCGACAGGTCAGCCGCACCTTCAACGGCAACCTCCGCGAGGCGAAGCAGGCGCGGGCGGCGTTGCTGGTCGAGGCGAGCAAGGGCAGACACTCTGGCACGAGGGCGTCGCTCGACGAGCTCTTCGTCGACTGGATCGTCGAACTGCGGCGCAAGGGACGGTCGCCGAACACCATCGACGGCTACGAAAAGGTCTACGCCCGCAACATTCAACCGACGCTCGGGAAGATTTCCGTCACCAAAGTCACCACGAAGACACTCACCGATCTGTACGGTGCGCACCAGGCTCGAGGACTGGCGCCGCGCAGCGTCTACCAGATCCACGCATGTCTGTCGTCGATGTTCACCCAGGCGTGTCGCTGGGGATGGCGCGACTCCAACCCAGCCCAGTGGGCGGAGCCACCCGCGATCCCGAACACCGCACCGGTCGTGCCGACGCCGGCGGAGGTTCGAGCATTGATCGACGCCGCCGAGCAGTCGAAGCGACCGGAGTACGCGCGAGCGATCCTTGTAGCGGCGACGACCGGTCTGCGGCGCGCCGAGTTGTGTGGCCTTCGCGTGCGCGATCTCGACCTCGAGCGCGGTCTGCTCGAGGTGTCGTCATCCGTGGCGGTGCTGAAGGGGCAAGTCGTCCAGGAGATCCCGACGAAGAATCGAAGGATCCGAACGATCGCCATCGACGATCTGACGTCGGCGATCCTTCGTGCTCAGGTGGAGATGGTGCAGGCCCGGGCCAACTTCGGAGGAGTCACGGTCGTCGCCGACGCGTTCGTCTTCACCGATGCTGCGGACGGGTCGGAGCCGTGGAAGCCGGACGCTGTTTCGAGGTTCTTCGCTCGGCTGAGGAAGCGGATCGATCTCGATCATCTCGACTTCCACTACCTCCGAAGGTTCATGGAGACCTACGGTCAGGAGATGGGTTACTCCGTGGCGCAGGTTGCGATGCGCGCCGGCCACGACCCGGCGATCGCAGCGAAGCACTACAGCGGGCGCGTGAGCGAGACCGACCGGGCCTTGGCCAACGCAGTCGCGTCGCTTCTCGCGCCGACCCGCGCCTGACGACGAGGCTGGCCGGGAGTCTGCACTTCGCAGGACGTCTTCCGAAAGTGTGCTGCGCTTCGGCGAAATTCACCTCTGTAGATGACTGACGACGTCGGTCGAGTGTGTGGTCGGGTGTGTCCTGCCGGCTACTTCTCGAGATTGCTGCCGTCGTTGCGCCCGACCAGGCGCTAACGCACGTCGGTCTCGGAGGGAGCGCAGTTGTGAGCACGTCGCAGAAGGACTTGACGCTATCGTCGGCCACGCCACCCGACTTTCTCACGGTCGATGAAGCAGCGCGCATCGTTCGCATCGGGCGCACGACCGCGTACGACATCGCTCGCGTGTACGAGGCCACCGCCGGAGCGGACGGGCTGCCCGTCATCCGGGTCGGCAAGCAACTGAGGGTCCCTCGCTGCCGTCTCGAGGACTGGCTCGGTGGCCCGATCACGTGGCCGATCGCGTGCGACGAGCCGGAGACCGTCAGCACGCCAACGGCGAGCGAGCCCGCTCCGAAGCGATCGCGTCATCGGGGCTCGAACGACCAGACCGCCCAGCTGTTCTCGGTGTAGCCGGCCATGTCCTCGATCCGAACCCGGCCTTCCCCCCGCACTTCATGGATAGACGAGTGCACAGCCACGCGACTGTTCGGGGGTGTGTGGTGACAGTGCGGGTGACGACGTTGAAGGGAGCGGACGCGGGCGCGTACTACGTCGAGGCGCTGCCGAACTACTACTTGCAGTCGGGCGAGCCGCGTGGCCTGTGGTTCGGTGATGGCGCGCAGCTGCTCGGGCTGGGCGGTGAGGTCGACGGCGATGCGTTCGTCGCGCTGATGGGTGGGATGGACCCGTCGCGTCGGGAGCGTCATCTCGGCCGCCGGTATGACGAGAAGTCGGTGCGCGGGTTCGATGTGACGTGCTCGGCACCGAAGTCGGTGTCGGTGCTGTTCGCGATCGGTGACCTGGACACTCGCCTCGAGGTGCTCGCCGCGCACGATGCGGCGGTGACGGCGTTGGCGGGCTGGATCGAGCGTCACGCGCACACCCGCTACCGGATCGGTGGTGAGGTGTCGATCGTCGATGCTGAAGGGATCGTCGCGGCTGCGTTCCGTCAGCACACGAGCCGGGCGCTCGACCCGCAGTTGCACACGCATCTTGTGATCGCGAACAGGGTGAAGTCGCCTGATGGTCGTTGGTTGGCGTTGGACGGGCGGTTGATCAAGCACGATCAGCAGTCTCTGTCGGCGATCTACCATGCCGGTCTGCGCGCCGAGCTGACCCGCCGGCTGGGTGTGCGCTGGCATACCCCGGAGCATTGGATCGCCGAGATCCGTGATGTCGCCGATGACGTCCTGGTGGAGTTCTCCAGCCGCACCGCCGATGTCCGCCGACGGATTGACGACAAGCTTGACCGGTTCGCCGAGACGATGGGCCGCGAGCCGACACCGCGGGAACGTTGGAAGCTGGAGCGCGAGGCTGCGATCGATAGCCGTCCCGCCAAGGGTCACTCGCTGGATGCCGATCTGCTGCATGCCCAATGGGCCGAACAGGTCCGCCAGCTCGGATACGAACCGTCACGAATCGTCACCGACGCAGTCGAGCAGGTCTCCATCCGACGGGGCATCGACGGTGCGACTGCTACGTCGATCGTTGATCGGGCGATGGCTGCGATGAGCGAGAAGCAGTCGACGTGGAGGCCGACAGAGTTGCACCGAGAACTGGGTGCCGCCATCCCGACCGAGACCGCTCTCGACGCTGGACGGCTGGCTGAATGGCTCGACCGGGTCGTTGACGACATCACTGCCAGCCGGTGCATCGACATATCTCGGCCGGTCCCGTCGGATGTGTTGTTGCGCCGTGACGGTCGCCCGGTGTCCGAGTCGGTGCTCGACCGGGCGTTGACTACCCAGGCGATCATCGATCAAGAGGACGGCCTGATTGCCTGGGCAGACCGGCGCCTCGCCTACGACGGCGCCGACGAACCCGCGGCCGCTGCGCGCAGTGCCGTCGCCATGAATGTGGCCCAGGCCGCAGCCGCCGCAGCGGTCGCGGGCTATGACGACCTCGTGCTCGTCGTCGGGCCTGCTGGGACCGGCAAGACGACCGCACTCGCCCCGGCGGTCGAGCAGCTGCGTGGCGACGGGCGGGCGGTGTTCGGTGTTGCGCCGTCAGCGACCGCGGCCGAGGTGCTCCACCTGGAGACTGGTGTCGTCGCGGACACGCTCGACAAGCTGCTCATCGAGCACCGGCTCACCCGGCCACCCGATCACCGCTACGACCTCCCGGTTGGCGCGACGGTGATCGTGGACGAGGCCGGGATGATGCCAACCGCCAAGCTTGCGGAGTTGGCGGACCTTGCCGACATCAAGGGCTGGCGCGTCGCGCTCGTCGGTGACCCGTTGCAGTTCTCGGCTGTCGGCCGCGGTGGCATGTTCGGGCTCCTCGTGAACACCTTCGGGGTGATCGAGCTCGACCGCGTCCACCGCTTCGACAACGAGTGGGAACGCGACGCCAGTCTCCGGCTGCGCCGTGGCGATGTTGACGTCGCCGACGACTACGAGACCAACGGTCGTCTCCACGGCGGGACCCAGACCCAGATGGAACGAGCCTGCGTCGCCCGCTGGTGGGGTTTGCGCCAGCAAGGCAGGTCGCAGTTGCTGATGGCGCCGACCAACGAAGCCACCGAGCGCCTCAACGAACGCTGCCAGTTGACGCGCGTCCGTGCCGGCGAGATCGATCCCAACGGTGCCACGGTCAAGGCTGGCCCGTACACGTTGCATGTCGGCGACGAGATCGCCACTCGCCACAACGACCGTCGGCTGGTCACCGACAGCGGCGACATGGTCCGCAATCGCGCCACCTGGACCATCGACGCCGTGCACCCCGATGGGGCGCTCACCGCCACTGGCCGTAACGGCACCGTCCGACTGCCGGCCGGCTACTTGGCCGAGCACGTCGAGCTGGCCTATGCCCGCACCGGCATCGCCGCCCAAGGTCGCACCGTCCAGCACGGGATCCTCTACATGGACCGGGCGACCGACGTCCGCAACTTCTACGTGCCAATGACCCGCGGCATCGACACCAACGAAGCCTTCATCGTCACGACCGGCGAACAGACCGCCCACGACGTCTTCGTCCAGAGCATCGCCACCGACTGGATCGACGAACCCGCCCACATCCGCCGCGACCAACTCAACGAGACCAAACCCCACCGACCCGGCCTCCTCGACGGCGGTCCGCTACGAGAGCTACTCGAACTTCGCCACGAGATCATCTCGGCCATCGAGCACGCCGAACGCGATCTCGAACACGGGCCACGTGAACGGCGCGACGTCGAAGCCAAGAAGGTCGCAAGCGAGAAGCAGATCGCCGACACTGCGGTCGCGCTGGACAGGGCGCATGCCGTGCTCGACCGCTACGACCGGCCGCTCCACCGCCGCAAGCACGAGGCCGAGATAGCGAGAGCCAAAGACGACCTCGTCTACCTTCCAAGAACGATCGAAGAGACGCAAGCGAAGGTGATCAACGCGGAGGTGACGCTCGACCGCATCGATCAGGGCGTCGGCGACGCGGCAGACGTACTGCGTCGTCGCCCCGAAATCGAAGCGATGGTCACCGATCTCGACGAACGCCTCGATGCCGACCTTCGCATCAGGACCCGAATCGCTCGACTCGAAGAGCCCGTCTCGGTCATCAAGGTGCTCGGCACTCGACCGCCACCCGGGCCAGCCGCGCAAGCGTGGGACCGAGCCGCCGGCCAGGTCCACCAACACCAATCCGCATTCGATCTCCGGCAAGGTCTCGGCCCACCCCCCGCCTTCCTCGACCATAGCGCCTACACCGAAAGCCGAGCGGGCCTCCTGCGGGAACTGAACGCGCAGAGATCGGAGGAGGCGCCATTGCGACAAATCGAGAGCCGCGGGTTGGGTTTGGAACTCTAGGAATCGACTGACATCCCTGCCCCACGTGCACCAGCGAAGAGACCAGGGTCCAAGCCCCTCGGTAACGGTAACGTCTTTCGCTACTACGGCAGCAGCCATGCCATTGAAGGAAATCGCCGAATCGGCTCCGAGGTGCGATAGTCCACCAGCCACCAGCCACCAGCCACCAGCCACCGCCACCAGCCACCAGCCACCAGCCACCAGCAATCTAGCTGGTCGTATTTGATCGATCAGGTCTCGAGACGGGAAGATGGGATCGCTCATCCAACATATTTCCACCAACCCCCATACTTCAGGGGGCCGGTCAGGTTCGGACCGACTGCTACCGTGTGAACTCGGCTCGATTGCCGTCGAGGTCGTCACCGAGTAGCCCGAGCAGGCATCAAACCCGAGGGCTAGTCAGTAAGGAGCAGTCGCCGATCCCTGGCTGGCTCATCTGAATATGCTCGTTGACTCAAGTCCACGTGAGATGCTAGGCTTGTCGTAGCATTTGAGATTCGCACGGGGAGGTCGAAATGCGTGAACGGCAGTTCCTGATCAGACCTTTGCTCGCGATTGTGCTGCTTGTCGCAACCGCAGCGCCGTCGGCCGCATACGCACATACGCTGACCGGCCCCAAGGAGCTTACATACTACTATCCTGGTTCTTATCGCTTGTGCGACATCGCGGGTTTGGACCATGTCCCTAGCGGGGGGACACAGTTTCGGATCTGGAATCAGCCCAGCAGGTACAGCATCAGTTGCGGCTCCGGAGCGCTCACAAACACCTGTACCTCGGCGAGTCAGTGTGTCCTCTACCACTACCTGTTCGGTCAGAATGCTGGCCTACTCACATGGTCAGGTGTCGTCCTGACGAACAACAGCTGGGCAAATGATACCATTTCGTGGTACTACATAGCTCCCTCAACTATCGGGCACAATTGTAGCGACTGGTACTTTGCCGAAACACAGTACTTCCGGGCCGGTGCTACTAGTTCAGGAATTCTGGGTTACACGAATATCCATAACTGCGTGTAGGAGTGAGCAGCATGGCCAACAGACTGAAGCGACGCCTCGCGCTTGGCGCTGTAGTAGTTGGAGTCTTCGCCCTGGGTGGAGCAAGACTTGTCTCGGGTTCAAGCGAAGATCGTCCACCGACGTTGTTCGACCACAGTCATCTACCGGTATCTGACTCGAACGGAAAGAGAGTCGGCTGGTTTGATTCCACGAATCCTGAGGAACAGATCGCCATCCCGCTTCCGTCAGTTGCCAATTCTGCTGATGCATCAGGCCCCAGCTCTGTTCTTGTCGGGATTGTGCGCGATGCAAGTGGACAGGCTGTCGGTCTGATTTCCGGAGCGGGCTTCATTGCTGGCCAGATTCCAGATGATCGAGTTCTCGATCCTGCATTGGTTCAGAAGATAGTTGACTACACGATTGGGAATACCGGACGAGAGACGCTGCCATAGCGTAAGTCCGGTTCGATCGACCCGCTAGGAGTTCAGAGCTGCGGCCTCGTCATCGAGGTGACCCGCAGGGATTCTCGACCGATCTTCTCCTCAGGCCGGTTGCTGTCGCGGGGGAGTTCGGGTACCTGCACCGCAGTGCAGTGCAACGAAAGGCTCGGCATCCGTACGCTCCTATAGATTGGCGTGCTCGGCCATCTCATCGACCGTCATCCCCAAGGCAGCCTTCGTCGACACCGGGAGGTGAAGTCCACAGCGCCGCCGGTCCGGGTTCGCGTTCACCGCGTTCGTCGCCGACGTCTACTCACGCACGATCGTCGGTTGGCGCACCGCCGCGTCGATGACCACCCCGGCCGAAGCCCTCGACGAGCAGCTACGGTCGCTCCAACACGCAGGTGATGCAACGACTGGTTGAACCCGGTCAATACACGTCGGTCGCCTACACCGGAACGCCTGGCCGAGATCGGTGCGCAGCCCTCGATCGGCTCGATCGGTGACAGCTACGACAACGCCATGGCCGAATCGGTGAGCGGGCTCTACAAGACCGAGCTCATCCGCCGCCAAGGACCCTGGCGGCACGCCGAACACGTCGAGCTGGACACCCTCGCCTGGGTCGACTGGTTCAACAACCGCCGCCTCCACAGCGAGCTCGGCGACATCCCCGCCGCGGGTGGTCGGCCAGCTCGTCAACCGAGGGCATCGGGTCGCCCGTTCGCGGGTGGCCCGGTTGATGCGCACGAACGGGCTGGTCGGGGCACACACGTCGAAGCAGTGGCGGCGTGCCCGGCCCGACGCGGGCGGGATGCCGGACCTGTTGAACCGACAGTTCCATGCTGACGCACCGAACCAGCGCTGGGTCGCCGATGTCACCGAGTTCGCCACCGGTGACGGCAAGCTCTACCTCGCTGGGGTGCGGGATCTGTTCCATCGCGGGATCGTCGGCTGGGACACCTCCGGGCGACAGGACACGGTGCTCGTCGTGTCCGCGTTGACGATGGCACTCGCCCGGACCGGGAACCCGGCCGACGTGGTCCACCACGCCGACAAGGGATCGATCTACACGTCGCTGGACTTCTCGTTCGCTGCCGGCAACGCCGACATGCAGCTCTCGTTCGGGTCCACCGGCGACGCCTACGACAACGCCGCGATGGAAACGTTCTGGGCTCGGCTGAAAGTCGAGATCGCGTGGATCCGCGGGTCGATCTGGTTCGACACCAGAGCCGAAGCACACGCCTACCTGTTCGAGTTCATCGAGGTCTTCTACAACCGCCAACGCCACCAGGCCGGCCTCGGGCACCTCACCCCAGCCGACTACGCTGACCGCTGGCGCCGCGCCCACGCACAGCCGAATCACACATAACCCCGTGTCCAGGATTCCGGGTCACGTTCAACTGAGAGCGAATAGAGGGGTTGACTCAACATGGGTATTCGACGGCGAGTTATCACGACGACCCTGCTGGTCGTGGCGCTTTGCGTAGGGCTTCTCTCTGGTACCGCCATGGCCGGCACAGCGACCGGGAGCTGGGGGTTCTACGGTCCTCAGGCTGGAATTGCTTACGCGAACCGCAACCAGATCTGGACGGCCTCGCCGAGCACGGCGCGCGGTTTGACCGAAGTTGAGACCACGAACGGCGTCAGCGCTCCGACCGGCTATATCGGGATTATTCCGCGGTCCTACAAGAATGGGGTGCTCTGTCAACAGGCGGGCTGGCAGTACAACGTCGCAGGGACGACCTATATGAGCTTCACCACGAGCACAACGTCATGTGGCTCCGGCGTGTACAAGTCCAATGGCAGAACAGCGGCGTGGACGGGAACTTCCTATAACACCTACTCGTCGTTCGACTCACCGAACCAGAATCTCTAGCAAGGGGATGATCCAGCCATGAATTCAACGACTCGCGCTGACGCGACACGACGCAGGCGAACGAAGTGGATTGCGGCGGCCGTGCTGTCGCTTGGCGCGTTGAGCGGTGGTATCGCAGCCGCCGCCGCTGGCTCCGACGGTGGGCGGGTAGACGAGCGCGACCGTGGACCATCAGTACCCGACCAACAAGCTTGGCATGAGCTACGGGTCGGCCCTGGACGCAGGGCTCGGGCTCGAACCGGATCTCATCGAGGCCTATGGCACTAACGGGGCCTTCGGATACGTCAAGCGCACAGATCTTGAGGGTCCCATGCCCAATAGCCCGGCGGAAGCCGTCGCACAGCAAGCAGCGAGGCCCGACAAAGCCGAGATTCCGCTGTACGCGCAGGACGGAACCACCGTTGTCGGGACATTTGTGATTGACAACACCGGAGACGTGCAACTGAAGCCGTAGAACACCCCAAGGCCGCTACCTCAAGGGTGATTCCGCGTACTTTGCAGCCGCTGTTGATCGAAATCTGCCTGTGAACTCCACTCAAGGATCCTGAACACGCGATGGCTTCTTCCTGGCGCGCCGCACGTCCCCACGTCCGGCGATGCCGCAATCCCACAGATTCGCGAGAGCGCCACTGCCGCCCGGGCTGAATGGCTTTCGCCCGAGGCGAGTGGGCTTGCGAGACGCGCAGTACGAGTTGGCCCACACGCCACGATCTCAACCGAGCTCAGGGGCTGATGCAATCCTCTGCGGGTCCGTCGGGCCGCGAACCCGATGGTCGACTCTACGACCACGGCTCCGCACCAGCGTGCTGCGCCCGTCGATTTTCGTCGCGGCATTGCCGCGGGAACGGAAGGCACTAAGCAACGAACTCCGCGCTCGTTGCAAACCCCCTGAAGTTATCCGGCTCTTCGGATCTCTGAGGGTGGGGTTGCTGTCGGGTAGGTGATCCCGGGCGCGGTGGAGGCGCTCTGCGAGTCTGGCGGTGTCGAAGCCGGCCAGTGTCGAGGAGCCCCTGTGAATCTGATCCTACGCGCATGTGCCGCGTTGCTTGTTGGGCTGCCCGATGTCGCGGTGCTCGGAGTCGGTGACTGGCCGAACTGGTTGCGCATCGAGATCGCCAGCGTGACTGCGCGACCGGCGCGCACGTGCGGCACGATCGCCCATCGACACGGTGTTACCGAAGTGGTGTTGGTGGACCTGCCGTGCTTCGGTCGCCCGACGCGGTTGGTGGTGCACAAGCAACGCTGGAGGTGCCCGACGTGCCGTCGGTCGTGGACAGGGCAGGACTCGCTGATCGCCTCGAGCCGTTGCGCGATGACGACACGGGCTGCACGGTGGGCGACCTTGCAGGTTGGCCGGCACGGTCGGGCGGTGTCGGAAGTCGCCGTCGATCTTGGTTGTGATTGGCACACGGTGATGGACGCGGGGTGTTCGGCCAGCCGTTGATCGATGATCTATGCCGCTACGTGCTGGTGAACGCGGTCAGGTTGGACGAGACGCTCTACGTGCGCAAGGGCCGCTACCGGCGTCAGCGGTGGTCGACCCAGGTCGTCGACGTGCAGCACGGCCAACTGCTCGACGTGCTCGATGGCAAGGACGTCCCCACCTGCTGCGCCTGGTTCGCAGCCCGGCCGACCGGCTGGTGCGATGACGTCTGCTGTGCGACGCTGGATCTGTCATCCAGCTATCGCACCGTGTTCGACACGATGCTCCCCACCGCGGTTCAGGTCGCCGACCCGTTCCATGTCGTGCGCTTGGGGAACACCGCGCTCGACGAGTGCCGGCGGCGAGTGCAGAACGAAACGGTCGGCCACCACGGCCGCAAGGATGACCCGCTCTACCGTGCCCGGCGCCGGTTGGTGATGGCCGTCGAACGACTCACCGTCGACGGCATGGAACGCCTCCGCAAGCTACTCGCCGCCGGCGACCCGGCGCGGGAGGTGTGGTTCGCGTGGAACGCGAAAGAGGTCGTCCGCCAGATCTACGACCACACCGACCCCGAGCTCGCCGCTGCGTGGGTCGCGGAGATCGAGCGTGACTTCTGTGATGAGTCGGTGCCCTTCGAGGTCCGTCGTCTCGGCCGCACGATCGGCAAGTGGGCGGCCCAGATCGTTGCCTGGCACCAGTCCCATGTCAGCAACGGGCCCACCGAAGCGATCAACAATCTGGTCAAACGCGTGAAACGAACCGCGTTCGGGTTCCGACGCTTCGAGCACTACCGCATCCGCTCACTGCTCTACGCCGGCAAGCCCAACTGGACACTCCTCGACGGGCTCACCCCACCCTGAAACCCGAAGCGCCAGTAATACGGTCAGGGATTGAGGGGCAGGCTGCGGATTCTGATCCGGTCGTCGTCGAACACGACGACCGCGCCGGCGAGCAGGTCACCCTCGATCGCCGGAAGGTTTGCGAGCAACAACGCCGCGACCTCAGGCGCTCGACGCTGACCTTGCCGACGAAACAACAGTATCGACGGTGAGGAGGCATTCGACCGGGCGAGTAGCTCGCCGAAGTCGGTATCGCTGGAGACGAGGACGCGGCTCGCCTCGACCGCGAATGCCACGACGATCTCGTCCGGTGCGGTTGCCAGACCGACATCGCGCACATGCGCGACGTCGTGACCGGACGCCTCGAGGAGCCCTACCAGCCGAGGCGACTGGTTCTGGTCGAGCAAGAACCTCACGCCGGTTGGCGCAGCGGGAGCTCCCGCTCCTGAAGGGCCAGCGCTGCGTAGCGAAGGCTCTCGGCGACGTCGTCCGCCTCGAGATCGGGGTGCTCGGCCAGGATCTCATCCACGGTCATCGCGTCGGCGATCATCGCCACGACCGACGCGACCGGGAACCGAAGGTCGCGCACGCACGGCACACCACCCATGCGGGTCGCATCCACGGTGATCCGCGAGAACGTCATGAGAGCAATCTACTACGGCTCGCCGCGGAGACTCCGTTGGTTCCCTCGAGCGAGACCTGACGGCGCTGTCCATCCAACATTTCATCCAACATATTCGGCGACATTGGGCACCACAGGGCAACAGCAGCGGGACTGATCGACGAACAAAGCGCTGGTAGATGGCACAAGGTGGCACTACTCGGACGTCCGACGCCGACTCATAATCCCTGGGTCGTGGGTTCGATACCCACCCGCCCCACTCCGGTGCCTCCCTCGCTCTTGAGGAGGTGGGCGCCGGCAGGTGGCGCCAGAACCCTCGAGAGTGCGGTGGGTGGGTGTCGCGGAAGGTTCAGCCGGTGCTCAGGCGGTGTTGGTCCTCGGTTCACCTCGGTTGCGTACCGTCGCCGGGGACGGACCTACCCCGAGAGGACACATCATGGAGCACATCTCCCGACGGCAACTGCTCGCCGCTTCCGCGGTCAGCGCCGCCGGCGCCGGCCTGGTGATCGCCGGCGTTCCCAGCACCGCCGCCGCGTCGAGCGTCGCCCGCTCGAACGGCAGCAAGAAGCCCGCTGGTGGTGCGGTCGGCCCACTCGTCGCCGACCCGGCCGGCCGGCTGGCCCTACCCGCAGGCTTCTCGTACAAGGTCATCAGCGAGCGCGGTGTCACCACGCTCACCACGGGCGAGTACTCGCCGGATCGTCCCGACGGCATGGGCGCGTTCAAGGTGAAGGGCGTGACCCGCATCGTGCAGAACCACGAGATCAACCCGTCGTTCGGCTTCACCCATGCCGTCCCGCAGACGCCGGGCACCGTCTACGACGCCGGCCTCGTGGACGGTGGCGGTTGCACGGTGATCGAGGTCGATCGCCACGGCAACCGGGTCAAGGAGTGGGTGGGCCTCTCGGGGGCGCTGAACACCTGCGCCGGTGGCGTCACGCCGTGGGGCTCCTGGCTCAGCTGCGAGGAGGACACCTCCAAGAAGGGCACCAACGCCGGTGGCAACATCCTCCAGGAGGATCACGGGTGGGTGTTCGAGGTGCTGCCCGACAGCCCGTCTGCGCAGGATCCGCGGCCGATCCGCTGCTGGGGTCGTTTCGCCCACGAGGCCGCCGTCGTGGCCGACGAGGGCCGCACGGTCTACCTCACCCAGGATTCGAGCAAGGGTCTGTTCTATCGCTGGACCGCGCCGCGGCGATTCGACGCCGGGCCGGGCCGCTACCAGTCGCTGCCCGACACCGCGGGCACGCTGGAGGCGATGGCCGTGAGCGTGCCCGGCGGCGCTCACGTGGGCGACCTGTCGCAGTTCACGTCGGCCGACATCGGGCGCGAGTTGCGCGTGAGCTGGGTCGAGGTGCCCGATCGGCTGGCGACCACGACCGACCCCAAGAGCCAGGCGTACGCGGCTCCGATCACGACGTCGAAGAAGCTCGAGGGCGCATGGGGCACCGAGCGCGGCGTGTATTTCGCGGCGAGCTTCGCCTTCGCCTCCGACATTCCCGTGGACGGCGTCAAGCACGATGGCCAGATCTGGTTCCTCGATCACGCCCGCAACACGCTGACGCTCGTCGCCTACTTCCCGTACATCGACCAGCTGCACAACGGCGCATGGACTCTCGATCAGCAGAAGGCGATGGTGACCGACTACTTCGACGGGCCCGACAACGTGCACGTCAGCCCGTGGGGTGGGCTCGTCCTCGCCGAGGACGGTGTCGGCGTCAACGGTCTGATCGGCTGGACGCCCGAGAGTGGAGCCTTCCGGCTGGCACGCAACGACGTCGACTTCAACGGCGAGAACTCCGAGATGACGGGCCCGACATTCAGCCCGGACGGATCGCTGTTGTTCGCCAACGCGCAGGAACCCGGTCACACCTACGCGATCGCAGGTGACTTCCGCCGGTTCTTGTCCACGTCCTCGTGACCCGTTCCGCCCGAAGTCACCCTGAGAGGGTGACGCAGCGGACCGCGGCAGTGCGCTAGAAAGTGACCGACGCACGCAACCGCGCGTCCAGATTTGAAAGGTGTCACCGTGCTCGCAAACACATCGTTCGGCGACGTGCTCTGGTTCATCATCATCGCGTATCTCTTCATCGCCTACCTGACGGTGTTCTTCACCGTCCTGGTCGACCTGTTCCGCGATCATGAGACCTCGGGCGTGCTGAAGTTCGTCTGGATCCTGTTCCTGATCTTCTTCCCGTTGATCGCATTGCTCGTCTACCTGCTCACCCGTGGGCGTGGGATGGCGGCTCGTGCATCGGCGCAGCAGATGCAGCAGAAGGAAGCGTTCGACTCGTACGTGCGCTCGGCCGCCGGCACCGGTGGCGCTGCCTCTGAGTTGGCGTCGGCCAAGTCGTTGCTCGACTCGGGTGCCATCACCCAGGCCGAGTTCGACACCCTCAAGGCCAAGCTCCTGAGCTGAACACCTCCGACCGAAAGGCCCGTCCCCATGTCCTCCGACATGGGGGCGGGCCTTTCGTCATTGCTCGATGAGTCTGACCTCGATGATGTCGAGGCCGAAGTCATGGATCCGGTCGAAGAGCGCGTGCAATGCGGCTTGATCGGGAACGGAGCTGCGCAGCGTGCACGGATCGATCACGTCGACTCCGTCGATCGCGCCCGCAACTCGCGGGCCGAACCCGGGCGAGACGCGAATCTCGTAGCGGCCACCGTGCCCTGCCATCGAAGCATTTGACCTGACGCGCGTGCGAAAGACATCACCCGGACCGGGCGACTCGTGGGTTGCTGTCAATCGATCAGGCCGAGCGTCCGCGCCCGCTCGACGGCTTCTGATCGCGACCCGACGAACAGCTTTCGATAGATGTTGCGGATGTGCGTTTTGACGGTGTTGGTCGACACGTACAACCGCGAGGCGATCTCCGGGTTGGACAGGTGGGTGGGGAGCAGGACGAGTACCTGCATCTCGCGCTCGCTCAAGACCTCCGGGGTGTCGGGCAGGGCCACGCCGAAGGGTGACTGCCGCATCATCGCCATCATCGCGGTCAACGCCGGGATGGGGGAGGTGCGGCCCACGACGGAGAACACGGGAGCCAGGTCGGTGTGCCAGGCGAAGGTCATCCCGTACCCGGCGGACAGGCCTTCCCTGAGGGTGGGCTCCAGCTCGGCGACGGCTGCGGGCAGGTCGGATCGTGCCATCGACGCTCTGGCCCGGAGCAGGCTCAGCTCGACCTTCAGGGCAAGGTGCGGGGCTTCGAGGCCTTCGACGCAGCGCAGGGCCTCCTCCGGTCGCCCCTTGGCGAGCGCGATCGAACCGCGCAGCACCGGCCGGCGTTCGCCACCCTCCGCGGGGACAGTGGCCAGCTCCGCCATCAACTGCTCCGCCCGGTCGATCAGCCCGAGGGAGACCATCACCTCGACCTCGCACTCGATGAAGCGGGCCAGCAGTTCCGGCCCCGGTGGGAGTTCCACCCACAGCTGGCGCGTCTGGGTGAGCGAGGCGATCGCCTCCTCCTCGTGCCCGAGCCGCGCTTCGAGGAGCGCCATCTGCATCACGGTCGTGATGCGCGGGGAACCGGCGGCGAACAGCGAGTTGTGCTGGAGCGCCTCGTACAGCGTGGCGCGGGCGAGCTCGATGTCGCCGGTCTCCAGGATCGTGCAGGCGCGCGTACGAAAGGCGTCGGTGACCGCGACGTGGGACGAGGCGCCGCTGGAGCGAAAGCGCTCGATCGCCGTGTCTGCGGTGCGAACCGCGCCGTGGACGTCACCGTGGGAGAGTTGGATCGCGGCGAGTACCCCTTCCGCCGCAGCGCGCAGCGCCGGCGTCGCCGAGCTCGAACCCGTGATCTCCTCCACGAATCGGCTCGCGTCGGCGCGACGCTCGGCCAGGAGTGAGGAACGCCCCAGGTTCAGCCCGCGCTCGCAGGGCGAGGTCGTCGAAGGGCAGCTGCCCGAACCGCTCCGTCGCCGCTCGCACAGCGTCGAGGCCGGCGCCCAGGTCACCGGCGAAAGCCTTGGTGATGCCGCGCAGCAGCAACAGACGGGCGGCGTTCTGGACATCGTCGGCGGGCAGCAGCCGTTCGATCCTGAATTGAAGGTCGACGGTGGGACCGGCCAAGCCGACGAACGCGAGTACCTCGGCGAACGTGAGCGCGCGGCGGATGTCGGCGACCACGAACTCATCGCTGATCGAGGCGACCGCTCGTCGGACCAGGGCGCCCTCGCCGGTGACGAACAGGTGGGTGTGCCTGCGGGCGAGGACATCGACGGTGAGTGCTTCGTCGCCGGACTCGATGGCATGCTCGATGCAGTCGGCGGCACGATCGTGAAGGTCGTACCAGTGCGACGCCTTGCGATGCAGTGCGCACCACCGGTCGTGCCCGGCGGCTCGAACCTCGGCCGTGAGGAGATCGCTGACGAGTTGGTGGTAGCGATACCACTGGCCGTCGCCTTCGAGACGCTCGACGAACACCTGGGCGTTGGCGACCGTGCGAAGCAGCTCGCCGCTGTCGGTTCGACCGGTGAGCGCCTCGGCGAGGGACGGGCAGATCGAGTCGACGACGCTGCAGTCGACGAGGAAGCGGCGCGTCGCCGGGTCGAGCTGCTGGAGGACCTCGTCGAGGAGGAACTCCGCGATCGAGAACTCCCAGCCGCCGAAGGATTGCACGAACGCACGCGGATCGGTCGAGGTGCGCAGCGCAGCGGCGGCCAGGCGGAGCCCCACGACCCACCCCTCGGTCTTCTGATTGAGCGCGAGGACGTCGGAGGTGTCGATGTGGTTCGCAGGGTCCCCGGCGATCAGCTCGACGGCCTCGCTGTCGACGAAGGCGAGATCGTCGGCTCGGATCTCGGCGAGATCACCGCTCGCGCGCATCCTGGCGAGTGGGAGTCCGGGGTCCACCCGGGAGGTGATGACCAGATGGATGTGTTCGGGAAGATGCTCGACGAAATGGGAGAGCGTGTCGTTGATCTCCTTCGCCCGAGCCCGGTGGAGGTCCTCGAGGACGATCACGAAGGGGGCAGCGACCTCGAGGTCGTCGAGGTCGTCGAGGAGGCTGGCGATGGCATCGGTGTGCCGCGACCCGGGCATCAAGAACCGGTCGCGAGCGTCAGCGCCGACGGAGGGGTGCACCTGGCGGACGCACTCGATGACCCCGGACCAGAACGACACGGCGTCGTTGTCGCCGGTGTCGAGGCTCAACCACACCCACGAGCCCTCGGGGAGCCGGGCCAACCACTCTCTCACCACGGTCGTCTTGCCGGCACCTGCCGGGGCCGAGACGAGGGTCAGTTTTGTGTGCCCGAGCCCAAATCGGTCGTACAGCCGAGGGCGCGCCACATGTCCGTTCGGCAACGCTCGCGGGCGCAGTCGAGTCGCGGCGATCGATGTGGCGTGTCCCGTCCCGTGTGCCATCGAGTCAGAGCTTACGGACCCGTCCGCTGACGCGCTCGGTGGTGCCGACTCACACGTTGCCGAGGCAGTCCGACGCAGCCGTGTCGAGCTCGCCGGCCATGTCGAGCGACGGGTCTCTGCTGTTCATCTGGGCGACCGTGAACCTCTCGTAGAACGTGACTGCGGTGCATTCGGCCAACTCTGGCTTGTTGGTGAGTTCGATGCGCTTGCGGAGCAGAGTTGCCCGACCGAAGAACTGATCGACGACCGCGTCTCCCAGCACGGGCTGGCGCGCCTTCGGGCCGGGGTCGCACACCGAGAGCAGCAGCTCCGTGCCGACGCGGGCGACGAGTGCGCCGGCTTCCTGGGGCCGCGTCCCCGCCCACGCGTCGAGGCCCCGCTCGAGCCGGTCTTCGTCGGCACGGCTGTCGGCGATGATGCGGCCGTCGACGCACACCCTGTCGCCGAGCCGGTATGCGGTGAAGGCGTCGTTTCCCCAACCGTCGGAGGCGGTGAGGGCCTCCGGGGGAGTGAGGCCGGTCGCCACCATCAGATACACGGCGAACGGTCCCATCTGACGAACATCCAGCATCGTCGCATCGCGCGGTGCAGGGGGAGCGGCAACCCGCTCCGGCGTGTCGGCATGGAAGTACTTCGCGGTGGGCAGACTCAGCTGGTCGAGCGCGAGGGGGCGCCGGGTCGTGAAGGCATCGCGGACGGCGTTGCGGCCGCTGTCGTGCAGCGCGGCGGCATACGTCGCCCCGAGCGTCTGAGCAGCGATCCGAAGCGAGCGGTAGGTCAGGGGCACCGAGGAGACCTCGCCGAGGTACCTGTCACCCTGGTCGGAAGTCGCGCGGCGGTACGCCGTGGCATCGTCGGAATCCAGTTGGTCGACGTAGCGATCGCGGACCCACAGCGCCTGCCCGATGTCGAGGCCAGCGAGTGCCTGGAACTCCTGCGCCGACTTGGTGTCGCGAAGGTGGTCGACGACGCCGTACGCCTGATCGTCGATGACCTCGGTGAGCAACACCACCAGATCGGCGCGGACCTCGGGTGCCAGATCGTCCTCGCCATCGCGCGCGTGGACGACGACCGTGTTCTCGTCGTCGAGCCACACCGCCGGGGGCACCGACGCGTCGCGGACGGTCTGTGAGCTGTCGATCAGGGAGACGTCGCCGCCCCAGAATCCGAGGGCCCGGCCGACTGCTTCGTCGGTGGCGGCGAGGTCGCGGCCCTCGTCGGTCGGTGTGCGGTCGGCGCCGATCCGGGTCGTGTACTCCGCATCACTGTCGAGGAACTCGACGTGCACGTCGCGCTGGAAGCGGAGGTCGGTCTCGTCCTCCACGAACTGGGCGAGCTCGTCGATGTTCTTGGGCCAGGTGACTGCGACCTGGGTGTCATGGGCGAGGGGCCGCCACCGCTCGAGTCCCCAGGCGCCCGCCGCCAGCGCGCCGAGGGCGACCAGGAGGCCGATCGCGATCCACGCCCGTCGGCGAGGGGTCTGGAGCGCCATGGCTCAGTGTTGGTGGCCGTGATCGTGATCGTGGTCGTGGTCGTGGTCGTGGTCGTGCGTCTGCTCTTCGATGGCGTCCAGGAACGCCTCGACATCGTCGTCCTCGCCGCCGACCAACCAGATGACGACCTCTTCCTCGTTGCCATCCTCGTCCTCGTCGCGCCAGGGCAGCATGCCCTCCACGCTGTAACGGTCGACGGTGATGTCCTCGTCCTCGTCCTCGCCGACCGGTGCGACGATCGCCAACTCGACCTCGGCGTCGGGCGGCTGGTCCTTCAACATGTCGATCAGTTCACTCACTCGCATTGCCGTGGTCCTTTCGGGTCAGTCGTCGCCCAGCCAGTCGTCGGCCCGCTCCAACAGGAACAGGCTGACGTCGCGGCATTTGTCGAGCGTGTCACAGAACGCCTTGTCATTCGCGAGATACACGTCGGCGAGGTCGATCGGGATGCGGGCGACCATGCTGAGACTGCGCTCGGGCGCATCGGTGACCGAGGCGAACGAGTCGATCGCGGAGACCTCGACGGGAAGGTTGATGCCACCCACGCCGGCCAGCTCGGTGGCCAGTACCAGCAGGTCGGGTGGCTGGGGGAGCGGTGGCAGCGTCCAGGTGAAGATGAGCGGGAACGTGAACCCGGTGGGCGGGTTGTCGACCTGGTCGTCCTCGTCGAGCTTGAGGATGTCGTCCTCGAAGCCGAGCAGCGCACGCGGGTCGACCTCGAGCGAGAGATGGAGGTCGATCGGACCGTTGCACGCCTCCTCGGGGTGCAGGTCGACCTCCCACAACTGGCGCAGCGAGTACGTCTCGACGAAGTGCCGCTCGTCGTGCACATGGAAGCCGTGGTCGACCGCGTGACCCTTCAGATCGGCCACGAAACCGGCGACGTCGATGACTGCCACTCGATGCTGCTCCTGTCGTCTCGTTGATCGTTCGGCTGACCGCCGACGTGGGGTTGTGCGCCGGTTACGGCGCGAACCGGCTGGCTGCGACACTACCGTGCGAGGTCGATGAACACCGACCGACTTGGCCTCCTGCACGAGGTCGCCGATGCCGTCGCGACCGCCTTCGCAGGTGTGAGCGACTTCGGCCCGTCCGGCGGCCGTGACGGCCAGTACGCGCTCGACGTGGCTGCCAATGAGGCAGCGCTGCCGCTGCTGCGCGCCGCCGGCCTGGGCGTGCTGTCGGAGGAGAGCGAGTTCGAGCCGGGCGTGACCGGCGAGGTGGTCGTGATCGATCCCATCGACGGCAGCACCAACGCCAGTCGTGGTCTGCCGTGGTTCGCGACGGCGATGTGCGTCGTCGACGCAGAGGGTCCGTCGGTCGCGCTCGTCGTCAACCAGGCGAGCGGCGACAGGTTCTCGGCCGTGCGCGGTGGCGGTGCGTTCCGCAACGGGGAGCCCATCCGCCCGAGCACGTGCACCGACGTGGGGGAGTCGATCGTCGGTTTGAACGGCCTGCCACCGCACCCGCTCGGATACCGCCAGAGCCGGGTCTACGGAGCGGTCGCGCTCGACCTGTGCATGGTCGCCTGTGGCGTGCTCGACGGGTACGTCGACTGCGTCACCGAGGCGCATGGGGTGTGGGACTACCTCGCCAGTGCGTTCATCTGCCGCGAGGCGGGTGCGCAGATCGTCGACCTGCACGATCGCGACCTGGTCGCCCTGCACCACGACGAGCGTCGCACGCCGATCGCCGCGGCCACGCCCGAGTTGCTGCACAGCCTGGTGTCGGCCCGTCGTGGCGTCGAGACCCCGCGGATAGCCTGAGCGTCCCGTTCGCGGGCGCATAGCTCAGTTGGTAGAGCACTGCCCTTACAAGGCATTGGTCGGGGGTTCGAGTCCCTCTGCGCCCACCAACCAGTCGTTACTTGAACCCCGGCCTGCAAAGGCCGGGGTTCTTGCTTCTTGCCGGTTGTTCTGCGGCGCCGGTCGTTCGAGCTGGTCGCCCATGACAATGGTTGCTTGCCGTGCGGCCCATCGGACGTCGTCGTGGAGGAGCAGGTTGTACTCCTCAGTCAGGTCTCCCTCGATGGTCTCGGCATTGAAGACCGTGATCTGCCTGAAGATGGCCTGGTTCATCTCTCGACGCAGGCGTGAACCCGCTTCGAGGTAGGTGCGGTGACAGTCGTCAAGCCGCCGCAGCGACTTGTCCACTCCCTTCATGATGTTCTCGTATCGAACGGACGATGATGCGAGGAAGCGTTCCGCTGTGGCAAGCTGAGACGCGATTCGGGTTTGCTCGGACTTGAGAAGTTCGAGCGGAATGGCATCGGCGTAGTGGGCCTGCAACAACTTCTGTCGCTCGGATTGGAGTTGATCGACACAACGCTGCTGGCGCACGCGTTCGTCTGTCTGCTGTCGTTCTTGGTCCGCAAGTTCCGTCTTCACGAACCATTCGATCTGTTCGCGTTCGCTGCCGCTCAGCTCGTAGTTGAGGTAGAGCCGCTCGATCTTGGCCTCGACCTTTTCGATCAGCACCGCTTGCATCGTGCAGCTGCTTCTGTTTCGAGACCGGCCAAGACAGTAGAAGTACGGGTAGACGTTGCCCCAACGATTCGTGGTGTTCATCACGCTGAGACGTGACCCGCACACTCCGCACGCGATGGTGCCCTGAACTTCCACGGCTCAAGCAGTCGCCAAGGATCTCGCCCAAAAGGTAGAACCTGGCGAACTGATAGCTGTGCTACCGTTGCACAACTTTGAGCGAACCGAGGTCCAAACCATGGTGAGTAATCGCGTACGACTGGCTTTCTCAGCGGTGTTGGCCGCTGGCATCGGAGCTGGTGCTCACGCCGTGCCTAGGGCTGACGCTGTCTTTAACACCACCCAATCCACCCTTCCCGTCTGTGGAGAATCGGACTTTCCTACGGGCGTGACCCGTATTCGAGGCTACCACCAGTCAAAGTGATGAGGCGTTCAAGATGCTTTAGCCATCTGGCAATAGTCTGCATATTGGGGTCATCGAGTACCATCTGTGCTTGCGAGGACTCATCTCGAAGCGGGACTTCTTCGACTTCAGTCGGCGAGATCGGCGTACGACTTTCAGAGGTTGATGCGGCGGCGAGCGCAGCTGCAATCCCTGCACGTCCAGGAAAGGTATCCTTCTTCGGTGCGCTCTACTTCTTGATTGTCAGGAGACCGATTGATGTAACGAAGGTCGTTCCATTGGGTGCTGAGAACGCAAAGTCATTTCGGTTTGGTCGAAGCACAAGTCGAAGCCTTGTGATGGTTGGTCCACTGGATACCACGGCAGAGGAACACATTGCATGGGGCCTGCCCGTGAGGTCCACGGCTGATCACGTGGCGCAGCTGGTAATGGCCTTCGACAGCATCGATTCGACAAAGCCCGTGGAAGTCACAGCCATTCGGATCTTCTACACAGTCGAAGCCACTGGGCAGAGCGGGTTTCAGGACTTGCCACTCAGTGTCGTGGTTTGCCGCAGCGCCACGACCGAGCCTTGTCCCTCAGTCGTCCTGGCCCAGGGCTAGTACCATAGAACAAGAGGACGGCACCCATGGATGGGAACGCTCGAATTAGGATGATCGAAGTACTTAAGGATCTCGCGTTTGTTGATGTTGTTGCGATTACGCCTGCGGGTCATCGGCCTTCGAAGTTCGGGCGGCGCTTCTCGAGGAAGGCCCTCATGCCTTCGATCTGATCGGCGGAGGCGCTGCAACGACGGACCGCCTCTCGTTCGATGCGCAACGCGTCCTCGAGTGGAAGATGCTCCGCACCGACGACCGCACGCAGCACGCCTGCGACAGCGATCGGAGCCTGGGCGGCGAGTTCTTCTGCGAGTTCGATCGCTCGTGCTTTGAGCTCGCCGAGCGGATGGAGCTCGTGGACCAAGCCGATGGCGAGCGCGGTGGGACCGTCGATCTTCTTCGCCCGAAGGATGAGGTCGAGGGCGTGGGCTCGTCCGACGATACGCGTCAATCGGGCCGTGCCGCCCCATGCCGGCACCGTGCCGAGGTCGAGCTCGGGGAGACCGATGCGTGCGCCCTCGGTCGCCGCAAGGCGGAAGTGACACGCCAGCGGGAGCTCGAGACCACCGCCGAGGCAGTAGCCGAACATGGTGGCGATGACCGGCTTGTCGAGTTGTTCGATCGCCGACAGCACGCGCTGCCGCTGATCGAGCACGGCCTCGAACCCACCTCGGGCCTGAGCGCCCGACATCAGTTGCTTCAGGTCCATCCCGACGCTGAAGTGCTCGTCGCCGGCAGCGGTGATGACGACGGCTCGCACATCACGGTCGTCTCGGAGTGCAAAGACGGCACGCTCGAGTTCGTCCATGTACTCGAAGGTCATCCGGTTACGGGGAGGGTCCTGGTTCTCGAGGATCACCACCCGGCCACGATGCTCGATGCCCAACGCGGTCTCGTTCATAGCTTCCTCCTGCTCACCGATGTCACGACGAGTGCGAACGGGTCGTGTCCGGGTGCTGCAGAGTCTTGTCGTTGGGTGCCCGTCCCTCACACGCAGGGCGACGATCCGACGCATGTGGGCGCCTCAGGAGCGCAAGGGCGATCACGTCGACCTCTGCGTCGACTCGAATCTCAGTCATCGCGGGAGACCTCGATCGTGGAGCCGAGGAGGTGAAGATCGAGTCTGATGGTGATCATGACTCCGTGTACCGGTGACCAGGACTTCCAAACCTCACCCTCGGTTCGATGGTGACACGACACCCGCTCAGTCGGGGAGTCCCATGGCCTTCTTGAGGTGGTCCATCACCGGACCATGGTCGTCCTGTGGGCTGAACAGCACCATCTCGGTGTCGGCCACGACGCGCACCGTGTGTCCCGACGGCCAGAAGAACACGTCGCCGGTCGCACAGTCCTCTGCCGTCCCATCGGTGTAGGTCACGACGACCGCCCCGGAGATGACGTAGCCCCAATGAGCCGCCTGACACAGGTCGTCGTGCAAGCCGACGAGCAACGGGGCGAGATCAGCGCCTGCGCCGAGCGAGAAGTACTCGGCTCCCAAGGTTCCCGAGGCGGTCCCGAAGTCGGGGAGTTGTCGCGCGATGGCGCCCGGCGCATTGATACGAACGGGGATGTCCTGCTTCTGTACGTGCATGGCAATCTTCCTCTTGTTGATGTTGGTGGTCGGGTGATCAGACGGCGCGGCCGCTGAAGGCTGCGAGCTGCTGCAGCGGGCTGGCGTCGGTCGGTGGGTCGATCTCGTTCTTGAAGGTCTCGCCGTCGCGCATCTCTGCCGCGATGGCGTGCCGGGCGAAGGCATGGACCTCTCCCACGAGGGACTCGGGGATCTCGTAGCTCAGACCGGTGGCCGTCGCGAGGTCCCAGCCGTGGACGAGACCGTCGAAGGCCACGAAGCGAGCGAACGTGTCCCCTGACAACGGTCCCATCGGCGTGGGAATCGTGCGTTCCATCGCCCCGGGCGACTTCACCGCGTCGAGCAGCCCCACCATGCTCGCCCGGAACTCGGAGGCGGGCACCCAGCCGTAGACGAACGGTGGCTCGATCGCCGTCGGCTCCTCGCCCCTGAAGAGGCCGGCGAACGTACTGCCCAGCACGATCATGTGGTTGAGCACGTCATGTACTGCGAACTTGTCGCACGGTGTGGGATCGCCGAGCTTCGAGAACGGGATCCGATCCACCACGTCACACACCGCGGGAACGATGACCGACAACTGTTCGATGGGCTCCATGGCTGCCTCTCTCTGCTGAGTGAGCCGGCCAGGCGTCTCCCGGCACGACAATCCTTGGGCGTGACAACCGATGTCACAATGGGACAATGGGATCCTCCGAAAGCGACGACGTGCTGTTCGAGAAGATCCACGCGGCGATGGCGCGTGCCGAATGGCCGACGGCGCTCTCGCTGCTGGACCAACTCGGCGAGGGTGCCGCGTCCGCCGCAGCGCTCGAACTGCGGGCTCAGGCCGCATATGGCAACGGCGACATCGACGGTGCGCTCACCGCGTGGTCCGATCTCCACGACCTGTTGGTGAGCGACGGTGAACCGGTCGGGGCGGCCCGCGCTGCGGCCATGGCCGCCATGTTCCTCCTCATCGACAGCGGGATGATGGCACCGGTCCGCGGCTGGATTCGTCGGGCGGAGCGACTGCTCGACGGGCAGGGTGAGGCACCGCCGCTGGCCCTCATCCCCACCGTGCTGGCATACGAACGATTCATGAGCGGCGACATCGAGGGAGCGGAACGGCATGCTCGCCGGGCCATCGATCTCGGGACGCGGCTGGAGGTGCCGGCGGCCGTGGTCATCGGTCGCACCGCGCTCGCCCGCACCAGCATCCTCCGCGGAGCCGTCGACGAAGGTCTCGCGCAGCTCGAGGAACTCGCCATCGTGCTCGCATCCGGCGAGGTGGACGCGCTCACCACCGGGATGATGATGTGCGAGCTCGTGTGCGCAGCTCAAGGGCTCGCCCTGCACGACCGGGCCAGCGAGTGGACCGCGCTGATGGATCACTGGCGTCACGGGGCCGCATTCGGCGGCATCCACGGCCGCTGCCGCGTGCACAAAGCGGAGTTGCTCAGGCTGACCGGACCGTGCGCCGCTGCAGAGGAGGAGGCACTCGGCGCCTGTGACGATCTGCGACCGTGGCTGCGCCGTGAGTTCGGGTGGCCACTCGCCGAACTCGGCAACATCCGGCTGCGCAAGGGGGACTTCGAGGGTGCGGAGGAGGCCTTCCTCGCGGCGCATCAGCACGCCTGGTCGCCCCAGCCCGGGCTGGCGCTGCTGCGCCTCGCCCAGGGCAATCTCGACGCAGCTCGGTGGGAGATCGCCGACGCCATCGAGCATCCCATCGACATGCCGTCCAAGGAGCGTCCCCCGATGGGCGAGCTCCGATTGGCGCCGTTGCTCGACGCGCAGTCGGAGATCGCGTTCGCGGCGTCGGACCGACCGACCGTCGACGCTGCAGCGAGTGGACTGCGCGAGATCGCGGACCGCTACCAGAGCCGTGCGCTCGGCGCCAGCGCCGCCCTCGCCGAGGCCCGATCAGCCCTCCTCGCCGGGAACACGAGCTCGGCCATCACGGATTGCACGACCGCGATCGTCGTGTGGGCCGACATCGGCGCGCCGTACGAGATGGCGATGGCTCGACTCGTCCTGGCCGACGCCTATGAACGGGCGGGGAACACCGATCGGGCGAGAACCGAACGGACGGCGGCGGCCTCCGCGTTCCGCTCCTATGGCGCCCGTCGGATGGGGGACGTCGCTGATGTGCTGGCGGCCGAACCCGTCGCTGCGACGCCGGATGCGGCGCTCATGACGCCCGACCACGCGGGGACCTTCCGCCGCGATGGCGACCTTCGACATGTGGCGTTCGGGACGTCCAGCGGTGTCGTCCGCGATCTGAAGGGTTACCGGTATGTCGAGCGATTGCTCGCCGATCCGGGCCGCGAGTTCCATGTCCTCGATCTCGTCGCCGTCGAACAGGGCACGCTGCCCACCCGGTCGGTGGCGGTCGGGCCGGTGGAGGTCGAGGGACTCGCCGGCGGCGGTCTCGAACTCCTCGATGCTGCGGCGAAGGCCGCGTATCGGCGCCGCCTGGCAGAGGTCGACGACGACATCGACGACGCGGCGAGGATGAACGACCCGGTTCGACAGGCGTTGGCCGAGAGCGAGCGCGCCTTTCTGCTGTCCGAACTCGCCAGCGCAGTGGGGCTGGGTGGACGCATGCGGTCGGTGGGGAGCGATTCCGAGCGCGCCCGGACCGCCGTCACGCGATCCATCCGGTACTCGCTGGATCAACTGGCGCAGTCGCATCCCGCGCTGACCGCACAGCTCAAGCACGGTGTGCAGACCGGCACCTACTGCCGCTACGTGCCCGATCCGCGCAGCCCGATCACCTGGTCGACCTGAAGACCCGCGATGGTTCGCAGGGGCCGGGGGCCTCCTCGCGACGACGACCGTCGACCGTACGATCCGCCGAAACTTCTGGCAGGATGACTGACAACGACGAGTGAAGGATCGCACGCCATGAGCGACACCACGACCAGCGACTCCAAGGACCTGCCCGACATCGCGCCGGTCACCGATTGGGCGACGGACTACGACATCTTCGATCCGCAGTATGTGACCGACCCGTACGGCATCTGGGACGAACTGCGCCAGACCTGCCCGATGGCCCACACCGACCGGTGGGGCGGCTCGTGGTTGCCCACCCGCTACGCCGACGTCAACGAGATCGCCCACGACATCGAGAAGTTCCCGTCGGGCAACGGGATCAGCGTGGTCCCGCTCGTCGACATGGCCCAGGGCGCCCCCGTCCCGTCGCCGTTGCTCACCGCAGGTGTGCCGCCGATCAGTTCCGACCCGCCCTTGCACACCTGGACCCGGCGCCTCGTGCTGCCGACGATGAGTCCGGCACGCGTCGCCGAGTACGAGATCTTCACCCGAGCGCTGTGTCGCCGCCTCGTCGACGACGTCGTCGCGCAGGGCGAAGGCGACGCTGCCGCCGAATACGCCCAGCAGATCCCCGTGCGGGTCATCGGCCACATCCTGGGGGTCCCCGAGGACATGTCGGCGACCTTCACCGAGTGGGTGCGCGACGTGCTCGAGTTCGCCCACGACCCCGAGCGTCGCCGGCGCGGCGTCACCGGCATCATCACCTACCTGCAGGGCGCGATCGCCGAGCGGCAAGCGGAGCCGAAGGACGACTTCATCACCGAACTCCTCCAGTCCGAGCACGACGGCGAGCCGATCGGCATTCCCGTCGTGATGGGGATGTGCGCGCTCCTGCTGATCGCCGGCATCGACACCACCTGGTCATCGATCGGATCGACGATGTGGCACCTCGCCACCCATCCCGACGATCGTCGCCGCCTCGTCGCCGAGCCCGAGCTGATGCCCACGGCGATCGAGGAGTTCCTGCGCGCGTACTCGCCGGTCACGATGGCTCGCCGTGCTGATCGAGGACATCGAGTACAAGGGATGCCCGATCAAGGCCGGCGAGCGGGTGCTGATGAACTTCCCGGCGGCGAACCGCGATCCGGAGGTGTTCACCGAGCCGGACCGGGTGATCCTCGACCGCCAGCAGAACCGGCACCTCGCATTCGGGGCGGGCATTCACCGCTGCGCCGGCTCGAACCTCGCTCGCATGGAGCTGCGAGTCGCCGTCGAGGAGTGGCTCGCCCGGGTGCCCGAGTTCGAGGTCATCGACCCCGACACGGTCACGTGGGCCGGAGGTCAGGTGCGCGGCCCCAGGTCCGTTCGGGTGCGCGTGCTCTAAGCGAGTGTGTCCCTGGTGGGCGCCGATGGATGAGCGTCGTTGCGGTGGAATCGCCTGACCGCGAGTGGCCCACACGACCCCATCCTCTGACGGTGTGACGGGCGGCAGTTCTACAGCGATGTTCTGCCGGCGAGCATCCGCTGAACTTCGTCGGAGCATGAGTAGACCTGGTTGTGCCGACCTGTGTGGGTGCAGCTGCCTCTCGGGTACTTGGTGGAGGCGTGAACCTCCTGGAACCTGGCGACGACCCAAGCGACGACGGTCCTGTGCGACGCGAAATCCCAACAACAACCGTGGTGTTCAGGCGTCATCACGTTCTCTCTCAACGTGGTGACTCTCCACAGTCCATCCCAGAATGCGGCGGCGACATGTGTGCTGGCGAGGGAGTACCGCCCCAGCCCGGGGAAGGTGGTGGACTTGCTGAGGTCATAGGGCACGTGTCCGACGCAGGTCCACGTGTACTGCCGGCCGTAGGGCGACTGGTCGTGCGACACGATCACCTCAGTGGGTGCCTCGCATGTCCGTCGAAACACGAAGTGGCCTTTGGTCGCTTCACATTCACCCTCGCCGGGCAGCTTCCAATGCACTCTCCGTTCCTCGAAGAGGCCGGGCCATGGATCAATCCCGCGCTTGCCGTCATATGGCCCCTCCCACGCGTGCATCACCATGGCGCAAAGCTACCCGGCCGTGAAGTGGAGGGTCATGCCGAGCATCGCCCGCGCAAGGAGGGCACGTGCAGCCCGATGCCGCTCTTCGGCTGCGAGACATGCCCCCGAAATGGGATGAACGCTCTAAGCTCGGCTGATGGCGGATCTGCTCGAACTGTCAGCGCACCTTCCCGAGATCGAACTCGCCGAGGGCGACGCCGTTGTCCACGAAGGTGGTCCCAGCGGCGGATCCTGGGTGCTCGTCTCGGGCGCGCTGCGTGTGCTCAAGGGCGAGGTCGAGGTGGCGACCATCAACCGCCCCGGCGCACTCGTCGGGGAGATCTCGGTGCTGCTGGGCACGCCGCACTCGGCGACCGTCGAGGCCACCGAGCCCAGCCGCCTGCGCTCTCGCCGACGACGGGCTGGGGTTCCTCACCAGTGATCCGGCGATCCTCACCCTCGTCGCAGCCGGACTCGCCGAGCGCCTCGCGTTCGTCACCACGTACCTCGCCGATCTGAAGCACCAGTACGGCGACAGCCCTGGCCTGGCGATGGTGTCCGACGTGCTCGGCCAACTCGCGCAGCGGCAGGGACCACCAGCGCGGCCAGGGTCGGCGCGCGATCCTGATCCCGAGTACTGAGCGGGATCGTTCGTGCTCAGAACAGCGTGCGCGGCGGGCGTGACCGTGGCGTCGAGACCGATCTCCTCGATGCCCATCAACGACAGCCAGGTGGCGCGGCCCTCGGCGAAGTCGATCTCGACCCTGGTCGGGATCGGTCCGGTCTGGCGGCCGGCGTTGAAGACCCAGGTGTCGCCGATGCGGTCGGCCCATGCGCCGTCCGGTTTGAACGGGGGTTCGTGCACGTGGCCGGCCAGCACGACGTCGGGCGAGAACTCGTCGATCCAACCGACGAGATCGGCATCGCCGTAGTGGCGGCGCCCGGTCCAGCAGGTCGGCGAGTCCATCGGGGGCCAGTGATACACCCAGATCCACCTCGCCGGTCGCCGAGCCGCGTCGGCGGCCAGCAGCGCGGCCGTGTCGGTACGACCCTCGGGTCCGTCCCACCACGGGCAGATGGTGACGAGCGTGTCGCCGATGAGCAGCGAGTCGCCGTCGGTCGGAACGCCCGCTGCTCTGGCGTCCTCCAGCCACAGGGCGGACTGCTCGCCGCGAGCGTCCGGACCGGTGAGGTCGTGGTTCCCCGAACTGACGGCCACGTGCGTGAGGTCGTGCAGCATCGACAGGTAGCGCAGGACCACGACGCTCTGTGCCTCGAGCGGCACGGCGGACGCCAGGTCGAGGTGATCGCCGGCGAGCACCACCAGGTCGAACTCGGGCGCCACGGCAACCACCCAATCGAGCTGGGGGAGCGAGTAGTGCAGATCGGCTGCGAGCAGGACGCGCACGGCGAGGCGATCAGGCGATGCGCTCGAGGAACCCGGACGGGAAGAACGTGGCGCCGAACTTCTCCCGCTCGGCGTCGATGCGGAACTCGGGATGCGAAGGCAGGAACTCGTGGAGCGCCTCCATCGGCCCGGCGCCGTAGTTCGGCAGGATCGGGTTCCCGTTGACGACCGAATCCTCGACGACGAGGTAACAACCCTTCGTGACGAGTGGGGCGTACAGCTCGAGCTCGCCGGCCACGTGCGCCTCGGAGTGGTCGGAATCGAGGATGACCATCACCCGCTCCACGCCGGCGGCTCGAGCGCGGAGCTGTTCGGCGATCTCGGGAGCGGTCGAAGAACCGCTGAGATAGGTGATGCGCGGATGCGTGGGACGATCGGGCTGCGGCTCGACATCGACCGTGACGACCTCGCCCTCCCCGAAGAGGTCGAAGAGCGAGGCGAAGTACAGCGCCGACCCGCCGCGGAACGTGCCGCACTCGATGATCAACTGCGGCTTGGTCTCCCACAGGATCTCCTGGTAGATCCACAGATCCGTGGGCATCTTGGCGAGGGGTGTCCCGAAGAAGTGGGTGTGCTGCCAGGTGCGAGTGCCGTGCTGGTGGAACCAGGAGGTGTAGTCGGCGATGGTGGCGAGGTCGGCGGCCGCTTCGTACAGCAGCGGCGATGGCGCAGGCCGACTGGTGAGGAAGTCGGGGATGACCCGGCGCGCGGCCGAACCTCGTCGCAGGGACGACAGGCGCGTGGCGAGGCGATTCGTGCGAGACCGGTGGATCGCTCGCAGCAGGTCCTCGGCTTCGGTGCGGAGCCGGTGCTCGTGCTGCAGCGCGGAGAGCAGCGCCTTGGGATAGTCATCGTGGGGCGACGAGTGCGGCATCGGACGAGCATAGAACGACGCCGTGTCGTTCCCCCAGCGTCCGGACGTCAATCGCGGGGCCAGGTGCTCGCCACCGCGAGGAGTTCGTCGCGGAGGTCGGGGTGTCCGATCGCAGCCAGCGCCAACGCCCGTTCGCGGATCGTGCGGCCCATCAACTCGGCGATGCCGAACTCGGTGATGACGACATCGACCTGGTGGCGCGGTGTGCTCACCACCGACCCCGACGGCAGCGTGGGAAGGATCCGCGACACCAACTGGCCGTTGATGATCGCCGACGAAGGCAGGCAGATCAGGCTTCTTCCGTCGGCCGACAGCCCCG
Organism: uncultured Acidimicrobiaceae bacterium; assembly: GCA_963720695.1. Taxonomy (GTDB): domain Bacteria; phylum Actinomycetota; class Acidimicrobiia; order Acidimicrobiales; family Ilumatobacteraceae; genus UBA668. The sequence goes on from CAVRGG010000001.1 coordinate 741,769, forward strand.
GTCCGCTGACGAAGTCCTCGTGACCGCCGACCCCGGAGAACTGCATGCCACCGATGGTGTCGGCGATCACTTGTCCGGCGAGGTCCACGGCCAAGCGCGCCGTTGATGGTGACCATCTGGCGGTTCTGTGCGATGACGTCGGGCGAGTTCACCACGCGGACCGGCAAGAACCGGACGGAGTCGTTCTCGTCCAGCCACTCGTAGAGCTCGGGGACACCGGCCGCGAACGTGGTGATCGAGTACCCGTCGAAACGACCCTGTTTGCGGTTCGTGACCTTGCCGGCCCGGTGCAGATGCATGAGGCCCGTCGTGAACATCTCCGAATGGATCCCGAAGTCGCCCAACGGCCCCTCGGCCAGCAGCTTGGCGACCTGGCTCGGGATGCCGCCGATACCGGTCTGCAAGGTGCATCCGTCGGCGAGGAATCGCAGCGCGTGCTCGGCGATGGCCCGCTCCGCATCCGAGGGCGGTGCATCGGGGAGGTTCAGCGGCATGCGGTCGCTCTCCACCATGATGTCGATCTCGTCGACGTGCAACCGGTGGGTGAACTCCTCGCCGAGACCGAAGGTCCGAGGGAAGTGGGGACTGCACTCCACGATCAGCACCCGCCCCGGGTCCGACCCTGCCGCATGCAGCTCGTCGACGGTGGCTCCTGCGTGCACGCTGAGGCTGACCCAGCCGTCCACCGGCATCGCCGCCGCCGTCGCCATCACCCGTGGGGCGAGGTGGTGGAGCACCGGCTCGAAGCGGCGGAAGTCGGCGGGGACGAAATCGACCGATGCGCCGGTGTCGCGCAGGAAGCGCTCTGCGGGGCCGAAGAATCCGCTGCGATAGTGCACTCCGGCGCGGGTGAACACCGCATAGAGATCGGGCAACAACGCACCGAAGACCTCGAGATGCTCGAAGTCGTCGCGCTCGCCGAGTGCGTGAAGGAATCCACCGGGGACGCCGGGACCGAGCGGCACCGCGAGTGAATCGGTGGGTCGGATTGCCGCGACGGCGTCACTCATCGGCCGGAACATGTCGTCACTGTGCGTCGTCGTCGTCGTGAGTGTCCAGTGCCGAACGACCCGTTCGTACGTTGACGTTGCGGGGATCGGGGCCTCGCCGTCGGACGCGCCTCAGGACCCATCCGGTGAGGTAGCGTCTTGGCGGCGACCACCACAGAGGTGGCGCAGAAAGTGGAGAAGGCAATGACCATCGGCACCGTGAAGTTCTTCAATGCTCAGAAGGGCTACGGCTTCATCTCTCGAGAAGGTGGTGCCGATGTGTTCGTGCACTTCTCGAACATCGACGGCAGCGGCTACCGGTCCCTCGAAGAGGGTCAGACCGTGGAGTTCGAGATCGGGCAGGGTCGCAAGGGCGACGAAGCCCTCAAGGTGCGAGTGGTCTGATCCACTCCCGCGGTCGCTCAGGCACCGCGCCACAACTGCAACGGCGTTCGATCACGTGGGCCGGTGAAAGGGAGCGTCACGCGTGCTCCTTCGTCGCCGGCTGACGTGTACGCCGCCATCACCACCTGCAGGACGTCGCGTCCGAACGACGCGCTCATCATCGGCTCGCGCCCCGCATCGCGATCGTCGATGAGCGCCTGCAACTGCTGCACGTACCCGAGCTGTTCGAGGACGGGCAGCTGACCCGACGGGGTCGGCAACGCGACGGGCTCGCCGTTGAACTCGAGAGCCTGACCGGGCTGCAGATCGGCGCGCACGACGCCGTTCTCACCGGCGAGCTGAGCATCCCAGAGCGGTTCGGGACCGGCCTGCCAACTCGAGATCACGGTCGCCGTGAAACCGGAACGGAAGTGGAGCTGCACCTCTGCGTGCTCGTCGCTGCCGTGGCCGATCCCGCCGCGCAGCGTCGCCGAGACGCCCGTGACCGGACCCTCGCCGGCGGCGTTGGCGAGGATCATCGCGATGGCCAGCGGGTGCACCCCGAGGTCGAACAGGGCACCGCCTCCCCACTCGTCGGAGGTGAACGCACCCCAGGTTGGCAGCGACTGCAACGACCGGACCTCGAGGTTCGTCGCCCGACCGACCTTCGATGCCAGGGCGACCATCGACTGCACGACGGGCGCGTAGGCGAGGTTCTCCGCATAGAGCAGCCGGCCGCCGTGCGCGGCGGCTGCGGCGACGATGCGATCGGCATCGGCCAGCGTCGTGCACAGCGGCTTCTCGAGCAGCACCGCCACACCCGCATCGAGCATGCGGATCGCGTCGTCGGCGTGGCACTGGGGAGGGGTCGAGACCGCGACCACGTCGGCGGTGCCCGGCAGTTCGTCGTAGGTGACCGCCGTGGCGCCCCAGGTGGAACCGACCTTGGCGGCGCGTTCCGTCGACCGGGAGGCCACAGCCGTGACCTCGAGGCCGAGGTGTCGCGCCGCCGCGGCGTGGGCCTGGGCGATCATTCCCGCGCCGAACAGCGCGACTCGGGCGCTCATTTGCCGTTGAGTGCGGCGACGACCGGCGCGAACTTCTCGACGTCGTCGGCGCCGACGATGATGTACGAGAAGCCCCATCGTTCGCGACGCTCGAGCAGGCGCTCGGTGAGCTCGGCGGGCGAGCCGATCAGCGCGAACGGCGAGGAGACCAGCATCGAGGCGTCGACACCGAGCGCGCCCGAGAGTCGCTCGCGGGCACCTGCCCCGTCGTCGGTGACATTGACGAGGAACGACGCGGATGTTCATCTCGATCTGGTCGATCCGATCGCCCGCGGCGGCGCGCACGATGGCCACCTTCTCGTCGACGGACTCCGCGGTCATGTGAGCGAACGTCTCGGGCCCGACCGCGCCGGTGTGCATGCTCGGGTTGATGCCCACGATGTCGGCCTCGCGAGCGGCGATGCCGAGAACCCTCTTGCCGCCACCACCGATGAGCACCGGCGGGGCGGCTTGCAGCGGCTTGGGGAGGCCGTCGTAGCCGGTGATCGTGTAATGCGTGCCGGCGAAGGAGAACGGGCCCGGCTGCATCGCCTGCTTGATGATGTGCAGGCCCTCGACGAAGCGGTCGATGCGCACGCCCGGAGCGTCGTAGGGGATGCCCGACTGCTCGTAGTCGGTCGCCATCCAGCCTGCACCGAGGCCGATCTCGACCCGCCCGTCACTGAGCACGTCCATCGTCGCCAGTTCCTTGGCCAGCACCACTGGGTGCTTGTAGTCGTTGTCGAACACCAGGGCGCAGATCCGCAGGTCGGTGGTGACGTTCGCCGCGGTCATCATCGCCGGCACGGGTGCCAGTTGATCACCGAAGTGATCGGGCATGGTGAGGCAGCTGAAGCCGTGTGCTTCGGCGCGCTGCGCGAGTGACACCCATTCGGCTCGGGTGGGGGCGGATGAAGCTTGGATGCCGAAGCGGAACGGCCGGAGCGAGGTCATGGGCGAACCGTACAAGGTGACCTCCCTCGGAGCGATGTCGCAACTAGCGTGACCTGCGACGTGCACCGCTTTGCCTGGCCCCTCCGATTCGCCGCGATCATCGCCGCCGGCGCGCTGCTGATGACGGCAGTCGTGCTCGGCGTCGGCCCGCGCCTGTGGGGGATCGCCAACGCACACGAGGAGCTCCCGGTCACGCTTCCCGAGTTCCAGCCACTGTCGCAACGCACCGTCGTCTACGACGCCGCGAACAACGTCATCGCCGTGTTCGAACGTGAGAACAGCCAGCCGATCTCGCTCTCACAGGTGCCGACCCCGGTGATCTCGGCGCTGCTGGCGGTCGAGGACACCGAGTTCTACTCGCACCACGGCGTGAACCTCCGAGGCTTCATGCGGGCGCTGCTGTCCAACTTCGCCAGCGAGGGGCCCACACAGGGTGCGAGCACGATCACCCAGCAGGTGGTGAAGAACGAGTTCCTCGCCGGTCTGCCCCGCGACGGTCGTTACAAGGCATTGCAGGCTCACTACGCGACCATGCTGGAGAAGCAGAAGACCAAGGACGAGATCCTCGAGCGCTACTTGAACACGGTGTTCTTCGGCAACAACGCGTACGGGCTGCAGGCAGCCGCCGAGGTCTACTTCGGCAAGAGCGTCGAGCAGTTGACGATGCTCGAGGGTGCGTTCCTGGCCGGCCTGGTGCGCTCACCGTCCGGCTACGACCCGATCAACAACCCGGAGCCGTCACGGCGACGGTTCGAGCAGGTGACGGAGCGGCTCGCCGCCGTCGGGCTGCTCACCGAGCGCGACGCGGTGTCGCTCGGCCAGAACTGGCCGATCCCGGACCGCGCGCGCAAGCTGGCGTCGTTCAGCACCGAGCCCACCTACTACACGATCGCATTGCGCGACTACCTCCTCACGAAGTCGAACATCCTCGGCGCCACCGAGCAGGAGCGCGCCAACCTCCTCTACCGGGGAGGGCTGCAGATCCACACGACGATCGATCCGATCCTGCAGGCCGACGCCGAACAGGCCCGCAAGATCCTCCCCGACACAACGATCGGGTTCGACGCGGCGGTCGTGTCGCTCGACACCACGAGCGGCGCCATCCGGGCGATGGTCGGAGGGCGGGGGCTGCGCCCCAACGTTCCCGGTGGTGAGGTCAACATGGCCCTCGTGCCGCGTCAGACCGGCTCCAGCGATCAAGGCGTTCATCCTCGCCAGTGCGTACGAGGCCGGCGCAGAACCGAAGGACATCATCAACGGACCGGGGCCCTGCTCGGTCAACGACTACACGAACGGTCAGCCGACGATCAAGGTCGTCAAGGGCGACAGCAACAGCGAGATCGGTCCACTCAACGGACGCAACACCTGGTTGTCGAGCGACTGCGGATTCGTGCGGCTGAGCTTCGCCGTCGGCCTGCACCGCGTGGTCGACAACGTCTATCGGATGGCGCATTCGGCGTACTTCTACCAGGGGCAACCCACGACCGAACGCTCCGAGGCCTTCCAGCCGTTGCCGCTGACCGCCACGGGCAACAACCCGATGGCGCCGATCGACATGGCGTCCGGCGTGCAGACGATCCTGAACCTCGGGCTCCACCACGATCCGTACTACGTGCAGTCGATCGATCGCGCCGATGGCACCCGGTTCTACACGCACGAGGATCCCGGTGTGCAGGCACTCGACCCGGGTCCGGCGCTGAACACCATTGCCACGCTCAAGGGCGTGCTCCGCTCCGGTACCGGCGCCCGGAACCTGCGCAACTTCTCCCGACCGGCGGCGGGCAAGACCGGTACGCAGTACGAGAACACGAACGCCTGGTTCATCGGCGGCACCCCTCAGCTGGCGACCGCGGTGTGGGTGGGTGACCCGAACGGCTACACACCCATGAACGGGATCCCGGAGTTCCGTGCGGAGATGGGCCGCAACGGCAAGGTGCAGGGTGCGGACTACCCGGCCCGGATCTGGGGTGCCTTCATGGAGACCGCGCACGACGGGTTGCCCGTGCTCGACTGGCCGGCGCCTCCGCCGCTCAGTCGGCCTTCGGCGCGGATCTACGTGCCGGGGGAGGAGTGCCTCGCCAAGTTGGTCAGCGGCACCCTGCCCCCGTCGGGGCCGACGACCTCGTCGACCAGCACGACCACCACCGTGCCGCCGACCACGCTGCCCGGCACGCCGGAGCCGCCGACCACGACCGAACCCAAGGCGGTGGTGGTGCAGATCCCGAGTGGCACGCTCGTCCCCGACGACGTCCTCGATCCGAGAGCGCCGATGCCGTCGGTCGACCTCAAGACCTACGTCTATCCGTGCCTGAAACCGCCTCCGAACGTGGTGATCACCAAGAAAGGCAAGTAGCGGCCGCACCGCCGACGACGGTGCTGGGGTACCCTCCTGCTCCAGGTCCTCGTCCATCGGAGAACAAGCCACGTGAACGCCGCTGCGCTCCTCGCGCTGCAAGAGATCGATTCCGCCCTCACCGGGATCGCCAATCGCCGCCCCCGCCTCCCCGAACTCGCCGCCCACCAGGCGGCCACGGCGGCGCTCGCCGAACATCGGGCGCTGATGGCGGCAGCGCAACAGCGCATCGATGCCGCCCAGGCGTCCATCGAGGCAGCCGAGCACGCCTCGGCCGAGATCACCACCAAGCGCACCCGGTTGGAGGCGCAGTTGAAGACGATCATCGCACCGCGCGAAGCGGAGGCGTTGATGCACCAGATCGAGACGCTCAACGGTCAGCGTGGTGAGCTCGACGACCAGGAACTCGCCGCGCTCGACGAGCAGGGCGAGGGTGAGGCGGAGCTCGCCGCGCTCGCCGACCTGCTGCCCCAGTTGACCGCGGCCGCGGAGGCGACAGCAGCGGCGCTCGCCGTGGCGACCGGCGCCCTCGACGCGGAGGCGGCGGATCTGCACGAGCGTCGCCCCGGTGTGGCCGGCGCCCTCACACCCGACGAGCAGCACGCCTACGACCGCGCCCGCCAGCACTTCGACGGGGTCGCGATCAGCCGCCTCGAGGGTCATCGCTGCCACGGCTGCCACCTGGACCTGTCCCCGGCCGAGATGGACCAGGTCAAGGCCACGCCCGAAGGCTCGTTGCCCGAGTGCCCGCAGTGCGGTCGATTCCTGGTGCGCTGAGTCGATGCTGCTGTGGTTCCTCGGCACCGCACTGGTGTCCGTGTGGTACGTGTTCACCGACCCGCGATTCGACTACCGACTGCTCCTGTTCGGCGCGCTCCTCCCGGACCTGATCGACGTGCCGTTCGGGCAGGCTCGCTGGGCACACAGCCTCACGGTCGCGGTCGGGACGTTGGCCGCGGTGATGATCGTCACCGCCGGACGCAAGCCGGTGCGGCGACTGCTGCTGGGACTGCCGATCGGGATGTTGTTGCACCTCGTGTGGGACGGCGCGTTCGCCAGCACCAAGGTGTTCTGGTGGCCGTTCAGCGGGTCGTGGGGTGACGTGCAGGTGCCCTCGATCGAGCGCAGCCTGTGGCTCGACGTGGTGATGGAACTCGCAGGAGCAGCGATGCTCTGGTGGGCGTGGAAGCGCTTCGGCCTGTCCGATCGCGAGCGCCGCGCCGAGTTCCTCCGCCGAGGCACCCTCTCGGACGTGGTTCACTGACATGGTGCTGTCCATCGTTCGCCACGCCCGCACCGAGGCCAATGCCGGAGGGCGGCTCCAGGGTCGGCTCGATCTGCCGCTCGACGACGTCGGGCGTGTACAGGCTGCCGCACTCGCCGGGGCGGTGCCCGAGATCGACCGGGTCGTCTGCTCGCCGGCGCTGCGGGCGCGCCAGACGGCCGAGGTGTTCGGCATCGAACCCGTCGTCGACGAGCGCTGGCAGGAGATGCACTACGGCGAGTACGAGGGCAGCCGGATCGCCGACGTCCCCGCCGAGGTGTGGCAGCGATGGATCGCCGACCCCGACTTCGCGGCTCCCGGCGGGGAGACGTTGCGGGCTGTCGGGGTGCGAGTCTTCGAAGCGCTCGACGAGTTGGCCGAGGAGGCCCGCCATCGCCACATCGTCGTGGTGAGTCATGCCACGCCGGTGAAGGTCGCCATGGCATGGGCGCTCGGTGTCGACGTCGGCATCACCTGGCGCTGTTGGGTCGACCAGGCCAGCGTCACCCGCATCGTCGTGCGCGATCGCGGCCCCGCCCTGTCGACGTTCAACGCCGTCCCCCCGCTGACGCCAGCGCCGCACCTCACCCGGCAGATGAATCCACCGTACGGAAGCTCGCGGCCAGGAGAACTGCGCAACAGACGAGTCCCGCCGCCGCACCGATCTCGAAGAGCAGCCAGTTGAACTCGCCGGCCCGGTTGGTCGCGGTGGTGACCGTCGTCAGATCCGCTCCTTCGATGTCGCCGAGCGCCTTGACGGTGAGCCCGAGGATGGTACCCAGGCCGAAGCCCAGGACGAGGAACAGGAGCGCGAGCACCTGGATCATCGGATTGGCGACGACGTTCGGGCTCTTGGACATGCAGATTTCATCGGCACACGGGGGCCGATCCTTGATTCGGGCACCGCAGGTCACCCTCGACAGTTCGGCATCTGGTCCGGATCGTTCCCGGGATCCGGGAACGATCCGGACCAGGAAACCCGCGGGGAGATCGCTGCCCAGAAGCCGATCGTGTGGTGAGTCGGTCTGTAAGCGGGATTCTGTCGCCCGAAGGCGGGTGACCATCCATCTGATGCGGCCTACCCGAGCGTTGCCGACCCGAAGGCCGACGGGACGGGCCGCCCGTGCGCTCTGCTTGGCCTTGCTCCGAGTGGTGTTACCGAGCCGTACGAGTCGCCTCGCACGCTGGTGCGCTCTTACCGCACCGTTGCACCCTTACCTGTGACCGGCGAACCGGTCCATCGGCGGTCTCTCTCTGTTGCACATCCGTCAGGTCGCCCCGACCTGGCTCAACGCCAGCACTCTGCCCTGTGGAGTCCCGACTTTCCTCGACACGGTCGAGCCGTGCCGCGGTCACCCGACCGACTCACCACGGCCAGGAGTGTACGGCGTGGGCGGCGCCGCAGGTCAGGCGTCGGCGCAGGAGTCGAACGGGTACGTGAACGAGTTCAGCGAGGGTGTCTCGAGGTTCAGCTTGAGCCGCACCCCGTTCTCGTCGCCCAGGCCGCCGACGTACGTGACCGCGGACAGCAATCCGAACTGCGACGGAATCGCGATCGGCAGGGGGATCTCGGTCTGCGGCGGGGGAGCCTCGCCCGTCTTTGTGGTCTCGACCGGCGCCGCGATGTTCTGCGTGGTGGTCGGGGCCGCAGTGGTCGTGGTGGCGCCGGGCGTCGCGTTCTGGGCGTCGGCGCTGGTGACGTACACGCCCGGGTTGATCTTCAACGACACCAGTGCGGACTGGCGGGCCGACCGCGCCCCGATGCGCATGGCCTCGGCGCGATAGGACGCCTGCGTGACCTGGGGCATGAGCGCCTGCGAGGAAGTGGCCGACAACGACTCGAGCGCCCACACCAGGTTGATCATGTCGCGGGTGATGTCGTCGCTGGGCCCGATCTCGGCACTGAGGTCGGTGGCAGGTGAGCCCTTCTCGACACGGGTGAAGATCACGTCGATGTATGCGCTGTCCAGGCGCGGGTTCCCGCACAGCCACGGTTCGCCGCCGGCCTCCTGGGCCAACGCGTTGAACGACTCGGCCGACTTCTTGTGGTGCTCGAGGTAGTTCTTGACCAGGTCGGTCTGATCGCCGAGGTCGGGGTGCGTCGGGCTCGGCTGGCTGAGAGAACCCCCGTCGAGGATGTGCTGGTAGGCGTTGACGATGGACGTCTCGATCGAGGCCGATGTGCGCAGGAGCACGCTGTCGTCGACGATCGGGTCGAGCAAGGTGGGTGTCGGTGCACCGACGCCGACGCGTCCGAGCTCGCCGCCGGTGTCGCCACACGCGGCGACGATCGCGGCGGTGGCGATCGTGATGCCACCGATGCGGAACAGTCCGCGGCGGTCGAAGGAGACCGAAACAGGGGCGTTGATGTCGTTGGTCATGTCGGTCACCCGTTCCCCAGCAGCGAGTCGGCCTCGGTGTCGACGAGGAGTTCCTTCAGATCGGTGACTCCGGCGAGGTCACGCAGCGCGGTGGTGTGCCGGGCTTCGGAGATCTGGATGGAGGCGATGAGCGCCGCGCCGTTGATGCCCTGCAGCTTGGCGAGGATGTCGAGGTGCGTGGCCACGGCCGCCGATTCGAGATCCGAGGCGGCTTGGATGACGTCGTCGGTGCTGCCCGTGAACTTGGACTTCCAGGCATTGAACAGCTCTTCGGATCGAGTGCTCGGGGCGCTCTTGCCGAGCAGACCGCTCAGGGAGTTGCCGAAGGAGAGGTGGGACTGGCGCAGTGTGGTCATCACGGTGGCCTGCTCGGGCGTCCAGTCCTTCACCGCGTCGATGGCCTGTCGATAGAGGCCCTCTGCGGTGAGCTCCATCTGCTGGGCGAACACGAGCAACGCCGTGTCGTCATCGGTCGGTCGCCGAGGCGGAGCCGTGGTGGTGGTGCCCGCGGTGGTGGTGCTCGCGTTGGCGTCGGTGGTGGCGGACGCGTCGGCGCGGCCACTGAGGAACGGCAACAGCGACAATGCGGCGCCACCGATGCCGGCTGCGAGGAGGCCGCGGCGGGGGACCCGCTGCTGCGTTGCCTCGACGCCGGACTGCGTCACTTCGATATCCACTCGGGGTATTCCTTTCGAGACGATCACCTCTAGCTTTCCCGGCCGGAGGTGAGCAGAGCAACTTTAGAAGTCCAGAGCCGACAGGTCGGGTATCCAACCCCTGGATCGTGACACGGCCTCGGCCCACTGGTCGCGATCCAGTCGGGCGGTCGGCTCCACGGTGGCCCGCGGCTGCCAGGCGTCGGCGATGTCGTCGAACGAGCTCCACACCCCGACGGCGAGGCCGGCGAGGTAGGCGGCGCCCACGGTGGTGGCCTCGGTGTGGCGCGACACCTCGACCGGCTTTCCCGTGGCGTTGGCGAGCGCCTGGACGAACGTGGGGTTCTCGCTCATCCCGCCGTCGATGCGCAGCACCGGCACCACCTGGCCGGTGTCGGCCTCGGCAGCGGCGACGAGGTCGGCGCCACGATGGGCCACGCCTTCGAGCACCGCCCGGGTGATCTGCGGACGGCCGCTGCCACGCGTGAGCCCGAGCAGTGTGCCCCGCGCGCCGTAGTCCCAGAAGGGTGTCCCGAGGCCCATCAGGGCCGGCACGTAGACCACGCCGTCGCTGGTCTCGCACTGTGCGGCGACGTCGTGACTCTCGGCGGGGTCGGCGAGCACGCCGAGGTCGGTGACCAGCCACTCGACGTTCGTCCCCGCCGACAGCATGATGGCTTCTGCACCCCACGTGAGTCTGCCGTCGCGGCTCCAGCACACGATCGGGAACGTGCCCTCGGAGGTGCGATGGCCGGTGTCGGGCGCACCGCGGTCGGTGCACATGTCGAGCATGCCGCCGGTGCCGAACGTGATCTTCGCCTGGCCGGGGCGGACGCAGCTCTGTCCGATGAGGCTGCCCTGTTGATCACCCACGAGCGCGGCCAGCGGCGGAGCGCCCGGCAGCGCGGTCGCCTCACCGATCACGCCGGACGTGTCGACGAGCGAGGGCAACATGGTCATCGGCACGCCGAGCGCGTCGCATGCGGTCGACGACCATCCGGTCGCGTCGTGCCGCAGCAATCCGGTGACCGCTGCGTTCGAGTGATCGGTGGCGTGGACGCTGCCGTTGGTGAGCACCCACGCGATCCACGAGTCGACCGTGCCGAAGCACAGGTCGCGAGCGCGGTCCGGGTCGAAGGTGTTGAGCAGCCAGGCGACCTTGGTGGCCGACTGGTTGGGAGCCAGCGCCAGACCGTGTTGTGCCTTGGCGGTGATGCAGTCCAGCACCGTCCGCAGATCCTGCCAGCCGAGTCCGGGCCCGATCGGCTCGCCCGTCGCCCGATCCCAGACGATGGTGCTGGCCCGCTGGGCCGTGACCCCCACGGCCTCGACGGGGCCGGCGTCGGCCAGCGCCTGGTGAGCGACCTCGAGCACGGCGGAGGCCATCGCCGCAGCGTCGAACTCGACGAGACCGGGGAACGGCGTGACCGGCGGGAACGCCCGGTAGTGGAGTCCGGTGATCGCACCGTCGGGGCGAGCGACGCCCGCCCGCAGGCCCGACGTGCCGACGTCGATGACCAGCACGCTCATGTTCGGCCCTTTCCGCTCGGCACGAAGCCGCGCTTGCGCAGGATGCTGCCGAGCCCTCCGCCCACCAGCCCAGCGAACAATACGGCGGTGAAGGTGAAGAAGATGCCGAGCCAGCGCACCTCGCCGCCGCGGAACAGTTTGATCACCACGAAGACGGTCTGGGCGGCCAGGTAGGTGCCTCCTGCGCACACCATGCCGTGGAGCAGGGGCAGCCCACGATCCTGCGTCCACGCCGCGATGCCCGCGCCGAGCGTGAACCCGCCCAGCGCCGCCAGCCAGAGCACGGAGACGAAGGGGGAGTGGGAGTCGTGGTCGGCGAGGAGGCGGGCGCCGATCGAGAACGGCACGGCGAACACCAACGCCACCGACCCGCCCTGTCGCAGCGCCGCCCTGTCGAGTGCGGTCGTCATGGCCAGCGCACCTCGCCGAACGGTGATGACAGGCCCATCTTGCCCGGATTCAGGATCCCCTTCGGATCCAGTGCGTCCTTCACCGCCTGCAGCACGGGCAACGCCGAACCGAGCGCGTCCGGCACGAAGCGGGCACGGTTGAGCCCGACCCCGTGGTGGTGGGACAGGTTGCCCCCGCCGTCCAGCACCGCGCGCTGGCCCGCATCCCACAACGCGATGTACGTGGCGTCGATCTCGTCGGCCGGCGGTGTGGCGGCGAACGTGAAGTACAGGCACGCTCCATCGAGGTAGCTGTGGGAGAGGTGACAGGTGGCCGCCCGAGCGTGCGGCACCGCGAGCATCGCGGTCCGGACCGACTCGAAGATGTGGGGGAGTGCGGCCCACGGCGCGGCGATCTCCATCGTGTCGACGACGAAGCCCTTGCGCGTGAGCGCCTGCAGCGCGCTGGTGTCGTTGCGGTGATGCATCCACCGTTCGACGAGGTCGTCATCCAGGCGACGTGCCGCGGCGCACTCGTCGGCGACGACGGCCATGGTCGCGTCGACGATCGTCGCGTCGCCTTCGTCGAGCACGAGCACGACGCAGTAGGTGCCGTCGGCCCCCTGCCCGCGTTGACTCTCCGCTGCGTCGTAGAGGCGCAGTACGGCGGGTGTGGCACCGCGTCGCAGGATGCGCCGACATGCCTCGAGTCCGTCCTCGAACGTCTCGAACGCATACGCCGCTCGCCGTTCCGCGGCCGGCACCGGATGGGCCTTCAGCCAGACCCGGGTGACCACGCCGAGGGTGCCCTCGCTCCCCACGAAGAGTTGGGTGAGATCGGGACCCTGCGCACCCGCCGGAAACCCGCCGGTGCGGATCACCGAGCCGTCGGCCATGACCACCTCGAGTCCGGCCACGATCTGCTCGATCTTGCCGTAGCGGGTGCTGTACTGGCCGGCCCCCCGGCACGCCACCCAGCCGCCGACGGTCGCGATGTCGAAGCTCTGCGGGAAGTGACCGACCGTGAGCGAGTGGTGCTCTCGGAGCGTGCGCTCGAGGTCCGGGCCGAACGTCCCTGCCCACACCTCCACGAGCCCCGAGATCTCGTCGACCGCGCCGACGCCCTGTAGCCCCGACAGGTCGAGCAGCACACCGCCGAATGCGGGGATCGACGCCCCGAGCACGCCACTTCGGCCGCCGGCCGCCGTGACAGGAACGCCGGCTTCGTTGCAGCGCCGCAGGACCTCGGCCACGTGTTCGGTCGTGGTCGGCCGGGCGACGACCGCGGCTCGCTGGAGCACCTGTCCCTGGAGTGCCCAGTGCATCGCCAGCGGCCACCAGTCGCGGCTCGCCTCGGCCACCTCGTGCGCGTCGGTGACGATCGGGCAGGCGGCGCCGAGCGCCTCGACGAACCCGTTCGGTGGCGACGCGGCCTGGCCGAGGCGCGTCGACGTGCCGGTGAGTTCGATGGGCGGGGTCGGTGCGGTCACGGAGAGGTGCTCCCGGTCGATGGGGCGGCAGTGTGGGCGGCGAGATCCTCGCTCGCGCAGGACGCGAGGAATGCGGCGACCTGACGTTGTGTCTCGTGCTCGTCCCAGCCGAGGTGGGGAGCCACGAGTGCCGCGACCGCCGGGGCAGCCGCCACGGCGGCGGGACGGTCGAACAGCCGCGCCCTGGTCCGGCGGGTGAGCACGTCGTCGAGCGTGCCGACCATCTCGTGCTGCGCGGCGTACACCGCTTCGGCGCGGCAGTAGGGAAGGCCCGGTACGAGGGGCTCTGCCAACGTCGGGTCGGCGTCGATCAACGCCCGCACCTGGGAGGCGAGCCCGCCGAAGCGGTCGGCGAGGTGCGCATCGGGCGTTCCCGGCGGCGCCGCCACGAAGCCACTCGCGCCGAGGAGCGTCAGGTGCCGGGTCCGACACGTCGCGCGGCGATCGAGGCGTCGGGCCACGGCATCGACGGTGTCCTCGGCCATCCTCCGATAGGTGGTGAGCTTGCCGCCCGTCACACTGATCACGCCGTTGGGGTGATCGTGGATCTGGTGGTTGCGGGACAGGTCGGCGGTGCGGCCGGAGTCGGCCGCCTTCACCAGTGGCCGCAGGCCCGCCCACACCCCGGTGATGTCATCGGCGGTGATCTCCGTGGTGAGCGAGGCGTTCACCGCCCGCAGGACGTAGTCGATGTCGTCCTGCGTGCACTGCGGGTCCTCGAGCGGGCCGTCGTGGTCCGTGTCGGTGGTGCCGATGTAGACGTGGTCGAACGTGCCGTCGGGGCGAGGGCCCCACGGCACCAGGAACAGGCTGCGGCGGTCCTTCGGTACCGGGATGATGACGGCGATGTCGTTGCGGACCTTGTCCCACGGCACCGTGATGTGCACACCCTTCGCCGGTCGGATGGAGTCGGGATGCGTGTCCTCGTCGAGTGCTCGCACCTCGTCGGACCAGACACCCGCGGCGTTCACCACCACCCTCGCGCGCACGGCGATCCGTCGTCCGTCGGCCTCGACGAGCGCACCCTCGACCGTGCCGTCGGCCGCCTTGAGCAACTCGACGACACCGCATCGGTTGGCCACGGCGGCACCGTGGGCCGCGGCCGTGCGGGCGACGGTGAGCACCAGTCGGGCGTCGTCGACCGCGGCGTCGTAGTACAGGTACGCCGACGCGAGCCGCGCCGGCCACCATCGTCGGCAGGTGGGCCATGGCCGCGTCCTTCTTGAGGCGGCGGTGGAGCTTGCCGATGCGCCATCCGCCGGTCGCGTCGTACATCCACATGGCCGAGCCCAGCGCCCTGGCGATCTTGCGCGACACCACCCCGTCCTTGGTCAGGATCGGGATCATGAACGGGAGCACCTTGACCAGGTGCGGTGCGTTGTGGCGCAGCCGTTGCCGCTCGCGCAACGCCTCGTAGACGAGCCGGACCTCGCCCTGCTGGAGGTAGCGGAGCCCGCCGTGGACCATCTTCGAGCTCTTCGAGGATGTACCGGATGCGAAGTCGTCCCGCTCGACGAGCGCGGTGCGCAGACCGCGGCTGGCCGCGTCGAGCGCAGTGCCGGCGCCGGTGATCCCGCCGCCGATGACCAGGACGTCGAACGTCTCGGACTGCAACCGTTGCAGCATGGCGGCGCGCTGGAACGAGAGGTCGGACGGCATCGGCGACATCCTAGGGAACCCGTGGAAGCGGGGTCGGGTGTGGCGCTCGATCGCACTCGATGCAGATCTGCACGAATTGCAGATCAGTGACCCGACTGGTTACGGTCGCCGCCGTGCGTGCACCTGCAGATCTCAGCGTTGCGTTCCGCGAGCAGGGCATGAAGATCACGCCGCAGCGTCAACTCCTGTTCCGTCTGCTGCACGGCAACCTCGGCCATCCGACGGCCGAAGGGCTGTTCGCCGCGGCATCGTCGCAGATGCCGGGCATCTCGCTGCGCACCGTCTACCAGACGTTGAACGATCTGGTCGCGATGGGCGAATTGCGCGTCATCAACTTCACGACCGGCTCGAACCGATTCGATCCGAACACGGACGACCACCACCATGCGGAGTGCACGTCGTGCGGCGGCCTGCACGACGTCTACCTCGGCGACCTCGACCAGGTGCCGGTCCAGGGGCTCGACGGCTTCGAGCGTCACGCCACCAGCGTCGTGTTCCACGGCGTGTGCGCCGAGTGTTCCTCGGGCGCCGCGCCTCTCGGTCCCACCCATCCAGCAACACACCACCCACCACAAGGGAGTCACACCAGATGAGCCTGAACGGCACCAAGACACATGAGAACCTGAAGGAGGCCTTCGCCGGCGAGAGCCAGGCCAACCGCCGCTACCTGTGGTTCGCCCAGAAGGCCGATGTCGAGGGCTACCCCGACGCCGCTGCGCTGTTCCGCTCCGTCGCCGAAGGTGAGACCGGTCACGCACACGGCCACCTCGAGTTCCTCGCCCAGGTCGGCGATCCCGCGACCGGCGAGCCGATCGGCGAGACCGAGCAGAACTACAAGTCGGCGATCGCCGGCGAGACCTACGAGTACACCCAGATGTACCCCGGCTTCGCTGCCACTGCTCGCGACGAGGGTCTCACCGAGATCGCGGAGTGGTTCGAGACGCTCGCTCGCGCCGAGAAGAGCCACGCCGGCCGGTTCGCCCAGGGCCTCGAAGCCCTCTGACGTCCACGCAGCGTCGGTTCGTCGCGGCTTCGTGGCCGCGACGGACCGGCGCCAGCCGACAGGAACTCGCGAATGACGACGATCTACGACCCCAAGCACCCGATGTACACCGACGAGGCGGATGTTCGCGACGAACTCACCCGCGTCTTCGACCTGTGTCACGGATGCCGGCTGTGCTTCAAGTTCTGCACGTCGTTCCCGACCCTGTTCGACATGATCGACCAGCACGACGACCAGGATGCGGGTCGGCTCACTCCGGCCCAGCAGGACCAGGTCGTCAGCGAGTGCTTCCAGTGCAAGCTGTGCTACATCAACTGCCCCTACATCCCTGACCTGCACGAGTGGGCGCTCGACTTCCCCAGGCTGATGCTGCGTGCCGACGCCATGCACCACGCCAACCATCAGGTGTCGATGCGCGACCAGGTCACCGATGCCGTCATGGGGCACACCGACCTGATGGGCAAGGCGGCCACGATCGCGTCGCCCATCGCGAACCGGATGATCGGGGCGAAGCCGGGCTCACTGGTCCGCAAGTTCATCGAGAAGACCACCGGCGTGTCGTCGGTCCGGCTGTTGCCGCCCTACGCCCGGCAGCGGTTCAGCACGTGGTTCAAGCAGCGACCCAAGGTCCGCATCGCCAAGCGGCAGGGCCGTGTCGCCGTGTTCCCCACCTGCCTCGTCGAGTACCAGCAGCCCCAGATCGGTCACGATCTGGTGAAGGTCTACGAGCGCAACGGCATCGAATGCACGCTCGCCGACGGGGTGTCGTGCTGCGGCGCCCCGTGGCTGCACAGTGGCGACGTCGCCGAGTTCACCAAGGTCGCGGAGAAGAACGTGAAGGCGCTGGCCGCATCGGTGCGCAAAGGTCGCGACATCGTCGTACCCCAGCCCACCTGCGGGTACGTGCTCAAGCAGGACTACGTCGACTACGTGGGCGGACCCGATGCGACCCTCGTCGCCGAGCACACCTACGACGCCACCGAGTACCTGATGAAGGTGCACAAGACCGACGGCATGGCCCTCGACACCGACTTCACCGGCTTCGTCCCTGCGACCGTGACGTATCACACGCCGTGTCACCTCAAGGCCCAGAACGCGGGCCTCAAGAGTCGTGACCTGATCAAGCTCACCGGCGCGAAGGTGAAACTGGTCCAACAGTGCAGTGGCATCGACGGCATGTGGGGTCTCCGTGCGGAGAACACCGACATCAGCATCCCCATTGCCGGAAAGCTCGCCGCCGAGATCCGCAAGGCCGACGGCGATGTGGTGGCGGGCGACTGTCACCTCGCCAACACCGCCATCGCCGAGCAGACCGGCGAGACACCCATGCACCCGCTGCAACTGATCGCCCGCGCCTACGGCATCCCCGAGGAGGGCGAACGCTCGTGAGCACCGATCTCTCACCTCGCAAGCTGACGGTCGCCGACATCGCCGACGCTCGCGCCTACGAGCGTGAGCGCGAGACGTTCCGCGCCCACGTGATCGAGTTGAAGCGTCGCCGGCGCGTCCATCTCGGCACCGTCGTGACGTTGGTGTTCGAGAACCGCGACACCATGCGATTCCAGGTGCAGGAGATGGCCCGCGTCGAACGGATCTTCACCGACGAGGGCATTCAGGAAGAACTCGACGTCTACAACCCGCTCATCCCTGATCCCGGACAGTTGTGCGCCACGCTGTTCCTGGAACTGACCACCGACGAGCAGGTACGGGAGTGGTTGCCGAAGCTGGTCGGCGTCGAGCGCAGCCTGCTGTTCCGGCTCACCGACGGGTCCGAGGTCCGCTGCACGGTGGAGGCGTCCCACGCCCAGCAACTCACCCGCGAGCACACCACCGCCGCGGTGCACTTCATCGAGTTCCGCTTCACTCCTGAGCAGGTGGCGGCCTTCGGCGAGGGCACCGTGCTGGCCATCGACCACCCCGAGTACCTGGAAGCCGTGGAACTGGCCCCCGTCACCCTGGCCGAGCTGCGGGCCGACCTCACCGGATCCCCCTGACGTCGTCGGGCGTGCGGGTCCCACGGCTTCTGGGTCGGATCGTTCCCGCTCACCCGTCTGGGTCGGATGGTTCCCGGAATCCGGGAACGATCGTGTCCAGAAGCCGCCTCGAGCGCGCAAAAAAGATACAAATTGGGGCTGGCGCTGGCGCGGCGCGCGACCCTAGATTCGTGATCGCTGTCGGGAATACCTGCAGCGACACCAAACGGGGGACATTGCAGTCGTGTCGGCCAAAGAAATCATGTGGCGGCAACTCGGAGCGTGTCGGGGCCTGGAACCAAGCGTGTTCTACCCCGACGACGAGGACGAGGCACTCGAGGCGAAGAGCGTGTGCGCGCAATGCGGGGTACGCGTCGCCTGTCTCGAATACTCGCTCCAGGTCCGCGAGAAATCGGGCGTATGGGGTGGCGCCACGGAGCGCGAACGTCGGCGGATGATCCGCCAACGCCGTCGCACTGCCTAGCCTCATCGTTCATGAGTCCGATCGACGAACTGGGTGGATGGCCCGCGCTCCTCACTGAGCTGCTCGAGCGCCGCGACCTGCCCGCCGCCCACGCCCGTGCCGCGATGGCCACGATCCTGTCCGGAGAGGCCACCGCTGCGCAGTTGATCGGCTTCGTGGTCGCCCTGCGAGCCAAGGGCGAGACGCCCGAGGAGATCTCCGGCCTGCTCGACGCGGTGCTCGAAGCCAGCGAGCGGGTCCCGTTGTCGGAGGAGCTTCGAAATCGCGCCGTCGACATCGTCGGCACCGGCGGCGATCGCAGCCACAGCGTCAACGTCAGCACGATGGCCGCCGTCGTCACCGCCGCCGCCGGCGTGCCCGTCTGCAAACACGGGGCTCGTGCCGCGAGCTCGCAGTGCGGCACCGCCGATGTGCTCGAGGCACTCGGTGTCGCCGTCGAGCTGCCGCCTGCTGGTGTCCTTCGCTGCGTCGAAGAGGCGGGCATCGGCTTCTGCCTCGCACCGCGGTACCACCCGGCGTTCCGGTTCGCCGCGCCCAGCCGCCGCGAGATCGGCGTGCCGACGGTGTTCAACCTCCTCGGCCCGATGGCGAACCCGGGCCGTGTGCGACGCCAGTTGATCGGTGTCGCCAACCCGGCCGTGGCCGAGCGGATGCTGGCGTCGTTGCGACTCCACGGCTCGCATCGCGCGTGGGTGGTGCATGGCAACGGGCTCGACGAGCTCACCACCACCGGAGTCTCCACCGTGCTGGCACTCGACGACGACAACGTGCGCACGTTCACCGTCGACCCGGTGGAGCTCGGCCTCGCGCCGGCGATCCCCGACGAACTGGTGGGCGGGACACCCGACGTCAACGCCGAGTACGTGCGGAGGGTGTTCGCGGGCCAGCACGGCGCCCATCGCAACATCGTCGTCCTCAACGCAGCTGCCGGCCTGGTCGTGGCCGGCGTGGCCGACTCGCTCGAGCAGGGACTGATCGCGGCCGAGGACGCCATCGACTCCGGCAAGGCCCACGCCACGATGGTGCGTTTCGCAGAGGTGTCCCAGGCGGCCGCCGCGGAGTTCGGTCACTGATGATCGTTCGGGTGCCGGCGTCGTCGGCGAACCTGGGGCCCGGTTTCGACACGTTGGGGATGGCGCTCACGGTGCACGCCGAGATCGGCCTCGGCGGTGCCCCGGACGGCTCGCAACAGCTCGACGAGCATCATCCTGCGACCATCGCGTTCCGCCGTCACGGCGGCGACGGATCGCTCTGGCTCCGGTCGCCGATCCCCGTGGGTCGCGGCATGGGGTTCAGCGGCGCGGTGCGCATCGGCGGGCTCGTGGCGGCACATGCCCAGCGGCACGGACCCGATCACGATGCGTTCACCGCTGCCCGACCGGAGCTGCTGGCCCTGGCGACCGAGCTGGAGGGGCACGCCGACAACGTCGCCGCATCCCTGTACGGCGGGATCGTCGCCACCGCTGGTGGCCGTGCGGTCCGGGTGCCGATGAACTTCGACCCGGCGATGGTGATGTGGGTCCCGAGCACCGTCACCTCCACCGACGAGTCGCGCACGAAGCTGCCGACCGAGGTGTCGATGGAGGACGCCGTGTTCAACGTCGGCCGCACGGCGCTGCTGGTCGCGGCCCTGGCATCCGGTGAGGTGGACGCGCTGCGCGAGGCCACGCGGGATCGCCTGCACCAGCGCGTCCGGTTGGCATCGGCGGGCGCATCGGCGACGGCGATGAAGGCGGCCCTGGACGCGGGTGCCTGGGCGGCATGGCTCAGCGGCTCCGGCCCCACGGTGGCGGCGATGTGCGCCGTCGACGAAGCCGACGCGCTCGCCGCAGCCCTGCCGTCGGAGGGTCACACGAAGATCCTCCGCATCGACCATGTGGGCGCCGAGATCGAGTCGGCGTTCGAGCGCTGATCGGTCCCCGATCAGGCAGCGGTGGGCAGCCGCGTGACCTCGAGGAGCGGGGTCGACGGCCAGGTCCACTCGCCGCTGCACCACAGCAAGCGGGCGTGGAAGCTTGCCCGCTCGATGGCCCTGGCCAGGCAGAGCACCTCGTCCGCGGCGTGGCGGGGCAGGACCTCGGGAAACGGAGCGGTCTCCGGTGGCGGCAGCTCGAGACCGGTGGGGAGCTGGCCGTCGATGGACGCGTCGACGAGCACGCCGTCGCGGAGGTGGAGCACCGCATCGTGCAGCTGGATGCCGACATCGCCGGCACCGCGGAGCTGGTCCATCAGCCGCTGCCGGCCGATGGCGTTGGCGAACGCGTGGGCGCGGTCGCGGGCGAGTGCCGCTTCCTCGTAGCGTTGCGTGAGCGCGAGGTGCTCGACGCGATGCCAGAGCGGAGTGAGCACGATCTCCGGCGAGGTGGTGAGCGCGGCGACGGCCTGGGCGACCACTCGCCAGTAGGCGGCTTCGTCGGCACCTCCCGCGCAGGGGCACATGGCGACGCCGAGCTGTGCGCCGCGGCACGGTGCGGCGCCGGCGGCAGGACGGTGGTTGCGCCCGATCCTGGTGTTGCACCGTCGGATGGGGAGGGCGCTCTGGATCGCCTCGATCACCGCGGCGGCCATCGTCTTCGACGACAGCGGACCGAGGTGCACACCTGACGCGGCCGGCTCGTTGGTGACGACCAGCCGCGGCCACGCCTCATCGG
Organism: uncultured Acidimicrobiaceae bacterium; assembly: GCA_963720695.1. Taxonomy (GTDB): domain Bacteria; phylum Actinomycetota; class Acidimicrobiia; order Acidimicrobiales; family Ilumatobacteraceae; genus UBA668. The sequence continues at coordinate 762,975 of CAVRGG010000001.1, forward strand.
TGGTGAGCCGGACGTAGCAGTACTTCTGCCAGGTGGTGCCGGCCCGGTTGTAGCGCGGCGCCAAGCGATGGAGGTAGCGGAGCTCGAGGACTTCCGCCGAGAGGGCATCGGGCGTGGTGGTGTGGGCGAGCCGTTGCGTCTCGCGCAGAAGCGGGCCGATCTTGCGGCGATCGTCGCTGGAGAAGTAGCTGCGGACGCGCTGGCGCAGGTTCGTGGCCTTGCCCACGTAGAGCACTCGGTCCTGACCGTCGAGGAATCGGTACACGCCGGGGGAGCGCGGCAGTTGGTGGGTGAGCTTGAGCTTGCCGGCCTGCGGGTGGCCGCCCATCGTGGGCAGGGCGATCAGGTCGTCGAGACCCAACACGCCGAGCCCAGCGGCGCGTTCGAGCAACAGATGCAGCAGATCGGTGGTGGCGAGCGCGTCGTCGAGCGCACGGTGGGTGGGTCGATGATCGAGCCGTAACCGGCCGGCGAGCGTGCCGAGCTTGCAGTCGGGCACCTCGTCGCGCACCAGCCGGCGAGCGAGGGGCAGCGTGTCGATCACCGTGCCGCGGAAGGGCTCGCGCCCACTGCGACGAAGCGCGGTGTTGATGAAGGCCATGTCGAAGCCGACGTTGTGCCCGACGATGACGGCATCGCCGACGAACTCCTGCAGTGACGGGAGCACGGTCTCGATCCGGGGTGCGGCCGCGACCATGTGGTCCGAGATGCCGGTGAGCACCGTGATCATGGGCACGATCGAACGGCCGGGGTTGACGAGCGTCGCCATGGTGCCCAGACACTCGCCACCTCGAACCTTGACGACGCCGATCTCGGTGATGGTGTCGCCGCCGCGGTCGCTGCCGGTGGTCTCGATGTCGAGGACGCAGAACGTGACGTCGGACAGCGGTGTACCGAGATCGTCGAAGGAACGCTGCATCAGCGTGTCAGTCCAGCACGAACGGACGTTCGTCGTCAAGAACGGGTGTTCGATGGGCTCTGCAAACCGTCCGACGGTGGTACGGTCGCCGCTCGTGGCACGCCAGGGGGTTGGTGGACGGGTTGCCGTGGCAGCCTCATGCGCATTGCTCGGCGTGTGCGTCGCCGGCGGTCCGCTCTACGTGTCGTCGGCCGCGTCGGAGTCGGTGCAGTTGCAGCTCGCCGACATCTGCCTGTCGGACGTCGCCGTCCATCTGCCCTACAGCCCCGATCCCGTCGTCGTCGCTGCACTCGATCGTGCGTACTCGACGCTCCGCCAGGTGCAGGAACCGATCATCACTGCGTCGGTGTCGGCCACCTACCGCCTCGCCGACACTCCGAAGGTACGGCGCAAGCTCGTGCTCATCCACCGAGATGGACAGGAGACGCAATTCGATCCGCAGCTGCCGGCATTGGCCGACAACACCGTCCTCATGCCCGACTATCTGCTGACGACCGGTGAGTACGAGCCGGGCACGACCGAGCTGATGATCCAGGAGCCGCCGATGTTCCAGATCGGTAGCGACGGGCAGATGGAACCGATGCCGGACCCGGCACCGATCTCGATGCTCATGGTCGGCACGTACCCCACGATTCCTGTGCGTCCCGAGCCCGACTTCTGGTGCGGGTGGCGCAAGGAGCTCCGTCCGAACTCGCGCGGCGATCTGCCGCCTCCGCTGGTCTTCGCGAACTTGGAAAGCATCCGCCAGTACAACAACGCGTCGGGGGACTGGGAGGTGCAGCCGATTCCGGACGGCATGACCCGCGACGACGCTCACGCGTTCCAACGCCGCCAGGATGCGGCGATCGACCAGTTCGCCACCGAGCTCGGCGTCCCGGACCTCGCCGCCTTCCGGCATCAGTTCGCGGCGCTCAGCAGCATGGGTGTCCTGGCCGATCGAGCCGACACGGTGTCCGACCTCGTCGGAAAGACGATGGCGCCGGTCCGCCTCGCCGGGGTGGCGGTGTCGTTGCTCGTGCTGTGCGCGTCGGGCGTGATGGTCGCCCGCGAGCGTCGGCGGGAGTTGCGCCTCATCGCGATCCGTGGGGGCGGACCCGCGGCGTCGATGCCGGCGCTGCTGAAGTCGATGGCGCTGCCCACGGTCGGTGGCGCCGTCGTCGGATTGGGACTGGCGGTGCTCGGTGTTCGCACGCTCGGCCCCACGCCCGAGATGGAGACCGGTCCGTTCCGGTTCGCGGTGGTGTCCGCAGTGGTCGGCGGGTTGGTGGCTCTCTTGCTCGTCACGGCGGTCACCGCGCTCGCAGGTGACCGCGAAGTCGACGCCCGTCCGCGTCGCATCGCCTGGCGTCACGTGCCATTCGAGTTGATCGTGCCTGCGCTCGCAGTTGCCGCCTGGGTGCGGCTCGACCAGGTCGGTGGCGTACGCCTCGTCGGAACCAAGGCGCGCGGTGGGGACCTCCTCGCGCAGTCGTTCCCATTGCTCGCGCTCGCCACGCCGGTCGCGATCCTGGTGCGTCCCTTGCGCGCGCTGCTGCGCCGCATGCGTCACGTCGGCCGCCGACTTCCCGATGCCCCTCGGCTCGGTGTGCGTCGCGCCGTCGCCGAGCCACTGATGGCGGCGCTGGTGGTGTTGGCCAGTGCCTTCGCCGCTGGCTGCCTGGTGCTCTCCACGACGTTGCTCGTCAGCGCCGAACAGCAACTCGTCGACAAGGCCACCACGTTCGTCGGGTCGGATCTGTCCGTTCGCATCATCGACGACATCGAGATGCCGGCGGGTCTGGCCGATCGTGCCACCGTCGTCGGGCGAGTCACCGGCAACGTCGACGGGACGCCGGTGTCGATCCTCGCGATCGACCCGGCGACGTTCGCCGGTGCGGTGCACTGGAAGGACGACCCGGAACTCGACGGCCTGCCGGGGCTTCTCGAACGGCTGGCCGCGGCGGGCGATCGGGCGGGAGTGATCGTCGTCGGCGACGTCCCCGATTCGTTCGATCTCGTCGGTCGCACGCGTGGGGTGTCGGTCCCGGTCGACGTCATCGCCCGTCTCGACCACTTCCCAGGATTCACCAACGGGACGCCGATGGTCATCATCGATCGATCGGTCGCCGACGCGGGTGACCTCGGCCCGTTCGGCACGTCGGTGTGGGTACGCGACCCACCCGATGACGCCGTGCAGTTGCTGCGCGACGCCGGGGCCCGGATCACGAACGAGGCACTGCGTGTCGAGGACGTCTTCGACGTCACCAGCTTCCGCGCCGTGAGGTGGTCGTACTCGGCGCTCGGGGCGTTCGGTGTGTTCGTCGCGTTCGTCGTGTTCATGATGCAGATCCTCGCCATCGATGCCCGCCGACAACGCCGACAGGCGGCGCACGTGTTGATGCGCCGAATGGGATTCGGCCGAAGGCGGCTCGTCCTCGCCGGTCTGGTCGAGGTCAGCATCCCGTTGATCCTCGGGGTGGGGTTCGGCGTGGTGATGGGGATCACCGTCGCCGAGGCATCCGTGCGGAGGCTCGACACCTTGCGTCAGCTGCGCCCACCGTCGGTCGTGGTCGTCGACATCGGGTCGATCGTCGCGGTCGGCATCGGCACCGTCCTCGCCGTCGCGCTCCTCACGCTCCTGACCGTCGTGTCGACCGCTCGGGCCAAGCCGCTGGAGGTGATGCGTGGAACCGTCTGAGCTCGTCGCCAGGTGCGTGGGCGTCACGCGCCGGTTCTCCACGCCGACCGGGTCGGTGACCGCCCTCGACTCGGTGGACCTCGACGTGGTCCGCGGCGCGTTCACCGTCGTGTCCGGCCCCTCCGGCTCGGGAAAGTCGACCCTGCTCGGTCTCGTCGCCTGCCTCGACCGTCCCGACGAGGGGCACGTCGAGCTGGATGGCGCCGACATCGGGGTGCTCGGTCGACGTCAGCGACGCCGGGTCCGCCGGGAGACCCTGGGCATCGTGCTGCCCCAGCCCAGCGACAACCTTCTCGACCGACTCGATGCCGCGGGCAACGTCGCGTGGGTGAGCCGACTGCGTGGCACCGACGCGGCGCACGACGTCGAGCCGGTGCTCGGCTCCCTCGGTCTCGCGTCGGCGCTGCACCGACAGGTCCGAGAGCTCAGCGGAGGTGAGCAGCAGCGAGTCGCCCTCGCGTGTGCACTGGCGGGGGCGCCTGTCCTGCTCGTGTGCGACGAGCCGACGGCATCCCTCGACCGGGCCAGCGCCGGCGATGTCATCCGAGCGCTGCGGACCGCCGCCGATGCGGGCCAGAGCGTGCTCGTCGCGACGCACGACGCCGATGTGATCGCCGCTGCGGACGCCGTCATCCACCTCGACCACGGCAGGCGCACATGAGCACGATCCTGTCGGCGGACGCCGTGGAGAAGTGGTGGTCGCCCGAGTCCGGGTTGCGGCCGGTGACGTTCACCCTCGCCGCGGGCGAGGTGGTGGTCGTGCGGGGACGGTCGGGGAGCGGCAAGTCCACGCTGCTCTCGCTCTTGGCCGGCTGGACCCAGCCGGACGGAGGCAGCCTGACGTGGGCGCCCGAGATCGCGGCGATGGCGGATCGATGGGCGGGGATCGCCGTCGTCCCGCAGGTTCTGGCGCTCGTGCCGGAGCTGACGGTTCGCGAGAACATCGAGTCGGGCGTGGGGCCCGACGCGGTCCACGACGTCGATGCCATCCTCGACCGGCTCGATCTGATGGACCTTCACGACAGATTCCCCGACGAGACGTCGCTGGGGCAGCAGCAGCGCACGGCGGTGGCACGAGCGGCGGTCGCGGCCCCTCTCCTGCTGCTCGCCGACGAACCGACCAGCCACCAGGACCCGCATCACGTGCGAGCGCTGCTCGAGGTGTTGCAGGAGGTCGCGGCCAACGGGTCGGCGGTACTGGTCGCCACCCACGAACCCGCCGTCGTCGACGCGGCATCGCACCGAGTGGATCTCCTGGCATGAGACCCTCGACGATGCTGTCCGCGAATTCATGCTCGCTGGGCGCTCTGTGCACTGATGGTGGTGTTCGTCGGAGCCTGCAGTGCTGGCGGCGACGGCACTGCCACCGGCACGACCGCCCGCGCTCCGGACTCCACTGTCGGGTCGTCGTTCACGCTGCCCCCGTCGGGCCCGGTGGACGACGACGACCAGGGCATCGGTCCGCCGACGCCGTCCGAACTGGCCGGATGGGACACCTTGCCACTGCCGCGCGTGTGCTTGATGGTGTCCGTCGAGGAAGTCCGCGCCGCCACCGGCGCCGACGCGACCTCCTCGTCCGAGGCGACGCGTGGCGACACGATCACGTGCTTCGTCGTCGACGGTCAGGGCCAGAACCTCGTCACCGTCGGTGCCGGACCGGCATCGGCGTTCGACGAAGCAGCCGCCACGCCTGACGCGGTCCCGGTCGACGGACTGGGCGACGACGCCGTGTGGTCCGGCGGCAAGCTGCACATCCGGATCGGCACCGAGGACGTGGCGGTGAAGGTGTTCGCCGCCACCGGCGTCGCCGACGCTGACATGCAGGCGGTCGCGGCGATGATCGGCGCCGACGTGCTCACTCGCTACCAGCCACCCGCGACGGCGACTGGGTAGCCTGGCTCGCGTGCCCGACGCCGCCGAGATCCCGGACCGTGCACTCCAGTCCGCGCTCGAGTTCGCCGTCAGCATCGCGGCTGTCGGGGCCAAACTCCGGCCCGCCCTCCCGTATCCGTCGGGGCTGAAGCCGTACCTCAAGTTCCACAAGCTGCCTGCGACGGCGGTGTCCGCCGCGCGGGCCGCGGTCGAAGGTGATGCGGAGTACCTCGGTCGGCTCGCGCTCGGTGGCCACCGACGAACTCATCGACGACGTGGGGATGCTCTGGATCACGCGACCGGACGGATGGGTGGAGTCGGCGCTCGCGCTCGTCGCGGCAGCCGACCACGAGCGCGAGGTGACCGACGACGCCGGCGAGGTCCGCCGTGAACAGCGTCGACGCGAGGCGGCCGAGACCGCAGCTGCCCGCGCGCGGTTGGAGCTCGCAGAGGTCCGCGAGGCGCTCGCCAAGGAATCCGAAGCACTCCGGGTGATGTCCCTCGAGCACGAGCGGCTCGCCAAGGACCTCGCCGCCGCCCGTTCCCGGATTCGCGAGCTCGAGTCGGGGATGCAACGGCGCGATGCCGGAGCGACTGCGGCGGCCACGCAGGCCGAGGCCGCGCAGGACGAGGTCGCCGCCCTCCGAGCCGAGCTCGACGGGGCGATCGCTGCTCGCGACGCGGCACTGTCCGGTCGAGCGGCGGAGTCCGCATCGGTCGACCTCGACCGAATGAGAGCGCTGCTGCTCGAGGCGCTCTCACTCACCGGCGAGCGCAGTTCGTCGCCCGCCAAGAAACGTCGTACACCCTCCCGTCGACCCCTGGCGATCCCCGGCGGGGTCTACGGCGACAGTGATGCGGCAGCCGAGCACCTCCTGCGGTCACCCGGCGTCACGGTGCTCGTCGACGGTTACAACGTCGCCAAGCTCGGATGGCCCGACGTCGAGCTCGCCCATCAACGCGAGTTGTGCGTGGAGGCCGCCGAACGCTTGGCGCGGCGTTGGGGTGTGTCGATCCACATCGTGTTCGACGGTGCCGACGTCGTCGGCGCGCACACCTCGGCGCGGCGCCTCGTGCGGGTCAGCTACTCGCCCCAGGGTGTCCTCGCCGACGACGTGCTGCGGGCCGAGGTGCAGGCCCTCGACACCGCTCGGCCCGTCGTCGTGGTCACCAACGACCAGGCCGTGCTCACCGACGTCCGCGCCGCCGGGGCCAACACCGTCGCCAGCGACACCTTCCTCTCGCTCGCCCGTCACTGACCCCGATCACCCGCGATGGAACGGCGATCGCCCGTCCAGGCGTCGGTTCCTGGTCCGGATGCTTCCCGGGTTCCGGGAAGATCCCTGTCCAGAAGGCGAGGTGGGAGGGATCCTGACCAGAAGCCGGAGAACCCTGTCACACCCTCCTGGCAGGCTCGGGGCATGCTCCACTTCGTCATCTCGTGCGACACCTGTGTCATGGACGGGTCGGCCGCATGTGCCGATTGTGTCGTCACCCACCTGCTCGCCCCCGCCCGACGCGAACCGCTCGACTTCGACGAGGCCGAGCTCAAAGCGGTGCAGTTGCTCGCCGCGGCCGGAATGGTGCCTACGCTGCGACACCGTGAGGCCGTCTGATCCACCCCGGCCCGATGGCGAGTACGTCGCCGAGCTGACGGCGCTCACCACGCCGTTCGGGGTCACCCACACGGGGGTGGCGCCTGCCGACGTGATGGTGCGGGCTCGCGAGGCCATCCACGACCGCATCGATGCCGGACTGGTCGACGGCATGCAGTTCACGTTCAAGAACCCGGAGCGCTCCACCGACCCTGGCCGTGCGGTCGCAGGGGCCCAGTCGGTGTTCGTGGCCGCCCGCCCGTACCTGCTCGACGAGCCCGACCGTCCGTCCGGCGTGCACGGCAGGGTCGGGCGGTACGCGTGGGAGGACCACTACGCGCCGCTGCGGACGGCCCTGTGGGCGGTTGCCCATCGGCTGCGCGGCGACGGGTGGAAGGCCGTGCCGTTCGCCGATGACAACAGCATCGTCGACCGCGAGATCGCCCACCGGGCCGGGATCGGCTGGTTCGGGAAGAACGCCAACCTGTTGGTCCCCGGTGCGGGCAGCTGGTTCGTCCTCGGCTGCGTGGTCACGACCGCGCCGCTCCCCGTCGCCCCCGAACCGGTCGCCGACGGATGCGGTACCTGTCGTCGGTGCCTCGATGGCTGCCCGACCGGGGCCATCATCGAGCCCGGTGTCATCGACGCGGCACGGTGTCTGGCATGGGTGATGCAGAAGCCGGGCATCGTGCCGCCGGCGATGCGATCGGCGATCGGCGATCGCATCTATGGCTGCGACGACTGCCAGGAGGTGTGCCCGCCCACGGTGCGGCTCGGGCGGAGGGTGCCGGGCATCGTCGGCTCGGGGGAGTCGATCCGTGCGTGGGTGCCCGTGCTCGAACTGCTCGAGGGATCCGACGCGGAGGTGCTCGACACATGGGGTCGCTGGTATCTCGCCGATCGTGATCCTCGTTGGATCCGACGCAACGCGTTGGTCGTCCTGGGCAACGTCGGTGACGGCACCGATGCAACCGTGCAACGCGTGGTGGGCGAGTACGTTGCTCACCGCGACCCCGTGCTGCGCGTCCACGCCGTGTGGGCCGCCCGCCGGTTGGGCCTCCATCACCTCATGCCTGCCTCCGACCCCGATCCCGATGTCCGACGCGAGTTGGAGACACCATGAAGCACCTGCTCGTCACGAACGACTTCCCTCCCAAGATCGGTGGCATCCAGTCGTTGCTCTGGGAGTGGTGGCGCCGGCTTCCGCCCGAGTCGTTCGCCGTGCTCACCAGCCCGTACGCGGGATCGGACGCGTTCGACGCAGCGCAACCGTTCCATATCGAACGCACCCGTGAGCCGGTGCTGCTCCCGCACCCGTGGATGGTGCAGCGGGTGAACTCGATGGCCCGCGCCGTCGGAGCGGATCTGATCGTGCTCGACCCGGCGCTGCCCCTCGGACTCATCGGCCCGTCGCTGGACCTTCCCTACGACGTCGTGCTGCACGGGGCCGAGGTCACCGTGCCTGGCCGGATCATCGGCTCCAAGCAGACCCTCGGGTACGTGTTGCGCCGGGCCCGTCACATCGTCGCCGCGGGCGGCTATCCCGCAGCCGAGGCAGAACGGGCGGCCGGGCGGACGTTGCCGATCACGGTCGTGCCGCCCGGTGTCGACACCGATCGATTCGTGCCCCTCAGCGAGACGGGTCGGCTCGAGGCCCGCCGCCACTTCGGTCTTCCCGACACCGCGGAGGTCGTGGTGAGCATCAGCAGGCTCGTCCCGCGCAAGGGCTTCGACACGGCCATCCGGGCTGCCGCGCTCCTGCGCACGTCGCGGCCGAACCTGGTGCTGGCCATCGCCGGCGGCGGCCGCGACGAAGGGCGGTTGCGCCAGCTGGCGGCCCAACTCGACGCACCGGTCCGGTTCCTCGGCAGGGTGAGCAACGACGATCTTCCCCGGCTCTACGGATGCGCCGATGTCTACGCGATGCTCTGCCGGAACCGCTGGGCGGGGCTGGAGCAGGAGGGCTTCGGCATCGTGTTCCTCGAGGCCGCCGCATGCGGGGTGCCGCAGGTCGCGGGCGACTCGGGTGGCGCGGCAGAAGCGGTCGATGACGGGGTCACCGGGCTGGTCGTCCGCCACCCCGACGATCCTCGTGAAGTGGCCGCGGCGTTCGAACAGCTCCTGGACGATCCGCTCACCCGGGCTCGCATGGCGTTGGCCGGACGCGATCGCGCCGTGCGCGAGTTCTCCTACGACGTCCTGTCACACCGTCTGGGTGTGTCGCTCGGTGCGCTGGCAGAATGACGGCGATGCAGTCCCGTCTCGTTCGTGCCAACGTCGTCGGCACGGCGCTGTTCGTGCTCACGCTCGCGGTGGCGGTCCCGCTGCGTTCGCATCGCGTCGGACAGATCCTCATCGCCGTCGTGTCGCTGGCGCTGTTCGCCGTCGGCATCGCCACCTCCCTGTGGGCGTACACGTCGGCGCTCGAGCGCTCTCGGGTCGAGGAGGTCGGTGTCGCCAACCTGTTCCTGCTCACCGGACCGACCGCACCCAAGCCGGTGAAGCGGCTGATGTCGGCGATGCTCACGATCCAGATCGTCGCCGCGTTCACGGGAGCGGCCATCGGTGTCGCCGGTCTGAACGACCATCAAGTGAACGCATTGGCGTTCGGAGTGCTGGTGCCGATGTTCGGGATTGGCATGAATGGACTGTGGGCCGCGCGGTACGGTTCCTACGGGCCGCGGGTCACCACCGCAGCGAAACCTTCCAGCAGGATCGAGTAGAACAACGTCATGGCTGAAACGGCGTCCCAGACCATCACCATCGCAGCCGCGCCCGAGCGGGTGTGGTCGATCGCGACCGAGTTCGACCGCTATCCGGAATGGGCCAAGGACGTCAAGGATGTCATCGTGCGCGTTCGCGACGAGGACGGCCGCCCGGTCGAGGTGGAATACCGTGCTTCCGCGCTGGGTCGCAGCACGCATTACACGCTCTCCTACGACTACGCAGAGGCGCCGGCGGTGCTCAGTTGGCGCATGCTGCGCGGCGACATCATGCGCACCATCGACGGCGCGTACCACTTCACGCCGTCCTCCGACGGCGGTACCGAGGTTCGCTACGACCTGGCCATCGAGTTGGTCGTCCCTCTGCCGGGCTTCGTCAAGCGACGCGCCGAGGTCCGCATCCTCAACACGGTGCGTGAACTGAAGACACGCGCCGAAGCATGACCCTGGCGCGCCGCGCCGGCATCGATGTCGGCGGCACCAAGTGCCTCGGCGTCGTGCTCGACGAGCACGGTGACGTCGTCGCCGAACATCGCCTGGCGACCCCCAAGGGTGCCGACAGCATCGTCGATGCCCTGGCCGAGATCGCCACTGCGCTCGCGCCCTACGACTCGCTCGGTGTCGGGGTTCCCGGGCTCGTCACACGCGACGGGGTGCTGTCCGCGGCCCCGAACCTCGTCGACATCGCCCACTTCCGAGTCGGCGCGCTGCTCGGCGAGCGCCTCGGCCACACGGTCCATGTCGACAACGACGCGACCTGTGCGGCCGCCGCGGAGTGGAAGATCGGTGCCGCGGTCGGTCTCAGCGACTTCGTGATGGTGACGCTCGGGACGGGGATCGGTGGTGGCATCATCGCCGGCGGGCACCTGGTGCGCGGCGTCAACGGATTCGGCGGCGAGATCGGGCACATGGTCGTGGATCCGGACGGTCCCGCCTGCCCGTGCGGGCGGCGCGGGTGCTGGGAGCGGTACGCATCGGGCACCGGTCTGGGGCGCATCGCCCGCGAGGCCGCAGTTGCCCGGCAGTTGCAGCGGGTCGTCGAGATCGCCGGTGGCGACGCCGAACAGGTTCGGGGCGAGCACGTCCAGGCCGCAGCCCGAGAGGGCGACGAAGAGGCGTTGGCCGTCATCGACGAGTTCGGCCGCTGGGTCGCGTTGGGGCTGGTCAACCTCACCAACCTCATCGACCCCGCAGCGTTCGTGCTCGGTGGTGGACTCGCGGCCTCGTCGGATCTGTACCTCACCCCGATCCAGGAGTGGTTCACCCGACTGCTCTATGCGCCGCACCTACGGCCCCACCCGGCGCTGACCTTCGCACGGCTCGGCGAGCGTGCCGGCGCGGTCGGGGCCGCGCTGCTCACCGAGGTGCACTGATCACGGATCAGGCGCACGCACCCACATCGACCTCGGTGTCGCCGGCGCCTGCGAGCAACGTGTCGGCCTCGGCGATGTCGGTGGCCCAGGCCCGATCCGGTTGACGGGTGCTGCGGGCGAACACGATGGCCACGGCCTTCCCGTCGGCGACGAGGACGCTGCCGGAGTCGCCGGGCTCGATGTGAGCGACGATCTCGTAGCCCCGCCGCAAGCCGACTTCGACGTGATCGATGTCAGAGGCGTTGATGTCGACGAACGCGCGGGCCTGGAACGGCAGCGCGGTGGCGCTGCCGTTGCGCCACACGACGAACTGGCCCTTGGCACCGGAGCGCATCGAGCCGCGCGCGAGCGAAGGGATGTCGGCGTTCACCACCAGCACGGCCAGATCCTTCTTGCGGTCGATCGCGACGACGGTCGCCGCGTGCTCGGTCCCATCGTTCAGCACCACGTCCACTTCCGTGGCGCCGGCGATCACGTGCGCCACGGTGAGCACGCGGTTCGGCCCGACGAAGGAGCCACCTCCGACCGCGGGCTGAGGACGACAGCCCTCGGCCTCGACGCGGACCGCCGAATCCAGCGCGATCTCGCTGTCGGAGCGATGCTGGGGGCCGCGCGAGCAGCCGACCCCGCACAGCAGCAGGACCGCACCGACCACGAAGCGTCGCGCCCGATGAACGCTCACGGTACGGTCCCGTCGGCCATGGTCGATGACATGGCTCGCACGAGAGGTGTTGGACTGCTCATGCCGCTGACCGCCGTCCTCGAGGCCGCGGTCAGTGGTGCGGCACGTAGTTGGCTCGAGCCTGGCGGATCTCTTCCCACGCCGCCTCACGCCCGGCCAGGCCTGCGGTGGACGACGTCTTGCCCGGCTCGAGCGCCTTGTAGACCTCGAAGAAGTGCTGGATCTCGTTGACCAACTGCGGGGTCAGGTCGGCGAGGTCGTGGACGTTCTCCCATCGTGGTTCGTTGGGCGGCACGCAGATGAGCTTGGCGTCCTCGCCGGCCTCGTCGTGCATGAAGAGCACTCCCACCGGCCGAGCCTGCACCCACACACCGGGGTAGACCGGGTCCTCGAGCAGCACCGAGCGCGTCGAGCGGGTCGCCGTCGCCGCCGAGCGTCTCGGGAATGAAGCCATAGTCCGCCGGATACGTGGTCGCCGTGAAGAGACGGCGGTCCAGGAACACCTTGCCGGTGTCGTGGTCGATCTCGTACTTGTTGCGACTGCCACGGGGGATCTCGATCACCACGTGGATGCAATCGGAGGGCAGTTCCTTCGCCATGTCCGCATGCTCCCACATCGCCACCGTTGGAGGCACACGCGCCCACCCGGTGGTCGAGGCGGGTAGAACGGTCCGATGCGCGCGCCGCAATCCTTCCGAGTGTTCCGGCACGGCCAGTTCGCGATCCTGTGGAGCGGCTCCCTGGTGTCGAACATCGGCACCTGGATGGAGACCGTCGCCCTCGGTCGCTACGTGCAGGAACGTACCGGTGAGGCCAAGTGGGCCGGTCTCGTGGCGGCCGCAGGGTTTCTCCCCACCGCCGTCGTCGGCCTCCTCGGCGGGGCCCTCGCCGATCGGGTCAAGCGGCAGCGGCTGATCGTGGCCGCGTCGCTGTTCCAGGCGTCCATCGCCGCGATCCTCACCTGGATGGTCGCCAGCGGACGGGCGACGCCTGGCTGGATCACCCTGCTGGTGCTCCTCAACGGATGCGGCGGCGCCATCGGCTTCCCCGCGTGGCAGACGGCCGTGCCCGACATGGTGCCCCCCGAGGAGGTGCCGGACGCGATCGGTCTCAGTTCGGTGCAGTGGAACCTCGGCCGAGTCGTCGGCCCGGCGATCGCCGGTGTGGTCATGTCGATCTGGGGCATCGAGCGCGGCGCTCATGTGCAACGTCGTCAGCTTCTTCGCGGTCACGCTCGCCGCGTCGGTCGTGAGCATCCCGATGCGCAACGCCCCCGAACGGGCGAGCATCCTGCGCACTGTTGCCGACGGCTGGCGCACGGTGCGCACCGTGCCCGCCCTTCGAGCGATGACCGCCTCGATGTGCCTGTGCTTCTTCGTCGCCGCGCCCTTCATCGCGTTGATCCCGGCGATGGTCGACCAGGTGTTGCACGCCGGGCGTGCCGCCAACTCCGCGTTGGTGACCGCGCAGGGCGTCGGCGCCGTCATGGCGGGCGTGCTCCTCGGCTCGCTCGTCACCCACTGGGGACTGCGCTCGACGATGGTGCGCATGATGGCGATGCTCTCTCCCGCGCTCGTGCTGTACGGGCTGGCGCCGAACCTGTGGGTGATGGTGCCCGCGCTCGGACTGCTCGGCGGCTGCTACATGGGCAGCCTGTCGACGTTCTCCACCATCGGCCAGACCAAGGCCCCCGATTCGTCACGGGGCAGGGTGATGGCGATCAACAATGCGACCCTCGGTGTGCTGTACCCGGCGGGAGCCATCCTGCAGGGGACGCTCGGCGATCAGATCGGGCTGCGCACGGTCACCGTCGCATCCGGCGTGGTCGTCGCCCTGGCCATGCTGGGTACCCGCCTCTTCCGCCCGGGCTTCACCGAACCCGTCGGCGGGCCGTCGCGGAGGGCGGTGGCGGTCGTCTGAGCCGGCCGGCCGAGCGGCCCGTACGCTGCAGATGATGGAGGCCGAGCCGATCACACCGACGGCGCCACGGCCCGCGGGGCGAACGGTGTTCACCCAGGAGTGGACGCAGCTGTCGTTCATCCACTGGGCGGTCGACCCCTCCCTCGTCGCTCCCGCGCTGCCCGAGGGCGTTCGGCCCGACGTGATCGACGGCGTCACCTACGTGGGGCTGGTGCCGTTCTCCATGCGCCGCATCGGTCTGTTCGGGTTGCCGGGCGTGCCGTACTTCGGCACCTTCCTGGAGACCAACGTCCGCCTCTACGGGGTCGATCGGTCGGGCCGCCGCGGGGTGGTGTTCTGCTCCCTGGAAGCAGGGCGATTGGCGACCGTCGCGGTCACCCGTTGGACGACGGGGCTCAACTACCTGTGGGCCGGCATGCGGCTGGAACGGGACGGGGACCGCATCGACTACACGACCCGCCGCCGCTGGCCCGGTCCGCGGGGCACGTCGTCGCATGCCGTGGTGCGCATCGGGGCGCCATTGTCGGCGGGTCCGCTGGAGCACTTCCTGACCGCCAGGTGGGGACTGTTCCTCGCCGACCGCAGCGGCCGCACCCGCTTCTGGCCCAACGAGCATCCGTCGTGGCCGCTGCGTGCCGCCACCCTGGAGTCGCTCGACGACGGACTGCTCGGCGCGGCCGGGTTCGCCGACCTCTCGGGGCGTGCTCCGGACAGCGTGTTGTTCTCCGAGGGGGTCCGCACCCGATTCGGACCCCGCCAACCAGCCGTTCACACAGACGTCACGAATTCGTGACGTAGCACGCGCGCAGCGTGGGTAGCGTCGCCCCGCAATGCACACCTTCGTCGTTCGAGTCTGGTTGCCCGACCGGCCCGGTGCTCTGGGTCAGGTGGCCAGCAGGATCGGGGCCGTGCACGGTGACGTCATCGGGATCGAGATCCTCGAGCGTGGCGGCGGCAGCGCGATCGACGAGCTCACAGTGGCGCTGCCCGAGGCCGGCCTCGTGGACCTGCTGGTCACGGAGATCCGCCAAGTCGACGGGGTCGCCGTCGAGGACGTGCGCCCGGTGTCGCCCGACCGGCCCGAGGGTGGGATGGCGGCGCTCATCGCCGCCGAATCGATCGTCGGCGCGGCCCCGTCCGAGCGCTACGCCACCACGTGCTGCGCGCTGCGCACCCTCGTGGAGGGGGAGTGGGCGATGATCCTGCGACTGCCCGACGGCGCCCCGATGGGCCAGTGCGGGCAGCCCGTCGACGGGGAGTGGCTGGCGGCGTTCCTCAACGGCAGCGAGCACCTCGGCAACGACCTCGACCACACGCCCGGGGATCTCGTGTGGACCCGGCTGCCGCGGCTCGGCATGGCCGTGGCGGCCGGTCGGTCCGGTCGCGTGTTCCATGCTCGCGAGCGCCACGAGGTGCATGTTCTCGGCCGCATCCTGGACTCGCTGGGGTAAACGACCGGCCGGCGGGTGGCCTCGTCCCGTAGCATGACCGCTCTGTGAAGCCCGTCGAGAAATCCACCAAGCTCGCCAACGTCTGTTACGACATCCGGGGGCCCGTGCTGGACCGAGCACGCCTGATGGAAGAAGAGGGCCACAAGATCATCAAGCTCAACATCGGCAACCTCGCCGTGTTCGGGCTCGACCCTCCCGACGAGATCGTGCAGGACATGATCCGCAACCTGCCCCACGCTGCCGGCTACACCGACAGCAAGGGTCTCTTCGCGCCGCGCAAGTCGATCGTGCACTACACCCAGGAGAAGCACATCGCCGGGGTGTCGGTCGACGACGTGTACCTGGGCAACGGTGCATCGGAACTGATCGTGATGAGCCTCCAGGGATTGCTCGACGACGGCGACGAGGTGCTCGTCCCCGCTCCCGACTATCCGTTGTGGACGGCCGCGGTGTCGCTCAGCGGCGGCCACCCCGTGCACTACCTGTGCGACGAGCAGTCGGAGTGGTACCCGGACATCGACGACATCCGGGCCAAGATCACCGATCGGACGAAGGCGATCGTCGTCATCAACCCCAACAATCCCACCGGTGCGCTGTATCCCACCGAGGTGCTGGAGCAGATCGTCCAGGTGGCGCGTGAGCACGAACTGATCGTGCTGGCCGACGAGATCTACGACAAGACGCTCTACGACGGCAACGTCCACACCAGCATCGCGTCGCTCGCCGACGACGTGCTGTTCGTGACGTTCAACGGGCTCTCGAAGAACTACCGGTCGTGCGGCTATCGCGCGGGATGGATGGTGGTGTCGGGCGAGAAGCGGCATGCCGGCGACTACATCGAGGGGCTCGACATGCTGGCCTCGATGCGGTTGTGCTCCAACACGCCCGGCCAGTTGGCGATCCAGACCGCGCTCGGCGGCTACCAGAGCATCGCCGACCTGGTCGCCCCGACCGGGCGCCTGTGCCGCCAGCGCGACATCGCCCACGACATGCTCACTCAGATCCCCGGTGTCACCTGCGTGAAGCCGAAAGCCGCGCTCTACATGTTCCCCAGGCTCGACCCGAAGGTGTACCCGATCGTCGACGACCAGGACTTCGCCTACGAGTTGCTGGCCGAGGAGAAGCTGCTCATCGTGCAGGGCACCGGGTTCAACTGGCCCACGCCGGATCACTTCCGGCTCGTCTTCCTGCCCAGCTCCGACGACCTCAGCGAGGCGCTGGTGCGCATCGAGCGATTCCTGGCCGGCTACCGCAAGCGCCACGCCTGAACCGGTGGCCGCGCATCAGGTGATCGCCCTGCGACGGTCGTGGCGGACGACGGCCCTGGTCTTCGCCGTCCTGTGGTCGATCGCCGGAGCGGGCGTGCTGGTGATGTTCGCGACCCTCGGGGCGTGGCCGCTGGTGGTCATCGGCGGCCTCGGCGTCCTGGCCGTGCTGTGGGTCGCCGTGCGGGCCACGAGAGTCCGTCTGGTGATCACGCCCGACGTGCTCGTCGTCGCCAATCTGGTCCACACCACCCGGGTGTCTCGCCGCGACGTGCGGTCGGTGGACGTCGGTCCTTCGAGCAACCCGCTCGGTGAGTTGCGAACGGTCGTGATCGAGACGGTGTCCGGCGACGAGGTCCGCGTCGAGGCCGTCGCCTCGTCCGGCGGCGACGGGGACCTGGACGACGTCCTCGGCCGATTGGACAGCTGGCTCCGTCGACGCGGCTGAGGTGGGCCAGCTCCTACGATGGTCGCCGTGACCCGCCGTCTGCCGGCTCCCGACACGCTGTCGCCGATGTACCACCTGTTCGCCGCGTCGCAGCAGGTGGGCGCGCTGTTGGCCGAGGCGCTCGCGGAGGCTCCGCTCGATGCGGCGGCGTACGCGTTCTTCAGCGCGGTTCGTGAAACCCAGCCGACGACCCCCACGGACCTCGCCCGTCATCTCGGCATGCCGGTGACGACGGTGCTCGACACCCTCACCGCGATGCAGCGCCGGGGACAGTTGGCCCGTCTGCGCAACCCCCGAGACGGCCGCTCCTACCTGGTGCGCCTCACCGATGACGGCGAACGGATGCACGACGAGACGGGCGCACTGTTCGAGCAGGCCGAGACCCGGCTCGCGACGCACCTCGGCGATCGCCGAGGCGACGTCGTCGCATCGCTGACCGCGCTCAAGGAGGCGGCCGTCGCGAGCCTCGACGACGTGCGTGGCCGACGGGGGACGCTCGCCGGCTGACGGTCCGAGATAGCACGGAGGCGTGATAGTTTTGGTCGATGGATCGCCGTCGACCGTTGACCCTGCTCACGCTGTCGGTGGCGGCGACGCTGGTCGGTGCCTGCAGTGGCTCATCGGCAGGCTCGGCCTCGACGACCGGTCCCGCCACTCACCCGGTGACCACCTCCACGACCGTGCCCGTCGACCCCCGAGTCGCGGCGTGGACCGAGGACATGCGGGCATTGCAGGAGGACGTGGAGCGAGTCCATCCCGACCCCTTCTGGCGTCAGCCCGCGACCGAGTTCCACGAGTGGCTGGCCGCGGCGCCCGAGTATCTCGCCTCGCTGTCGGAGTCCGACGCGACGGCCGAGGTGATGCGGCTCACCGCGAGGATCGACGGCCACACCGGCGTGTATCCACCGGAGGCGGGGTTCCACCTCTATGCGCTCCATCTGTACGACTTCGACGGCGACATCGCTGTGATCGGCGCCGACGATCCGTCGCTGATCGGCGCGTCGGTGCAGCGGATCGGGGACTCGGCGATCGCTGATGCCATCGCCGCGGTCACGCCCTACGCCTCGTACGACAACGCGTCGACGATCCTCGACGTGGTCCCGATGCTGCTCGTCACACCCGAGGTGCTGCACGCGGCCGGTGTCGTGGAGGACGTGGTCGCGCCCCAGTTCGTGCTCCGCCTCGCGGACGGCAGCGAGCGGACGCTCGACCCCGAGCAGTTGACGTGGGCCGAGTACGGCACACGCGTCGACGCATCACCCATCGGGTTGGCGAAGCGTGCGGCACCCTCGTCCTTGGCGAGGATCGACGAGCCGTTCTGGACCGAGGTGATGGGGACCGCGCTCTACCTGCAGTACAACTCGGTCGTCTCCCACAGCGACACGATCACCCTCGCCGAGATCGCGCAGCGGGTGGACGATGCGCTCAGCTCCGGCGAGGTCGATCGACTGGTGATCGACCTCCGGTACAACCCCGGCGGCGACGATCACACCTACGTGCCCTTGCTGACGGTGCTGACCACCAATGAGGCACTGCAGCGGCCCGGTTCGCTGGTGGTGCTCATCGGTCGCCAGACGTTCTCGGCAGCGGTTCTGTTCGCCGCCGACCTCGACCGCACGACGGGAGCGGTGTTCGTGGGGGAGCCGACCGGGGGCCGCCCGAACCTCTACGGCAGTGTGCGCCCGCAGACACTGCCGAACAGCAGGATCGTCGTCGAGGTCGCGTCGCAGTACTACGAGTTCGGCGGACCCGACGACACGCGCGACGCCATCCACCCGGACGTCGTGGCCACGCAGACGCTCGCCGACCTGCTCGCCGGCGCCGATCCCGTGCTCGCCGTGGCGCTTCAGCTTCCCTGATCGGCGACCGGCCGGCACACGAACACGAACTCGCGGCCGGGGCGATCAGGTGCGTCGCGCACGTCGACCACGGCGAATCCGGTGGTGACCAGCGACCGCTCGATCTCGTCGCGGGATCGGAACCGCAACGTCGACACGGACTCGATCACGGCATCGTCATGGCGGAACGCGGTCATCGATCGGAACGTGACGAGCGATCCTTCCACCGAGGTGACCTCCTCCCACGAGGCCACGACTCCAATGCCGGAGACGTCCACCTCCGTGTGCGTTCGCTCGGGCGTCCATTCCTCCCACGCTCGGCGGGCAGGGTCTCGGGTCTCGAACACCAGCACCCCATGAGGGTCGAGGGCGCGGCGAATGCCGAGCAGCGTGGCGGTCCACTCCTCGTCGGTGAGGAAGACCTGGGCGACGTTGGCCGTCATGAAGGCCGCGTCGACCACCAGTGGTGGCAGGGTGGTCGCGTCGCCGTGCAGCCACCGGACCGCGTCGGCTCCCGGCTTCGTTCGAGCGACCTCGAGGGATGCGAGGGCGGGGTCGACCCCGGTGACCGCGATGCCGTCGAGCGCGAGCATGCAGGCGAACGTCCCGGTGCCGCAGCCGACGTCGAGCACGGAGCGGGCGCCGAACTCGTGGGCCATCGCCCGGTACACCTCGAGGTCGGATCGATCGGGGTCGAGCGGATCGTAGACCTGCGCCAGACGGGGATCGGCGAACACCGCATCGGGCGGCCGACGGCCGTCGCCACCGTCGCCACGGCTGTCGGTGTCGATGTGGGCGATGTGGCGCAGCGAGCTCCAGATCGCGGCGAGGATCAGCGCCGAACCGACGAACGCGAACCAGAACGGCGCGGTGAGGCCCCACCTGCGGGCGATGAGGCCACCGATGGCTGCGCCGACGACGATCCCGCCGTGGACGCCGACCATGTACACGCTGCCGACGCGCCCCTGGAACTCGGTCGGTACCGCTCGATGGCGGATGCTGGTGGCCGTGGTGCCCCAGACTGCGATGTGGATGCCGAACACGAAGAAGATCACGAACGCGACCCAGGCCGTGGTCGTGAGCGCAAGAGCGAGGTGGGTGAGCGTCTCGATGATCAGCCCGGCACGCATCAGGTCGGCGAGGCTCACCCTCCGCTCGATCCAGCCGTACGACCACGACCCGACGACCCCGCCGATGGCGCTCATCGTGGTGAGCAGACCGAAGCCGAGATCGCTGAGGCCGAGGTGATCACGGGCGTACAGCACCAGCACGGACCACGCAGCGCCGAACGTCACGTTGAACGTGACGATGGTGATGGTGAGCGTCCGCACGGCTGGATGCCGCCACAGCCACTGCAGTCCGTCGGTGATCTGTCGGCGGATCGAGGCCTCGCTGTCGTGGCGGGTCGGCTTGGGCGCGACGATCCGCGCCATCAGCACGGCACCGAGCCCGACGAAGACCGCCTGGGTCACGAACGGCACCGCCATCGCCACTGCGAACAGCAGCGCGCCGATCGGCGGTCCGGCCAGTTGGTTCGCGGTGATCTGACCGAACATCAACCTGGCGTTCCCGACACCGAGATCGTCGGGCTCGACGATCATCGGCATCAGCGTGTTGGTGGTGACGTCGGCGAAGGCCTCCGCCGTCCCGAGCAGGAACATCGACACCAGCACGACGCCGACGTTGACGACGCCGGTCATGATGCTCAGCGAGAGCAGGACGAGGAGCACCGCCCGGGTGGAGTCGGCGAGGACCACCACGAGCCGGCGGTCATGTCGGTCGGCGACCACCCCCGCGTAGAGTCCGAAGAGCAGCCACGGAACACGTTGCAGCAACGCGGCCATCGCCACCAACAGCGGGTCGTCGGTCTGCGACGCGACGAGGAGCGGGCCCGCGGCGAGCGCGATGCCGTCGCCGATGTTGCTGATCCACGACGAGGCCAGCAGCCAGCGAAAGCTCTTGCCCAGGCGCGCTGGACAGACCGACTCCAGGACGCGACTCACAGGAAACCGAGTCGGCGCGCCTCGTGCGTGAGATGGTCGCGGTGGTCGGGGTGCGCCACGGCGATGAGCGCCGTGGCGCGCTCGCGGATGGTCTTCGCGCGTAGCTCGGCGACCCCGTACTCGGTGACGACCTTGTCGACGGTGTTCTTCGAGTTGGTGACGACCTCACCGGTGCCGAACTGGGGCACGATGCGGCTGACCGTGCCGTGGGCGGCGGTGGAGTGGAGCACGATGAAGCCCTGGCCGCCCTCGGAGTACATCGCACCGCGGGCGAAGTCGACCTGTCCTCCCGACGACGAGTAGTAGTGGCCGCCGAGCGTCTCGGACGCGCACTGCCCGAAGAAGTCGACCGACAGCGTCGCGTTGATCGACACGAAGTTGCGTTCTCGGCTGAGCAGGCGGGGGTCGTTCACGTATCGGGCGCTCCACAACTCGATCGCCGTGTTCTCGTGGAGGAAGTCGTACAGCCGTTGGGTGCCGAGCGCGAACGTGCCGACGACCTTGGTGCGGTTGTGGAGCTTGCGCACGCCGTTCACCACACCCAGTTCCACGAGATCGACGAGGCCGTCACTGAGCAGTTCGGTGTGGACGCCCAGATCCCGGTGCTGGGACAACGCGGTCATGATCGCGTTCGGGATGGCACCGATACCGGTCTGCAGACACGCGCCGTCGGGGATGCGATCGGCGACGAAGCCGGCGATCGTGTGGTCGTCGGCGTCCATCTCCGGTGGCGGCACCTCGACGAGCGGATGGTCGTTGCGCACCCATCCTGCGACCTGGCTGACGTGGATCTGGTTGCGGCCGAAGGTCCGGGGCATGTGCTCGTTGACCTCGAGGAAGAAACGGGCACGGCCGATGAAGCTGCTGGTGTAGTCGGCGCTGACGCCGAGGCTGAAGTAGCCGTGACGGTCCGGCGGTGCTGCCGCGGCGATCACCAGCGGGTCGTGCGTGCGCCGCTGCATGTGGCTGAAGACTTCGCTGAAGTGGTTGGGCACGAGGTCGACGGTGCCCGCCTGGAAGCACGGCCGCGTGACGTGGGAGAGGAAGTACGAGACATGGCGGAGACGGTCCCCGTACTCGCCGTGCAGGTACGGGCGGTCGCGCAGCGCGTGCATCTGGTGCACCGTCACCCCGTCGATCTGCCCGGCGGCGGCGGCCGCCTCGATCGCGTCGAGGAGCATCGTCGGCTCCCCGTTCGCCAGCGGCACGATCAGGTGACCGTGGGAGCGGACGTGGTCGAGCACGGCGTCGGCCGTCGCCGACGGAACGAGGACGTGTTCGCCGGTCATCGGGTGATCCAATCGCGAGAGCGCTCGACGGCTCGGAGCCAACTCTCGTGGCCGAGGTCGGCGATGGTGCGATCCGGCTCCGGCATGAAGACCTCGTCGACGGACCACTCCGCGGCCACCGCCTGCAACGTGGGCCACACGCCCTCGGCCAAGCCGGCGAGGTAGGCCGCCCCGAGCGCGGTCGTCTCCTGATCGATGGGTCTCCGGACCGGCACGCCCAGCTGATCCGATTGCATCTGCAACATCTGATCCATGGCTGACGCGCCCCCGTCCACTCTCAGGTCCTTCACGTCGACTCCTGCCGCGGCGGTCATCGCATCGACCGCGTCCCGGGTCTGGAACGTCATGGCCTCGAGGACCGCACGGGCGAGGTGGGCCTTCGTCGTGCCTCGCGTGATGCCGACGATCGTGCCGCGGGCGTACGGATCCCACCACGGGCTTCCCAGTCCGGTGAACGCCGGCACGACGTAGACGCCGCCGTTGTCGTCGACCGATGCGGCCAACGGTCCGAGGTCGGCCGCCGACTCGATCACCTGCAACCCGTCGCGCAGCCATTGCACCGCTGCCCCGGTGACGAAGATCGCGCCCTCGAGCGCATAGGCGACGGTGCCGTCCGCCAAGGTCCAGGCCACGGTGGTCAACATGCCGTCGGTGGGCGGCGGGCACTGGGGGCCGACGTTGAGCAGGACGAAGCTGCCGGTGCCGTAGGTGTTCTTGGCCATGCCGGGTACGAAGCACGCCTGGCCGAACAACGCCGCCTGCTGATCGCCGGCGATGCCCGAGATCGGGATCCCGGCGGGCACGCCACAGCGATCACTCGTGACCCCGAAGCGGCCGCTGGACGGCTTCACGTCGGGGAGGGCGTGCACGGGGACACCGAACAGGTCGCACATCTCCTGGCTCCATGCGAGCGCTCGGATGTCGAAGAGCATCGTCCTGCTGGCGTTGCTCGGGTCGGTCGCGTGGACCGTGCCACCGGTGAGGTTCCACAGCAGCCAGGCGTCGATCGTGCCCACCGCGAGATCCTCGTCGACCGGGATCGCACGGTTGGCCAGCAACCACTCGACCTTGGAGCCGCTGAAGTAGGGATCGAGGACCAGGCCCGTGATCTCGCGGACCCGGGGCAGCGCTCCGTCGGCCGCCAGTTGGTCACACCGTCCAGCCGTGCGACGGTCCTGCCAGACGATCGCCGTTCCGTACGGCTCGCCGGTTCGCCGGTTCCAGGCGAGCACGGTCTCGCGCTGGTTGGTGATGCCGATCGCGGCGACCTGCTCCACACCGACCTCCGCCACGACGTGCTGCAGCGTCGCCCGCACGGCCTCCCAGATCTCGACAGCATCATGCTCGACGAGTCCCGGAGCGGGGAAGTGCTGGGTGAACTCGCGGTACTGCGACACCGTCGGTCGTGTGTCGGGTCCGGCCGGAAAGATCGCACGGCTGCGTACGCCGGTGGTGCCGGCGTCGATCGCGATGACGCACCTGGGGGTGGCGGAGGATGAGGTCATGGTGGGGTCCCCGTCAGCGCTTCTTCTTCTGCGGGCGGTTGCTCGGACCCGTGGAGGTGCGTGAGGTCGGGGCGGGCTTGGGTCGAGTGGACGACCCGGACCCGGTGCCGGTGCCGGCCTTTCGTGGGGGAGCTGCGGCGGCCTCCGTGCGCATCTGCTTGAGCGTCTTGCGGGCGTACCCCATCTTGGCCAGGATCGCGCCGAAGCCCAGGTAGACGCCGCCGGCCAGCAGGATGGCGATGAAGCTCTCCGGCTTGGTGTTCTTGGTGACGGTCACCGAGATGAGAATGACGACGACACTGATCACCGCCCATTCGATCAACAACCGCTTCCACGGTACGGGCCGGGAGGAATCCCACGCCATAGTCCTTGTCCACTCCTCGTGTCGGTTTTGCCTCTACCCTGTGCACACGTGCGTGTCGGCATTCTGACAGGTGGCGGCGATTGTCCTGGCCTCAACGCGGTGATCAGGGCAATCGTGCGCAAGGGCGAGCTGGTCTATGGCGATGAGCTGATCGGCTTCCTCGACGCGTGGGACGGGGTGCGCGAGCGACGCACGATGAAGCTCGACGTCTCGTCGCTGCGGGGGATGCTGCCGCGTGGTGGCACGCTGCTCGGGACGCGGCGAGGGAGCCCGTACGACCACGTCGACGGCCTCGAGGAAGTGCAGGCCACGTTCCGCGACATGGGGCTCGACGCGCTCATCGTCATCGGCGGCAACGGCTCGCTGTCCGTGGCGTGCAAGCTGCATTCCGACCTCGGCCTGCCGATCCTCGGCATTCCCAAGACGATCGACAACGACGTCGTGGGCACCGATGTCACCTTCGGCTTCAACACCGCCGTGCAGATCGCGACCGATGCGATCGACCGCCTCCACACCACGGCGGAGAGTCACGACCGGGTGATGGTGGTCGAGGTGATGGGTCGCCACAGTGGATGGATTGCCACGCACGCCGGGATCGCCGGTGGTGCCACGGCGATCCTCATCCCCGAGCAGCCCTTCGACATCGACCAGGTCTGCGAACTGCTCCGCGGTCGCCACGAGCGCGGCCGCTACGCGTCCATCGTGGTCGTGGCGGAGGGCGCCGAGCCCAAGGAGGGCACGATGGCGGGCCGCGACAAGGTGTACGACCAGTTCGGCCATGTCCGCCTCGGGGGAATGGCCGAGACCATCGCCCACACGATCGAGGAGCGCACCGGCTTCGAGACCCGGATGGTGCTGCTCGGCCACATCCAGCGTGGCGGCACACCCACCGCGTTCGACCGGGTCCTGTCCACCCGCTATGGCGTCGCCGCCATCGACGCGGTGCACCTCGGAGCCTGGGGGCACATGGTCGCCCTCCGCAACGGCGAGGTGCTGCCGATCCCGCTCAGCGAGACCGTCGGCAAGAGCCGCCCCGTCGACATGCACCTCTACCACGAGGTCGCCGAGGTGTTCTTCGGCTGATCGGCTTCTGGGCAGGGATCCTCCCACCTCGGCTTCTCGTCCGGATGCTTCCCGGACTCCGGGAAGGATCCGGACCAGAAGCGGGGCGTGACCGGGGGTGACGGGACCGCGACGGGCGACGTCAGGGTTCGGTGGGGGACGGGATCGCCGGAAATGCCGGTTGGGCCGACGCCACCCGTCCCGGGTAGTCGTAGATCGTGAGCGCGGAGCTCTGCAGCGCCCCGTTGCCGGCGGGCCACTGCTGGTCGGCGCCGGCGACGAGGATCTTCACGCCGCGCACGCCGTCGAGCTCGGAGGCGGTGAACACGATCTGGGCCAACGCGTCGACGAGGTCGCTACCGGACAGTTGCAGGAGCTCGTCGGAGAGGTCGAGGCGAAGGATGCCGGCCTGGAGCTTCGCCGAGAGCAGGCGGGTGCCGGCGGGGACGGCGGATCGGTACTGCTTGGCGAGCTCCTCGGCGTTGGCGCCCGAGAGCAGCGATTGGACGAGCGCGGTCGGAGTCTGGCTGGCGTCACGGGCCACCGCCTGCAGCGTCGCGGTCTCCCCGCCGATCGTGGGTGACAGCAGGTAGATCGCGCGACGTGCCCTGCGCGGCCCCTGCGAGGCGTTCGGTGTCGACGCCGAGCGGACGCTGGTCGGCGGCGGGGATGTCGCGAGGGGTCTCGTCGTTGCGGATGCTGCAGCCACCGATGAGGGCGGCAGCGATCGCGATGGCGACCAGCGCGGTCGGGCGCTTCATATGCCCACCTCCTCGGCCGGCAGTTCGAGCACGAACCGTGCGCCCGGCTCGCCGTCGGTGCGATCCTCCACCCAGACCCGGCCGCCGTGCATGCGCACGTGCTCGTCGACGAGCGACAGGCCCAGCCCGGCACCATCGCTGCTGCTGCGCCGCCCCGCAACCGCGCCCCGGGCGAAGCGCTCGAAGACGAGCTCACGTTCCTCGATGGGGACACCGGCACCGTGATCCTCGACGGTGATCCAGATGTGGCCGAGTGGCTCACCTTCGCCCTCCGGCTCGGTGACGCAGATGGCAGCGTCGCCGCCGCCGTGCAGCCTTGCGTTGTCGATGAGGTTGGCGACGACGCGCGCGAGTCGTCGACGGTCACCGCGGATGACGACCCGCTCGGCGCGGTCGGTGACCGTGACCGGGGTGGTCCGCACGCTGCTCACCGCGACCGCCTGGCGGACGAATTCGCCGACCAGCAGATCCTCGAGGTTCAGCCGGATCGCGCCCGCGTCGAAGCGGGAGATCTCCAACAGGTCCTCGACCAGACCCTGGAAGCGGGTGACATCACCGACCAACAGATCCAGCGCGGACTGGGCACGCTCGGGCAGGTCGTCGCGCCTGGCCTGCATGACCTCCACGCTCGCTGCCAGCGTCATCAAGGGCGAGCGGAGCTCGTGGCTGACGTCGCTCGCGAACCGCGCGTCACGCTCGACGCGCGCCTGCAGCGCAGCGGCCATGTCGTTGAACGCGTTGGCGAGCACTCGCAGGTCGGGGTCCTCGGTCGGCTCGAGGCGGGTGTCGAGCCGGCCGCCGGCGATGGCTTGCGCGGCCTGGGCGGCGTCACCGAGCGGCCGGACGGCTCTGCTCGCCACCAGCGTCCCGAGCAGCGCTCCGGCGAGGGTCGTGATGAAGCCTGCGAACAACAGGCTCAAGAGCACGCTGTTCAACGTCGAGGCCGCGTCCGCCATGGGGATGAACTCGAAGTAGTTCGCGTCCGGCCCGCTCAGCGGGATCCCCACGATCAGGACCGGTTCGTCGTTGATGCGGGTGATCATCCTCGCCGGCGTGGCTTGGCTGATCACGCGGTCCTGCAGCGACTTGGGAATGTTGTCGGGCCCGTACTGCGCGGTCGGCGCGCTCCACACGCCGCGATAGATGATGGCGAAGCGGCTCACCCCCAACGACTGCAGGCGGTCGATCGCTGCCGCGGCGGACGGGTTGTTGGTGCTCAGTTCGTTCTGGGCGACCTGCGCATTGCGATAGGCCTGGTAGATGCCGGTCTTGTCGCGTTGATTGACGACGCTGCTGCGGGTGAAGCTGTACGCGGCGGTGGCGAGGAACGCCGACAGGAACAGCGCGCCGAACCCGAACATCAACAGGATCCGAGTTCGCAGCCCGAGATGGCGAGGCTGCATCGACCCCACTCGGTTGGTGAGGCGTGGCCACCGGCCGGCGGGCGGCAACCGCAGTTCGGTGGTGACGTCGACGGCGGTGTCGGTCACGACTGCAGGCGGTAGCCGAGACCCCGGACCGTGACCACATGGCGGGGGTTGGCCGCGTCGGTCTCGACCTTGGTGCGCAGACGCCGGACGTGCACGTCGACCAGCCGCCCGTCACCGAAGTAGTCGTACCCCCACACCTTGTCGAGCAGACTCTCCCGGCTGAACACCCGCCCGGGGTTCTGGGCGAGCTCGCACAGCAGCCGGAACTCGGTCTTGGTGAGGTGCAGTTCGGTGCCCGAGCGCATGACCTTTCCCTCGTCGGGGATGATCTCGAGGTCGCCGAAGACCAGCTTTGCGTGACCGGGGCTGATCGGCCGGATGCGGCGCAGCAGTGCTCGGATGCGAGCGGAGAGTTCCTTGGGGGCGAACGGTTTGGTGAGGTAGTCGTCGGCGCCGGCCTCCAGCCCGGCGACCACATCGTGGGTGTCGTTGCGCGCGGTGACCATCACGATCGGCACGTCGCTGTTGCGGCGCAGCGTTCGGCACAGTTCGAAGCCGTCGATGCCCGGCAGCATGATGTCGATGAGCACGACGTCGGGCGTCGCGCGATTGAAGAGCTCGATCGCCTCCTCGCCACTGCCGGCCTCGTCGACCGTCCAGCCCTCGTCCTCCAGAGCCAGCTTGACGGCTGTCCGGATGCGTTCGTCGTCCTCCACGGACAGGATGCGGGTTCCCACGGCCCCCATGATGCCAGGCCGGAGGGGTCCAGCGGTGTGTGGGTGGGAATCACTCCGCGGTGGGAAGGCCGATCTCCGCGTCGACATCGGCGATGAGTTGCCGCATCGAATCGAACAGCGTCGGGTTGGCGACGAGCACCGACGACGGGCGAACGGGTCCGCCCCGGAGATCGCCGGTCCGGCAGCCGGCCTCGCGGGCGATGAGCTCGCCTGCGGCCAGGTCCCATGGCCCGAGGTGCTCCTCGAAGTAGACGTCGACCCGACCCGCGGCGGCGTGACACAGATCCGCTGCGGCCGCGCCGAAGCGACGGAGGTCTCGGATGCGGGGGAGCAGCGCCGCCATCCGCTGGGCCTGGCGCCGTCGCCGGTCCGGCACGTAGCTGAATCCCGACGCGACGAGGGCGAGCGAGAGGTCGGTCGTCGTGCTGCAGTGGATGGGAGCGCCGTTGAGTCGCGAACCTCGGCCGCGCACGGCGGTGAACAACTCATCGGTCGCGGGGATGTACACCACCCCGACCTCCGTGCCGTCATCGGAGCTCGCTGCGATCGAGACGGCGTAACCGGGGAGGCCGTACAGAAAGTTGGTGGTCCCGTCGATGGGGTCGATGAGCCAGCGCACACCCGACGTGCCGGGTGAGTCGGTGCCCTCCTCGCCGATGATGCCGTCGTCGGGACGCGCGTCGAGGATGCCGTGCACGATCATGGCCTCGCTGGCACGGTCGAACGCCGTGACCACGTCGGTCGAGGAGGACTTGGTGACCGTGTCGCCGATGCCGTCGCTGGCCCTCCCGTCGCGGACCATCCGTCCGGCTCGGGTCGCGAGGCCCGTCGCGAGCGTGAGCAGTTCGTCGTGCGGGACCGTCACGAGGGGCCCGAGCGCTCGCGTTGCTCGATCTGACGCCATTCGCCCACCGCCCGCAGCACGAGCACGGCGACGACGCTCATGCCGCCTGCCGCCATCAGCGCGCCGAGGAGGATGCCGATGCCCTTGGGCGTGTCGCACGATCCACTGCATTGCAGCTTCACCAGGGTGTAGCCGATGAGCCCGCCGGCGAACCCGCTGATCAGGATCGCGGCGAAGGCCATCGCTCGGGCCGCGGGCGAGGGGAGCGCGGACAGGGGCCGTTGTTCGTCGGTCACCCTTCCAGCGTAGGCTCGTCCATCGTGCGCGCCACGGTGGTCATTCCCACGTTCAACGAGATCGACAACATCGATCGCCTGCTCCCGGCCGTGCGTGCCGCCGCGCCCGACGCCCGCATCCTGATCGTCGACGACGGGAGCCCCGACGGCACGGCCGATCGAGCGGAGGCGCTGGGAGCGACACTCGGACAGATCTCGGTCCTGCGCCGGACGGAGAAGAACGGGTTGGGCAATGCCTACCGCGCCGGCCTGCGCACGGCCATCGACGAAGGCGCCGAGATCTGCGTGCAGATGGACGCCGACCTCTCCCACGATCCGGCGGTACTGCCGGCGTTGATCGGCAACGTCGAGCACGGGGCGGACCTTGCGATCGGGAGTCGCTACGTGCCGGGGGGTCGAACGGTGAACTGGCCGCGCCGTCGACGGTGGCTGTCGCGGTGGGGGAACCGTTATGCGGCCGGCGTGCTGGGCCTGGCGATCAACGACGCCACTGCCGGCTATCGCGCGTACAGCGCGGCTGCGCTGGAGCGGATGCAGTTCGAGCAGGTGCGGGCAGAGGGCTACGGGTTCCAGATCGAGATGACCTATCGCCTCGTGAGCGCCGGAGGCAAGGTCGTCGAGTTCCCGATCAGCTTCCAGGACCGCACCGAGGGCGTGTCGAAGATGTCGGGCAGCATCATCAGCGAGGCACTGGTGCTGGTCGCCAAGTTGTGGATCAGCGATTTCAACGGTCGCCGGCGCCGGCGCCGCGAGGGAGGCTGATCGAGGTGCGACGCTGGCTCGTCGGTGGTGCCCTGATCCGTCACGACGACGGACTGGTGCTGGTGTGCAACCGGCGCCGCGACCGATCGGTGGAGTGGACACCGCCCGGCGGCGTCATCGACCCGGGGGAGACCGTGCTCGAGGGACTCGCCCGGGAGGTGCTCGAGGAAACCGGACTCGTCGTGTCCGGATGGTCGCACCGCTGTTACACCGTCACCGTCGATGCCCCCGACATGGG
The DNA here is from genome assembly GCA_963720695.1 of uncultured Acidimicrobiaceae bacterium. Classification (GTDB taxonomy): domain Bacteria; phylum Actinomycetota; class Acidimicrobiia; order Acidimicrobiales; family Ilumatobacteraceae; genus UBA668. The sequence continues at coordinate 793,029 of CAVRGG010000001.1, forward strand.
GTGGCAGCTGACCGTCGAGGCGTGGGAGGCGGCCGGCGTGGAAGGTGACGTCGTCATCGCCGACCCCGACGGCATCGTCGAACAGGTTCGCCACGTGAACGCGATCGAGGCGCCGGCCCTGCTGCAGGCGAGCCCGCCGTGGGTGCACGGGCCGGTCGGCGAGTGGTTGACCGGCTCGGCAGTGGCGCACTACCGGTACACGCTGCACGGCACCCAACGCGGCCGCGGCCGGATCGACCGGGTGGAATGAGCCGTCCGGTGCGCTCGATCCTGCATGTCGACATGGACGCCTTCTACGTCAGTGTCGAGCTCCGGCGACGCCCGGATCTCACGGGCAAGCCCGTCGTGGTGGGAGGCACCGGCGCCAGAGGCGTGATCGCGGCGGCGTCCTACGAGGCCCGCCGGTTCGGCGTGTTCTCGGCGATGCCGTCGACCCGGGCCCGCCGGCTGTGCCCTCACGCCGTCTTCCTCCCGGGCGATCACGAGCTCTACGCCCAGGTCAGCGCCGAGGTGCACGAGATCTTCCGTTCGGTCACGCCGGCCATCGAACCGCTCGCTCTCGACGAGGCGTTCCTCGACGTGACGGGCGCAGTTCGCCTGTTCGGCGACGGTGTCTCGATCGCGAACCAGTTGCGCGGCGAGGTGTGGACGCGCCTGCAGCTGCGGTGCAGCGTCGGAGTCGCCCCCAACAAGTTCCTCGCCAAGCTCGCCTCCAAGGCCGCCAAACCGGTGCCCCGACCCGACGGCGTCGTCGATGGTCCCGGCGTCGTCGAGGTGCGTCCCGGCGAAGAGCTGGCGTTCCTGCACCCGCTGCCCGTCCAGGCCCTGTGGGGTGTCGGCCCGGCCACGCTCGATCGGCTGACGAGGCTGGGGGTGCGAACGGTCGGTGATCTGGCGGAGCTCGACGAGGCAGCGCTCGTCGCGGCGGTCGGCTCGTCGCCACGGTCAGCACCTGCATCGACTGAGCTGGGCCATCGACGATCGGCCCGTCGAGGTCGACCGGGAGATGAAATCGATCAGCCACGAGGAGACGTTCTCCACGGATCGCCACACCCACGCCGAGCTGCAGCGCGAGCTCGTTCGGCTGGCCGACGGGGTGGCCGTCAGACTTCGGGCGCACGGCGCAGGCGCGAGGACACTCTCGCTGAAGGTCCGGTTCGCCGGCTTCCAGACGATCACTCGGTCGATCACGGTCGCGGCGCCGGTGGACACCGCGCATGCGATCGTCGCCGCCGTGGAGCCGCTGCTGCGTCACGTCGACCCCGGGCCGGGAGTTCGCCTTCTCGGGGTCAGCGCCACCAACTTCGGCTCGCCCGCCGAGCAGCTGACGCTCGACATGCGGTCGGGGGCCGAAGGCAGCGTCGACGTCGCCTCCGAGGGGGAGTGGCAGGCTGCGGAGGCGACCGTGGATGCCATCCGCTCCAGGTTCGGCAACGGTGCCATCGGACCCGCCAGCGCCGTCGAATCAGGCGGCCTGCGGTTGGTGCGCAAGGGGGCCCAACAATGGGGGCCTGACCAGCGCCCCGGATGATGCCCCTCGCGTTGTCTCTCCCGCGGAATTCTGCGATGATGCACCCAGGCCATTGCTCAGGAGCTCGCCATGCCGCTCTCGGAAGACGAACAGAGAATTCTCCGCCAGATCGAGGAGCAACTCCAACGCGACCCGGGTTTCGGCCGGAACCTCCACCATCGCAAGAACGGCAACCGCCGGATCCTCATTGCATCGGGCATCGCAGCTGTGTCGTGTCTGGTGCTCACCGTGGCACTGCTCTCGGTCAGCCCGTACCTGTCGTTCGTCGCGTTCATCGGTGCGGTCGCGTCGTCGCTGGTGTGCGAGCGGCACGCGCGGTCGTTGAGCGAAGGTGGTCTCGGGCACATCTCCGAGACCGTTCGGGGCCGATTCGGCCAATCGTCCCAGCACCGCGCCGACGACTGATCAGCCGCTCACCCGAGTGCGGATCATCCGCGGATCGACGAGCGCCCGGAGGCGCACGGTGAGCGGGATGCGAGTGCGACACATCGCGTCGAGTTCGGCCTCCAGCGTCTCGCAGCGCTCGGCGATCCGGTCGTCGACACCGACGGGCGAGTAGACCGCCCGGGTCACTTGGACGGCGAGCTCCCTGACGGTCGCGGTGTCGATTCCGGTGGTGTGGTCGACCTGGTTCGCGTACTCCATCGGTGTCGCCCCGCCGACGGGCGGCGCGCCGGCAAGCGACAGCATTCGACACGCTCGTGCCCACGAGGTGACGACGCGGTCTCTGGCGGTCCTCGCGCCACCGCGGGTCACCATTGCGAAGAGTCGTGGCGCCAAGAGGATCCAGAGCACGAGCAGGACGACCCCGCCGAGCAACACCATCGGGACGAGCGACGAGCCGCTGCCGCTCGATGGCGTGCTGGTGGTGCCCCCGATCACGGCCGTGGTGCTCGGTGCTCCACCGGGTCGACCCTGACCGGGGCCGGTCGTCGTCGAGCCGGGGTCGCGCACCACGGTGGGGACGGGCACGGTGCCCGGGTTGGCGGCACCGCCACCGCGGGTGTCGTCCTGTGCAGCGTCGACGCCGTTGTACGCGGTGGTGTCGGCACTGCCCCTGCCCGGCGTCGGCTCGAAGGCGATCCAGCCGATGTTGTCGAACCAGACCTCGGGCCACGCATGCGCATGCCGGCCGTAGACGTGGAACAGCCCGTCGTTGCCGAGATCGCCGGGCGTGTAACCGACCGCCACTCGAGCGGGGAGCCCGAGCGAGCGCGCCATCGCCGCGAACGTCCCGGCGAACTGTTGGCAGAAGCCGCGGCGGTCACGGAGGAACGCGTCGATCGCGTCGTTGCTGTTGCCGTACTGCACGTCGGTGTCGTAGGTGAAGTTGTCCGTGTTGCGGAACCAGTTCTGCAGGGTGAGCGCCTGATCGAACGGCGTCGCCGCTCCTGCGGTGACCTCCAGCGCGGTGGCGCGGGCCGTGCCGGGAAACCCCGACGGCAGCTGGTAGTAGATCTCGCTCGGCGCGCCCGACACCGTGGCTGCGCGGAGCTGATCAGCGGTGGGCTCGGCGACGATCGAGCTCACGAGGAACACCTGACCACGATCGAGGCTGGCGTTGTCGTTGAGCACGAGGCTCTGCGACTCGTCCGCCCACAGGACCCGATCCGGGGCGACCTGAGTGGGTTGGAACGCGGCCGGCAACAGCGGACCGCGAAGGCTCTTGATGGTGATCACCTGGCGAACGCTCGCGCCCGGAAGGATCACTTCGGACGAGCGGTCGCCCATGCCGAACAGGTCCTCGTCGGGTGGCGACCACTCGTTGCCGTCGAAGTTCGGGAGCCCGACGACCCGCCAGTAGTGGCCGCCGTTGTCCGACTGGACGGTGAACAACTCGCTGTTGCCGTTCTTCTTGAGCCGGGCGCGGATGTCGACGAGTGGGCTGAGGACTTCGGTGACGTTGCCGTCGCGGTTGCGCGTGTCGATCAGCGCGTCCTGGCCGGCGCCCGGCAGGCGGGGGGCGACCGCACCGGCGGCGATGGCGCTGAAGGCGATCGTGATCACGATGGCGGGGAACGCGGCGCCGAGTGTGAGCCGCCGTGAACCCATCCAGGTGGAGTCCTCACCGGACTGGGCGAACCGGAGCATGGCGATCGTGAGGAGCGCAGCGCCGATCCAGAGGGCCGCGACCGCGATCCGATGCCGGTCGGTGCCCAACGCCGACGTGAACACGAACAGCACACCGGTCGGCACGATCGCCTCGACGCGACCGAACGCCCGGAACGCGAACACGTCGGCGAGGATCGCGCACACTCCGATGGCCGCCGCGGTCGCGGTCACGAAGCTGCCTTCGCTCGGGACCGGAGCGACAGCGGTGGCGAACTGGTCGATGACGAGGCGGAGGTCGATCCGCATCAGTTCGATGGTGCGCGATGTCGGCAAGAACATCGACAGCGTGTCGCGGTAGTAGACGAGGCCGAGCAAGAGGAAGAGGACGAGCACGACCGCCGGCAACGCGACCCACAACGGCGCTCGTGCGTATCGAAGGGCCATGGCGACGAGGTGGACGCCGACGGCGACGGCCACCATCGGTTGCAGGTACGCCCAGTCGGGGAAGATCCGACACAACGAGACCACGGTGGCGACCGTGAGCGCGGTGAGGCACATCGATGCGGCAACGTGCACCTCGGCGAGGCGGTCGTTGGCCGTGTGTGCACTCCCGCCAGTGTTCACACGGTCACCGGGGAGGTGCCGAGGACCAGCTGGTTCCAGCCGGCCTGCATGGACATGAGCGAGGTCCCGTTGATCGTGAATCGAGTCGTGCCGGGAGGGGGATGCATCGTCGCGATCAGGACCACCGACTCGTCGGGGCCGGCCGCGGCTCGAGCGGCAACGGCAGCAGGCGACCCGGTGCTGCCCGTGGCCACGACGAGCAGACCGAGCCCGTCGATGGTGCGTCCCGCAGTGGTGTGGTCGACGAGGTCTGTCCCGGGCGCGACCGTGGCGAGCCATCGCAGCGACTCGTGACCGACGTCAGGGCCACGCAGATCGATGCCCGGAGCGACGAGTCGAGTCGCGATGCCGAGTGCGACGGCACCAGCGACGACGCTCGCGGCTGCGATGACCGCACGCTCGAACGCGTCCTCGTCGTACTGGCTCGCCTGCGTGTCCAGCACCACGACACAGCGCTGGACGCCTTCGACGGCAGTCTCACGGACGATCAGCTCGCCGATCCGTGCCGTCGTCTTCCAGTTGATTCGGCGCAGGTCGTCGCCCGGAACGTACTCACGCTGCGAGTGGAACTCGCTGCCCGTCTGCCCCCACGACTTCATCCGCAGATGCTCACCGAGGCGGCCCGTGCTCGACAGGCCTGGGAACGCGAGCGGGATCCGCTCCGGTACCACGAGCACCTCGCCGCTGCCGGCGAGGACTTCGGTGCGGGCACACAGTCCGAGCGCGTCGGTCCGCTCGGCTCGCAACGGTCCCGTGCGCAGGATGCCGCGACGTGACGAGGGGACTCGGTAGGCCGCCGTCACCGCCTCGCCGCTGGCCAGCGGGGCGAGCTGCATCGGGGCACCGCCGCGCTCGCCGACCGGCTCCCACAGGCGGAGCCGAGGCGTTCGCCGATGCGAGATGTTCGCGACCTGGATGTCGACGCGGGCCGGCTCGCCGACCGAGACCAACGACGGGCGTGCGATGCGACGCACCCGGAGCTCGGGCAGGGGTCGGTTCACGGTGACGACGGCAAGGATCAGGACGACGGCGAGCGCGCTACCGACGACGTACAGCTCGAGCAGTCCGAAGAGCCGTCCGACCACGAAGGTCGCGATCGCCGTGGCGAGCGTCGCCCAGCCGTGGCGGGTGAGCATCAGCGGCCTGCCGGGACAGGAACCGCCGAAAAGAGCTCCTCGATGACGGCTTCGGCGTCGAGACCGCGAGCGGCCGTGTCGGGGCGCACGACCATGCGGTGGGAGAGCACCGGCACGCTCACCGCCTTGACGTCGTCGGGAATGGCGTAGTCGCGGCCGTGCGCGGCTGCGTGCGCGCGAGTGGCTCTGGCGAGTTGCAGCGTGGCTCGCGGTGACAGGCCCAGCACCAGCGCCGGATGCGATCGACTCGCATCGGCGAGGTCGACCATGTAGCCCTTCAGCACCGGTGCGATGTGGACGGTGCGCACGGCGTCGCACATCTGCACCACTTCGTCGGCGCTGATCACCGGTCGCAGGGCGTGCAGCGCGTCGGCGGCCCCGTTCGAGTCGAGGATGGCGACCTCTGCGGCGCGGCCCGGATACCCGAGCGAGAGCCGCATCAGGAATCGGTCGAGTTGGCTCTCGGGCAGGCGATAGGTGCCTTCCTGCTCGATCGGGTTCTGCGTCGCGGCGACCATGAACGGCGTCGGCAGCGGGTGGCTGACACCGTCGGCGCTCACCTGACGTTCCTCCATGGCCTCGAGGAGCGCGGACTGGGTCTTGGGTGACGCCCGGTTGATCTCGTCGGCCAGCACGATGTTCGCGAACAGTGGGCCCGGTTGGAAGACGAACTGCTCGGACGCCCGCTGGAACACGCTGACCCCGACGAGGTCGGCCGGCAGCAGGTCGGGCGTGAACTGGACGCGCTTCCAGGAGCAGTCGATCGACGCGGCGAGTGCCTTCGCCAGGCTGGTCTTGCCGACGCCGGGGACGTCCTCGATCAGCAGATGACCCTCGGAGAGGAGGCACATCACGGCGAGGTTGATGGCGTCGCGTTTGCCGTGCACCACGGAGGCGACGTTGTCGGTGATCCCGTCGAACAACTGCGCGAACGTCGGGGAGGGCGAGAGAGGGGCGGCGGTCACGGGGGGAAGGGTAGACGCATCGGGACCCCCTGGCTCGTCGGACTGCGGTCGGACCGGATGGCCCCGGCGGGAAACGGCCGGAGTGCGGCCCTGGCCGCTACCGTCGTGGCGGTGAGCACCTGTTACCTCGCCATCGACGTGGGCGGCACCAAGCTGGCGGTCGCCATCGTCTCCGAGACCGGCGAGGTCCTGGTTCGCGATCGCGTCGCGACGCCTTCCCGGGACGTCTGGCCGGCGCTCTCGCGCGTGGTGCTGCGCGTGCTCGCGGCGGCGCCCACTCCGCCGGCGGCCGCCGGCATCGGGTGCGGCGGACCCATGACGCCGAGCACCCGGACGGTGTCACCGCTGCACATCCCGTCCTGGAAGGAGTTCGCGCTCGCCGACGAGGTCGAGGCCCTCACCCAGCTGCCCACCGCACTCGACAACAACGCGAAGGCCGTCGCGCTCGGCGAGGCATGGTGCGGTGCGGCCGTCGGCATGCGCGACTTCGTCACCGTGGTGATGGGCGCCGGTGTCGGCGGCGGGATCATCAGTGGCGGCAAGCTGCTCGAGGGCCGGCTCGGCAACGCCGGGCACATCGGCCACATGGTCGTCGAACCCGAAGGCCGACCGTGCAACTGTGGCGGCCGCGGGTGCCTCGAGGCCTACTGCGGCGGCGAGGCCATCGAGGAGGAGACCGGCCGCCCTCCTCAGCGTGCGCCCCAATCCATCGTCGAGCGCACGGGGTTGCTCACCGGGCGGGCCCTTGCCTCGCTCGGGGCGATCTGCGATCTGAAGCGGGCCGTCATCGGCGGATCGGTGGCGCTCGGTTTCGGCGAACCGTTCTTCTCGGCCGCCCAACTCGAGGTCGACCAACGGGCGCGGCTGAGCTTCACGTCCGGCTTCAAGGTGCTGCCGGCCGGTCTCGGGCAGCTCGCTCCGTTGGTCGGCGCCGCCGCACTGGCCCGACGGGCCTCACGCGGCTGACGTCCTTCCGGCCGCCCGCGACGCCAATTCGATCGCCGCGTCCTACCGATGGGTAACATCGGTCCATGCGTCCGATGTACACCGCTGAAGCAGAGGCCTATCGCGAGAAGGTGCACGCCTTCCTCGCCGAGAAGCTGCCCACGAACTGGGGCGGCATGGGCCGCCTCGAAGGGCAGGAGCTCACCGACTTCGTGACCGAGTGGCGCAAGACGTTGTACGCGGCCGGCTACCTCGCACCGGGATGGCCGGTGGAGTACGGCGGTGCCGGTCTGTCGGCGTTGGAGCAGGTCATCATCGCCGAGGAGTTCGCCAAGGCAGGCGTGCCCACCGGCGGCCCCAACGACGCGTTCGGCATCCAGATGCTCGGCAACACCCTGCTCCGGTGGGGCACGCACGAGCAGAAGTCGCACTACCTCCCGCGGATCCTGAGCGGGGAGGACACGTGGTGCCAGGGGTACAGCGAGCCCAACGCCGGCAGCGACCTGTCGAATCTCGGACTGAAGGCGCAACTCGACGGCGACCAGTGGATCCTCAACGGACAGAAGATCTGGACCTCGGCAGGACATCTCGCCGACCACATCTTCACGCTCGCCCGCACCGATCCCGATGCGCCGCGTCACAAGGGCATCTCGTTCCTCCTCGTCGACATGCGTCAGCCCGGGATCGAGGTTCGCCCGATCAAGATGATCTCCGGCGAGAGCGAGTTCAACGAGGTCTTCTACACCGACGCCACGACCCCCAAGGACGAAGTCGTCGGCGGCGTCAACAATGGTTGGGCCGTCGCCATGTCGCTGCTCGGCTTCGAGCGCGGTGAGGCAGCCGCCACCACCCCGATCCGCTTCCAGGCCGAGATCGACCGCCTGTTGCTGCTCGCCAAGGAGCGTGGTGTCGCCGACGATCCGCGCATCCGCCAGCGCCTCGCCGACGCGTACACCAAGGTGCAGATCATGCGCTACAACGGCATGCGGGTCCTCACCCAGTTCCTCGGCGGGCACCATCCCGGTCCCGACGCGGCGATCGGGAAGCTGTACTGGAGCGAGTACCACAAGGTGGTCACCGAGCTCGCCGTCGACATCCTCGGCGCGGACGCGATGGTCCCCACCGGCCGCAAGCCGAGCTCGTCCTTCAGCGCCGACGATGCGGGCGCGCCGAACAGCAGTTGGAGCTGGGTCGGCACGTTCTTGAACGCTCGCGCGGGCACGATCTACGCAGGCTCGTCGCAGGTGCAGCGCAACATCATGGGCGAGATGGTGTTGGGTCTGCCCAAAGAGCCACGGGTGTGACCCCGGCCGCCGCTGCCCGAGTCGGTGCTGCGGTGCTGGTCCGGCCCTCCCTGTGGTGGGTGGCCCTGCGCCAGGTTCGCCGCACCACGCCCACGGGCTGGTGGCGTCATCGGCCGTTCCTTCCACTCCCCAGTGGCGAGTACCTCCGATTCCGGCTCGTCACGCAGTACGGCAGCGTCGATCATCGCATCGAGACCGGCGATGTGCTGAACTACCTGGCGTGGTGCAAGCAACAGGGTCACGCAGCATGAGCTGCCCACCATTTCGGATACCTGCCGGGCCATCGGCGAGCGCGTTCGAAATGCCGACCGTCCCTCCCGGACCGCGTCAGTAGGGTCCCACCGGTATGAGGAGCGCCTTGGTGTTGAACGCAACATACGAGCCGCTCTCCGTGGTGCCCGCGCGCCGCGCCGCGTGCCTCGTGCTCGACGAGCGCGCCGACCTCGTGGCCGACGACGGCACCGAGTTGCACTCCGCCAGGCTCACGCTGCCCAGTCCGTCGGTCATCCGGCTGCGGTACATGGTGAAGGTGCCGTTCCAGCGACGCACGACGCTGTCACGCCGGGCGCTGTTCGCCCGCGACGACTTTCGCTGCCAGTACTGCGGTGGGTTCGCCGACTCCATCGACCACATCGTCCCCCGCAGTCGCGGCGGGTTGCACGAGTGGGAGAACGTCGCCGCTGCATGCCGGCCGTGCAACCTTCGCAAGCGCGACCGCACCCCGTCCGAGGCGAGCATGATCCTCGCTCGTCCGCCGCGTGCGCCGAAGGCGCACACGTGGATCACGGTCGCGGTCACACGTGTTCCCGACGAGTGGAAGCCGTACCTCGCCGTCGCCAGCTGATCGAGACGGTTCTACGCTGGGTCGTCATGGCGGGTGAGTGGACGGTCGAGCACTCGCACGGCGACGCAGGAGACTTCCATGCCCGCGTGCCGCTGCCGCGACGGAGCGCGACGTTCCACACGGTCGACCGCCCGACGCTCGTCCTCGGGTCCGCTCAATCGCCGAACGACGTCGACCACGCCGTCGCCGATGCCCTGGACGTCGACGTGGTCCGGCGGCGCAGCGGCGGGGGAGCCGTGCTCCTGTTGCCCGACGAGTTCGTGTGGCTCGACCTGGTGATCCCCGCTGGTGACCCGCTCTGGGAGGCCGATGTCGGTCGGGCGATGCTGTGGGTCGGCGCGCTGTGGCGGAGCGCCCTCGCGTCCTTGGCGGTCCAGGGCGACGTGCACGAGCAGGGTCTGATCGCGTCGGAGTGGTCGCGGCAGGTGTGCTTCGCCGGCGTCGGCACGGGCGAGGTGATGTCGCCCGGGGGCAAACTCGTGGGCATCTCGCAGCGTCGCACGCGGGAATCGGCCAGGTTCCAGACCATGTGCCACCTCCGCTGGCGGCCCGAGATCGTGGCTGCGCTCGTCTCCCCACCGCGCCCCACCGCCGGTGAGCTGGCGTCGTGCGCGTCCGTGAGCAGTGCCGACGCGGCACGGTTGGTGCCCGCCCTCATCGCCGCACTGCCCGCCTGACCTCGTCAGCCGCCCTCTCACCGGGCCCCGAATGCGCCTCCACATCACGCCTTCGTGCCATGCCGTGAGGCGGAAAATCCGCCTCACGGCATGACACGGGCGGTTCTGGGGGAGAAATGTGGCTCCGAGTGGGGGGAAATGGGGAGGAATGGTTGACTTGGGGGAGATGTGGGGAGCAGAATGGCGGCCGTGGGGAGTGTGGCGTCAGCGCCAGTCGCATTCCGTCGAGGCAGGCGCAGTGAGGTGGGTGACGCGACGTGTTGTTCGTCGGGGCGTTCGAACGCCAACTCGACGACAAGGGGAGGCTGGCACTGCCGGCTGCCTTTCGCGACCGCCTCGGTGAGCACTGCTACCTGGCCAAGGGTCTCGACAAGTCCGTGCTGGTCGTGCCGGCGGAGACCTTCGAGGACGAGGCCGCCGAGATGACCGCCCGCGTCAAGAGCGGCGAGATCACCCGCAACGAACTCCGCGCGCTGGCCGCCTCGGCATCGCTGGTCTCGCTCGACAAGCAGGGCCGGGTGAACATCGAGGAGCAGTTGCGCCAGTACGCCGGCCTGCACGCCACCGAGCCGGTGATCGTCGCCGGCAGCTTCGACCGTCTGGAGATCTGGTCGCCGGAGCGATACGCCCGAGTCAACGAGGCCGGCACCGAGTCGATGGCCGGACACGAGTGATGCCCCCCGTCACTCGCCCGGCGAGATCACACACCATCACACCCAACAGAAGGAGGAACGAGGCAGCACGAATCGAACGCACATCCTCGACCTGTCATCACGAGATCATCGTCCGCCCATCTGCAGCCTTCCGGTCAGCACGATGGAGAGCCCACACTCCGCCCGCCTCCACCTGGCCTGACCGGGGAGACATCCCGGCGGCAACCGCGAGCCGGGGGGCTGCAGATGGACGGACGATGGCCGCCCGAGACACGGCATGACCGATCCGGACTTCCATCACCTGCCGGTGATGGTGCACGAGATCGTCGAACTGTTCCGTGACGTACCACCCGGTGTCGTGCTCGACGCCACCCTCGGCGGGGGCGGACACGCGGAGCACCTGCTCGACCGGTGGCCGCATCTCTCGGTGCTCGGAATCGACCGTGACCAGCATGCGCTGGACGCGTCGCAGCAGCGGCTCGCACGGTTCGGTGACAGGTTGCGCGTGTTCCACGCTCGATTCGACGACCTCGACGTCGCCATGGAAGCCATGAACATCCCCTCCCTGTCCGGCGCGCTCTTCGACCTCGGTGTCAGCTCGCCACAACTCGACGTCGCCGAGCGCGGCTTCAGCTATCGCCAGGACGCACCACTCGACATGCGGATGGATCAGACCCAGGCGTGGAGCGCGTCCGATGTCGTGAACGGGTATCCCGCCGACCAGCTCTCCAAGGTGCTCCACCAGTACGGCGACGAGCGTTTCTCGCGCCGCATCGCTGCCGCGATCGTCGCCGCGCGCCCGATCGAGAGCACGTCGCAGCTCGCCGAGATCGTGGTGAGTGCGATTCCTGCGGCGGCCCGCCGGACCGGGGGTCACCCGGCCAAGCGCACCTTCCAGGCCATTCGCATCGAGGTCAACGGCGAGCTCGACGCACTTCCCGACGCGTTGGACACCGCGATCCGGCGTACCAACCCCGGCGGTCGCATCGCCGTGCTCTCGTACCACTCCGGTGAGGATCGCATCGTCAAGGAGACCTTCCGCGACGCCGAGACCGGTGGCTGCGAATGCCCTCCCGAGCTGCCCTGCGTGTGTGAGGCGGTCCAGACCGTCCGGCTGGTACGCGGCGTTCCACGGACACCGTCGAACGATGAGCAGGGCTCCAACCGTCGCGCCGCGAGCGCTCGGCTGCGCGTCGTCGAGCGCATCGTCGACTCACCCACGAAGGGCCGACGCTGATGGCGTTGGCGGTCCGCTCCGAACGCGCGCCCATGGTCCGTAGCCGTGTCCACGGCTCGGACGGCGACCCCCGCACGCTCGTCAAGTCGACGGCGAAGGTCGCGCATGTCACGCCTCGCCCGGAGTTGGTGGTGGTCGCGCCCCGTCGTCGGACGGCTCGGCTGATCGGGGCCGGGTGCGCCGTGGTGTTCGTGCTCATGATCGGTGCTGCGGCCTTTCAGACCCAACTGGCTCGTCGGCAACTCACGCTCGACACGATGGATCGCAAGATCCGTGCGGCTCACGAGCAGTACGACGTGCTGCGTCGTGAGCGGGCAGAACTCCGCTCTCCGGGGCGGCTCTCCCAGCAGGCAGCGGCGCTCGGCATGGTGCCGGCCCATCAGACCCAGTTCCTCATGCTCGATGCCGACGTGATCGCCACGGTGCAGCGCAGCGGCGCGCCCAAGGACACCAACAACGAGACGACCATCGAGCAGGAGTTCGACGCCTACGCACACGTGAAGGCCCAAGCCGGGGGAGCGCCGTGAACTCCGATCTTCGTCGTCGTTCGGAGCGCGTGCACGCGTCGGCAGGTGCCTCTGGCCGCTCGCGCGCTCACGGGCGTGAAGGAGCTCGCCCCGCCGCCAGGCCCGGCGGACGGCCCACCGCCCGGCCGGACGCCAGGCGCCAGACCAAGCCCGCAGCCCCGGCTCGCCGCACGGCGACCAAGCGTCACGTGACGACGGCCAAGCGTCATCCGAAGAAGTCACTCCGCGCCAAGCGCTCCACGGCCACGCGCACGCCCGCGTTCAGGATGACGTTTCGAGCAGGAGACACCCGTCGACGCCTGCTCGCGGTGTTCGTGATCAGCACGCTGATGTTCGTCGCGGTGATCGCCCGCGTCGTCTTCCTCCAGACCGCAGGGAGCGACTCGCTGCTCGCCGCCGGAAAGGCGCAGCGCGTCACCGAGTCGGTGCTCAACGCGCAGCGGGGCACGATCTTCGCCCGCGACGGCGGCGAGCTCGCACTCAGCGTTCCCTCCAGCACGGTGTACGCCGACCCGAAGCTCGTCACGGATCCCGCCGGTGCCGCGTCGGTGCTGGGCTCGATGCTCGGTCTCACCGCGGAGAAGCAACATGCCCTCGAGCTCGCGTTCACTGCCAAGGACAAGAGCTTCGTGTACGTCGCCCGCCAGGTCGACGACGACGTCGCCAACTCGGTGATGGCGCTGAACCTCGCCGGGATCGACGTGATCCGCGAGGACAAGCGGATCATGCCCAGTGGCGAGGTGGGCCGCAGCGTGCTGGGGTTGACCAACATCGACGGCGAAGGCATCGCCGGGCTCGAGAAGCAGTACGACGCGCTGCTCAAGGGCCAGGACGGCGAGCGGGTCCGCGAGCACGATGCCAAGGGTCGGTCGATCCCGGGTTCGGGCGCGACGACCAAGGAATCGGTGCCGGGCGACGACCTCATCCTCACACTCGATCGCTCCCTGCAGTTCCAGGTCGAGCACGCCCTGGTGACCAGAGTGGACGAGCTCGCCGCCAAGGGCGGCACGGTCGTGGTGATGGACACCGCGACCGGTGAGATCTATGCGATGGCGAACGTGCAGCGCGACGACGACGGCGTCGTGCGCGTGACGTCGGCCAACCTCGCCGCCGTGGACGCGTTCGAGCCGGGTTCGGTGGCGAAGGTGTTCAGCCTCTCCGCGGTGGTCGACAGCGGCGCGGCCACGCCCGACACGGTGATCAACGTGCCCGGCTCGATGGTGTTCGACAAGGGCACCATCTGGGAGCAGACGGTTCACGATGCCGAGCCCCACAACACCGTGCCGATGAGCATGCGCGACATCATCGTGCACTCGTCCAACCTCGGGACCTATCTCCTGGCCGACCGGATCGGCAGTGAGCAACTGTCCACCTATCTCGACAAGTTCGGCTTCGGCCACAAGACCGACCTGGACTTCCCCGGTGAGAGCAAGGGCATCATCGACCCTGCGTCGAAGTGGCAGGGCACGGAGAAGGTGACCGTCACCTACGGCTACCACTATCAGGCGTCGGCGGTGCAGTTCACCGCTGCGGTGAACGCGGTGGCAAACGGCGGCATGTTCGTCGAGCCGAAGCTGCTCAAGGGCACGATCGGCGCCGACGGCACGGTGTCGGAGACGCCACCGTCGGCGACCCATGAGGTGATCAGCCCCAGCTCGTCTGCGACGATGATCTCCATGATGAAGGACGTGGTGTGCGACGGGACGGGCAAGGACGCCCGGATCTCGGGCATCTCCGTCGCGGGCAAGACCGGTACCGCCTACAAGGCGCAGAACGGCTCGTACGGCGAGGACGGCTCGCGGCTCTACCGGGCGACGTTCGCAGGGTTCTTCCCGGCCGACGCACCGAAGGTCACGATCCTCGTCACCATCGACGAGCCCGATCCCACCTCGAACGACCGCTTCGGCGGAACGGCTGCCGCGCCGCTGTTCTCGAAGGTGGCCACGGCCGCCATCCACGAGCTGAAGATCACCCCCACGCCGGGTGACACCGGCTGTCCCGCGAAGGGATGAGCGACGTGCAGCGTCTGCTCGGCGACCTGCTCACCGATGCGGCACTCGCCACGGCGGTGCTGCGCGGCCAGCCGTCGACGGTGGTCCGTGGGGTGACCCACGATTCGCGCCAGGTCGTCGAGGGGTCGTTGTTCTGCTGCGTTCGTGGCTCGACCGTCGATGGGCACGATCTCGCTCCGGCAGCTGTGGCCGCGGGAGCGACGGCCCTGCTCGTCGACCACCCGCTCGACCTCTCGGTCTCCCAGATCGTGGTGGCCGACACCCGCGCCGCGATGGGTCATCTGGCGGCGGCGTTCTGGGGGCACCCGTCGCGTTCGTTGACACTGGTGGGCGTCACGGGGACCAACGGCAAGACCACCACGACGAGTCTCATCGCGTCGGTGCTCGATGCAGCCGGGATGTCACCGGGGACGATCGGCACGCTCACCGGTCGCCACACCACGCCCGAGGCACCCGATCTGCAGGCGCAGCTGGCCGAGTTCGTTCGGGACGGCAAACGCTCGGTGGTGATGGAGGTGTCGTCGCACGCCCTGCTGCTCCACCGGGTGGTGGGCTGCCACTTCGCGCTGGCCGTGTTCACCAACCTCGGCCGGGACCATCTCGATCTGCACGGCACCGTCGAGCGATACTTCGCAGCGAAGGCGATGCTCTTCGAGCCCGGGTTGAGCGACCGCGGCATCTCCAACATCGACGACATGCACGGTCGACTGCTCGTCGACGCCGCGCCGATCCCGATGGAGGGGTTCTCCGCGGCGGACATGCACGACCTCGTCGTCAGCCCCAGTGAGCACGCCTACACGTGGCGTGGCCAGTCGATCCGGGTCGGGATCGGTGGCGCGTTCAACGCGATGAACAGCCTCGCTGCGGCGACCGCTGGAGCGGCACTCGGCGTCGACGTCGCCGTCGTCGCAGCCGGGCTCGGTGCGGCGCCGCCCGTGCCTGGGCGATTCGAACCGGTCCACGCCGGCCAGGCCTTCGACGTGATCGTCGACTTCGCCCACACGCCCGATGGCCTGCGGGAAGCGCTCGGCGCCGCCCGCTCGGCCGTCGACCGGGGACGGGTGATCGTCGTGTTCGGATGCGGGGGCGATCGTGATCGCGACAAGCGCCCGGAGATGGGTGCGGTGGCGGCCGAGCACGCCGACCACGTCGTGGTGACGTCGGACAACCCTCGCTCGGAGGATCCCCTCGAGATCATCAATGCCGTGATGGCGGGGGTGTCCGCGGACTACCGTGGCCGTGTTGTGACCGAGCCCGACCGACGCCGAGCCTTTGCAATGGCGTTCCAGATCGCGTCGCCGGGCGATGTGGTCGTGATCGCCGGCAAGGGGCACGAGACCACACAGACCATCGGGACCCAGGTCCTTCCGTTCGACGACCGCGCGGTGCGCGCGCGAACTGCTGGAGGCAGCGCTGTGATCGCCGTCATGATCGCCGGAGCGACGGCGATGTTCGTCTCGCTCTTCGCGACCCGCTTCCTGATCAAGTTCTTCCGCGAGCGCGGCGCCGGCCAGCCCATCCTCGGCAAAGCGGACCTCGGGCCCGAGCACCACATGCACAAGCAGGGCACCCCCACGATGGGTGGCATCGCGATCATCGTGGCGGCCGGCCTCGGCTGGCTGGTCGCCCACTTCCGCAGCGGCCTCGCGTTCTCCAACCAGACGATGATCATGTGGGCCGGGGTGCTCGTCATGGCGATCATGGGCTTCCTCGACGACTACATCAAGGTGCGCAAGCAGCACAACCGGGGCATCTTCTGGAAGAAGAAGGGCTACATCACGCTCGGTCTGTCCTGCTTGCATCGCGTGGTGGCTGGTCGCCGCGACCGGGGTCAGCGAGACCATCTCGCTTCACCCGCGCCACGCTCCCCGGATGGCACGTGGCCTGGCCGCTGTTCGTCGCCTTCGCCGGCATCATCATCTGGGCGACCAGCAACGCGGTGAACGTCACCGATGGGCTCGACGGGCTCGCCGGCGGCTCGGCGATGGTCGGCTTCCTCGCGTTCACGATCATCGCCTACTGGGCGTTCCGCAACCCGGCGGTGTACGGCGCCGTGGTCAACCCCCTCGATCTCGCCGTGTTCGCGGCCGCGTTCGCCGGCGCGTGCGGCGGCTTCCTCTGGTTCAATGCAGCACCTGCACGCATCTTCCTCGGCGACGTCGGCGCGCTCGGGATCGGCACGGCCCTGGCGTTGCTGGCCATCACCTCGAACACGCAGTTGCTGCTCATCCTGATCTGCGGCATCAACGTGATGGAGGCCGGTTCGGTCGCCGTCCAGATGATCGTGTTCAAGGCCTCGGGCCGCAAGAAGCGGCTGTTCCGCATGTCGCCGATCCACCACCACTTCGAGCTGGTCGGTTGGCCGGAGACGACGGTGATCATCCGCTTCTGGCTGATCTGCGGTGTCTTCGTCGCCACCGCGCTCGCCATCTTCATCGGCGACTTCACGAGGATCACGGACAACCTGTGAGCGGCACGGCACTCGTCTACGGCATCGCGCTGTCCGGCGACGCACTCGCGGGACAACTGCGGCGCAGGGGGTGGCAGTTGGTGATCGCCGACGACCACCCGTCGGACGCGAAGCGCGCCTTGGCGGCTGCGCTCGGAACGTCGTTGGTCGAGCGTCCCGGGGCTGCGGCCCTCGACGAGCTCGTGGCCGCCTGCGACATCGTCTGCCCGGCGCCGGGTGTGCCCGAATCGCACGCCGTCGTGGTGGCTGCGCTCGCCGCCGGTCGACCGTTGCGGACGGAGATCGACCTCGCGTACGAGTGGGAGCAGGATCGAATCGGTGGGCCGCGCCCGATGGTGGCCGTCACGGGGACCGACGGCAAGACCACCACGACGTTGCTCACCGCGCACATGTTGACAGCGGCCGGCCACCGGCCGGCGGCCGTCGGGAACACCGAGGTTCCGCTCGTCGCTGCGCTCGACGACGATGTCGACGTCTTCGCGGTGGAGTGCAGCAGCTTCCGGCTGAATTGGCTCCAGTCGTTCCGAGCGGAGGCGTCGGTCTGGCTGAACCTGGCCCCCGATCACCAGAACTGGCACACCTCGATGTCGTCGTACGAGGCGGCGAAGGCTCGGATGTGGGCCCATCGCCGCCCGACCGACGTTGCCATCGGCTTCGCCGACGATCCGATCGTCATGCGCAACCTGGCTGCTGCCGGGGGAGTCACCCGTACGTTCGCCGCGTCCGGCGCCGACTACTGCGTCGCCGACGGGTACCTGGTCGGGCCACGCGGTGCCATCGCCTCCGTCGCGGCGATGACGCCGCAGGCTGCCCCACGACATCACCAACGCGTTGGCGGCTGCGGCGCTGGTGCTCGAAGCGGGTCTCGCCACCGAGGCACGATGTGGCTGCGGCGCTCGCCACCTTCGAGCATCCACCCCATCGCATCGAGCCAGTTGCCACGATGGATGGTGTGCAGTGGTTCAACGACTCCAAGGCGACGACGCCCCACGCTTCGCTCACCGCGATCCGCGGCTTCGATCGCATCGTGCTGCTGGCGGGTGGTCGCAACAAGGGACTCGACCTTGCCGAGCTCGCCACCGAGCACGAGCGGGTGAAGGCGGTCGTCGGTCTCGGCGAGGCAGGGCCGGAGATCGCCCACGCCTTCGAGCTCACCTGCCCCGTGGTGCTCGCCGACTCCATGGCCGAAGCGGTCAGGCTGGCCGACGCGCTGGCAGAACCCGGCGACGTCGTGCTGCTCTCGCCCGCGTGCGCGAGCTTCGACTGGTATCCCGACGGCGGGTACCCCGCCCGAGGCGAGGACTTCAAGCGCACGGTGCTCGCTCTCCTCGACGACAGGGAGCACGCATGACGTCGTCCTCCACACTCATCGGCGACCGGCGCCGTGCCAGCGCTGGCCAGGTCCGAGGCGATGCGCCGTCACCCGACGCGCTCCACCACGACCAAGCCCACCACGCCACCGTCCACGTCGTTCTACGTGATCGCCGTGGTGGCCATGGTGTTCACGATGCTCGGTCTGGTGATGGTGTTGTCGGCCACCTCGATCAGCCAGTTCCACAAGGGCAACTCGCCGTGGCGGATCTTCAACCGGCAACTGATGTGGGCGGTGCTCGGCACGGTCGGCCTGTGGATCGCCATGCGCGTGCCGACGCATCGTTGGCGGCGTCTCGTCGTCCCCGGCTTCATCGGCGCCTGCGGTCTGATGGTCCTGCCGTTCCTGCCCGGGATCGGGGACCGGGTCAACGAAGCCGAGCTCGTGGGTCGTCATCGGCCCGATCAACTTCCAGCCCAGTCGAGTTCCTGAAGCTGGCGTTGCTGCTCGTGTGTGCGAACCTGCTCGCCGTCCGGCGCAACGAGATGCACGACCCCGCCCGCACGCTGTTCCCGGTGCTCGGCCTCGCCGGTCTCAGCTGCGCACTGTGCCTGGCGCAGGGCGACCTCGGTTCGGCGATCGTGCTCGCCGCCATCGTGTTCGCGATGGCATTCATCGCCGGAGCGCCGCTGGTGCCGATGGCAGCGACCGGCGCGCTGGGCTCGCTGGCTGCGCTGACGTTCGTGTGGTCCAGCCCCCGACGCGAGGCGAGGTTCACGGCGTTCATGGACATCGCTGCCCACAAGGACCACCTCAGCTACCAGACCTGGCAGGCGATGATCGCGATGGCCCAGGGAGGGGTCACCGGATCCGGTGTCGGTCGGGGCGAGAACAAGCTCGGGGAGTTCCTGCCACTCGCGCACAGCGACTTCATCTTCGCTGTCGTGGCCGAGGAGCTCGGCATGATCGGTGTGGTCGCCGTGCTGGGAGGGTTCATGGTGCTCGCCTACGCGGGGGTGCAGGCGGCGATGGCCACCCAGGACCGGTTCCACAGTCTGTTGGCCGGGGGCATCGTCGGCTGGTTCGTGGTGCAGGCGATCATCAACGTCGGGGGAGTGACCGGGCTCATGCCCGTCACCGGTCTCACCTTGCCGTTCTTCTCTGCGGGCGGCAGTTCGTTGTTCGTCACCCTCACCGCCACCGGGCTGCTCCTCAACGTCGCCCGCAACGTGCGATGACCGACGAGCGCGCCGATGTCGTCGTGACCGGCGGCGGGACGTCGGGACACGTGCTGCCCGCACTCGCCATCGCCGATGCGCTGGTGGCGGCCGGCCACGCGAAGGATCGCATCCACTACGTCGGGACCCAGCGAGGCGTCGAGTCGCGCCTCGCGCCCGAGGCGGGCTTCCCGTTCACGTTGCTCGACGTGGTCGGGCTGCAGCGCAGCTTCTCCCGTCGCAACCTGGCGTTCGTCCCGAAGCTGTGGCGTTCGACGCGCGAGGCGCGGGCGCTGCTGCGCCGGCTCCAGCCGGCGGTGGTCGTCAACGTCGGGGGGTACGGCAGCTTTCCCGCGACGTCGGCGGCGCGGCGCCTGGGCATTCCCTACGTCGTCGTCTCGTACGACCGCCGCCCGGGTCTCGTGTCGAAGGTGATGGCTCGTCGAGCGGCCGCGTGTGCCGTCGCATTCGAAGGTTCGACACTGCCGCGCGCCGAGCTCTGCGGCGCACCGGTTCGCCAGGAGATCGTCACCCTCGACCGGGCCGACGCTCGCGGGGATGCCCGCGCCGCGCTCGACCTTCCTGGGGATCGTTTCGTCGTCGCCGTGATGTGCGGATCGCAGGGTGCCGGCGCGATCAACGCCACCGTCACTGAGCTGGTGGAACGGTGGAGCGACCGCCGGGACATCGCGGTGCACCACGTCGTCGGTGACCGCTACCTGGCGCAGGCCGCGCCCGCTCGCGACGGCGCAGACGGCATCCTGTACCGCGTGATCGGCTACGAGGACCGCATGCCCCAGCTCTACGCCGCGGCCGACCTGATGGTCACCCGTGGCGGCGCGGGGACCATCGCCGAACTGGCGACGGTGGGCGCTCCGGCGATCATCGTTCCGTGGCCCGGTGCGGCCGAGAACCATCAGGTGGACAACGCGAAGATGCTGTCCTCGGTGGGCGCCGCGCTCCTCGTCGAACAGGACGACCTCACCGTCGACCGTCTCGCGGAGGAGATCGAGCGGCTTGTCGCCGACCCTTCGCTGCTGCGCGCGATGTCGGAGCACGCGTACGCGGCCGGGGCGGTGCACCGCAGCGGCGCGTTGGTGGGCGTGATCGAGCGGGTGGCGGCGCGATGACCCAGCCGACTGCCCCGCTCGATCTGTCATCGCCGGGTTCGTACCACGTCGTCGGCGTCGGCGGTCCGGGGATGAGCGCGATCGCGATCGTGCTCGCCGAGATGGGCCACCACGTCACCGGCAGCGACATCCGCGAGCGCAGCGTGCTCGACCGGGTCCGCGCTGCGGGCGTCACCGTGCACGTCGGCCACGACCGCGCCGTGGTGCACGGCACTGACGCGATCACCTACTCGACGGCCATCCCTGCCACCAACATCGAGCTCGACGAGGCGCAGCGGATCGGCGTGATGTCCCTGCATCGCTCCGGGATGCTGGCGTCGATCTGTGCCCAGGCCAAGTCGATCGGCGTCGCCGGGACGCACGGGAAGACCTCCACCACGTCGATGCTGATGTTGATGCTGGCCGAGGCCGGATGGCGTCCGAACTTCGTGATCGGAGGCGACGTCACCGACATGGGCACGGGCGCCCAGTGGACCGGCAGCGAATGGCTGGTCGTCGAGGCCGACGAGAGCGACGGCACCCACCTCGAACTGCCGCTGCATGGCACCATCCTCACCAACGTCGAGGTCGACCACCTCGACCACTACGGCACCTACGAGGCGATCATCGACGGCTTCGACCGCTACCTCTCGCAGGTGCCCGGCCCCAAGGTGCTGTGCATCGACGACCCCCGCTGCGCCGCGCTCGCCGTCCGCCCACGACGCGATCACGTACGGCACGTCCGACGACGCCGAGTTCCAGGCCACCGACATCCGGCCCGAGGGTGGCGCCTTCTCCTTCGCGGTGCGCCACCACGGTGACCTCCTGGGCACGGTGTCGCTGCCGTTGCGTGGCGTGCACAACGTGCGCAACGCCACCGGCGCGATCGCCATGGCGGTCAGCCTCGGTGTGCCCTTCGAGGTCGCGTCTGCGGCGCTCTCCAAGTTCGGCGGCGTCGCCCGGCGCTTCGACATCCGCGCCGTCGACGGTGGTGCCACCCTCGTCGACGACTACGCCCATCTGCCCAACGAGATCGCCGCGGTGCTCGCCGCCGCGAAGGGCAGCGGCGACGGATGGCGACGGGTCGTCGCGGTCTTCCAGCCCAACCGGTTCAATCGGATGGCCGTGATGTGGCAGGAGTACCGCGACGCGTTCACGGATGCCGACCTGGTCGTGCTCACCGACATCTTCCCGTCCGGCACGGTCCCGATTCCCGGGGTGACGGGCAAGCTCGTCGTCAACGCCGTGCTCGATGCACACCCTGAGACCCGGCTGGTCTGGCTGCCCAAGCGCGCCGATCTGGTCGACTACCTCGCCGCACAGCTCGTCGAGGGTGACGTGTGCATCTCGATGGGGTGTGGCGACATCGCCACGCTGCCCGACGAGGTGCAGGCGCGTCGTGCCGACCGACGGGAGCGGCTCGGCTCATGAGCCTTCCCGATCGGCAGTTGCGGGCGCTCACCATCCTGAAGGCGTTCTCCACGGCGAACGAGTCCCTCGCGCCGCACACGACCTACAAGCTGGGCGGTGCGGCTGCAGTGTTCGCGATGCCTCGCAACGTCGCCGACCTGATGCTGGTGGCGCGTGCGATGCGTGAGACAGAACTCCCCGTGCTCGTGGTCGGGCGCGGCTCCAACCTGCTGGTGGCCGACGCCGGATATCCCGGCATCGTCGTGTCGCTGGTCGCCTTCGGCGACTCCGCCACGCCCGACGACTCCGGCACGTTCGACGACACCATCTCCTTCGAGGACACGCGGGTCGTCGCAGGCGGCGGTGTGGCCCTTCCCGTGCTCGCGCGGCGCGCCTCGGCGGCCGGGCTGGTCGGGTTCGAATGGGCCGTCGGCGTCCCGGGCTCCGTCGGCGGCGCCGTTCGGATGAATGCCGGTGGGCACGGCAGTGACATGGCCGCCTCGCTGGTGGGGGTGCACGTCGTCGACCTCCACCGAGAGCGACTGGCGTGGGTGGAGACCGAGCACCTCGGGCTGCGTTTCCGCGGTTCGGACCTGGCAGACCACCAGGTGGTCATCGACGCCACGCTGCAGTTGGCGCGAGGCGACACGAGCGCCTCCGAACGAGTGCTGGCCGACATCGTCCGCTGGCGTCGGGAGCATCAGCCCGGCGGCCAGAACGCAGGGTCGGTCTTCGTCAACCCGATTCCCGGCGAGCTCGCCGCGGCGCAGCTGATCGACGGGCTGGGTCTGCGCGGTTTCCGGATCGGTGGCGCCGTCGTGAGCGAGAAGCACGCCAACTTCATCCAGGCGGTCGAGGGCGCGAAGGCGGCCGATGTGCGCGCCGTGATGGAGCACGTCCGCACCGAGGTGTACGAGCACAGTGGCTTCCTGCTGCGCAGCGAAGTCCGGATGATCGGCTTCGACGACGTCGAGCCCGACCACCGTGAGGGGGTGTCGCTGTGACCGAACCGGAACCCGATCCCCAGCCCGAGCACGTCCCCGATGCGGTGCTCGACGAGCTCATGGCGGCGTTCTCCAAGGAGGACACGCCGACGGAATATCGCTTCGACGATCCGTCCATCGACCGGCTGCTCGGCCTCACCGACGTGCCCGACGGAGCGGACGACGATGCACCGGGCGACGATGCACTGCACGACGATGCACTGCACGACGATGCACTGAACGACGATGCACTGAACGACGATGAGTCGAACGACATCGTCGACGACGACGAACTCGACGTCCACCTGATCGAGCCGGACGACGAGCCGGACGACGAGCCGGCACCGCAGGCCGAACCCGAGCCGGAGCCGGACACAGCGCGGCGGACCATCGTGATCACGCACGAGGAGCAACCCGACACGGTGTACCTCGATGCCGAACTCGAAGAACGCTTCGGCGGGGGCCAGACCGATGACACAGGCGGCGAGCGTTCGACGGTGGTCATCGGTGACCTCGACGACGGCACCGCGCCCGTGGAGGCTCCCTCGTCGCGCAGCGGCGGCAACATGGATCCGCGGATGCGGGCTCGCCGCATCGCCACCCGCCGAGCCGAGGGCCGGCGACGCTTGATCTGGACGGTCGTCGCCGCGGTCGTGGCGCTGCTCGTGATCGCCGCGGTCGCGACGGTGGCGTCGCCGATCTTCGACGTCCGCGACGTCTCCGTGCAGGGTGCGGTCTACACCGACCCCGACGTCCTGCAGTCGGTGATCGACTCCATGAAGGGCGACCCGGTGTTGCTGGTCGACACCCAGGCTGCCGAACGGCGACTCGAGCAGGTGCCGTGGGTGGAGAGCGCCCGGGTGGAGACCGACTTCCCGCATCGAGTCACGATCGACATACGCGAGCGGCGGCCCGTCGCCACGTTCCAGGGAGGCGACCAGCAGTTCCGCGTGATCGACGTCCAGGGCCGGGTCCTCGACGTGATCCAGGGGCAGCCCATCGCGTATCCATTGATCACCGGCGACAACCCCGACACCGAACGTGGTCAGTTCGCCGGCGGGCCGTATGCCAGCGCCGCCCAGTTGGTGCTGGCGCTGCCCCCGGAGATTCGTTCGATCACGCGTTCCATCGGGGTCGACTCGGGGACGGGCACGCTGTCGATGTCGCTCGCCGGCAACGGAGATCCGACCGACAAGGGCACCATCGAGGTCCGTTTCGGTGACGACACGGCGCTCGACGACAAGCTGGCCAGACTGCTCCAGCAGGTGCGCGGCGGTCTGGACAAGGTCTGTGCGCTGGACGTGTCCACGACCGAGGTCGGCGTCGTCTACTGCTGATCGTGCCCGTGGGAGCGCTACCCTCGTGGCACATCCAGGCGGATCACCCGTGCGGCGCGGCATGTTGGCTACGATCGTGCCGAACCAGCAGGTAGAGCCGTGCAGACACACATCTTTTTCCACATCGAACCCCGGAGGTGCCTCTGATGGCCGCCGCTCCCCAGAACTATCTCGCCGTCATCAAGGTGATCGGCGTTGGTGGCGGTGGCGTGAACGCCGTCAACCGCATGATCGACGCCGGGCTGAAAGGCGTCGAATTCATCGCGGTGAACACCGACGCCCAGGCGCTGCTGATGAGCGATGCAGACGTGAAACTCGACATCGGTCGTGATCTCACTCGCGGCCTCGGCGCAGGCAGCGACCCCGAGGTCGGCCGCAATGCGGCGGAGACGCATCGCGACGAGATCGAAGAGATGATCAAGGGTGCCGACATGGTGTTCATCACCGCCGGCGAAGGTGGCGGCACGGGCACCGGTGCGGCTCCCGTCATCGCCGAGGTCGCCCGCAGCATGGGTGCGCTCACCATCGGTGTCGTCACCCGTCCGTTCAGCTTCGAAGGCCGTCGCCGTGCCGTGCAGGCCGATGCCGGTGTGCAGCGGCTGAAGGAGAAGGTCGACACGCTCATCGTCATCCCCAACGATCGGCTGCTCACGGTCGCCAACGAGAAGACCAGCGTGCTCAACGCCTTCAAGATGGCCGACGAGGTCCTCCTCCAGGGCGTGTCCGGCATCACCAACCTGATCACCACGCCCGGCCTCATCAACACCGACTTCGCCGACGTCAAGATGATCCTCTCCGCAGCAGGTTCGGCACTGATGGGGATCGGTCAGGCCAGCGGCGAGAACCGGGCGGTCACCGCGGCCAAGGCCGCCATCAGCAGCCCGCTGCTCGAAGCCGCCATCGACGGTGCACGCGGCATCCTGCTCAACATCACCGGTCCCTCCAGCATGGGCCTGTTCGAGATGAACGCCGCCGCGGAGATCATCCACGGTGTGGCCCACCAGGACGCCAACATCATCTTCGGCACCGTCATCGACGACGAGATGGGCGACGAGGTCAAGGTCACCGTCATCGCCGCCGGCTTCGACCGCTGGGACAGCGCCGCCGGACAGGGCGGCACCCGCCCGATCGTCAAGGCGGTTCCCGACGCGACCAAGCCCACGGCGTCGCTGAAGGACCTCTTCGCCGACGAGCCGAGCGATCCGCTCGACGACGGCGACGACGACTTCGACGTCCCTTCGTTCCTGAAGTGATCCCGGGCGGGTGACGCCGGCACCGCCGCGTTCGCTGGCCATGGCCTGCGGGTCGCGGGTCGCGCACATCCGTTGCAGCACGGTCGCCGATGGCGACTTCCACATCGATGTCCACCCACGCGTGCTCGAACATCGTCGCCAGTCCTTCACGCCGGGAGCGTGGACGCAACTCGACGAGGTGCACGGGAACCGCGTGGTCGTCGTGGGCCGCCCCGGCGAACACGACCTCGCGGAGGGCGATGGCGCGATCACCCGACAGGCGGGGGTCGTGCTCGCAGTCTGGGTCGGCGACTGTGCACCGGTCGTGCTCGTCGGCGACGGCGTCGTGGGGGTGGCACACGCAGGGTGGAAGGGTGCGCTGGCGGGTGTGCTGGACGCCACAGCGCGCGCCATGGGACCGGGTCCCGTGCGGGCGGTGCTCGGTCCGTGCATCCATCCGTGCTGCTACGAGTTCGGCGAGGCCGACCTGGTGGCCATGCGGGACAGGTTCGGAGCGAGCGTCGTGGCGACGACCCGTCGTGGCACCCCGGCGTTGTCGATGCCCGCGGTGGTGCGGAGCGCACTGGGCTCCGTCGGTGTCGAGCTCACCGACGTCTCGCTCTGCACTCGGCACCATCCGCAGTGGTACTTCTCCCATCGGCGCGGTGAACTGCAGCGACAGGTCGTCACCGTGCGCATGATGGAGCAGTGATGGGCGCCACTCGACGAACTGGTGGCGGAACGCCTGGCACACGTGCAGGAGCGGATCGTGCGCGCAGGGGGAGTGGGTGTCACGGTGTTGCCGGTCACCAAGATGTTCGACATCGACGCGTGCTGGGCGGCGCACCGCGCAGGGTGCTCCGCCGTCGGTGAGAACTACGCCCAGGAGGTCGTCGCCAAGTTCGGCACCGCCCCGGTGCCGTTCGGTGTGCACTTCATCGGTCAGCTGCAGACCAACAAGGTCCGATTGCTCGCGCCGATCGTGTCGGTGTACGAGACGGTGGACCGGCCCGCGCTCGTGGCCGAACTCGCCAAACGGGTTCCCGGAGCGCGGGTCCTGCTGCAGGTGTCGACGTCGGCCGAGCCCGGCAAGGGAGGGTGCCCGATCGCGGAGGTGCCATCTCTGCTCGACACCGCGCGGGGCGCCGGGCTCGACGTGGCGGGACTGATGACGGTCGGCCCGACGGAGGGGACACCCGAACAGGCGCGGCCGGGCTTTCGTGCCGTGCGCGCACTGCTCGACCGACTCGAACTGACCGTGTTGTCGATGGGGATGACCGACGATCTCGAGGTCGCCGTCCAAGAGGGAAGCACCCAGGTGAGAGTGGGAAGCGCCCTGTTCGGCGCTCGTCCCCCGTGGAGCACGCTGGTGCGATAGCCTGCGGCCTGCAGGAGGAGCGCGCATGTCGATGTGGAAAAAGGCGATGGACTACTTGGGCCTCGGGCCCGATGATGCCTACGACGACTACGAAGTCGCGCCCGAACCCGAGCGGCCCGCGCGTGCGCCGCGATCGACGCGCGACGACGGCGGTCGCGCCCCTCGCGGGGGGTACAGCAACGACTACGAG
The DNA here is from genome assembly GCA_963720695.1 of uncultured Acidimicrobiaceae bacterium. GTDB lineage: Bacteria > Actinomycetota > Acidimicrobiia > Acidimicrobiales > Ilumatobacteraceae > UBA668. Next base: position 820,174 of record CAVRGG010000001.1, read on the forward strand.
CCCGAGCCGCAGGTGCGTCCGGCCACCTCGCGACCGAGCTATCCGCTCCGCGAGCCCGACGTCACCGTTCGCCGTCCGGTGCCGCCCACCGACGACAGCAACGTCCAGCCACGCCCGATCAATCCTCGCCCGGCGCCGGCGCCACGCCAGTCGGCCGGCGCTGCCAACGGCAGCGATCCGTACACCGTGCGGCCGCGCCGCTTCGATTCCGCGCAGGAGTTGGCCGACAAGTTCAAGGAAGGTCTGCCGGTCATCATGAATCTGGAGGCCGCCGACCGCGAGGTGTCTCGCCGCCTCATCGACTTCGCCAGCGGCCTGTGCTACGCACTCAACGGGAGCATGGAGAAGGTCGCCTCCGGGGTGTACCTGCTCAAGCCCATCCCGCGCCAAGCCGGGTACGACAAGGGCTACGACGACGGGGACTACGGGGCGTAGTTCGAGAACGCCGGTTCCGGCTCGCTGTTGCGCGTAACATCGTCGCATGGAGATGAGCCCGCAGACCGTCCGCAGCACCGGCTTCAAAGTGGTGAAGAAGGGCTACGACCCTGCCGAGGTCGATTCCTTCAAGGAACAGGTCGCCACCGCCGTCGAGTTCTCGCAGAATCAGGCAACGGCCATGGAGGCCCGCGCCCGCGCCGCGGTCGCCAAGCTGCAGGAAGTCTCCCAGCAGGTGTCGAGCAACGCGCGCGAGCCGCAGGCGGCCTCGCATTCGGGGGACACCGAGGTGATCAGCCGCACTCTTCTCCTGGCCCAGCGGACCGCTGACTCCACCGTCGCCGAGGCCAGGGTCGAGGCGGATCAGATCGTCGTCAAAGCGCGCGACGAGGCAGGCCGGGTGCTCGACACGGCGCGCAACATGGCGGCCAAGACCGTCGACGACGCACGGTTCGAGGCTCGGCGCGCGGCCGAGGACGAGAAGGTCCGTGCGGAGAACGAGGTGCAGGCGCTGCTCGCCCGGCGCGACTTCCTGCTCGCCGATGTCGACCACCTCGAGCAGTACCTCCAAGCCCAGCGTGAGCGTCTTCGCGACGCCGCAGTGCAACTGCACGAGCTCGTCGACCGCGTTCCCGGCGGTCTCGGCGAGATGCGCCGTCCGCTGCTGTCCGCCTCGGCCGATCCGCTGCCGGCGTCGCTGCAACCGATCGCGCCGGAACCGGCTGCGGTCGAGTTGATCGACGACGACTCGGCCGTCGACCCGTTCCGTCCCGGTGCCGGGGATGCGACCGTGGCGATGGACGCACCGGACCACGACCGCTCCTCCGTCGAGCCGACGGCCGACCCCGCGCCGGCCGATCCCGCGCCGACCTCACAGCCCGGTATCGCCGCGATGGCGCTGTCGTCGGATCCCGACGCGCACGACAGCGTGTGGCGGATGCTCGACGAGGAAGTGGCCAACAGCCAGAGCACCCAGCCGTCGTTCCCGGAGATGGAGCACGTCACGGCCGAGGTGCCCGTGCAGCCGTCGCCGGAACCCGAGGTGGACCCGTTCCACATCGACGGCGAAGAACTCCAGTGACCGGGTGAGCCGCCACCGCTAGCATGGGTGCTCACGGCGACGACGAGGCCATCACCTCCGAGCCTTCGGAAGAACGGCGTTCACCCCGGTGGCGCTCAGTAGAACCGGACGGGTCCAGCCCGACACCGCTGGCGAACACGAGTGGCGGCGATCCGAGGGTCGCCGCAAGCAGGGTGGTACCGCGGGCATCGGCTCGTCCCTGGGCGAGTCGCACCAGGAGCAACCGTGAGCTATCCCAACGTCCAACCCCAACCCTCGTTCCCCGCCCTCGAGCGCGAGGTGCTCGCGTTCTGGGAAGGTGACCAGACCTTCCAGGCCTCGATCGATCGTCGCGATGGCGACGACGAGTACGTGTTCTACGACGGGCCACCGTTCGCGAACGGCCTGCCCCACTACGGCCACCTGCTCACCGGCTTCGTGAAGGACGCCGTGCCCCGGTATCGGACGATGCGCGGGCAACAGGTGCACCGGCGCTTCGGCTGGGACTGCCACGGACTCCCCGCCGAGGTGGTCGCGGAGAAGGAGCTCGGCATCAGCGGGCATCCCGAGATCACCCGCTTCGGCATCGACAAGTTCAACGACGCGTGCCGGACGAGCGTGTTGCGCTTCACCGACGACTGGCACCGTTACGTCACCCGCCAGGCTCGTTGGGTCGACTTCGCCAACGACTACAAGACGCTCGACACGCCGTACATGGAGAGCGTCATGTGGGCCTTCAAGACGCTGTACGACAAGGGTCTCGTCTACGAGGGCTTCCGCGTGCTCGCCTATTGCTGGCGCTGCGAGACGCCGCTGAGCAACACCGAGACGCGGATGGACGACGTCTACCGCGATCGCCAGGATCCGGCGCTCACGGTGGCGTTCGACCTCGAGTCGGGGGAGAAGATGCTCGCCTGGACCACGACGCCGTGGACGCTGCCGGCCAACCTCGCGCTCGCCGTCGGTCCGCAGATCGAGTACGCGGTGATGGAGGAGAACGGGCAGCGCTACATCCTGGCGGAGTCGCGACTGGGCTCCTACGAGAAGGAGTTGGCGGGGGCCACCCACGTCGGGACCCTCACCGGCGCCGACCTCGTGGGGCGCCGGTACAAGCCTCTGTACCCGTTCTTCGCCGACACGCCGAACGCGTTCCACGTGCTCGCCGCCGACTACGTCAGCACCGAGGACGGCACGGGTGTGGTCCACATGGCGCCGGGTTTCGGCGAGGAGGACCAGAACGCCTGCAACGCGGTGGGCATCCCCACCGTGTGCCCGATGGACGAGCACGGCAGGTACACCGCCGAGGTCGCCCCGTGGGCACACGTGCACGTCTTCGACGCGAACCCGGAGGTGATCAAGGACCTCAAGTCGAGGGGCGTCGTCGTTCGTCACGACTCGTATCAGCACAGCTATCCCCACTGCTGGCGGTGTGCCGAGCCGCTCGTGTACCGGGCCATCAGCTCCTGGTTCGTCGAGGTCACCAAGTTCCGGGATCGCATGGTCGAGCTCAACCAGGAGATCCGTTGGGTCCCCGAGCACATCAAGGAGGGCAGCTTCGGCAAGTGGCTGGCCAACGCACGCGACTGGAGCATCAGCCGCAACCGCTTCTGGGGCTCGCCGATCCCGGTGTGGCGCAGCGACGACCCCGAGTACCCGCGTCTCGACGTCTACGGCAGCATCGAGCAGCTGGAAGCGGACTTCGGTGTCGCGGTCACGGACCTGCATCGCCCGTTCGTCGACGATCTCGTGCGGCCGAACCCCGACGACCCGTCCGGTCGCTCGATGATGCGACGTGTTCCCGAGGTGCTCGATTGTTGGTTCGAGAGCGGCTCGATGCCCTTCGCGCAGGTGCACTACCCGTTCGAGAACAGGGAATGGTTCGAGGGCCACTACCCGGGCGACTTCATCGTCGAGTACATCGGGCAGACGCGCGGCTGGTTCTACACCCTGCACGTGCTCGCCACGGCGCTCTTCGACCGGCCGAGCTTCAACACGTGTGTGAGCCACGGCATCGTGCTCGGCAACGACGGGCAGAAGATGTCCAAGAGCCTGCAGAACTATCCGGACCCGATGATGGTGTTCGACACCTACGGCAGCGACGCGATGCGGTGGTACCTGCTCAGCTCACCGATCCTGCGCGGTACCGACCTCATGGTCACCGAGGACGGCATCCGTGACACGGTGCGCCAGGTGATCCTGCCGATCTGGAACACGTGGTACTTCCTGTCGCTGTACGCCAACGCCGCGGGGACGACAGGTTCGTTCCGGACCGACAGTTCCGACGTGCTCGATCGGTACATCCTCGCCAAGACCCACGACCTGGTGGCCGAGCTCACCGAGACGCTCGACGCGTACGACCTGTTCGCGGCATGCGGCTCGGTCCGCTCGTTCCTCGACGCGCTGACCAACTGGTACGTGCGGCGCAGCCGCGACCGCTTCTGGGCGGGCGACCAGGCGGCCATCGACACGCTCCACACGGTGCTGTCGCTGCTCACGCGAGTGCTGGCGCCGCTCCTGCCACTCGTCACCGAGGAGGTGTACCGAGGCCTCACCGGGGAGCGCAGCGTCCACCTCACCGACTGGCCGTCCGTCGACCTCATCCCCGCCGACCGCGACCTCGTCGAGTCGATGGATCTCGCCCGCGACGTCTGCAATGCGACGCTCAGGCTGCGCAAGGCGCATCAGCGACGGGTGCGCCAGCCCCTGTCGAGCCTGAAGGTCGCCGTCGCCGGAGCGCAGCGCCTCGCTCCGTTCACGGAGTTGATCGCCGACGAGGTGAACGTGAAGTCGGTGGAGCTCACCGACGACGTCGCCGCTGTGGCGACCTTCGACCTCCAGGTCGTGCCAGCAGCCGTCGGGCCGCGTCTCGGCGGTCAGACGCAGCAGGTGATCAAGGCGGTGAAGACCGGCGACTGGCAGCGCACCGACGACGGGGTGGTGGCAGGGGGCATCGCGTTGTTCGACGGCGAGTACTCGCTCAAGCTCGTCGTCGAGGGCGATGGGGCGAGTGCCCCGTTGTCCGGTGGCAACGGCGTGGTGGTGCTCGACACCCAGCTGACCGCCGAGCTCGAGGCAGAGGGTGTCACCCGCGACGTGATCCGGCTCGTCCAACAAGCTCGCCGCGACGCCGGGTTGCAGGTCAGCGACCGCATCTCGCTGACACTCGGCGTACCGGAGTCGGTTCGTCGACAGGTCGTTGCCTTCCAGCACCTGCTCACCGATGCCACCTTGGCCACCACGCTCACGTGGGGAACCGGAGCGCCGACCTGCGAGTTGGACGGCGAACCGGTCCACATCGCCGTCACGGTGGCGACTTGATCGACGGCGATCCCGTTCGTCCGCACGAGCAGGGTGCGGCCGTCGCCGTTCGAGTCGTGCCCGGATCCAGCGCTGCCAAGGTGATGGGGCTGCATGGCGGTGAGCTCCGGATCAGGGTGTGCAGCCCGCCGATCGACGGCCGTGCCAACGACGAGGTCAGGGAGGTGCTGGCGAGGCTTCTCGGACTGCGAACGCGGGACATCGAGGTGCTCAGTGGGCGCGCGGCGCGGTCGAAGGTGCTGTTCGTGGACCTCTCGCCGGCGCTCGTCGCCGATCGACTGCTGCCATGGATCGGCCCGTCCGGGGCACCACAGCGATAGCATCCCGCCGTTACACCGGACCACACCCCGGACGACGGAGGATGAGCTGTATGGCCACGGCCAAGAAGGCACCCGCGAAGAAGGCCCCTGCCAAGAAGGCGGCCCCGGCCAAGAAGGCACCCGCGAAGAAGGCGGCCCCGGCGAAGAAAGCCGCCCCGGTCAAGAAGGCAGCGCCCGCCAAGAAGGCCCCTGCCAAGAAGGCAGCGCCCGTGAAGAAGGCAGCGCCCGCCAAGAAGGCCCCTGCCACGAAGGCAGCGCCCGTGAAGAAGGCGGCCCCGGCGAAGAAGGCAGCCCCGGTCAAGAAGGCAGCGCCCGCGAAGAAGGCTGCCACGCCCGCAAAGAAGGCTGCCGCCCCCGTGAAGAAGGTCGCCCCGCCGAAGAAGGCTGCGGCCAAGAAGACCGCCCCGACGAAGGCTGTCCCGGCGAAGGCTGTGCCGACGAAGGCCCCTGCGGCGAAGGCGGCCCCGGCCAAGAAGGCTGCGGCCGTTGGCAAGGTCGTGCCGGACAAGCCCGTGGTTCGCGGCGTCACCAAGGAAGGCATCGCCTACACCAAGGACTTCGATGCCAAGTTCCTCACGGCGCAGCGCGCGCTGCTGCTGCAGGAGAAGGCATCGCTGGTCGGTCAGGCGGATCGCCTCGAGGACGAGGCTCATCAGCTCATCGAGGAGCAGGAGATGGGCGACGTGCAGTTCGACGACGAGGGCGGCGAGGGCGACACCATGGTCGTCGAGCGGGAGCGCGATCTGGCCCTGAGTGCGCAGGCGCGCCAGACGGTCGCCGACATCGAGGCCGCCCTGCTCAGGTTGCTCGACGGGACGTACGGCTACTCGATCGAATCGGGTCGTCCGATCTCTCGTGAGCGGCTCGAGGCCATCCCGTGGGCAACGGTCCTCGTCGAGGAGAAGGTCGGCGGGATCGGTCGCCGATGACCGAGGGCGACCTCAGCGACACCGACGCAGCCGACATCACCGAGCCGCAGGCCTCGACCGCGCAACTCCGCGTCACGTTGTCGATCGCGGCGCTCGTGGTGCTGCTCGATCAAGTCACCAAGCACTGGGCGCTCAACGCCTTGGAGGGCAAGCCACCACAGCACGTCATCTGGACGTTGCAGTGGAACCTGTCGTTCAACAGCGGGATGGCGTTCTCCAAGGGTCAGGGAATCGGGCCGGTCATCGGCTTGGCCGCGCTCGTCGTGGTCGTGGTGATCGCCGTGTCGGTCCGCAGCAATCACAGCCGGATGCTCGCCGTCGCCGCGGGCCTGGTGATGGGTGGCGCACTCGGCAACCTCGCCGACCGGATCTTCCGCGGTGAAGGGTGGCTCGACGGGGCCGTCATCGACTTCATCGACTTCCAGTGGTTCCCGATCTTCAACGTGGCCGACATGGGTGTGAACGTCGGTGGCGCGCTGTTCGTGCTGTGGACGATCTTCTCCGGCCGAAAGGCGTCACGATCGTGATCATCGTCGAGACCATCCCGCATGCATTGGCCGGTGAGCGACTCGATCGCGTGGTCGCCCTCATGGCGGAGTGCAGCCGCAGCGAGGCCCAGGTGCTGCTGGCGGCCGGCGGGGTGACGGTCGACGGTGTCGCGCAGTCCGTGGGCAAGATCCGACTGGCGCAGGAGCAGGTGGTGTCGGTCGATCCGTCATTGCTGCCCCCTCCGGTCCTGCCCCAGCCCGAGGCAGACATCGAGTTCGCCGTGGTTTATGAGGACGAGCACCTCATCGTGGTCGACAAACCTGCTGGACTCGTGGTGCATCCCGGCGCCGGCAATCCCGATGGGACCCTGGTGAACGGGCTGTTGGCGCGTTACCCGGAGATCGCCGAGGTGGGGGAGTCGCACCGCCCCGGCATCGTCCATCGCCTCGACCTCGGTACCTCGGGACTGCTCGCGGTCGCCCGCACCCAGCGGGCCTACCACGAGCTCGTCGACGCGCTGTCGAACCGTGACGTCGGGCGCGTCTACCGCGCGTTGGTGTGGGGTCACCCGGCGAATCCGCACGGTGTGGTCGACGCACCCATCGGGCGCGATCACCGCGACCCGCAGCGCATGGCGGTCGTGGTCGACGGCAAGCCGGCTCGTACTCGGTATCAGGTGTTGCAGCAGTACCGCAGCCCCACGCTCGCGGCCGCGCTCGAATGCCGTCTGGAGACGGGCCGCACCCACCAGATCCGCGTGCACCTCAGTGCGATCGGCCACCCGGTGGTCGGCGACGCGACGTACGGCGGGGTTCGCAGCGGCATCGCGTCGCCACGACCGTTCCTGCACGCGGCGAGACTCGAACTGGCCCATCCGGTGACCCACGAGCCGCTGGCGTTCGATTCACCGCTTCCCGACGATCTCGCGACCATCGAAGCCGCGCTCGAGCCCTAGTTCGAGGAGTTCGGAGTCACACGTCGAGCGACGCGGTGAAGCGAGCTTCCGGCCACGGACCGGTTCCCTGCGCTGCGTCGGCGACGGACTGCAAGGTGAACACGTCCATCAGAAGGCGCATCTGTTCGCCGGCGGACTTCCAGATGGCGAGCAGGACGCACTGACCCTCGTGGTCACACGCGCCGTCCTGGTGGGGCTCGCCGAAATCACCGAGGCTGATGGGTCCGTCGACCGCGCTGAGGATCTCGCTGATGCGGATCTCCGAGGCGGGCCGGGCCAGCACGTAGCCGCCGCCGACGCCGCGCTTCGAGCGCACCAGGCCGGCACCCTTCAGCGCGAGGAGGATCTGCTCGAGATACGGCTGGGGAATCCCCGTGCGCTCGGCGATGTCTCGAACCGATGTGGGCCCCGGCGTGGGTTGATGCAGCGCGAGCGAGAGCAGTGCCCGACACGCATAGTCACCCTTGCTGGAAACTCGCACGAACCCATCGTAGGCCGCAGTCGGCCGTCAGCGGCGACCGCCGGGGGTCGGCGACGACATCTGAATGGCGCGCGCCGGTCGCGTCGTGGTGGACTGACCGGACCGTGACACCACCCCTCGTCCTTCCCGACTACTCCGGCGGCAACGTGCGCGGCATCGTGCCGGCGGTGTTGGCGCCCCCAGGGGTGGTCTCGCCGTCGTGGATGCCCGCCGCCGCTGCCGGCGCGCGTCAGGTCGTGCTGCTCGTGCTCGACGGTCTCGGGTGGGAGCAGTTGCAGGCTCGCGCGGCCCTCGCGCCGACGCTGAGCGCCATGGCAGGTGGTCCGATCACCACCGTCGCACCGTCCACCACGGCGACCGCGCTCACCTCGATCACCACCGGACTCACGCCGGGTGAGCACGGCATCGTCGGGTATCGGATGGACATCGCCGGCGAGGTGATGAACGTGCTGCGCTGGCACACGGCCGCCGGTGACGCGCGACGTCAGGTCGAGCCGCGTCGGACTCAGTCCTTCGCCCCGTTCATGGGCGAGCCGGTGCCGGTGGTCAGCAAGGCCGAGTTGGAGGGGTCTGCCTTCACCGAAGCCCATCTGCGCGGCAGCACCCCGAGGGGCTGGCGGGCTGCCTCGAGCCTGCCGGTGATCGTCGGCGACCTGTTGGCGGCGGGGGAGCGGTTCGTGTACGCCTACTACGACGGGATCGACAAGATCGCCCACGAGCGCGGCTTCGGTCCCTTCTACGACGCGGAGCTGGTCGCCGCCGATCGCCTGGTGGCCGACGTGATCGACCGGCTCCCGTCGGGCGCGGCGCTGCTGGTCACGGCCGACCACGGCCAGGTGCACGTGGGGACGAACACCTTGCCCCCGCACCCCGACGTGCTGCGCCTCACCCGCTCACAGAGCGGAGAGGGACGCTTCCGGTGGCTTCACGCCCGCCCCGGCGCCGCCGCAGAGCTCCTCGAGGTGGCAACGGCGCACCACAGCGATGTCGCCTGGGTGCGCAGCCGGGCCGAGATGATCGACGAGGGCTGGTTCGGCCCCGTCGTGAGCCCTCCGATCGCGGCCCGCTACGGCGACGTCGGCCTGGTCGCGCACGCGCCGGTCAGCTTCGACGACCCGGCTGACGGCGGACCCTTCCCGCTCGTGTGTCGACACGGTTCCCTCACGTCTGCTGAGATGCTGGTACCGCTGCTGGCAGCGACCACTTGACCGTTCGACCCGATCCCGCAGAGGAGCGCTCATGACCGATGAAGCACAGGTACCCGACGCCGTCACGAGCGCGCCCGATGAGGTGGCACCCACGGAGGCCCCGACCGAGACGGTCACCGAGCCGGCCAAGGTGATGCGCATCGGCTCGATGGTCAAGCAGCTCCTCGAGGAGGTGCGCACGAGCCCGCTCGACGAAGCGAGTCGCGAGCGGTTGGCCGAGATCTACGAACGATCGATCGTGGAGGTGGGCGAGGCGCTGTCGCCGGATCTGCAGCAGGAGCTGCACATGCTGGCCCTTCCCTTCCGCGACGGCGAGGTACCGTCCGAGGGGGAGTTGCGCGTCGCGCAGGCCCAGCTCGTGGGGTGGCTGGAGGGCCTCTTCCACGGCATCCAGGCCACCTTGTTCGCCCAGCAGCTGGCGGCCCGCCAGCAGCTCGAGCAGATGCGCCAGCTTCCCCCCGGCTCGATGGGGCAGGCGCCCATCGACACGAACGAGCGCCCGGGGACCTACCTGTGATCCGGTGCTAGGGTCGACGTCCGAATCACATCCGTGTCATCCGAACATCCAGAGGAGGTAGACGCCCGTGGGCGACTCGTTCACCCACTTGCACGTCCACACCGAGTTCTCGATGCTCGATGGGGCGGCACGTCTCGACGAACTCGTCGCGAAGGCCGTACAGGACGGCCAACCGGCGCTGGGCATCACCGATCACGGCAACATGTACGGCGTCCTGGAGTTCTTCAAGGAGTGTCGCAAGCAGGGCGTGAAACCCGTGATCGGCACCGAGGCGTACATGGCGTACGACTCACGTCGCGAACGCCCCGCTCGCCGAGGGCGCGTCGACGATTCCGGCGGCGACACCGAGGGTGGCAAGAAGCTCTACTACCACCTCACGTTGCTCGCCGAGACCGATCAGGGGTACCGCAACCTCATCCAACTGGCGAGTCTCGCGTTCCTCGAGGGCTACTACTACAAGCCCCGGATGGACTGGGAGCTGCTGGAGAAGTACCACGACGGGCTCATCGCCACCACGGGCTGCCTCGGCGGACACGTGCTGCAGTCACTGCTGCAGGGTGACGAGAAGGGCGCGCTCGACAAGGCCGGTCGCCTGCAGGAGATCTTCGGTCGCGACAACCTCTTCGTGGAGCTGCAGGATCACGGCCTCCAGGCCCAGCGCGACACCAACCCGAAGCTGATCGAGATCGCCCGCAAGATCGGTGCGCCGATCATCGCCACCAACGACTCGCACTACGTGCACCGCGACGATCATGAGGCGCACAGTGCGCTGCTCTGCGTCCAGACAGGGGCCGTCCTGTCGGACCCGAAGCGCTTCAAGTTCGAGGGTGAGGAGCACTACCTCAAGACGGCGAACGAGATGCGCTACCTGTTCCGCGATCTCCCCGAGGCGTGTGACAACACGCTCTGGATCGCCGAGCGCTGCGACGTGAACATCGAGTTCGGCAAGCCGTTGCTGCCCAACTTCCCGATCCCCGAGGGCTTCACCGACGACGCCGGGTACCTCGACCATCTCACGTGGGAGGGTGCCAAGCTGCGGTGGGGCGAGACGCTGCCCCAGAGCGCGGTCGAGCGGATCGCGTACGAGCTCCAGGTCATCAAGAACATGGGGTTCGCGTCCTACTTCCTCATCGTCTGGGACCTCATCAAGCACGCGAAGGACACGGGCATCCGCGTGGGTCCCGGCCGTGGCTCGGCCGCGGGCTGCGCCGTGGCCTACTGCCTGCGCATCACCGAACTGGACCCGATCAAGTACGACCTGCTGTTCGAACGGTTCCTCAACCCGAGCCGCATCTCGATGCCCGACATCGACATGGACTTCGACTCCCGTTACCGCGACGAGATGATCCGGTACGCGGCCGAGCGGTACGGGCGCGACCACGTCGCCCAGATCATCACGTTCGGCACGATCAAGGCGCGCAACGCCGTGCGCGACGCGGCACGCGTCCTCGGCTACCCGTACGGCATGGGCGACAAGGTCGCCAAGCTCATGCCGCCCCTCGTGATGGGGCGCGACACCCCCCTGCGTTACTGCTTCGAGCAGAACCCGAAGTACGCGGACGGGTACAAGGCGGCCGGAGACCTGCGAGCGCTGTACGACGCCGACCCCGACGTGAAGCGTGTCGTCGACGTCGCAAAGGGGCTCGAGGGGCTCAAGCGCAGTGACGGCATCCACGCCGCTGCCGTGGTGATCACGAAGGAACCGCTCACCGACTACCTCCCGATCCAACGCAAGCCGGTCGCCGGTGGCGACCCGCTCGACGCGCCCATCGTCACGCAGTACGAGATGCACGGCGTCGAGGACCTCGGCCTGCTGAAGATGGACTTCCTGGGGTTGCGCAACCTCGACGTCATCACCGACACGGTGAAGATGGTCCGGGCGACCAAGGACCCCGAGTTCGACATCGACACGGTGCACCTCGACGATCAACCCGTGTTCGACCTGATGGCCCGCGGCGACACCATGGGGGTCTTCCAGCTCGAGTCGCCCCCCATGCGTGCGCTGTTGCGATCACTCGCCCCCACGTCGTTCGAGGACGTCTCCGCCGTGCTGGCGCTCTACCGGCCCGGGCCGATGAGCGTCAACATGCACTACGACTACGCCGACCGGAAGAACAACCGCCAACCGGTCGAGTACTTCCACCCCGACGCGGAGGAGGTGCTGGGCGACACCTACGGCCTGATGATCTATCAGGAGAGCGTGATGCGCGTCGCGCAGAAGTTCGCCGGGTACTCCCTCGCCGAAGCCGACAGCCTGCGCAAGGCGATGGGCAAGAAGAGTCGCGAGGTCATGGCCAAGGAGCGCAGCAGCTTCGAGGCCGGGTGCGAGCGGATGAACTACGGCCGCGAGCTCGGCGAGCAGCTGTTCGACGTGATCGCCAAGTTCGCCGACTACGCGTTCAACAAGAGCCACACGTTCGGGTACGGACTCGTCACCTATCAGACGGCCTACCTGAAGGCGCACTATCCGGTCGAGTACATGGCCTGCCTGCTCACGAGCGTGAAGAGCAACCTCGACAAGGCGGCGGTGTACCTGAGCGACGCCCGCGCCAACGGCGTGAAGGTGCTCACCCCCGACCTGAATCGCAGCATCACCGACTTCGCGGCCCTCACGGTCAGCGAGGTACCCGTCGACGTCGAGCTCCCGGCGGGGAGCCCAGGTGCGATCACGTTCGGTCTCTCGGCGATTCGCAACGTGGGGGAGGGTCTGGTCGACCTCCTGCTGCGAGAACGCGACGAGCACGGGCCGTACGACTCGTTCCACGACTTCGCCGAACGGGTGCCCGAACCCGTGCTGAACAAGCGCACGGTGGAGTCGCTCATCAAGGCCGGTGCGTTCGATTCGCTCGGCCATCCCCGCAAGGGCCTGTTGATGGTCTTCGAGCAGATCATCGACGGCACGTTGGTCCGACGCAGAGAACGCGACCAGGGTGTGATGAGCCTTTTCGGGGATCTCGATGCCGGTGGCGGCGACGCCGGCTTCGACGAACGGGTCGCGATCCCCGCCCTCGAGTTCGACAAGAGCGATCGGCTCAAGTTCGAGAAGGAGATGCTGGGCCTGTACGTCAGCGATCACCCGCTGCTCGGGGTGGAGGCCGCCCTGCGTCGCAAGGTCGACTGCAGCGTCGCCGAGGCCGCCGAGCGCGAGGACGGCTCGATCGTCGTGTTGGGCGGCGTCATCACCAACCTGTCGCGGAAGTTCACCAAGAAGGGCGATCAGATGGCGGTGTTCGTGCTCGAGGACCTCGACGCGTCGATCGAGGTCACCGTGTTCCCGCGGGTTCTCACCGAGCAGGGCCACAAGCTCATCGACGACGCCATCGTCACCGTCCGAGGCAGGATCGACCGCCGCGACGAGTCCCGCCTGGGCTTCATGGCCCAGGACGTGCAGATCATCGAGGGCCTCGACACCGCCTCCGCCTCGCCGCTGCGCCTGCGTGTGCCGGCGACCTCGCTGAACGAACTGAAGATCCACCAGATCCGCAAGATCCTGCGTGAACACCCCGGCGATTCACCGGTCTACCTGCACATCGGGCAGGGAAAGGTCCTCCGGCTCGCCGACGACTACTGCGTCGACCTCGACCGTGTGGTGGGCGAGTTGCGCATGGCGTTGGGCCACGATGCGGTGGTCTTGTGACGCGATTGTGAGCTTCGGGGCAGGAATTCCGACCTTTTCATGGCAGAATAGGTAGCTCAGGTCAACCATCCATCCTTTCGAGGGTGGGTTCGAATCGACAGGGAGCTTCAGGGCAATGGCACTCCTCCAGGTGGACACCAGGGACTGCGCGGCGCTCACCGACGGCGATCTCGACGAGATGGCGTCGATGGGGGGAGCTTTCGACATCGGTGCGCTGTCGAAGGCGAAAGAGGACTGGGTGCTCAGCACCACGTGCCGTATCGACGGCAAGCTGCACGGTTTCACGTTCTCCACGCTCGAACGGATCGGCGGCACCCCGTGCGTGCTGCTCGGGCTGATGAGCGTGAGGCGCAATTCGCGCCGCGACCAGGTCCTCAAGGGTCTGATGAACGAGGCGTACCACCGGGCGCTGATGGCGTTCCCCGACGAGGACGTCGTGCTCGGCTCCCGCTTCGCCGTTGCCGGTGCGCTCGAAGGCTTCAAGCAGCTCGGCGAGATGATTCCCCGACCCGGTCACCGCGCCGTCGGCGAGGAGCGGGCATGGGGCCGTCGCCTTGCCAAGCGCTTCGGTGTCGACAGCAGCTACGACGAGCAGACCTTCGTGGCCAAGACCAACGGCCAGAGCGGTTTCCTCGACCACGAGACGCTCAAGCCCGAGAAGGTCAAGCCCGAGGTCGCGGCCCTGTTCGCGGGGGTCGACCTGAAGAAGGGCGGCGCGCTGATCGTGCATGGATGGGTGATGGCCGAGGATCTCGTCAAGCTGGGTGCCCGCTGAGCCTCCCGCTCGACCAGATCATCCGTCAACGACGGATGACCCGCCAGTTCGACACTCGTCCCCTCGACGAAGGGACCGTCGTCGAACTGCTCGATCTCGCCCGTCGCGCCCCGTCGGCCGGCTACAGCCAGGGGGTCCACTTCCTCGCGCTCACCGGCGACGCACTCGGTGCGTTCTGGCGGACGACGGGTGCCGACGAGTGGTTCGGGTCGGTCCAGGACGGCGTGCTCAACGCCCCGGTCGTCGTGCTGCCGCTCGCCGATCCCGACGCCTACACCTCGCGGTACAGCGAGGGCGACAAGGCAGGGCACGGGCTCGAGCTGGCGGAGAACTGGGACGTCCCGTTCTGGATCACCGATGCGGCGATGGCGACCCAGAACCTGCTGTTGCTGGCCCAGGATCGTGGGCTGGGGGCGCTGTACTTCGGGATCTTCCGCAACGCCCGCCAGGCGCTCGACGAACTCGGCGTGCCGCCGCACGTGCTGCAGGTCGGCGCCGTGGCGCTCGGTCATCGCGCCGTCGAGGACCGCCCCAGCGGGTCGGCCACGACTCGTCCGCGTCGGTCCACGGTCGAGGTCGTCCACCACAACCACTGGTGACGGTTGCTCCGAGACGATCCCGGCGAGAGTCGACGACTAGCTTGACGCTCATGGCGAATCAGATCCCCCTCGTCGACTACTTGGTGCTCGACGAATCCCCTCACCTCACGGCATGCGAGTGCACGTCCTGCGGCGCCCGCTACTTCGGCCGACGCAACGCCTGCGCGAGTTGCAGCGCGACCGAGTTCAAGGACGTCGCCCTGTCCAGCGACGGCATCGTGAAGGCGTTCTCGATCGTCACGTTCGCCGCACCGGGCGTCCCGGTGCCGTTCGTGTCGGCGATCATCGACTGCGAAGGCACCAGCGTTCGCGCCAACATCATCAACTGCGAGCCGTCACCCGAGGTCGTGCATCTCGGGATGAAGGTGCGCCTCGCCACGTACGTACTCGGCACCGACGACAACGGTGTCGAGGCCATCGGCTTCGGCTTCGAGCCCCAGGACTGAGCAAAGGACACTGACATGAGCGACGACATCTGGATCCTCGGCATCACGATGACCAAGTTCGGGAAGCACCCGGACAAGGACACCGTCGACCTCGCCTCCGAAGCCGCCATGGCGGCGCTCAAGGACGGCGGCGTCACCATGAAGGACATGGGCATCCTCGCCGCCGGCTGCCTGATGCAGTCCAACGCGGGCATCGGCCAGCAACTGCAGAAGCAGATCGGCCAGACCGGCATCCCGGTCTACAACGTCGCCAACGCCTGCGCCACGGGAGCGACCGCCCTGCGCACGGCGATCATGGCCGTCAAGTCGGGCGAGGTCGACATGGGCCTGGCCGTCGGGGTCGAGAAGCTCGCCGGCGCCGGACTCCTCGGTGCGGGTGGCCGCCCCAAGAGCGACAAGAACGAGTGGGTCCCCTCCGGGCGCTTCGGTGCGGTCACCGCCACCGACGGCCGGATCGGTACCGAGAGCATGCCCGGTGTGTTCGCTCAGGTCGGCATGGAGTACGGCCACAAGTACGGCGGCACCAGCTTCGAGCTGTTCGCGAAGATCGCCGAGAAGAACCACGCCCACAGCACGCTGAACCCGCTGGCCGCGTACACCAAGAAGATGACGCTCGAAGAGATCATGAACGACGTCATGATCGCCTACCCGAACACGCGCAGCATGTGCTCCGCGAACTGCGACGGTGCCGCCGCCGCCGTGGTCGTGAGCGACGCAAAGTTGAAGACGCTGTCACTGGAACAGCAGCGACGGGCGATCAAGATCAAGGCGTCCGTGCTCACCAGTGATCCGTACGAGGAGGGTTGCCAGGTGCTGCCGAACGTCAACACGCTCACCCGCAACGCGGCGAGGCAGGCGTACGAGGCCGCAGGGGTCGGACCCCAGGATCTCGACCTGGTCGAACTCCACGACTGCTTCGCCACCGCCGAGCTCGTGCACTACGACAACCTCATGCTCTGCGAGGAAGGCGGCGCCGCCGACTTCTTCAACAGCGGCGCGACCTGGCGCACCGGGTCGATGCCGGTGAACGTCTCGGGTGGCCTGGAGAGCAAGGGTCACCCCATCGCGGCCACCGGCATCGCCAACATCTGGGAGGTCTGCCACCACCTGCGCGGCGAGGCGGGCGACCGTCAGATCGAGGGCGCCAAGGTGGGCATGGCCCACGTCATCGGCCTCGGCTCCGCCTGCGGCCTGCACATCCTGGAGCGCTCCGGCCTCTAGTTCGGGCAGGTCTTGTCGAAGTAGGCCTGGATGTTGTTGGAGGCCGCCTCGACGTCGGGCGTGCCGAGGTCGCGGATCGCCTGTTGCACCGCGCCCGAGGTCATGTCGTTGCCGTTCTCCTGCATGACCTTGGCCAAGCTGCTGACGGCGGCGGAGATCACGGCCACGTCGTCCTTCAGGTCGTCGGGCACCTTGGACTGGACGTCACCGAACACCTTCTCCAGGTCGAGCGACTGGCCGTTGGGCACGAACGCCTGTGCCATCGCCTTGCTGAAAGAGAGTGCGATGGCCTTGCACTCCTCGGTCAGATTGCCGATGTTCGGGATCGTGATGTCGCCGCCGCCGACCATGGTGTCGCCCGAGGCTGCTGCGGTGGTGGTGTCGGCGCCGGCCTTCGACGGCGACGAGGTCGAACTGTCGCTGCCGCACGCGCTGAACGTGAGCAGCGCGGTGGCGGCGAGGCCGAGTGCGAGGATGGGACGCTTCATGGGGTGCTCCAGTTCGGTGGGGTCAACGGAGTTGATCGGCAAGTTCGGCGATGGACTGAACCGGGAGTTGGCAGACGTGCCCACGGCAGACGAACGCCATCCCGTCGCCGCGATCTTCCCACAGTGGACCCGGGTACGGCTCTCCCCATGCCAGCACGGCGTCGGGGAGCCACCGCTGCTGGACCGAGACCACCAGGTCGCGACGCTCGCCGGTGATCACGACCTCGGTCGTCCCCTCGTTGCGAACGGCGACGGCGGCGAGTGCCTGGGAGAACGCTCCCGGCGCCTGGGGCATCGCCCGACCGAGGAGACGCAGGATCTGATCCGCCTGATTCGTGTACCTGGCCTCGCCGGTGAGCGCGCCGAGGCGGTACAGCGCCCAGGCGGCGGTCGAGTTCGCCGACGGCGTGGCGTTGTCGAGCAGGTCCTTCTGCCGCGCGACCAGGTGCTCGCCATCGTCGGGCGAGGTGAACAACCCGCCCCGATCGAGGTCCCAGAAGTGGTCGAGCATGGTGTCGGCCACCTGGCACGCCTCGCCGATCCAGCGGGCCTGGCCGGTGAGCTCGGCGAGCCGCGTGAACCCGTCGACCAGACAGGCGTGATCGGCGGCCAGGGCGTCGTGGCGAGCCGGGGGAGTGCCGGTCGCATGCCATGAGCGGTGCCATCGGCCGTCGCGGCGGCGCAATTCCCGGACGAGGAACTCGCCGTTGGCGATCGCTGCGGCGGTCCAGTCCTCGCGCTGGAACAACGCGGCCGCCTCGCACAGCGACGACAGCATGAGCCCGTTCCACTCGGCGAGCACCTTGTCGTCGAGCCCAGGTCGGGCGCGTTGCTCACGCGCCTCGAACAGGCGCTGGCGGGCGACCTCGATCAGCGGTGGGCGCATCCATTCGCCGCGATGGTGCAGCCGAGCGGGAATCGTCCTGCCCTCGAAATTGCCGGCGTCGGTGAACTCGTACCACTCGAGCACGGCGTCGGTGGCATCGCCGAGCACATCACGCACTTCCTGGGGAGTCCACGTGTGGAAGAGGCCCTCGTGCCCATGTCCGTGTTCGTCGGGGGAGTCGGCGTCCTCCGCGCTGTAGAAGCCGCCGTCGGGATGACGCAGGTCCCGCAGCACGTAGCCGATCGTCTCCTCGACCACCTGTCGATAGCGTGGCTCGTCGAGCAGGACCGCGGCGTGCGCGTAGACGCGCACGAGAAGGGCCTGGTCGTAGAGCATCTTCTCGAAGTGGGGCACGAGCCACATCTCGTCGACCGAGTAACGGGCGAACCCGCCGCCGATGTGGTCGTACATCCCGCCACTCGCCATCGCGTCGAGCGAGGTGGTGAGGATGACCCGAGCGTCGTCGCCTGCTCCCGCCTGCACCGCGCGGGCGATGAGGTCGAGGCTCATCGTGGACGGGAACTTCGGCGCAGGTCCGAAGCCGCCCCATCGAGGGTCGAAGGTCTGGGCGAGGTGGTGCAGCCCGGCGTTGACGAGGTCCATCCCGGGGACGTCGTCGACGGGCGTCACCGTCGCCGTGCGGCGCAGCGCCTCTCCCAGTGCGGCGACGTTCTGCTGCACATCGGCCGGTCGGGTGCGCCACACATCGTCGATCGCCGCCATCAACTGCAGGAACTGCGGCTTGGGGAAGTAGGTGCCCCCGTAGAAGGGGTCACCGGAGGGCGTGAGGAACACGGTCATGGGCCAGCCACCGCGCCCGGTCATGGCCTGCACGGCATCCATGTAGATCGAGTCGACGTCGGGTCGTTCCTCTCGGTCGACCTTCACGTTCACGAACAGGCGATTCATGGTCTCGGCGGTCTCGGCGTCCTCGAAACACTCGTGGGCCATCACATGGCACCAGTGGCACGCGGAATAGCCCACGGACAGCAGGATCGGGACGTTGCGCTCGACCGCTGCGGCGAACGCGGACGGCCCCCAGGCGTACCAGTCGACAGGGTTGTCCCGGTGCTGGCGCAGGTAGGGCGAGGTCTCGTCGGCGAGGCGATTCACCCCAGCGAACCTAGCGGCCCGATCGCGGCTTGGCGGCGGGTGCTGCGTGTGGCAACCTCTCGGCCGTGCGCCTCGCCCCCACTCGACCGGCCCTGATCACCGGAGTGTCGTGCGTCGCCGTGGGCCTCCTGGTGGCCCTGACGGCGTGCAGCGACGGCGGCACCGCCGGCACGGGGACGTTGGTGCCCTTCGACAGTGGGCTCGTCTCGACGTCGACCATCGTGATCTCGCCCTCGACCACCTCGACGACCACCTCGGCACCGGCCACCACCGCAGTGCCGTTCACCACGTCCACGCCCACGACGCTGCTCGCGCCGGTGTCGACCACGGCTGTCCAGAGCGGCGCGCCCGGAATTCCGACCACCGGGCCCTTTGCGTCGACGCCGCCGCCGGAGAGCACACTGTCGCCCGATCTTCCCGGACCCCCGATGATGGGGTGCGTGGACGCGCCTTCGTCGCCGGCGACCGTCGAGTTGGCGATCGACAACGACACGGTGACCTATGCGGGAGCGGTCGTCCCCTGCGTACGGCTGCTCGGCACGCAGCGACTGGCGGTGCGCAACGTGTCCCAGTTCCCGGCGTCGGTCACCATCGGTGACTCGGTCCGCGACCTCGCCGCGGGTGCCGTCGTGAGCACCACGATGCGGCCGACGTACGGGTTCGGCGACACGTTCGACGTCGTCGTCGATCCGCTCGGAGTGGTCGTGGTCGTCCAGGTCCTGTCCTGACCGCGCACCCTCCGTGGTTCACACTCCGGTGGAGTGGAAGCCACCGTCGACATGGATCATCTCGCCGGTGGTCATCGGGAACCAGTCGCTGAGCAACGCCACACATGCCTTGGCGACAGCGCTGGAGTCGGTGACGTCCCAGCCGAGCGGCGCACGGTCGTCCCAGACGTCCTCGAACTTCTTGAAGCCGGGGATGCTCTTGGCGGCCATGGTCTTCACGGGGCCCGCCGCGATCAGGTTGCTCCGGATGCCCTTCGGTCCGAGTTCCTTGGCCAGGTAGCGGTTGACGCTCTCCAGAGCGCTCTTGGCCACGCCCATCCAGTTGTACGCGGGCCACGCCACGGTGTTGTCGAAGTCCAGCCCGACGAACGACCCGCCGGCGGTCATCAGCGGTACGAACGCCTCTGCGAGTGCCTTCAGGGAATAGGCGCTGATGTGGAGGGCGACCGACACGTCGGCCCACTGTGGCGCCATGAAGTCGTCACCGAGGCAGGCCTCGGGGGCGAAGCCGATGCTGTGCAGCACACCGTCGACGCTGCCCCATTTGGCCGCCAACTCGTCGCGCACGGCCACGAGGTGATCGGGCTGGGTGACGTCGAGTTCGTAGACGTCGACCGGTGAGGGCAGCTTGCGGCCCGTCCGCTGGGTGAGGCTCAGCGCTCGACCGGCGCCCGTGAGCACGATGTTGGCGCCCTCCTGCTGAGCGAGTGCCGCGACACCGTAGGCCAGCGAGGCATCGGTGAGGACGCCGGTGATCACGATGTTCTTGCCGTCGAGGAGACCCATGCGCCTGATCGTACTCACGGTGCGGCATCCGGCCGGCGAAGTGGCCTTCGATTCGACCGACCGCGTGTGCAAGGCTGACCCGATGCGCATCGGCATCTTGGGAGGAACCGGCCCGGCGGGCTCTGCACTCGCGGCGCGGTTGGCGTCGGTGGGCTACGAGGCGGTCATCGGTTCGCGATCGAAGTACCGAGCGATGGAAGCCCGCGACAGCCAGGTCGAGAAGTGGCCGGCGCTGGCGCCACTGCTGAGCTTCGGTGACAACGCGGCTGCCGCTGCGTGCGACCTGGTGGTGATCGCCACTCCGTGGGACTCGGCCGCGACCACGGCCCAGGAGAACGAAGCAGCACTCGAGGGAAAGATCTTGGTCAGCATGGCCAACGCGCTGGTGCGGGTGGGGCACGAGTTCCAACCGCTCGTCCCGCCGAGGGGCAGTGTGGCGGCGCACGTCCAGGCGGCGATGCCCCGATGCCGTGTGGTGGCCGCCTTCCACCACCTGCCGGCCACCGAGCTCGGTCACATCGGCGAACCGATCGACAGCGACGTGCTCATCTGTGGCGACGACGCCGATGCCGTGCGCACGATCAGCGAGATCGTCGCCAAGATCCCGGGTTGCCGACCGCTCGATTCTGGTGAGCTGTCGAACGCGATGGCGATCGAGGCCTTCACCGCGGTGCTCCTGCAGCTCAACGTCCGCTACAAGACTCGCGTGGCACCCAAACTCACCGGGATCAGGCGTGATCCGCGGGCACCCAAGCCCGCCGCTGCAGACGGTGAGCCGGTAGCGTCGCACTCGTGACGATGCGCCTGTACGACACCGCCCGCCAGGCCGTGGTGCCGTTCGAGCCGGGGGAACAGGTGCTCATGTACACCTGCGGCATCACGCCGTACGACGCCACCCATCTCGGACATGCCTCCACCTTCATCCAGTACGACGTGCTCCAACGGCGACTGATCGACCGGGGACACAGCGTCAAGTGCGTGCGCAACGTCACCGACGTCGACGACCCGTTGTTCGCGAAGGCGCGCGAGCTCGGCGTGCACTACCTCGATCTCGCGGCCGGCGAAGAAGCCAGGTTCGAACGAGACATGGAGGCGCTCCACGCACTGCCGGTGCACAGCACGCCGCGTGCATCGTCGGCCATCCCCGACATCCGTGGCTTCATCGGCATGGTGCTGGACCGGGGCTTCGCCTACGAGGCCGGTGGCAGCGTGTACTTCGACGTCACCGAGTTCCCGACGTTCGGCTCGCTGAGCCACTACAGCCACGACGAGATGATCGACTATGCCCGCGAGCGCGGTGGTCAGGTCGACGATCCCAACAAGCGGCATCCGCTCGACTTCGTGCTGTGGCATCCGTCGGCGCCCGACGAGCCGAGCTGGGACACCCTGTGGGGTCCCGGTCGGCCCGGCTGGCACATCGAGTGCAGCGCGTTGGCCCTGCGCGAGCTCGGCACCACGATCGATCTCCACGGCGGGGGCAGCGACCTCATCTTCCCCCACCACGAATGCGAGCTCGCCCAGAGCGAGGCTGCCACCGGCGAACCGTTCGTCAAGCACTGGATGCACGTGGCGATGGTGTACATGAACGGGCACAAGATGTCCAAGAGCCTCGGCAACCTCGTGTTCGTCGATGCGCTGCGCGCCACCTGGGATCCTCGTTCGATCCGGCTGGCGATCATCGAGCACCACTACCGACGCGAGTGGGAGTGGGACGACTCGCTGATGCCACGCAATGCCGCTCGGCTGGAGTCATGGCGACAGGGCGGCCATGCCGAATGTGGTGTCATCGACGACGTTCGAGCAGCCCTCGACGACGACCTCGACACGCCAGGTGCCATCGCCGCGATCGATGCCGCTGCGGGGCAGGGATTCGGAGTGCACGACGCGGCGTCGCTGCTCGGCGTGCAACTCTGACCGACCCGTCGTGGCTATGATCCGCGCATGTCGTTGGGGGTGTTCGTCGGGTGAAGGCACAGGGCGCGGGAAAGGCACAGACCCGATTCCGTCGCGCCGTGCGTCCCGTGTCCAAGCAGCTCTGGCACTTCCACCTCGAGGGTTTCGAGCGCCTACCGGCCGAGGGCCCCGCGATCCTGGCGCCGAACCACGTCAGCTTCCTCGACTCCGCGTTCTTGATGCTGCACGTCCCGCGCAACATCAGCTTCGTCGGCAAGGCCGAGTACATGGACTCCTGGAAGACCAAGTTCCTGTTCCCGATGCTGGGCATGATCCCCATCGATCGGTCGGGCGGCGACAAGAGCCAGGCGGCGCTCGCCACCGCTGAGGCCGTGTTGCGGCGCGGCGAGCTGTTCGGCATCTTTCCCGAAGGCACCAGGAGTCGCGACGGCTACCTGTACAAGGGGCGCACCGGCGCGGCGAGGCTGGCGATGACGGTCGGCTGCCCGATCTTCCCCGTCGGCGTCGTCGGCACTCGCGAGATCCAACCACCCGACGCGAAGTTCCCCCGCTTGCGGCAGGAGTGCACCATTCGCATCGGTCGCCCGATCAACGTCGGTCGGTACAAGGATCGCGGCGACGACCACCTCGTGTTGCGTCAGATCACCGACGAGTTGATGTTCGAGATCCGTGAGCTCACCGGCCAGGAGTACCGGAACGTGTACGCCGGTAAGACCGCCGAGACCGAGCCCACCGTTGCCGCGAAGGTCGGCACGGTCGGCGACGTGGTCGAACGTGAGATGGTGGCCAGCGTCGCCGCAGGCGAGTAGGCGGTCGAAAAGTCTCCGGCTGTGGGGGAGGGCGGCCATAGACTTCGAGGCCTATGGCCGACATCACGATCTCCCTCCCAGACGGTTCGCAGCGCTCCCTTTCCGCGGGTGCCACTGCGACCACCCTGGCGGAGTCCATCGGGAGCCGGCTGGCGAAGGCCGCGGTGGCCGCAGTCGTCGACGGTGAGGAGTGGGACCTCGGCCGCGCCCTGCCCGACGGTGCCACGGTGGCGATCGTCACGGCCGAATCCGAGGCAGGTCGACATGTCCTGCGCCACAGCACGGCCCACGTCCTCGCGCAGGCGGTGACGCAACTGTTCCCCGGTGCGAAGTACTCGATCGGACCTGCGATCACCGACGGCTTCTACTACGACTTCGAACTTCCCGACGGGCGCACGTTCACGGAGTCCGATCTCGAGGCCATCGAAGCTCGCATGCGCGAGATCATGAAGGCCGACCAGCCCTTCGTGCGTGACGAACTTCCTGCCGCAGAAGCGCTCGCGGTGTTCGCCGACCAGCCGTACAAGTGCGAGATCATCGAGCGCGTGTCCACCGGCGCGGCCGACAGCGAGGACGCGGGCGAGATCGGCAGCGGTGAGACCATCAGCGTCTACCGCAACACACCCGAGTTCGTCGATCTGTGTCGAGGCCCGCACGTACCGAGCACGAGCCGCCTCGGCCACTTCAAGCTGATGAAGGTGGCGGGCGCCTACTGGCGGGGCAACGAGAAGGGCCCGATGCTGCAGCGCATCTACGGGACGGCGTGGGAGTCGAAGGCCGCGCTCGAGGAGCATCTGCACCGTCTGGAGGAGGCCGAGAAGCGCGACCACCGCAAGCTCGCGGTCGAACTCGATCTGCTCAGCTTCCCGCAGGCGCTCGGCGGCGGGCTCGCCGTGTGGCACCCCAAGGGTGGCATCGTCCGCAAGGTCATGGAGGACTACAGCCGCGAGCGGCACCTCAATGGCGGGTACGAGTTCGTGTTCACGCCACACCTCGCGAACGGCAACCTGTTCGAGACGAGCGGTCACCTGTCCTGGTACAAGGACGGGATGTACCCGCCGATGGAGATGGACAACGGCACGTACTACCCGAAGCCGATGAACTGCCCCATGCACTGCCTCATCTTCGACAGTCGTCAGCGCAGCTACCGCGAGCTGCCCCTGAGGCTGTTCGAACTGGGCACGGTGTACCGGTACGAGCGCGCCGGCACCCTCCACGGCCTGATGCGGATCCGCGGGTTCACGCAGGACGACAGCCACATCTTCTGCACCGAGGATCAACTGCAGGACGAGATCATCTCCCTGCTCGACTTCGTCATGAGCGTGCTGCGTGCGTTCGGATTCACCGACTTCACGGCCAACCTGTCCACGAAGGATCCTGAGAAGTACGTCGGCACCGACGAGAACTGGGACCGCGCCACCGAGGCGCTGCGCATGTCGCTCGAGAAGTACGACCTCGCGTACAAGATCAAGGACGGCGACGCGGCCTTCTACGGGCCGAAGATCGACATCGACGTGAAGGACGCCATCGGCCGGACGTGGCAGCTGAGCACGATCCAGTGCGACTTCAACCTGCCGGAACGGTTCGGGCTGGAGTACGTCGGGGCCGACAACAACCGGCACCGTCCGATCATGTTGCATCGTGCGCTGTTCGGTTCGATCGAGCGGTTCTTCGGTGTGCTCATCGAGCACTACGCCGGTGCGTTTCCGACGTGGATGGCGCCGGTCCAGGCGCGGGTGCTCCCCGTCGCAGAGGCACACCACGGCTATGCCCAACAGGTGGCCGAGCGGCTCCAGGAGGCGGGATTCCGCACGGACCTGGTCGAGGCCAACGATCAGCTCGGCAAGCGGATCCGCGCGGCCAAGATGGAGAAGATCCCGTACGTGCTGGTCGTGGGCGACGACGACGTCGCCGCAGGCACACTCGGCGTCAACCCGCGCGGGGGCGACGTCGAGCGTGGCGTGGGTCTCGATGTGTTCGTCGATCGGCTCCGCGCCGAGGTCGACGCGCAGCTCGCCGTCACCTGAGCGGCAGCGCCTGCAGCAACTCGTCGCGCAGCGCGTCTGCGTCGACGGGCAGGCCGTGCGCGCTGAACCACTCGCAGATGTTCCGGCAGTCGCGGTCCAGGTACGAGAACCCCTGCGGGTTGCCGACCAGGTCGACCGCCTGCGGAAGATCGATCAGGACCAACCGGCCCTCGTGGACGAGCACGTTGTACGCGGACAGGTCCCCATGCGAATACCCGGCGAGGGCGAGCGTGAACAGCACATCGCGGAGCTGGCCGAACAGGTCTCGGGCCTCGGCACGCTCGGGCCGGAGTTGGGCGAGCCGAGGTGCCGCCGTGCCGTTTGGATGGCCGATGAACTCCATCAGCAGTTCGGTACCGATGAGCTGGACCGGGTAGGGCACGGCGGCGCCGGCCGACCACAGTCGGGAGAGCACGGCGAACTCGGCGACCGCCCATTGGCCGGCGATGAGCTCGCGGCCGAACTCGGTGCGGGTGGCCATCGCACGGGTCTCGCGGCTGCGGCGAACTCGGCGTCCCTCGAGGTAGGTGGCATCGCGGTGGAACAACCGATGATGCGAGTCCCGGTAGCGCTTGGCCGCCATGAGGATCTCGCGGTCGTCGTCGGCTCGACGCACGAGCGAGACGTCGGCTTCCTTGCCGCTCTTGAGGACGCCGAGGTCAGTGTCGATCGCGCCGGGGGCCGTGATGACCCAGTCGGGGATCGGCGACGGGCCGTGCGACGCGTCGGGATAGGTGCTCCAGTTGGGTTCTTCCGGGTCGTCGGACTCGGGGGTGATGACGGGAAGGGAAAGGGTGTACTCGTCGAGGTCGTCGTCGAAGCGGCGTCGCGAGCGGTGGTTGTTGGCCACGGTGGGCTCCTGTGGTGTCGGTGCGGTGGAGAGGACTCGGCACCGACAGCGCGTCGGTGCCTAGATGAGAACGGGGGCGCGGAACACGGAGGCGATGGTCATGACACTGCCTCCTTTCTCACGCGCTCGCGGCGCACCGGACCTGACGAACGGGAACGTATCGCGTCGATTCGTGCTCGGCCAGCTAATTTCGACCTGTGACTCAACTCGACCGCATCTGGAACGGATGGCGTGCGCAGTACGTCAACGAGGCGGGCGGCCGGTCGCCGGATGCCCAGGGCAGCGTCTTCACCCAGATCCTGGAGTCGGGCATGTCCGACGAGGAGGCCCACATCGTGCATCGAGGCCCGCTCACCTTCGTCATCCTCAACGCGTTCCCGTACACGTCGGGTCACCTGATGGTGCTCCCGTACCGAGAGGTGGCCACGTTGGAAGATCTCACCGCACCCGAAGCGACCGAAGTCTGGTCCACCGTGACCACGGCGGTGATCGCCGTGAAGAGCGCGTACCGGCCGGGTGGTGTGAACGTGGGGATCAACCTGGGACGCGCCGCGGGCGGGAGTGTGAGCGAGCATCTCCACGTCCACGTCGTGCCGCGGTGGTCCGGCGACGGGAACTTCATGACGGCGGTCGCCGAGGCGCGCACGCTGCCCGAACCGTTGTCGTTCTCGGCGGCGAAGCTGCGCGAGGCGTGGCCGTCATGAGCGTCGTCGTTCGTCGTAGCCACCCGGGTGACGATCTCGCCCGGGCGGGTGCCATCGTGCAGGCCGCCTACTTCGCCCTGCCCGACTACCCCCGTGATGCCTATTACGACGCCGTGCTGGGCGACGTCGCCGGTCGAGCGCACGAGGCCGTGGTGGTGGTGGCGCTCCTCGACGACCGCCTCGTCGGGTGCCTCACCTACGTGCCCGATCACCACAACCCGCATGCCGAGTTCGACGACCCCAAGGCCGCCAGCTTCCGCTACTTCGGCGTCGATCCCTCGGTGCAGGGACAGGGTGTGGGCGAAGCGATGGTGCAGTGGTGCATCCACGAGACCAAGCGCACGCATCACCGTCGGCTGCGGATCCACACGCTCGAATCGATGCCGGGGGCGCAGCGGATGTATCTCCGCCTGGGGTTCGAACGCGACCCAGAGCACGACGAGGACTGGGACGGCATCAAGGGCCTGGCCTTCGTACTGCACCTCTAGAGCGGGCGTGTGAGACTGGGCGACATGCGCGCCGTCGTCCTGCAGTCCCATGGTGGTCCCGAAGTGCTCACGATCGTCGAGGTCGAGGACCCGGTGCCCGGTCCTGAGGAGGTACTGGTGCGCGTGGCGGCGACGGCACTCAACCGCGCCGACCTGTTGCAGCGGATGGGTCTCTACCCCGATCCGCGGGGCCGTGTGCCGGAGATCCCCGGCCTGGAGTTCGCCGGCACCGTCGCCGCCGTCGGGGAGCGGGCGAGCATGTGGTCGGTGGGAGATCGAGTGATGGGCATCGAGGCGGGCGGCGCCTACGCGGAGCTGATCACTACCCACGAGCGTCAGCTGCTGGCCGTGCCGGCCGGACTCGACCTCGTCGACGCCGCGGCGATCCCCGAGGTCTTCCTGACCGCGTGGGATGCGCTGGTGTTGCAGGGAGGACTGACCAGCGGTCGATGGGCGCTGGTCCACGCCGGTGCCAGCGGCGTCGGCACAGCTGCCATCCAGATCGCGAAGGCCGTCGGAGCTCGCATCGCGGTCACCTGCTCGTCGGGCAAGGCAGATCTCTGCCGCGAACTCGGTGCCGACCTCGTGCTGGAGCGCTCGCCCCACGACTGGCTGGCGGATGCCGTCGCCGCCGTGCCCGGCGGCTTTCACACGGTGCTCGACGTCATCGGCGGCGACGAGGTCGACCGCAACCTGCAGGCCGTCGCGGTGAAGGGCACCATCGTCCAGGTCGGCCTCATGGGTGGAGGGCGTACGCCCGTCAACGTCGGACTGCTGCTGGGCAAGCGGGCGACCTGGGTGGGCACCACGCTGCGGACGCGTCCGCTGGAGGAGAAGGTGGCCGTCACCCGTCGATTCGCCGCCGAGATGCTGCCGCTGTTCGACGCCGGTGAGCTTCGCCCCGTGATCGACAGCCGCTATCCCTTCGCCGAGATCGCCGCCGCGCACGCGCACATGGAAGCGAACGCGAACGCCGGCAAGATCCTCATCACCCTGTAGCCCTCACCAGCCGTCCCTCCACCCGCAGCCGGAGAGCATCGCCGGACCCGGAAAGGGTCAGCGGACCTTGCACTTGATCGTGTGGTAGCCGGTGGCACCGTCGGGTGCGACGGGGGTGCGCTCCTCGGTCTGGGTCTCGCCGGTCTTGTCGGTGGCGCGGACCTCGATCTTGTAGTCACCGGCGGGCGCGTTCCAGTCGAGGACCCACTGGCGCCAGGCGTCGTCGGAGACGTCCGTCGCCAGCCGCGCCTCCTGCCACTCGCCGCCGTCGATGCGGACTTCGACCTTCTCGATGCCGCGGTGCTGCGCCCAGGCGACGCCGGCGATCTTCTGCGGGCCCGCCTCGATCGTCTTGCCGTTGCGTGGCACGTCGATGCGCGACTGGGTCTTGATCGGCCCGAGACGACCCCATCCGCGCGGCACCCAGTAACCCTGCTGATCCCATGTCGTCAGCTCGATCTTGCTCAACCACTTCGTCGCACTCACGTAGCCGTACAGGCCGGGCACGACCAGGCGCGCCGGATAGCCGTGCTCGAGGGGGAGCGTGGCGCCGTTCATCCCGACCGCGATCATCGCATCGCGACCGTCGAACGCCGCCTCGACGGGGAACCCGCACGTCCAGCCGTCCTGGCTGGTGCTGTAGACCTGCTCGGCGCTGTCCTGCACGCCGGCACGGTCGAGGATGTCCTGGAGCAGCACGCCGCGCCACACGGCGTTCCCGATGTAGGGACCGCCCACGTCGTTCGACACACAGCACAGGGTGACCACCCGCTCGACCTGCGGCATGGCGAGGAGTTCGTCGTAGGTGAAGCTGTAGGGCGAATCGACCATCCCCTTGATCTCGCACTTCCACTTCGCCGCATCGACGCGGGGGAAGGAGAGTGCGGTGTCGATGCGATAGAAGTCCGAGTTCGGCGTGACGAACGGCGACGTCGGGCTGAGCGTCGCGGCATCGGGCACCGCAGGGATCGTGTCCACAGCACCCGCCGTGGGCAGGGGCGCCTTGGTGGCCTCGCGGATGTCGGAGATCCGGCGGTTGTCCAGTGCACGCGCCACCCCGCCGGCGGCGGCCGCGGCGATCGTGGCTGCACCGCTCGTCGCCAGGAATCGACGGCGATCCCAGCCGAGCGGCGCTTTGGACGGTCCGGGCGTCTCGATCGGCTTGGGCTGGAGCGCACGATGGAGCACGACGCCGCCGAGCAGAGCACCGAGCAGGCTGGGCACCGCAGCGCCCGCGCCTTCGCCGGGCCGGTGCATCGCGGCCACGGCGCCGACGAGTCCGAACACGCCGAAGCCGACCATGCCGACGACGGGCCGCCGTACGGACGCGATGCCCAGACCCACGGCGGCGACGGCGAGGATGCTGATGATCCCCACGCGCAGGGCGAGCTTGTCGTTGGAGCCGAAGGTGTCGATGGCGAACTGCTTGACCCACCGTGGGACTCGGTCGATGACCTCGCTCCCGACGGCGTCGATGGGCGAGACGACGTCGGTGATCGCCGCGACGAGCATGCCCGTCGTGACGGCGAGCGCGCCGGAGACGAAGCCGGCGATGGCTCCGATGGATCTGCTCGGGGTACCGGGTGATGAGGTGTTCATGAGTGCTCCTTCGGGGGGAACCAGAGTCGGATGTCGCCGCCGGGACCGTCGCCCAACCACGCACGGCCGCCGTGCTGCTGCACGAGGGCGCGAGTGATGGCGAGGCCCAGGCCGGCATGACCGGTGCGGGTCGTACGGGCCGGGTCGGCGCGGGTGAACGGGTCGAATGCGTGGGCACGGAAGTCGGCGGGAAAGCCGGGTCCGTCGTCGAGGATGCGCACCGAGACTCCGTCGGCAGCCGTGGTGACGCTGAGTCGGACGTTGCCGTCGGCGACGCAGTGCCCGATGGCGTTCTCGATCGGATTGCGCAAGACCCGACCGATGTCGAGTGCGGTGGCGTTCACGAAGGCCGGCCCGTCGGACGTGAGATGCAGGTGGACCCCGCGGCGCTCGGCCAGGGGGGTGAGTGCTTCGACCGCCTCGTGGGCGACCTCGGCCACCGAGACGGTCTCGGTCGCGCTCGGCCGGGCACCAGCCTCGATGCGCGCGTACTCGACGAGTTGATCGAGCAGCGCTTCCACGTTGATCAGTTCGTTGCCGATGATCCCCATGTATCGGTCGGGATCGGTGGCGACGCCGTCCTGAAGGCTCTCCACGGCCGCCCGAATGGCAGCGAGTGGGGTGCGCAGATCGTGGCCGACGCTCGTGAAGAGCATCTGCCGGGCAGCGCCGAGTCGCTCGCGCTCCACGGCGGCGTCGTGCAGCGTCGACACCATCTCGTCGACGGCGGCGGCGGTGCGCCCGACCTCGTCGACGCGCCGGATCCCGGTGCGCACGGTGAGATCACCGGCTGCGACCTGTTCGGCCACCTCGCCGAGACGGGCGATGTCGCGGGCGAGGGGCCGGGTCAGTTGCGTGCCGACCACCAGCGCGATCCCGCACGACAGGATCAGCACGACCAGGAACAACCGATAGTCGTGCGAGGAGAGGAACATCGCGTTCGATGCGGCGGAGGTGGTGACGGCGCCGAGCGCGAGCGAGCACAACCCGACCACGAGAGCGGCACCGGCCACGCTCGCCCTGCTCGACACCCACCGGCGCAGCAGCGGGACGAGGGCGGCCGCCACCACGGCCGGAGCGGCGAGGATGATGATGAGGTGCAACCGTTCGTCGCCGTTCGGCGGCTGGAGGAGCACTTCGGCGAGGACGATGGCGCCGAGGACCAGGCCGGTCAGCCACAGCAGCAGGCGGGCGCTCATGGCTCGAACCTGTACCCGACACCCCACACGGTGGTGATCCAGCGCGGCTCGTCGGGATTCGTCTCGATCTTGTTGCGAAGGCGGCGCACGTGCACCGTGACCGTGGCCGGGTCCTGGAAGTCGGGCGAGGAGTCCCACACGTGCTGGAGGAGCTGGGCGCGCGAGAACACCTGCCGCGGCGCTTGGGCCATGAAGGCGAGGACGTCGAACTCCTTCGCCGTCAGCGACGCGGTGACGGCACCGGGCCCGGTCCCGACGGTGACCTCTCGGGCCTTCAGATCGACCTGCAATCCGTCGAACTGCAACACGTCGACGGCGGTGGGTGTCGACTGTGCCCGGCGCAAGACGCTGCGGACGCGGGCGGTGAGCTCGCGGGGCGAGAACGGCTTGGTGACGTAGTCGTCGGCACCCAACTCGAGTCCGAGCACGCGGTCGGCCTCGTCCACTCGCGCCGTGAGGAGGATCACCGGCACCCTGTTCGGGCCGCTGCGGCGCAGGAAGTCGAGGCCGGAGGCGCCCGGCAGCATCACGTCGAGCACGACGAGATCCGGTTGGAACTTGGTGACCGCGTCGTCGACGGCATCGCCGCGATCGAGCTCCATGACCTCGTAGCCGTCACGCTGGAGATACTGCGCGACGACCTCACGAACCGTCGGTTCGTCGTCGACCACCAGGATGCGGGGTGCTGCCATCGCCGCACACCATACGGAGGATGCGAACCCCTGTGAATGGATGTGCAGGAGAGTTTCGTGGATGTTTCTCGGTCCGTCGCCACACCGAAAGGCCTGCATCTGATCATCGTGGTGCGAACGACGACCCTGTTGCTTCGCACCGACCCGACGAACTGGAGACCTCCGTGAACGTTCCCCACCGCCTGATCCTGCTGCCCTTGCTCGCCGTGAGCACGATGAGCATCGCCGCCTGTGGCAGCGACAGCACCAAGAGCCCCGCCACCCCGACCACCGATGCGATGATGACCGACACCACCGATGCGATGATGACCGACACCACCGATGCGATGATGACCGACACCACGGACGCGATGATGACCGACACCACCGATGCGATGATGACCGACACCACGGACGCGATGATGACCGAGACGACGGGCGGCTGAGCGATGAGCACCAAGGCCCGGTGGGCCATGCTCGCCGTGCTGCTGGTCGGTGCGGTGGTCGCCGTGTCGGTGAGCCACCGCACCAAACCCGATCAGGTGTCGGGGGCGGCGGGTGACGCTGTCCGTCCCGTGGTGCTCGAGCAGGACCTCCCGGTGCTCGATCCCGGACCGCTGCCGTCCGTCGCAGGTGCAACGGGGTGGATCAACACCGATCCGCTGACGAGCGCCTCCCTGCACGGCTCGGTGGTGCTCGTGGACTTCTGGACGTTCGGTTGCATCAACTGCCAGCACACGCTCTCCCATGTGAAGGCGTGGTACGACCGCTACGCGGCGGACGGTCTCGTGATCCTCGGCGTGCACACGCCCGAGTTCTCGTACGAGGCCGACCCCGCCAACGTCCAGGACTACGTGACCCGCGAGGGCATCACCTACCCGGTGGCACTCGACCCCGACATGACGATCTGGCATGCATGGAACAACCACGCATGGCCAGGCTTCTATCTCTACGACACCGACGGGCAACTGCGCCTCAAGCACCTCGGTGAGGGCCGCTACGACATGACCGAGGACTCGATCCGGGCCCTGCTCGGCGTCGATCCCGCCAGCCCGAGAGCCGACGTGTGAGCTCGTTCGCCGTCGCGGCCGTGGCGCTCTACGGCGCCGGCGTGGCCGCGTCGGCGAGCCCGTGCGTGCTGCCGCTCGTCCCCGGCTACCTCGGCGTGCTCGCCGATGCCGATGGGCGGCCCGGTCGCACGGGACGAGTGGCGATCTTCGCTGCGTCGGCGGTCACGACGTTCGCGATCCTGGGATCGCTCGTGGCGGCGTTCGGCTCGGTGGTGCACACCACGGTTGCCCTGCAACGGGTCGCCGGTGCGCTGCTGCTCGTCTGCGCGGCGGCAGCCCTGGCGACCCACTTCGGTCGCCTGCAGCAGAGTTGGCGGATCCCGGTCGCGATTCCGGCGTCGCCGGTCCCTCGTGCAGTCGCGCTCGGGGTGGGCTGCGGAGCTGCATGGACACCGTGTGTCGGTCCGCTCCTGGGTGCGGCGTTGACCGCGGCAGGCGGCGTGGGTTCGGTGTCTCGTGGTGCCCTGCTGCTGGCCGCGTTCGGCATGGGCGTGGTGACGCCGCTCGTCGCGATCGCCATCCTGCCGTTGCCGAAGGTGCCGGCCTCATGGCGTCGCATCGGCCGGGCGGCGAACATCGCCACGCCGGCGGTGCTGGCAGTGGTCGGTCTCGTCCTGCTGTTCGGGTGGTACGGGCCGCTGGTTCAGCGGTTGCCGACGGGCACGTAGTCGCGAGTCTCGGGACCTGTGTACCACTGGCGCGGGCGGCTGATCTTCTGGTCCTTGTCGCCCAGGAGTTCCTGCCAGTGCGCCAACCAACCGACGGTGCGGGGAATCGCGAACAGCACGGTGAACATGGCGACGGGGAAACCCAGCGCCTGGTAGATGAGGCCGGAGTAGAAGTCGACGTTCGGGTACAGCTTGCGGTCGACGAAGTACGGGTCGCTCAACGCGGTCTCTTCGAGCTTCAGGGCGATGTCGAGCAGCGGGTTCTTGCCCGTCACCTCGAACACGTCGTAGGCCGTCTTCTTGATGATGGTGGCCCGCGGATCGAAGTTCTTGTACACGCGGTGGCCGAAGCCCATCAGCCGGCTGCCGCTGCCACTCTTGACCTCGTTGATGAAGGCCGGCACGTTCTCGACGCTGCCGATCTCGGTGAGCATCCGCACGACCGCCTCGTTGGCGCCGCCGTGGAGGGGACCGTAGAGCGCGGACGCCGCAGCTGCGGCAGAGGTGTAGGGGTCGGAGTGGCTCGAACCGACGACACGCATCGCGGTGGTGCCGCAGTTCTGCTCGTGGTCGGCGTGGAGGATGAACAGCACGTCCATGGCCCGCTCCAGGCGGGGGTCGATCTCGTACTCGCCGATCTTCCACATCATGTTGAGGAAGTTGGCCGGGAACGACAGCGCGTTGTCGGGGTAGACGAACGGCAGGCCGACCGAGAACCGGTAGCACATGGCCGCCAGGGTGGGCATCTTGGCGATGAGCCGCAGGATCTGCTTGTCGCGGCTCTCCTTGGAGTGGATGTCCTTGGCGTCGTCGTAGAACGTGCCCAAGGCGGCCATCGCGCTGACGAGCATGCCCATCGGGTGGGCGTCGTAGTGGAATCCGTCGACGAACCGCTTGCGCATGTTCTCGTGGATGAACGTGTGGAGGGTGACCTCCTCCTTCCACGTCGTGAGTTGATCAGCGGTGGGGAGGTCGCCGTTGAGCAACAGGTACGCCACCTCGAGGTAGGTGCTCTTCTCGGCGAGCTGCTCGATCGGGTAGCCCCGATACCGGAGGATGCCTGCATCGCCATCGAGGTAGGTGATCGCACTCTTGCACGCCGCCGTCTGCATGTAGGCAGGGTCGTAGATGAACAGCGAGGGATCGAGCTCCCGAACCGCGGTTGCCGGGAAGACGCCTCCGGTGATCGGAACCGTGATGGTCTTGCCGGTCCGATCGTCGGTGATGGTGATGGTGTCGGGCATGTTGTTCCCTTCGGTGACACGAGGATGGTGGGGCTTTCTCCCCGCCGACGAGACTAGCGGCAGGTAGGGAGGGGTGACCCAACCGAAGTCAGAGGGGCGTGTTGTCGTGCGGGCGCGTCACGAGCCGCTCTCGCTTGTCCTGCAACGCGACCAACGCGGCGCCGATCACCTGGCGCGTTTCGGCGGGATCGATGACCGCATCGACGTAGCCGCGCTCGGCGGCGACGTACGGATTGAGCAGTCGCTCGGCGTAGTCGGCCTCGAACTGCGCCCGTTCATCGGGGGTGGCGCGCCGTTGGAGGATCGCCGCCGCCTGACCGGCGCCCATCACCGCCAGCTCGGCCCACGGCCACGCGAGACACAGGTCGTTCCCCATTCTCTTGGAGTCCATGACGATGTATGCCCCGCCGTAGCTCTTGCGGAGGATCACGCAGATGCGGGGGACGGTCGCGCGGCCGTACGCGAACACGAGTTGCGCACCGTGACGGATCATCCCGCGCCACTCGAGGTCCTTGCCGGGATAGAAGCCGGGGGTGTCCACGAGCGTGATGATGGGAAGGTTGAACGCATCGCAGCAGGCGACGAAGCGGGCCGCCTTCTGCGATGCCGGGATGTCGAGTGTGCCGGCGAGGGCCAGTGGCTGATTGGCGACGACGCCCACGGGCATGCCGCCGATGGTCGTGAGCGCCGTGACGACGTTGCTCGCCCAACGCGGTCGCAGCTCGAGGAGGTCCTCGTCGTCGGCGATCGCCCGGATCACGGCCCGTACGTCGTAGCTGCCAGTCGACGATGGGGGGATCAGCTCGCCTGCCTCGGGCACGGCTCGGTCGATCGAGTCGTCGGTCGGCCACAGCGGCGGCTCCTGGTCGTTGTGCTGGGGGTAGTAGGCCAGCAGCTGTCCGGCCAGCTCGATCGCCCCTGACAGGTCCGCCGCCACGAGCTCGGCTGCCCCGGTGTAGCGGGCATGGCTGGCTGCGCCACCCAACTCCTCGTTGTCCATCACCACACCGGTGAACTCGGCCACCATCGTCGGTCCGCTCACGAAGGCATATGCAGCCTCGGTCATCACCACGTGATCGGCGATGCCGAGCAGCAGCGCCGGGCCGGACACCGCCGGTCCGTCGACGATGAACACCGTGGGCACCACGCCGGAGCAGTCGGTGAGCGCCTTGGCGGCCCGCCCCCATCCGTGCAGCGCGGCGAAGCCTTCGACGATGTCGGCGCCGCTCGAACGCATGACGCAGACGAGCGGTACCCTCGCCGCGAGTGCGGTGACCGCGGCGTGCTCGAGGATCGAAGAGGACTCGCTCGTCAGCGCGCCCTTGCGGTCGGAGGCGTCCACCTCGACCCAGACGACGTCGCGTTCGTTGAACTCGCGGACATCGGTTCGGATCGAGCCGGGGACCTTGCTGCGCAGCGCGACGTTGGCCATCGAGGAGAGACTAGACAGACCGGCCGAGTGGGAATGCCTCCGCGCCGACATAGACACCGGGCTGCTTCTCGCCCTGGGTCGCCACCACCTCGCGCAGCACGCTCAACATCGCCCGCGTCGGTGTCCCCGGACTCGGCCGGCGACGCTGGACCCAGCCGACGACACGGCGCGGAAGTTCGGGGATCGCGATGCGCTGGAAGTCGCCCTTCAGCCAGCGAGGCACCGACGTCGCGGGCACGATGGCCGCGCCGAATCCTTCGAATGCCAACGAGGTGAGCAGCCGGACCCCGTCGATCTCGACCTGTGCCTGCAGTTCGATACCCGCGGCGCTGGCCGCTCGATCGATGACGCGCCGCAGCGCCGTGCCGAGCGGCGGCAGCATGAGCGGTTCTCCGGCCAGATCGGCGAGGGGGAGTGCATCCAACCCGGACAGGTGGTGCTTGGTGTGAACGAGGAGCAGCAGGTCCTCTGCGAACAGCGGCTCGACCGTGACCTCGGGGTCGTCGACGGGAAGGTGGACGATGGCGGCATCGAGTTGTTGGCCCACCAGCCGCGGGATGAGGTTGGTCGTGTTGCCCTCGTGGGCGGTGACGTGCACGCCAGGGTGCTGCTTGCTGAGCTGGACGAGCAACTGGGGGAGCAACCAACGGGCCGTGGTGCCGATCACGCCGAGACGCGAGTCGCCGCGCACCTCGTCGCCACGGGAGGCCATCTCGGCGGTGATGTCGTCGAGTTCGTGCAGCACCCGGCGCGCTCGCTCGACGACGATGACGCCGTCCTCGGTGAGGCCCCCGCGCTGTCGGTCGACCAGCACGACACCCAACTCCTTCTCGAGGCGGGCGATGTGGCCGCTGACGTTGGATTGGACCGTGTAGAGAGCTCTCGCCGCCGCCGAAAATGACCCGTGATCAGCGATGGCGACCAGGGTGGTGAGTTGGCGGAGATCCATCTCCAAAAACGATACCAAGTATCTTGGAAACCAGCTTGAAAGATCGTTTGTTCACGTGCATACTTTCACATGTTGATCGAAGTGAGCTGTCCCCCAATGGCTCACTCGACCAGAACCCACCAATGTGGTTCCCCCAACCACGGGTTCCAGGTTGAGAGGCCCCGCTTCCCCCAAGCGGGGCCTTTCCCGTTTTGCGCGGCCCTGCGTCCCGTAGGGTGAGTCCATGACGCAGGCAAAGGGTGCCGCATTCTTCGACCTCGATCGCACGCTCCTCGCCGGCGCGTCCGGCGAGGTGTTCTCCCGGGCGATGCGCGAGGCCGGGCTGGTCAGCCGATCGATCCCCGGTGAGGGCCTGCTGTACCGGTTGTTCAACACGGTCGGCGAGACGCTGCCCGCGATGGCACTCGCCCGCCAGGGCGCGAATCTGGCCAAGGGACGTTCGCGGGCCGTCGTACAGCGTGCGGCCGAGGGTGCCGCCGCCGCCCTGGCCGCCATGGTGCAGCCGCTGGCGGCGGCGTTGTTCGACGAACATCGTGCGGCCGGGCGACCCGTCGTGCTGGCCACGACCACGCCGTACGACCTGGTCAAGCCGCTCGCCGACCTGCTCGGGCTCGACGACGTGGTCGCCACCCGGTACGGCGTCAACGCCGACGGCACCTACGACGGCACGCTCGACGGGCCGTTCGTGTGGAGCGCGGGCAAGCTCGCCGCGGTCACCACGTGGGCACGCCGCAACGGCGTCGACCTCCGCGACAGCTACGCCTACAGCGACAGCGTCTACGACACGCCGCTGCTGGCGGCGGTGGGCCACCCGTTCGTCGTGAACCCCGACCCGCGCATGGTGGTCATGGCGGCGGCTCGCCGATGGCCGACCCTCGACCTGTCGGGTGCCGGCGCCCGCACCGGCTCGCAGATGGCGCGCCTGCCCGTCGTCAACATCGAGCTGCAGCGGATCGCGCTGGGGCTCACCCACCCCTTGTTCTTCCCGTACGCCAAGTTCCACATCGAAGGGACCGAGCACATCCCGGCATCGGGCCCGGCCATCATCGTCGGCAACCACCGCAGCTACTTCGACCCTGCGGCGCTGGCGCTCACGATCGCTCGTACCGATCGAACGGTGCGGTTCCTGGGCAAGAAGGAAGTGTTCGACGCACCGGTGGTGGGCCAACTCGCCTCGGCGATGGGCGGGATCCGAGTCGAGCGCGGCACGGGGAGCGACGCTCCGCTGCAGGCCGCCGCAGATGCGCTCGGCGCTGGTGACCTCGTGGCGCTGATGCCGCAGGGAACGATCCCGCGTGGTCGAGCGTTCTACGACCCTGTGCTGAAGGGACGATGGGGCGCGGCACGGTTGGCCGCGATGTCGGGCGCTCCGGTGATCCCCGTCGGCCTGTGGGGAACCGAGAAGGTCTGGCCGCGTTCGGCGCGTGTCCCCAACGTCCTCAACGTGGTGACCCCGCCGACCATCACGATCACGGTCGGGCCGCCGGTGAAGCTGGCACATCGCGACCCCGACGCCGACACGAAGAAGATCATGAAGGCGATCATGGCCCTGCTGCCGCCCGAGGCGAGTCAGCCGCACGAGCCGTCCGCAGCAGAGATCGCCCTGGCGATGCCGCCGGGCAAGAAGGGCGACGGCAGCGGCGAGGACCGTCGCCGACCCGGCACCGACTGACCGACCTCAGCGTGGGGGACGGGGGAAGAACGGGCTCGTGCGGGCCACGTACTCCGCGTAGCCCTCCTTGCGCTTGCTCAGCGACTTCTCCAGCAGCACCACACCGCTCACCCTGCGGAGCAGGATCGTCATCACAAGAGCGCCGATGAGTCCCCAACGGCCGGCGGTGGTCTCGGCGGCGACGAGCGCGATGCCCCACCAGACGCAGGCGTCGCCGAAGTAGTTGGGGTGGCGGGTGTACTTCCAGAGCCCGCGGTTCATGACCTTGCCCTGGTTGTCCGGGTCCTTCTTGAACCGGGCGAGCTGGGCGTCGCCGACGGTCTCGAAGAACAGACCCACGAGCCAGAGGGCGACGCCCAGCCAGGCCAGGAGGCCGAGGTCGGGCGTGGCGCGGGTCTGGCCGAGCTGCACCGGCAACGACACGAGGAACATCAGCACACCCTGCAGACCGAACACCGTGCCGAGGCTGATGATCGGGAACCTCGGGCCCCAGTGCTTTCGCATCGCGCGGTAGCGGTAGTCCTCGCCCTTGCCGTGGTTGCGCCAGAACAGGTAGGTCGCGAGCCGCAACCCCCACACCGTGGTCATGGCCACGAGCAGGTTCTGGCGAGCGGCGAGCCCGTCGTCGACCCGGAGACGGACCGCCCATGCCACGACCACGAACCCCAGCCCCCACACGATGTCGACGATGGAGGCGTTCTTGAGGATCAGGCTGAGCAGCCAGGTGGCGATCATCAGCACCACGATCGTCAGTGCGGCGGTGGTCAATGCGGTGGCGACGGCGCTCATGAGGTCCCTTCGAGTGGGGGGTCGGGTTGCAGGAGGAGGTGGACGGCGCGATCGGCCAGCAGCCACTGGTCGTCGAGCCAGCGTGTGAACGCGTCGCCCGACGGTACGTCGGATCGGGGCACCCGTCGCGCATGGAAGCGCACCGGCAACGGGGCCGCCGCGAGGTGGCGGAGGATGCCCCCGAACGTGTCGAGCCCGTCGAAGCCCACGTGCCAACCGATCACCACGTCCGCCTCGGGCGAGCCGGCGAGCAGCGCCGCCGAGCCGGCGGGACGTGGTGGCAGCAGATGCTGCAGCGCTCCCATCCGTTCGGCGCGTTCGGGGTCGCGCTCGCGGATCTTGTCGAGTGCCCGGGCGCGTTTGCTCGGTGATGCCCGGGTGCCCTCTGGGAAGATGACGGCGATCTCATCGTCGGCGAGACCGGCGGACAGCGCCGTGAGTGCCGACAGTTCGGTGGAGGAGTCCGGTGCCTCCCGATCGAGGAAGTGATTCGGCAGGCGGTTTCCGACGATGTCGAGGCAGGGGTCGAAGAGCAGTTCACGCTTGAGGACGTAGCGAGGGTTCATCCTGGCGACGGACGTGATGATCCACACGCTGAGGAGTGAGTCGGCCAGGCTCGCATGACGACAGAGGAGGATGGCCGGGCCGGGCACCATGCACTGGGCGTCGGCGGCCTCGATGGTGATGCCGGTCGTGACCCTGAGCGCTGCCATCAGTCGTGCGGCCCACCATCGCTGCAGTCGGAAGTGCGACGGCCGGTGCCCGGCCCGGCCGACGAGCCACAGCGCGGCGGCGATGGTGACGCCGGCCGTCTCGAGCCAGGCCCAGCACACACCGAAGCCCAGCAGCCGCACCGTCGGCAGGCGCAGGCGACCGCGGACGAGGTCGAACAGCGCGGCGAGCGGCAACCAGAACGGGAGCAGCACCACCAGCAGGACCGCGGCCGCGACGAGCGCGGGAATGCTGCGGAGGCGGCGGCCTGTCGTGCTCACGGACAGGACCCTAGAACGGCAGGAGGGACCGTGCCGCGCCGTGCTCGAAAGTCGTCAGACGTTGAACTCGGCCACCAGCGGGGCGTACCGCTCCAT
Source organism: uncultured Acidimicrobiaceae bacterium (assembly GCA_963720695.1). Classification (GTDB taxonomy): domain Bacteria; phylum Actinomycetota; class Acidimicrobiia; order Acidimicrobiales; family Ilumatobacteraceae; genus UBA668. The sequence goes on from CAVRGG010000001.1 coordinate 860,737, forward strand.
CGCCGCGAGCGCCGCGTCGCGGTCGAGCGGGGGCAGCCCGAGTGCGACGAACGAGGCGCCGAGGTCGCGCAGGTGGGCGAGGTGCAACGGATCCGGTTTCGCTCCGAACACGCCGAGGCGAAGCGTCGCCGGGTCGCGTCCGGCGTCCGCGGCCGCCTGTTGCAGTTCGACCCACTTGTCGTCAACGGGAAATCGGCCCTCGATGGGCATCCACACATCGCCGTACTCGATGATGTGGCGGAAGTGGAGCGGGGTCGGCGAGGCGCCGATGACGATCGGTGGGTGTGGCTGTTGGAGCGGCTTGGGCCAACTCCAGCTCTTCTCGAAGTGCACGTACTCGCCGTGGAACTCCGCCTCGTCCTTGGTCCACAGCTCCTTGCAGGCGAGGATCTTCTCGCGCACCACCTTGCGCCGGTGGCCGATGTCGACGCCGTGCGACTCCATCTCCTCGTGGTTCCAGCCGTAGCCCACCCCGAGCATGAACCTGCCACCGGAGATGACGTCGAGCGAGGCCACCTCCTTGGCCAGCCAGATCGGGTCGCGCTGGGCGACGAGCGTGATCCCGGTGGCGAGCTGGATCGAGGTGGTCGCTCCCGCGACGGCAGCCAGGGCGACGAACTGATCGTGGGTGCGCCAGTACTCCTGCGGCAGCGCCGGCGCGCCCTCTCGACCGCCCCACGGGGTGCGCCTGCTCACCGGGATGTGCGAGTGCTCAGGGAACCAGATCGACCGGAAACCTCGCGCCTCGGCCTCGCGGCCGAGCTCGACGGGCTGGATGCCCTTGTCGGTGGGGAAGATCAGCAGTCCGATGTCCATGAGGCGAGACAGTATCCCTCAGTCGCCGGTGACGCCGTCGATGGCCTCACGAAGCAGATCGGCGTGTCCGGCGTGCCGCGCGTACTCCTCGATCATGTGCACCAGGATCCATCTCAGGTTGGGGTGGAAGGTGCCGCCGGCCTCGGTTCGGCGTTCGCGCACCGAGGTGTCGTCGAGGTGGTGATCGGCGATGACGATGTCGGCGGCCTCGATCTCCGCCCTCAGGGCCGCGACGGCGTCGGCCAGCGTCGCATCGGCCGGCGGATGCATGTCGAGGTCGTCATCGGTGTCGGTGTAGTAGAGCGGGGGCGCGGCTCGGTCGAGCATGCACCGTTGGAACCAGTTGCGCTCCACCTCCGCCATGTGGCGGACGAGTCCCATCAGGCTCAGGCTGCTGGGCGGCGTCGAGCGCGTCCGAGCCTGCTGGTCGTCGAGGCCGTCGACCTTGATGAGCAGGGTCGCCCGGTACCAGTCGAGGAACGCGAGCAGCGTCGTGCGCTCGTCTGCGGCCATGGACGGGTCGATGCGGTCGATCATGGGGTCACACTACGCGGCAGACTGTCGTGCATGGTTCGAGCACGCGTGATCGTGCATGGCGACGTCCAGGGCGTGTGGTTCCGCGAGTCGTGCAAGCGCATCGCGGAGGAGCAGGGAGTCGCCGGCTGGGTTCGCAATCGGGAGGACGGCACGGTCGAGGCGTCCCTCGAGGGCGACGTCCGGTCGGTGGCGATCGTGGTCTCGTGGTGTCGCATCGGTCCACCGCGTGCGTCGGTCACCTCGATCGAGGTCACCGACGAAGAGCCCGAGGGGCTGGTGGGATTCCGCGTCAGGCGTTGAGGACCGGACCGTCGAAGCGGTCGATCGTGGTGAACGACTCCACCGGGTTGCGGCGCAACTTGGTGTTCTGGTGGGTCGGGACCCCGAGGAAGATGGTGGCCACCAGCGCATGGCGCGGCGGGAGCCCGAGCACGGGAGCGACGTCCGCCTCGGCCCGAGACAGGAACGTCGTGAGCACTCCACCGAGGCCGCGTGCCCGAGCGGCGAGGAGGATGCTCCAGCAGAACGGATAGATGCTGGCGCCGCCGACGACGGGTGGGCGATCGGACGCGTTGCCGTCCATGATCGCGATCTTGTCGAGGTCGGCGGCGATGGCCAGCACGACCGGCACCCCCGCGATCTGGTCGATGAGAGGATTCGGCGTCGGTACCGGTGGCGCGTCGATCGACAGCCCGTACACGAACGGTCGCCGCCCGACGGCGTTGGCACCCATGTACTCGTGCCACACCGGGCGCATCAGGTCCGCCATCGTCGTCCGGATCGTCGGATCCTTGACCACCGCGACGCGCCACGGCTGTTGGTTGCCGCCGCTGGGCGCGAACCGCGCGTCGTCGAGCACCTCGGCGACGAGCGCGTCGCTGACCGCGTCGTCGGTGAAGCCTCGCACTGCGCCATTGGTGCGCAGCGCGAGCGACAGGTCCATCAGACCTTGCCCTCGGCGACCTTGCGGCGCACCACGTTGAGCGCCGAGCCGGCCCGGAACCACTCGACCTGCTCGGGACTGAAGGTGTGCTTGCCCTCGAACGGGATGGTCGTGCCGTCGGGCTTGACGATCTCGCAGCGGACGTTCTTGCCGGGCACCGGGGGGAGGTCGAGCACGTTGATCCGGTCGTCCTCGCCGATGAGGTCGTAGGTGGCCGGGTCGGCGAAGGTCAGCGGGACGAGGCCTTGCTTCTTGAGGTTGGTCTCGTGGATCCGGGCGAAGCTGCGGGTGATGATGACCACGCCGCCGCGGAACCTCGGCTCCATGGCCGCGTGCTCGCGAGACGATCCCTCGCCGTAGTTCCGGTCGCCGATCGCCACCCAGCGGATCCCGGCCTCGCTGTACTTCTTGGCGAGGTTCGGGTAGGTGTCGGTGCTGCCGTCGCGCACGTCCTTGCCCTCGCCGACCGCGTCGTTGAACGCGTTGACGGCGCCGAGGAACAGGTTGCCGGAGATGTTCTCCAGGTGACCGCGGTAGGTGAGCCACTTGCCGGCCGCCGAGATGTGGTCGGTGGTGCACTTGCCCTTGGCCTTCATCAGGATCGGCAGCCCGAGGTAGTCGTTGCCGTCCCAGGCGGCGAAGGGCTGCAGCAGCTGCAGGCGGTCGCTGGTGGGGGACACCACCACCGAGACGTCGCTGCCGTCGGCGGGCGGCGGGGTGAAGGTGTTCTGGCCCGGGTCGTACCCGCGGTCGGGCAGCACCTCGCCCACGGGCGCCTCGAGCAGCACGGCGCTGCCGTCGGGAGCGGTGATGGTGTCCGTGGTGGGATCGAAGTCGAGGCGGCCGGCGAGCGCGAGCGCGACGACGGTGTCGGGTGAGGTGACGAAGCTGAGCGTGTTGGCCGAGCCGTCGTTGCGCTTGGGGAAGTTGCGGTTGAAGGAGTTGACGATGGTGTTCGGTTGCCCGTTCGCGCTCGGCGGGCGATCCCACTGCCCGATGCACGGCCCGCAGGCGTTCGCGAGCACCGTGGCCCCGATCGCCTCGAGGTCGGCGATGAGCCCATCGCGCTCGATGGTCGCCCGGGTCTGCTCCGAGCCGGGGGTGACGAGCAGTTCGGTCTTCACCTTCAGCCCGCGAGCGGCGGCCTGGCGGGCGATGGACGCGGCGCGGGTGATGTCCTCGTACGAGCTGTTCGTGCAGCTGCCGATGAGGGCCGAGGAGATCTCCAGCGGCCAGTCGTTGGCTCGGGCCTCGGCGCCCACCGCGGCGCCGACGCGGTTGGCGCGGTCGGGGGAGTGGGGGCCGTTGATGAGCGGCTTGAGCTGATCGAGGTCGATCTCGATCACCTGGTCGTAGAGCGCACCGTCGTCGGGTCGCAGGTCGGCGACGACCTTGTCGGCGGCGTCGGCGATGGCCTCGCGCCCGGTGGCCTTGAGATACACCGCCATGTTGTGGTCGTACCCGAACAGGCTGCAGGTGGCGCCGATCTCCGCGCCCATGTTGCAGATGGTGGCCTTGCCGGTGGCCGAGATGCTGTCGGCACCGGGGCCGAAGTACTCGACGATGGCACCCGTGCCGCCCTCGACCGTGAGCACTCGTGCGACCTCGAGGATGACGTCCTTTGGTGCGGTCCAGCCGTTGAGCGTGCCGGTGAGCTTGACCCCGATCACCTTGGGCCAGCGGACGTTGAACGGGAACCCGGTCATGACGTCGACGGCATCGGCGCCGCCGACACCGATCGCCACCATGCCGAGACCGCCGGCATTGGGGGTGTGGCTGTCGGTCCCGATCATCATCCCGCCCGGGAAGGCGTAGTTCTCCAGCACGACCTGGTGGATGATGCCGCTGCCCGGCCCCCAGAAACCGATGCCGTACTTGGCGCTCACCGAGCGGAGGAAGTCGTACACCTCGCGGTTGGTGTCGATGGCCACGCCGAGGTCGATCTTGGCGCCCACCTTGGCCGAGATGAGGTGGTCGCAGTGGACGGTGCTCGGCACCGCCGTGGTCGGCAGTCCGGCGGTCATGAACTGCAGCAGCGCCATCTGGGCGGTGGCGTCCTGCATGGCGACCCGATCCGGACGGAAGTCGTTGTACGTGCCGCCCCGCTCGATCGGCTCCGTCGGGTCGCCGAGGTGGTTGAGCAGGATCTTCTCGGTCAACGTGAGCGGTCGGCCGAAGCGGGCGCGACCGGCGGCGGCCCGCTCTGCCAGGGTGGCATAGACACCCTCGACGAGTTCGATCGGCGTTCCAGCGGTGACATTCATCGACATTCCCCTTGCATCGGCGGCCAGATGTAGACAAGCATAATACAAGTTTGCCGGTGTGCCAAAGCCCTCCCGGTGACAAGATCGAGGCCACGATGCGCACCATCCGATACCAGGAGATCGCTCACACCTTGCGAGATCGCGTCCACGCCGAAGGGCCTGGGCACGTCCTGCCGAGCGAGAGCGACCTGTCCGCGGAGTTCGACGTCAGTCGGGTGACGGTGCGCCGGGCGCTGGAGACGCTGCGCGACGAGGGCCTCGTCGAGTCCCGCCAGGGGTTCGGATGGTTCGTCGCCACCGCCCCGTTGCAGCAGCGGCTGGGCCGCCTCGACACCATCGAGGCCCAACTCACCGAACGCGGCGTGCATCCGGAGCGCCAGATCCTCGAGTTCGCGTTCGTGACCGCGCCGGCGCACGTGGCCGAACGGCTTCGCTGCGAGCAGGTGCTGCGGGTCAAGCGTCGCAACCTCGCCGACGGCGCACCGTTCGCCGTGGTCACCGTGTGGTGCCCTGCCGACGTCGGCCAGCACCTGAGCCGCAGCGATGTGGAACGCAAGCCGTTCTACGAGCTCCTCGGCATGCAGTTGCGTGGCGCGACCCAGACCATCGGCGCGGCTGCGGCGAGCGAGTCCGACGCCGCCCTGCTCGAGGTGCCCGTGGACAGCCCGGTCCTGCGCTGCGAGCGTCTCACCACCACCGTCGCCGGCGACCCGATCCTGCTCAGCGAGCACATCTTTCCGGCCCACCGCACCGAGTTCGTGGTCGAGCTGCCCCAGGCCGAGCCGTCGATCGTCCCGAGCGGCCTCCGCCTGGTGGAGTGACTCAGGCGACTCTGAACTCGTTCACGACGAGGTGACACGCGATCGGGCTGACGTCGTGCGCTGCGGCGGCGGCGATGTCGTCCTCCCACCCGCGGGCGATCAGCTCGCGCCCGCTCGCACACGAGGTCAATGTCTCGTAGAGACGAGGGCGGGCAGCGACGAACGCGCTCCGAGCGGCGCCGGCCTCGGGTGAGCAACCCGGCGCAGACACCGCTCCGGAAGGGTCGAGGGCCGCGAGCACCGCGCCGGCACCGAGTTGATCCTCGACCGCCGGACGCAGCGGGCCGTCGCCCCAGCGCTCGCCCGCGCTGATCACACTGATCGGGCCGCCCGCGGCGAGTCGTCGCGCTGCGGCCGCGGTGGCGGTGGCGTTGCGGATCGATCCGGCCAGGACGTGTGCCACTCCGAGTTCGCGCGCCATGAACGCGAGCGTCGACCCGTTGGGTGAGGGCAGCACGATGCGGAGCCCGGGGGCGACGGTCAGCAGGTCGGTGGGGGACAGCGAGATCTCCCCTGCCTCGCGACGGCCGGCGAGGACGGCATCGTTCGCCACCGCGTAGGCGGCCGCGCCGTCGTCGTTCCAGCGGTACGGCAGGACGGTCGCACCCGATTCCAGGGCACAGCACACCGCGGTGCTGAACCGCAGCACGTCGACGATGACGACCACGGCCGAGTGCGGTGCCAGCGCGGCGAGCCCTTCGGCTCCCCAGTCGCTGCGGTAGGCGAAGCCGTCCTGGGCGGTTACCACGTGTCCCAGTGGGTGATGGGCTCGAGGGGCAGGCGCTTCGCGGGCTTGAAGTCGGTCCCGAGCGTGTAGGCGATGGGGAACATCCCGGCCTGGGTGATGCCATCGGGGATGCCGAGCAGTTCCGCCGCCTCGCGGTCGCCACCGTTCATCAGGTGGATGGTGGTCCACGCGGTGCCGAGCCCGCGCTCGCGGGCGGCGAGCATGAAGCTCCACACCGCGGGAAGCAGCGAACCCCACGCCGAGGCGCCGGCGAAGGCGGGCACGCCGTCGAGGTTGCCGGTGATGCAGGGGATCATGATGACCGGCGCACGATGGAAGTTCTCGGTGAGGTATTCGGCCGAGGAGAGCACCCGGTCCTTCTGTGCGTATCGGAGGTCCGACTCCTCGTAGGGGTTGGCGGCGCTGAACGAGCGGTACACCTCGAAGTTCTTCTTGTAGATGTCGGCCAAGGCCTTCTTCTTCGCCGCATCGGTGACGAACAGCCATTGCCAGCCCTGTGAGTTGCTCCCCGTCGGTGCCTGGAGCGCCAACTCGAGGCACTCCTCGATGACGCTGCGCTCGACCGGCGTGTCGAAGTCGAGTCGCTTGCGCACGGCGCGTGTGGTGGACAGGACTTCATCGGCGGTGAGGTTCAAATGCATCTTCTCAGTGTGCCACCGCTGCGCGAGGCTGGTCGCCGTGGACGCCGACGAGAAGGACTACCGCCGCATCAACCTCGCCAACTGGAACAGCCGCGTCCCGGTGCACGAGGTCGGCTACAGGTTGCACGAGCACGTCGAGGACCCGTCGCACCTCTCCGACGTCGTCCGCTTCGACGTGCCGCGCCTGGGCGACGTCGCCGGGTTGGAAGGCGTCCACCTGCAGTGCCACCTCGGGACCGACACCGTGTCGCTGGCCCGGCTCGGCGCCCGCATGACCGGGCTCGACTTCTCGGCGCCGGCGTTGGCGGTGGCGTCACGGTTGGCGGCCGACTGCGGCGAGACGATCGAGTTCGTCGAGAGCGACGTGTACGGCGCGGTCGAGGTGTTGGGCGCGGAGCGCTTCGACTTCGTCTACACCGGGATCGGTGCGCTGTGCTGGCTGCCCGACGTCGGCCGCTGGGCGCAGGTGGTCGCGTCGCTCCTGCGCCCGGGCGGGTTCCTGTTCATCCGTGAAGGGCACCCAGTGCTGTGGGCACTCGGCGATCCGCGCCCCGACGAGGTCGTGTCGATCGAGTACCCCTACTTCGAGTCCGAGGGCACGGTGTTCGTGGAGGCCACCTCGTACGTCGGTGACGAGGGTGCGCTCACGTCACCCACGATCGTGCACTTCAACCACGGCCTCGCGGAGATCTTCAACGCCCTCTGGTCGGCGGGGCTCACCATCACATTGTTCGAGGAGCACGACTCCGTCCCGTGGAACCCACTGGGCACGGCGATGGTCGAGGACGAGAGGGGCGAGTTCCGTCTGCGGGAGCGGCCCGACCGGATGCCGTTCACCTACACGCTGCGAGCGCAGAAGCAGTGACCTGACAAACTCGCGGCCATGTCAGAGGACCGCGTCTCCATCACCATCACCGACGGCATCGCCGATGTGCGCATGACTCGATCGGACAAGCGCAACGCGCTCGACAATCCGATGTTCGTCGCCCTCGCCGAAGCGGGGGAACGATTGAAGACCGAGCCGGGTGTGCGAGTCGTCGTCCTCAGCGGTGAGGGTTCGTCGTTCTGCGCGGGCCTCGACTTCGCGACGATGTCCGCGATCGCCGGCGGGGGAGAACGGCCAGCGGCCGGCAACCCCGGTGAGATGAAAGAGGGCCGCATCACCCATCTCGGCCAGCAGGTGTGCTGGGTGTGGCAGGAGGTGCCGGTCCCCGTGATCGCCGCGGTGCACGGTCACGCGCTCGGTGGCGGCATCCAGATCGCCCTCGGTGCCGACATCCGCATCGTGCACCCCGACACCCAGCTCAGCGTGCGCGAGGTGCACTGGGGTCTCGTGCCCGACATGACCGGCACGTTCATGCTCTCCCAGCTCGTCGGTGCCGACGTGGCCAAGGAGTTGGTCTTCACCGCCCGCGTGTTCGACGGCCGCGAGGCCAAGGAGCTCGGCCTCGCCACCCGCCTCAGCGAGACGCCCTACGACGATGCGATGGCGCTCGCCCGCGAGATCGCCGGCCGCAGCCCTGAGGCTGTCCGTGGCGCGAAGCAACTGCTCAACGGGCTGCTCAACCAGGGCGCCGCCGAGCAGTTCGCGGCCGAACGGACCCGCATCGGTGCGCTCATCGGGCGCCAGAACCAGATGGAGGCCGTGATGTCCAACTTCGAGAAGCGGCCCGCGAACTTCGAGGACCCGAGCTGAGGCCGCGATGAGCGTCGATCCCGATCAACTCAAGCTCTACTCGTACCAACTGTTCACCAAGCTCGACGGCGCGGTCACAGCAGGGATGATCCACCTCGGTGACCAGCTCGGCCTGTATCGGGCGATGCGCGAGGCGGATCGTCCCGTCACGACCGCCGAGCTCGCCGAGATGACCGGCACCATCGAGCGCTGGGTGCGCGAGTGGGCCTACAACCAGGCGGCCTCGAAGATGATCGAGGCACAGCCCGATGGAAGGTTCTCGCTGTCGCCGGAGGCCGCGGTCGTGCTCGCCGACCCCGATCACCCTGCGTTCGGCATGGGCATGTTCCACCGCCTGCCCCAGACGATGAAGGCCCTCGAGCACGTTCGCGACAGCTTCCGCACGGGCGTCGGGCACGACTACGACAGCCACGGGCCCGAGGGAGCGGTCGGCATCGAACGCAGCTTCGAGCCGTGGAACCGCGCCTTCCTGATCCCGACGGTGCTTCCGGCACTCGACGGAGTGGTCGAGAAGCTCATCGCGGGCGCGGCCGTTGCCGATGTCGGCTGCGGCGCAGGCAGTGCGGTGCTGCTCATGGCGGCGACCTACCCGGCCAGCACGTTCACCGGGTACGACATCAGCCAGCACGCCCTCGACCGGGCGCGCACCAAGCTCGACGCCAGCGGCCTCACCAACGCGTCGTTCCACGACCCGCGACATCAAGGTCTCCCCGGGGATGCGTCGCTCGATCTCGTGTGCACGTTCGACTGCATTCACGACATGGCCCATCCGCAGGAGGTCATCGAGGCGATCCGCGCATCGCTGAAGCCGGACGGCTCGTGGCTCCTCGTCGACATCAAGGCGCTCGACACGTTCGAGGAGAACGCTCGCAAGAACCCGATGGCATCGCTGATGTACGGCATCAGCGTGCTGTCGTGCATGTCGTCGGCGCTCAGCGAACCCGACGGGCTCGGTCTCGGCACGCTCGGGCTGTCAGAGCGTCGCGCTCAGGAGATGGCGACAGCGGCGGGCTTCACCCGGTTCCGCCGGATGGCGGTGGAACACAGCGTGAACGCGTTCTACGAGATCCGCCCCTAGCCGACTCGCGGCGCACTCAGGATGTCGCGATCGTCTCCATCGTGCGCTCGGTGAACAGCCACTGGCCGCCGGTCCTCACGTAACGATCGTGGTACACCCCGACGAACGTGCCCGGGCCGGTTCGCTTCTTGTCGAACTGCTCGACGACGGTGACCCGTCCGGACGCAGTGCCCGATGCCTCATCCACCTCGAACACCGCGTTGGGTGCCGTCTGCACGAACCACTTGTACGTGCCGATCATCCGATCGAACGTCTCGCGGATGGCGTCGCGGCCGGTGACCGGCTGCTTCAGGCCCCACAGCGCGTCGGCAGCCCACAGTGCGGCGAACGCCTCGCCGTCCTTGCGGACGACGGCATCGCAGTAGCGCGACACGAGTTGGCGCAGGGCGATGTCGGTGGCGGGCGCGATGGTGGCCACCTCTCGCTGCGGGCGTGAGGTGTCGCGCAGCGAATCGGGTTCGAGGCCGACCTCCCACGCCGCGAGCGTGCGGACGTGATCGATCAACTGATCGCGCGTCATCATCCCGTCGTGCGCCGCGAACTGCACCGCCAGGCCGTCGACGACCGCCGTGAGACGCATGGCTGCCGCAGCCGGGTCGGCGCAGATGAACTCGGCGCGCTCGACGCCGTTGCGGATGATCCGCTCGAGCAGCTCGGCGGACTGCTCGTCGAGCTCCTGGCTGATCTTGCGCATCATCGGGTTTCGCAGGGCCTCACCCCAGCCGTCGATCCAGAGCATCCACTCCATGTCGTCGCTGCCCTCGGGCACGTAGTTCTGCACCGCGTGATCGAGCTGGCCGACAGCGGTCGGGGCGTCTTCCACCTCGGCCATCATCTCGGCGAGATCCTTGCGCGCGTAATGGGCGAACGCCTCCGCGAGCAACTGCTCCTTGGAGTCGAAGTGGTAGTGGATGAGGCTGCTGGACACGCCGAGGCGCTTGGCGACGTCGGCGATGCGCGTTGCCGCGAATCCACGCTCGATGACCACCTGGCAGGTGACCTCGAGGATCTCGGTGCGGCGTTCTTCGACGGTGGGCTTTTTCACTTCCGCGCACGATACAGGTCTAGGTTGCGGGAATGCAGCGACGGCTCTCGACACTGTCCAGATCGGTCTCAGGAGCTCGGGTGCTCGTCACCGGCGCGGCCTCCGGAATGGGTCGGGCGACGGCGCACCTGTTCGCCGACGAGGGTGCTCGTGTCGCGGTCGTCGACCTCGACGCGGAGCGAGTCCTTCGCGTCGTCGACGAGATCCGCGAGGTTCACGGAACCGACGCGGCGTCGGGGTTCGTCGCCGACGTGGGCGATCACGATGCCCTGCGTCGACTGGTCGAGGAGGTGGTCGCCGATCTCGGTGGCGTCGACGTGTTGATCAACAATGCCGGGCTCTCGCTGATCAACTCCGCGTTCCAGGCCGAGGAGGAGTACGAGTCGAACTGGGCACGCACGCTCGACGTGAACCTCACCGCTCACTCGCGGCTGATCCGGCTCTGCCTGCCGCATCTCCAGGCGGCCGAGCACGGTGGGCGGGTGGTCAACATCGCCTCGACCGAGGCGATCGTCACCACGCCCGGACTCGCGGCGTACGCGGCCACCAAGGCCGGCGTCGTCGGCCTCACGAAGAGCTTCGCCGTCGAACTCGGCCGCCACGGGATCACCGTCAACTGCATCTGCCCGGGTCCCATCGAGACCGGCATGACAGCCGGCATCCCCGACGAGTCCAAGCAGATCTACGCGAAGCGACGTGTGCCGTTGCGCCGGTACGGGCAACCGGAGGAGGTCGCCCAGATGACGCTGAACCTGTGCCTGCCGGCGAGCAGCTTCGTCAACGGTGCGGTGATCCCGGTCGACGGAGGCATGACGATCCGCCACACCTGACGGCGTCAACCGCCGAACGGGTCGAGGATGCCGGTGAGGCCACTCGGGTGCGGACCGACGCAGAGCTGCTCGAGGATGCCGATGCCCTCCTCGACGGTGCCGTCGGGCATCGTCAGCGTGGCGTCGCACAGCGCCTGGACATGGAGATGCTCTCGCGCCATCGGTGTCGCCACCGGGAGGTCCAGACGCTCGCCGCCAGTGACCTCCTCGCCCTTCCAGTGACCGTGGCCGAACTCGGGATTGCCGTACCCGATGCCTCGCATCTGGAACTCGTAGCGGGGACGGAGACGGACGGTGCTGATGCGTCCGTCCCAGTCGACGAGGTCGTACTCGAAGGCGTCGGCCCACCGCGTGCCAGGACGCCACGTGACCCGCCAGTCGACCGTGCGCATCATCTGCGGTTCGCCTCCGACCGGCACGAGGGTGCCGGTCTCGTGCCACCGCCGGCCGTCGCCGTACTCGTTGACGTCGAAGTGCGTCGACAGGGACGGGAAGTTCACCGGCGCCCAGAGCCAGAAGAACTGGGTGAACGGCATCGGGGCGCCGTTCGGGGCGGGCTCCCCGACGGGTCGGATCCCCCAGGAGCGGTCGCGCGAACCCCACACGTCGCTCGAGTCGAGCTCGATGCGCTCGCCGTCGAGTTCGATCCAGCCGCTCCACGATCCGAACTGGGTGAGCCGGGTGTAGTCGAAGAAGGTGCGCACGCCGGTTCGTTGGAAGAAGTGGGCTTCCTCGATGGCGGGGGAGCGGGACTCGAACGTGAGCTCGGCACGCAGTCCTTGCTCCGGTGCGTCGACGGTGACGCGCAGCGTCTGGAGCGGTTCGACGATCTCGATGGCGATCGGACCGAGCGTGGTCGCATCGCGACGATCCTGCGGCGCGCGCTGCGAGCGGAACACGCTCGTCTGGCGTCCGTCGCGGACCACGCAGAAGGCAGCATCCGCGACGTGACGGTTGGGGTAGAGACCCATCGCGACGCCGAAGTACAGATCGCCCGACCGCGAGTAGCCGTTGAAGAAGTAGCGGTCGTAGTGGTTGATGTCGGACGTGGCCGTATGGGCGATCGGCACGGAGGCCTGGTGGATGGGGTAGTCGTCGTAGCTGGTCAGCACGACGCGAACCGTAGCCAGCGAGGCGGTTGGCCCTCGTACCCGGTGTCCCCGTAGCCTGGCCGCCATGGAACGAGTCAAGGCGTACGTTCGCCGAGTACGGGCCGAGGGCTTCACGCCCGGCGAGTTCCGGTCGATCTGTGTCGGCGCAGTCGTGCTGCTCTCGGTGATCTGCGTGAGCGGTGCGGCCGTCCGGCTCACGAACTCGGGCCTCGGCTGCGACGACTGGCCGAACTGCAACGGGTCGAAGGTGGTCGACCTGTCGACGGCGCACTCGGCGATCGAGCAGATCAATCGGCTCTTCACGTTCCTCGTGTGCATCGGCGTCGCCCTCGCCGCCGCAGCCGCCTGGTATCGACGGCCCCGTCGTCGCGACCTGCTCGTGCTCAGCCTGGTGATGCTGTTCGGCGTCCCGGCCCAGGGCGTGGTCGGGGCGATCGTCGTCTGGGCCAAGCTCCACCCGGCCACGGTGCAGCTCCACTTCGTCCTCTCGATGGTGCTGGTGTGGGCAGCGGTCACGATGCTCGTGCGCTCCGGCGAACCCGACGGCGGTCGCCGCGTGCCGGCGGTCGTCCCGCGCGTTCGGCGCCGAGTCCGTCTCCTCAGCGCCTGGACGATGCTCTCGGTCCTGGCGGGCACGGTGGTCACGGGGACCGGCCCTCACGCGGGCGACACGCAGGCCCGGCGCTTCTTCGGCTCCGAGACCGACATCAACGGTCACGCGCTCCAATGGGTGTCGAGGGTCCACGCCGGCATCGTCTGGGTGACGGTGGCGATCGCACTGAGCCTGCTGTGGCTGCTGCGGTCGCTGCGCCACGACCGCGAGGTGCTCGACGCCCCGCTGATGTCCTGGATCTTCGTCGCGCTCGTGCAGGGCGCGGTCGGCTACGTGCAGTACGCCGCAGGATTGCCGGCGGGTCTGGTGCTCGTGCATGTGGCCGGGGCGACCGCCCTGATGGGGGTCACCGCCTGGCTGTGGTCATCGACCAGCCGTGTGTCGGTGGGCGCCGCCGAGATGGTGGCGCATCTGGAGAAGCGCTGACCCGTCGGGTCCTACTGGGTGAGGCCCTTGGCAAAAGTGCCGACCTTGTTGATCAACGACGCGAAGAAGTTGCCCACACCCTGTACGAAGTCGACCGTTGCGTGGGCCGAGCCGGCGGGGTCCTGCCACAGTTGGATGGCGAGGAAGGCGAGGACGAGGTACATCCCGATGCGGGCGATCGCCTTGAATTGTTCGAGCAGTGCGGCCATTGGTGGGACCTCCGGGAATGCCAAAAAGGCCTCGGTCTCCACCCGCGGACGGCCAGTGTAACCCGACACGGCCACGCGTGTGCGGATATCAGAGGTGCTGCTGCAGTTCGAGGAGACGGGCGCGGAACTGGCGGATGGTGCCGTGGATGATCTCCGCGACGGGTTCGATCGCCTCGATACGACCGGCGACCTGGCCGGTGAGGGCGATCGCTGCCTCCATGTCACCGCCGAAGTACAGATCGGTGGCGCGACCGAACTCGCTCATGTCGACGTGATCCTCGTGTTCCAACCGAGTGGTGCGTTCGGTGCGCAGTGCCCGCAGTCCGGGTCGGCTGAACCGGTTGAGGAAGACCGTGTCGGTCTCGGCCGCAGCCACGATGGCCTGCTTCCAGTTGTCGTGCACGGGTGACTCTGCGGCGCTCACCATGCGGGTGCCCATCTGCACGCCTTCGGCGCCGAGCGCGAACGCGGCGGCCATGCCCCAGCCGTCGACGATGCCACCGGCGGCGATGACCGGCACGGACACCTTGCTGACGACGAGCGGCAAGAGCACCATCGACGCGACGTCGCGCGGGTTCTTGAAGCCGCCGCCCTCGCCGCCCTCGACCACGAGCCCGTCGACACCGGCGGCGACGGCCTTCAGCGCCGCCGCCAACGTGGGCACGACGTGGAAGACGGTGAGACCAGCCGCCTTGAGCTGGGCCGTGTACTTCGTCGGGTCGCCCGCAGACGTGGTCACGAACTTCACCTGCTGATCGACCACGAATTCGACGATCGCCGGATCGCGCACGAAGGCCTGGGCGATGTTGACGCCGAAGGGCCGGTCGGTGAGATCGCGCATCATGCGGATCTCCTCGCGCACTGCGTCCAACTCTCCGCTGGAGGTCTCGATGATGCCGAGACCGCCGGCGTTGCTGACGGCGGACGCAAGCTGGCTGCGGGCGATCCAGCCCATCGGCGCCTGGACGATGGGATAGTCGACGCCGAGCAGTTCGCTCACTCGAGTGCGGACGGGGAGTGGGCGATCGTTCATCACAGCACGGGATCGTAGAGGTGGTGGCAGTCGTTGGCCGTGACGATGGTCGGTCCGGACGCTCCCACGCGCACCACGGTGATGCTGGTGTTCTCCACCGTGAGGACCAGCGACCGATGGATGCCCAGCAGATGGGCGACGTACGCGTTGATCGATCCGCCGTGAGCCACGACCGCGATGGTCTGCCCCTGGTGGCGTTCGGCGAGACCGTCGATCACGCCGGCGACCCGGGTACGGAAGACGTCGTCGCCTTCACCGCCGGGGATGCCGTCCCATCGTCCGGTCCTGCTCCACTCGACCCACTCCGGGTCGCGGGTGGCGGCCCGGCGACGGAACTCACCGTTGGCCCACTCGCCGAGGCGGACCTCCTCGAGCTCGGTGTGGATCTCGACGGTCAGGCTCCGAGAGCGTGCCAAGGGCGCTGCGGTCTCGCGCGCCCGTGCCAGGTGGGAGCTGTAGACCGCGTCGATGTGCTTGCCCCCGAGGCGGGCGGCGAGGAGCTCTGCCTGTTGCACGCCGATGTCGTGCAACGGGGGATCAGCGGATTCGACCGAGCCGGGCACGACGTCGGCGGAGCGTCCGTGGCGGATGAGCAGCACCTCGCACTCGTGCTGTTCCGGAGCGCGCAGGGTGGGTTGGGGGACCGCCTGGGAGGAGTCGCCCACCGTCAGGCGCCGCCGAGGTACGCAGCGCGCACCGCGGGATCGTCGAGCAGCTTGTGCGCGTCGTCGGTCTTGACCACGAGTCCGGTCTCGAGGACGTAGGCGCGATGGGCCCGCCGAAGAGCCTGCGCCGCGTTCTGTTCGACGAGCAGCACCGTCGTCCCCTGGCGGTTGATCTCGGTGATGATGTCGAAGATCTGGGTGATCAACATCGGTGCGAGGCCCATCGACGGCTCGTCGAGCAGCAGGACGCGCGGCTGGCTCATGAGGGCGCGGCCGATGGTGAGCATCTGCTGCTCACCGCCCGACATCGACCCGCCTTCTTGATCCTTGCGTTCGGCGAGGCGGGGGAACAGCTCGAAGACCCGTTCGATGTCGGCCGCGCGCTGCTTGCTCTTGCGGTCCTTGCGGTCCTTGCGTGTCCAGCACCCCATGTCGAGGTTCTCCATGACCGTCATGCCGGGAAAGATGCCGCGACCCTCTGGCGCCTGGCAGATGCCGAGCTCGGTGCGCTTGTGGGCCGGCATCTTGGTGATGTCCTGACCGTCGAAGATGATCCTGCCCTTGGTGACGGGGCGGACTCCCGAGACCGTCTTGAGCGTGGTGCTCTTGCCCGCTCCGTTGGCACCGATGAGGGTGACGATCTCGCCCTCGCCGACGGTGAAGGAGATGCCCTTGATGGCTTGGATACGGCCGTAGAAGACCTGGAGATCGTTGACCTCAAGCAGCATCGGAGGGCTCCCCGAGGTAGGCGGCGATGACGGCCGGGTTGGCTCGGACCTCTGCGGGAGTGCCCTCGGCGATCTTCTTGCCGAAGTCGAGCACCACGATGCGGTCGGTGACGCCCATCACCAGGTTCATGTCGTGCTCGATCAGGAGGACGGTGTAGCCCTGGTCGCGAATGGTGCGGATGAGACCCATCAACTCGATCTTCTCGGCCGGGTTGAAGCCGGCGGCGGGCTCGTCGAGGCAGAGCAGCTTCGGCCCGGTGGCCAGTGCCCTGGCGATCTCGAGCCGTCGCTGGTAGCCGTAGGGCAGGTTCTTCGCGGCATCCTCGGCTCGGTCGGCGATCCCCATGAAGGTCAGCAACTCCATCGCCTTCTCGCGGAACTCGCGTTCCTCGTGGCGCTGGCGAGGCAGGCGCAGCAGCGCGCTGATCACGCCGCTGCGGCTGTGCGCGTCGCAGCCGACGATCACGTTCTCCAGTGCGGTCATCTCCGGGAAGAGGCGGATGTTCTGGAACGTGCGGGCGATGCCGAGGCGGGTGATCTTGTGGCGGTCGAGCTGGGCGAGCTTGCTGCCCTGGTAACGAACCTCGCCGTCGGTGGCCTGGTAGACGCCGGTGAGGACGTTGAAGCAGGTCGTCTTGCCGGCGCCGTTGGGACCGATGAGCCCGAGGATCTCGCCCGGTTGGATCTGGATGGACACGTCGTTCAGTGCGATCAGTCCGCCGAACTGCATGGTGACATGGTCGAGCTCAAGCAAGGGCTGGTCCATGTGCGCCTCCTTCCAGATCCGGATCGCCTTCGCGGACGTCCTCGAACGGTGGTGGGTCGCTCTCGGGTTGGCCGCGTCGGCCGTGCTGGCGCCGAGGCCACAGACCCTGCGGGCGGAAGATCATCATCAGCACCAGCGCCACGCCGAACCAGAAGTAGCGGCTGGTGTCGAGGAAGCGGAAGCGCTCGGGCAGGTAGCTCACGACCACCGCACCCAGCACGACGCCGGGCATGTTGCCGGGACCACCCAGCACGACGGCGGCCAGGAAGAGGATCGACAGCTTCAGCTGGAAGTTGTCCGGCGAGATGAACGCGGTCTTGGTGGCGTAGATCGTGCCGGCGAGACCGCCCACGGCAGCGCCGATGGCGAAGGCCCACAGCTTGAACTTGAAGGTGGGCACGCCCATCAACTCGGCGGCGTCCTCGTCCTCGCGGATGGCGGTCCAGGCCCGACCGACGCGGCTGGTCTCCAACCGCTTCAGGAAGAAGTAGACGATGATCGCGATGGTGAGCCCGAGCCAGTAGAAGCTCTTGCTGTCGAGCGGTCCGAAGTGGATCGGCCCGATGTCGGGCGGCGGCGGGATGTTGCTGATGCCGGCCTTGGCGCCGAGCCAGTCGAGGCGCTCGGCGAGCAGGCGGATGATCTCACCGAAGCCGAGGGTGACGATGGCGAGGTAGTCACCTCGCAGTCGCAGGGTCGGCGCGCCGAGCAGCACACCCGACAGCATCGACACCACGATGGCGATCGGGACGCACATCAGCCAGGGAAGGCTGCCGTGCTGGGATGCCAGGACACCGACGGTGTAGGCGCCCACGGCGTAGAAGCCGACGTAGCCGAGATCGAGCATGCCGGCCATGCCGACCACGACGTTGAGGCCGAGGGCGACGATGACGAAGATGATGACCGACCCGGCCAGGATCGAGGCGAAGTCGGTACCCGTGGTCGTGATCACCGGGATCTTCCACACGGGGAGCAGGTAGAGGACCGCGACGCCGCTCAGGCCGACGAGGAGCCGGACCGGTTTGGGGAGCCGGCGCCACCAGCGACCGATCGCCTGGCGGGTGCGGGTGATCCACGCCCAGACCTTGACGGCCTCACGATCGATCCAGTAGCGGCGATCGGCCTGCTCCGGCCGCTCCTTGAACCATGTCGCGACCAGCACGCCGAGGAGGCCCAGAAGGACTCCGAGGGCGAAACCGCCGATGTGGTCCTGCCCCTTCTTCATCATGATGTAGCGCGCCCAGAAGCCGCAGGTCAGCGCGACGGCCGCCACCCAGACGAAAATCATGCCCGGCTCCTTCCCATGGATTCGCCGAGCAGACCGTTGGGCCTGACCATCAGCACCAGCACGAGGACGACGAAGGCGGTGACCGTGCCCATGTTCTGGTTGGACTCGAAGAGGCTGGCGCCCCAGTTCTCGATGACGCCGAGCAGCAGGCCGCCGAGCAATGCGCCCTTGATGTTGCCGATGCCACCCAGGACGGCAGCGGTGAAGGCCTTCACGCCGAGTTGGAAGCCGAGCGAGTAGCGGGCCGAGCCGTTGTAGATCTCGAAGAAGAACGCAGCGGCGCCGGACATCATGCCGCCGATGAGGAACGTGACGAGGATGATCATGTCGACGTTGACGCCCATCAGGCGGGACGTCTCCATGTCCTGGGCGACAGCGCGGATGCCGCGGCCGATGCGGCTGCGGTTCACGAACAGGACGAGCCCGATCATCATCACCAGCGATCCGACGACGACCAGGATGTAGTCGTTGCGGACGTCGGCGCCCATGATCGTGAACAGCTTCTTCTTCTTGAAGACGCGGGCGAGCGCGTAGTCCTGGCGCTGCTTGGGGCCCCATTCGCCCACGGCCTCCGACATGGCGAAGCTGGCGCCGATGGCGGAGATCAGGAACACCAGGCGAGGTGCGTTCTTCTTGCGAAGCGGGCGATACGCCACACGTTCGAGGACGACCGAGGAGGCACCGCCGATGATGACCGAGACCAGCAACATGAAGAGCAGGACGCCGATGAGCGTCCATCCCGTCTTGTAGGGGTCGTTGCCGTCGGCGAGCCGATCGGGGATCCCCAGCATGTCGATGGCGATGAAGCAGCCGAACGCGGAGAGCATGAAGATCTCCGAGTTGGCGAAGTTGATGAGGCGTAGGACGCCGTACACCAACGTGTAACCCAGCGCGATGAGCGCATAGATCGAGCCGAGCACCAGTCCGTTGACGGTGGATGGCCAGAACTGATCAAGGAGCGACTGAAAGCTCAACGCATCCCCCCCGGGACCCGCGACGGCCGCTGGCGGCCTGTCCGGCGCTCAGCGGGTGTAGCGAAGGGGTCGGAGCCGAAGCTCCGACCCCCTCACTTCAATGAATGTGATGGATCAGGGAACGAGGCCCTTGGCGACGATCTTGCCGCTCTCGACCACGTAGTAGTAGACCGCGTCGCCGACGGGCTCACCCGTGGGATCGAACTTGATCTGCTTGGTGATGCCGGGTGCGTCGTACGCCGACACGAACGCGGCGAGGCTGGCCCGGTCCACGTTGCCGGCGGCGATGCCGTCGAGGAACACCTTGGCGCAGTCGTACGCCTCGGGCGAGTACAGAGCCGGGTCCGTGCCGTACGCCTTGTTGAAGGCGGCCTGGAAGTCGGCGTTCACGTCGGCCGGAGCACCGGTCGCCGTGAGGTACGAGCCGTCGGCGGAAGCGCCGGCGTTGTCGACGAAGCCCACATCGAGGCTGCCGTCGCCGCTGACGAACGTGGCCTCGAGGCCGGCGTCACGCATCTGCTTCACGAACTTGGCTGCCTCGGCGTAGTAGCCACCGTAGAACACGGTGTCCACGCCTGCGGTCTTCAACGCCTCGATGGCGGCCGAGAAGTCGGCAGCCTTGACGTCGATCTGGGCATCCTTCACGTCAGCTGCGCCGAGGCCCTTGCGGACGGCGTCGGCGAGGCCCTTGCCGTACTCGGAGGCATCGTCGATGACGCCGACCTTGGTGCCCTTGATCGTGTTGGTGATCAGCTTGACGACACCGGGAGCCTGCTTGTCGTCGTTGGCCAGAATGCGGTGGAACATCTTCCAGCCGTTGGTCGACAGCAGTGCGTTGGTGGCGCCAGGGGTGATCATCGGCAGGCCAGCTGCCTCGAACTTGGGCATGGTCGCCTTGGTCTCACCCGAGAAGCCGGGGCCGATGAGCCCGATGATCGACGAGTCGTTCACGATCTTGTCGGCCAGCGGGGTCGCCTGGGCGGGATCGCCCTGGGAGTCGTATGCCGTGTCGAAGCCGACCTGGCAGTCCGGGTTCGCTGCGTTGAACTCGTCGATGGCGATCTGGGCACCGTTGACCATGTTGGTGCCGAGGTTGCCGTTGTCGCCCGAGAGCGCACCGATGAACGCCAGCTTGATGCCGTCGCACTTCACGCCGCCAGCGGCGGTGGTGGTGTCCGGCGACATCGCCGCGGTGGTCTCCGGAGCGGCAGCCGTGGTGTCCGGCGACTTGGACGTGCTGTCGCTGCCGCAGGCCGCGACCACGAGTGCCACGCCGGCGAACAGTGCGCCGAGGCGGCGCACTTGGGATTTCTGCATGTGATTCTCCCCCTATGGAGCCGGATCGCGGTGTTGCGAGCCGGAGGTATGCGAGGCGCGGCAGTGTAGGTCCAGATTCCAGGATGCGACAAGCACCCGGCTCCGTATTTGCATGTCGTGTTGACTACGGTTCCGTGCATGCCCGAAGCCGCTGACGTCTCCGACGACGAGGTCCTCTACGAGGTCGCCGACCACATCGCCACGATCACCCTCAACGCGCCGGGTCGGATGAACACCATCTCCGGGGCGATGCTCGACCAGCTCACCGAGCGGTTGCTGCAGGCGGACCGGGACCGCGAGGTGCGCTGCATCGTGCTCACGGGCGCCGGCAAGGTGTTCTGCGCCGGCCTCGACATGGCGGCCCAGATGGGCGCTGCCAAGGGATCGCTCGGCAACATGGGCGACGGCGAGGGGATCCCGGGCGAGCTCGACCTCCGGGCTACGCCACCCACGGTGCTGCACAACCTCGACACCCCCACGCTGTGCGCGCTCAACGGTGGCGCGGCCGGTTACGGACTCGACATCGCACTCGGCTGCGACATCCGGGTCGCATCCCGGTCGGCGAAGCTGAACCCGGGCTTCGCCAAGCGCGGCATCCTTCCCGAGAGTGGCGGCACCTGGCTGCTGCCGCGCATCGTCGGCTACGCCAAGGCCGCCGAGATCGCCTTCACCGGCCGAACGCTCTCGGCCCAGGAGTCGCTCGATCTCGGCCTCGTCAACCACGTCGTCGAGCCGGAGCACTTCCATGACGCAGTTCGAGAGCTCGCCGGGGAGATCGCGGCCAATGCCCCTCTGGCGGTCCGGGCCATCAAGCGGATGATGCGCGCCGCCGAGACCGAGACGTTCGACCAGAACGTGCATCACGTGTTCCTCCAACTGCTGCCGCTGCTGCGCACCGACGACTTCCGCGAGGGTGTGTCCGCCTACATGGAGAAGCGCAACCCGTCGTTCACCGGCCGATGACCGAGCGCGTCCCGGAACTGCTCGCCGGTCTCGCGTCGACGCGCACCATCCGTCGATACACGGACGAACCGATCCCCGAGGCCGATCTCGCCGAGATCCTCTGGCACGCCACCCGTGCTCCCAGCGGGAGCAACCGCCAGCCCGTGCGGTACCTCGTGCTGCGCGACGGCCCCGACGCAGTCGCCGCCCGGGCGCTGCTCGGTGCCGCGTTCCGGAAGGGTTGGGCGGCCAAGCGTCGAGCCGACGGGTACGACGGGGGAGTGACCGGCGAGCCACACACGCCCAAGGAGCGCATGGCCGCCACGATGCAGCACTACGTGGACCACTTCGAAGAGGTCCCCGTGGTGGTGCTGGTCTGCCTCGAGCGCTACCGAGCGCCGCACCCCAGCGAGGGAGGCTCGGTGTACCCGGCCTGCCAGAACCTGCTCCTCGCAGCGCGCGCCCTGGGATACGGCGGTGCCCTGACCATGTGGCACGGCATGGTCGAAGCCGAACTTCGCGAGCTGCTCGGCATCCCCGATCAGGTCGCGCTGTCGGCGTGCATCACGCTGGGCCGGCCTCAGGGTCGCCATGGGCCGGTCCGCCGACGGCCACTCGCGGATGTCGTTTTCGACGATCATTGGGGGATCAGCGCGCCGTGGGCGGTCGATCCGCCCGACGCTCGACACACGCAATGGACCGGAAGGTGACCACATGACCACGCGCGTCGTCCTCGGAGTCGACTCGTCGACGCAGAGCACCAAGGTGGAGGTACGCGAACTCGTCACGGGTGCCGTGCTCGGGCGCGGGTCGTCGTCGCACCCCTCCACGACTCCGCCTCGGTCGGAGCAGGATCCCCATGCGTGGTGGGCCGCATTCGAGATCGCCCACGCGACCGCGATGGAGCAGGCCGGCGCCAGCGCGGGATCCGGTCTCGAGGTGGCGGGGATCAGCGTCGCCGGCCAGCAGCACGGCATGGTGGTGCTCGACGAGCGCGGGGCGGTCGTCCGCCCGGCGAAGCTGTGGAACGACACCGAGAGCGCGCCCGACGCCGGCTGGCTGGCCAAGCAACTCCCCGGCGGCACGGCGGACTGGGTGGCCGCGGTCGGCAGTGTGCCACTGGCAGCGTTCACGGCGACGAAGCTCAGTTGGTTGCACCGCAGCGAGCCCGAGGCGTGGGCGCGGATGGCGCACGTCCTCCTTCCCCACGACTGGCTCACCTACCAGCTGACCGGATCGATGGTCACCGACCGGGGCGACGCGAGCGGTACCGGCTACTGGTCGCCGATCAACGGTGAGTACCGGTTCGACCTCCTCTCGATCATCGACCGCGATCGAGACTGGTCGACCGTGGTCCCAAGGGTTGCCGGACCCTCCGACACGGTGGGCGAGTGGCAGGGCATTCCGGTGGCCTGTGGCACCGGCGACAACATGGCCGCCGCGCTCGGGCTCGCGATCCAGGCGGGTACGGCGGTGATCTCGCTCGGCACGTCCGGCACGGCATTCACCGTGTCGACCACACCCACCGCCGATCCGTCGGGCGCCGTCGCCGGCTTCGCCGACGCGAGCGGGAGGTTCCTGCCCCTTGTCTGCACGCTGAACGCGACCAAGGTGACCGATGCCGTGGCCCGCCTGCTCGGTGCCGGTCGCGAGGAGTTCGACGCGCTCGCGCTCGCCGGTGCGCCCGGTGCGGGCGGCCTGGCGCTGCTGCCGTACTTCGACGGCGAGCGGACGCCCGATCTCCCGACGGCCACCGGGTGGATGAGCGGGCTCCACAGCGACGTCTCCCGCTCGCAGTTCGCCCGGGCGGCGGTGGAAGGCGTCTGCTGCTCGCTGCTCGACGCACTCGACGCGTTGCGGTCGGTGGCACCCGTCGAGCGGGTCGTGCTCACCGGGGGTGGCGCCCGCTCCGAGGCGTACCGCCAGGTGTTCACGTCCCTGTGCGACCTGCCCGTCGGCACGGTCGATGCGCCGGAGGCGGTCGCTGCAGGTGCGTGCGTGCAGGCCGCCGTCGTCGCCACGGGCTCGTCCCACGCCGAGATCGCATCGGCGTGGTCACTGGGCGATGCGGACGACGTGCGCGTCGCCGACCACGCGCTCGACGTGCGCGATCAGTACGCCGCGCTCCGTGCGGCCGCGACGGGCACGTGAGCGAGGATCCGTATCGGGTGCTCGGTGTCGAGTCCGACGCATCGCGGGAGGAACTGACCGCTGCCCGCCGTCGACTCGCGCGGGAGCTGCATCCCGACGTGGGTGGCGACGCCGCTTCGATGCAGGCGCTCAACGCCGCGTACGACGATGCGGTCGGCCGGTTGTCGACCCACCGACCGCCGCCCGTGCCGTCGACCCCGCCGTCGCCGCCGTCGACCTCGCCGTCGCCCCGACGGGTACGCCGTGAGATGCGCGGTGTGCAGTACGACGCACCGTCGTTCACGATCGACGTCCTCCCCGTCGAGGCGTACGAAGCGCTGCTCGTCGTGACGTCGTGGATGGGGGAGGTGCTGGTCGACGACCCGCCGTACGTGCTGGAGGCGTTCCTCCACGATCCGGCACCGTGCTGGTGCCGCCTGGACCTCGTGCCCGACGCGGGTGCCACCACCGTCAGCCTCACCGTCGCCGGCATCGACCCCGACCCGACGCCCGACCCCGAGCTCGTACGCGACGAATGGGTCGCCAACCTCAACCGCCTCTGATCGCTCCCGACCGTTGAGCGGCAGCGCGGTATGGTCCCGCCATGCTCGTGTACGTGCTCATCGCGGTGGCCTGTGGGGCACTGTGGCTGTTCGCTCTGATCGACGCGATCCGGGTCCCTGAGCGCGCGTGGGCGCGGACCGGCCGCAACAAGACGGTCTGGGTGGTCCTGCTCGTGTCCTTCGCGGGCACCGTCGTCTACCTCACGCTGGTCCGTCGAAGCATCCACGCGGCCGAACGGCACATCCAGAAGAAGGCCTCGGCGGCCGAGCGTCGCTTCCAGAAGGTGCGCGACGGCACCGCCCGCTCCTGATCACCAGCCCGGCTCATCGGGCCGCGGCGGCCTTGCCGAGCCGGTCGCGGATCGCATGACCCAGTCCCGACGCCGGTGGCAACACGGCGACGACGACCTGCACCCCACGATCGTCGGCGTCACGCAGATCGGCGTACAGCGACCGGGCGTAGTCGGCGAGGTCTCCGGTGCGGTCCAGGATCCACGACCGCGGACTGGCCGCTGCGATCGCCCGCGCCTCGGCGAGGTCGTTCGCCAGCACCACCTGCGCAGCCGGTGCATAGTGCGACGCGAGCATGCCTGACGCTCGGCTCGGGCCGCTCGCGGGTGCGAGATCGGCGTCGAGCAACGCCCGGATCTGCTCGGCCGAGATCGCCCCCGGGCGGAGCAACTGTGGCGGCTCGACCGTGCAGTCGACGATCGTGCTCTCGACGCCGATCGGGCACGGCCCGCCATCGAGGATGTGGTCGACCAGATCCCCGAGGTCGCGGCGGACGTGTTCGGCCGTCGTCGGGCTCACCATTCCGAAGCGATTGGCCGACGGTGCGGCGAGGCCACCCTCGAATCGGGTCAACAGTTCCAGCGTGAGCGGGTGCGCCGGAACTCGGACACCCACGGATGCACGGCCGCCGGTGACGACGGGCAGGACGTGATCGGCCTTGGGGACCAACAGCGTCAGCGGTCCGGGCCAGCACGTCGACGCGAGCCGTGCAGCGGAGGGCGGGACCTCGGCCGCCCACTCGGGCAGCAGTTCGGGGGCAGCGATGTGCACGATGAGCGGATGGTCCGCCGGACGGCCCTTGGCGGCGAAGATCCGTCGGACGGCCGACTCGTTGCCGGCGTCGGCAGCCAGGCCGTACACGGTCTCCGTGGGAATCGCGACGAGCCCGCCGTCGCGCAACACCTCCAGCGCACGGTCGACCGACGCGGTCATGCCGGAACGGCGTCGATGAACTCGAGTGCGGCGTCGATGAAGCCGAACGACTCCGGCGTGGCGAAGTGGTCCACGTTGCGCAGCACCTTGAGCGACGCATCGGGCAGTGCATCCACGAGCGGGTCGCCGGGGCCGGCGAAGTCCTTGTCGCCGATGACCACCAGTGTGCGGCACGTCGCCCGGCCGATGTCGTCGGCGGTCAGCGGCACTCGGGGCCGGCGCATGATCGCCGCCAGCGCGACGGGATCGTTGCCGGGCTGGTGGGCGTACTGCGAGAACACGAGCGCCGGCGTGTCCGAGTCGGAGGCGTTGCCCTCGATCGCCGCGGCGATCCGTTCCCCTGACGAGTCATCCGGCTCGAGCACGTTCTTGCCGATGCCGGCGAGCACGAGGTTCCGGAACCGCGACGCGTCGTCGATCGCCAGTCGGAGCAGTGTCATCGCTCCGAGGGAGAAGCCCACGGCGTCGACCGGTCCGTCCGGAAGTCGTTCGACGATGCGCCGACCCAGATCGGCGTAGGCCTCGGGGTCGTGAGGTTTCGGAGCGCTGCCGTGTCCGAGCAGGTCGATGCCGATGACCTCCCTGCCCGCGTCGCGCAGCAGCTCGGCGAATCCGTTGCGCTGCCAGGTGGTCTCGAACGAGCCACCCCATCCGTGTACGAGGACCACCGGTGCTGTCACGCGACCACGGTAGCCTTGGTCGGCCCTCGCGCAGGGCTCCAGCACGGGTTCAGCAGCACGGGTTCAGCAAAGGAAGCAAGCAGCATGAGATTCCTCGGGAGCACGCCGCCCTACGACCTCACCTACAGCGACGTCTTCATGGTTCCGAGCCTCTCCGACGTCCCGTCGAGGTTCTCCGTCGACCTGTCCACGCCCGATCGACTCGGTACCACCATCCCGGTCGTCGTCTCGAACATGACCGCGGTGGCCGGCCGGCGGATGGCAGAGACCGTCGCCCGCCGAGGTGGCATCACCGTGCTGCCCCAGGACATCCCGCTCGACGTCACGGACACGGTGATCCAGTACGTGAAGACCCGACACCTCGTGTACGACACGCCGATCACGCTCAGCTCCAGCCACACGGTGGGCGACGCGCTGGGCCTGATCCACAAGCGAGCGCACGGCGCCCTGGTGGTCGTCGACGACGACGGCCGCCCCGAGGGGATCTTCACCGAGCACGACGCGGCCGGCTTCGATCGCTTCACCCAGCTGCGCAACGTGATGAGCAGCGAGCTCGTGGTGATCGAAGCGGGTGCCGAGCCGACCGACATCTACGAGCGCCTCAGCGACGCCCGCCTCTCGGTGGCGCCGGTGGTGGACGGCGACGGTCGCTTGATCGGTTGCGCCACACGCAAGGGCGCGCTGCGCAGCACCATCTACAGCCCCGCCGTCGATCGTGACGGTCGGCTGATGGTCGCCGCGGCCGTCGGCATCAACGGCGACCCGGCCACCAAGGCCAAGGCGCTGCTGTCGTTCGGCGCCGACGTGCTGGTCATCGACACCGCCCACGGGCACCAGCAGCGCACCCTGCGGGCGATCGAGGAGGTCCGGGCCGTGGCCCCCGACACCCCGATCGTCGCCGGCAACGTGGTCACCACCGAGGGCACCCGAGATCTGATCAACGCCGGCGCCGACATCGTCAAGGTCGGGGTCGGTCCCGGTGCGATGTGCACGACACGGATGATGACCGGCGTCGGTCGCCCCCAGTTCAGCGCCGTGTACGAGTGCGCCGCCGAGGCCGCCCGGCTGGGCAAGGTCATCTGGGCCGACGGCGGCGTGCGTCACCCGCGCGACGTCGCGCTGGCGTTGGCCGCGGGCGCGGCCAACGTGATGTTCGGCTCCTGGTTGGCGGGCACCTACGAATCCGCTGCCGACACGCTGCGCGGTCCCGACGGTCGGCTCTACAAGGAGAGCTTCGGCATGGCGAGCAACCGTGCCGTGAAGAGCCGGAACCGCAGTGAGACCCCCTTCGAGCGGGCCCGCAAGGAGCTGTTCGAGGAGGGCATCAGCACCTCTCGGATGTACCTCGATCCCGATCGTCCCGGCGTCGAGGACATCATCGACGACATCGTCGCCGGCGTCCGGTCGTCGTGCACCTACGCGGGCGCGGCGAGCATCTCCGAGTTCCACGAGCGAGCGGTGGTGGGCGTGCAGAGCGCCGCCGGGTACAGCGAGGGCATGCCGGTAGGAACGAGCTGGTAGTGCGAGTCATCGCGATCGATGGCCCGGCGGGCGCCGGGAAGAGCACCATCGCGCGTGCGCTCGCGGCCCGGCTCGGGCTGCAGTACCTCGACACCGGTGCCATGTACCGGGCGGTCACGTTCGCCGCGATGCGGCGAGGCATGTCGCTCGACGACGTCGATGCGGTCGCTGCGTTCGCTCGCGGCATCGAGCTCGATGTCGGCGAGTCGGGCGTGATGGTCGACGGTCACGACGCCACCACCGCCATCCGCACGCCGGAGGTCACGGTGGCCGTGAGCAAGGTGGCGGCCAACAGCGGCGTGCGATCCGAGATGCGGCGACGCCAGCAGCAGTGGGCCGCCGAGCACGGCGGGGGAGTGATCGAGGGGCGAGACATCGGGTCCGTGGTCTTTCCCGACGCCGATCTCAAGCTCTACCTCACCGCTTCGCCGAGGGTGCGGGCCGAGCGCCGCGTCGCGGAACTCGGCGAAGAAGGCGCTGGCGGCGACGTCGATGTGATCGAGCGGGCCATCGCCGCGCGCGACCACCTCGACTCCACGCGCGCGGACAGCCCGCTCACCGAGGCGGCGGGTTCCACGTTCGTGGACACCACGGGCCGTACCATCTCCGAGGTGCTCGACCACATCCTCCTCCTGCTGGAGCCCGAATGACCAAGATCGCCACGACGCTGGCCGACAAGGACAAGCTCTCGCACAAGATCGGCTACTACACCGTGCGCACGATCGTCACGGTGTTCTGCCGTGTCTGGTGTCGGATGAGTGTGGAAGGCATGGAGCACGTGCCCTCGTCGGGGATCTTCATCCTGGCGCCGACACACCGGAGCATTCTCGACACGCCGATCTCGTCGGGTGTCACCCGTCGCCGGATGCGCTTCATGGGCGCCGACAAGTGGTGGAGCAACAAGTGGTTCGGCAAGCTGCTCTCCTTGCTCGGTGGGTTCCCGGTCACCCGCGGCAGTGCCGATCGCGAAGCGCTCAAGCGATGCATCTCGCTGCTCGAGGGCGGTGAGCCGCTGGTGCTGTTCCCCGAAGGAGAGCGCAAGAGCGGCCCGATCGTCCAGCCGTTGTTCGAAGGCGCCGCGTACATCGCGATGAAGACCGGAGCACCGATCGTGCCGGTCGGGATCGGCGGTTCCGAACGGGCGATGCCCAAGGGCGCCAAGTTCATCTACCCGCGCAAGCTCCAGGTGATCGTGGGCGAGCCGATC
Source organism: uncultured Acidimicrobiaceae bacterium (assembly GCA_963720695.1). Taxonomy (GTDB): domain Bacteria; phylum Actinomycetota; class Acidimicrobiia; order Acidimicrobiales; family Ilumatobacteraceae; genus UBA668. Next base: position 889,554 of record CAVRGG010000001.1, read on the forward strand.
GTCATGCCGATCCTCGACTCGCCCAAGTTGCAGCGGGAGGCGACGCGCCAGATCACGGTGCAGTTGCACGACGAGTTGCAGCGCCTCTTCGATGTCGCCCAGGCCCGCGTCGGCCGCTGATCAGCCGATCGCGAAGTAGGCCCGTAGGGCCTCGGCGAGCCACACCGGATCCTTGGTGCCGCACAGCTCGCGCGCCGAGTGCATGCTCAGCTGAGGGATGCCGACGTCGACGGTCTCGATGCCGAGACGTGTCGCGGTGATCGGGCCGATGGTGCTGCCGCACGGCATGTTGTTGCGGCTCACGAAGGTCTGCCAGGGCACACCTGCCGCCTCGAACACCCGCTGCGCCATCGCCGCGGTCGTCGGCGACGTCGCGTAGCGCTGGTTGTGGTTGAGCTTGATCGCCGGTCCCTGGTTGACCAGTGGCCGGTGGCCCGGCTCGTGGCGCTCGGGATAGTTCGGGTGCACGCTGTGTGCGTTGTCGGCCGAGATGCACGAGCTGTTGGCGAGTTGCGCGAGGTACTGCCCTCGGTCGGCGCCGTGAGCGACGGCCAGACGCTCGACCACGTGCTCCAGGAGTGGGCCGGCCGCGCCGGTGGTGCTCGCCGAACCCACCTCCTCGTGATCGAACAGGGCGATGACCGCGGTGGCTCCGGGCGACGCGTCGGCCGAACAGATCGCTGCCGTCGCGGCCCAGCACGATGCCTGGTTGTCGAGGCGGCCAGCGGCGAGGAGATCGCCATCGGGGCCGATCACGGCCGCCGGAGTGCGGTCGAACAGGCAGAGATCCCAGCTCGCCACGTCGGCGCCGACGAGACCGGCGCGTTGGGCGACCCACTCGCCGAACTCTCCGTCGCGCGCCGTGCCGACCCCCCACACCGGTGCGAGGTGCTGCTGCTTGTCGAGCACGACACCGCGCTCGTTGACCTCCCGATCGAGGTGGATCGCCAGCTGCGGCACACGCGCCACGGCATCGTGCACGGCGACGAGATGGCTGACGCCGTCGCGAGTGGTGAGCGATCCGGCGACGCCGAGGTCGCGGTCGAGCCACGAGTTCAACAGCGCACCGCCGTAGACCTCCACGGCGAGTTGCTTCCACCCGAACCCGCCCGCATCGGCGTGGGGCTTGACCTTGAGGCACGGCGAATCGGTGTGCGCACCGACGATGTGCAGCGGCGACACGCTCGACGCGGCCGCGCCCCGATGCCATGCGACGAGCGCAGCGCCGCGATGCACGAAGCCCTTGGACGGCACGTCGGCCCATTCCGCGTCGACGTCGATCCGTGTGAAGCCGGCTGCGGTGAGCCGCCGCGCTGCGCTCGCCGCGGCGTGCCAGGGAGACGGCGAGGCATCGAGGTAGTCGATCAGGTCGGCCAGTTCGGGTGTGTTCATGACTGTTGCAGCAATCCCATCGGGAGCCCGGTTCCGCGAAGGTGAGCCGTCTCGTTGACCGTGACGATGCTGCGATGACCACCGCGAGACGCGGCGATGCGGTGGATGCTCGTGTAGTTCGGGTAGAAGAAGCCCTGCCCGACCGGGAGCGACAGCACGTGTGCGAGGTAGGCGTTGATGACGCCGCCGTGGCACGAGATCGCGATCCGCTGCCCGGGATGCGCGTCGATGAGGCGGTCGACGTCGCGCACGACACGTTCCCTGAACTGCTCCTGGGTCTCGTCCTCGACGGTCCAGTCGCCACGGACCATGGCCTGCCAGCGTGGATCGTTGGTCGCCTTGAGCTCCTCGACGGGTACGTACTCGGGCGAGTTGCGGTCCCACTCGGCGACGCCCTCGACCACGCCGATCGGAAGACCTCGGCGGGAGGCGATGGGCTCGGCCGTCTGGTACGCGCGGCGCAGCGGGCTCGCGTAGACGGCGTCGATGGGTTCGCTGGCGAGGTAGTCGGCGAGGTGTTCGGCCTGGGCGAGTCCGGCCGTCGACAGCTCCGGGTCGGCGATTCCCTCCGTCAACTCCCGTCGGACTGGTAGACCATGGCGTATCAACAGCAACTCCATTCCGACTAGATAAGCAGCTATGGACACCCGAACGAAGATCGTGGCCACGCTCGGCCCAGCGAGCGAATCTCCGGAGTTGCTCGACGAGTTGTTGCTCGCGGGTGTCGACGTGGTCCGGCTCAACCTCAGCCACGGCTCGCTGGAGACGCACCTGGCCACCATGGTGGCCGTCCGTGAGGCATCGGATCGCACCGGCAAAGTGGTGGCGGTGCTGGCCGATCTGCCTGGTCCGAAGGTCCGCGCCGGGTCGTTCCCCGAGGGCGGTGCGGAGTTGGTGGCCGGCAGCGACCTCTCGATCGCCCCCGGCGACGGGCCGAGCTCTGAGGCACATCTCACCGTCGACTACCCGACCCTGCTGTTCGACCTGCAGCCGGGCGATCGAGTCGTGCTCGGTGACGGTGCGATCGCCTTGCTCGTCGTCGAGGTCACCGACGAGGCGGCGCAGTGCCGAGTGCTCTCGGGCGGGCCGGTCCAGGGCCGACCCGGCGTGCACCTCCCTTCGGAACGCCTGCGTCTGTCCACGCCGACCGATGACGACCTCCGACTCGGACCCGCGATGGCCGCAGCCGGTGCCGACTTCATCGCCGTGTCCTTCGTGCGCACCGCCCACGACCTGCGCGTGATGCGCGAGGCGATCCAACCGCACCCTGCGCTGCTCGTCGCCAAGATCGAGACGATGGGTGCGATCGCCGACCTCGACGACATCGTCACCGAAGCCGACGCGGTGATGGTGGCCCGCGGTGACCTCGGGATCGAATGTCCGCTCGAGGACGTGCCGCATCTCCAGAAGCGGATCGTGCGCCAGTGCGTCGAAGCCGGTGTGCCCGTGATCACGGCGACGCAGATGATGGAGAGCATGATCACGTCGCCCTCGCCGACACGGGCCGAGGTCAGCGACATCGCCAACGCGGTGTTCGACGGCACCGACGCGCTGATGCTCTCCGCGGAGACCGCCGTCGGCGCCGACCCGGCATCGGTCGTGCGGATGATGAACAAGATCGCCGGGCGCGCCGAGACCGAGGCGAGCTATCGGCACTGGGCGGAGCGTCTCGGGCGCGTGCAGCGACTGCAGTGGCCCGAAGGCCCCGACCGCATCACGCTGGCGATCACCCACGCGGCATGCATGGCCGCGGAGGATGCGGGTGCCAGCGCCATCATCTGCTGCACGCGCAGCGGCCGCACGGCGCGGGCGATGGCGCGCTTCCGGCCCGAGGCGGTGCTCATCGGCCTCTCGCCCGACCCGGCGACCGTGCGGGCGATGGCGCTGTCGTGGGGCGTCATCCCGATGGCGGTCGGCACCTACGACACCACCGACGACCTCGTCTGGCACGCCGTCGAACGGGTGGTCAAGGCCGGCCTCGTCGAGTCCGGCGAATCGGTGCTCGTGCTCGCCGGTGCGCCCGATCGTCCGAGCGGCGCCAGCACCGACGTGCTGCGCATCGTGGTCGTCTCGTAGCGATGACCATCTGGAGCGAGGAGGCAGGGGACCCGAGCCATCCGCTGATCGCCATCGTCCACGGGGCGATGGATCGGTCGTCGGGGATGCTGCGCCTGAGCAGGCGCCTCGACGACCGCTACCGCGTCCTTCGGTACGACCGGCGTGGCTACGGCCGGTCCACGCCGCACGCAGGCCCGTTCGACATGTCGTCGCAGGTCGATGATCTCATCGGCCTCCTCGCCGGTCGACCCGCCGTCGTCGTCGGCCACAGCTACGGGGGCAACGTCGCGCTCGCCGCCTCCTGCACCCGTCCCGATCTGGTGGTGGGGGTGGCCGTGTACGAGACGCCGATGTCGTGGCAACCGTGGTGGCCGGGCACCACCGCCGGAGCGGTCGCCGTGGCCGCAGAAGGCAGCACCGAGGACGCAGCCGAGGCCTTCATGCGCCGACTGATCGGCAACTCGAAGTGGGAGTCATTGCCGGAACGAACCCGACTCACCAGGCGCGCCGAGGGCGCCGCGTTGGTGGGGGAGCTCGCCGATCTCCGCGCCCACGCGCCGTGGGCGCCAGCGAACGTCACCGTTCCGGTGGCGGTCGGCTACGGCACCGAGGGACGGTCGCACCATCAGACCGGGATGGCACGCATGGCGGACGATCTGCCAGGGGCGACACTCGTCGCGCTCGACGGTTGCCGCCACGACGCGCCGACGAGTCACCCCGCGGACTTCTGCCACCAGCTCGTCGAGCCGTTGCTGCGACGGGTCGGCCCGCCCTGGTCCGATCCGCTCTAAGGCGTCGGGACGTTCACATCGGTACCGAAGAACGTGCAGGTGACGGGCGTCGTGCTGCCGGCGTCGAACCCGTCCCTCGCCCTGCTCGCACAATCCTGAAGGCTGGTGCGCTGCGTCCATGCGCCGAGTGCAAGGCCCCCCATGAGCAGGATCATGATCAGCTTCGTGACGATGTTCTTGATCAGCCAGGCAGATGCCACGGTGAGCACCAGGAACACCAGCGCGACGACGATGGCGACGTTCTTGGCCGAATCCAGCGACAGAGCAGTCATGCGCGAACCCTACGTCGTAGGGTGAGCTCGTGAGCGACCAACCGATCCAACTGACACCGCAGGGTCCACCCCGAACGGTGCTGCCCATGGAGTCCGCAGAGATCCGTCACGCCCTGGCGCAGGCGCTCGCCGCTCCGGTCGCGGCACGCCGCGACGAGGTCGCCCAGGTCGTGGCGGAGCACCCGCGGTCGCTCATCGCGTGGCAGGCGTTGGGTGACCACGGCCGTGACACCATCGAGCGGTACATGGCGTATCGGGTGGGGTACCACCGCGGCCTCGACACGCTGCGCGCCAACGGTTGGCGCGGGTCCGGCTATGTCCGCTGGGCCGACGAGACCAACCGCGGATTTCTCGGGTGCCTGCGTGGGCTCGGCGAGATGGCGGCCGCGATCGGTGAGACCGACGAGGCGGAGCGCATCGCGCTGTTCGTCGCCCAACTCGACCCGTCGTCCGCCGGGGGCCCAGCCTGACCGAGGGTGCCGCTTCCCGCGTCGCCGGAGCGGTGCTCTGCGGCGGCGCCTCCAGGAGGATGGGCCGCGACAAGGCGCTCGTGCCCTACCTCGGCGTCCCGATGGCGCAACGGGTGGAGGCCGCACTGCGCGAGGCAGGATGCGTGCCGGTGATGGCGATCGGTGGCGATTCGGTGGCGCTGTCCGCGCTGGGTCTCGCGCCCGTGGCGGACCGCTGGCCGGGGGAGGGTCCCGTCGGCGGGATCATCAGCGCGCTGGGGGCAACCGACTCGGCCGAGGTGGTCGTGGTGGTGGCGTGCGACCTGCCCCTGATCACCTCGCACACGATCCGTGCACTGGTCGATGGGCTCGACGCCCACCCGGGGGCCATGGCGGCGGCGGCGATGACCGACCGGATCCAGCCACTCTGCGTGGCGTGGCGCCGATCGGTCAACGAGGAGCTCGAGCGATGCTTCGCCGCAGGGGAGCGCCGCGTGCAGGTAGCGCTGCACTCCGTCGAGCACGTCGAAGTGTCTGCAGATCCTCAAGATCTCCTGAACGTGAACGCCGCACGTGATATCCGCCACTAGCGTCGTCGCCATGGCGATCAAGGAAATCAGCGTGACCGAACTGGCGTCGGCGCTCGAGGCGGGAGCCCGGGTCATCGACGTCCGCGAGATCGACGAATACACGAGCGGTCATGTGCCCGGGGCGACCCACATCGCACTGGGTACCGTGCCCGATCACGTGGATGCGTTCCGCGGCGACGGACCGACGTACATCGTGTGCCGCAGCGGCGCTCGGAGCATGCGAGCCTGCGAGTTCCTCGCCGAACAGGGTGTCGAGACGGTCAACGTCGCCGGTGGCACGCTCGACTGGGTGGCCGGCGGCCGCGAGGTCGTCATGGGAAGCAACGCTTTGTGACCTATCGCTGGATCGAGACCACCCCCGAACTCGCCGAGTACGTCGGTCGACTCCTCGGCGAAGATCGCTACGCGATGGACACCGAGTTCCATCGCGAGCGCACCTACTTCCCGAAGCTGGCGCTCGTGCAGATCGCGGGCGCCGGCGAGATCGTCCTCATCGATCCTCTGGCGTGCGACCTCAGCCCCCTGGTCGACCTCTTCCACTCCGATGTGCTCTCGGTCTTCCACGCCGCACAGCAGGACCTCGACGTGCTCACCCATGCCGTGCGAGCCGTCCCTCGGCGCCTCTACGACACGCAACTCGCTGCCGGTTTCCTGGGCTACAGCACGCCCTCACTGGTGTCGCTCCTGCAGAGCGAGCTCAAGGTCACGGCGGCAAAGGGCGACCGGCTCACCGATTGGCTGCGACGGCCGCTCAGCGACGACCAGTGCGACTACGCGGCGAGCGACGTGGCGCACCTGCTCCAACTGCAGGACGTGATGGACGCCAAGCTCGCCGAACTGGGTCGAGCCGAGTGGGTGGCCGACGCGTGCGTGGAACTGCTCAACAAGCCGGTCAGCGGCACCGAGCCGGAGATGGCCTGGACCCGGCTCAAGGACGTCCGTGTCCTCAAGCCGCGTGCCCGCGGTGTCGCCCGTGCCGTGGCCGCGTGGCGCGAGCGACGGGCGATGTCGCTCGACTCGCCAGTTCGTCAGGTGTTGCCCGACCTGGCGATCCTCGGCATCGCCCAGAAGCAGCCACGAACCGTGCAGGAACTGTCGCACGCTCGCGGGGTCGACGACCGACATACGCGGGGCAACATCGCCAAGGAGTTGCTCGAGGCGGTCGCCCTCGGTGCGGCCAACGAGGTCCCCCTCGCCACGCCCGACGGCGACGATCTCGATCGCAGCATGCGCCCGGCGGTCGCGCTCGTGTCGGCGTGGGTCAGCGAGGTGGCGCGTCAGGAACGCATCGACACGTCGCTGCTCGCCACCCGCAGCGATCTGGTGGCATTCCTCCGTGGCGACACCGACGCCCGCCTCGCCACCGGATGGCGCCACGATCTGCTGGGTGACGGGATCCGCCGGCTCGTCGCCGGAAAGGCCGCGCTGACCTTCGACGGTCGCGGCGGCCTGAACCTCATCGACGTGCCCGACTGATCGTCACTCCTTGGTGACTCGACGCAGCTTCGACCAGAGGCGGTCGAACACCTCGGACACCTCGGCGCTGCGAGCGCCGTAGGTGTGCAACGGCCGTCGCTCGCCGATGGCCTGGTTGATGATGACCCGATGCGGGATCACCGGCTGCCAGATCGCCCGCTTGCCCACGATCCGGGTCAGTTCGTCGTAGCGCCGATCCGCCTCGGTGCTGATCGCGGGCACCTTGTTGACGATCACGCCGGTGAGCTCCAGGCCGGGGTTGTGTGCGTCCCACACCTCGTCGACGAGGTCGGCGACCGCACCGATCCCGCGGAGGCCGAGCGCCGACGGTTCGACGACGATGACGGCGTGATCGGCGGCGGTGAGACCGCTGGCGGACAATGCGCCGAGCGAGGGTGGGCAGTCGATGAGGACGGCGTGGAACTGGTCGCTGACGGCGGCGAGCGCTTCGCGAAGGCGAAGGGGCGAGCCTCCGTGGTCCCTCGGCAGGAGCCTCGGCGAGGCGGGGATCACCCACACTTCACCACCCCACGCGGACGGCACCATCGCCTTCGTCGCGGGCAGCCGGCCCATGACCTCGGCGCTGGAGAACTCGACCTCGGCCGGGTCGATGCCCAGCACCCAGGTGCTGGAGCCCTGAGGATCGAGGTCGACCACGAGCACCCGATGACCGGCCGCGGCAGCGGCGGATGCGAGCCCGAGCGTGACGGTCGTCTTGCCGACCCCGCCCTTCTGGTTCAGTACAGCGACCACACGACCCATGAGGTCATGTTCTCACGTGGGCCGCGCGACGACGGCGACCAGCGGCGACAAACTCCTGATCAGCGTGCCGTCGAGCGCGTCGTCCGACCCGACCACCACGAGGTGGTCGTGGGGGAGCGCGACGGTGGTGTCGCCGAGGTTGGCGATCACGACCAGTTCGCCACGCCGGTAGGCGACGACGTCGTCGCCCATCGCCGACCAGTTCGAAGTCGAGCGTGTGCAGCGGGGCCGCCGATCGCCGGAACGCGAGGAGGCGTCGGTAGAGGTGGAGGATCGAATGCTCGTCGAGCGCGCAGCGTCGCCACGTTGCGGCGGTCGACCTCCGGCGCGAACGGGAGCCAGGTGTCGCCGTGCCAGCCGTGCAACGGCTCGGCCGTCCACGGGATCGGCGCCCGACAGCCGTCGCGGCCTCCCGGATCGACCACTCGGTCCGGCGGCACCTCGGCATCGAGCAGCCCGAGTTCCTCGCCCTGGTACACGAACGGGGTGCCGGGCAGGGTGAGCAACAGGACCGCGGCGACACGGGCCGCGGCCTCGTCGCCCCCGTAGCGCTGCCGGTGGCGGGGCACGTCGTGGTTGGACAGCACCCATGTCGGCCAGGCGCTCCTGGCGGCGAGCACCTCCAGCGTGCGGGCGATCCTGCTGGTGAGCTCCTCGGCGACGAAGGGTGCCCACACGAAGCGGAAGTTGAAGCTGAGGTGCAACTCGTCGCCCTGGCCGTAGTACTCCGCCATGCGTTCCTCGTCGAGCAGGTAGACCTCGCCGACGCTGGTGCGATCACCGGGGTAGCCGTCGAGGATCCGGCGGATGGCTCGGAGGCGCTCGTGGGTGACAGGTTGATCGTTGAACGGCACGTGCCCGAACCCGCGAGCGACGGCCGACGGCGGGTCGTCCTTGGTCAGGTCCTTGCCGATCAGATGGACCACGTCCATCCGGAACCCGTCGACCCCACGATCGAGCCAGAAGCGCAGGGTGTCGTGCATCGCGGCCTCGACATCGGGGTGATCCCAGTCGAGGTCGGGCTGCTGGGCGAGGAAGCAGCGCAGGTAGTACTGCTGGCGCGCCTCGTCGAACTGCCACGCCGACTCGCCCGCGGGGAACGACGCGAGCCAGTTGTTCTCCGGCGCGTCCCGCCACACGTACCAGCCCGCCTTGGGATTGGTGCGGTCCCGGCGGCTCTCCTGGAACCACGGGTGCTGGTCGCTGGTGTGGTTCGGCACCCAGTCGAGCAGGACCTTCAGGTCACGCTCGTGGGCTGCGGCGATGAGCCGGTCCATGTCGGCCAGTGATCCGAACACGGGATCGATGTCGCAGTAGTCGCTGACGTCGTAGCCGAAATCGGCCATCGGCGAGGTGAACACGGGCGAGAGCCAGAGCGCGTCGACGCCCAGCCACTGGAGGTGGTCGAGGTGCTCGATCAGCCCGGCGAGGTTGCCGACGCCGGCCACCGGATTGGGAGAATTGCTTGCATCGGCGAAGGATCGGGGGTACACCTGGTACACCACAGCGGTCTTCCACCACTCCTCGGCGTTCGCGTCCGGGGCGTGCACGTTGGGCATGGCGGCACCTTAGGGCGTCGACCAGGGGTGTTCACGCGGTCCGAGGTCCGTTTTCGGCTGGTGGCATCCCGCCCATTCCCGACACGAGGGGATAGAGTGGCACTCAATGTCAACTCTCTAGGTTCGGGAGCCCTACCGTGAAGAAGGGTCGTCACCGCCGCTTCGAAGAGGCGCGGAAACTCAAACAAGCCGGTCCCAGCGCCTTTGATCTGGGCCTCGGCGGGAACGATCATCGTCAGTCCACCGAAGAAGACGAGTACGCCGCGTTGGCGGAAAAGTACGGTGTGACCTTCGACGATGACGATGATGAAGAGTCCGACGACTGACTTCTGCACAGCGAGGCTTGCCGCGCCCGGTCCCAACCCCCTCGGCAGCCATGAACTCGCAGATCCCCACCTCCCACATCCGTAACGTCGCCCTGGTCGCTCACGTCGATCACGGCAAGACCACCCTCGTCGACGCGCTCTTGCGGGCGACGGGAACGTTCGCCGCTCACCAGGCCGTGGTCGACCGGGTGATGGACTCCAACGACCAGGAGCGCGAGCGCGGGATCACCATCCTCGCCAAGGCCGCCTCCATCCAGTGGAAGGGCGTCAAGATCAACCTGGTCGACACGCCCGGCCACGCCGACTTCGGTGGTGAGGTCGAGCGTGCGCTCACGATGGTCGACGGCGTGCTCCTGCTCGTCGACGCCGCCGAGGGCCCGTTGCCCCAGACCCGCTACGTGCTGCAGAAGGCGCTCGCCCGCGACCTGCCGGCCATCGTCATCATCAACAAGGTCGACCGCCAGGACGCCCGCGCCGACGAGGTGCTCGACGAGGTGTACCAGCTGTTCATCGACCTCGACGCCGACGACGAGCACATCGATTTCGAGATCATCTCCGCCGTCGCCCGAGAGGGTCGGGCGATGAAGGGCATCGGCATGCCCGAGGAAGGCACCGACCTGTCGGCCCTGCTCGACACCATCCTCGAAGCCATCCCGGCTCCGGTCGGCGATGCCGAGGCCCCGCTCCAAGCCATGGTCACCCAGCTGGACGCGAGCGAGTACCTCGGCCGCCTGGCCATCGGTCGCGTGGTCAACGGCGTGATGCGCCGCGGCGAGACCGTGGCGCTGCTGGAGGCGGAGTTCGCCGAAGGCCAGCCGCCGTTGAAGCGTCGCCTCAGCCAGCTGATGTCGTTCCACGGTGTGAGCCGTGACGAGGTCGACGAGCTCAGCGCCGGCGACCTGTTCGTGATGGCCGGCTTCCCCGAAGTGGAGATCGGCGACACGATCGCCTCGGTCGAGACTCCGGTCGCGTTGCCCCGTCTGGTCGTCGACGAGCCCGTGCTGCGGATGACGTTCGGTGTCAACACCTCGCCGCTCGCCGGCAAGGACGGCAAGTTCCTGACCAGCCGCCACCTCATCGACCGGCTCAACCGCGAGCTGCTCGGCAACGTGTCGATCAAGCTGTTCGAGACCGGTTCCCCCGACGTCATCGAGGTCGCCGGTCGCGGCGAGCTGCAGCTCGCCGTGCTCATCGAGAGCATGCGCCGCGAGGGCTACGAGCTGCAGGTCAGCCGGCCCGAGGTCATCACCAAGGAAGTCAACGGCAAGCGCTTCGAGCCCCAAGAGCGCGGCGTCTGCGACGTCCCCGACGAGCACGTCGGCACGGTGACCCAGGAGTTGGCACCCCGCAAGGGCCGCCTCACCGACCTGCGCACCGGCGACGCCGGTCGCACGATCGTCACCTTCGAGTGCCCCAGCCGCGGCTTGATCGGCTTCCGGTCGCTGCTGATGACCGCCACACGCGGGACGGCGTTGCTGCACCAGCATCACCTCGGCTGGATGCCGTGGGCGGGCGACATGCCCGACACCAGAGGTGGCGCCATGGTGTCGGACCGTCTCGGTGTCACCACCGCCTACGCACTCGACAAGCTCCAGCTGAGCGGTCAGTTCTTCGTCAACCCGCAGGAGCAGGTGTACGAGGGCATGGTCGTGGGCGAGTGCTCGCGTGAGGACGAGATGGTCGTCAACGCGGTGCGCGCCAAGGAGAAGAACAACATCCGCACGCACAGCCACGACGACGCGGTGAAGCTGCCGGCGCCCAAGATCCACACCCTCGAGACCGCGATCGAATGGATCGCCGGCGACGAGCTCGTCGAGGTCACGCCGAAGGCGATTCGCATCCGCAAGCGCCAGCTCGGACTCGAAGAGCGACGGAAGGCGAACAAGAAGGTGAGCTGACCGCGCCCACCGGCTAACCTGTACAAGTCCGATACAAGTGAAGGCCGAAGAAGGGTGCAGCAGATGTCGAAGATCAAGGTCGTGAAGCCGGTCGTCGAAATGGACGGCGACGAGATGACACGGATCATCTGGCAGTTCATCAAGGACAAGCTGATCCTGCCGTACCTCGACCTCGAGCTCGACTACTACGACCTCGGCATCGAGCACCGCGACGCCACCGACGATCAGGTCACCATCGATTCGGCGAACGCCACCAAGCTGCACGGCGTGGCGGTCAAGTGCGCCACGATCACGCCGGACGAGGCCCGCGTCGAGGAGTTCGGCCTCAAGAAGATGTGGCGGAGCCCCAACGGGACCATTCGCAACATCCTCGGCGGTGTCATCTTCCGCGAGCCGATCGTCATCTCCAACATCCCGCGGCTCGTGCCCGGCTGGACCAAGCCGATCGTGATCGGTCGTCACGCCCACGGCGATCAGTACAAGGCCACCGACTTCAAGGTGCCTGGCGCCGGCACGGTCACGATGACCTACGTGCCCGCCGATGGCAGCGAACCGGTGGAGATGAAGATCGCCGACTTCGGCGCCGACGGTGGCGTCACGATGGGCATGTACAACTACAACGACAGCATCCGCGACTTCGCCCGCGCCTCGCTGCGGTACGGCATCATCCGCAACTACCCGGTCTACCTGTCCACCAAGAACACGATCCTGAAGGCCTACGACGGCTCGTTCAAGGACATCTTCGAGGAGGTGTACCAGACCGAGTTCAAGACGGAGATGGACGCGCTCGGTCTCACCTACGAGCATCGTCTCATCGACGACATGGTCGCCTGTGCGATGAAGTGGGAGGGCGGGTACGTGTGGGCCTGCAAGAACTACGACGGCGACGTGCAGAGCGACACCGTCGCGCAGGGTTACGGCTCGCTCGGTCTCATGACCAGTGTGCTGATGACGCCCGACGGCAAGACCGTCGAGGCGGAGGCCGCGCACGGCACGGTCACTCGCCACTACCGCGAGCACCAGAAGGGCAACAAGACCTCGACCAACCCGATCGCCTCGATCTACGCGTGGACCCAGGGCCTCACCTATCGCGGCCAGATGGATGGCACGCCCGATGTCGTCAACTTCGCGAAGGCGCTCGAGGCGGTGTGCGTGGAGGCCGTCGAGCAGGGCGAGATGACCAAGGACCTCGCGCTGCTCATCAGCAAGGACGCCCCGTGGCTGAGCACCGAGGACTTCCTCGACGCGCTCGACCGGCGTCTCCAGGCGAGGATGGCCTGAACGGTCAGCGTTCGGCGGCGAGCGCGGCGTCGTAGTCGTCGTCGAGCCGTCGCCGCATCTCCGCGGCGTCCATGTCGGCCACCCGCTGGCAACTCAGAATCGCCGCGCCATCGGGGGTGTCGGCCAACTCGGCCCACACCTCGGCGTCCCAGACGCCGCCCCGGCGGAACGCCTTCGCGCAGTGCACATAGGTGGTCTCGACGGTCACCACGATCGCGCTCTTGGGCACGTGTGGCAGTGAGAACCCGGCGAGCAGGTCGGGGTCGGTGCTCAGCCAGGCCGCACCGTTGATGCGCACGGTCTCGCTCTGACCGGGCACGACGAGCATGAGCGCGATGCGGCCTGTGGCGACGACGTTCTGGAGCGTGTCGAGCCGGTTGTTGCCGCCGAGATCGGCGATCGCGACGTGGCCGGGGTCGAGCACTCGAACGAAACCACTCGGCCCTCCGCGCGGTGAGACGTCGGCGTTGCCGTCGGCGTCGAACGTGCCCACGGACGCGAACCGCGCCCGCCCGACGAACTGCTGGGAGGCGTCGTCGAGCTGGGGGCGTTCCTTGTTCGCGGTGAGCGTGCTGGGCCGGCGGTAGAACGTGCGCAACGCCTCGACGGTGTCGATCCGATGCGCGTCGTTGTGGGGATCGAACATGTCGCGACCCTATCGTTGGGCGCCCATGCGTCTGGACGAATTCGACTACGCGCTGCCCGACGAGCGCATCGCCCAATCCCCGATCGAGCCGCGCGACGCGGCGCGGCTGCTGGTCGACCAGGGCAGCGCCGCGCCGTTGCATCGTCACGTGCGCGATCTCGTCGAGTTCCTCGGTGATGGCGATCTTCTGGTCGTCAACGACAGTCGTGTCATCCCCGCACGGTTGCGGCTCGCGCGTGCCACCGGCGGCGCGGCGGAAGCGCTGCTGCTCGACCCGCTCGACGGCGAGCGTCGTGTCTGGGAGGCGATGATGCGTCCCGCTCGGAAGCTGCGGGCGGGGGAGGAGCTCCTCTCGGGCGACGTGCCCTTGGTGCGGGTCCTGCGACGGAGCCCGGCCGGGGACACGATGGTGATCGAGCTCCTCGGTGAGGGGGATCCGCTGTCGCTCCTCCAGCGGTACGGCGAGATGCCACTGCCGCCCTACATCACCACGCATCTCGATCGCCCGGACCGCTACCAGACGGTGTACGCCAACGAGCCGGCGTCGGCGGCCGCTCCCACCGCAGGGTTGCACTTCACCCCGGAGCTCCTCGACGCGCTGGCGGCACAGGGTGTCGAGACCGCGCGGGTGGAACTGGTCGTGGGCCTCGACACGTTCAAGCCCGTGAGCGTCGACGATCCCCGAGACCACCAGATCCACAGCGAGCGGTACCGGGTCGATCCCGAGGTGATGCGCCGCTGTCGCGATGCGAGGCGCGTGGTGGCGGTCGGCACCACCAGCGTGCGCGCGCTGGAGAGCGCTGCCACGCTCGGCGTCGACGAGGGCCGAACCCGGCTGTTCATCCACCGGCCCTACGAGTGGCAGGTCGTCGACGTGTTGATGACGAACTTCCACCTGCCGCGCACGACACTGTTGATGATGATCGACGCGTTCGTGGGGTCGAGGTGGCGGCGCCTCTACGAGGACGCACTCGCCGAGGGATACCGCTTCTTGAGCTTCGGCGACGCGATGTTGCTGGATCGGAGTCTGCGCTGATGCACACCGTTCGCTTCGAAACGGTCGCCACGGATGGGGCAGCCCGCACCGGGGTCGCACACACGGCCCGTGGCACCTATCGCACGCCTGCGTTCATGCCCGTGGGCACACGCGGGGCCATCAAGTACCTCAGTGCCGCCGACTACGAGCGTCTCGGCGCAGAGATCGTGCTGGGGAACACGTACCACCTGATGCTGCGACCGGGAGCGGAGACCGTCGCCGAGTTCGGCGGCCTCGGTGCCTTCGCAGGGTGGACCGGGCTCACGCTCACGGACTCTGGCGGCTTCCAGGTGTTCTCGCTCGAGCCGAAGGTCGACGACGACGGGGTGACGTTCAAGAGCACCTACGACGGATCGATGCACCGGTTCACGCCCGAGATCGCGGTGCAGACCCAGGAGCTGCTCGGTGCGGACATCCAGATGGTGCTCGACGTGTGTGCCTCGCTCCCGTCGCCGCCCGACGTCATCCGCCAGGCGTTGGAGCGCACGGCCGACTGGGCGGCGAGGGCGAAGGCCGCCCACCAGCGGCCCGATCAAGCGCTGTTCGGCATCGTGCAGGGCGGCACGAGCGAGTCCATGCGGGCCGAGAGCGCCCAGCGGACCGTCGAGATCGGGTTCGACGGCTACGGCATCGGCGGACTCAGCGTGGGGGAGACCCGCGCCGAGATGCTGCCCGCCCTGGCAGCGGCGATCGCCCATCTGCCGTCGGATCGCCCGCGGTACCTGATGGGCGTGGGGGACCCGGCGAGCCTCGTCGAGGCCGTGGCGCTCGGCGTCGACCAGTTCGACTGCGTGATGCAGACCCGCATCGGCCGCCACGGCACCGCGCTCACCGGAGCCGGGAAGCTGCACGTGAAGAACGCCAGGTACGCCCTGAGCGACGAACCACTCGATGCCGCCTGCCGTTGCGAGGTGTGCGCCCGGCACACGCGGGGCTACATCCGACACCTGTTCCAGGTCGGTGAGCCCACCGCAGCACGCCTGCTCAGCATCCACAACATCTCCTGGACGCTGCAATTGATGGAGCAGATGCGCTCCGCGATCGCCGCCGGCACGTTCGCTTCGATGCGCGACGAGGTGCTCGCCGTCTGGGGGTGACCCACTCTTTGCGGCATCGGGTGGCTAGAATCGCCGGTCGGTCCAGAGGGCCTTTCCCCTCCCATCGTCAACAGTTGGTCTCTCCCTATGCGTTCGGTCCATCTCATGTCAGCCACACTCGCCGCGAACAGCAGTGGTGGCGGCGCTGCCGCTGCCAATGTGCTCCTCTTCGGCGTCATCGGTCTGGCGATGTACTTCCTGCTCATCCGGCCCCAGCGGCGCCGTCAGCGCGACCAGGTCTCGCTGCAGAAGTCGATCGAGGTGGGCGACGAGGTGATGACCACCTCGGGCATGTACGGCTTCGTCACCGGCTTCGAGGGCGACATCGCCTGGATCGAGATCGACGACAACGTGCAGATCCGGGTCGCCCGTCAGGCGATCCAGCGCAAGGTCGACACGTCCAAGGGCGAGTCCGCGGTCCCCAGCGACGACGGCACCAAGTCACGCCAGACCAAGATCGACGATCCGTCGTCGGCGACCCCGACCGACGAGGCCTGATCCCGCCGATGCGTAGGAAACTGATCATCTCGCTGGTCGGCATCTTCCTGGTGGCCTACGGAGCACTGGCGATCGTCCTCATCTCCGGCACGACGCCCGCACTCGGACTCGACCTGCAGGGTGGCATCTCCGTCACGCAGCAACCCAAGCCCGGCACGCCCTACAGCGACGCCAGCCTCGACCTCGCCGTCGAGAAGATCCGCGAGCGCGTCGACAGCCTCGGTGTGGCCGAGCCCGAGATCCTCCGTCAGGGCAACACGATCGTGGTGAACCTGCCGGGTGTCCGCAACCAGCAGCAGGCCGTGGAGCTCGTGCAGGTGACCGGCCAGGTGTACCTGCGTCCGGTGCTGCAACAGTGCCAGTTCCTCACTCCGAACGACACCTCGTCCACCACCACGGTTGCCGGTGCGACGACCACCACGCCGGCCAGTTCCACCACGGCCGCAGGTGGCCCGGCGCGCCCCGTGAGCGCGGGGAACACGACCACCACCAGCACCCCTGACACCGCATCGTCCACCACGGTCGCAGCGGTGCCGGTCGGCGCCTCGGACAGCACCAGCACCACGTCACCCCCGCTCGACGAGAACGGGTTGCCGCTGCAGCAGAGCGACCCCAACAACTCCCAGTACCTGCCGGTGCACAACGCCGACCCGCCCGAGTACTGCTACGTCGGCCCGCAGCAGGGCACGGGCGAGGTCTTCCAGTCCAACGCGCAGGCCACCATCATCACCGGCTCCGGCTGGGGCGTGGTGGTCGATCTCCAGGACGGCGCCAAGGGCTCGGACATCTGGAACAACCTCGCGTCGCAGTGTTACAACAAGGAAGCCACCTGCCCGACCGGTCAGCTGGCCATCGAGCTCGACGGCACGCTCCAGTCCGTGGCCACCGTGCAGACCCCCGACTTCAACGGCAGCGTGCAGATCAGCGGCTCGTTCACCCAGAGCGAGGCCAAGAACCTCGCTCGCGTGATCAACAGTGGCTCCCTGCCGGTGCAGCTCGAGTTGCAGTCCGTGCAGAACGTGTCGCCGAGCCTCGGGAAGGACTCGCTGCGCGCGGCGTGGATCTCGGGCCTCGTCGGTGTGCTCCTCGTGCTGATCTTCATGATCGCCTACTACCGCACGCTCGGACTCATCGTCGCCATCGGCATCACGGTGTCGGGCAGCCTGCTGTGGGGCATCGTCTCCTGGTTGTCCAAGACCAACGGTCTCGCCCTGTCCCTGTCCGGCATTGCCGGCATCATCGTCTCGGTCGGCGTCACCGTCGACTCGTACGTGGTGTTCTTCGAACGATTGAAGGACGAGGTCCGATCGGGCAAGACGCTGCGCAACAGCGCCCAGCGCGGGTTCGCCGGAGCATGGCGCACCATCGTGATCGCCGACCTCGTGTCGCTGATCGGTGCGCTCGTGCTGTGGTACCTCACCGTGGGCGCCGTGCGAGGGTTCGCCTTCTTCCTCGGCCTCTCCACCGCCTGCGACATGATCGTCGCGTACTTCTTCACCCGTCCGATGGTGCTGCTCCTGGCACGCACCAAGTGGATGGAGCGTCGCAAGGTGATGGGCATCGAAGTCGTCCCCCACGGAGCACCGGCATGACCGACACACTCATTCCCGACGACGAGAGCCAGCCGTCGATTCCCGCTCGACGCGGACCCGGCGGCCGCCTGTACCACGGCGAGACGTCGATCGACTTCTACGGCAAGCGGTGGATCGGTCTCGGCGTCTCCGCCGCCTTGCTGCTCATCAGCGTGTTCTCGTTGATCTTCAGCGGGCTGAACCTCAGCCTGGAGTTCAAGGGCGGCGTGCTGTGGGAGATCCCCAGTGAAACCCTCACCGAGGCGCAGGCCCGCGCCATCCTCACCGACAACGGGCTCGACGGCGCGCAGGCGAAGGTCACGATCCTCACCTCCAAGGAGACGGGTCGCAGCATCGAGGTGCAGGTCGGCGACCAGCCCGATTCGGTGCGGGTGGCCGTCCAGCAGGCATACGCCGACAAGGTCGGGTGTCTCCCTCGACGAGGTCGCCACCCAGTCCGTCAGCTCCACGTGGGGCAAGAGCATCACCGAGAAGGCGCTTCGAGCGCTCGTGGTGTTCCTGGTGCTGGTGGCGCTGTTCATCGCCTGGCGACTCGAGTGGCGAATGGCGCTCGCCGCGATCGCGGCCATGTTGCACGACGTGCTGCTCAGTGTCGGCGTCTACTCGGTCTTCGGATTCGAGGTGACGCCGGCCACGGTCGTCGCGTTCCTCACCATCCTCGGCTTCTCGCTCTACGACACGATCGTGGTGTTCGACAAGGTGCAGGAGAACCAGGCTCGGTTCTTCGGCTCCCGGGTGCCGTACGCCGACGTGATCAACGTGTCGATGAACCAGGTGCTGATGCGCTCGCTCAACACGAGCCTGGCGGCCGTGCTCCCGGTCCTGTCGCTGCTGGTGCTCGGCTCGGGCATCCTCGGCGCGGCGACGCTGCGCGAGTTCGCACTGGCGCTCCTCGTCGGCCTGATCACGGGTTCCTATTCGTCGATCTTCGTCGCCTCGCCCCTGGTGGCCATGCTCAAGGAACGCGAGCCGCGGTATCGGGCGATGCGCGGGCGCCACGCAACGGGCGTCGAACTCGAGCGGCTCGTCCACGGTGCGATGCCCACCAGTCGGCGCGAGTCGGCCCGTCGTCAGGTCAGCTCGGACGACCTCCTGCTGGCCGCGGCAGCGCCCTTGACGCCCGAGGAAGTGCTGTCGCACACCCCGCGTCCGCGCAAGAAGAAGCGTCGGGCGTAGGCGGTTCGCCGGATACCCTCTGCGCATGACGTCGAATGGTCACTGGCTCACCGATCTGGTCCGCGACATTCCGGACTATCCCACGCCAGGAGTGACCTTTCGCGACATCACACCGTTGCTCGGTGATGCCGCAGGGTTCGGCCGATCGATCTCCGAACTCGTCGACAGGTTCCGAGGCACAGCGGTCGATCGGGTCCTCGGCATGGAAGCGCGGGGATTCATCGTCGCTGCACCGGTCGCGTACGAGATCGGCGCCGGCTTCATCCCGGTTCGCAAGGCCGGCAAGCTGCCCTGGGCCGTCATCCGTGAGGAGTACCAACTCGAGTACGGCCACGACAAGCTCGAGATCCATCGCGACGCGATCCACCCGGGCGAGCGCGTCCTGGTGATCGACGACGTCCTCGCCACCGGCGGCACCGCGGAGGCGACCTGTCGGTTGGTGGAGGCCCTCGGCGGCAACATCATCGGGTTGGGCTTCCTGCTCGAACTGTCGGAACTGGGTGGCCGGTCTCGTCTGCAGGGCCATCGCGTCGAGAGCCTGGCGTTGTACTGATGCCGGCGGTCGATCGCGTTCTGCCGTGGCGTCGCCATCAGAATGCGACCGCCGACGCGCTCACGCCCTTGCTCACCTCGTATCGGCGGCGGCATCCCAAGGCGTCGGTCGCCGTCATCAACCGGGCGTACGAGACCGCCAAGGAAGCGCACCGACACCAGAACCGCAGTAGCGGCGAGAGCTACATCAACCATCCGATGGCGGTCGCCCGGATCGTCGCCGATCTCGGTCTCGACGAGATCTCGGTGGTCGCCGCATTGCTGCACGACGCCGTCGAGGACACCGAGATCACGATCGCCGATGTGGAGGCGTCGTTCGGGCCGGAGGTCGCGCAGATCGTCGACGGGGTCACCAAGCTGGAGCGCCTCCAGTTCGACTCCAAGGAGGCCCAGCAGGCGGCCACGATGCGCAAGATGCTGGTCGCGATGGCCCGCGACCTGCGCGTGCTCATCATCAAGCTCGCCGATCGGTTGCACAACATGCGGACCATCGCCGCCATGCCGTCGGAGAAGCAGCAGCGCATCGCCCACGAGACGTTGGAGATCTACGCCCCGCTGGCGCACCGGCTGGGGATGCAGGAACTGAAGCAGCAACTCGAGGATCTGTCGTTCGCCGCGCTGTACCCGAAGCGGTACGCCGAGCTCGATCACCTGGTCTCGTCCCGATCGCCCGAGCGCGAGGTGTACCTGGCCAAGTCGATCGCCGAGGTCCAGGGCCGACTGCAGGAACTCAACATCACCGCGGAGGTCACCGGCCGCGGCAAGCACCTCTGGAGCATCTACGAGAAGATGGTGCAGAAGGGTCGCGAGTTCGACGACATCTTCGATCTCATCGCGATCCGGGTCATCGTCGATTCGGTGAAGGACTGCTACGCCGCGCTGGGCTGCATCCACGGCCGCTACAAGCCGGTGGTGGGTCGCTTCAAGGACTACATCGCGATGCCCAAGTTCAACCTCTACCAGAGCTTGCACACCACGGTGATCGGACCCGGCGGCAAGGTCGTCGAGATGCAGATCCGCACCCGCGAGATGCACCAGCGCGCGGAGTGGGGCGTCGCGGCGCACTGGGCGTACAAGGACGGCGTCGGGGTCGGCCAGGACATCGACTGGCTCAACCGCATCATCGACTGGCAGGCCGAGGTGAGCGATCCCGCCACCTTCATGGAGAGCCTGAAGACCGACCTGGAGCAGGACGAGGTGTTCGTCTTCACCCCCAAGGGCAAGGTCATCACGCTGCCCGTCGGCTCCACCGCGGTCGACTTCGCCTATGCGGTCCACACGGAAGTCGGTCATGCCTGCATCGGCGCGAAGGTCAACGGCCGGCTGGTGCCGCTGCACCATCAGATGAAGAGCGGCGACACGTGCGAGGTGTTCACCTCGAAGGTCGAGTCCGCGGGTCCCACCCGCGACTGGCTGCAGTTCGTCGAGTCGCCGCGAGCGCGCAACAAGATCAAGCAGTGGTTCTCCCGCGAGCGGCGCGACGACATGGTCGAGAACGGTCGCGAGGAGCTCACCAAGGAGTTCCGTCGTGAGGCGTTGCCCGTCCAACGCATCTGGGCGAGCGACGCCCTGGTCGAGGAGATCGAGGCAGCGTCGTACGCCGACCTCGACTCGCTGCTCGCCGCGATCGGTGAGGGTCACGTCTCGGCCCGCTCGATCGCACAGAAGGTCGCCCGCAACCTTCGTTCGGACGCCGATGGGGAGCAACTGCCGGCCACCGTGCTCCCGACGAGCGGCCCGCGCCGTACCCGCAGCACCGTCGGCGTGCACGTGGAGGGACTCGACGACGTGCTCGTCCGACTGTCGCGGTGCTGCACCCCGGTACCCGGCGACGACATCATCGGCTTCGTCACACGGGGTCGGGGCGTGTCCGTGCATCGCACCGACTGTGCCAACGCGGAGAGTCTGATGACCGAGCAGACCGCACGACTGATCGACGTCGAGTGGGACGGCGATCAGTCGAAGGCGTTGTTCCGTGCGGCCGTCGAGGTGGTCGCGCTCGACCGATCGAAGCTGCTGCGCGACGTCGCCAACTCGCTGAGCGAGCAGCACGTCAACATCGTCTCCTGCAGCACGCACACCGGCTCCGACCGCGTCGCGAAGATGCGCTTCGAGTTCGAGATGGGCGACCCGTCACACCTCGAGTCCGTGCTGCGCACGATCAAGCAGATCGACGCCGTGTACGACGCCTACCGCCTGGTCCCCGGCAAAGGCGGCTGAGATGGCGCCCGCCGCACGGCATCTCCTGCGCGCCCGCGACCTGGTCGACGCCCGGTACTTCGAACCGTTGACCGTGTCCGACATGGCCCGCGTCGCAGGTCTGTCGTCGGCACAGTTCAGCAGGGACTTCCGTCGCACCTTCGGTGAGTCGCCGCACCAGTACCTGTTGACCCGTCGCCTGGAACGGGCCGCGGCGCTGCTCCGCAACACCGACCGGTCCGTCACCGACGTCTGCTTCGCCGTCGGCTGGAACAGCGTCGGCTCGTTCACGACGAGCTTCCGTCGCATGCACGGATCGACCCCGAGCGCGTACCGGGCGAGCTTCCCGCCACCGACACGATTGCTCCGCATCCCCGGTTGCGTGGCGATGGCGTACGCCCGCCCGCAGAACCGCACGTTTCGAGAAGCGGGTGTCCCGGCCGCGTCGTAGCGTTTCCGCATCGACACGAGGAGGACCCCGATGATCACGATCGCCAACGCACAGTTCTGGGTGCACGACCACGAGGAGGCGCTCGACTTCTACACCCGCACACTCGGTTGGGAGGTGCGGTCCGACGTCACGGTCGCCGAGTGGAACTTCCGCTGGCTCGTCGTCGGTCCCGTCGGGCAGCCCGGCATCGGACTGGTCCTCATGCCGGTCCCCGGCCCGCCGATGCTCGACGCGGCCAACAGCGCAGCGCTCTCCGAACTCGTCGCCATCGGTTTCGGGGGCACGCTGTTCCTCGAGACCGACGACTGCCAGGCGGCCTACGACGACCTGTCGGCGCGTGGTGTCGTGTTCAACGATCCACCGACCCCGCAGCCGTACGGGATCGACACCTCGTTCCGTGATCCGTCGGGCAACAACATCCGGCTGACCCAGGTGATGGAGTTCTCGATGGACCGGGCCTGATCGGGTGTCGGCCCGCTGACGTCGTGAGCGTCGGCGGGTGGAACGACGGTGTGCATCGCGGAGCGCACCGTGGTCCACATGCCGGCCACCTCGATCCAACGCATCGCCTTGGCGTGCTTGGCCGGGCTCGCCGTGAGTGCATGCCGGGTCGACGACCCGACTCCGGCAGAGAAGCTGGCGTACCCCGTGGGGCAGATGACCAAGACGCTGGACGACGTCGCGTACGGATCCCAGGACCAGCAGGTGCTCGACGTCTACTCCCCGGCGGCACCCAATGGCGGGGCCATCCTGTGGATCCACGGCGGGGGATGGGCCGACAGCAACGGCGACCCGACCAGCATCTCCAGCGAAGAGCCCTCCGGGATGCAGCCGGCGGTCGTCGACCTCTCCCGGCAGGGGTGGACCGTCTTCTCCGTGCGCTACTCGGGCACGGACGAGGCGTCCTTCCCGGCGCCGCTCGACGACGTGAAGACCGCGTTGCGCTGGGTCAAGGTGCACGCCGCCCGCTTCGGGGTGTCGCCGCGGGCCGTCGTGGCGATGGGCTTCTCGGCGGGCGGCCACCTGGCCGCGTTGCTGGGGACGTCGTCCGGTTCGCTGGAGCCCACCGACCTGCCGGCCGATCTGGCGGCCGTCGATTCCCGCCCGGCAGCCGTGGTCTCGATCTCCGGCCCCCTCGACCCCTCGACGTTCCCGACCCTGTCGGGCATCGACGGCAGCAACGCCGCCGCGGTGGCGGCGCTGGTCGGCTGCCCGGCCACTCCTGCTGCATGGGCCGGCTGCCACCCGTCGACGCTCGACGCCACCCGTGTCGCCCCTTACGCCGATCCCAGCGATCCGCCCATGTACCTCGTCCAGGGCGACCACGACGGCATCGTCGACGCCCATCTTCAGGCCGAGGTGCCGTACGAGCAGCTGGTGGAGGTGCTCGGCGACGAGAGGGTGTGGCTGGATCTCGTCGACACCGGCGACCCCGCGACATACGGGGGAACGGATCCCCGGAACCACACGTTCGCCATCTCCTACGAGCTGAACATGGCGATGCTGACGACCTTCGTCGACCTCCAGTTGGCACCCTCGACCGCTCCGGGGGCGTCCACCGGCATGGCGCGCACGAACGCAACACGGATGTGACGGCCGCCTCTACCCGCAGATCTGAGCACTCCGGTAGATTTCGGGAATGAAGCTCCCCCGGGCGACGGCGTTGGTGTGCCTGCTCGCGCTCGTCGGGGCAGCGTGTGAGGTCGCCGACCCACAACCCGGCGAGCGCCTGGTGTACCCGTCGGCAGCCATCGTCAAGACGCTCGACAACGTGCAGTACGGCCCCAACGCCTCTCAGGTGCTCGACGTGTACACCCCGGCGACTCCGAATGGCGGTGCCGTGCTGTGGATCCATGGCGGGACGTGGGGAGACGCTGACAGCGACCCGCAGAGTCTGGCGACCGAGGAACAGACCGGGATGCAGCCCGTGGTGCAGGACCTGTCCCGACGGGGTTGGACGATCTTCTCCATGCGCTACGCCGGCACCGACGAGGCGATCTTCCCCCAGCAGATCCAGGACGCCAAGCTCGCGCTGCGGTGGGTCAAGAGCCGAGCCGCGGAGTTCGCCGTCTCCGCGAACTCGATCGTGGCCATGGGCTGGTCGTCGGGTGGACACCTCGCCGCACTGCTCGACGTGTCGCCGGGCGCGTTGGAGCCCACCGGGGTGCCTGCCGAGCTGGTCGGTGTGTCGTCGCGGCCGGCAGCTGCCGTCAGCATCTCCGGGGTGCTCGACCCGACGACGTTCCCGTACCTGGTCGGCATCAACGGGGGCAATGCCCAGGGCATCGCCGCCCTGATCGGCTGTCCCGACACGCCGAGCCTGTGGCAGACCTGCAACCCGACGCTGCTCGACGCCACGCGCGTCGCCAAGTACGCCGATGCGTCCGACCCACCGCTGTACATCGCACAGGGCGACCGCGACGGCATCGTCGATCCGTACTGGCAGTCGGAGGTGCCCTACAGCCAGCTGGTGCCCGTGATGGGCGACGACCGTGTCTGGCTGGACCGGGTCGACACGGGGGAGCCCGCCCAGTACGGAGGAGAGGACCCGCGCAACCACACCAAGGCGACGTCGTACGAGATCAACGAGGCGGCCCTGCTGCAGTTCATGGATCCGTACCTGCCGGCCGTCGCCCCCGTTCCCACGCTGTCGCAGTTCGTCTCCCTGACACCGTGCCGACTCGGTGACACGCGCACCACCCACCCGTTCGTCGGTCTGGGCGCGGGGACGTACCGGGTGCAGGTCACCGGGGCGTGCGGAGTCCCGGCCGGGGCCACCGCGGTCGCCGTGACGGTCACGGCCGTCCGGCCCAGCCGGGCGACCACGCTCTCCGCATACCCGGCGGGCGCGCCGACCGGGCTCACGCTGGTGAACGCCGCGCCCCAGGAGGTGCGCGCCAACTCGGCGATGGTCGCATTGTCCGCGTCGGGTGCCATCGACGTCAGCGGAGCGACGACCGGCGGCCTGGTCGTCGACATCACGGGAGCCTTCGTGCGGACGGTGACGGCCACGAGCGGTCGCTACGTGCCGGTGACCCCCTTCCGCGTGCTCGACAGCCGTGAGGAGTCCGACTCGCCCCTTGCCGCTCGCACGACGACCGAGCTCGACGCACGTGCGGCCGGTGTACCCCGTTCGGCCTCCGCGGTCGCGGTGAACCTCACCGTCACCCAGACCACTGGGCCGGGATTCCTCACCGGGATGGCCGCAGGTGCGTCGCTGCCACTCACCAGCGCGCTCAACATCGATGCGCCGGGGGAGACACGTGCGGGATTCGTCGTCCTGCCACTCAACGGTGGCGAGTTCACCGTGTTCAACTCGGTCGGCGCGCACGTCGTCGTCGACGTCGTGGGGTACTTCACCGGCGCCGGCGCCGCGCGCTCCCAGATCGGGCTCTACCAGGTGATCCGCGCGGCTCGAGGTTTCGACACGCTGTCCGGTGCACCGATGCAGGCGGGCGTCGCCCGAACGGCGCTGCTCGGTTCGCCACGGGCGTCGGCAGTCGCGGCGAACGTCACGATGATGTGGGCCGGTTCGGGCTACACCACGCTCTGGCCGACGGGCACCTCCCGCACGATCACCGCCTCGGTCAACGCCGATCCGAGCGGACGCGCCGTCGCGAATCAGGCCTTCGTCGGGCTGGTGGGCGGATCGGCACAGGTCCTCACCACCAGCTCCGCACACCTGACGATCGACGTGAACGGCTGGTTCGTCGGGTCCTGAGCCGCGTCGACCGCTAGCCTTGGTCCCCGTGCCCGAGTTCCAGACCAGCCCCGGGATGCGCGACATCCTGCCTCCAGAGTCGGCACGCTGGCGCCGTTTCGTCGACGTGTTCGCATCGGTCGCCGAAGGAGCCGGCTACGGCCAGGTCATCTCGCCGCTGCTCGAGGATCTCGGTGTCTTCCAACGCATCGGGGTCGCCACCGATGTCGTCAGCAAGGAGATGTACGACTTCGTCGACAAGGGCGAGCGGCACATCGCGCTCCGGCCGGAACTGACCGCCTCGATCTGCCGGGCGTTCGTCCAACATCGCCCTCTGGCGCCGTGGAAGATCTGGTACGCCGGATCGATGTTCCGGTACGAGAAGCCCCAGCGCGGCCGGTACCGCCAGTTCGACCAGGTCGGCATCGAAGTGCTCGGCGCCGACGACCCGAACCTCGACGTCGAGGTCATCGCCCTGGGCTGGGAGTTCTACCGGGCCCTCGGCCTGCAACAGGTCACCCTGCTCCTCAACTCGCTCGGGGAACCCGCCGACCGTGCCGCCTACGTGGCAGCGCTCGCGGAGCACTTCCGCTCGCACCTCGACCAGCTCAGCCCGGAGAGCCGCATCACCCTCGAGAAGAACCCGCTTCGGGTGCTGGACTCCAAGCGCGAGCAGGACGCCGCCCTCATCGCCGCGGCGCCGCGCATCGCCGCCTTCTACAGCCCCGCGGCGGCGGCTCACTTCGAGGCGGTGCAGACCGGGCTCGCCGCGCTCGGTATCCCGTTCGAGGTCGACCCCACGCTCGTGCGCGGCCTCGACTACTACCGCCACACCACCTTCGAGTACCAGGGCGGCACGCTCGACTCGGCCCAGAACGCCCTCGGCGGCGGTGGCCGCTACGACGGGCTGGTCGAGTCCCTCGGTGGGCCGCCGACTCCGGGGGTGGGCTTCGCGTTGGGGCTCGACCGCACACTGCTCGCCTGCGACGACGAAGGTGTCTTCGCGCCGCCGAACACCGATGTCGACGTGTTCGTGGTCGACACGACCGGTGGTCTCGAAGCGCTGACGATCACCAGTCAGCTCCGCGCCGTCGGGGTGCGAGCCGATCGTGCCTACGAGAATCGCAGCATGAAGAGTCAGATGAAGGTGGCCGACCGCAGCGGGGCCGACGATCGCCGTCATCGTCGGCAGTAATGAAGTCGACTCCGGCACCGTCGTCGTGCGACCGTTGCGGGCCGAACGCACCGAAGGCTCCGGCCAGGTCACCATTCCCAGATCCGATCTCATCGAACATCTCACGAAAGTCATCCCATGAGCGCCACGTCCATGCGTACCCACCAGTGCGGCGAGCTCCGCACGGAGCAGATCGGTCAGACCGTCACGCTCGCCGGATGGGTGGCCACCCGTCGCGAACACGGCGAGAAGCTCGCCTTCATCGACCTGCGCGATCACACCGGGGTCACCCAGTGCGTGGTCGACAACACCGTCGACGTGCGTGCGGAGTACGTGGTCAGGGTGACCGGCACCGTGGCCGCCAGGCCGGAGGAGAACCTCAACACCAAGCTGGCCACCGGTGGCATCGAGCTGCAGGACTGCACGGTCGAGATCCTCAACGCCGCTGAACCGCCGCCGTTCCCGATCAGCGAGCGTGCCGATCAGGTGGCGGAGAACACGCGACTCCAGTACCGCTACCTCGACATCCGCCGCGAGCGCATGCAGCGGAACCTGCGCCTGCGGGCCGCCGTCAACTCGGCGATCCGCACGTCGATGGAGTCGCAGGGCTTCGTCGAGGTCGAGACCCCGATGCTGGTCCCGAGCACGCCCGAGGGCGCCCGTGAGTTCATCGTGCCGAGCCGGCAGCAGCCGGGCTCGTTCTACGCGCTGCCGCAGAGCCCGCAGCTGTTCAAGCAGTTGCTGATGGTGGCCGGTATCGACCGCTACTACCAGATCGCACGTTGCCTGCGCGACGAGGACCTGCGCGCCGACCGCCAGTACGAGTTCATGCAGCTCGACGCGGAGATGAGCTTCGCCGACCAGGACGACGTCCATGCCGCCATCGGTGCGGCGGTGCTCGCTGCAGCGGAGGCGGCCGGTTCGCACACCGGCGACATCGAGACCATCACCTGGCACGACGCGATGAACCGGTTCGGCATCGACAAGCCCGACCTGCGCTTCGGTATGGAACTCCAGGAGCTCACCGACGTCTTCGCCGCGACCGAGTTCAAGGCGTTCGCCGGGGCCGACACCATCAAGGGCATCAACGCCTCCGGCAAGGCCGAGGAGTACGGCCGCAACAAGCTCGACGGGATGACCGACAAGGCGAAGAAGATGGGCGCCAAGGGGCTCGTGTGGTTGAAGGTGGCCGCCGACGGTGCGCTCGAATCACCGGTCGCCAAGTTCCTGAGCGAGACCGAGCAGGTCGCGCTGAAGGAGCGGCTCGGTGCCGCCCCGGGCGACCTGCTGCTGATCGTCGCCGACAACTGGACCACCACCTGCGAAGTGCTCGGTACGTTGCGCAACGACCTCGGTCGTCCGCCGGTGCACGAGGGCCCGTACCGCTTCGTGTGGGTCGTCGACTTCCCGCTGTTCGTCGGCGTCGACGAGGTGACGGGGCGTCCCAAGCCGGGGCACCATCCCTTCACCCAGCCCCACCCCGACGATCTCCACCTGCTCGAGTCCGACCCGCTCAAGGTTCGCAGCCAGGCCTACGACCTGGTGTTCAACGGCTGGGAGCTGGGCTCGGGTTCGATCCGGATCCACCAGCCCGACCTGCAGGCGCGCATCTTCGGCCTGCTCGGGATCAGCCCCGAGGACGCGGATCGTCGCTTCGGGTTCTTCCTGAACCCGTTCAAGTACGGCGCCCCGCCCCACGGCGGGTTCGGGTTGGGCATCGACCGGCTGGTCGCCATCCTCGCCGGCGAGGAGAACATCCGTGAGGTCATCGCGTTCCCCAAGACCCAGTCGGGGCAGGATCCGATGACCAATGCGCCGACGCCGGTCGACCCCAAGCAGCTCGTCGACCTCGGTATCCGAGTCCTGCCGCCGTCGGTCTGACCGCCTCAGGCGGGGAGGAAGCGGACCTCGCTGAGGAACCCGACGTTCGGGTCATGGTTCGGGTTGGTGAAGAAGAAGCGGACGAACCGTGTCGGTGCGTTCACCTCCAGCTTCTGCCAGTGATCGGCCTCATCGGCGTTGGTCTCGGTCGCGATCGTCGACCACTGGTGCCCGTCATCGCTCGTCTGGACGAGGAAGTTGTCGGCGGAGCCGAGCTCGGAGAACTTCCACTTGATCAGCGCCAAGGGCGTCACGTCGCCGAGGTCGTACATCGTCCAACCACTGGCCGGCGGCGTGGTCAGGGCTGTCTGCCAGACGGTGGCGGGGTCGCCGTCGAGGGGGAGTCGGGAGGATTTGTCCGGTGCGTTGGACGACCTGGCGGACGACTGCACGACGTAATGGTCGCCCTTGGTCGCCGGCGTGACGACGTCGTCGACCTTGCCGCTCGAGGACGTGTGGGCGTCGGACGCCGCGCCGGCGGCAGCCCGGCGCTCGTCGACCTCGAATCCGGGGGCGGCGAGGAAACGGAGCTCGGCGAGGTGGCCGAGCTGGGGATCGAGGTTCGGGTTGCGCCACGAGAGACGGACCTGGCGGGCATCGCGCTCGAGCGTCACGCCCGTCCACTGTCCGGCCGGTGCATCGCCGGGTTGGGCGATGGTGCTCCAGGATCCGTCGGAGTTGGAGACCTCGATCGTGAACTGGTCGGCGGCACCGGTCTGCGACCACATCCATTCGATCCTTCGCAGCGGCACCTTCTCACCGAGGTCGGCGCGCAGCCATGCCCAGGTCGGCGGCGCCCAGTCGAGCATCTGGGTGACGAACTCGGTCGCAGGGTCGCCGTCGGTGGCCTTCGCCGCGGTCAGCGAGTTGGCGGTGGACCAGATCGATGCCGGGGCGACGGGCACGAGCTCGTCGGAGGGCCCGGTCGTGCTGGGCCCGGTCGTGCTGGGCCCGGTCGTGCTGGGGCCGGTCGTGCTGGTGACGGGGGTGCTGGTGGTCGTGGTGGAGGGAATCGTGCACTCCGCACCGTTCTTGCCGGCGGTGCCGCCGGTGCCCTTGTAGTCGAGCCCGTTCTCGTCGTGCCACTGCTTGGGCAGCCACGAGCCGTGGAGCCAGCGATCCGACGTCTGCTCCTTGCCGTTCACATGGGCGGGGACCGACAGGTCCCAGATGACCTGGTACTTGGAGTTCGCCGGCACCACCAGCGGGAAGATCGCCCGCAGCTCGTCGCTGGCGTTGTTGCCGAGCAGGTCCACCTGCTTGCCCTGGTCGGACAGCTCGCTCGCCGTGATCGTCACCGGCAGCGGGCTCTCGTTGAGTGCGCCGATGCGAAGGTAGGAGTCCGTGCTGCACAGCGTCACCAGGCCGGCCTTGTAGACCGGCTTGTCGTCGTTGGTCGCATGGGCGTGCGACGGGAGGATCGAGAGCGTCGACGACAGGATGGCCACCGCGGCCGCGACCCATCGTGTTGAATGTTCGAGGTGCACGGCGACTTCTATCGGCGGCGCGACGAGGGGGCGTGAGAGAAAGTTGATGATTCTTGCGAAACCGTCACGGAGAGTGCCGTGAGCGCGCTGTACTTTCGCGCTGGAGTGGTCATCGTGGTCCGTCATCCGGATCTCACACGCATCATGGCCTTCGAGCGCGTGGACGAGCGGGGGAGCTGGCAGCTGCCCCAGGGGGGCATGCAGGACGACGAGCGACCCATCGATGCGGCGTGGCGCGAGCTGCTCGAGGAGACCGGTCTCGGGCCCGATCACGTGGAGGTGCTGGCCGAGTTTCCGGATTGGGTCGCCTACGAGTGGCCCGACGACGTCCGCAAGGCCAAGAGCGGCCGGCGTGATCGGTTGGGGCAGGTGCAGAGGTGGTTCCTGTACAACGTGTTGACGCCCGATGTGGTGCCCACACCCGACGGGTCCGAGTTCGTCGACTGGAAGTGGGTCGAGCCCGCGTGGCTGGTCGACCACGTCCCGGACTGGCGCCGCGACGCGTACGAGCGGGTGCTGCGCACGCTCTGACGCGGGCTACCGTCGTTCGTGTGTCCGATCTGTTCAGCGCAGCCGCCGAGGACCGCCTCCGCACCCAGGCGCCGCTGGCAGCGCGGCTGCGCCCGCGCACGCTCGACGACGTGGTCGGCCAGGCCCACTTGGTCGGCGAGGGCAAGGCGCTGCGACGCCTGGTGGAGCAGGACCGTCTGACGAGTGCGATCTTCTGGGGCCCGCCCGGCACCGGGAAGACCACCCTGGCGCTGGCGGTGGCGGGCAGTACCCAGCGGGCATTCGAGCAACTGAGCGCAGTCACCGCGGGCGTCAAGGATGTGCGCGAGGTGATCGAACGCGCTCGCCACAGGCTGGGCGAGCAGGGCCGTGGCACGATCCTGTTCCTCGACGAGATCCACCGGTTCTCCAAGTCGCAGCAGGACGCGCTGCTCCCCGCAGTCGAGGACGGCACGCTGACGCTCATCGGGGCCACCACGGAGAACCCGTTCTTCGAGGTGAATCCTCCGCTGCGCAGCCGGAGCACGCTCTTCCGCCTCGACCCGCTCGGCTACGACGACATCGAGACGCTGATCCGGCGTGGTCTGCAGGCCGAGGGCCGCGACGCCGACGAGGACGCCATCACCTACTTGGCCGACCGGGCCGGCGGCGACGGCCGTCAGGTGCTCACGGCACTCGAGGTCGCGTGTGCCTTGGCACATCCGGGGCGTGTCGAGCTCTCCCACGTGGAGGCGGCGCTGGGGACCAGCGCACTGCGGTACGGCCGGGACGACCACTACGACGTCGTCAGCGCGTTCATCAAGAGCATGCGCGGCAGCGATCCCCAGGCGGCGGTGTACTACCTGGCGCGGATGCTCGAAGCCGGCGAGGACGCCCGTTTCATCGCCCGGCGGATGATCATCTTCGCCAGTGAGGACGTCGGCCTGGCCGACCCGCAGGCGCTCCTCGTCGCCGTCGCCGCATCGCAGGCGCTCGACCACGTGGGGCTGCCCGAGGCGCAGCTCAACCTGAGCCAGGCCGCGATCCATCTGGCGACGTCACCGAAGAGCAACCGTGCCGCGCTCGCCATCTGGAACGCCCGCGCCGACGTCCAGGCGGGAGCGGTGGGCGAAGTGCCTGCTCATCTCCGCGATGCGCACTATCAGGGCGCGCAGTCCCTCGGTCACGGGGTCGGCTACGACTACCCTCATGATCATCCGAACGGCTGGGTGGCGCAGCAGTACCTGCCCACCGAACTGCTCGACAAGCGCTACTACGACCCCACGCACCACGGTGCCGAGGCACGGGTGGCTGACCGCATGGACGAACGCACGGAGGGCACATGACCGCAGGCGAACTGGCAGTGCTGCTGGCCGCGGTGTTGTGCTGCATCGGCTTCGCCGCGCTCGTCGTGGTCCTGATGCGAGTCCTCGACAGCCTGCGGGCGCTGCGCACAGAGGTCGAGTCCCTGCGGGCCGAGACCCGTCCACTCCTCATCGAGCTGCGCGCCTCCACGAGCGATGCCCGCGCCGTCGTGGAGGAGGCCCGTGACGACCTCGATCGATTCGATCGGGTGCTCGGTTCGGCGGAAGCCATCTCGGGAGCGATGAGCGGTGGCAGCCGGGTGGCCCGGGCCGCGCTGTCGGCCCCGGTCATCAAGACCGTCGCACTCGGCACGGGCACCTCGCGAGCCGTGAAGCGGCTCCGACGCAAGGAGAGGAAGAGCGCATGATGAAGCGGGTCACGTGGTTCCTCGGTGGTGCCGTCGCCGGTGTCGCGGGCGTCGGCATCGCGAAGAAGAAGGTGAAGTCCGCCGCGGTCGAGTTCGCCCCGGCCAACGTCGCGCGCAAGACCACGGATCGCGTGAAGGAGGCCCTGCACGAGGGCCGCCGGGCGATGAAGGCCAAGGAGGCCGAGCTTCGTGGTCGACTCGACGGACGGGCACACACGCTCGCCGACGAACTCGACGAGGGCGATGCCGTCCTCGTCGACGGTCTGCCGGTGGAGCCCGGTCAGGTGATCGTGCTCAAGCAGGTGCGCGACTCGCGCGATCAACCCGGCCGCCGCTCGCGGGCATGAGCGAGGAGCTCGCCGCCGAGCTCCGCCGTGTGCTGGCCCCCGATCGGGTGCGCACCAACGCGACCGAGCTCGGCCTGTACCGCAGGGACGCGTCCAACATCGAGGGCACGGCGGGCATCGTCTGCTTTCCGCTCACGGTCGTCGAGGTCCAAGCCGCCGTTCGCGCAGCGGTACGCCACGGGGTCGCGTTCGTGGCCCGCGGTGCGGGGACCGGGTTGGCGGGCGGCGCGACCCCGTTGGATCACGCGCTGGTGATCGCGACGACGAAGATGAATCGTGTGCTCTCCGTCGACCCGGTGAACCGCTCGGCGTGGGTGGAACCAGGCGTGCTGAACCTCGACCTCACCCGCCAGGTCGCCCATCTCGGGCTGCACTTCGCTCCGGATCCGAGCAGCCAGCAGAGCTGCTCGATCGGGGGCAACGTCGCCAACAACTCCGGTGGACCGCACTGCCTCTCCGACGGTGTCACCGCCTCCCATGTGCTCGCGCTCGAAGTCGTGATGAGCGACGGCAGCCTGATCGCGCTGGGCGGTGACGAACTGGAGGCTGCGGGTCTCGACCTGCGAGGGGCGTTCGTGGGCAGCGAAGGGATGTTCGGCATCGCCACCAAGGTCTGCGTCCGCCTCACGCAGAACCCGCCGGCGGTGCGGACGATGCTGATGGACTTCACCTCGGTGGAGGACGGTGCCCAGACCGTCAGTGCGATCATCGCCGCCGGGATGGTCCCCGCGGCGCTCGAGATGATGGATCAACTGTGCGTCCAGGCGGTCGAGGCGTACATCCACGCGGGCCTGCCGCTCGACGCCGCAGCGGTGCTGCTCGTGGAGGTCGCCGGGTTGCCGCACGGGCTGGAGGCCGATGTCGAGCGGATCGTCGCCATCGGGCGCGAGCACGGCGCACGCACCGTGCGAATCGCGCAGGACGAGGCCGAGCGGGCGCTGTTGTGGAAGGGCCGCAAGACCGCGTTCGGGGCCATCGCCAGGATCAAACCGAACTACTACCTCCACGACACCGTGGTCCCGCGCCGGAAGCTGCCCGAGGTGCTCCGCAAGGTCTACGAGATCGCCGCCCGCCACGACCTCCTGGTGCTCAACGTGTTCCACGCCGGCGACGGCAACCTCCATCCGCTGTTGGTGTTCGACAAGAGCGAGCCAGGCGTGATGGAGCGCGTCCACGCCGCGGGCGAGGAGATCGTGCGGGCGTCGGTGGATGCCGGGGGAGTGCTGTCGGGCGAGCACGGCATCGGGTTGGAGAAGCGCGACTTCATGCCGCTGATGTTCTCGCCCGCCGACCTCGAGGCGCAGGGCGCGTTGCGCCGCGCGTTCGACCCGGTCGGCCTCGCCAATCCGTTCAAGGTGCTGCCCAGTGCTGCCGCCTGCGGTGACGTGCAGCACGTGCCCGATGGTGCGTGGGTGTGATCGATCTGGCCGCGTTCGCGGCTGCAGTGGGGACGGACGACCCTGTCAGCATCAGCGGCGCCGGAACGCGCGGCGGCGCCGTGCCGGGTGTGCGCGCGGTCCGTGCGCCGGCAGGGGTCGAGTGGATCCAGGCCGACGAGATGATCGTGTGCTGCGGCGCGGGAACGCCCATCGACGACCTGGTGTCCGAACTGGCCACGCACGGGCAGACGGTGGCCTTGCCGGCGGGGGGCACGGTCGGCGGTGCGCTCGCCGTTGGTCTGAGCGACGTTCGCCGACTCGGCCACGGGCCGGTCCGCGACACGTTGCTGCAAGCGCGATACGTGTCGGCCCGGGGCGAGATCGTGAAGGCCGGCGGTCCGACGGTGAAGAACGTGAGCGGCTTCGATCTCTGTCGAGTGCTCGTCGGGTCACGCGGCACGCTCGGCTTCCTGGGCGAGGTGATCCTCCGCACCCGTCCGATTCCCGCGCGCTCCGGATGGTTCACCCGCGAGTGCAGCGACCCGTTCGGCGTGTTCGGGACGCTCTACCGACCGACCAGCGTGTTGTGGAACGGCACGAGCATCTGGGCGCTGCTCGAGGGCCATCCGGCCGACGTCGACGAGCAGGCGTCGGCTGTCTCGCTCATGGCGTGCGAGGGGCCGCCGCCACTGCCGACCGGGAGCCGTCGCAGCATCGCACCCGCGGCACTCGGCACGGTCACGGGCGACTTCGTCGCCGAGGTGGGCGTCGGAGTCGTCCATCACGCCGACCCGTGGACGGCTCCGCCCCGTTCGGACCGGGTCCGTGCACTGGAGGACGCGATCAAGCACGAGTTCGACCCCACCGGCCGGCTCAACCCCGGCGTCCATGTCTGACCCGGCGCGTGCTGCGGCGGCGGCATGGGGACTTGCGGAACCCGAGCTCGTCCGCGCCGGGATGAACTCGCTGTACACGGCAGGCGACGACGTCGTGCTCCGCGTCGGACCCCCGTCGTTCCCGGTGGCGGCGGAGGTCGCCTGGCTCGACATGGTCGGCCGTCACGAGGTCCGGGTGCCGCGCCTGGTGCGCGAACCGATCGAGCGCGATGGCGTGGTGGTGTACGCGCTGGAGCGCATCCACCCGTCGGGGTCCATCGAGTGGGCGAGTGTGGGCGCGATGATCCGTCGGGTGCACGCGCTCGAGGTCGTGCTTCCGTTCTGCGGTGACTTCCCGCACTGGCAGATCGAGGGTTTGTTCGACGACGTGCGGGACCTCGTCGACCCGGAGGCGGCGCAGGGCCTCGCGCGTGCGGTCGCCCGATGGGAGGGCTGGCGCGACCGGGCCGCCGCCGAGCGCGTCGTCTGTCATGGCGACGTGCATCCGGGCAACGTGCTGCCAACGGACGACGGCCCGGTGCTGATCGATTGGGACCTGCGTTGCCTCGCACCGCCCGGGTGGGACCACGCCGCGCTGATGACGTGGACCGAGCGATGGGGCGGCGCGGCGGGCATGTACGACTCGTTCGCAGAGGGATACGGCCGCTCGCTTCGAGGCGAGTGGACTGCCGAGGCACTCGCCGAGCTTCGCCTCGTGGTGGCCACGCTGCTGCGCGTTCGCGCCGGTCGCCACGACCCTGCCGCCGCGGCCGAGGCCGAGCAGCGCTTACGCTTCTGGCGTGGCGATCCGGATGCTCCCGCATGGACGGCGATGTAGATGAGGGATGTCGTCGAGGTCGCCCCGGGTGTCCTGGTGAGCACCAGCGCCCGCTACACCACCACCTCGAGCGTGGTGTGCCGAGGAGGCCGTGCCCTGCTGGTCGATCCCGCCTGGGGGGTCGCCGAGCTGGAGGGACTCGTGGCGCTGCTCGCCGCCCGGGGTCTGCGGGTGACGTCAGGAGTGAGCACCCACGCCCACCACGACCACCTGCTGTGGCATCCCGGGTTCGGCGACGTCCCGCGATGGGGTTCGCCGAGCACTGCGGCGATGGCCGTCGAGTGGCACGACGAACTCGCCGCGATGATGGACGACGACGTTCCCTCCGACTGGCCGGACCCGCTCCTCGGTGTTCGTGCGCTGTCCGAGGAGCATGTTCCGCATCCCTTCGGGGACGACGGAGAGGACGAGTCGATCGCGTTCGTCGTCCACGACGGTCACGCGCCGGGGCACACCGCGGTGTGGTTGCAGGAGCGGCGGGTGCTCCTCGCCGGCGACATGCTGAGCGATGTCGAGCTGCCGCTGCCGTTCAACCCCGACGACCTCCCTGCGTACCTCGACGCGTTGGACCGACTGGCGCCCGCGGTCTCGGCGGTCGATGTCGTGGTGCCCGGTCACGGCCACCCGACCGATCGACCGATGGAGCGCCTCGACGCGGACCGCCGGTACCTCGACGCGGTGATCGCGGGAGTGGATCCCGATGATCCGCGTCGTTCGTTGAAGGGGATGGACCAGGCGCACCAGCAGATCGTGGCGCTCGCCGCCGCGTTGCGCGATCAGCGCGGCTGACAGGTCGGGCAGAAGTAGCAGGCGCGCCCGCCGAGCTCGGCGATCTGCACCGGTGTGCCGCACCGCAGGCAGAGGTCGCGGTGGTACACGTACGTGGTGTCACCTCGCCGTGGGGTGCCCTTGGGAATCGGGAACTCGCGCCGATCGATGGTGATGATCCGGTTGTCCTTCACGCCCTGGCGGAGCATGGCGGAGATGGTGGACCACAGCTGCTCGAGCTCGGCGTCGTCGCAGTCGCGACTCCTGCGTTCGGGGTGGATCCCGTTGACGAACAGGGCCTCGGCACGGAACACGTTGCCCACACCGGCGAGCACCTTCTGGTCGAGCAGGAGGGCACCGATGGGTTGCGCGCTGCGCCGCATGCGATCGAGCGCGACACCCGGCTTCGCGTCGCGGCGAAGCGGGTCGGGGCCCAACCTCGCGACGATGGCATCGCGATCATCGGCGGACCCGATGCTGCAGTCGGTCGGCCCGGCGAGGTCGATGGTGTGGTGCTCCGTCGCCATGCGCATCCGCACCTGGCCGATCGGCTCCGGGTGACCGTCAGCGACACGGAACTTGCCGAACAGGCCGAGGTGCACGTGGCCGACGAGCCCATTGTCCCACCAGTAGAACAGGTGCTTGCCGTAGGGCTCGATGCGGTGCAGTACCACGCCGTCGACCAATTCGGCATCGGGGGCGAAGCGCCCTTGCGGCGACGAGACCGCCACCTCGTGACCCACGAGCACCTTCGAGTGGTCCTTGGCGATGCGGTGGATCGTGTGGCCTTCAGGCATCCTGCGAGCCTACGGACCGGATCACGAGCAGGTACGTGGCGAGCCCGCTCAGGACGTAGAAGCTCGCCTGGAGATTGAGCAGGACCTTGACGCCGACGGCATCGATCGTGAGGCCGACCAGCACGGAGCCGACGATGGCCCCGGCGGACGACGTGGCGGAGATCACGCCTTGGAAACGTCCGAGCAGCGCCGGCGGGCACAGCCGTTGCGCGGCCCCCACGGCGCCGACCTGCGAGGTGATGTTGGGCAGGCCGCTCAACGCGAAGAGCAGGTAGAAGATCCACAACGCCGTCGAGAGGTTGCTGATGTTGACGAACGTGAACGCAACCGCACCGAGGCCGGTGTAGCCGAGCGTCATCAACATCGTTGCGGGGACATCGCGCGCGTATCGACCCACGACCGCCGAGGCTGCGAGCCCACCGAAGGCAGCCATGCCACGGATGAGGCCGACCGTCGCCTCGTTGCCGCCGAGCACGTCGATCACGAAGGCGATGAACAGCACCGGGAACATGGCGAACGTCAGACTGGCCAGTGTCTGCACGACGAGATAGCCGACGAGTGGTCGCCGGCCCCGGATCTCCCGCCAGCCGTCGCGGACGCCGCCCCCTGCCGGTTGGT
This sequence comes from uncultured Acidimicrobiaceae bacterium, assembly GCA_963720695.1. Classification (GTDB taxonomy): domain Bacteria; phylum Actinomycetota; class Acidimicrobiia; order Acidimicrobiales; family Ilumatobacteraceae; genus UBA668. The sequence continues at coordinate 927,740 of CAVRGG010000001.1, forward strand.
CGGGGTCGGCGCCGAGCAGTGACGCCGTCGGGGTGCGCACGAAGGAGGTCGCCACCGCCACGGCCAGGAACGTCACTCCGTCGGCCACGACGACCGCAGGGAGGCCTCCGGCGACGACGGCGATGCCGCCGAGGGGCGACCCGACGAGTCGAGCGATCGACCCACTCGCGGCGTTTGCGGAATTGGCCTGGTTGAGCTGGTCCGTGGCCACGATCCTCGGCACCAGCGCGAACGATGCCGGATCGTTCACCTGCTGGAGCAGACCCTGCAGGGCAGCGACGAGAAACGCGGGCCAGATGCGATCGGCGGTGACGGCCAGCAGCGGGAGCAGGGCCAGGGCCTGGAGCACGTTCGTGCCGATGATGGTGCGGCGCAGATCCCACCGGTCGGCGAGGCTCCCGCCGTAGGGGCCGAGGGCGATGCCGACGACGAGTTCGATCACGACGATGACCGCGGTGTCGCGGCCCGACCCGGTCTCGGTGTAGACGAACGCCGGCAGGGCGACGGCGAGCAGCCAGTCGCCGATGTTGTTGACCAGCCCGCCGCCGAGCACGAGCCGGAAGTCGCGGTTGCGCCACACGCTCGGCGAGGACATCGGGAGAGTCTGGCACTCCCGCTACGGTGAGGCCGTTGTGAAATTGCACATCGACGAGCACGAACTTGCCACCTGTGTGAGCTGCGGGCTGTGCCTGCCGCACTGCCCGACGTTCCGCGTCACCGGCGAGGAGGCGTTGTCGCCCCGGGGCCGCATCGCCGCGATGCGCGCCGTCCACCTCGAGGACGCGCCGGTGACGGACGAGTTCGTGTCGTTCATGGAGACCTGCGTGCAGTGCCGCGGCTGCGAACCCGCCTGCCCGTCGGGCGTGCCGTACGGTCACCTGCAGGAGGGCGTGCGCGAGTCGCTCGCCGAGCACCACCGGATCACCCCGCGATGGCAGCGAATGGGCCTGTCGGTGCTGCCGCGACACCGCACGCTCCTGGCCGGGTCGTCGCTGCTCGCTCTCGCACAACGGCTCCACCTCGTGCCGCGCCGACTCGGTGTCCCACCGCTGCCGCTGCGCCGGTCGAAGCCCGTCGAGACCACCGGCGACGACGTGTGGCTGTTCACCGGCTGCGTGATGGACGCGTGGATGCGCGACACGCACCGCAGCACGGCCAAGGTCCTCGACCATCTCGGCATCGGCCATCGCGCACCTGGTCCCGGCGGCGGCTGCTGCGGCGCGCTGCACACGCACGCCGGCCTCACCGCCTCGGCGAGGAAGCTGGCCGCCGACGTCATGGAGTCGATGCCCGGCGAAGCGCCCATCGTGGTCAACTCGGCGGGCTGCGGCGCAGCGCTGAAGGAGTACGGGCACCTGCTCGGCACCGTCGAGGCGGCAGCGTTCAGCCGGCGGGTGCTCGACGTCAACGAGTTCGTCGCCCAGCACGTGGACCGGCTGCGACCGACCCGCCACCTCGGTCGGGTCATCGTGCAGGACCCGTGCCACCTCCGCCACGTGCAGCGCGCCCAGGCCGGGGTGCGCACGATGCTCGCCCCGGTCGCCGAGCTCGTGGAGCTCGACGACGACGGGCTCTGCTGCGGGGCAGGCGGGGCGTACTCCGCGCTGCAGCCCGAGCTGGCCGGCGAGATCCGCGAACGAAAGCTCGAGTCCATCGCCCGCGCGGGTGACGGGGTGGTGGCCAGCGCCAACCCGGGTTGCGCGATGCACCTGGCCGCTGCCGGACTCGTGGTGCGCCATCCGATCGATCTGCTGGCGGACTCGTTGTGAGCGGGAAGTACGACCACCTCGCGGACCGGCTCGACACGATCGCCGAGGAGCTCGATGAGGTGATGTTCGACCAGCTGCGCGAGGCAGCGGCCGAACGGACCGGGCGACCTGCCGACGACAAGCGACTGACACAGGCACGCCGGGCCATCGAGAAGGCCTCGCGGCTGCTGCGCGGCGGGGAAGAGGACTGACATGGACACTCGTGAGCTTCTGATGCACGCGGCGGGACGCGCCGCCGACCACCTCGAACGGCTGGCGACGGCGCCCGTCTACCCGCCCGAGGAAGCGCTGGCGACCATGCGCGCCGCGCTGGGGGAGCTCGAGGATGCGGGTGTTCCGGCCATCGACACCATCGATCAGCTCGCCGACGCCGTCGCTCCGGCGCTCGTCGCGTCCGCAGGGCCGCGGTACTTCGGGTTCGTGATCGGCAGCGCGCTGGATGCCACGGTCGCCGCCGATGTCCTGACCTCCGCGTGGGACCAGAACGCGTACAACCACATCAGCTCACCCGCCGCGGCCGTTGTCGAGGACGTCGCCGGGGGTTGGCTCAAGGAGTTGCTCGGCATCCCTGCGTCGGCGTCGTTCGGGTTCGTCACGGGGGCCCAGGGAGGCAACACCGTGTCGTTGGCCGCCGCCCGTCACCACGTCCTCGCGAAGGCGGGCTGGGACGTGGAGCGCGACGGGTTGCAGGGGGCGCCACGGGTGCGTGTCGTCGCCACGGCCGAGCGTCACGCGACCATCGACCGGGCGTTGCGCCTCCTGGGCCTGGGCGCCGCCGCGCTCGAGCCGGTGGCCACCGACGATCAGGGTCGGATCCGGGTCGACGAGCTCGATCGGGTGCTCGCCGCCGCTCCCGGCGTGCCGACCATCGTCTGCCTGCAGGCGGGCAACGTCAACAGTGGAGCGTTCGACGACTTCGCCGCCGCCATCGCGGTCGCCCACGCCCACGACGCGTGGGCACATGTCGACGGGGCGTTCGGACTCTGGGCTGCGGCGAGCCCGAGCCTGCGTCATCTGACCGCAGGCATCGAGGGTGCCGACTCGTGGGGGACCGACGGGCACAAGTGGCTGAACGTCCCGTACGACTCGGGCTACGCGTTCTGCGCGCATCCCGAGGCGCACCGAGCATCGATGGCGTACACCGCCGCCTACCTGACGGGTCAGGGCGAGGGTGGCCTGCGCGCCCCCGGCGACTTCGTGCTGGAGTCGTCGCGACGCGCTCGCGGCTTCGCCACCTGGGCCGCGCTCCGCCGCCTCGGCCGATCCGGCGTGTCCGACCTCGTCGATCGGTGCTGCGCACTGGCGCGTCGTTTCGCCGAGCAGCTCGACGACATCGACGGCGCCGAGGTGATGAACGACGTGGTGCTCAACCAGGTGCTGGTGCGCTTCGGTGATGCGGCCACGACGGACCGGGTGATCGAACTCGTGCAGGGATCGGGGGAGTGCTGGATGGGCGGCACCACCTGGCACGAGATGCGGTTGATGCGGATCTCGGTGTCGAGCTGGCAGACGACCGAGTCCGACGTGGATCGTTCGGTCGAGGCGATCGCCGCCGCCGTGCGCGCCGCGGGGTGACGCCGGAACTGTGTGACACCCCTTGGCGATGATGGGGGTATGTCGTCGGAGTCGGTGATCCAGGAGTTGCATGATCTGGTCGAGCGGCTGGCGTCCGTGGACACCGGGGCGCTCGGTGCTGACGAGTTGCAGTCGCTGGCGGTCGCGTTGGAGTGTGAGCGGGCGCGGTTGGCGGTCGCCGCGGCTGCGGTCACGGTGGCGTGGGAGCAGAGCGGTGTGTGGCAGGTCGATGGGTCGTTGCGGCCCCAGTTGGCGTTGGGACGCGACGCACGACGCGATCACCGGGTGTTGCGCCGCGAGTTGCGTCGGGCGAGGTTGTTGGCGCGGATGCCTCACACCAGGGCGGCGGTCCTCGCTGGGCGGTTGTCGATGGATCATGTCGATCTGTTCGTGCACCACGCGACCGCAGCCCGTTTCGAGTTGTTCCTGGCCTGCGAACACGCACTCGTCGAACAGTGCGCCGGGTGTTCGTTGTTCGACGACGCCCGCCGAGTGGTGCAGTACTGGGCGGCATGGGCCGACGACCAACTCGAACTGCAGCACGAACCATCCCGACCGTCGACGCTGTACGCGTCACGCGCCGAACTCACCGGCGAGTGGTTCCTCGACGGACACCTCTCAGCACTCGACGGGGAGATCGTCACTCGCGAGCTCGAACGGCTCGCCCGACAACTCCAGCTCGAGGACCGCCACCACGGTGTGGTCCGCACCCCAGCCCAACGGCGGGCTGCGGCGCTGGTGCGGATGGCGTCTCGTTCGGTCAACGCCACCGGGATCACCGCCCGACCGTTGTTCCAGGTCGTCGTCGGCGACGAGACCGCCCGCCGGCTCTGCCAACTCGCGTCGGGCACCGTCGTCCACCCCGACGACCTCACCGGCCACCTCGACACCGCGCTCATGGAGGTGTTCCTGTTCGACGGACCCCACACCGTGCTCGCCGTGTCCCGACAACGCACCTTCCGTGGTGCGCTGCGCCGGGCCATCCAGGTCCGCGACCGGCGCTGCCAACACGACTCGGTGTGTCCCACACCCGCCGACACCTCCGACATCGATCACCGAACACCCGCAGCCCGAGGCGGGCCCACCAGCCAATTCAACGGCCGCGTCGGCTGTGTGCCCCACAACCGACTCGCGCACCTCCGAGACCACCCCGACCCCATCCCCGAACGACCCGTCACCACCCTCGACACCATCCGCTGCCGACTCCGATGGCACTACCTACGCAACGAACCACCCGACCCCGACGAGGCCGAGCCGGGTCAGCCGGGCGAACCCTGACCGAGCGCGCTGATGCCAACTCCGCAGGTCGCCTCGAGGGGCACTGCCACGTCGATGAACTCGATGGACGGCCATGCAAGGTGGATCCGGATCGAGGGCCACGGACTCGCAGGATGAGCGTCGTCCAGGCACCCGGTTCCGGTGCCGAGGTAGAGCAGCGCGGACGCGCCAGGCGCGAGGGCATGGTCACGCCGTGGGGAAGGGTCGCCGAAGTAGGTCCCACGAGAAGTGGTCAACGGAACGGCCGTTCCATCGCTGCCGATGCCTTCGATCCACTCCGGCTGAGCGAGCAGGCAGCGATGGTCGCCGATGTTGGTGAACGTCACCTCGGTCAGGTCGTTGCTCATCGCGCCGTCGTTCGCCGCCGCCACCCCCGTCCCCGAGAGATCTGCACCCGTGCACAGCGTCGGCCCATCGATGGTGATCGTCGAGGAGCCGTCGAATCCGTAGACGATCAGTCCGTACTCGCCAGGGTTCACGGCAGGAACCATGAACGATGCGTGGAAGGTGCTGTTCGCGCCGGGCGGGATGTCCACCGATGCCCCGGTTTCCAGCGTCCACTTCGCGGCGCCGCCGTGGAGCACGAGCGTCGGCGACTGCACGTGCTCCACTCCCACCCCGGTGTTGGTGAGCGTGACGTCGGCCTCACCGTGTCCGCCGGTGCACCAGGTGTCGCCGATCGCGGTGATCGTCGCCGTGATCGGCTGGGCGCTCGGTACCACGGTGTGCATCGACCCGATCTGGTCATAGTCCGTGGTCACCTGCACGGCCGAGCAATCGCTCGATGGGTCCATCGAGGAAGGCGTCACCGGGGTCGTCGAAGGGGTCACCGTCGGGGTCGTGGCGACGGTGATGGTGGTCGCGGACGGCAACGAGTGTCGTCGACCGGGTCGTACCGCAGGCGGTCGCACCCATCAGGCTCACCGAGGCGAGCACGACGGGGCGCCACGGGGTCACAACGGTCGGACCTCGTCGCCGGCGTGGATGATGCCGGGCTGGACCACGTTGGCGTAGACGCCCACGGCTTGGCCCAGGTCGCGCACGACGTGGCGCAGGATCGCTCGGTCCTGGGGCACGTCGGCGGTCACCTCCTTGGTGATCGCCGCGCAACGGGGGCAATCGTTGACCACCTCGACCACTGCGGCGCCGATGGCGAGCCGTCGACCGGCCCACCCGAACTCGGGGTGACCGGGCTCGTCGTCGGTGTCGATCACGAAGCTCGGGCGGAACCGGCGCACGTCGATCACCGATCCGGGCACCGCCTCGGCCATCGAACGCAGCGCCGAGGTGCTCAGGATCATCAGCGGGAAGCAGTCGTAGAACGTGCCGGGCGGGGTCTCGAACTCCATGATGGCGGGACCGAACTTGGTGAAGTCGGGGAGAGGCTCCTCCTCGTCGCGGCCGAAGATCTCCCGCAGATCCGCCATCGGGTCCGCCGACGGCGGCGGCGGCCTCCGACGGTATGAGTCCAGTTGGTCGACCGGGGGGAGTGCTGTGAGCACCACCGCCCGACCGAGCTCGGCGGAGAGCACGTCGTCGACATCGGGGTCGGCCGACGACACGGTCCGCCCGTCGGGCAGGGTGATGACGACACCTCCCTCGACGGTGGCCTCCGCGGCCAGACGCATGATGCCTGGCGTCTGACGGGTGTTGGCGACGATCCCGCGCTCGACCTCGCGCAGCGCCCACGCCCGATCACCGACGACGCCCAACGGCGAGAGCTCGGCGGAGGCCACTGTGGCACCGATCATCGACTTCACCGGATAGTTCCAGATCTCGTGCACGCGCATGGGGTCCCCTAGTCGACGAAGCGGTTGCAGGTGTCGATCATGTCACGAAGATCGCCGTAGCCGTGCTTGGCGAACACGAACGTGATCCGGTGGAGGTCGAGCCGGTCGTTCTCTTTTCGCTCCGGACCGAACGGCTCGGTGGCGTGGATCACGCCGCTCTTGCACAGGTGGCCGAAGCGCTCGTTGAGCAGTGCGATCTGTTCCGGCGTCGGTGCGACTCGCAGGCGCATGATGAGCGCATCGCCGACGTAGCGCAGCGAGTCGTAGTTGCGATAGAAGCCGAGGATCTCCTGGACCGCCACGTCGCAGTCGTCGGTGATGCGATAGAGGTGGCGGTCCGCGTCGGCCACGAGGCCACGGGCGACGAGCTGCTGGCGCACGAACGCGTCGACGGTCTCCCAGTAGGGGTCACCCGGCACGTCGAGGAACACGATCGGCACCGGCACGCCCTTGCCGGTCTGGGTCAGCGTGAGCAGCTCGAAGGTCTCGTCGAGCGTGCCGAACCCGCCGGGGAGGCAGACGAACCCCTTGCTCTCCTTGATGAGCATCAGCTTGCGCGTGAAGAAGTACTTCATGCTCACGTACTTCGTGTCGCCGGCGATGATCGCGTTGGCGCTCTGCTCGAACGGCAACCGGATCGACACGCCGATCGAGTGCTCGCGACCGGCACCCTCCATCCCGGCCATCATGATCCCCGGTCCGGCACCCGTGATCACCATCCACCCCTCCTCGGCGAGTCGGTGGGCGACTTCGCGCGCCGCGGCGTAGAGCGGATCGTTGGGCTGCGTGCGGGCAGAGCCGAAGATGGTCACCTTCGGATGGCCCTGTGATCCGGCGAACATCGCGAACGCGTTGCCCATCTCTTCGACGGCGGCAGCGGCGATCTTCAGGTCGAGCGTGTCCGGGTGTTGAGCGACCAGGTCCACCGCCGCTCGGAGCAGCTGCTGGGCATGGCGCCGGTCGGCGCTCGGCGGGAACGAATCGAGCAGTGGCGCGAAGAGATCGTCGGCGGGGTGGCTGTCGGTCACAGGGTCGCGGCCTTGTCGTCCAGTGCCTGGAGGAGCTCGTCGAAGCTCTTCTGGAAGCTGGCGACGCCCTCGCGCTCGAGCTTCTCGGCCACGTCGTCGATGTCGACGCCGACGTCGGCGAGCGCCTGCCACTGTGCGGCGGCCTCGTCGACATCCTCGTCGACGGTGCGCGCGAGCGTGCCGTGGTCGGCGAAGGCCTCGATCGTGGCGTCGGGCAGCGTGTTGACGGTGTCCGGCCCGATCAGCTGGTCGACGTACAGCGTGTCGGGGTACGCGGGGTTCTTCGTCGAGGTGCTGGCCCACAGCGGCCGCTGCACGACGGCGCCGTCGGCGGCGAGCGCCTCCCAGCGCGGTCCGCTGAAGGTGCGCTGGAACGCCGGTAGGCGAGCTTGCCCTGGGCCACGGCGGCCTTGCCCCGCAGGGCGAGCGCTTCGGGGGTGCCGATCGCGTCGAGGCGAGCGGTCGACCTCGGTGTCGACACGGCTGATGAAGAAGCTGGCGACGCTGGCGACCGTGCGACAGGTCGGCGTCGACGGTGCGCGGCGTACGCCTCGAGGCCGGCGATGTACGCCTCCATCACCTTCTGGTAGCGATCGAGGCTGAAGATCAGGGTGACGTTGATGTTGCGACCCTCGGCGATCATCTCGCGGATCGGCCCCGACGCCCTCCTCGGTGGCCGGGATCTTCACCATCAGGTTGCGGCCGGGCGATGCGTCTCGTGCAGGTCGCGGGCGGCCGCAGTCGGTGCCCGGACCGTCGTGGGCGAGCGCCGGCGCGACCTCGACGCTGACGAAGCCGTCGCCGCCGTAGCTGTCGTGGTACACCGGTGCGAAGACGTCGCAGGCGCCGTTGATGTCCTGCGAGCACCATCGCCCAGTAGTCGTCGAGCGATCGGGCTGCCCGCCGTCGGCGAGCTCGCGGAACTGCTCGTCGTAGTCGCGCGGAACCCTGGATCGCCTTCTGGAAGATCGTCGGGTTGCACGTGAGGCCGCGGATGCCGTGGCCGATGAGCCGGTCCAGCTCACCGCCGGTGAGGTAGCTGCGCTTGAGGTTGTCGAGCCACGGGCTCTGTCCGAACTCGTGGTACAGGTGTGCGAGACGGTCCATGCTGTCATCCTCTTCGTTCCGGCCAGCGCCGTGGCCCGGGCCACGACGTGGGCGACGTTGATGCCGAGCTTGTCCAGCACGAGGGCACCCGGTGCGCTGGCACCGAAGCGGTCGATGCCGATCGCTGTCGTCGGCCTACCGGGCCCAGCCGAACGTGACGCCCGCCTCGACCGAGAGCACGGGCACGCCCGGCGGGCAGCACCTGATCGCGGTACGTCGGCGGTCTGGCGCTCGAAGCGGTCCCAGGACGGCAGGCTGACGACGCGGGCGCGGACGCCCGTCGCCGGCGAGCACCTGCGGCGGCGTCGACGCACACGCGCGACCTCGCTGCCGGTGCCGAGCAGGATCACCTGCGGGTCGTCGACGTCGACGACGATGCCGGCACCCGACGCCACGGCCGAGCCGTCGGTGCACGACCGTGATGTTCTGGCGGGTGAGCACGAGCGCGGTCGGGCCGTCGTGCTCGACGGCGGCCCGCCACGCGGCGACCGGTCTCGTTGGCGTCGGCCGGGCGGATGACCTGGAGGTGCGGGATCGCCCGCAGCGTGGCGAGCTGCTCGACCGGCTGGTGGGTCGGCCCGTCCTCGCCGACGCCGACGGAGTCGTGGGTGAAGACGAAGAACACCTTGGCGCCGCTGAGCGACGGCGAGCCGCACCGGCGGACGCATGTAGTCGAGGAACACGAAGAACGTGCCGCCGGCCGGCAGGACGCCGCCGTGGAGCGCCATGCCGACCATGGCCGAGCCCATGCCGTGCTCGCGGATGCCGTAGTAGATCTGGCGGCCCCCGGGGTGCTCGGGCGGTCATCGGCGACCTGCCCGGCGAGCTTGGTGCCGGTGTTGCCGGTGAGGTCGGCGGCGCCGGCGACGAGTCCGGGCACGGTGTCGAGCGATGCGTTGAACGCCTTCTCGATGGCCACGCGGGTGGCGATCTTCTCGCCGAGCTCGTAGCGTCGGGAGGCGTCGTCCCAGCCCGGGCACGCCGGTGGCTCCCCAGCGCCGCGTCCCACGCCGCACGGTCGATGCGAGCTGGCGTCGAGGCGCTGCTGCCACTCGGCGCGGGCCACGGCGCCGCGTGCTGCCGCAGTGCTCGCGGTACGCGGCCGACCAGGTCGGCCGGCGCCCAGAACGGCTCGTCGGGGATGCCCATCACGGCCTTGGTGCGGGTGATCTGCTCGGCGGTGAACGGGTTGCCGTGCGCCTCGTGGTCGTCGGTGAGGTCGGGGCTCGGGGCGCCGATGTGCGACCGCAGGACGAGCAGGCTCGGGCGGTCCGTGACCGCCATGGCGGCGCGGATCGCGGCCTCGAGGGCATCGCAGTCGTCGGCGACCTCGCCGAGCTGCTCGACGTGCCAGCCGTAGGCCGCGAAGCGCTCGCCGACGTCGTCGCTGTAGGCCAGCGCGGTGTTGCCGTCGATGGTGATGTGGTTGTCGTCGTAGATGCAGACGAGGTTGCCGAGCCGCTGGTGCCCGGCGAGCGAGGCGGCCTCGTGGCTGACGCCCTCCATGAAGCACCCGTCGCCGGCGATCACGAAGGTGTGGTGGTGCTGCACGTCGGCGCCGAAGGTGGCCCGGCAGGTGACGCTCGGCGATCGCCATGCCGACCGCGTTGGCGAAGCCCTGGCCGAGCGGGCCGGTGGTGACCTCGACCCCGGCCGTGTGGCCGGCCTCCGGATGGCCCGGCGTGGCCGAGTCCCACTGGCGGAACGCCTCGAGGTCGTCGAGCTCGAGGCCGTAGCCGGCCGAGGAACAGCATCGAGTACTGCAGGATCGAGGCGTGGCCGTTGGACAGGACGAAGCGGTCCCGGTCCGGCCAATGCGGGATCGCCGGGTCGTGCCGCATGATCCGGCTGATACAGCACGTGGGCGAGCGGGGCGAGCGCCATCGCCGTGCCCTGGTGGCCGCTCTTGGCCTTGCAGCGGAGCGTCCATCGCGAAGCCGCGGATGAGCGAGATGGCCTGCTGTTCTTGTTCGGGGGTGAGCGTCGTGGGGCACGACTCGACCTTACCGGTCGCTCAGGTGGGGGGCAGCAACGTGAAGGGGACGACGTGCCACGGACCCCGGTCGACGCGGCAGTGGGCGAAGATCTGGCCGATACTCGTCGAACTCGAGCTCGCCGCGCACCAGTCGATAGGTGAACTTGCCGGGCTCGACGGTGAACGGGCTGACGTTGCGGGCGATCTGCTCGTCGTCCTCGGACATTCCCTTGCGGAAGACCACCTCGAACACCCCGCTGCCCGCTCTCGCCGGGCGGGCAGAAGATCAGTGCCACGAGGTGCGGAGCAACCGTGACCGGGACCGGCGACGGCGCCGCCATGGAGAACATCGCGCCCGTGATGTCGATGCGCGTGGACGGACCGGGCGCCTGTCGGACCTCGAAGTTCTCGACGAACAGTGCGGAGACGATCTGCATGCGAGGAGGGTACCGTTGCCGAATGGGCTACACCGCTGCTCCCGAAGGCTGGTGGCGCGAGTTCGTGGCCGCTGTCCCCGCCCGCACTGCCAAGCTCGCCGTCACCCGCCTCGACGGCAGCCCGCACGTGGCGCCGGTGTGGATCGACCTCGACGGTGACGACATCGTCTTCATGACGTCGGCCGAGACCATCAAAGGAAAGTCGATTCTCCGCGACGGCCGGGTGTCGCTGTGCATCGACGACGACCGTCCGCCGTTCACGTTCGTCACCATCACGGGGACGACGACCACCTCCACGGACCCGGCGGAACTGCTCGCCTGGGGCACCCGCATCGCCGGGCGCTACATGGGCGCCGACCAGGCCGATGCGTATGGGCGGCGCAACGCCGTGCCGCCCGAGATGGTGGTGCGGGTCTCGGTGACGCACGTGGTCGCCGTGGTCGACGTCGCCCTGTTCTAGACGGTCTCGCCGCCCACCCAGACCTGCTCCACGAACAGGTCGGGCGTCAGGGCGACGAGGTCGGCGACCTTGCCGGGCGCGATGGTCCCGCGATCCGTGAGCCCGAGGAGTCGAGCGGGGTTCGTCGTCGCCGCCCTCAGCGCGTGCTCCGGCGCGATCCCGGCGGCGACGCACTGACGAAGTGCGGCGTCCATCGTCACGGCGCTGCCCGCGAGCGTGCCGTCGGGCAACCGTGGCGCGCCGTCGCGCATCGTCATCCCGATCTGGCCCACCCGACCCGAGCGCCAGGCCACCGAGTCGGTGACCAGCACCATGCGGTCCGCTCCGAGCGCCTGCGACGCCAACCGAAGCACTCGCGGATGGACGTGCACGCCGTCCGCGATCAGCGACGCACTCACGTCGACGTTCGTGAGGGCGAAGGCGGCGACTCCGGGTTCACGATGGTGGATGCCGCTCATGCCGTTGAACAGGTGGGTCGTGAGCCGAGCCCCCGCCGTCACGACGGCGTCGAACGCTGCCTCGGTGCAACGTGTGTGCCCGATCGAGACCAACCGTCCCGCAGCGGTCAGCAGACGCGTCGCGGCGACGGCGTCGGGCTGCTCGGCCCCCAGGGTCACCACCGCGACGTGCGCGGGAAGTGCGGCGAGCCATGCCAGATCGATCGGGATGATCAGGTCGACCGGATGAGCGCCGGCCGCAGCACCGAGGAACGGTCCCTCGAGGTGCGCGCCGGCGATCGAGGGTCGTCGAACCGGGGGGCGGGCCATCGCCGAGGCGATCCGGTCCAGCGGGCGCGAGAACTTCTGGAGCGGCATCGTGACCAACGTGGGACACCACGTGGTGACCCCCTGGGCCAGCAGCAGCTCGTCGAGCCGCTCCCAGTCGGCGCCGTCCGCCGTCGACACATCGACGTCGTCGATGCCGTTGACCTGCACGTCGACGAAGCCCGGAACGACCCAACGGTCCGCAGTCGTCCGCTCGATCGGCTCGACCGAGGTGATCACTCCGCCGTCGATCGTGATGCGAGACGGACCCTCCCAACCCCCTGGGGTCAGGACTCGGGCGGCATCAACGGACGGCATGCCCAACGATCTCATAAGCTGCACCCCATGGTGGAGCCGGGGGTTGAGCATGTCTCGACACGAGACCTCATCCTCTCCGAGGCACGACGGTGCTTCGCCGAGTCGGGGTACGACGGGACGTCGCTCAACGACATCGCCGCCGGGGTCGGGATCCGCCGACCCAGCCTGCTCCACCACTTCACCTCCAAGGACGCGCTCTACGGCGAAGTCTTCGAGAAGCTCCTGAGTGACTGGTTCGAGCGACTGGAGGTGATGGTCACCGCGCCTGAGGTCGGATGGCGCAAGATGGAACTCGTCATCGAAGCGGGCTTCGACTTCTTCGCCGACAATCCCGACTATGTCCGCTTGATGCGCCGCGAGGCCCTCGACGGCGGCGCACACCTGGGGATCGACCTCGCTGCCGTGCTCCGACCGATGTTCGACCGTGCCGTCGGGTTCTTCCAGAGAGAGATGGATGCCGGCGTCTTCCGCCGCCACGACCCCGAGCAGGTGCTCCTGTCGGGATACGGGGCGCTGCTGAGCTACTTCAGCGACGCGGTGTTCCTCAACGGGTTGCTCGACGAGGATGCGCTCTCGGCCGCCGCGCTCGGGCGACGACGCCAACACATCACCGAGTTCTTCATCGCCGCGCTCAAGCCCTGACCAGCCCGTTGGCTACCGTGGCGGCGATGACCGTCACCGCCCACACCCTGTCCGAAGCCTCGTCGAAGGCGCTGTTGCGCGAGTTCGGGGTGCCGATCGCTCCGGAGCACGAGGTGTACGACGCCGCTGCAGCCGCTGCGGCCGCAGCGGAGGTCGGATTCCCCGTCGTCGTCAAGCTCTGCGGCGACTCGATCGCCCACAAGACGGAGCGAGGCCTGGTGAAGCTGCGCCTGGCGGACGGCAACTCGGTGGCGGCTGCAGCCGACGAGTTGCTCGGCCTGGCGACACCCGACGACGGGCCCGTCTCGCTGCTGGTGGCGCCGATGATCAGTGGCAACCGGGAGTTGATCGCCGGCGTCGTGCGCGACCCGCAGTTCGGCGCCAACGTCATGCTCGGCGTCGGCGGCGTGCTGGCCGAGGCGGTCGCCGACGTGGTGTTCCGGCCCGTCCCTCTCACCGAGGTCGACGCCTACGAGATGATCGACGGCCTCGCCACCCAGAAGCTGCTCGGGGAGTTCCGCGGCGACGCGGCGGTCGATGCGCCGGCGCTGGCGGCGGTGCTGATGGGGTTGTCCGCACTGGCGACCGCTCGACCCGACGTGGTCAGCGTCGACGTGAACCCGCTCATCGTCAGCGCAGCCGGCATCCCGGTCGCGGTGGACGCTCTGGTGGAGCTCGGCGAGCCGAGCGCGCCGCTCGCCGCAGTGCGGAGCCGGCCGACCGACGAGCAGTTCCGGGCACTGTTCGAACCGCGTGGGGTGCTCATCACCGGCGCCAGCACGCACCCGGGGAAGTTCGGTTTCGTCAGCCTCCACAACCTGCTCGCCGGCGGATATGCGGGCGGCGTCTACGGCACCAACCTGCAGGGCGAGGAGGTGCTCGGCATCCGCACCGTTGCCGACATCGCCGAACTGCCCGAGGGCGTCATCGACCTGGTCTTCGTCTGCACACCCGCCAGTGCCAACCCGGCGCTGCTGCGGGCCTGTGCTGCCAAGGGCGTCAAGGCCGCCTTCCTCACCAGTGCCGGCTACGGCGAGGCGGGGGAGGAGGGCCGAGTCGCCGAGGCCGCGCTGGTCGCCCTCGCCGACGAACTCGGCATCCTGCTGGCCGGTCCCAACGGGCAAGGGGTGGTGAGCACGCCGGTGTCGCTGTGCGCCCAGATCGTCGCCCCGTACCCTCCGGCCGGCCGCATCGCCGTCGCCAGCCAGAGCGGCAACTTCGTCAGCAGCTTCCTGAACTATGCCCGCCAGACCGGTGTCGGGATCAGCCGGGCCGTGTCCGCCGGGAACGCTGCGGCCGTGACCCCGGCGGACTACCTCGACTGGTACGCCGACGACGACGCCACCGCGGTCTCGCTCGCCTACGTCGAGGGGATCGTCGACGGGCGCGGGCTGCTGGATCGGTTCGCGGCGGTCGCAGCACGCAAGCCACTGGTGGTGGTCAAGGGTGGCGCGACGGCCAACGGCGCCCGCGCCGCGGCGAGCCACACCGGCGCGCTCGCTGCGGACGACAAGGTCTTCGAAGGCGTCTGTCGCCAGACGGGTGTCACCCGGGCGGCGACGGTGGAGGAGGCCTTCGAGGTCGCCGCCAGCTTCGCCACCCAGCCGTTGCCGAAGGGACCGAACACCATCGTGCTCACGACTGCAGGCGGATGGGGTGTCGTCACCAGCGACGCCATCGCTGCCGACGGGCGGCTGACGCTGATGGAGCTGCCGGCGGATCTGCAGGCGCAGATCGACACCAAGCTCCCACCCCGATGGAGCCGGAACAATCCGGTCGACTGCGCGGGCGGCGAGGTGCGCGACACGATCCCCGAGGTGATGGAGATGATCGCTGCCCATCCCGACGTGGACGCCATCGTGTACCTCGGGCTCGGCATCCAGAGCAACCAGGCGCGGATGATGCGCGAGGGCCGCTTCTACCCCGATCACGGTCTCGAGCGGATCGTGGCCTACCACGAGCGTCAGGACGAGCGGTTCGCGCGAGGCGGCCGACGAGTTGTCGCTGCGCTACGACAAGCCGATCCTCACCGCGACGGAGCTCGCGGTCGCCGATCCCGACAACGCCGGTCCTCGGGCGGTGCGCGCCACGGGGCGCCTCTGCTACGCGAGCGGGAACCGGGCAGTGACCGCGCTCGGACACCTGTGGCAGTACGCCGAGTTCCGGCAGCGGCGGGGCCTTGCCTGAATGGCGCGACGCCCGAACCCGTACCCCGCGCTGATCGCCGTCGCGTTGTTGCCGGCGCTGGTGCTCGGGGGTTGCTGGCGCTTCGCCGACGGCCGGTCCCCGAACGTCGAGGTGTCGTCCTCCACACTGCCCTCGGGTGAGGTCCTGCCGGCGCTGACCACGCCGGTGCTGTCGGTGCGCCGGACGCCGGCGGTGCTGGCTCGCGACGTGAACATCGCGTCGTTCACGTCCGATGCCCAGGCCTTCTTACCGATGATCGACGGCACCTCGTGCGTCGCCATCTCGGTCGACGGCATGCCGGTCGCCTCCAAGAACTCGAACCTCTCGCTCCGGCCGGCGAGCAACGTCAAACTCGTCACCGCAGCAGTCGCCCTCGATGTGCTCGGGCCCGATTTCGTGTACACCACCGATGTCAGGGCCAACGCCTCGAACGGCGTGGTCGCGGGGGACCTGTACCTGATCGGGGGCGGCGACCCCGTGCTGAGCAGCTCATGGTGGAACGGCCCGTCGACGAAGTATCCGCCGTTCAACGTCACCTCGATCGAGCAGCTCGCCACCAACATCCACGACGCCGGCATCACCCGCATCGAAGGTTCGGTGGTGGGTGACGCCAGCCGGTACGACGACGAGTGGTACGCGCCGACCTGGACGAGCGACGTCAAGTTCAGCGAGGGTGGGCCGATCTCGGCGCTGCTCGTCAACGACTCGCGTGAGGCACTCGACCGGTCGTCGAACGACCCAGCCGTCGGCGCCGCGACCGTCCTGACCGAACTGCTCACCGGCATGGGCGTGGCCGTGGTCGGTCAACCGTCGAAGGGCACCGCACCCACGGATCTGCCGGTCGTGGCGACCATCACCTCGGCCACCCTGCCGGCGATCCTGCAGGAGATGCTGACCACGAGCGACAACAACACCGCCGAGATGGTGCTGAAGGAGATCGGCCGGACCGCCGGCGCCGGCGGGACCCGCGAGGCGGGTCTTGGCGTCCTGATGTCGAAGCTGCAGGAGTGGGGGATCCCCCTCGACGGCGTCACCCTCGTCGACGGCTCGGGTCTCTCCGACGAGAACCGGCTCACCTGTGGGTCGCTGCTCGCGCTGCTCCAGCACCAGTCCATCGACGACCCGGTGGGCGCCGGCCTGCCCATCGCCGGTCAGGCGGGCGGCACGCTCGACGATGCCTTCGTCGGCTCGGATCTCGAGGGAGTCCTGCGGGGCAAGACCGGCACGCTCTACAACTACAGCGACGGCACCGGCGGCAAACCCGCGGCCAAGTCGCTCAGCGGTTTCGTTCCCGTCGAGGGCGGCGGCGCGATCGAGTACTCGATGCTCCTCAACGGCCCACAGGTCGCCGAGAAGGTCGTCTATCGCCCGATCTGGGACGCGTTCGGCGAGCTCCTGGCCGGCTACCCCAGCGGACCCTCGGCCGCCGACCTCGGGCCGCGCTGATGGGGGTCATGCCGATGTTCCCGTTGGGCACGGTGCTGCTCCCCGGTGGTGTGTTGACCCTGCACGTCTTCGAGCCCCGGTATCGGGCCCTCGTGGTCGATTGCATCGAGGCGGACGATCACGAGTTCGCCGTCGTGCTCATCGAGCGGGGCAACGAGGTCGGCGGGGGAGACGTGCGCCGCGAGGTCGGCACCGTCGCCCAGATGGTGCAGGTCGCCGAGCTGCCCGACGGGCGATACGCAGTCGTGGCCGTCGGCACCCGCCGCGTCCGCGTCAACGCGTGGCTTCCCGACGACCCCTACCCGCTCGCCGACGTGGAGGACTGGCCCGATGTCGATCCCGATGCCGACGGGCTGGCCGCGCTCGTGGAAGAAGTGGCGCCCAGGGTTCGACGTGCTGCAGCGTTGGCATCGGAGCTCGGCGACCCGGTCGCCGACCAGCACGACGAGCTCAGCGACGACGAACTGGTCGCCAGCTACCAGCTCGTCATCCGGGCGCCGCTGGGCGATGTCGATCGGTACGACCTGCTCGCCGCCGCCGGACCGACCGAACGTTTGACCACCCTTCGCGAGCGCCTCGACGACCTCGATGCGCTGCTGTTGTTCCGGCTGAACGACGGGGAGCGGTAGGAGAAAGCCCTCTTCACGTGCTACACATGTGCCGTGGCCGAGACGACACGCGACCAGAAAACCTCCACCCGGGGCTCCCTCGCCGAGACGGTGCAACTGGTCAAGAACTACGCCCGTCAGGAGACGCTCGACCCGTTGAGCAACGCCCTCCAGTGGATCCTGTGGGGGCTGGTCGGAGCGGTGCTCCTCGGCCTGTCGACGGCGTTCATCGCGCTCGGTCTGCTGCGTCTCGTGCAGTCGGAATGGGGCGGCACGTTCGGCGGCCGCTGGATGCACCTGCTGCCGTACCTCTTCGCCGTGGTGCTGTGCGCCGTGGTGATCGCGCTCGCCATCGCACGCATCAACAAGTCCCCGCTCACCAAGGAGAAGCGCTGACCATGGCACAACGCATCACCACCGAGGACCTCGCCACCAAGTTTCGCAACCTGCAGTCCGAGGTCCAGGGCACGATCGAGGACAAGAAGCAGAACCTGGTCACGGCCGCAGCCGTCGGCGGGATCGTCCTGTTGTTGATCTTCTTCGTGCTCGGCAAGCGCTCCGGCAAGCGCAAGACCACCTTCGTCGAGATTCGAAGGGTGTAGCCCGTGGCGCGTCCCGCCCGCTCCGGTCTGCTGTCTCCCACCGCCTATCTCCGTCGCACTGCACTCCGCCAAGGGGTGCTGGGCGGGAATCGCAGTTGGGTGGTCATCGGCGCGTTCGTCTACGGCCCACGCCTGTTCCGCAAGTTCTTCGGGCGCAGCGAGCAGGTGGTCGCGATCGAGAAGCTGGAACCCGGCCAGTTCATTCGGATCGAGGCCCTGAAGCCCCAGAGCAAGGCGGACCGCAAGGCTGCCAAACGGGCCTCGTGAAGGTCCTTCTGCGGAACCCTCGTCGCGAGCTCGAGATCGACGGCAAGCGGAGCGTGAACTCACTGCTCGCGGAGCTCGGGCTGCCGCGCGAGTCGCACCTCATCATCCGCAACGGCACGCTGGTGCCCGGCGATGCCGAGCTCTCCGGCGACGACGTCGTCGAGATCCGGCCCGTCATCTCCGGCGGTTGCTGATGGGCTCCAAGTGTCGGGTCTGCAAGGCGCCGGCGGTGATCGACCTCCCGCGGCACAACGCCAACTTCTGCGCGGAGCACTTCCTCGAGCTCTGTCGCCGGCAGGTCGTGAAGGCGATCGAGAAGTTCGACATGCTCGACACCGACGACAAGGTGCTGGTCGCCGTGTCGGGCGGCAAGGACAGCCTCGCGGTCTGGGACATCCTGATCGAGCTCGGCTATCAGGCCGACGGGCTGTACATCGGTCTGGGAATCGGCGACTACAGCGACGTGTCGGGCGACTACGCGCGTGCATTCGCCGCGCAGCGCGGGCTGCACCTCATCGAGATCTCCCTTCGTGACGACTACGGCTACGACATCCCCACGGCGGCCAAGGCCACCCGACGGGTGCCATGCAGCGCCTGCGGCACCAGCAAGCGCCACCTCTTCGACAAGGCCGCGCTCGACGGCGGGTACACGGTCCTCGTCACCGGCCACAACCTCGACGACGAGGCGGCGGTGCTGTTCGGGAACACCCTGCGCTGGGACGTGGAGTACCTCTCGCGTCAACTCCCCGTGTTGCCGGCGCGCAACGGCTTCCCGAAGAAGGTGAAGCCGTTGGTGCGGCTCACCGAGCGGGAGATGGCCGCCTGGTGCATCGTGCGCGGTATCGACTACCTCGTCGACGAGTGTCCGATGGCGTTGGGCAACAAGCACCTCGCCTACAAGGCGGCACTCAACGAGATCGACGCGACCTCGCCCGGCGCGAAGGCCGCGTTCTACCTGAACTTCCTGGAGAACATGGCACCGTTGCTCGTCGGACAGTCGGCCGCGGCCACCGATGCACTGGGTACGTGCTCGTCGTGCGGAGCGCCCACGACCGGCGACCTGTGCGCGTTCTGTCGAACCGCCGAGAAGGCCCGCGCCCACGAGCCGGTCCCGGTGGAGCTGGTCCTGAGCAAGGGAAGAGGACGTCGATGAACCGCCCGTTCGACTACGGCGACAAGATCCTGTTGCTCGACAACAAGCAGCGTCGATACCTGATCACGCTCGCCGAAGGTGCCGAATTCCACACCCACGCGGGCCTGGTGCCCCACGCGGACTTCGTCGGTCGGCCCGAGGGCATCACGATGAAGAGCACCAAGGGTGCCTCCTACATCGCGCTCCGACCGACGCTGGAGGACTTCGTGCTGGAGATGCCTCGCGGCGCGCAGGTGATCTACCCCAAGGACCTCGGTCCGATCTGCATGCTGGCCGACATCGGTCCCGGTGTGCGTGTGCTCGAGAGCGGCGTGGGGTCGGGCGCCCTCAGCATGACGATGCTGCGCTACGGCGCGGAGATCGTGGGCTACGAGGTCCGCGAGGACTTCCTCAATCGGGCACGCACCAACGTGCGAACGTTCTTGGGCGAGGACGCACTGTCGCGGTACGAACTGCACCTGCGCGACTGCTACGAGGGCATCGACGAACGTGACATCGACCGCGTCGTCCTCGATCTGCCGGAGCCGTGGCAGGTCGTCCCGCACGCGGTGCACGCGCTCCGTCCGGGGGGCATCCTCATCGCCTACACGCCCAGCATCACGCAGGCTGCCCAGACCCGCGAGGTGATGGCCAACAAGGCGTGGAGCGGCACTCGAACCCTCGAGGTGCTGCACCGCGGCTGGCACATCGAGGGCCAGGCGGTCCGGCCCGACCACCGGATGGTCGCGCACACGGGGTTCCTGACCGTCGGACGTTTCCTCGGCTGATGTCGCGCACCGATCGCCTCGTGGCAGTCGGACTCGCACTCGGAACGGTGTTGCTCTCGTGGGGCCTGGCCATCGTCGCCGGGACCACCGACATCCCGCGGACCGACGACTGGGGTTTCGCCAGGGAGGCGTTCGCGCTGCATCGCACGGGTCATCTGCAGTTCATCTTCTGGGGTCCGATGACGATCGTCGGTCACCTGCTGTGGGCGCAACCGTTCCTGGCCGTGTTCGGGGCTCACCGGTGGGTGCTGAGCCTGTCGACCGCAGTGCTCGTCGCCGCGGGTGTTGCTGCCGCGTTCTCGCTCGCTCGGAGGCGGTTGTCCACGTTCGGGGCGGTGACGAGCGTGGGAGTGCTCCTGGTGTTTCCCGGCGTGGTGAGGGACGCGACGACCTACATGAGCGACCCACCGGCACTGTCGCTGCAGTTGATCACGCTCGCCGTCGGAGCCGGAGCGCTGTCCGCGTCGGGTCGACGTCGGTGGGTCCTGTTCGCCGTCTCGATGCTGACCGGGTTCTGGGCGTTCAGCATTCGGGAGCTCGCGCTGGCCGCCCCCGTCGCCGTGCTGATCACCATGTTCCTGGTCGATCCACGTCGCGTCAGCAGGCTTCGGGTCGCAGCCGGCGGGGCGGTGCTCGCCCTCGCGTGTTCGACGTTGTGGATCTGGCACCGGGGCCTCGCCGGCGTCGAGCGCTACCGGGGCCGACCGCCGATCGCCGAGTCGCTGGTGCTCATCGTCAGCGCCACGCTGACCGTGGGTCTCGCCCTGGCGCCGGCGCTCGCGTTCTCCTTGCGGCGTTGGTGGACGCCCCGCCACCGGCGGGCACGAGCGGTCGGCGCTGCGTTGGGTGTCGGGATCGTCGCTGCCCGACCACTGTTGGCCGCCCACCTCGGGCAGCACAACTGGTGGTTGGTGGGGGACTACCTGCAAGCCGACGGCATCAACGGAGGCAAGCTGTTGCTGGGTTGGCGACCGATCGTGCTCGATGACGTGCTCTGGCACGTGTTGGTGGGCATCGCATGTGTCGGCACGGTGGTGTGCGCAGCACTGCTCGCCGAGTGGATCGTGCAACGTCGCTCGGCGACGGCTGATCCCGTCCTCAGTCTCGTGGGATGGCACGCGGGTGTGAGCGCCGCCACGCTGACGGTCGCGGCAGTGGTGAACGGAGCGATGTACGACCGCTACCTGTGGCCCTTGGTGTTCAGCGGATCGCTCCTGCTGCTCGGGCGACGAGATGCGCCGTCGGAGTCGAGCCACACCATCGCTGCTGCGCAGGTGGTGGGCGCGTTCGTGACGGTTGCGGCCGTAGGGGCGTGCGTGTTGCTGACGCTGAACAGCGCCGCGTTCGACGCCGCGCGCTGGAAGGCGGCCACCGCGGCCGTACGCGCCGGCGCGATCGCCACCGAGGTGGACGGCGGCATGGAGTGGGACGGCGCCCATTCCACCGTTCCCAATCGTGGTGGCGCGTCGACCGGCGACGATCCGTTGGTCGCGTGGTGGACGACGCTCACGGGCATGGAGCGGGTGTGCGTCGTCGTGACGGCCTCACCCGTCGAGTCGACGACCGGACGGCTCGTGCGCACCGTGCACTGGCACACTTTTCTCGTGGGTGGCGACGCGGTGCTGTACGTGTACGACCGGTGCGGCTGAGTTCGTCGAGCTCAGGGCTCGATGAAGATGCACTCGCCGGGGCATTCCTCGGCGCTCTCGATGACCGCGTCGAGGCGGTTGTCGGGGATGTTGGCCATGCCGTCCGCGCCCTGCGGGTTGCCCTTGGCCGTGGCGAAGACCTTGTCGCCCTCTTTGACGTAGGCGAGGCCATCGTCGAGCAGGGTGAAGACGTCGGGTGCGATTTCCTCACAGAGGCCGTCGCCCGTGCACAGATCCTGATCGATCCAGACCTTCATTTCGTCATCTCTCCTCGTTGCTCGAGCGAACGCGATGGAGCATACAGGCAGGTCACGCTCCAACGCACGTTCACCGGGCGGCCGCCCTGTGCTAGGCCATTCGGTTCAGTTTCGGACGCGACACTTCAACTCACCGTCAACTTCAGGTACTCTTCGCCACTGGGAGCGAAGATCCGTCGGACGCAACTGGTCGTCTAGTCCGAGGGGGAGCAAGGACGAACCCGGCCCTCAGCACGTGACATCGACACGTGACATCGACGACACAGGGACGGGACCAATCATGATGGTGAAGCTGCACACTCGAGGCCGTATCGGAATCCTCGGATTCCTGGTGGCCGGTCTGTTGGCGCTGACGGCAGGCGTCCTCACGGGCGTCGGCTCCGCGTCGGCGCACTCTCCGCAGATCGTGGCGAACGTCGACTGCGACGGCGTCATCCACTACACGGTCACGTCCTGGACCACCGGCATCTCCGGCGAGAACCCCGACGTCCTCGTCTACTACAAGGTCGAGAACACCGGCCCGGCCGTGGTCGTCACCCACGGCTCGTTCTCCGCCGCCAACGGGTACCAGTTCTCCGGCACGACGCCCTGGCCGGGCGCTGCATCACTCGTCGTGATGTACGCCGAGGCGGTAGCCCCGTGGGCCGACGGTGCGGTCACGACCGGGAACTACTGGACCGAGTGGGTGCGTCCGTCCTGCTCGGGCACCACCACCACGGCTCAGGAGACCACGACCACGGCTCAGGAGACCACGACCACGGCTCAGGAGACCACGACCACGGCTCAGGAGACCACGACGACGGCTCAGGAGACCACGACCACGGCTCAGGAGACCACGACCACGGCTCAGGAGACCACGACACGGCTCGGAGACGACGACCACCACCGGCTCGACCGACGAGACGACCACGACCGTGCTGGAGACCACCACCTCCGTGGACTCGAACGGTCCGACCACGACGATCGGCGCCACGACCACCTCGGTCGGCTCGGGCGGCCCGACGACCACGGCAGTCGGCTCGGGATCCGAGCTGCCCCGCACGGGTTCGGGCTCGATGTCGGAGCTGCTCATCGCAGCCGGCTTCGTGCTGATCGGCTGCTCGGTCGTGCTCGGCACCCGGCGCCGCCACCTCGCCTGACACATCTCCCCATTGACACCAACGAGGGACCGGCCGATGCTCGACATCGACCGGTCCCTCGGTGTTAGGTTCGACACATGAGTGACGGCGACGTCGACGAGACCCTGGCGGTCCTGCAAGCGCAGATCGTCGTGCTCGAGGAAGAGCTGGTGCAGGTTCGCCGCACGCTGGCGGAGTCCCCGAAGCGTCAGCGGGTGCTCGAGGAGCGACTCCTCGAGACCAAGGGCCAGCTCGCCCACGCGGTCTCGCAGAACGAGAAGCTCAGCTACACCCTGCGCGAGGCGCGAGAGCACATCGCTGCCCTTCGTGAAGAGGTCGACAAGCTCACACAGCCGCCGGCGGCGTACGGGGTGGTCGTGGGCAAGAACGACGACGGCACGATCGACGTGCTCACCAGCGGCCGCAAGATGCGGGTGTCGCTGCATCCCGACGTCGACCACGAGTCACTTCCTCGCGGCGCCGAGGTCGTCCTGAACGAGAGCTTCAACGTCGTGCAGGCGCGCCAGCCCGAGGTCGTGGGCGAGGTGGTCACGATCAAGGAGATGATGGACGACGGCGTGCGAGCGCTGGTCGTCGGGCGGGCAGACGAGGAACGGGTCTGCGAACTGGCCGACGCGATGCGCGGCGTCCACCTGCGCAGCGGCGACACGATGCGGCTCGACCCGCGCAGCAACATGTTGCTCGAGAAGCTGCCCCGTCCCGAGGTCGAGGACCTGCTGCTCGAGGAGGTCCCCGACATCAGCTACGAGGACATCGGCGGACTCGACACGCAGATCGAGGAGATCGCCGACGCCGTCGAACTGCCCTTCCTCTACAGCGACCTCTTCGCCGAGCACCAGCTGCCCGCTCCCAAGGGCATCCTGCTCTACGGTCCGCCGGGCTGCGGCAAGACGCTCATCGCGAAGGCCGTCGCCAACTCGCTCGCCAAGAAGGTCGCGGAGAAGACCGGCGGCGAGAAGGGCCGCAGCTACTTCATCAACATCAAGGGTCCCGAGCTGCTCAACAAGTACGTGGGCGAGACGGAGCGCCAGATCAGGCTCGTCTTCCAACGGGCCCGGGAGAAGAGCGAGGAGGGCTGGCCGGTCATCGTCTTCTTCGACGAGATGGACTCGATGTTCCGCACGAGGGGCTCGGGGATCAGCAGCGACATGGAGAGCACGATCGTGCCCCAACTCCTCGCCGAGATCGACGGCGTCGAAGGGTTGCGCAACGTCATCGTCATCGGCGCGACCAACCGCGAAGACCTCATCGACCCGGCGATCCTGCGTCCGGGACGGCTCGACGTGAAGATCAAGATCGAGCGGCCCACGGCCGCCGCCGCGCAGCAGATCTTCGCTCGCTACCTCACCGACGAGATCCCGATCGCGGCTGGCGCCAGCGTGCCGGACATGATCGCCACCACCGTGCAGGAGATGTACCGGGCCGACGAGGCGAACCAGTTCCTCGAGGTCACCTACCAGAACGGCGACAAGGAGATCCTGTACTACAAGGACTTCTCGTCGGGCGCGATGATCGAGAACATCGTCCGCCGAGCCAAGAAGCTGGCGATCAAGCGCGTGATCGCCGGGGGAGCGCGAGGCGTCTGCCTGCAGGACATGCTCGACAGCATCAAGCAGGAGTACAAGGAACACGAGGACCTGCCGAACACCACGAACCCGGACGACTGGGCGAAGATCAGCGGCAAGAAGGGCGAGCGCATCGTGTTCATCCGCACGCTCGTCAAGGGTCGTGAACCCGCCGACCACGAGGGCGGTCGGGCCATCGAGCGGGTCGCGACCGGTCAGTACCTCTAGCCGCGCACGCGCGAGGCAGGCTGATAGTTCGGTCCGGCGGTCACATCCACCCGACGCAACAGCAACTCGCACGAGGGCTCGAAGGCATCGGCGAACGCGATCGAGCGGGCCTCGCCGAGCAGTTGCCAGGGGAGCGTGGTGAGTCGGTCGGTGTCGTCCTCGATGCGCTGGCGGAGCGCGACGCCCTCGGGAGTGACGAGACGGCCCGTTGCCAAGCCTCGACGCTGGAGCGAAGCCCAGCCTGCCTCGAGGTCCGCCTCGCTCGTGCCACGTGAGCGGGGCAACCAGTCGGCCTCGTAGCCCACCCACGCGTTGTGGAGGATCGAGGCCTCCGGATGTGACAGGCCGGCAGCGACGACGACCGCCCAGTGCGTGTCGCCGCGCCATTCACGCAGACAGTTCACCGCGTGCCAGCCCGACAGCAGAGGGTCGGTGTGGCGAGGCACCGTGAGGTGGGCGGCGTAGAACGTGCGACCGATCAGCGGGAGCGCCTCGACCGCCGCCCACAGCTCGGGCCCGAACTCGCACAGCGGCTCGACGATGTCGGGCGCGTGGTCCCGCAGCCCCGCGACGACGGCGTCGTCGCGCGCCTCCCAGAACTCGGCGAACCTTTCCGTGCTGCCGAGCAGATCGAACACGCCGCGTATCGCTGCTGGACTGATCGAGCCGAATGCGGCGATGACCGCCTCGGGTCCCGCTCCGGCGAGCGGCGCGGCAGCGGGCGGCCATGTACCCGAGCGGCCCGGCGAGCTGCTCGGGAAGGCCGAGCGCCTGGTAGCGGCGAACGGCGCCGGGATCCCAGAAGATCCAGCCGATCGTCGTCTGCACGGAGCGTGCATTTCGGCGGGTGATGGCGGTCCAGTCTGTCACGGAGATCCAGGTTAGGGTTCCGCGTATGGCGATCCCGAAGGTGTGCGGTATCGAAACCGAGTACGGCATCCTCGTCCGCGGTCCCGTCACCGACGCGGCCAGCAATCCTGTCAGTGCCAGCTCGTTGCTCATCAACGCCTATCTCGTCGACCCATCAGCGCAAGGTCGGGTGGGACTTCAACGACGAGCACCCCGGAACCGATGCGCGCGGCTTCAGCGTCGACGACCTGCTCGCCCCCGAGATCGAGACGCACCTGGTGAACGCGGTGCTCACCAACGGTGCCCGCTACTACGTCGACCACGCTCATCCGGAGATCAGCACGCCCGAGTGCCTCACCGCTCGCGATGCACTGCTGTTCGACCGGGCGGCCGAGGAGATCGTGCGGGCGAGCATGCACGCCGCCCGCTCGATGTTGCCCGACGGTGCCGAGATCCTCTGTCACAAGAACAACTCCGACGGCAAGGGCAACAGCTACGGGTGCCACGAGAACTACCTCGTCGCCCGCGAGGTTCCCTTCGCCAGGATCGTGCATCAGATCACCCCGCACTTCGTCACCCGACAGGTCGTGGTCGGGGCGGGCAAGGTCGGTTGCGAGCTCGCCGGCTACTCGGCGTCGGACGTTCCGTACCAGCTCAGCCAGCGCGCCGACTTCTTCGAGGAAGAGGTCGGCCTGGAGACCACGCTGAAGCGGCCGATCGTCAACACACGCGACGAGCCCCACTGCGATCCGAACAAGTACCGGCGTCTCCACGTCATCGTCGGCGACGCCAACATGAGCGAGACGGCCACGCTGGTGAAGGTCGGCGCGACGGCGATCATCCTCGCGATGATCGAGGACGACGTGCTCGGCGACGATCTCGCGCTGGCCAACCCGGTGTCGGCGATTCGCAGCGTGAGCCACGACCCGTCGCTGACCCGAACCGTGTTGCTGCGCAACGGGCAACGAGCCACGGCGATGGAGCTCCAGTGGCAGCTGCTCGAGCGGGCGCAGAAGTACGAGCGTTCACACGGGCTCGCGTCGGTCGGCGTGGACGTCGGCCGGGAGGTCCTCGTCCTGTGGGAGAGCATCCTCGGCGGTTTGGAGCACGATCCCGACTCGGTCGCTCATCAGGTCGACTGGGTGGCCAAACGGCGAGTCGTGCAGGGCTTCGCCGAACGACACGACGCGCGCCCCAACGACGCCCGCCTGAAGGCGCTCGACCTGCAGTACCACGATCTGCGCGCGGATCGTTGCCTCGCCCTCCGCGTCGGCCTCGACACGCTGGTCGATCCGGCCGAGGTGACCACGGCGATGACCGAGCCACCGCTCACGACTCGGGCCTACTTCAGAGGCAAGTGCCTGGCCAAGTGGCCCGAGGACGTCGTCGCCGCCAACTGGGACAGCCTCGTGTTCGACGTCGGTCGCGATCCTCTTCGTCGGGTGCCGATGATGGAACCGCTGCGCGGCACGGCAGAATCCGTGGCTAGGTTGATCGACGAAAGTGACACCCCGGCCGAGCTGCTGGCCCGGCTGGGAGCATGATGGTCCGAAGGGGAATTCATGGCTGAGCGCACCCAGAAGCAGAAACCGGCACCGAGCAGGACCGACGAGACGGTCGAGGCCGCGCCTCCGGTCGCCGGCAGCGGCGACAAGCTCAAGGCGGAACTCGACGATCTGCTCGACGAGATCGACGACGTGCTCGAGACCAACGCCGAGGACTTCGTGAAGTCCTACGTGCAAAAGGGCGGCCAGTAACCGTCATGTCGATGCCCCTCTTCCCGATCGGCTCCGACCCCGGCTCGAGCTTTCCCGAGCTGCTCAAGCGTGTCGGACTCGGCGCCGCCCACGACAGCGTCGGCGAGATCTCCGTGCCCCACGCCACCACCTGCGTCGCGCTGCGCTTCGCCGACGGCGTGGTGATGGCGGGCGACCGCCGCGCCACCAGCGGCAACCTCATCAGCCACCGTGGCATGGAGAAGGTGGTGCAGGCCGACGAGCACAGCGGTGTTGCGATCGCCGGCGCCGCCGGGCCGGCGATGGAGATGATCAAGCTGTTCCAGCTGCAGCTCGAGCACTACGAGAAGGTCGAGGGCTCGTCACTGAGCCTGGAAGGAAAGGCCAACCAGCTGTCGATGATGGTCCGCGGCAACCTTCCGGCAGCGATGCAGGGCATGGTCGTGGTGCCGATCTTCGCCGGCTACGACCTGCGGCGATCGACCGGTCGCCTGTTCACCTACGACGTCACCGGCGGGCGCTACGAGGAGCACGACTACGTCGCCACCGGCTCGGGCATGCTGCACGCCGGCACCGTCATCAAGATCGGCTGGCGCGACGGTCTCGATCGTGCCGCCGCAGTCGCGCTGGCCTGCCGCGGACTGTGGGAGGCGGCGGATGCCGATTCCGCGACCGGCGGCCCCGATGCGCTGCGCGGCATCTACCCGGTGGTGGCCACGATCACCGCCGACGGCTGGTCCCGGATCGACGACGCAGAACTCGTCACCGTGTTCGAGTCGATCGTGAGCGAGGTGCGTGCCCGATGAGCATGCCGTTCTACGTCGCACCCGAACAGATCATGAAGGATCGCGCCGACTACGCGCGCAAGGGGATCGCCCGTGGGCGTGCACTCGTCGCGGTCCGGTACCTCGATGGCATCGCACTCGTCGCCGAGAACCCGAGCAACACGTTGCGCAAGATCAGCGAGATCTACGACCGCATCGCGTTCGCGGGCGTCGGGAAGTACAACGAGTTCGACCAGCTTCGAGTCGCCGGGGTCCGGGCGGCCGATCTGAAGGGCTTCCAGTACAGCCGCGACGACGTCGATGCCCGAAGCCTCGCCAACAACTACGCGCAGATCCTCGGCCAGATCTTCACCCATGAGATGAAGCCGATGGAGGTGGAGATCCTCGTCGCCGAGGTCGGCCTCGTGCCGACGGGCGATCAGCTGTTCCACATCCTGTACGACGGCACGGTCGTCGACGAGCGCCGGTTCAGCGTGCTGGGTGGCGACGCCGAGGCGATCAACGGGCGGCTCGGCGAGTCCTACACGGAGGATCAGCCGCTGGAAGCCGCCATTCGGTCCGCCACGGCCGCACTGAGCGGTACCGAGCGCTCGCTGGCGGCCACGGACCTCGAGGTCGCCGTGCTGTCGCGCCGGAACGGCCGGCGGTGCTTCCGCCGCCTCGGCGACGACGCCGTGGCCGCTGCCCTCTCGGCCTGATGTCGACCGTCGACCTCAACAGCGACGTCGGCGAATCGTTCGGTGCGTGGTCGGGCGGACCCGATGGCGAACTGGCGCCGATGCTCACGTCGGTCAACGTCGCGTGTGGCGCGTTCGCTGGTGATCCGTCGGCGATGCGACGTACGTGTGAGCTCGCCGTGCAGCACGACTGCGTGATCGGCGCACAGGTCGGGTATCCGGATCTGCTCGGCTTCGGGCGGCGATTCATCGACATGCGACCGGCCGACCTGACCGACTCGGTGATCCTCCAACTCGGGGGGCTGCAGGCGTTCGCCGCGCTCGTCGATCGTCGGGTCCGATATGTGAAGCCACACGGTGCGCTGTACAACGCCATCGTGACCCACGAGGCCCAGGCCGGCGCGGTCGTCGACGCCGTGCGCCTGGTCGACCCTTCTCTCGCCGTGCTCGGGCTTCCCGACAGCGTCGTCCAGCAGGCGTGTGATGCCGCCGGCATCCGCTTCGTGAGGGAGGGCTTCGCCGACCGGCGCTACACGCCGAGCGGAGTGCTGGTGCAGCGGGGAGAACCCGACGCACTGATCACCGAACCGTCCGCCGCAGCGTCACACGCGGTGCAGCTCGCGCAGGAAGGGATCGAGTCCATCTGCGTGCACAGTGACACGCCGGGCGCTCCGGCCATCCTGGCCGCCGTCACTCGCGAACTCTCCGCAGCCGGGTTCTCCGTCCGTTCGTTCGTGGCGTGAACGTCCTTCCGTACGGTCCGCGAGCGACCCTCGTGGAGTTCGACTCACTCGACGCCGTGATGGCGGCATCGAACTCGTGGAGGCGGGCTGCGCTCGCAGGCGTGGTCGAGGTGGTGCCGGCGGCGCGAACGGTGTTGGTCGTGCACGACGGATCGTTCGACGTGTCGCAACTGCCCCCGCCCGATCCGCCGGACACGGCGGAGACGGGCCCCTCGGTGACCGTGCCCGTGCGGTACGACGGTGTCGACCTCGACGATGTGGCGCGGGCGACCGACCGCAGCGTGGACGAGGTCGTCGCCCTCCACACGTCGGCGCTGTACACGGTCGCGTTCTGCGGCTTCATGCCGGGCTTCAGCTACCTGACCGGGCTGGACCGCGACCTGCACCTGCCGCGCCGGTCGTCGCCGCGGACGACGGTGCCGGCCGGCTCGGTCGCGATCGCGGCGGAGTTCTCGGCGGTCTACCCGAAGGTCAGCCCCGGTGGTTGGCACCTGCTCGGCCACACCGAACTGAGCATGTGGGAGGACGATCGCGACCCGCCGGCCACGCTGCCGCCGGGGACGCGGGTGAGGTTCGTCCCGACGTGATCCGCATGGTGTCGTGGGGGATCGCGACGTCGGTCGTCGATGCGGGCCGTCCCGGCCGGGCATGGCTCGGCGCCGCCCGTGGGGGAGCGGTCGATCCCCTCTCGCACGCGCTCGCCAACCGACTCGTCGGCAACCCTCCCGCAGCAGGTGGCCTCGAGACGTCCGGCGGGATGTCGGTGCGGTTCGACGATCCCACGATGGTCGCCATCGCCGGCGCCGTCGCTGACGTGACCGTCGAGCACGGACCACCGGTCGGATGGGGGAGCCCAGTCGTGCTCCCGGCGGGTGCACTGATCCGGATCGGGCGCCTGCTCGAGGGCGCTCGGCTGTACCTGTCGGTGCGTGGCGGCCTCGACACGGCACTCGTCGTCGGACCGGATCCCTCCACCGCTGCTGCCACACACCCTGCGGCGCGGCGCTCGGCGGGTGACCCGGTCCGCGTCTGGCCCGGCCCACGCGTCGATTGGTTCGACGAGTCGGCGTGGTCCCTCCTCACCGGCGCGCCGTTCACCGTCGCGTCGACCAGTCGGGTGGGCACTCGGTTGACGGGTCGAGCCGTTGACGCGTCGGCGGATCGACGAGCTCCCGTCGGAGGGTCTCGTGGAGGGAGCCGTGCAGGTACCCCCCGACGGACGACCGATCATCATGCTGGCGGATCACCCCGTGACCGGCGGGTATCCGGTGATCGCCGTCGTCGACCCCGACGACGTCGCCAAGGTCGCACAAGCGGCGCCGGGCGACACCGTGCACTTCATCGGTCGATAGCACGCACGCACGACGAATCCTGCGCTACGGTGCGCGCATGGAGCGTCGAATCTTCGGACTCGAGAACGAGTACGGGGTCACCTGCACGCTCCGCGGCCAACGCCGGCTCAGCCCCGACGAGGTGGCGAGGTACCTGTTCCGCAAAGTGGTCAGTTGGGGTCGCAGCAGCAACGTCTTCCTGCAGAACGGCGCTCGCCTGTACCTCGACGTCGGCTCGCATCCCGAGTACGCCACCCCCGAGTGCGACAGCCTCTACGACCTCGTCGTCCACGACAAGGCCGGCGAGCGGATCCTCGAGGGCCTGCTGCACTCCGCCGAGCAGCGCCTGCGCGAGGAAGGCATCCGCGGCACCATCTACCTGTTCAAGAACAACACCGACAGCGCCGGGAACAGCTACGGCTGTCACGAGAACTACCTCACCAGCCGCACCGACGACCTGGGGCACTACGCCGAGGTGCTGATCCCGTTCCTCGTCAGCCGTCAGATCTACACCGGCTCGGGAAAGGTGCTGCAGACGGCGAGGGGTCCGCTGTACTCGATCGCCCAGCGCGCCGAGCACATCTGGGAGGGCGTCAGCTCGGCCACCACGAGGAGCCGTCCCATCATCAACACGCGCGACGAGCCGCACTCCGACGCCGAGAAGTACCGGCGCCTCCACGTGATCGTCGGCGACAGCAACATGAGCGAGTACACCACGTTCGTGAAGGTCGGGTCGGCTGCGTGCATGCTCCGGATGTTGGAGGATCCGAGTGTGGTCCTGCGTGACATGACGTTGGAGAACCCGATCAGAGCCATTCGCGACATCAGCCACGACATGACCTGCCGTCGCAAGGTCCGTCTCGCCAACGGCCGTGAGGTCAGCGCGCTCGACATCCAGCGCGAATACCTCGACAGGGCGCTGCGCTACGCCGACACGAAGGGCTTCCCACCGCTGGAGCAGAAGGCGCTGGAGATGTGGGAGCACTGCATCAGCACGATCGAGAACGATCCCCTGAAACTCGACCGCGAGGTGGACTGGGTGATCAAGTATCGGCTGATCGAGGCGTTCCGCGCCCGCCACGACCTGCCGCTCGGCCATGCCAGGGTGCAGCTGCTGGACCTGCAGTACCACGACATCTCCCGAGACCGCAGTCCGTTCTACAAGCTGCAGGATCATGGGTTGATCGAGCGCATGTGCATCGATGCCGACATCGAGGCCGCCGTCGACATCCCACCCCAGACCACCCGTGCTCGCCTGCGCGGCGAGTTCATCAAGCGGGCGAAGGAGCGCAAGCGCGACTACACGGTCGACTGGGTGCACCTCAAGCTGAACGACCAGGCCCAGCGCACGGTGCTCTGCAAGGATCCGTTCCGCAGTCGCGACGAGCGGGTCGAGAAGCTGATCGCGTCGTTGTAGCCCTGCCGCCTGTCCGCCGACCGGGACGGATAACGTGAACGGCGATGTCCGAGACGCTCCTGCCCGACGAGTACGACGACGCCGGAGATCCCGACGAGGTCGACGAGGAGCCGTCGCGAAAGTCCAATGCCTGGACGGAGTGGATCATCGTCATCATCGTCGCGGTCACCGCCGCCCTGCTGGTGCGGGCGTTCGTCCTGCAGCAGTTCGCGGTGTCCGGCCACTCCATGGACACCACGCTCCACGACGGCGACCGGGTGCTGGTCAACAAGCTCAGCTATCGGCTCCACGACCCCAACCGTGGCGATGTCGTCGTGCTGAAGACGATCGAGGGTGCCGGCGAGCGCGACCTCATCAAACGGGTCGTGGCCCTGCCCGGGGAGACGGTCGAGTACCGCAGCTGTGTGCTCTACATCGACGGCAAGGAGCTCGTCGAGCCCTATCTCGATCCCGCCATCGTCAAGCCCGGCCAATGCGGTGGCGAGCAGCAACAGCTGACCGTTCCCGACAACTCGGTGTTCGTCATGGGTGACAATCGGGGCGGGTCCAAGGACAGCCGCGACATCGGCCCGATCAGCTACAGCGACCTGCTGGGCAGGGCGTTCGTCGTGATCTGGCCGAGCCGCGACTGGCGCTGGCTCTAGCCACGCCGATCCTGGCTCGCGATCAGGCCACGATCCGCAGCGCGTCGACCATCCGATCGGTGAAGTCGCTGAAGACACCGTCGAGGCCCATCAGCAGCGACCGCTCGAGGATGAAATCGTCCTGCATGTCCCAGCCGAACGCCACACGCTCGAAGCGATGGAAGAGGGTGACGAGCCCGCCGTTCCAGTCCGTGTGGTGCATGTTGACCGCGTCGATCCCCTCCTTGGCGAGGGTGGCGGCGCGTCGCTCGGGCCCCTCTTTGATCTTCTGCAGCCGTGTGCTGTCGACGAGCTTGGCGCCCTGACCGCGCAGGGGGAGCAGCGACTGCCAGACGGGGCTGCACAGCCAGAGACGTTCGACGAGCGCCGGAGCGGCCTCCGCGACCACGTCGATGACCCGTTGGCCGGCGTCGGCGTCCTTGAGATCGAGAGAGAGGTCGAAATCATGCCCGCACTGCCCGACGAGGTCGGTCATCGACGGGATGTGGCCGGGAAGCTCGGAGCGACGGAACTCGGCGATCGGCCGGGATCGCCCGAACGTGCGTCGCACGACGCCGTCGTGATCGAGGACGGGGACGCCGTCAGCGGTGACCCACACGTCACTCTCCAACCCCGTGGCGCCGAGCCGCAGGGCGAGCGCAAAGGCCTCGATCGTGTTCTCCGGCGCATATGCCTTGGCACCCCGGTGGGCGAATCCGATCGGGTGCTCGAGGAGGGAGGGAATCCGTTGTTGCACGCGATGATGATGCCACGCCTGCTGCAACCGCCGACGACCTCCTAGACTCGCCGACGTGTTCAACATCCAGGGCAGCGAGCTGATCTTCCTGCTGCTCATCGCGCTCATCGTGCTGGGCCCGGAGAAACTCCCCGACGCGGTCCGCAAGTTCGGCCGCGCCTACGGGGAGTTCAAGAAGATGGCCAACGGCTTCCAGGGCGAACTCCGCGAGGTGCTCGACGACCCGATGCGCGAGCTCAAGGACACCGCCGACCTGATGCGCAAGGCGACGAGCTTCAAGCTCGACGACCAGCCGACGACGACCGCCCCGACGACCACCACCCCTTCGGCTGCCACGCCGGCTCCGACGGAGCCGACACCACCGAAGGCGCCGATCAAGCGTGAGCAGGGCCTGAACTTCGGTTCGGCCAATCCCCGCCGACCGGTGGCAGAACCTCGCGACGTCGCCGCAGAGGAACCGTCCGAATGAGACTGCCCTTCACCGGCCGCGAGAAGAAAACGAAGATCAAGAGCCCCGATGATCGGATGACGCTCACCGAGCATCTCGCCGAACTCCGCACACGAATCATTCGCTCGCTGCTGGCGGTCGTGGTCGGGATCATCATCCTGCTGGCCATGTACGACCAGGTGCTGAACTTCCTGCGGCGCCCGTACACGCAGCTCTGCGAGCAGAAGCCCGAGCTCGTCGGCTCCTGCACGCTGCAGTTCCTCGGCCCGCTCGAGGGCTTCACCACCCGTTTGCAGATCTGCACGTACGGCGGCATCATCCTCGCCCTGCCGGTGATCCTCTGGCAGGTGTGGCGGTTCGTGGTCCCCGCGCTCCACGCCAAGGAGAAGCGGTACGCCGTCCCGTTCGTGCTCAGCTCGGTCGGCCTGTTCCTGCTCGGCGGCGCAGTGGCGTACTGGACCCTCACGCCGGCCCTCGACTTCCTGATCTCCTGGTCGGGCTCCGACGTCGAAGCGAACTTCCAGGTCAGCAAGTACGTCAGCCTCGTCGGACTGATGATCGCGGCGTTCGGCATCACCTTCGAGTTCCCGGTGTTGCTGGTCTTCCTGCAACTCGTGGGCGTGCTCAGCCCGCAGACCCTGATGAAGCAGTGGCGCTACGCGACCGTGATCATCTTCGCCCTGGCGGCGATCATCACGCCCAGTGGCGACCCCTACAGCATGCTCGCCCTCGCCATCCCGATGACGCTGTTCTACGTCATCTCGATCGTGATCGGGCGCATCTTCCAGAAACGGAAGCAACGGGCAGAGGCCGCGGCCTGACACGATGGGGCCTGTGCGTGACGACCGGGCCGACCTGATCGCCCACTACGCCTTCCCGCTCGATGGGTTCCAGCTGCGGGCGCTCGATGCGCTCGACGCCGGCGAATCGGTGCTCGTCGCCGCGCCCACCGGCAGCGGCAAGACCGTCGTCGCCGAGTACGCGATCGACGCCGCTGTCGCCGACGGGCGCCGAGCGTTCTACACGGCGCCGATCAAGGCGTTGTCGAACCAGAAGTACCACGACCTCGTGGAACGGCTCGGCCCACAGAACGTCGGGCTGCTCACGGGCGACAACACGATCAACGGTGACGCCCCGGTGGTGGTGATGACCACCGAGGTCCTGCGCAACATGATCTACGCCCGCAGCCCTGGCCTTCGCGATCTCGCCGCCGTCGTGCTCGACGAGGTGCACTTCCTGCAGGACACCTACCGCGGTCCGGTCTGGGAGGAGGTCATCGTCCACCTTCCCGTCCATGTCCGTCTGGTGTGCCTGTCGGCAACGGTCAGCAACGCCACCGAGCTCGCCGACTGGATCACCACCGTCCGCGGCCACACCCGACCGATCCTCGAGGACCAGCGCCCGGTGCGGCTCGACAACCTGTACCTGATCGGCGACAAGACCCACGAGCGACTGCACCTGCTGCCGACGCTCGTCAACGGTCGCTACAACCACGACGCCGCGCGCCTGGACGAGGAAGCTGCTCGTGGTCAACGTGGGCCGAAGAACCGCAACAGTCGCCAGGGACGTCGGCGGCTCTTCACACCCTCTCGGCTGGAGACGGTGGAGGTGCTGGAGCGCAACGAGATGCTGCCGGCGATCTACTTCATCTTCAGTCGCAACCAATGCGACGAGGCTGCCCGGAGCTGTCTGGCCGCCGGCCTGCGCCTGACCACGGGAGCCGACCGCGACCGGATCCGCGAGATCGTCGACGCTCGCCTCGGGGCCATCGACCCCGCCGATCTCGCGGTGCTCGGTTACGGCCAGTTCCTCGCCCAGCTGGAGGCGGGCGTGGCTGCTCACCACGCCGGGATGGTGCCGCCGTTCAAGGAGGTCGTCGAGGCATGTTTCGTCGAGGGCCTCGTCAAGGTGGTCTTCGCCACCGAGACGCTCGCGGTCGGGATCAACATGCCCGCCAAGTCGGTGGTGATCGAGAAGCTGACCAAGTTCACGGGCGACCACCACACCTTCCTCACCCCAGGCGAGTACACCCAACTCACCGGGCGCGCCGGTCGACGCGGGCTCGACGACCTTGGGCACGCCATCGTGCTCTGGAGCCCGTTCGTGCCCTTCGAGCAAGTTGCCGCACTGGCGAGCAGCCGCACGTTCCACCTCAACTCGGCGTTCCGTCCGACGTACAACATGGCCGCCAACCTGGTGCGGTCCTACACCAGCGAGCGCGCTCATCACCTGCTCAACCTGTCCTTCGCGCAGTACCAGGCCGATCGTGATGTGGTGAAGATCGAGGCCCGCCTCGAGCGGCGTCAGCAGCATCTCGCCGACCTCTACGAGAAGGCGCAGAGCCCGTACGGCGACATCGACGACTACCGCCGGCGGCAGGAGGGAGCAGAGGCGTCGCGGATCGCCGACGTGAACGGCCGCGACGATGTCGTGACCCTGGCCATGCTCAAGTTGCGTCCCGGCGACATCATCCACGTGGAGAAGGGCCGCTACGTGGGCAGGGTCGCGGTCATGAGCACCGCCCATCGCAAGGGCGGCATGCGCATCACCGGCCTCACCACGAGACGGGACACCCTGATGCTCACGGCGCTCGACTTCGACGCGCCGCCGAAGTCGATCGGGCGCGTGGAGTTGCCTGCCAACTATGCGCCCAATCGCCATGACTTCCAGAAGGAGGTCGCGCTCCGCCTCGAGCGCGCCGAGACCAAGCCGCACGCCAGGAGCCGGCGACCTCGGACCGAGGACGAACCCGTCACGCATCCGGTCGAGGACGATCCTGAGCTCGACGACCGGCTGAAGGCCGCCACCCAGGCGGCGCGGGTCGCCCGTGAGGTCGAGGAACTGCGTCAGCGGGTGCGCGGTCGGAGCCAGTCGATCGCTCGCGACTTCGACAAGGTGCTCGGAGTCCTGCAGCAGTTCGGGTACGTCGACGGTTGGACCTTGACCAGCGCCGGCGAGATCCTCGCTCGCACCTTCCACGAATGCGACCTGCTGATCGTCGAGTGCGTCCGCCAGGGCCTGCTCGACGGCCTCGACGCACCGACGCTCGCCGGGTTGATGAGCGTGTTCGTCTACGAGCACCGCAGCCCCGAGGCCCCGCCCGCGCCCTGGTATCCCTCGCCGATGGCTCGTCGTCGGTGGCAGTCGATCGCCCGCATCAGCTACGAACTGCAGGAGGTCGAGGAGGAAGCGGGCCTGAACGTCCACCGCCCGCCCGACCCGACCTTCGTCGCCGTCGCCTACGCCTGGGCAGCAGGGGAGGGTTTCGCCGACGTGGTGGCGGCCGAGGAGCTGTCGGGCGGCGATTTCGTGCGCACGATGAAGCAGCTCATCGATCTCGTCCGCCAACTGGCGCTGATGGCACCGTCTCGGGAGACGCGCAAGGTGGCCGAGCAGGCCGCCGACGCGTTGTTCCGTGGCGTCGTCGCCGCGTCGAGCGCGGTGGAGGTCGACGGTGACGATCAAGAAGGGTGAGCCGTGGGGTGAGTCCGTCCCCGCACCGGATGGCCTGCACGTCGTGCACGGCGATCCCGTCGCCGGTGAGTGGGTGGCACACCATCGGCGCTCGGGACGTCCGGTACCGGCTGTCGGGCTGGCGAGTGGCGACCTCGCCCGCACGATGGGGGGCGGCGCGCCGGGGCGATTCTCCGGCTCGGTCACCCGAGCTCCGGTCGACGCCGTTCGGGTGACGGCGGGCGGTGACACGACATGGGCCGTCGCCCACGTCGTGGCGCGTCGCTCGTGGTGGCGGGGCGAGGTGGTGCTGGTCATGAACGCCCAATTTCTTCGTACCCTCGACGTCGCCCCACGCTCGCACCCGAACGACGGGAGGGTCGACAGCATCAGGGTCGACCCGGCGATGTCGATGCGAGCGCGCCTGCAGGCTCGCCGGCGCGCCAGAACCGGAACCCACCTGCCGCATCCGGGGCTGAACGCACGATCCGGCGAGACGTTCAGATGGGATTTCGCACGCCCGCTCGTCATCTGGGTCGACGGTGTGCGGTGGTCGACGGCGTCGAGCCTGGAGGTCGTCGTCGAACCGGATGCCTTCGTCGCGTACAGCTAGGGTCGGCCTGATGCAGGCTTGGATTCTCGACGACTCACCGGGGAGCTATCGCCTCGGTTCCATCGATCAACCCACGGTCGGTCGCGACGACGTGCTCATCCGGGTGGTCGCCAGTGCGTTGAACCACATGGACCTCTGGGTCACCCGGGGCATGCCGAAGCCACCTCTCCCGCACGTTCCCGGCTGCGATGTCGCTGGTGTGGTCGACGCGGTGGGTGACGACGTCACCTCGGTGAAGGTCGGCGACGAGGTGGTCGTGAACCCCGGCGTGTCGCCGGTCGACGAGATCGTGGCGTGGGGCAATGACAGCCCGATGGGTCCTGGATTCATGATCTACGGCGAGCACTGCTGGGGTGGCCACTCCACCTACGCGGTGGCGCCGGCGAGAAACGTTCGGCCCCGACCCGCTGGCCGCACGTGGGAGGAGTGCGCCGCCTATCCACTCGCGTACCTCACCGCCTACCGGATGCTGCGCCGCGCCCGCCTCCGACCGGGCAACACGCTCCTGGTGGTGGGCATCGGCTCGGGCGTCTCCTGCGCGGCGCTGGCGATCGCCCGGCACATGGGCTGCACCGTCGTGGCCACCAGCCGCAGCGAGGCCAAGCGCGCCGAGGCGCTCGAGATGGGCGCGGCCGAGGTCCACGACAGCGCAGCCGCCAAGTGGCCCGTGGAGGCCGACGTCGTCGTCGAGAGCGTCGGCCCTGCCACGTGGGAGCAATCGGTGCGTTCGCTCAAGCCAGGCGGGCGTTTGGTGGTGTGCGGCGGCACGTCTGGGCCGAAGGTGGAGCTCAACCTGCCCCGTCTGTTCTTCAAGCAGATCGAGATCATCGGCAGCACGATGGGCAGCTACGAGGAGTTCGACCAGGTGTCGGCGCTCGTCGCCCAGGGTCTCGACATCCGAGTCGACCGCACCTATCGGCTCGAGGAGTACGTCGACGCGCTGGCCCGTCTGGAGCAGGGCGAGCAACTGGGCAAGATCGTGCTCACCCACGAAGGGAACTGAGATGAACGTCGAGGCACTCAAGCAGGCCGTCTGTGATCGGGTCGACGCGTTGGCGCCGAGGCTGGTCCACGCCAGCCGAGCGATCCATGAGCATCCCGAGTTGAACTACGAAGAGCACTTCGCACACCAGACGCTCACCGACCTGCTGGTCGAGCAAGGCGTCGCGACCACCCGACACGCATATGGGATCGACACCGCGTTCGATGCCGTCGCCGGAAGCGAGGGCCCGACGATCGCCGTGCTCTGCGAGTACGACGCGCTGCCCGGGGTCGGCCACGCGTGTGGCCACAACGTCATCGCCACGGCCGGGCTCGGAGCCGGCCTGGCGGCGGCGTACGTCGCCGAGCAGGCGGGCGGCAGGGTGCGCATCATGGGCACGCCCGCCGAGGAGGGCGGCGGCGGCAAGGTCAAGATGGCTCGCGCCGGCGCGTTCGACGACGTCGATGCGGCGATGATGGTGCACCCGGCGGACGCGGACCTGATCACGATCGACTGCATCGCCATCCAGGAGTTGGAGGTGGAGTACCACGGGAGGGCGGCCCACGCCGCGGCTGCACCCTGGGAGGGACGCAACGCACTCGACGCGGCGGTGCTCGGCTACATGAACATCGCCGCCCTCCGTCAGCACATCCGCCCCAACGAGCGGATCCACGGCATCTTCACCAAGTCGGGGGACAAGCCGAACATCGTTCCGTCCGAGGCCGCCGCGAACTGGTACATCCGCTCCGGCACGATCGAGTCGTTGCAACCGTTGAAGGAACGCGTCTTCACCTGCCTGGAGACCGCCGCCACCGCGTGCGGATGCACCATGGATCACGCGTGGGTCGGGGAGACCTACGCCGACATGATCGACAACATGCCGATGGTCCGGTCCTACATCGAGAACGCGGCCCGCCTCGGTCGCACCGTCCTGGACCCGGTGACCAGCGGCCGGCGCGTGGTGGGCAGCACCGACATGGGCAACATCAGCTACCTCGTGCCGTCGATCCACCCGATGATCAAGGTCGCCCCCGACGGTGTACCGATCCACAGCGTCGAGTTCGCCGAGTGGGCAGGAAGCGCCGAGGGCGACAAGGCGGTCGTCGACGGTGCCAAGGCGATGGCGATGACGATCATCGACCTCTGGACGTCGGCCCCGCTGCGCGAGCAGATGCTGGCGTACTTCGACCAGCGACCCAGGGGCGTCACCGTCTTCTGAGCGCCGTGCGGGGGATCCCTCCCCGATGGCGAGGGCCACCGTAGGATGACCAACTGTGACGGTGTACGTCCCCGAGGAATTCACGCCCGACGAGGAAGACATCCTCCGCAGGTACTTCACCAATCTCGACGGTCCGGTGTTCGCACTGGTGAACCTTCCCGAGGTGGTCAAAGGCGCGCTCTTCGCGCGATACAGCCGCAGCCCGAAGAGCTTGCGGCGGCTGTTCCTCGACGAGTTCGTGGGCGACCTCGACATCGCCGGTGACATCTCGGTGGACGCCACGATCGGGTTGGAACGGGCCGAGGAACTCTACGAGAAGGTCTTCTTCGAGTACGGCGACGACTCCGTCGCCCAACTCGGCGGCGTCCACCTCGCCTGCGAGCAGGCCTCGAACATCCTCACCAAGGTGCTCGAGTGGGGGCGGCTGATGAGCTACCTCGAGCAGAGCACCCGTTACATCGCCTACGACGCCCGCCTGGGTGGCCGTTACCGCTTCTATCGCGACCCGGCGATCCTCTCCAGCCGGTTCGGGACACGCTACGTCGGCGACATGGACCGAGTCTTCGACAGCTACACGCTGCTCCTCAACCGCGTCACCGATCATGTCAGGGCCACCGTGCCCCGCGAGCAGGGCGACAGCGACTTCGTGTATCGAATGGCCACCAGGGCCAAGGCGCTCGACGCCGTTCGTGGTGTCCTGCCGGCGGCGGCGCTCAGCAACGTCGGCATCTACGGATCGGGACAGGCATTCGAGTCGCTGCTGATTCGGATGAGGGCGCACCCGTTGCCCGAGGCTCGGCACTATGCGGATCTCATGCTCCACGAACTGCGCAAGGTGATCCCGAGCTTCCTCAAGCGCGTGGACCTGGCAGATCGCGGCGGTCGCTGGACGAACTACCTCGGCACGACTCGGGAGAACACCTCGGCGCTGGTCGAGTCGTTGTTCGCGACCACGCCGGTGGAGCAGGCACCGGCGGTGCAACTCGTCGACTTCGACCCCGATGCCGAGGACAAGCTGCTGGCCGCCATCTGCTATCCGCTCACCCAACTTCCCGAGACGCAGTTGCTCGAACGGGTTCGCTCGCTCGGTCCCACCGAACGTCTGGCGTTGCTGCAGGCGTACGTGGGGGAGCGGGAGAACCGGCGCCACAAGCCCGGGCGGGCGTTCGAACGCGTCGACTACCGGTTCGACGTGTTGAGCGACTACGGCGCGTTCCGCGATCTGCAGCGCCATCGGATGCTCACCATCGAATGGCAGGCGCTCACCCCGAACCACGGCTACGTCCGGCCGGAGTTGGTGGAAGAAGCCGGCATGGCCGAGGTCTTCGACGACGCGATGGCCCGATCCGCATCGCTCTACGACGCGCTGAAGGACGAGTTCCCCCAGCAGGCCCAGTACGCCGTGTCGATGGCATATCGGATGCGCTACTCGATGCAGTTCAACGCGCGCGAGGCGATCCACATGCTCGAGCTGCGGTCATCGCCGCAGGGCCACCCCTCGTATCGGCGGATCGCGCTGGAGATGCACCGCTTGATCGCCGAGCAGGCCGGGCACCGGGCTGTCGCCTCGGCGATGACGCATCTCACCACGGAGGCCCCCGAGCTCGAGCGGTTGGCCGCAGAACGTCGTGCGGAGGCCCGACGCGGGCCTCAGTGACGGTTGTCACATCGAGGAGCGGTCGCCTCTGGTGACCATCGCCCTAGTATCCCGGGCCTCACGGGGTACGCGACAAGGGAACGAAGATGGCTGACGACGACGACGAGAGCACGATGGAGCCAGAGGAAGAGTTCGAGGCCGAGGAAGCCGAGATCGACCCCGCTGAGCTCGATGAGGACGAACTCGACGACGACCTGGTGGAAGACGATCTCGCCGATCCCGATGACGACTTC
The DNA here is from genome assembly GCA_963720695.1 of uncultured Acidimicrobiaceae bacterium. GTDB lineage: Bacteria > Actinomycetota > Acidimicrobiia > Acidimicrobiales > Ilumatobacteraceae > UBA668. Next base: position 970,274 of record CAVRGG010000001.1, read on the forward strand.
GTCGCGGTCGACGACGACGAGGAGGAGGACGAGGACGACACCAGCGGCCCCGTCCGTCGTTCGGTGGTCGTCAAGGACAAGGACAAGGACGAAGAAGAGGACGAAGACGACGACATGATCGCGCCCGACGACGTCGAGGCCGATCTGGACACCATTCTCAAGGATCGGCTCGTCGCCGCCGAGGACGAGGACGAGAACGAGGAGGAAGAGCCCGAGGAGCGCGGCGAGGCCACCGATCGCCTGCAGCCCAAGCGAGCCGACGAACAGTTGTGCCCGAGCTGCTTCCTGCTCGTGCGCCAGAGCGCGCCGGGTTGCCCCGTCGGCGACGACGATTGCCCGCTGTTCCGTTGAGCTGACCATGACGCAGCGCCCGCTCGCCGAGAAGGTGCTCGACGTGGTCCTGTACGCCCCCGTGGGGCTCGTCGTGCAGCTCGGGTCCGATGTGCCCCGAGTCGTCGCCGAGCGGGCCAACGAGGTGCGCTCACGGGTCACCGTGGCACGGTGGGTGGGAGAGATGGCCGTTCGTTACGGTCGCCAGAGCATCGAACGGCGCTGGCACCCCCAGCCCGAGGCGCCGCCGCCGTCGTCGCCCGCTCCACGCGTCGCTGCACCTGAACCGTCCGGAGAGCCCCCGTTCGCCGGCTACGACACGCTGGCAGCCGCGCAGATCGTGCAGCTCCTCGGCCGGCTTCCCGACTCCGAGCTGCACATGGTCCGCGACTACGAGGCCACCGGACGGGCTCGACGGACGATCCTGGCGTCGATCGACCGATTGTTGACTCGATGATGGAGGAGAACGTCCGCCTCCTTCATGCCGTCGACTGCGCAGAGGTGGCGCGCCTCGAGGCAGAAGCGAGGGCGGCCATGGTGGACCAGCGAGGTGGGCCGGCTCGTCTCGGAGAGGTTCCACCCGTCGGCGACTGGGCGCCACTCGTCGGCGACCTCGCCCGACCGGTGTGGGTGGCGACGTTCGACGACGCGGTCGTCGGGTATCTCGAACTGGAGCTGCGTGATGGAGTCGCCGACGTGCGCCAGGTCTATGTCGACCCGGAGGCCCGCGAGCTCGGATTCGGCGATGCGATGCTCGCCGCCGCGATGCAGGCGGGGCGAGAGGCCGGGTGCGCGGTCGTCGAGGGGACGGCCCTCCCGGGTGATCGGCAGACCAAGAACCTCTACGAACGCGCCGGCATCACGGCACGCAAGATCGTGGTGTCGAAGCCGCTCTAGCGACCCTTCCAGTTGGGCGGCCGCTTCTCGATGAACGCGGTGAGTCCTTCCTTGGTGTCCTCGGACGCCATCACCCCGGCGAAGCCGTCGTTGGTCATCTGCTTCAGCGTCTCGTCATCGGCCCACGCGGACGCGAGCACGACCTTGCGGCTCGCCCAGACGGCCAACGGCGCTGCCTCGCAGATCTTGGTCGCGAGCTCCATCGCGGCCGTGACGGCGGCACCCGGCTCGACGAGGCGGTTGACGAGACCGAGGTTGTAGGCCCGCTCCGCGGGGATCGGCTCGCCGGTGAGGATGGCCTCCATCGCTGCGGCCTGACCGATCGCTCGAGGCAACCGGAACAGTCCGCCGGCGCCGGCGATGAGGTTGCGCTTCACCTCGGCGAGACCGAACGACGACCGCGTGGTCGCGACCACCAGATCGGCGCCGAGCACGATCTCACAACCGCCTGCGGTGGCGAGGCCGTCGACGGCCACGATCACGGGCTTCTTCCGCTCGCGGTACACGAAGCCGGCGAAACCCCCACGACGTGTGCCGAGTGCTCCACCCTGGCCGGAGTTGATCGCCTTGAGGTCGGCGCCGGCGCAGAACACCGGACGCTCCTGGCCCTCGGTGTTGGCGGTGATGATGCCGACCCAGATCTCGGGGTCGTCCTCGAGCTGGTCGATGGCGGCTTCCATCGCCTCGGCGACCTCGCCGTTGACGGCGTTGCGCGCCTCAGGACGGTTGAGCGTGATGAGGGCGATGCGCCCCTGGGTCTCGTACTTCACGATGTCGGACATGGGTGCGACCGTACTGGCGCGCCGTGTCCGTCACCGAACCGGGCTACTCCGTCTCGGGAGCGGCTTCCTCGGCGGCAGCGGGCGCTTCCTCGACGACCGGGTCAGCGGCCTCGACGACGGCGGGAGCCTCCTCGACGACAGCAGGGGCCTCCTCGACGACAGCGGGAGCTTCCTCGACGACGGCAGGCTTGGCCTCGGGCTTCGGGGCGGGGGGTCGGGGGACCTGCTTCTTGGCGGGCGCGGCCGGGCGGGTGGGCCGCAGTGGCTTCGCGGTCGGGGCCTTCGCATCGACGGTGATGTCGAACAGGGCGGCGATCTGGGGCAGCAGCGAACCCAGGCGCTTGACCGTGGCGAGCAACTCGTCGCTGACCTGCGTCGGCTTCTCGGTCGGGGTGACGTGGGTGCGAACCGGGCTGAAGGCGGCGGCCTCGAGAACCGCCATCCAACGGTCGGGCAGGGCATCGGCCGTGAGGTTGCCGGTGGCAGCGGTGGCGAGGCGAGTCGCGAGTTCGGCGGGGAACCGGACGCCGGCCTTCGGCGGCTGCGACGAGAGCTTGAGTGCCCGTACGACTCTGCCGACGCCGATGGCGGCATCGATGTCGCCGAACCACAGGGCGAGCTCCTTCTCCTGCTTGGTCACGAGCGCGTCCTTGAGCTTCGCAGCGATCTCGCGGGTGGTCTCGTCACGAGCCACCATCGGATCCTCCGAGGCAGCGACGACGCTGCGCAGATCGCGCAGGTCGAGCTCCTCGAGGTCGGCCAGGGCCGCATCGGCCCGGTCGAGCCATTCGGCGACGCGCAGCTTCGGGAGGAGTTGCTCGGCGATGGCCAACAACCCTGCCGCTGGGATCTCTTCCTTGCCCTCGGAGCGCAGGCGCGTGTTCTGCTCGTTCACGGCCTGACGCACAGCCGGGATGCCACCCTGCAGGGCCCGCTCGGCCACCGCCTTCTGCGCTTCGGGAAGGTCGGCCAACACCGCGTTGCGATGCACCCGATGGGGCTTCAGCCGCTTCGCCTTGGGGCGCTGGGGGAGTTCGGGGGGAGCCTGGAAACGAGGCTTGCGATCGCCCGAGGGACGATCGCCGCCCTGGCGCGGACCGCGATCCTGCCGCGGTGCGCGGTCGGGGCGGGGGCCACGGTCGGGACGGTCGCCGCCGGGGCGGGGGCCACGATTGGGACGGTCGCCGCCGGAGCGAGGGCCCCGGTCGCTGCGCTCCTTGCGGGCGAGCTGCTGGGTCACTTCTTCGAACGGCTTGTCACTGGGAAGCAGCTCGAGCACTCCGCCCTTGGAGGGCTTCTCCTTGGACGCGGCGACCGACAGGATCGTGATGCCATCGAGCTCCGTCTCGGCGTCGGCACGGAAGACCATGCCGGTTGTTGCTCCGGACGGCAGCAGTGCGCCGTCGAGCACGCCCTTGGGCTTCTGGGCACCTGCGGCCCGCCACGTCCACGTGCCGTCGGGGCGCGCGCTGGTGAGCTCGATTTCGATCCTGCGGGACATAGGCCTCCACGGTATCGGGTGGAGGGCACTTCGCTCCACCGTGAACCAGGTCGATACCCTCGTGAGGTGCCCATCTACGCCCTCGGCGACCTCGTACCGACGATCCATTCGGACGCCTTCATCCACCCCGACGCCGTCATCATCGGCGCCGTCACCGTCGGCTCCCTCGCCAGTGTCTGGCCGGGGGCGGTGCTCCGTGGGGACGAGGGCGAGATCCGCATCGGCGCCCGCACGAGCGTGCAGGACAACTGCGTCCTGCACACCACGCCGGAGTGGCCCACGATCGTGGGCGACGACTGCGTGATCGGCCATCTCGTCCACCTCGAAGGCTGCACCATCGAGGACGGATGCCTGATCGGCAACGGGAGCATCGTCCTGCACCGAGTCGTCGTGCACACGGGAGCGATCGTCGGGGCCAACGCGGTCGTCCTCAACGACACCGACGTGCCAGCGGGTGCCCTGGCGGTGGGGTCGCCGGCGACGATCAAACCCGGCCGGGCCAACCCCGAGCACATCCAGCGCGGCGTCGAGGCCTACGTCCGGCGTGCGCGCTCGTACCCGACCGAGCTGCGTCGGCTCGACTGATGCGCCAGCTGGTGCTCACGGTGGACGCAGCCGACGTCGAGCTCGCCGGCGACGCGTTGTGGGGCCTCGGCGTGGTCGCAGTGGAGGAACGGCCGTCGCAGGACGGACGGATCGAGTTGTGGACGTCGCTCGGCGAGGACGCCACGCTGCCGGAGCTTCCGTGGCCGGCCCGATTCGTCGAGGTCGACCCGACGGTTGCGGACACCTGGCGGCAGTTCGCGGCGCCGACCTGGGTCGATGCCGACCTCGTGGTGAGCCCGGCATGGGTGCCGTTCGTCGCTCCGCCCGGGGTCACGGTGATCCGCATCGAGCCGGGCGCGACGTTCGGGATGGGCGATCACCCGACCACCCGCCTCACGTTGTCCGCAGCGCGTCGTGCGCTGCGCCCTGGCGCGCGAGTGCTCGATGTGGGTTGTGGCTCCGGCGTGCTGGCGATCGCGACGATGGTGCTCGGCGCCGGCTCCGCGACGGGGATCGACATCTCGCCTGCAGCAGTGCCGGTCACCGAGGCGAACGCTGCCGCGAACGGCGTCGAGGTCGACGTCAGCACGACGCCGCTCGAGGAACTCGAGGGTGAGTTCGACCTCGTGCTGGCGAACATCCTGGCGCCGGCTCTCGTCGCCCTCGCTCCCGACCTGCGGCGGGTGCTGGCGACGGGCGGGACCCTCGTCGTCAGCGGAGTGCTCGAGCACGCGCACGCCCACGTCATCGACGCCTTGGCGCCACTTCGCCCCGCCGCCACCGACACCCTCGACGGGTGGGCCGCCGTCACCCTCCGCTGACGCGGGCGAGGAGCGACTCGATCGCGGGCAGGTGGGGGAGCGACGGGACGGCGCCGGACTGCGTGGTGCTCAACGCCCCTGCGGCGGCGGCGAAACGCAACGCGTCGGAAATCTCGTCGCCCGCGGCCAACCGTGCGCACAGCGCCCCGCAGAAGCAGTCACCGGCGCCGGTCGTGTCGACGGTGTGGACTGCGAACGACTCGATGTGGGTGACCCCGTCGGCGGTGTGCAGCTCCGCACCGCGACTGCCGAGGGTGACCACGACGGCCTTGGCGCCGAGGGCCAGCAGATGGTCGGCACCGCCCAGCAGTTCGACTTCGTGCTCGTTCGGGACGACCACGTCGCACCATCGCAGCAACGACTCGTCCAGCACCTGCGCGGGGGCCGGGTTGAGCACCGTCGTCGCGCCGGCCTCGCGACCGCTGCGCATCGCGGCCTCGACCGTGGCGATCGGAACCTCCAGCTGGGAAAGCACGACTCGGGCGGCGGGGATGTCCGGAGCCACGACCGACATGTTGGCGCCGGACACGACGATGATCAGGTTCTCTCCACTCGACGACACGCCGATCAGCGCCCGACCGGTCGGCGCGTCGAGGACGTCCACGAGGCTTGAGTCGACGCCGTCCGCCCGCATCACCGCCAGCAACGATGCACCCGCGGCATCGGAGCCGACCGCGCCGACGAACGCGACCGAGGCCCCGGCCCTCGCAGCGGCGATCGCCTGGTTGAGGCCCTTTCCGCCGGCGTGCTCCGCATACCCGGTGCCCATCACGGTCTCGCCCGCCGGGGGAGCCGTTCCACCGTGGCCACCAGATCGAGGTTGGCGCTCCCGACGACGCACACGTCGACGGTCATCGTCACGCCTCGGGGCGGAACACTGCAGGGCGCTTGCCGAGGAACGCGGCGACGGCCTCCTTGTGCTCCGGACTGGTCCAGCACTCACTGAGCATCTGCATCTCGCGTTGCTGGATCACGTGGAGGTCGGACTCGACGATGTTCTCCGTGAGCAGCTGCTTGGTCATCCGCAGCTGCAGGTCGGGATTCGCCGCATAGCTCGCCGCGGTGGCCATCGCCCGGTCGAGCAGTTCGTCGGGCTCGGCCAACTGATCGGCAAGGCCGATGTCGTGCGCTTCGCTGCCGCTGATCAGACGGCCACTCAGGAACAGATCGCTCGCCCTGCCGAAGCCGACCCGCGCGGCGAGCAGGCGCGTGCTCGCCAGCTCCGGCACGAGTCCCATCTTGATGAAGCCCATGCCGAACTTGGCCGCCGTGCTCGCGATGATCTGGTCGGCGGGAAGACACATGGTGACGCCGATGCCGACGGCGGCACCGTTGACGGCGCAGACGATCGGCTTGCTCTGTCGCAGGAACGTCACCCAGTCGAGGCCGCGAGGCATCCCACCGACGCCACCCGCGGTGTCATTGCCGGGATCGTGACCGGAGATGCGCGTCTGGAACGTCGCCTCCATGTCGGCCCCGGCGCAGAACCCGCGCCCGGCGCCGGTCATCACGATGGCACCGATCGAAGGCGTGTCGTTGGCGGCGAGGATCGCGTGCTGCTGCTCCTCCGCCATGCGCGGCGTCCAGGCGTTCAGCCGGTCAGGGCGGTCGAGCGTGATGACCGCGATCGGTCCTTCGTGGGAGACGGTGATCTGCGTGTAGTCCACGCCGTCATCGTGGCACGGCGCGGGCGAGCTCGGCGAGTGGCGACACGTCGAGCCTGTCGAGGCCGGGAAGGTACGAACGAACGGCATCGTGGCGGAACTGCCGGCACAGATCGGCGCGGAAGAAGCGCGCGCCTTCCCGGACGACGTAGTTCAGGATGAAGAACCGGTACACCTCCGGCAGGAACATCACTTGCTCCTCGGACATCGGGAAGACAGCGCGGTAGGCGCGCAGCAATTCGAGGAACGTCGGCTCGATCAGGGTGTGCGGACCGTAGGTGAACCTGGTGCGGTCGCCCGTCTTGCTCGACACGCGCGACAGGAAGTAGAAGTCGAGCAGTCGGGGCTCGATGCGGAACCAGTCGTAGTCCCACCTGCTGAACAGACGGAACGACCCGTCCGCAGCGGTGTCGACAGAGAAGTTGCCGAGGTTCCAGTCGATCAGCACCGGGATCTTCGCCCACTCGTCGTACCCGACTTCGATGAGCCGCTCCAGGAACCGATGAGTGTGCTTCCACAGCACGCCGATGGCCTCGGGAGGAAGTTCGAAGTTGCGCGGGGCGAAGGGGCTCTCCAGCAGGTCGAGCAGGTTGATCGCATCGCTCTTGATGGTCTTGGAGCCCGCCGGGATCTTCGGCGCGATGTCGGTGCATGCGAGGTGGAACTCGGCGATCTCCCTGCCGAGATTGCGAACCTGGTCGACCGTGAGAATCCGAGGGAGCGCGTCGCGTCGCGGCACGTCGTCGTAGAAGACGGCCCACATCTGCTGGTCGTACCAGGTGAACAGCCGACCGTCCCGCCGCCACACGTCGGCGAGCATCCCTTGGAAGCGGGTGCCATGGAGCAACGCGGCACACCGGCTGAGCCGATCGTGGTCCTCGTAGAACAAGAAGTAGGACCCGTACGAGGAGACCTTGCCGATCAGCGTCGAGCCGTCGTCGAGGTGCAGTCGGTACACCCGATTGGTGGACACGTTGGCGCTCACCTCGTCGACGTGCGCGATCACGCGAGGATCTCCGTAGGACGTCCAGGCGGCCGCAATGGCAGCGCGGTGGGTCAACGACTCGGTCACGCCGGGGATCGTATGCGCCGCGGCCTGGCTACGCTCCACCTTCGTGGACCCAGCGGCGATCGATCTCGCAGAGCTCGATGCCCACCATCACGAGGTGGTCGCGGCGCTCCGGTCCCAACATCCTGTGGCATGGGTGCCGGCCCTCGGCGGGTGGCTGGTGACCAGCCGGGACGACGCGGTCGCAGTGATGCGCGATCCGGCCGCCTACACCGTCGACGATCCGCGCTTCAGCACGGCCCAGGTCGTCGGAGAGAGCATGCTCTCCCTCGACGGCGACGAACACCAACGACACCGCGCCCCGTTCGCCGACCCGTTGCGGCCTGCGGAGACGACGGCCCGGTACCGCGAGCACGTCGACACGATCGCGCGGGACCTCGTCAGCTCGCTTCGGTCGCGCGGTGCGGCCGAACTACGCCGTGACCTCGCCGGGCCGTTGGCGGTCGCCGTGTCGTCGATGGTCCTCGGCCTCGACGAAATGAGCAGCAGCGAACTGCTGGAGGTGTACGACTGCATCGTCGCCGCAGTCAATGGGGTCTCACGAGGTGACGCCGTGAGCGAAGCCGGTCGGGAGGCCTTCGAGCGCCTGGCAGGACACGTGCGCAGCGCGTCGCAGCGGCCCGGCACGCTCATCGCCGACGTCGCCGGCTCGCTGACTGCCGAGGAGGTCGTGTCGAACTCGGCGGTGTTCCTCTTCGGCGGCATCGAGACGAGCGAGGGGATGACGACCAACGTGCTCCATCACCTGCTCGCCGAACCGGCGCAGTGGGCAGCGGTCGTGGCCGATCGATCGCTCGTCGACGCCGCCGTCGAGGAATCACTTCGGCTGGAGCCGGCCGCTGCCCGAGTGGACCGATACGCCACGCGCGACGTCGTCCTCGCCGGCGCCGAAATTCGTCGCGGCGACCTCGTGATCGTGTCGCTCGCCGGCGCCAACAGGGACCCGGCAGCGTTCACGGACCCCGATCGATTCGATCTCGCCCGCTCGTCAGCTCGCACCCACGTCGCGTTCGCACACGGGCCGCATGCCTGCATCGCCGCCCAGCTGGCGCGTCTGCAGACACGCGCGGCCGTCCATGCGGTGATCGACCTGCTCCCGGACGTGGAGCTGGTGGGGGAGGTCACCGTCGCCGGTGTCATCTTCCGCAAGCCCGTGGAGCTGCGGGTGACCTGGCGGGCGACCTGACGAGCGGGTGGGGTGACTAGCCGACGTTGCGGGCGCGCACGCCGATCGGGGCGATGAGGCGGAACCCGGCGGCATGCCGCTCGTCCTCGCTCTCGCCACCCCAGTATCCGTACTCGTGATTCGTCCGTGCGAACTCGCGACACGTGGTGCCGACGGTGCAGGAACCGCACACTGCCTTGGCGGTGGACTCGCGGCGATCACGAGCCTGCGGCCGCTCGGCGGGCGGTGGGAAGAACAGGTGTGTCAGGCCCTTACAGGCTGCGGAATTCATCCACCGGTCATCAGTGAACGAGCGATGGAAAAAGACGTCGACCGCTGCCATGGAACCCCCTGTCCGTCAGGCCTGCGAAATACTTGCTGTCAGCAAGTACCTCCTCACTTTACGCCATGATCGGCCCGCTGTCGAGAGCCTCCGATCAGGATCTTTTCAAGATGTTCACACGCGACCGGCGAGCAGATGGCGAACGCCCGCGGCGAACCGCTCGACGTCGTCGACGGTCGTGTCCCACGCCGTCATCCAGCGAACCTGGCTGCGCGAGACGTCCCAGTCCCAGAAGAAGCACCACTCGCGCAGCGGCTCGATCACCGCCGCCGGCAGGCAGGGGAACAGGCTGTTGACGACGGGCGGCGCGTCGAACGTGACACCAGGGATGTCGGCGGTCAGCTCGTACAGCCGGGTCGCCATCGAGTTGGAGTGCTGCGCAAGCCGGATCCACAGGTCGTCGGCCAGGAGGGCGTTCAGCTGGGCGGCGACGAAGCGCATCTTCGACGGCAGCTGGGTGACCTGCTTGCGGACGTACTTGGCCCGCGCCGCGAGCGCCGGATCGAGGTAGATCACTGCCTCGGCACCCATCGCTCCCGCCTTGGTGCCACCGAAGCTCACCACGTCGACGCCTGCGTCGACGGTGAAGGATCGAAGCGCTGCCACGGTGCCACCGAGCGCCGCGGTCGCGTTGGCCAGCCGCGCTCCGTCGAGATGGACACGCATGCCCATCCGGTGGGCCGTCTCGCACAACGCCGCGATCTCGTCGGCCGTGTAGAGCGTGCCCAGCTCGGTGCTCTGGGTGATGCTCACCACGCCCGGCTGCGCATGGTGCTCGACCCCCTGCAGGTGATGCAACGACTCGAGTTGCTCGGGGACGAGCTTGGCGGCAGGGGAGGGGAGGGCGAGCAGCTTGGCGCCCAGCACCCGCTCGGGGGCACCCGCCTCATCGACCGCGATGTGTGCCCAGTCCGTGCACACCACGCACTCCGCCGACTGGATCATCGTCGCCAGCGCCATGACGTTCGATCCGGTGCCGTTCCAGACGAGGAACGACTCGGTGGTCGGCCCGAACAGGTCGCGGCATCGCGCGTGGGTCTCCTCGGTCCACCGGTCGCTGCCGTAGGCGAGGGCATGCCCTTCGTTGGCGGCGATGAGCGCCTCGACCACGAGCGGGTGGGCGCCCGCCGCGTTGTCACTGGCGAAAGAGGTCGCCGGCGCGGTTGGCATCGGGGAGAGCGGTGAATTCGACATCGCCGACCATTCTGCCCGGCGTACTGTGCGACGCCATGAGCCTCGATCATCTCTCGTTGCTGGCCGCCGATGTGGAGGCGTTCGCGGTGGCCGTGGAATTGGGTCCGGCGAACGCGCCGATCGCCGGGTGCCCGGGGTGGGACCTGGCCGCGCTCGGTCAGCATCTCGGCGACATCCACCGGTGGGTGATCGGCGCTCTCGTCACCGGAGGACCGCCCCCACCCCACGACGATCCGGCGCCCGACGGCCTCTCGGCCCGAGCGCAGTGGGTACGCACCGGAGGGGCCAGGATGATCGAGATGCTCGCCGCGATCGACCCCGACGCGCCGACCTGGCATCCCTTCCCGGTCGAGCCGAAGGTCGCCGGCCTGTGGCGTCGTCGTCAGGCGCAGGAGGCATCCGTGCACCGATGGGACGCCGAGCGCGCCGCTGGCGGCTCGCCCACGATCGAGGCATCCTTCGCCGCCGACGGCGTCGACGAGTACTGGACCGTGATGCTGCCGCGCATGCTGGTGCGCGAACGGCGGACGTCGCCCACGAGCACCCTCGCGGTGGAAGTCACCGACGCCGGACAGCGATGGGTGGTCGACGGCTCGCACGGGTCGCCGACCCTGCTCGCTTCGGATCATCCTGCGGACGCGACCCTTCGGGGGCCTGCCGTCGCGATGTTGCTGCGGCTGTGGGGCCGCCCGACGGACGACGTCATCGTGGACGGTGACCGATCGATCGTGGACGACTGGCTCGCGCTGGGCGGAGCCTGAGGTCGTTCAGGCGCCGAAGCGGGTGACGATCACTCGCCCGTCGCGCTCGCCTGCGCTGGCGGCGAGATCGGTGACGACCATCGAGCGCTGGATCCACCGGTCGTGGCCGTCCCATCGAGGCTCATAAGGGGACCGGCCGTGAACGGCGACGTGGTTGTCGACGACGAGCAGGTCGCCCGCACGAAGCGCGAGGCCGGCGTGGTGCGACTCCACCACGGCGGAGAGCTCGCGCAGGGCGTCGTCTGCTTCGGGATCGGTACCCACCATGAGGTCGGCGTCGAACACCATCGACGGTCGATGACGCTCGCCACTCAGCACCGGCATCGCCGGGCCGAGCACGTTCTCGCGCCCGTGCAGGTAGCTCTCGTCCACGGCCGTACGAAAGCGCGGTTGGAACAACGTGTCCACCACCCGCCACGGCAACAGCGGCAGCACCTCGAACACGGACGACAGCGTGGTGATCGCGCTGGGGTCACCCCGGAGGCAGAGCAGGAGCAGGTACCGGGGACGGTGCGGGTGGAACGCGGCCTCGGTGTGGAACATCAGTTGCACTTTGGAGGAGGTGCTGACCTGACGGTGCGCGTTGTCCTTGGTGGGAACGAGGTTCTGCACGAGGTCGCCGCCGTGCTCGGGCAGGTATCCGATCGGCTGTCCCAGGCGACGGGCAGCGGTGAGGAGCACGAACTCGCTCGTGAGATCCTTCGTCGTCGAGGAGGTGGGGGAGTCGGGGGTCGCCGGCAGGTCCCCGACGGGGAGCCCGCGCAGCACCATGGCCCCGGACTGCGGTGCGGCATCGGCGAAGTCCACGAGCGCGTCGTGGACGACCGCCGGCATCAGCCGGGCGGCGTGGCCGGCGGCTCGAACGAAGGCCTCGCGGTCGAACGCGTCTCGGCCGAACGGCGACGGCGCGACGGTGAGGGTCGGCCAGGCAGGTGACTCGATGACGGCGGGCATCGCGTGCTCGGTCAGGGTGGTCATGTGCTGGGACTCCTTCGCTCGGTCGGGTGAGTGGAACGTGAATTCCAATCCTATCTCGAAATGGAATATCCGGTCCGCCGATCGCAGGAGCAGTACGATCGCCGCTCGTGGAAGTCGACGAGCGCATCGGGAAGGCGAGTGCCTCCCTCACCCCGGCCGAGCGGCGCGTGGCCGAGATCGTGCTCTCGCAGCCACAACTGGTGGCGTTCGGGACGGTCGCGGAGCTGGCGGAGGCGGCCGCGTCGGGTGCGGCGACGGTGGTGCGCCTGGCCTCCAAGCTCGGTTACGACGGCTTCACCGAGCTGCAGTCCTCGGTCCAGCATGCGTTGGCCCTCCAGCTCCGGCCCGCCGCCGAACGGATCCGCGAGCCGGCCGCCAACGACGCGATCGGGCGGCACCTCGACCTCGAGCTCGACAACGTCGCCAGCACGCTGCGGGCGCTCGACGAGGTCGCCCTCGCCGATGTGGTGGGTCACCTGTCCGAGCCCGCAGCGCGGGTCTTCGTGCTGTCCGGCGACGCCTCCGTCGGTGTGGCGACCCAGTTGGTCGGCGACCTGGCGGCACTCCGTGACGGCGTGCAACTCGTCGACGGCAACGACATCGCCGTCCGTCGCACCGTGGCGCTGATCAAGGACACCGACGTGCTCGTGATGATCGACCTGCGGCGGTACGACCGCTGGGTGGTGGACGCCGCGCGGGACGCGCAGGGTCGCGGCGCCTGGTGCGTCGCGATCACCGACAGCCTGCTCTCGCCGCTGGCCGCCATGGCGCATCGCACGTTCACCGTGGCAGCAGCGGGCGGGGGACCCTTCGACAGCCACGTCGGCACGCTGGCGCTCACCAACGTGATCGCGGCCGGCCGTCGCCGATCGACTGCGCAGCGGGGCGACCGAGCGTCTCGATCGGGCCGAGGCAGCGTGGCGAACAGGGAACGCGCTCACGGACCGTTGATCATCTAGCATTTCGTCATGACGAAAAGGTCGGATGAGGGCCAGGAGCAGCGATCGCGGTGCCAGTGGTGCCGACGGGTCCTTCCGGACCAGCGGATCGGCCGGCCCCGGAAGTTCTGCTCGCAGTCGTGTCGTCAATGGCACTGGGTGGGCCGCCAGCGAGCCGACGAGTTGCAGCTCAACGAGGACGAGCTGATCGTCGCCAAGGGCGCCCTCGACGAACTGCACGACGAGCTGTACGTGCTGGCCTGCGCGGTGAACGACGCGGAACGGGACCTCGCCGCCGCAGGTCCCAGACCATCGGCACGAGAGCTCATCGAGATCCTGCACTGGGTGCTCGATGCAGCCCGTCCAATTCGGGATCGTGAACTCACCCCGGACGGGCCGCATCGCCCATAATCATCGTTATGTCAGTTCGACCGGTGCTCGCTCAGCCGATGCGGGCGAACAGCGCTTGATGTCCGGAGCCGGGTACGAACAGGTCCCCCGACTGGCCGAGCAGGTCCATGTAGCCCGCATCAGCAGCGAGCTTGGCGTTCGCTGCGTCGACGGCCTCGAGGTCCGGTGACGTTCCCAGCCACGTCAACTGACCGAACGCACCGTAGGCGTCGGACATGAACGTCACCGGGTTGCCGGTGACCTTCTCGACATGCTCGCTCACCGCAATCCCCCACGCGAACGCCTCGGCCATCTTGCCATTGGCGGCCACGGCGGTGGTGACGTTGGCGAGCGCTCCGACGGCGGGCGGCTCGCCACCCGGGGTCGGTCCGCCATGGAGCGGCTGACGCAACGTCATCTCGTGCGGCGACGAGAAGAACGGCATCCCCTCCTCGACCAACCTGGCGTAGCCGGCGTCGCTCTCGAGCGCACCGAAGGCGGCATTGAGGTCGGCATGGGACTCGAGGATGGTGCTCCAGGTGACGGTGCCGAGCGGCCGGCCGAACTGTGCCGCCCAGGTGGACAGCGGCCGGCCAGTGGTCGTGCTGACGTACTCGCCGATCTTGACTGCCCATGGCATGGCGGCTGCCGGGTTGCCGGTCAGGACGGCACTTCTGCTGAACAAATACATGATGATCCCCTCGGTTGCGAAACCGTCCCCCCAAATAGTGACGGTGATGCACCGTCGCGCCATTGATCACAATTGTCGAGATACAAAGTGATGTCGTGTGTCACATCTGTTCACTCATCGGCACCGATTCTGGCGATCCTGCCTGCTCTCTGTGGTTTGTGAGCAGATGTTCACGATGAATGTCGGCCAGCTGACAGTGAATGTTCGAATCTATCAAGACGAATTCTTGACGGGGCGATGCACATTGCCGTGCATGCTGGTCTAGGTTGCTCGCCCAAGCGGACCGAACAGAGGAGACCTTCCAATGCTCAGCCGCACCTGTCGTGTCGTCGGCACACTGCTCGTCCTCTCCGTGCTGTTGCTCGGCGTGCCCGCCGCCGCTGCCGCCTCCCAGGCCTCGCTCAAGCCCGGGTCCAGCGGCGCTGCCGTGGTCACGATGCAGCGCCAGTTGATCGCCGTCGGGGCGCGGCCCGCGGGTGGGGCCGATGGGATCTACGGCCCGGCGACGGTGAAGGCCGTGAAGGTCTTCCAAGGCTGGATGGGGTTGCCCCGCACAGGCATCGCCGACTCGGCCACGTCGAAGGCGTTGGCGTCGGCAGCCGCGACGGCGACCGGCGGCCGGACCGTGCACCTCGGGGTCTTTCCGCTCCCCCACACCTGTGCGTTCTGGGACACGTTCGGCGCTCCACGATCGGGTGGTCGGCATCACGAGGGGACGGACATCTTCGCCAAGAAGGGCACACCCATCTACGCCGTGGTCAGCGGGCGGATCACACGGCAGATCAAGAATTTCAAGGGCTCGCTCGGCGGCAATCAGATGTGGCTCACCGCCCCCGACGGCACCTACTACTTCTATGCGCACCTCACCGCGTTCGCGCACGGTGTCGGCGCCGGCTCGCCGGTGCACGCCGGCGACGTGATCGGCTACGTCGGCTCGACGGGCAGCGCCTCCGTGACCCATCTCCACTTCGAGGTGCATCCCGGTGGCGGTCCGGCCGTGGATCCCTATCGGATCCTGAAGGCTGCCGGTCACTGCTGATCAGGGCGACTCCTTGCGGCGAGCGACGAAGGTGACCAGCTCCTCGTCGATCGCAGCGTCGAGCGGCGGGGCCTCCGACTCGGCGAGTAGCTGCTGCCAGATCTGGTGTGCCCGCTGGGTGGCATCGACCGATCCGGACTCCTCCCAGGTCTCGAAGTTGCGCCAATCGCTGACCAGCGGGGTGTAGAACGCATGCTCGTAGCGGGTCATCGTGTGGGGCGACGCGAAGAAGTGGCCGCCGGGCCCGACGTCGGCGATCGCCTCGAGGCCCATCGCGTCGTCGCTGATGTCGATCGGTTGCAACCACTCGCCGATCATCTGCAGCATCTCCGCGTCGATGACCAGCTTCTCGAAGGATGCGGTCAGACCTCCCTCCAGCCACCCTGCCGCGTGGTTGACCAGGTTCGCCCCGCCCATCACCGCACCCCACAGCGACATCGCACTCTCGTAGATCGCCTGGGCGTCCACCGTGTTCGAGGCCGTCGTGTTCGACGAGCGGAATGGCAGGCCGTACCGCCGGGCGAGTTGGCCGCTGGCCTGCGCCGCCTTCGTGTACTCCGGCGTCCCGAACGCGGGCGAGCCGCTGCGCATGTCGACGTTCGACGTGAACGAGCCGTACACCACAGGCGCACCCGGTCGTACCAGTTGCACCAGCGTCGCCGTGGCCAGCACCTCCGCGTTCTGGAGGACGAGCGCGCCGGCCAGCGTGGCCGGGGCCATCGCGCCGGCCAGCGTGAACGGGGTGACGCAGATCGCCTGACCGGCGCCGGCGAGCTCGATCAGTCCTTCGGCCATCGGGACGTCGAGCGTGAGCGGTGTGTTGGTGTTGACGATGGTGAGCAGCGCGGGCCGCTCGGCGAGGCCGGCTCGGTCCGTACCGAGCGCGATCGCGGCCATGTCGATGCAGTCCGACGCTCGCTCCCTACCGAGCGCGATGCCCTGCCAGTTCTTGTCGAGCAGCCGGATCAGGGACAGGCACAGGTCGAGGTGACGGGTCTCCGGCGGCAGGTCCATCGCTTCGAAGGGCCCCCCTCCTTCTTGGTGGACGATGTCGAGGGCCTGGACGACTCGAAGGAAGTCCTCCTGCTCCCGGTGCGTTCCCGGCCGCCGCCCGCTGGTGAGGTCGGTGACGAAGGCCGGGCCGCCGACCGAGGCGAACGCCACGCTGCGGCCGCCGATGTGGAGGTGTTTCGCCGGATTTCTGGCGTGCAGGACGAACTCGGCCGGTGCGTTCGCCACCGTCGCCTCGACCATCTCGGGGTCGAATCGGACCATCAGGTCGTCGACCTCGCAGCCCGCTGCGGCCAGGATCGTCCGAGCCTCCGGCGACAGGATGCGCATGCCGGTCGTCGCCAGCAGCCGCAATGACGAGCGGTGCAGATGCTCGATCTGATCGGCCGACAGCGGTTCGATGGGCCGGTAGGGATTGGTCAACGCACGCCACGGTTGCAGGTGCGGCCCACGATCGGTGCGCCGCTCTCTCCCCCGATTGGAACGACTCACACCAGCAACATAGTGGAGAAAGTTTCTCCGCCCTGACCTGCGAGGACGCGGCTCGTCCGTCAAGAGACCGTAAAGACCGCACGGAAAAGTGCCGATCAGAGAGGCATGTCTCGATTCCACCGCGCGCTGCTCGCCGCCTCCCTCGGGGTCAGCCTGGGCACCGTCGCCATCGTGGAGCCTGCATTCGCTGCTCCTCACGTCGTCGCCGCGCCGAGCGCGACCTACACGATCAAGGCGGGCGACTACCTCTCTGGCATCGCGGCCAAGCTCGGCGTCAAGCTCAGCGCGCTGCTCGACGCCAACAAGCTGACGGTGAACAGCCTGATCCTCCCCGGCCAGCAACTGGTCGTCCCCTCGGGCGGCTCCCTGCCCGCTCCCCCGCCGCCGGCGGCACCCGCGGTGTACGTCGTGGTGTGGGGTGACTCGCTGTCGGGCATCTCGTCCAAGCTCGGCGTGAAGATGAGCGCCCTGCTCACCACGAACAAGCTCAACGTGACCAGCTTCATCTACCCCGGCATGAAGCTCACCGTGCCCGCAGGTGCCTCGGCACCTGCGGCCGCCACGACGACCACGGCGGCGGCCCCGAGCGCTCCGCAGGCGTACGTCGTGCTGTCGGGCGACTACCTCTCGGGCATCGCGGCCAAGCTCGGCGTGAAGCTCAGCGCGCTGCTCGACGCCAACAAGCTCACCGTGACCAGCTTCATCTACCCCGGCATGCGACTCACCGTCCCCGCGGGCGGCTCACTCCCCGCCGCACCTTCGGTGCCCGGTGTCGAAAGCGGCGTCTCGCCGAAGATCTCCAAGGTGCTCCAGTTCGCGAAGGCGCAACTCGGCAAGGGCTACAAGTTCAACACCAGCGGCCCTGACACCTTCGACTGCTCGGGGCTGACGATGGCCGCATACGCCGAGATCGGCATCTCGATCCCCCACTACAGCGGGGCGCAGGCGTACTACGGCACCGCGATCGACTGGAAGCACCAGGCGATCCTGCCCGGTGACCTGGTGTTCCTCGCGAGCAGCACCACCGGCGTGATCGACCATGTCGGCATCGCGATCAGCGCCACCGAGTACATCCACGCGCCGCGGTCGGGCGACGTGGTCCGCATCGGTACGTTCCCGCCCTCCCGAGTCGCCGCGGTTCGGCGTCTCGTGCCCGGCTGATGAACGAGCGGCCGGCGGCCGATCGACCGGTTCCCTGCCGTGTCCCGGTGCATCACCTGTCCATCGACCAGATCGCCCTCCTCCGCACCGTCCTGCGTTCGGGTGACGTGCGCTTCGGGATCATCCGCGGCGAGGTCGTCGCCGGCGCCGAGTACGCGGAGGAGATCGAGCGAGCGGTGGAATGGGCCGCCAACGGCGAGGCGGTCTCCTTCGACGAGGACTTCGACGACCCCGAGTATCGATCCGACCGACCGCCCCTGGTCAAGCCTTCTCGGCCGCCACTTGCCGACGGTCGCCGCCAGGCGACGCGTTGGCGGCGTCTCATCGCCGGCGTGCTCGACGAGACTCTCGTGGGCATTCCCACCCTGCTCGCCCACAAGGCGGGGGCACCGGCATGGACAGGCGCTGCGATGCACGGCGTGTACTACGTGAGCCCGACCATGCTCTACGGCTGGTCGATCGGCAAGCTCTGGGCCGGGCTGCGCGTCGTGGACCAGCACTCCTTGCGGACTCCCGGACCGGTCGCCGTCGTGGTGCGCTGGCTCGTTGCCGCGTTGCCGATGTTGGCCGGTCTGTTCCTCGGGCTGAGCAGTGATTGGGTCGGCACGCTGCTGTTCGTGGTCTATGCACCGATCATGGTGAACCTCCGGGGGCTGCATGACCTGGCCGCCGGGACCCTGGTCGTCGAGCGCACGGCGTTCGGCCCGGGCATCTGGGTCCGGCACCAGCCGGCCCGCCCGAACAGGTGAAGACTCGCGTCAGAACGTCCGCCTCGGGGGCGCAGCGACCCTTCGTCGCACGAAACTGGAGAGGAGACTGGCGGCAGCGATGGAGGGGGAACGGGTCGTCATGGATCCGACCCTCGTCGGCGTGCCTTCCCGCGGCCTTCCCGCGGCAGCTGATCAGCGAACGGCGATGAGATCGACGACGAAGACGAGCGTCTCGCCGCCCTTGATCACGCCGCCGGCACCGCGATCGCCGTAGCCCATGTGCGGCGGGATGGTGAGGCGGCGCCGGCCGCCGACCTTCATGCCCTTGACGCCGTGATCCCAGCCCTCGATCACCTCACGGGCCCCGAGCCGGAAGTCGAAGGTGTCCCCACGGTTCCAGCTGGCGTCGAACTCCTTGCCGCTGCTCCACGCCACGCCCGCGTAGTGCACGACGACTCGGGAGCCGACGACGGCCTCGGCGCCATCGCCGATGGTCTCGTCCTCGATCAGCAGGTCGGCGGGCGGCTCGCCCTCGGGGATGGTGATGACGGGTTTGTCGGACATGGGCGCTGACGCTACCGCTGCGACGGCTTCGGGCGCACGTAGGTGCCCTGGGCGACTGCCACCGGACGGCCGGGATCGTTGGTCCATGCTTCGACGGTGCCGATGATCGACCGGGCGCCGACGTGATGCAGCGTCGCCCGGGCCCGCAGCTCCGTGCCTCGTGCGGGACGCAGGAAGCGGATCGAGAGCTCGCTGGTGAGCGCCATCGGCTCGATCCCGATCGCGGTGAAGCAGGCGTAGTACAGGGCCGCATCGCAGGCGCCGAACACGGTCGGTCCGCTGATGATGCCGCCCGGACGGAGGTGTTGATCGCTGGCCACGATGACCGCGACCGCCCAGCCCGGTCCGACCGCTTCACAGGAGTTGGTGGTGCCGGGGAAGTCGGCGGCGAGGAACTCGTTCACCTGACTGGCCGTGACGAGACTGGCGGTGAGCTGGGACTCTTTCATCTGTGCGATTATAGTACTAGTATCGTCCATCTATGGTGACCAAGCTTCGTTCGGTGATGATCCAGCTCCGCGATGACCAGATCGAGCGCCTCGACGGGGAGGCGACGGCTCGCGGGGCCTCGCGATCCAAGGTGCTGCGCGACGCCGTCGATCGGGCCTTCGACACCAGCGCCGACTCCGACCTGTCGAGCCGCTATGCCAGCGCATATCCCCTGGTCAGCGAATCCGGGACGAGCCAGGGGCCGTCCTGGGCGGAGCTCTGGTGGTGCCGCACACCACCCGGGGGCCGCAGACCCGTCGTGGTGCTCACCCGCCCCGAGGCCGCTGCCCGTCTTCCCCGCCTGCTCGTCGCCGGGGCCACCGACACGGCCCGGGGACTCCCTTCGGAAGTCACGCTCGGACCCGACGACGGCCTCGACGCCGAGATCGTCATCGACCTGGATCAGCCCGAGAGCGTCGACCGGACGCGGCTCGAGTCGTACATCGCCACGCTCAGCGCCCACCGTTGGCAGCAGATCGCCGCCGCGCTCCGGCAGGCCGTCAACGGCTGAGGAGCTCGGCGAGCGCGCTCAGCAGGGCGTCGCTGTCCGCTTCGACGTTGTGTGCCGTGAAGCTCACCCGCAGCAGGGGCTGGTCCGACCAGCGGTGGACCGGGACTTCGATCCGATACGTGTCGAACAGGGCGGCCTTGAGCGCCTCGACGTCGGTGCCGACGGGGAGCCGTGCCACGGCCATCTGACCGATCCAGTCGTGGTCGCCGGGTGGCACGGCGTCGGGGCTCACCGAGTCCAACCCCGTGAGCTGGTTGACCAGCGTGCGCGTCCGCAACGCGAGCCGGTGGCCCTCACGCTGCACGTCGGCCCAGTCGTGGGCCTCCACGAAGTCGATCGCCGCACCGACGGCCAAGAACGCCGACAGGTCACGGGTGCCCTGCCATTCGTGATGGTCGACGAACCGGGATCCGCTCGGGTGGTCGCTCTCCCACCCCCAGCTGACCACGAGCGGTTGCAGCCACTCCTGCGCCTCGCGGCGAGCAGCGAGGAACGTGCTGCCCTTGGGGGCGCACAGCCACTTGTGCAACGCACCGGTGTAGATGTCGCAATCCAGGGACGCGAGATCGAGTGGGATGTGAGCGGGTACGTGTGCGCCATCGACGATGGTGATGATCCCGCGGGCACGGGCTCGTCGACACAGCTCGTGCACCGGGAAGATCAACGCCGTCGCACTCGTGAGGTGACTGAGGAACAACACCTTCGTGTTCGTGGTGACCTCAGCCCAGACGCGTTCCACGAAGTCGGCCTCTGTGGTGACCGGGAGCGGGATGGCGGCTCGCACGTACTCGGCGCCCACCTCCGCACAGCGTTTGCGCCAGGTGCGGTCCAAGGCTCCGTACTCGTGGTCGGTGGTCACCACCCGGTCGCCTGGACGGAGGTCGAGGCTGCGGACGACCATGTTGACGGCAGTCGTCGGGTTCGGGAAGAAGACCAGTTCGTCGGCGGTGGCGCCCACGAACCTCCCGAGTCGTGCCCGAGCGTCGGCGAGCATCGAATCGGCTCGACGGCCGAGCCACTCGACCGGATTTCGTTCCATCTCGCGCTGAAGACGCTGGTACTCCTCGAACACGACCCTCGGCGTGGCGCCGAACGAGCCGTGGTTCAGGAACACGAGGTCGGGGTCGAGCAGGAAATCGTCACGAGTGGGCAGCGGCACGGTGGCCGACGATAGCTCCGGTACCGTTTCGCGCCATGACGATTGCTCGGCCCGGAATCGTTCACGCTCTCGGACGGAACGGTCGACTGATGGCATCGGGTACGGTTCGGCCGTGAGCGTCTGGGGACCACCGACCATGTCGGTCGAGGTGAGCGTGCGCAGCGGTTCGGTGCGGATCACGGTCGGCGACGTCGCCGTCCCGGCCATCGCGAAGGGACGCGCGACGATCGACGACAGCGGCGTCGTCCATGCGCCGGCCAGTGCCAACGTCGCCATCGTCTGCCCTGCGGGCACCAACGTCTTCGTGGCGACCGTCACCGGACCGGTGGTCTGTGAGGGACCGCTCGGGTCGGTCCGAATCAGCTCCACCACCGGGCGCATCGAGGTCCAGGACTGCCTCGAGGCCGACCTTCGAACTCGCACGGGCAACATCGTGGTCGGAACGGCACAGCGCCGTTGCCGAGCGACGAGCACCACCGGTTCCGTGCGTGTCGCCGCCTCCCCGGAGCTCGACGTCACCGTCACCACCGCGTCGGTGGAGGCGGGCGGCGTGGTGCGGGCGCGTGTGCACGGCGCCGCCGGCAGCGTCCGGATCGTCGCGGTCGCACCAGGTGACCTCGACGTGCGAACGATGTCCGGCAAGGTCGACGTCGAGGTGCACGGCGGTTGGGCGCCGACCACCGACCTGCGGGCCATCTCGGGTGCGATACGCGACAGGCTGCCCGAGATCGGCCGTGACGGACGGTTGCAGGTGCAGACGATGTCCGGGCGGATCACGGTCACCGCCTCATGAGCACCGAGGTCACCGCAGCATTCGTGTTCACGGACCTCGCCGGCTTCACCGCGTTCACCGCAGAGCGAGGCGACGCTGCGGCGCTGGCGCTGGTCGAGCGCTTCGAACGCGAGGTGCTGGCGGTGCTGCCGCCGACGGCGCGAGTGGTGAAGCAGCTCGGAGACGGCTTCTTCCTCTGCTACGCGGATGTGCCCAGCGCGCTCGCGAGCGTGGCCGCGCTGATGACGCGCTGCGCAGCGGTCGCCGACTCGGACGCGCCGCTCTGGGTGCGAACGGGGGTCCACAGTGGGACCGCCCTGGCGCGCGGCGACGATCTGCTGGGCCATGACGTGAACGTGGCCTCGCGCGTCACCGACATGGCAGGTGCCGGTGAGACCTTGGTCAGCGCCGAGGCGAAGGCGGCGAGCGGGGCGCCCGCCGCCTTCGAGCCCGTCGGTCCGGTGTTCCTCAAAGGCATCGAGGAGCCCGTTCGGTTGTTTCGACTGATGCCCGAGCGGCTCCCGGTCCCGGTCGGATGACCAGATCCGCCGGCTAGATCGGCGCGACGATCGGCGTCGCGTCGACGACCGGTCCGATGGTCGTGGCAACGGTGGCCACTCCCCCGTCGACAGGTGCGCTGTAGTCGACTTCGGTGATCACGCCAGAGGTGAGCACCACCTCGACGTCGGCCGATCCGTCGGCCCCGACGCCGAGCGCGAGCGCCGGCACGGTCACTCGCAGCCGCACCGTCGTGCCGTCGTCGCTGAGCACGCCGACCGCGGTGGGCGCTCCCAACGCGGCGATGGGATCGGCGGTCGCGGGGGCGACGTCGAGTTGCTCCCACTCGCCGCCTTCCGGCAGCGCATAGCTCCCCGACGCGGTGACGATGTACGACACGATCACCCCGTTGGATGCGAGGTTGAGCCGTGTGTCGGCGCCGATGCGATCGCCGTCGGCGAGCAGTGTCTGGGCACCGTTGACGACCACGAGGGAGGTGAAGTGGTACCCGGCTGACAGGCCGGAGAGGGCCTGCTGGAGGAGCATCGTGGGATTGGTGGTCGTGACGATCGTGCTCGCTGGGACGGTGGGCGCCACCGTGGACGCGGTCACCGCCTGGTCAGCGGCGACGTTGCTGTCGCCGGACCGACAGGACGTGGAGCCGAGCGCGAACGCCACGAGTGCGGCCCCTCCGAGGAGGAGCCGCACCCGTGAGTTGTGGAAGGACATGAACTCAGTGGCCGCCGTGTCCGCTGTGGCCGCCACCCTTGTGGTGGTCGCCGTCGTGGTGGTCGCCGTCGTGGTGATCACCGTGGTGATCGCCGTCGTGATGGTCGGGCACGGTGGACACGGGCGTGTTGACCGTGGGGTCCGCGGCGTTGCGGCAGCGGATGCCCTCACGCACGTTGACGGTGATCATGCCGTCGCGCACCTTGGCGGTGATGGTGATGCGCTCGTCGTGCGAGAAGCGGACCTCGACCGAGTGATCGTGGCCCTTGATGCTCTCGGGCGTCGGCGTGGCGGCGACATCGGTGATGGTGCCGTCCGCGTTCAGCGTGTAGTTGATGACACCCATCGTGACGCCGTCACAGAGGAGTCCGGTCCAGCTCTTGGGACCGGCGGCTGTTGCGGCGTCCTGCGCCACTCCGTGCAGGCGACCGAGCGAGACGCTGATCGAGGCATGGGAATCGCCACCGTCGTGATCGTCGGATGACTCCCCGGACTCGTCGTCCACCTTCGCCCGGATCGTCAGCGAGCGGGTCTGATCGCCGGCTGCGCTGGTGAACGCGATGGAGATGCGAGCCGACATGTCGTCGTCGTGGGTCGAGGACTGCAGGTCGCCGACCACCGCGGTGGGATCGCTCACGCTGGTGACCGCAATGACCGGCGAGCCGTCAGCTGCCGCCGAGACATTGAATGCCACATCCGTGTTGGTGCCGGTCCCGAAGACGTCGCCCGACCAACTGCCGTCGCCGGAGATGTCGGCGAGGGAGCCGGCGCGAGCCGAGACGCTCTGACCGTTGCCCTTGCTCTTGACGCTCACCTTGGCGGTGCCGTCGGTGTTCACGAACGACACCCGGTTGGGCTTGACCGTGGTGGCGGTGAGGCCGTCGGCAGGGTTCACCGAGACGTCGGTGAGTGCACCGCCGGGGCCAGTGGTGATGTCGATGGTGAGCGGGGCGCCCATCAACGGCAACGTGACGCTGGTCGTGCCGACGACCGCCGGCGCGGCGACGGTGGCAGGCGTGGCGTTGGCCACCGTTGCACCCATCGCTCCCAGCAACGCTGCGGCACCGACGATGAAGCCGGTCAAGAGTTTCCTCAACTGCATGTGAACCTCCGTAGTAGTGGCCGCCCACCGCCGTGTGGCCCTTGGGTTACTGCCTAGTCGGTGCATCGGCAAGGAACCTGCCCCTTCCGATCCAAGGTTGATCCAAGGAAAAATCAGGACTTCGGACGATCGAGTCAAGAATTCGTCAAGCGGCGGACGCGTCGGAATTCCCCGAATCGGCCGTCACGGCCACCTAACGTCGGCGGGATGGGAAGGAGGGTCGCCTGCGCGACGCTGGTCGCGCTGGCGTTGCTCGCTGCGTGTGATGGCAGCCCGAGGCTCGGACGTGGCCCGACCCGTCACGTCACCGTCACCACGGTCGACGAGGCAGGCGAGCCGGTGGTCGGCGCGTCGCTCCTGCTCGTCGACCGTGACAAGCCCATCGCACTCAACGGGAACGCGTCGATCACGGTGGATCAACCGGTGGCCGGGGTGGTCACGGCCGACGGGTTCCTGGACGAACCCGTGGTCCTCGATCCCCACGACGATGCCGTCCGCATCGAGTTGCTGGCGAGAACGAGCGCCGACGGCCAGACACGCCGCGCGCTGCAGTTCGGCGGGGACGTCATGATGGGACGTCGGTACCAGAACCCGGGAACGGACACCGGAAACCCGCTCGTGGTCGACGCCGACGGCGCGCGGCGAGTGGTCGCCCAGATCGCGCCGCTGATGGCGGCGGCGGACGCGAGCACCGCCAACCTGGAGACGGTGGTGGGTGATCTGCCGGCGCTCGATGCCTACCCAGCCAAGCGATACCTGCTGCAGTCGCCGCCCGAGGTGCTCGACGCCCTCGAGTCGATGGGCATCGACTTCGTCACCCTCGGCAACAACCACGCGTATGACTGGCAGGACGAGGGAGTGGCCTCCACCATCTCCCACCTCGACGAGGCGGGCATCGCCTGGGCGGGCGCCGGCATCGATGCGGCCCAGGCGCAGGCCGGGAGGATCATTCCGGTGAAAGGCATGAAGGTCGGCATCGTGTCGGCCACCACGGTGAACGGTGACTTCGTCAACGAGAGCCTGCCACCCGCCGACGAAACCGTTCCGACGGATCTCGCCGACAAGGACGCGTGGCAGTACGACGAGCGCGCGTTCCGACACGGCGAACCCGGCGACCCGGACTACGTGCAGCCCGACAACCGCCGCCCCGGAGCCATCTGGTCGTTGTTCGAGCAACTCGAGTCGTCGCTGTCCGCCGACCGGTCGGCGTCGCTCTGGGCCGACATCGTCGACACCTATCCGGAACTGCAGGACTGGGTGGCGCGCCGCGGCCACGGCGGTGCCGCGCTGTTCCGGACCGCCGTGGTCGCAGCACAGGTGACGGCACTCCGCGCGGAGGGCGCCGATCTCGTGGTCGTCCAGATCCACGGCGGGTTCCAGTTCTCGGAGGTGCCCAGCGACTTCCTGCGCCGGGCCGCTCATGCCGCGATCGATGCCGGAGCCGACCTCGTGGTCGGTCATCACCCGCACGTCCTGCAGGGTTTCGAGTGGTACCAGGGCCACCTCATCGCGTACTCGTTGGGCAATTTCGTGTTCGACCAGGACTTCCTGAGTACGTTCCCCTCGGCGATCCTGCGCGTCGTGTTCGAGGGCGACCACCTGCTCGAGGCACGGGTCGTGCCGATCATGGTCGACCACTATCGACCCGTCCCCGTCACCGGCAAGGTCGCCGAGCGCGTGGTGCGGTCGATCAACGCGTCATCGATGCTGGCTGCCTCCAGCGACCGACTACGTCCCGATCTCGTCGGGTCCGTGCTCGACGACAAGGTGTCCACGAACGCGATCCTGCGCCACGACGGCACGACCTATCGCATCATCGACAGCCCCCAACCGTTCACCAACACGTACTCACTCACCCAGGGTCGCGTCGCCGTGCTCCCTGCGTGCTCGGTCGTCCGGCCCGTCGTGGGTCAGGCGGACGGGACCCGTCTCGGCCTCGACCTGCTCGGGTGGGGAGCCCTCGACGACGGCCTGGCCGACGGCGTGAACGACGGCGGAATGCACTGGCGCGGCGACGGAACCACCCGATATGACGACGACCACCACACGTACCTGCACTTGGAGTCCGATGCGCACGCGAGCGCCACGGCCCGGCAGGTCGCTCGTAGCGAGGTTCCCGTGCACCGTTGGTTCGAGCCCGACGCGACCCCGCTGGATGGAGATCCCACCTACACGGTGCAGTTCGACGTCCGCCGCAACGGCGACCCCCCGAAGATCAAGATCGTGCTGTACGACGTCAACGACACCGACCCCACGGAGGAACCATCCTCGACGGTGCTGCACCAGGCCACGATCGATGTGCCCTTCACCCGGGAGGACACGTGGCGAACGGTCTCGCTCGACGTCTCCGACCTGATCAACACCGAGTACGCCGGCATTCGCCCGGAGGCCGTGCTCGTCTATTTCTCCGCTCCCGCGGGCGACAGCCGAATCGATCTCGACAACGTTCGGCTCTACGAGTGGCGTTCGCTCGCCGATCTCCCGGACGGAATGTGGATGCCCGCCGACGCACTGGCCGCCGACGACGGTCGCGACGTGACGATGGCGGTCCATGGATGCAGCCCGACCCCATGACTGGGGTAGCGTCGGGACTGCTGAATACACCCGGCCGGGAGAGCCACCCACGCAGCCAGCGCGGGGGCGCCGAAGGAGCAACCTCCCCGGAATCTCTCAGGCAAACGGACCGTCCGGGTGCGCAACGCTGGAAAGCAGTCGGAACACCGGCTCGCCGACGGGGAAATCCGCTGAGGCGGAGAAGCTCTCAGGCACCCATGACAGCGGGGGAAGCACCACAGACGCGCACCAAGCCCGGAGGCCTCCCGTGACCGCTCGACCCTCGCTCCCCCAGTTGCTCGCCACCGACGACTTCGTCGGTCGCCACATCGGCCCGACCGACGAGGAGGCCGCGCACATGCTGTCGGTCATCGGCGCGGCCACGCTCGACGACCTCATCGCCCAGACCGTGCCCGGCAGCATCCTGATGGACGGCCCACTCCCACTTCCGTCGGCGCGGACCGTCGAGGACGTGCTCGGCGAGCTCCACGACATGGCCGCCCGCAACCAGCCTCGCACGAGTCTCATCGGGCAGGGCTACTACGGCACGATCTGTCCACCGGTCGTGGTTCGCAACGTGCTCGAGAACCCGGGTTGGTACACGGCGTACACGCCCTACCAACCCGAGATCAGCCAGGGCCGCCTCGAAGCCCTCCTCAACTTCCAGACCATGATCGCGGAGCTCACCGGCTTCGAACTCGCCAACGCCTCGCTGCTCGACGAGGCGACGGCGGCCGCAGAGGCCATGACCATGGCACGACGGACCTCGCGGGCCACGAACGACCGGTTCCTCGTCCACCACGACACGCACCCGCAGACGATCAGCGTGCTGCGCACCCGCGCCGAACCGATCGGACTCGAGGTCGTCGTCGGCGAGATCGACGACATCGAGGCCGGGTGCTTCGGGCTGCTGCTCAGCTTCCCCACCTCCACGGGCTCCGTCACGGATTGGACCGACGCGATCGAGCGCGCCCACGCCGTGGGGGCGGTCGTCGTCGTGGCCACCGACCTGCTGGCGTGCGTGCTCGCCACTCCCCCGGCCGCGCTCGGCGCCGACATCGCCATCGGGTCCGCCCAGCGATTCGGGGTGCCGATGGGCTTCGGCGGCCCCCACGCAGCCTTCATCGCCGCGAGCGAGGCCATGGCACGTTCGTTGCCGGGCCGGCTCGTCGGCGTCAGCACCGACACCGAGGGCCGTCCTGCCCTCCGGCTCGCGCTGCAGACGAGGGAGCAGCACATCCGTCGCGAGAAGGCCACGTCGAACATCTGCACGGCACAGGTCCTGTTGGCCAACATCGCCGGCTTCTACGCGGCATGGCACGGACCCGAGGGCCTGCGCCGGATCGCGGAGCGCATCGAGCGACTCACCGGGCTTGCCGCCACCGCCCTCGAGGCGGCAGGCATCCCGTTGCGGCACACGACGTGGTTCGACACGTTGTGCGTGCCGTGCGACGCCGCCGCCACGGCCGCAGCGGCACGCGCGGCCGGACTCGATCTGCGCGTCGTCGACGAGGAGCACGTCTCGTTCAGCTTCGACGAGACGACCTCGCTCGATGTCGTGCGGGCGGTGCTCGCCGTCTTCGGCGCGGACGGTCACCTCGGCGACGACGTCGAGCGCGATGGCGTTGCCCTGCGTCGAAGCGACGAGTTCCTCACCCAGTCGGTCTTCCAGCGCTACCACACCGAACACGAGATGATGCGCTACCTGCGCCGCCTGTGCGACAAGGATCTCGCGCTCGACCGCACGATGATCCCGCTGGGCTCGTGCACCATGAAGCTCAACGCCGCGGCCGAGATGGTGCCCATCACGTGGCCGGAGTTCGCCGAGGTGCACCCCTACGCCCCCGACGACGAGACGATCGGATATCGAGAGATGATCGCCCAGCTCGAGCAGATGCTCGTGGCGATCACCGGCTACGACGCGGTCAGCCTGCAACCGAACGCCGGCAGCCAGGGCGAGTTCGCCGGTCTCCTCGCGATCCGGGCCTACCACCGCAGCCGGGGCGACGAGGGCCGAACCGTCTGCCTCATCCCCTCGAGTGCGCACGGCACGAATGCCGCCAGCGCGGTGATGGCGGGCCTCAAGGTCGTCGTGGTGGCCTGCGACGAGCGGGGCAACATCGACATCGGCGACCTCCGCGAGAAGGCATCGGCCGCCGGCGCGCAGCTCGCGGCCGCGATGGTCACCTACCCGTCCACCCACGGCGTGTTCGAGCAGGCGATCACCGAGATCTGCGAGATCGTGCACGAGTTCGGCGGCCAGGTCTACATCGACGGCGCCAACCTCAATGCACTCGTCGGCATGGCCCGACCAGGTTCCTTCGGTGCCGACGTCAGCCACCTCAACCTCCACAAGACCTTCTGCATCCCCCACGGCGGCGGCGGGCCGGGGGTGGGTCCCGTGGCGGTACGCGCGCACCTGGCGCCGTTCCTCCCGGGTGACCCATTGATCGTCGACCAGGCGGCCGGTCCCGTGTCCGCCGCCAAGTTCGGCTCGGCCGGCATCCTGCCCATCCCGTGGGTGTACATCGCGCTGATGGGCGCCGAAGGGCTCCGTGCTGCGACCGCGATGGCCATCCTGAACGCGAACTACATCGCGACCCGATTGAACGACGCGTTCCCGGTGCTGTACTCCGGCGCGAACGGGCGGGTCGGCCACGAGTGCATCGTCGATCTTCGCCCCATCACCAAGGCGACGGGGGTCACCGTCGACGACGTCGCCAAGCGGTTGATGGACTACGGCTTCCACGCGCCGACGATGAGCTTCCCCGTCTCGGGCACACTGATGATCGAACCGACCGAGAGCGAGAGCCTTCGTGAGCTCGATCGGTTCTGCGATGCCATGCTGGCCATCAAGGACGAGATCGACCGGGTGGCTGCGGGCGAGTGGCCACTGGAGCAGAGCCCACTGCATCTCGCTCCGCACACCGCCGAGGACCTGCTGGGCGAATGGACTCGCCCGTACTCCCGGGAGTTCGGCGCCTACCCGATCCCTGCGCTCCGTGCCTCCAAGTACTTCCCGCCGGTGTCCCGCATCGACGCCGCCTACGGCGATCGCCACCTCATCTGCAGCTGTGAACCGCTCGAGGCCTACGCAAACGCCTGAGCAGCCCCTGCGCTACGGTCGGCGCCATGGCAGAAGGAACTTCATCCCCGTACGGCTCGATCGGCCTCACCGAACTGTTGGCGATGCTCGGCAGCTCGAACCCGTTCACCGGCATCAGCAAGTCGGTCGCGCAGTTCCAGCGTGGTGTGACCCAGTTCCTCGACAGCATCGAGAAGTTCAACGACACCATGGAGCAGATGAACACGGTCTCGCGCCGCGTGAACGGTCTGCTCGACACCGTGGAGGAGCCGATCAAGGCGTTCGTGCCGCAGGTGACGCGCACGATCAAGACGGCTGACGCGCTGGTCGAACAACTGAGTGCACCCATCGAACGAGTCGCTCCCGGGTTGAACCGTCTGGCCGACACGCTGGCCAACCCCGCCATCGCTGCCCTCCCCAAGGACCTCTCCGAGTTCATGGAGGTGCTCAACGATCTCGCCCGCCGCCTGCAGCCGCTCAGCCAGCTCGCCGAGTCAGCGGGCAGCATGTTCGGACTCCGTCCGTTCGGCGGACTGCTCGGCGGCGGCGCCAGTCGGACCGAGACCGCGGCAGCGCCGGCCGCACCCGAGCCGCCCGCGACGACGACCACCGCAAGGCTCCAGCGAAAAGGCTCCAGCGAAAAAGGCTCCGGCGAAGAAGGCCGCAACGAAGAAGGCCGCGCCCAAGAAGGCCGCGGCGACGTAGTCAGCGCTTCGACACGAACGGCAGCGGCACGAGTCGGCCCGGTAGGGCCGTGCCGCGCACGTCGACGACGACGTCGGTGCCGTCGTCGAGGTCGGGCGGCAGGAACGCCATGGCGATGCCGTGTTCGAGCACCGGTGAGAAGTTGCCGCTGGTGACCGTGCCGACCTCACGCCCGTCGATCAGCACCGCGCACTCGGCGCGTGGCGGTCGGCGTCCGTCGGTGGCGATGCCGCGAAGGAGCCGACCGACGCCCCGATCACGCTCGGCCATCAGCGCCGCGCGGCCGCGGAACTCGGGCTTGTTCCACGCCACGACCCATCCGAGACCGGCCTGCAACGTGGTGATGCCCTGACCCAGCTCGTGGCCGTGCAAGGGCAGTCCTGCCTCCAGACGAAGGGTGTCGCGAGCCCCGAGACCGGCGGGCATCACGCCCGTCTCCTGGATGGCCGTCCAGAGCGCGGACGCGGCGCCGACCGGCACCGCGATCTCCACGCCCGCCTCGCCGGTGTAGCCCGTACCGGCGACGACGCACGGCACGCCCTGCCAGTCGAGATCCTGCACCCGGAACCGACCCACGGCGGCGGCCTCCGGAAAGACCGCCGCGAGGCGGTCCTTGGCCTGGGGGCCCTGGACGGCGATGACCGCCCGGCCGGACGTCGTCTCCGTGCCGCCGATGGCCTCGCGGACGCGATCGGTGTTGCTGGCGTTGGGCATCACGTCGAACACGTCGTCGCGCACCCACCAGATGATGATGTCGTCGAGCACCGATGCATCGGACTCGGCGAGGAGATGGGTGTACTGGGCGCGGCCCGGTCCGATCTTCTCCAGGTCGTTGGTGAACGCTCGCTGGAGCGACCCGAGTGCGTCGGTGCCCTCCACACGGACCGTGCCGAGGTGAGAGACGTCGAACATGACGGCGTCGCGGCGGCAGGCGAGGTGCTCCTCGATGGTGCCAGAGGGGTAGTTGACCGGCATGTCCCATCCACCGAACGGGACCATCTTGGCGCCGAGTGCCCGATGGATCGCGTCCAGCGGGCTGACGCGCAGGTCGCTCATCAGACCGCCTGCGCGGCGGCGGGAGCGGTGGGCTCGCCGAGCTGCACCAGCTGCTCGTCGAGATGCACCTTCAGGCCGCCGATCGCCAGCACGTTGAGCACGCCCTGGCCCTGCTTCATCACGTCGATGAGCTCGTCGCCGTCGCAGAGCAACACGTCGCTACCGCTGATGACCAGATGTGCCGATGCGATGTCGGTGTCGACGTGCTCACGCAGGTACTCGAACGCGGTGCGCACCGACTCGAGCTTGATCCCGGCATCGAGCAGGCTCTTGATGACACGCAGCTCGAGCAGGTCGCGGTACCCGTACTGGCGGCGGCTGCCGCTGCCGGTGGCGTCGGTGAGCGACGGACGAACGAGGTTCGTGCGTGCCCAGTAGTCGAGCTGACGGTATGAGATGCCCACGATCGACGCCGCCTTGGTCCCGCTGTAGCCAACCTCGTCCATGTCCTGCCTCCAGAGCTGCTCACACGCGCGTAACTACGGGCGTGTAACCGGTCGCTCATCGTACGACCGAGTGGCGCGCGCCGTCAAGCACGCAGGGCGCGAATCAGCCGGCGAAGTCGTCGGGCGAGATGTCGTCGAGGAAGTCGCGGAACTCGTCGAGGATCGCTTCCTCGTCGTCGTCGTCGTCGAGGTCGGGCTCGGGGGCCTCGACGGCCGCCTCGTCGAGCAGGGATTCCTCGGCGAAGATCGGTGTGGTGGTGCGGACGGCGAGCGCGATGGCGTCGGACGGACGACTGGACACCACGGTCTGTCCGCTGGCCGTGCGGAAGTGCAGTTCGGCGTAGAAGGTGTGGTCGCGCACCTCGGTGATGACGATGCGCTCCAGCGTGGCGCCGAGCGATTGGAACACGGTGACGGCGAGGTCGTGCGTGAGCGGACGGGGCGGGACGATGCCCTCCATCGCGCTGTGGATGGCGGACGCCTCGGGCCCACCGATGAGGATCGGCAGCACGCGCGACCGCTCGGTCTCCTCCCGCAGCATCACCACCGGCGTGTTGGCCGGCAGTTCGACGCGCACCCCGAGCAACTCCATGCGAATCACGAGGCTGATGGTATCCGGCTTCGGACCGATCAGGCCTCGAGGTGATGCTTCAGCGCAGCCGTGAGCATCGCCGCGCGAAGCTCTGCGCCGAGCTGCGACAGCTCGTGGAGCGTGGCGGCCGCCTGATGGCGGCTCTGCGGGTTGCGCTGACGGATCAGCGGCAGCACGAGTTGTTCGAACAGTGACGCCTCCCGTTCGGCGGATTGACGCCACCCGCGAAGGTGGCGAGCTTCGACACCCCGCGCGAGGAAGCCGGACGCGGCACGCGCGACCTCGAGATCGCACGCCGAGTACAGCGTGGTCGCCCCGGAACCCTTACCGCTGAGAAGGCCGTACGACTCGAGCTCGCCGAGCTGCTCGGCCGAGATCCCTGCCATGGTGCAGATCTCGCCGGCCACGAAGGTGTCGGCGACGTCGCTGACGGTCGGCGACGCGGTGGTGCCGTTCCCGGCGAAGAACTGCGCGGCGGGGTTCGCAGGGGCCGGTTCGGGGACGGCCATCGGCGCCACCCGGAGCTGTGCCGCGGGATGGTGACTGGTGGGCACGTCGGTGCCGTCGAGGAGCTCCTGCTCCCCTGTCTCGTCGGCGTGGCGTTCCAGCACGGTGACGTTGCGGATGCCCCTCGGAGGGGTGATCGCCCCCGAGTCGTCGATCTGACCACTCTCGAGGCGGTCGCGGATGACCCGCAACGGGAGGAAGTTCTCGCGCTGCTCGCGAAGGATCACCCGCAGGCGGTCGACGTCGCCGTCGTAGAACTTCCGATACCCGGACGGAGTGCGCTCGGGGTCGATGAGCCCCTGGCTCTCGAGGAACCGGATCTTGGAGATGGTGACATCGGGGAACTCCTCGAGCAGCAGACCGAGGACTTCACCGATGGAGAGATACGGGCGATCGGTCAACGCGTCACCCTTCTGCCTTCTGGAAGAAGACCAGACGGAACTTGCCGACCTGCAACTCGTCGCCCTGCTTGAGGACCACCGCGTCGTCGATGCGTTGGCCGTTGACGTAGGTGCCGTTCAGCGAGCCGGCGTCGCGGACCACGTAGCCCTGGGGCGTGCGAGCGACCTCGGCGTGCCGACGCGACACCGTGATGTCGTCGAGGCTGATCTCGCTGTCGGGGTGACGTCCGAGCCGGGTGATCGGTGCGCCGAGCGACAGCGCCGTGCCGGCCTGTGCGCCGGTGCGCACCACCAACGACGACGCGTCACCGGGGAGATCGCTCATGTTGACGACCACGTCGTCGGCGGGGCCGGGCGCATCGAGCAGCGGATCGACCTTCGAGAGGGTGATCGTGTGATCGTCGAGTCGGTCGAGCACGCCGCCGCATGACGAGCAGAAGCCGGATTCGGGCGGATTGCGATGACCGCACTGGTTGCAGAAGACGTACGCCATGACGGTGCCTTTCAGCCGGCGATCAGGGCCTGATAGGCCGCTGCGTCGAGCAACCCGTCGACCTGCGACGCATCGCTCATCTCGATCTCGCAGAGCCAACCGGCACCGTAGGGGTCCTGGTTGAGCGACTCCGGTGCGCCGGACAACGCATCGTTGACCGCCACGACCGTGCCCGACACCGGCGCGTACACGTCACTCACGGATTTGGTGCTCTCCACCTCGCCAAAACTGTCGCCTGCTGCCACCGTCGCACCGACGGTGGGCACCTGTACGTAGACGACATCGCCCAACGCGTCCTGGGCGTAGTCGGTGATTCCGATGCGTGCTCTGGAGCCGTCGACGGACACCCACTCGTGGTCGCTGCTGTAACGGAGGTGCGTCGGAACCTGCATGGCGACGACCTTAGCCGCGACGCGCCCGTCCGGCCCGAAGGCTCTCGCGGATCGTGGGGATGTACGAGATGCCGGTGTAGTAGCTGAGCACGAGACCCGGGATGGCGAGCAACCAGGACGCCACCAGGAAGGCCTGATGCGCCGGAAAGTCGCTGGCGCCGAGCATGAAGCCCGGGATCGCGAACATCAGCAGGAACGTCGCCAGCTTGCCCAACCAGGTGACGTCGAAGCGCTGCATCTTGAACAGCAGCGTGGCCGTGGCGATGGTGCCACCGACGACCACTTCGCGGACCACGATCAGCCAGAAGACCCACGCCGGGGGGATGCCCTTGACGAGGATGCCCGTGATGCTGACGATGAACAGCAGTCGGTCTGCGGTGGGGTCGAACATCTTCCCGAACTCGCTCACCTGGTTGAAGTGCCGGGCCAACCACCCGTCGACCCAGTCGGTCGCGCCGAGTCCGCCGAGCAGGAACGCCGCCGCCGGAATGTTGTCGCGACCGAACAACAGGTACAGGAAGATCGGGATGCAACACAGGCGCACCAACGTGAACAGGTTCGGCGCGGTGAGGTACTTGTGCGTCGACAGCTGCGTGTCCATGGCTTCCATCGGACGGGAGCGTACAAGCGCGGCGCGCGGCGGTGCGTACCATCGCGGCCATGACAACTCCAGGAGCCCTGAGCGGGCAGGTCGCATTCATCACCGGGGCCGGGTCTGGCCTCGGGGCAGCGTTCGCTCGGCGCCTCGCCGCCGACGGTGCCACGGTGGTGATCAACGACCTCAATGCCGAGGCCGCAGCGGCGGTGGCGATCGAGCTCGACGGTGACACTGCGGTGTTCGACGTGTGCGACTCGGTGGCCTTCGACACGGAGATCGACAAGGCGGTCGAACGACACGGTCGCCTCGACATCGTCGTCAACAACGCGGGCATCGCGCCTCCGTCGGACCCGGCAAAGGTCGAGCAGATGATGGTCAATCAGATGGCACGGATGGAGGGCCGCCTCGAGGATCTCACTCCGCCCGACAGCACCGTCGACCTCACCGACGCGGCGTGGGACCGGATGATCCGCGTGCACCTTCATGGAACGTTCTACGGCACACGCGCCGCGCTGCGTCACATGACACCGGCGCGCAGCGGGGCGATCGTCAACGTCTCCTCCGTGCTGGGCCTGCGACCCATGTCCGGCGCCGCGCACTACGCGGCGGCCAAGGCGGGCATCATCGCGCTCGACGAAGTCGGTGGGCCAGGAGGTGGCACCGTTCGGCATCCGGGTGAATGCGATCTGTCCCGGGTGGATCGACACGCCGTTGCTCACGCCGATGGACCCGATGCTGATCGCCGGCATCGTCATGCAGATCCCGAAGGGTCGGCTCGGCAAGGCCGAGGAGCTCGCCGAACTGGTCCGGTTCCTCGTCCGGCCCCGAGAGCAGCTACTGCAACGGCGACATCTTCGCCGCGTCCGGAGGATTCGCCTGATGCCCACGATCTTCACCCGCATCATCAACGGCGACATTCCCGGCACGTTCGTCTACCGAGATCCGCAGTGCGTCGCCTTCCTGTCGATCAACCCGCTGGCCCACGGGCACACGTTGGTGGTGCCCGTCGCCGAGGTGGATCACTGGGTCGACATGCCCCACGAGCTCGCGACCCACCTGTTCGCCGTCGCCCACCGCATAGGCCGCGCCCAACGCAGCGCGTTCGGGTGTGAGCGGGTGGGGTTGATCATCGCCGGCTACGAAGTGCCGCACGCTCACATCCATCTGATTCCCACCTCGAACATGAGCCAACTCGACTTCGCCAATGCGGCGGCGTCGGCGGAGCGCGCCGATCTCGAGGCAGCAGCGCACGCGATCCGTGTGGGGATGGAGCAGCGCAGCTAGTCCTTCGGCGCGACGGGCTCGATGAGCTCGGGTCCACGGTTGCGCACGTTGTTCACGTCCGTGCTGACCGCGTGCATGACGAGCACGTCCTCGCCAGCAGGCTGCAGCATGTCCACGAGCGCGGCGATGTCGTCGTTGCGCGGGTCGAGCCACGCCGACCACAGTCGTTCGGGCAGGATCACCGGCATCCGGTTGTGCACCGGCGCCATCGTGTCGTTCGCCGAGGTGGTGATCACGGTGCAGCTGTGCAGCCACGGTGCATCCGGCCCCGCCTCACGGTCGCGCCAGGTGGCCCAGAGCCCGGCGACGGCGAGCTGCTCGCCGTCGGCGCGGTGGATGAACATCGGTGTCTTCATCGGTTTGCCGGCCTTGGTGAGCGGGGCCCCCTCCCCTGCCGCTTGCCATTCGTAGAACCCGTCCATCGGCACGATGAGGCGGTGCTTCTTCAGCAACGACTTGAACGCCGGCTTCTCGGCCACCGTCTCGGCGCGGGCGTTGATCATCTTCGAGCCGATCTTGACGTCCTTGGCCCACGAGGGCACGAGGCCCCACTGAAAGCTCTGCAGCGCTCGCTGGCCGTCGGCATGGGCGACGACGCCGTACACGTCGTTGGTGGGTGCCACGTTGAAGTTCGGGGGTAGTCCGCCCCCCTCGGCTGCATCGGATTCGAACGACGCGCCGAAGAACTCCGCGATCTTGTCGGGCGCATGAGCTGAGACGAAGCGACCACACATGTGGTGCACCGTAGCGGCGCGATGGCGTCAGACGATACGTCCCGAGCCGGGGAGTGCGAGGCCGTCGTGCAACGGGCCCTTGGTGAGGGCGTGGCGGGATGTGATGCCGCTCCCGCCTGCGACCGCGGTGCCGACGAGGCCGATGACCACTGCACCGCTCGCGAACAGGCCGGCCATCGCGGCGCGTTGGTTGCGCCCGGCTCCCATCAGCGCGGCGAGACGGTCGACGACCGCTTCGCCGGGAAGCTGCAGGTGCTCGGCCAGGGCCTCCACGTCTTCGCGACGAAGGTCGACCGCTGGCGACTTGCGCTGACGTCGGAGCGTGCGCACGAGCTTGAGGTACGCCTCGAGGAGCGAGTCCGCGTCGCCGGGCAGATACACGATCGAGACGCCGCCGGCGGCCACGACACCGGAACCGACTGCGACCGGCAGGCGCGTGGGCAGCAGGTCGCCGAGATCGCACCCGTAGAGCTCGCTGACCCGCTCGATGAGATCGTCGTGCAGAGGGACCGTGCCCTGCTCGAGCGCCTTCAACTCGCCGTGGGTGAACCCACCATCGCTGGCCCTGGCGAGCGCTCTCGTCGAGCGGCCCGCCTTGGAACGCGTGGCGGCCAGGTGGCGGCCGAACCGCTGCGCGAACGCGTCGCTGGTGAGGTCCAGTGTCGCGCTCTCGTTCATCGAGGTCCTCGTGTCATCTCACGATCATCGGCACGAAAGTGCCGCGACTTGAGCGCTCGAGGACGTCAGGGAATCGGCGGACCGGCCGAGTCGACCGTGGTCGTCGTGAGATACGGCGGGATCGGTGGTGGACCGACCTCGACCACCGTGGTCGTGGTGACATCACTGGGAATCGGTGGCGGCCCGACCTCGACGTTGGTGGTCGTGGTGACGATCGGCGCCGGCTTGGCGGTGGTCTTGGGG
The DNA here is from genome assembly GCA_963720695.1 of uncultured Acidimicrobiaceae bacterium. GTDB lineage: Bacteria > Actinomycetota > Acidimicrobiia > Acidimicrobiales > Ilumatobacteraceae > UBA668. The sequence goes on from CAVRGG010000001.1 coordinate 1,008,348, forward strand.
GCCGTCGTCACGGGGACGGCCGACGGAGCCGTGGTGTCGGCGGTGCTGGTGGCAACGGTGGTCACGGACGCATCGGACGAGGTGGTGACAGTACCGGCGGCCACAGTGGTGACCGGTGTGGTCGACGTCGACGTGCTGGTGGTGGTCGCCGCAGGACTCGGCGCGACGATCGTCGTGGGGGCCGGGGTGTCGGTCGATGGAGCGTCGCTGCTGCCGAGTGCCATCGCCGGGCCGACGAGGCCGAGCACGGCGGCGCCGGTGGCGAGCACGCCCACCATCGCAGTGCGCTTCGCCTGCGAGGCCTGCATCAGCGTCGCCAGGCGGTGGAGCACCGTGTCGGGCGAGACCGCGAGCACCGCGGACAGGGCGACCACATCGTCGCGGCGCAGGTCGACCACGGGGGTCTTGCGCTGGTGGCGAAGCGTGCGAACCAGCGCCAGGTACGCGGCGAGGAGCCCGTCGGGTTCGTTCGGGTCGAATGCCTGTTCCACGCCGCCGGCGACGACCTTGCCCTCGACGACAGCGACCGGCAGCCGCAGCGGGAGGATCACCCCGAGGTCGCAGCGGTAGAGCTGGGCGAGCTCGTCGATCGTGGTCTCGTCGAGCGCCCGGTTGCCCTGTTCGAACTGCTGAAGATCCCGGTGCGTGAACGTGCCGCCGCTGGTCTTGGCCACCTGCCGGACGCTGAGTCCGTTGCGCGTGCGCGTCGCGATCAACAGGTTCGCGAGGCGAGGACGCGAAGGCGTCACTCGTGATGTCGACTGCGGGCACGTCCGCCATACCCACATCATGCCTCGGATTTACCACGGAGAGAAGTGTTTTGACCATTTTCTGACAAAGTCGCCGTCGAACTCTTGCATCAGATCGGCGTCCCGGAGCCTCATCCAGCGGGCGCGGCGGGCCATGGCTCGATCTCAGTGCCCGCGCAGGCGCCTTGGAGCAGGTTCTTGATGCGCCCCCACTCACTCTGGTCCATCGACAGTGCCCAACGGGCCTTGATCGCGATCCAGTCACCGAGGTAGCGGCACACGGAGGGCTCGTCGGGCAGCCAGTTCGACGGGTCGGCATCGCCTTTGCTCCGGTTCGACGCTGCGGAGACTGCGGCGAGGGTGCGTCCATCCGTCTGGTCGTTCGCATACGCAATCCGACGCTCGGGGCTCCACGCCCAGGCCCCAGAGTCCCAGGCCTCCTTGAGTGCGACGACGTGGTCGATGTCGAGCGCCGAAGGGTCCGACACCTCGCTCCCGTCGTACGAGGAGAGCCACTCACCGGAGATGACGGTGCACCGATTCGCCGCCAGGAGCGCCGTCACCAGCGATTCGGATCGGAGGACCTCTTCGCGTGTGTCGCAGCCATCGCCGTCGAGATCGGACCACACAGCGAACAGGTCACGGTTGTAGCCAGCACCGTGCTCGAGCTGAATGGGAATCGACTGCAGAACAGTGAGCGCAGAGACCATGGAGCCGGGCGCCGTGGGGCCGGGCGGCGTGGGGCCGGGCACCGTGGAGAGCGTCTCAGGCACCGACGTGTGCGGCCCGGTGGTCTGCGGAACGATGGTCGGCAGCGTCGTCGCCGCGGGCATCGTGGTTCCCGGATCTGTACTCGCTGCAAGTGAGGTCGACGGGGGCGGCAGTTCGGTTGTGGTGGAGAGACTCGTACCGTTGTCGACGACGAGTTACCGTCGTCGGCCGCTGTCCGGACGAGCGGACTGAGGAGCAACGCGATCGCGACCACGATCGCTGTGGCGATAGCGACCTGCTGCCAGATCGGCCAGTCCCGCGAAGCCCAGAAGCGGTCGCCGAGCGAACGATGATCGGTCACTCGCAGACAATTCCATCCTTGTCGGCGTCCCGGTACCAGCCGTACTCGGGATCGCTACCTTGGTAATACGGGCCATAGCCGTGCGCCTTGGCTTCCTTGCAGGTGCCAAACCGTGGGTCCGTTGCGGGCGCCGCCGGCGCCGGAGGTGCGGTTGCCGGAGGCAACGTCGCCACCGTCGGAGGCACGGTCGCCGCAGGGGTCGTGGGCGGCAGCGTCGGGGGTATTGTCGGCGGCACCGTCGTCGTCGGCGGCTCCGTCGCAGGAAGCGTTGTTGCGGCGAGGGTCGTTGGAGGGAGACCGGTCGTCGTTGGATCCGAAGTGGAGACGACAGTCGTGGCCACCGCAGCGATCGGGCGAATTGCCGACGATCCGCCGTCCTTCGGAGAGATTGCGTTGGCTACACCACCGAAGATCATCAACGTTCCGACGGGTGCTGCGATCTTCGCCCATAGCGGCCATTGCCGAAGGCCCCGCTTGGGGATCGCATTCGACACGGTCGGAATCTCAGGAGGGGGAAAGGCGCTCACAATGACCACTTGCCGCCCGTTCGCATATCCACACAAGAGTCTTCGGCCAGAACCTGATCGATCTTGACAATACGATCAACGTGTTGCGAACGATCTGGTCGCCTGTGTCGTGGTGCGTGTGAACGATGCGGGCTTGATCACCTCGCTCGACGAGTACGTCGATCTCTCCTCGTTCCCCTCGCCTCGTTGACGGGTGTTCGGTCACCAAGACCCGGTCGCCCGAAAAGGGCGAAAGGCCACCCTCTCGGGTGGCCCCTGACCTTGTCACTACGTCGGGCTGGCGGGATTCGAACCCACGACCTCTTGTCCCCCAGACAAGCGCGCTAACCAAGCTGCGCCACAGCCCGTATGTCGACGGTCGACTCTACCGACTACATGAACAACTGCACCACTCGCCACCCCAGATACAGGGCGAGGAGCACCATCAGGAGCTTGAAGTGCCATGGGGCCTTCGCATCGTCCTCGTCGCCCTCCTCCCCTGCGGCGAGCTTGCGCAGGTTGATGTTCTTGGCCGTCACGGGTTGCTGGGCCGCCACATCGCGCCCGCACGACGGGCACGTGCCGTCCTCGTTCATCGCCGATGGCGCCCAGTACTTGGCGCATTCCTCACACCAGGGCATGACGGGTCCTACTCGCTGCGCTTGCGGACACGCAGCTTGATCGGGGTCGAGCCGAAGTTGAACGCCTCGCGGATCGACCGCTCGAGATACCGCATGTAGGTCTGGGGCAGTTCCCGATTGACGAACAGGGTGAACGTGGGCGGGTCGGTGGCCCCCTGCAGCGCATACAGCACCTTGAGGCCGTGGCCTGCGGGCTGGCGCTGCTGGGCGTCGGAGATGACCCGGTTGACGTCACGCGTGGGGACACGACGGTGGTACTGCTCGATCGCCTCCTGCAGCACCGGCCGCAGCTTGTGGACGCCCTTGCCGGTGAGCGCCGAGATCTTCAGGATCGGCGAATCGCCGGTGAAGTACAGCTTGCGGTGCACCTCGGTCTCGATCTCCAGCCGCTTCTCGGGATCGTCGATGAGCTCCCACTTGTTGAGCATCACCACGATCGGACAGCCGGACGCATCGACCCGCTCGGCGAGGCGTTGGTCCTGACTGGTGACGCCCTCGGTGGCATCGATGACGAGCAGGGCGATGTCGGCCGCGTCGATGGCCCGCAGGGCGCGAACCATCGAGTAGTACTCGGCGGAGTCGTCGATCCGGCTCCGGCGGCGCATGCCGGCGGTGTCGACGAACACGATCGGACCGTCCGGCGTCTCGACCATGGTGTCGATCGCGTCACGGGTGGTGCCGGCCATGTCGTGCACGACCGAGCGGTCCTCGCCGACGAGCCGGTTGAACAGGGTGCTCTTGCCGACGTTCGGGCGGCCGACGATGGCCACCCGCGGCGGAGGCGTGTCGCCCACGTTCCACAGTGCGGCGCCTGCCTCGTCGAGGGGGATGTCGGACTCGGCTTCGACGGGCTGGTCGGGCAACAGCGCGACGACCTCGTCGAGCAGGTCGCCGGCGCGGCGCCCGTGCAGGGCACTGACCGGGACGGGCTCGCCGATGCCGAGCGCCATGAACTCCCACCGGTCGTTCTCGCGCCGATCGTTGTCGGCCTTGTTGGCGATGACGAGGATCGGCGCCTTGATCCGCCGCAGCCACAAGGCCACGGCGTGGTCGTCGTCGGTGAGCCCGACGGACGCATCGACGATGAACAGCACGACGTCGGCGGACTGGACGGCCGCTTCGACCTGGCGGCTGACCTTCTCGTCGAGTTCGGACCCGCCTGGCAACCAGCCGCCGGTGTCGACCAGCAGGAAGCGGTTGCCCAGCCACTCGGCCTCGAGTTCCTTGCGGTCGCGTGTGACCCCAGGACGGTTCTCGACGATCGCGGCCTGCTCACCCACGATCCGGTTGAAGAGGGTGCTCTTGCCCACGTTGGGTCGACCAACGATGACAACGGTGGGAAGGCTCATGCCGGCTCCAGGATGGGTGCGCCGAGTGCGCGGCGTAACGCGATGCCATCGGTGGGCACCACTTCGACAGGTCGGGGCAGCTCGGCGACGGTGGTGCCGTCGAGGAATCGACCCTCACTGAGACAGACGTCGGGGAGCAGGTAACGATGGCCGGCCGGCTCGGCGGCGAGGACGCGAGCGATGTCGGCGCCCACCATCAGGCCGGTGACCGACGTGTTGCCGCCGAAGAACTCGTTGGCGACGGGCAGGACCCGGACGTCGTGACGCCCGAGGGACTGCACGAGCGGGCCGATGATGCGCGCCCCGTACACGCCGGTGAGGATGCCCACGGGAGCGTCCCGGCGCGCCGTGAGGTGCACACCGACCGCGCCCGCATCCGTGGGGGACTCGGTGGCGCACCCTCGCAGGCCGGTGTCGCCGGCGGGGTTGCGCGGCGCCCGATAGCCCTCGGCGGGGGCGCCGTCGACCCAGGCGAAGAACCCGCTCTGGGGGCCGGTGGGCGCAGCCGCGGCGCCGGTGAACTCGAGCTCGAAGGTACGAGCCATGCCGATGCCGTCCTCGTGCATGTGGAAGCCCTCGTAGGCGTCGGCGTCCGGGAACGGCATCTCGGCCATCAGGTAGTACTCGTCGGCGGCGAAGACCATCCGCCTCCCGAGCACCCGCAGGAAGATCTCCTGCCAGTCGTGGATCGAGGCCACCATCGCCCGGGCCTCGGCCACGGTGTGCAGGCGCATCGCGGCCTCCGCGTTGAAGCGGCTCAGGCCCAGCGGCACGACCGCCACCGACTCGAGCTCCGGGTACTCGTCGAGCACGCCCGCCATGGTGCGTTCGAACACTTCGCCGTCGTTGACGCCGGGACAGAGGACCACTTGTCCGCGCACGGTGATGTCGTGGTCGAGCAACGCCCGCAGCCAGCGCAGGCTCATCCCGCCGCGAGGGTTCTTGAGCATCCGGCTGCGGACCTCGGGGTCGGTGGCGTGGATGCTGACGTTGAGCGGTGACAGGCGCTCCGTGACCACCCGTTCGAGGTCGGCCTCGGTGAACCGGGTGAGCGTGGTGAAGTTCCCGTAGAGGAACGACAGGCGGTAGTCGTCGTCCTTGAGGTAGAGGCTCTTCCGAAGGCCCTTGGGCAGCTGGTAGATGAAGCAGAACTCGCAGTGGTTGTCGCACGTGCGCACCCGGTCGAAGACCGCGCTGCTGACCTCCGCGCCGAGCGGCTCGCCCGCCCGCTTCTCGACCTCGAGGGTCAGTTCGAGCCCACCGCGCTGCACCTCGAGGGTGACCTCCGCGTCGTCGGCGGCGAAGCGCCACTCGATCACATCGCGGGGCACGATGCCGTTGATGGACAGCACGGTGTCGCCGATTTCGACGCCGGCCCGCTCGGCGGCGGAACCAGGCGCGAGCGCGACGACAGTGGGCAACGACATGGGCACCAAGGCTACCGGCGGGCCAGGGTCGACCGCCGCTAGCCTGCCCCGGGTGACCGTCGATCGCGTGCTGCTCGCCGAGCCCCGAGGGTTCTGTGCGGGCGTCGAGATGGCCATCAAGGCGCTCGCCTGGATGGTGCGCAGCTTCGAGCCGCCGGTGTACTGCTACCACGAGATCGTGCACAACAAGATCGTCGTGCAGCGCTTCGAGGCCCAGGGCGTCGTGTTCGTCGACCACATCGACGAGGTCCCGCCCGGGCGACCGATCATGCTGTCCGCCCACGGGTCGGCGCCCGAGGTCGTCGCCGCTGCCCGGGCCCGCGGCTCGTACGTCGTCGATTCCGTGTGCCCGCTGGTCACCAAGGTCCACCACGAGGTGAAGGTGCGCGCCGGCAAGGGCTACCGGATCGTGTACGTCGGGCACGAGGGCCACGAGGAGGCCGTCGGCACGATGGCCGTGGCACCCGACGCCATCAGTCGGGTCGAGAGCGTCGCCGAGGTGGCTGCACTCCCCCAGTTCGACCAGCCGGTCGCACTGCTGGCGCAGACCACCCTGTCGCATCGCGACTGGAGCGATGTCGCCGTGGCCGTCGCGCGACCGGTTCCCCTCCACCTGGTCACCCGGTCGCAGCGACCTGTGCTTCGCCACCACCAACCGCCAGTCGGCGCTGATGGCGATGGCACCGCGCTGTGACGCGATCGTCGTGATCGGGTCGTCCAACTCCTCCAACACCCGGGCGCTCGAGAAGCTCGCCATCGAGGCGGGGTGCCCGCAGGTGTTCCGGGTCAACAGCGTCGACGAACTTCCCGGCGACCTGCACGGCACCGTGGGCGTCACCGCCGGTGCATCGGCGCCCGAGGAGCTCGTCGAGGCGATCATCGCGTTCCTCGCTCCCGAGCAGGGGGTGGAGACGGTACGGGTCACCGACGAGGACGAGTACTTCCCGCCGCCTCGCAACATCCGCGAGCTCCAGGCGGCCATCGGCGTCGCCGCGGCGGCGATGAGCGGCGGTCCGCCGGAGTCGTCGGTCGCCTTCGACGACAGGGCACTCGCAGCCAGCGATGTGCTCGAGACGCTGCCGCGCTTCCTAGTCTCGGCACATGCTCTCGCCCACGTCCGAAACGATTCGGCTGTTCCTCCACGTCGTCGCCGCCTCCGTCTGGGTCGGCGGCCAGATCGCCCTCGCCGGCATCGTGCCCGCCGTGCGCCGATCGCACCCAGCCGCCACGAAGGTCATGGCGCAGGCGTTCGCACGGGTCGCCTGGCCCGCCTTCGGGCTCACCGTCCTCACCGGCATGTGGAGCCTCATGGCCGAGGACATCACCCAGCAGAGCTCCGCCTACCAGGCGACGCTGCTGCTCAAGATCGCCGTCGCCATCGCGTCCGGCGTGTTCGCCGCGGTCCACACCGTCGGCAAGACGAAGGTCGCCCTCGCCGTCGGCGGTGCGCTGGGCGCACTCACCGCGATCGGAGCGATGTTCCTCGGAATCCTCCTCGCCACCACCTCCTGACTCCCGTCGCAACATGAGGGTTTCGGCGTCACCCGGTGACGCCAGAAACCTCAACTCGGGCGTGGGTGCGCCGAGGCGAACCGCTGGATAGGTTGCCCACGGGCTTCCCCCATCGTCATCACGAACGAATGGGGACGCCATGGCAGAATTGTCGGGCCCTGCGTTGCAGATCCTGCATCGCCAATCGGGAGCAATCACCACCGCTCAGCTGCGATCGGCCGGCGTCAGCGACCGTGGCCGGCGGCGCTTGCTCGACGCCAACGTCATCGAGCCCGTCGGCCGCTCGGTCTATCGCGTCCCGGACATCCCGCTGACGCTGGAGGGCCGACTCGTCGAGGTCAGCCTGCAGCATCCGCGCGGCTTCGTCACCGGGCCGACGGCCGGCGGCTACGTCGGGCTGCGCCGCATGCCCCGTGCTTCGCAGCTGCACTTCTGCATGCCCCACGGGCTCCGGGTCGACGTCGGCAACCACGTCAAGCTGCGCCAGTCGAACCTCATCCAGCCCCACCACGTCCGCCGCCTCGACAACGGGATCGTGCTCGCCAACTGGGGGCGGTTGGCGTTCGACCTCGCCGCCGACCTTCCTCGGTTCGATCTCGCCTCGGTGATCGAGCAGATGTTGCAGTGGAAGGTCGTCGACATGGCGGCCCTCGCCGGGATCGCCCGCGAACTGTGCGGGATGGGGCGTCCGGGCTCGCGTCGGTTCGCCGGTGTGCTGCTCGAGCGCCACCCTGGCACCGCCGCCGAGTCGCACCCTGAACTGAAGGTGCTCGACGGACTGCTGCGACGAGGCGTGCCGGTCGTGCCGCAGGTGGCCTCGCTGCAGCTACCCAACGGACGGTCGGTCCGCATCGACATGGCAGTCCCGGATCTCCGCTGGGCCGTCGAAGTCGACGTCCACCCGCACCATCTCGATCTCGTGGGCACCACGCGGGACAAGCGGCGCGACCGACAGCTGCACCTCATCGGGTGGCAGGTCGAGCGCGTGACGCGCCTCGACCTGCTCGACCTACGTGGCATCCTCGACGAGCTCGTCGCGCTGTATCAACATCGTCGCGCCGAGTTCACACATGAGGGTTCTGGCGTCACCAGGTGACGCCAGAAACCTCATCTCGTCAGTTGCGGGGGACCTTGCTCCAGGCGACGTCGCGGTCGACTCGGACGTCGCCGGGGAGGCCGAGGACGCGCTCGCCGAGGATGTTGAGCATGACCTCGGTGGTGCCGCCCTCGATCGAGTTGGCGCGGCTGCGCAGGAACGCCTTCTGTGGGGTGGCGTACTCCATGGCGTGCTCGGGGCGCACCATCTCGTAGCTGCCGTAGAGCAGTGCGTCGGCGCCCATCAGGTTCATCAGGCACTCGTAGATGTCCTTGTTGAGGTTGGCGCCGGCCATCTTGCTGATGCTGCCCTCCGGGCCCGGGTCACCCATCTTGCGGTTGTTGTTCGCCCGGATGTTGGTGAGGCGGAGCAACTCGGCACGGCACCACAGCTTCATCACCTCGTCGCGGGTGGCGCTGTCCTTCTTCCACTCCGGTGCGTCGACCCACTCCTTGATCAGGTGGGCGATGGTGCCCGAACCGCGCTGGGGGATCGTGCCGCCGATCGACTGGCGCTCGTTCATCAGCGTGGTCAGCGAGACCCGCCAGCCGTCGCCGGGCTGGCCGAGCATCTCCGACTCCGGGATGCGGGTGTCGGTGAAGAACACCTCGTTGAACTCGGCCTCACCGGTCATCTGACGCAGCGGGAGCGTCTGCACCGTGGGCGCGTGCATGTCGACCACGAACGCGGTGAGCCCGGCGTGCTTGACGGCCTCGGGATCGGTACGCACCACGAGAAGGCCCCAGCGCGACAGGTGGGCCAGCGTGGTCCACACCTTCTGGCCGTTGACGACCCACTCGTCGCCGTCCTTGACGCCACGCGACGACAACCCGGCGAAGTCCGACCCCGAGCCCGGCTCGCTGAACAGCTGGCACCAGATCTCTTCGCCGGTGAACAGCGGACGCAGGTAGCGCTGCTTCTGCTCCTCGCTCCCCCACATCGCCACCGTCGGGCCGCACATGCCGTGACCGATCGGGTTGCGGTACACCGGGTTGGGTGCGCCCTCGGCGTAGATGCGCTCGTTGATCAGCTTCTGCAGCTTCGGGTTGAGCCCGAGACCGCCGCAGCCCTTCTCGAAGTGGACCCACGCGAGACCCTTGTCGTACTGCGCACCGAGGAACGTGACCGTGTCGACCTGCTTCGGCGGGAATTCTGCCAACAGTTGGTCCACGAGGTCGGTGACCAGTTGCTCGTCGGAGGTGAGCGAGGTGTCGGTGAGCGTCATGGCGCGAACTTACCGGTCGAGATCAGCGTTGGTGAAGGCGGACGCCGGCGGTGCGGGCGAGGCGGTGGGCGGCTTCGAGCCCGCCGGCGCGGTCGAGGTCGAGTGCCACCTGCAGAAAGGCCCACGCCACCTCGACCTCCACCTGCACCACTTCCCGCCACGGGCGCGTGTCCTCCCCGCTCGAGCCGGCAGCGGTCGAGCGGAGGTACTCCCGAACGATCGGCGGGAGGTCGGGGACCGAGGGCGCCAGCTCGGCATAGAGGGCGATGTCGCTGATCGCCTGGTGCCCGACGCGGGCGATCTCCAACTTCCAGCGTGGATGGCCGCCGAGCAGTTCCCACCCCCGGTCGGAGTCGATGTGCCCCGGTGTCACCATGTCGCGGTCCGCCGTGACGAGCAGGCTCGGCACGTCGATGCGCTGCAGCAACGCATCGCTCATGGTGCGCATGAACGGCTGGAATCCGAGGACCGCGCCGACACGCTCGTGCGGCTGAGTCCCGCGACTGCCGGCCGCTGTGGCGAAGGCCGTGAACGCACCGTAGGAATGGCCGGCGAGCGCGACCCGGTCGCCGTCGACCGCTGCGAGGAGCGAAGGAGGCACGGCATCGTGACCGTGCAAGAACGAGGCGAGCACCAGATGCGCGTCGGCGACCCGGTTCACCTCGTTGGTGCGGTCGTCGGCGTGGGTGCCGGTGAGCCAGTCGACGAGCGCGTCGCCCGGGTGGTCGGCGGACACGACGACGGCGCCGCGTGCCGCGATGGCCTCGCAGAACATCGCGTACGACGTGCGCATCCCGGTGCGCCCGTGGGAGAACATGAGCAGCGGGAAGCGACCTTCGGAGCACGGTGGCTCGTGCTGCGCCCAGGCCGCAGCGAACGCCACCCCGGGGAACACCTCGTACACGGACCGCGGTGCGGACGATGCGGACGCGGGATACCACACGTCGACGTCGAGTCGACGTTGGTCCCTCTCCGCGTCGACCAGTGTGATCGTCCGTCGCCCGACCGGGTGGGCGGGCGTCTCGACCGGATCTCCGGCGGTGAGCGTGGTCATTCGTCGACCTCCTCGTCGGGCGCGTCGAAACCGGCATCGGCCAGACGCTGCAGGAGGCCGTCGCGAACCGACGTGCCGGGCTCGCGCGCCTTGTCGCCGGCGATGCGCCACCCGAGACGGCTCGAGTACAGCAGCGGCGGCTCCTTCAGCCGACCGGGCACGACGGCAGTGACGCGAGCGAAGAACAGTCGATGATCGATCATGTCCTTCTGGTCGAAGACCTCGCAGTGCAGCCAGGCGATGGCGTCACGCACGACCGGAAGATCGGTCTCGGGGAACACATCGAGGAACTCGCCGGCGAGGTGGCGGAACTTTCGGCCCGGGTAGGAGAAGTACTGACCGGCGGCGACCTGGTCGCCGGCGAGGACGCTCACGGCGAACCGGCCCGTCGCCTCGATCAGCGGATAGGTGTCGTGCTTGGGCGACACGCTCGCCATGAGGACCGGCTCCTCGAAGCTGACCTGGCTGACCCAGTGGCTGCAATACGCCCGGGACACTCCCTCGTGATGCGCGCCGACCACCTGGACGCCGTGCATCATCTGGCCGAGTGAGCGCTTGAGGGTGGGATCGATCATCAGTTCCAGTGTCGCAGCCATCGGGCGTACTCGGCTCGCTCGTGCGCCAATTCCGGGAACGCTCCCCGCAGCTTGGCGAGGACACGAAGGGGCACGGGATCGTCCATCGCGACGAACGTGTTCTTGAGGTTGTTGAGCATGCGGAGCAGGATCGAGCGTGTGTGCACGGGCTGAGCGAGGCGCGGGTCGAACCGCTCCTGCAGACCGGTGATCCTCCGCCACGCAGGCTCGAGATCGGCTGCGGCATAGGTGCAACCGGAGTGGAACGGATCGGCGTAGGTCCCTTCACATTCGACGAGGAAGTGCCCGGGGAGACCGATGCCGTTCACCGGGACCGCGAGACGCCGTCCGATCTCCATCGCGCAGACAGAGAGCGTGAGAGGGATGCCGAGCCCACGATGCAGCACCTGGTGCAGGTAGGAGTTGCGCGGGTCGCCGTAGTCGGCCGTGTTGCCTCGGAGCCTGCCCGTCTCGAACAGACCGAGGATGGATGCGAACGTCGGGTCGCACTGCTCGGCGAGGTCGTCGAGGCCCAACACCACCGACCCGACATCGACGCCGCTCTCGAAGGAGGCACCGATGAGGGCCGCCATGATGTCGAGATGAGCCTCGGAGGCGGGCCGGTTCACCAGCTCCACGAAGCGGTCCGTCGGATCCATGCCGTGAACGTATCGTCGGCTACCTTCGCCTCCTATGTATCCCGGTGCGTTCCTCGACAGTCATCCCGACAAGCCGGCCCTGATCATGGGCGGGAGTGGCTTCACCCAGACCTTCGCCGAGCTCGACGCGGCCGCCAATCGAGTGAGCCATCTGTTGCGCGCCGCGGGGGTGCAACCCGGGGACCACGTGGCGATCTGCATGGAGAACCACGACCGCTACATGGAGGTCGTGTGGGGTTGTCACTACGCCGGAGCCGTCTACACGGCGTGCTCGAGCCGCCTCACCAGCGGTGAGCTCTCCTACATCATCAACGACTGCACGGCGAAGGTCTTCATCACCTCCAAGTACAAGGCCGACCAGGCCACCGAGATCGTGGCCACCACGCCCGGCGTCGGCCTCCGGCTGATGCTCGACGGCACGGTGCCGGGGTACGAGTCCTACGAAGCGGCCGTCGACGCGCAGCCGACCACGCCCCTCGACGAGGAGCGCATCGCCGGGACCGACATGCTCTACTCCTCGGGCACCACCGGACAGCCCAAGGGCGTCGCCCGACCCTTCGTCGCCAACCCGCTCGAGACGACCGCGAACGGTGTGTCGCCCCTGCTCACGCTGCTGTTCGGGGTGAAGAACGAGAGCGTCTACCTCTCCCCCGCGCCCTTCTACCACGCCGCTCCGCTGCGGTTCTGCATGGCGGCCCAGCAGGTCGGCTGCACCGTGATCGCGATGGAGCACTTCGACCCCGAGCAGTACCTCGCCCTGGTCGAGCGCTACAAGGTGACGGTCAGTCAGGTGGTGCCGACGATGTTCGTCCGCATGCTCAAGCTCGACCCAGAGGTCCGCGGCAAGTACGACGTGTCGAGCCTGGAGACCGTGATCCACGCCGCCGCACCGTGCCCCAAGCTGGTCAAGAAGCAGATGATCGAGTGGTTCGGGCCGGTCATCCACGAGTACTACGCGGGTACCGAGGGCAACGGCTTCGTCTACTGCAACAGCGAGATGTGGCTCGCCCACGAGGGCACCGTCGGCACCCCGATCGGCTGCGTGCTGCACATCTGCGGCGACGACGGCGAGGAGCTGCCTCAGGGCGAGTCGGGCACCATCTACTTCGAGGGTGGCGCCACCTTCGAGTACCACAACGACGCGGAGAAGACCCGCGGGTCGCGGCACCCGAGCCAGCCCTGGAGCACGCTCGGCGACGTGGGCTACCTCGACGCCGACAACTTCTTGTACCTCACCGACCGCAAGGCGTACATGATCATCTCCGGCGGCGTGAACATCTACCCGCAGGAGGCCGAGAACGTGTTGGTCGGTCATCCCAAGGTCGTCGACGTGGCCGTGTTCGGTGTGCCCAACGACGACTTCGGCGAAGAGGTCAAGGCCGTCGTGCAACCGGTGACGATGCCGGCCGACGCCGGAGGATGCGGCCGCCCTCGGCAAGGAGCTGATCGCGTTCTGCCGCGAGCACCTCGCCGACGTGAAGTGCCCGCGGTCGGTCGACTTCCGCGAGGAGCTCCCTCGGCACCCCACCGGCAAGCTCTACAAGCGACTCCTCAAGGACGAGTACTGGACGGCGGCCGGCCGCTCGATCTGAGCGGGGCCACGAAGACGTCGGTCCGCCTGTCCGGCTGGAATCCGACATCGAGGTAGAGGCTGCTTGATGCGGCGTTGTGCGGCTCGAAGCAGATCTTGATGCGCTCGGCGCCGGCAGCGGCGAGGCGATCGATGCCCGAGGTGAGGACGTGGCGGGCCAGACCGCGCCGTTGGTGGTCGTCCTCGGTGCGCATCGGTTCGACCAGCCCGGTGGCCGTCACCGGATCGAACCAGAACAGCCCGTAGGCGGCGGCGCGATCCTGCCGGTCGAACACGACGAGGTCGAGGTCAGGCCGGTACAGCGAGGTCTGGCTGAGTCGCGCTTCGACGTCCGGCCCACTCCGTCCGATCATGTGGTGCGCACGCGACGACACGTCGATGCGAGACGCCAGCCGATAGTGCTCGGCCAGCGGGCTGATCGGCGGCCGCCTCGACGCGTCCAACCAGGTCTCGACGATGGCGTCCTCGTCCACCGTGAAGCCGAGGTCGCGTAGGAGGTCGCGGGTGGGGGCATCGGCGCGGTCGACCTCGATCCGGATGGCGTCGAGCCCGAGCTCGGCGGCGTGGGCGAGCCCGCGTTCGACGACGTGCTGCGACCACGCGGGTGTCGCGTCCGGCAGCAGCAGCGGGGCGAGGGCCACGTGATCCGTCCAGTGGGTGGCGATCACCGCAGCGACAGGGTCGCCGGCGTCGTCGAACCAGAACAGCTGAGCCGCATCGTCGGTGGGACGCGGGGTGCGCCACCACCACTGCAGATCGGCGGCCTCGTAGAGCCCCCAGGTGGGGTGATCGTGGCGCGCCCGCTGGAGGAGCGCGGTCGCGGCCTCCAGGTACCGGAGACCGGCTCGGTGTTCCTCCCAGGCGCCAGTCACGTGAACTCAGTGGGCGCTGACGATGTGGAGGTCCTGCAGGATGCCCGCCAGCCGCAGGCTCTCGGTCCGGCCGAAGATCGGGTCGGCGCCGGCGACGACATCCGCGAAGTGCTCCACGAGGCCGGCGTACCCGTCGGCGCCGTCGCATTCGATGGACTCGACCGACCCGTCGCGGCGCTCGACGACGATGTCACTGGGATCGAGCGGACCCGGCGCGTGCCATCCAGGCAGGGTGACCAGCGCGTCGCTCGTGGTCAGCGCCATCTGGCGGGCGTTCGGTGCATCGAAGGACACGTGGAACGAGGAGGCGAAGCCACTCCCCCAGTCCACCCAACCGGTCATCTCGATGTCGATGCCGGCGTCGTTGCGCACCGCGTTCGCGGCCACCGATGCCGGGTCGCGCCCCGCCATGAGCATGAACGGGGCGATGCAGTAGATGCCCACGTCGAACAGCGCGCCCGCACCGCGTGCGTCGAGGCGGTGGTCGCCGCTGGACAGGTCCATCGGCCACGAGAACTGTGCCCGACCCCACTGCGGCCAACCCACGTCGCCGTCGCGCACGAGCTGGAGCAGCCGCCGGGCTCGTGGGTGGTGAGGCCACATGTACGCCTCCAGCAGCGTGCGGCCCACCGCTTCGGCGTGGTCGAACAGGTCCCCGGAGTCGTCGGGTGACAGCGTCAGCGGCTTCTCGCAGAGCACGTGCTTGCCCGCATCGAGCGCCTTGTGGCTCCACTCGGCGTGGAGGTGGTTCGGCAGCGGGTTGTAGACGGCGTCGATGTCGTCTCGGGCGAGCATCGCCTCGTACGGCGCGAACGAGTCGCCGTCGCGGCTCGGCGCGTCGACCACCGTGTGGCCCGCTGCGGTGAACGCGGGCAGCAGGCTCTTGCGATAGATGCGGCTGCTGCCGCCGAAGACACCCCACCGCAACGGCCCGCTCACGACACCGGTCACGACAGCACGACCATGCGGATCTCGGTCATCTCCTTGACGCTGAACGCCGGCCCTTCCCGCGTGTTGCCGCTGTCGCGAAGGCCACCGTACGGCTGCTGGTCCGCCCGCCAGGTGGGCACCTCGTTGACCAGCACGCCACCGAAGTCGAGCGTGCGCACCGCCTTGAGGGCCTTGGTGATGTCGCTGGTGAAGATGCTCGCCTGCAGGCCGTACTTGGTGTCGTTGGCCTGCCGCAGCGCGTCGTCGAGGTCGTCGTACGCGGCGATCGCGACCACCGGCCCGAACACCTCCTGCGAGCAGACCTTCATGTCGTGGCGGGCGTTGGTGATGACGGTGGGACGCAACACACCTGCCTCGTCGACCGAACCGCCGGTGGCGATGGTCGCCCCCTGGGACTCGGCCTCGGTCACCCAGGCGGCGACGCGGTCGCGCTCGTTCTTGGAGATGAGCGCCGACACGTCGGTCGCCTCGTCCATCGGGTCGCCGACGACGAGCGTCTCGACGTGGGCCACGAGCGCAGCGGTGAACTCCTCGGCGATGCTGGAGTGCACGAACACACGCTGCGTGCTGATGCAGCTCTGGCCGGCGTGGCTGAACCCGGCGACCTTGATCTTCGCGGCAGCGGTCGTCCAGTCACCGTCGGGTTCGATGATGCAGGGAGCGTTGTTGCCCAGCTCCAGCCCGACCCGCTTGCGAGGTGCCCGGGCACGGATGGACCAGCCGACGTCGGGCGAACCGGTGAAGGTGATCAACGCGATGTCGGGGTGATCGACGATCGCGTTGCCGACCGTACCCCCGCCTCCCGTGACGACGTGGAGGTACTCGGCCGGCAGGCCGCACTCCTCGACCAACATCTCCGCCAGCAGCAGACTGCTGAACGGTGTCTGACTCGCGGGCTTGAGCACCACGGGACATCCCGCGGCGATGGCCGGCGCCAGTTTGTGGGCGACGAGGTTCAGCGGGAAGTTGAACGGTGCGATCGCACCGATGACACCGATCGGCACCAGCAGCGTGAAGCCGAGCTTGCCCTCACCCGATGGAATCGCGTCGAGCGGGATCATCTCTCCGCCGAGCTTGCGCGCCTCGGCGGCGGCGAACTGGAACGTGCCCACCGCGCGCTCTGCCTCGACCCGCGCGGTTCTGATCGGCTTGGCCGCCTCGCGGGCGACGACCTTGGCGAACTCCTCGCGCCGCTCGGTGAGACGGGCCGCCGCCTTGTCGAGGATCTCGGCACGCTTCCACAGCGGCAGCGGATGATCGTGCAACGCCTTCTTCGCCGCGCTCACCGCACGATCGACATCGGCGGCAGTCATCGCGGGGATCTCGCCGATGACGGAATCGTCGTACGGCGAGCGGACGGTGATGGTCTCACTCATGGGGCCGACGATACTGGAGGTGATGCAACCCCGTCCCCATCCCTACCTCGACTGGCCGGGCCCGATCCCCTTCGCCCACCGCGGCGGCGCCAGCGACGTACCGGAGAACACGATGCCCGCGTTCGAATACGCGGTGGGGCTCGGCTACCGCTACGTGGAGACCGACGTCCAGGTCACCGCCGACGGCGTCCTGGTCGCGTTCCACGACAACGACCTACGCCGCACCACCGGCCGAGTGGGCACGATCAGCGACCTTCCGTGGAGCGAGGTGTCCACCGCGCTCGTCGATGGACGGGCCCCGATCCCGCTGCTCGAGGACATGCTCGGCACGTGGCCCGAGCTCCGGGTGAACATCGACTGCAAGACGGACAAAGCGGTCGACGCCCTGGTGGCGGTGCTGCGCCGGACGAACTCGCTCCCTCGGGTGGCGCTCGGCGCGTTCAGCGATGCCCGACTCCGCCGCCTTCGTCGCCTGCTCGGTCCCGCTGTGTGCACCACGCTCGGCCCCCTCGGTGTCGCCAGCCTGCGCTACGCCCGCCCCACCGATCGCGACGCCATGGCGGCTCAGGTCCCCGTCAAACAAGGCCCGCTCACGGTCATCGACGAACGCTTCATCCGCAAGGCTCATGCTCGTGGCATCGTCGTGCACGCGTGGATCATCGATGACGCGGACGAGATGCGTCGTCTGCTCGATCTCGGCGTCGACGGCATCATGACCGACCGACCCCAGGTGCTCAAGCAGGTCTTCGAGGAGCGTGGATTGTGGCAGTAGCAGCACCGTTCCACTCGACACGGGCGCCTCACCACATGGTCGCCAGTGCGGATCAGTTGGCGACCCAGGCAGGGTTGGCGATGCTGGCGGCGGGCGGCAACGCCGTCGACGCGGCGATCGCCACCAACGCGGCGATGGCGGTGGTCGGCCCACACCTCTGCGGCATGGGGGGCGACCTGTTCGCGCTGGTGCATCACCGGGGCGAGGTCTTCTGCCTGAACTCCAGTGGGCGGGCGGGATCCGGTGCCGATGCCTCGGCGATGCGGGCGGCCGGGCTCACGGAGATGCCCTTCCGCCACGACATCCGAAGTGTCACCGTGCCGGGCTGTGTCGACGGGTGGATCGCCCTCCATGCGAGGTTCGGTTCCATGCCGATGTCGACGCTGCTGGCGCCGGCGATCGGCCTCGCCGAAGGCGGCTTCCCCGCCAGTCCGCTGCTCACCGGATCGGCCGGGATGCTCGACGCCCGAGGCCGGGAGAGTCTCGGCGAATTGACGTCGCAGGCACGTCGGCCTGGCGACCGCGTCCGACGACCGGGACTCGGCCGAGCGATGCGAGCCGTCGCTGACGGTGGACGCGATGCCTTCTACCTCGGCGAGTTCGGGGACGGCCTGCGAGCGTTGGGCAACGGGTGGTACGCACGCGAAGACTTCCTGAAGTCGCAGGCGGACTGGGTCACCCCGCTTCGCACCGCCGCGTGGGGTGTCGATCTGTGGACGGTGCCGCCGAACTCGCAGGGGTATCTGATCCTGGGAGCAGCGGCGCTGGCAGACCCCCTCCCGCTGCCCGCGGACCCCGAGAACGAACGATCGGCACACCTGCTGATCGAGGCGGCGAAGGTGGCGGGCTTCGACCGGCCCACCGTCTTGCACGACCGAGCCGACGGCGCCGCCCTGCTCGCCGAGATCGCCGGGCGCGCAGCCCTGCTCGACCGCGAACGGGCCAGCGACCTGGGCGTCAACGGCCACGACGGTGACACCACCTACCTCTGCACGACCGATGTCGATGGCATGGGCGTGTCGCTCATCCAGTCGAACGCGTCCGGATTCGGGTCGTGGCTGGTCGAGCCGTCGACGGGTATCAACCTCCACAACCGGGGTCTCGGCTTCAGCCTCGACGACGGACATCCAGCCGAACTGCGCCCGGGTGCCCGCCCGCCGCACACGCTCGCCCCGGCGCTCGCCACGCGCGGCGACGACCTGGCCGCGGTGTTCGGCACGATGGGGGGCGACGGTCAGCCACAGATCCTCCTGCAGATCGCCGCTCGCCTGTTCCACCATCAGCAGTCCCCCGCTGCCGCGATCCACGCCGGGCGCTGGGTGCTCAAGGGGCCGGTCACCGGCTTCGACACGTGGACCTCCCCGCAGGGACCGACCGTGCTGATCGAGGGCAACGCCCCGCCCGAGTGGTCGGTGGCCCTCGCAGCGCGAGGGCACCGAACGGCGACCGCACCCCCGTACGACAGCGGATTCGGGCATGCGCACGCGATCGTGCGAGACGAACAGGGCTTCTGGTCGGGCGCTGCCGATCCGCGCACGCGAGTCGGGTCGGTGGCGGGTGGCTGACCAGCCGAGCACGGCGCTCACCATCACCCGAGCGCTGCTGGCCGACGGGACCACGACGTCGGTACGCATCGTCGGCGACCGGGTCGACACCGTCGGCACGGCGCCCCAACCAGGCGACCGAGTGCTCGACGCGGGTGGGCGCTTGCTGCTTCCCGCGATGGCCGAGGCCCACGCGCACCTCGACAAGGCGTTCCTCGCCGAACGGATCCCGAATCCGACCGGCGATCTGATGGGCGCGATCGTGGCGATGGAGACCCACCGCGACAGCATCACCGGACCCGACACCGAGGAGCGGGCCGAGCGCGCCGCACGGCTGCTGCTGGCGAACGGCACCACCGTCATCCGCACTCACGCCGACCTCACCACCTCCAACGGCCTCACCTCCGTCGCCGCGCTCATCGCCGTGCGCGACCGGCTCCGGCCCCTCGTGGACATCCAGGTGTTCGCACTCTGCGGTTGGCCCAGCATCGGCATCGAAGGCGCCGACCAACGGGCGCTCCTGCGCGAGGCGATCGCCCTCGGCATCGACGGCATCGGCGGATGTCCCCACCTCGAGACCGACTTCGCGGCTGCGCACGACCTCTTCCTGACCGTGGCGGGCGAGGCGGGGCTGCCGCTGGACCTCCACACCGATGAGCACCTCGATCCCTCGCGCCTCGCCCTGGACGACCTCGCCGCACGAGTCGTGGCCACCGGATTCCCGGAGTCGGTCACCGCCAGCCACTGCGTGAGCCTGGGCATGCAGCCCGAGTCCACCCAGCAACGCGTGGCGGCCGAGGTCGCTGCGGCGGGTATCGGAGTGATCGCGTTGCCGAGCAGCAATCTGTACCTCCAAGGCCGCGACCACCAGCAGCGGATGCCCCGAGGCCTGACGGCCGTACGAGCGCTCCGGGCGGCAGGCGTGCGGTTGGCGGCGGGGGCGGACAACCTCCAGGACCCCTTCAACCTCGTCGGCCGCGGCGACTGCCTGGAGACGGCCACCCTGATGGTGATGGCCGGGCACATGCTCCCCGACGATGCCTTCGACACGGTGAGCGGCGCCGCCCGATCGGTGCTCGGTGTGCCCAAGGCAGGGACCACACCAGGTGACGTTGCGGATCTGGTGTTGATCCAGGCCCGTTCGGTCCGCGAGGCGATCGCCCTCGGACCCGCCGGACGGACCGTCATCCGCGCCGGAACGGTCGTCAGCGGGTGATCTGACCGCAGCGGGGGAATCGACAATTCCGAAACAGAGCGTTCACACCGCGCGTACCAGCCCCGTCGTCACCCTGTCGTACGATGTCGCCCAACATGGTGACCGACCACGACGCCCCTGTGCGAGGTCGCCTCGAAGGTCGGCGAGCGCTCGTGACGGGCGCTGCGCGTGGCATCGGGGCGGCGATCGCAACTGCATACCGCCGTGAGGGCGCGCACGTGGTGCTGCTCGACCAGAACATCGACGAGTGCCGGAGCACCGCAGCGACGATCGGGGCAACGGCGATCGCCGTCGACCTCGCAGATCCAGCCTCCGCCCGGTCCGCCACGGAGGCGGCACTCGCCCAACTCGGGGGCATCGACATCCTGGTCAACAACGCCGGCATCCTGCGGATGGCGCCCCTGCTCGACATCACCGTCGAGGACTGGGATCTCACCTTCGACGTCAACGTCCGGGCGATGCTGCTCACCACGCAGATCGCGGCACGGTCGATGATCGCCGGTGGTGGTGGCTGCATCGTCAACATGGCGAGCATGGGCGGCAAGATCGGCTCACCGAACCAGGCGCACTACGCCGCGTCGAAGGCTGCCGTCATCGGCCTCACCAGGGTCACGGCGATGGAGCTCGGCCCGCTCGGCATCCGCGCCAACTGCATCTGCCCCGGCTACGTGCTCACCGAGATGGGGGCCGCCACCCGCACGCCGGAGATGGTGCAGAAGTGGTCCTCGATGTCGCCGTTGGGCCGCTGCGCCGACCCCTGCGAAGTGGCCGACATGGCCGTGTTTCTGGCCTCTGACGAGGCCCGATACTGCACCGGGCAGGCCATGAACGTGAGTGGCGGGATGGTGATGCACTGATGGCCGAGTCGACGCGGGACGCGACGAACGCTCCCACTATGGTGACCGCGATGGACAACGCAGTGCCCACACCCGCCCTGGTGTTCAACGGGGTGTCGATGGTCTACCCCGACGGCACCCACGCCCTCAGCGAGACCTCCTTCTCGGTGCACCCCGGAGAGTTCGTCACGGTGGTGGGCCCCTCGGGCTGCGGCAAGAGCACCCTGCTCAAGATCGCCAGCGGCCTCCACTCCCCGACCACCGGCTTCGTGTCCGTCGACCGCTCCCAGGTGGGCTACGTGTTCCAGGACGCGACGCTGCTGCAGTGGCGCAACGTGCAGCACAACGTCGAACTGCTCGCCGAGCTCCAGGGCATGCCCAAGGGCGAGCGGCAGCGGCGCGCCGCGGAGAACATCAAGCTGGTCGGCCTGTCCGGCTTCGAGAAGAAGTACCCCAAGCAGCTCTCCGGCGGCATGAAGATGCGCGCCTCGCTCGCGCGCACGCTGGTGCTGGACCCCAAGGTCTTCCTCTTCGACGAGCCGTTCGGCGCCGTCGACGAGATCACCCGCGAGCGCCTCAACGACGAGGTGATCGGGCTGTTCGGGCGTGAGCGCTTCGCCGGGCTCTTCATCACCCACTCGATCGGCGAGGCGGTGTTCCTGTCCACGCGTGTCCTCGTCATGAGCGCTCGCCCGGGCCGCATCGTCGCCGAGTTCCACGTGCCCTTCGCGTACCCGCGGCTGCCGGAGCTCCGCTTCGATCCCGAGTTCGCGAACCTCGCCGGGAAGATCTCCTACGAGCTCCGCGGAGCGCACGCGTGAGCTCGACCGAGTTCCCCTTCATCGTGCCCGGCACCGACGCGGGTGCGGTCGAGGACAGCGTCCTCGACGCCGCGCCGCCGACGCCGCAGGACAAGTTCGAGTGGAGCACGGTCATCGGCCCGCTCGTCGCGTTCATCATCTTCCTCGCGATCTGGGAGTGGATGCACCGCACCGGCATGCGGATGCTCTTCGACAAGCCCGGCTTCCTGCTGCCGTCGCCGGTCACCGTGGTCGACCAGGCATTCCTCCGTCAGGCGCCCCGGCGCAAGCTGCTCGGCGGCCTGTACTGGACCGCCTTCGTGTCGGTCATCGGCCTCTTCGTCAGCATCGTCGTCGGCATGACCCTCGCGGTCATCATGGCCCGCGCCAAGTGGGCCGAGCGTGCGGTCTACCCGTACCTCGTGGCCCTGCAGGCCACGCCCGTCCTCGCGGTGGTGCCCGTCATCGCCGCGGTGTTCGGCGGCGGCCTCGGGCCGCGCATCTTCGTCTGCGTGATGATCTCGATCTTCCCGATCGCGAGCAACACCCTGTTCGGGCTGCTCTCCGCCGACAAGGGCCAGCACGATCTGTTCACCCTCAGCGAGGTGTCGCGCTTCACTCGGCTGCGCAAGCTGCAGTTCCCCTCCGCGATGCCGGCGATCTTCACCGGCTTTCGCATCGCGGCCGGGTTGTCGGTGGTCGGTGCCGTCGTCGGCGAGCAGTTCTTCCGCCAGGGCAGCAAGCCCGGCATCGGCATCGTCATCGAGGAGTATCGCCAGAAGATCAAGTTCCCCGAGATCTACGGCGGCCTGATCATCATCGCCGCGCTCGGCGTCACCGTCTTCTTGATGTTCGGTTGGCTCACCAAGGTCGTGGTGGGCCACTGGCACGAATCGAACCGCTGACCCCAGCGGCTCCACGGTCCCCATCCACCCCGAGGCTGCCCGCAGTCTCCCGAACCTCAGCGTGAACAACCCAACAAGGAGAAACCAATGCAACACCGCCGCAGCACCACGCTGCTCGCCTGCTCACTGGCCGCTGTCATGGCACTTGCCGCGTGTGGTGACGACTCGTCGTCGTCCGACACGACGGCTGCCGCCGGCGGCGCAGGCGTTCTCAAGACCATCTGCCCCGACACCGTCACGATCCAGACGGACTGGATGCCCGAGGCCGAGCACGGCTTCCTGTACCAGATGGTCGGCAAGGGCTACACCATCGACAAGGCGAAGGCCATCGTCACCGGTCCGCTCGTCGACTCGAAGGGCAACGACACCGGCGTGAAGATCTCCATCCAGTCGGGTGGAGCGGCGCAGAACTTCCAGAGCGTCACCTCGATCATGTACCAGAACGACAACATCCTTCTGGGCTACGTGTACACCGACGAGGCGATCCAGAACTCGGACACGTTCCCGACCATGGCGATCGAGTCCGGCTTCGAGAAGAACCCGCAGATGATCATGTGGGACCCGGCCACCTACCCGGACGTGAAGGGCATCGCCGATCTCGGCAAGGCCGGCGTGAAGATCCGCTACTTCGGTGGCGCGGCCTACATGGACTTCCTCACCTCCACGGGTGTGCTCTCCAAGGATCAGACCGACGGTTCCTACACCGGTGACCCGAGCCTGTTCGTGACCGACGAGGGCAAGTCGGCCCAGCAGGGCTTCGGCTCGGCCGAGCCGTACCTGTACGAGAAGGAGCTCTCGGACTGGATGAAGCCGGTCGCCTACGAGTACATCAACGACGTCGGTTGGAAGAACTACGCCGAGTCGATCGCGACCAAGCCGGAGAACATCACCAAGTACTCCGACTGCTTCAAGAAGCTCGTCCCGATCATCCAGCAGGCCAGCGTCGACTACGTCAACTCGCCGACCGCGACCAACGCCATCATCATGGATGCAGCGACCACCTTCGGTGCCGACTTCGGTTGGAACTACACCCAGGGCACCGCTGACTACGGCGTGGCCACGATCAAGAAGGACGGCCTCGTCGCCAACGGCACCGACGGCGTGATGGGCAGCTTCGACATGGCCCGCGTCGAACGACCTGATCGCCAAGGCGATCCCGGTCTACACGGCCCAGGACAGCCCGCCCAAGGCCGGTCTGAAGGCCGAGGACATCGTCACCAACGAGTTCCTCGACACCTCGATCAAGCTCTGATCGAGTACGGCAGACACGGAGTTCCGCAGAGGGGCGTCGGCTTCGGCCGGCGCCCCTTTCGTGTGCGTCAGATGAGCAGTTGGACGAGGATCAGCTTGACGATCATCGCCAGCGGCAGCACGAGCGCGTAGCCGGCGTCGACCCGCTGGTCGCCCTTGGAGGCCTCGGAGGCGTACGCATGCACCGCTGGTTGGGTCTCGATGCCGGCGATCTGGCCCGCAGCGGAGACCGGATCGGAGCGGAGCAGCCGGGTGAGGAACAACGAGGCGACCGCCAGGGCCAGGGTCAGCGCTGTCGCCGCGATGGCGAGTCGGAGCCCGATCGCGGTGCCGGCGGCGTCGGCGAACGTGGCGCCCGAGCGGATGCCGATCGAGCCGAGGAACATCAGGATGCCGAGTTGGCGCAGCGTGAGGTTCGCCGCGTGAGGGATCTGCCAGGTGATCGGACCGGTGCGCGACAGCGTCCCCAGCACCAGGCCGGCGATGAGCGGTCCGCCGCCGACTCCGAGCTCGACCTGGCCACCGCCGGGCAGGGGCACGCTGATCAGCCCGATCAAGAGTCCGATGCTCATCCCGAGTGCGAAACCCATCGCGTCGACCTCACCGAGGCTGCGGTCCGAGTCGCCGAGCAGGACCGCGACCTGCCCGAGCCGTGCTGCAGGGCCGACCACCCGCAGGCGGTCACCGAGTCGGAGCACGAAGTCGCCGTCGGCGACGAGGTCGGCGTCACCACGCCGAACCCTGGTGACCGTCGCACCGAACCGTCCCTCCAGGTCGAGTTCGCGCAGGTGGCTCCCGGCCAGCTTGCGGTTCGAGACCGAGATCCGTCGGAAGTCGAGCAGTGCCCGATCGAGCGCCAGGTGACGGGTGCTGCGCTCCCCCGCCCACTCCAGGAATCGTCCGACGTCCTCGGGTGCGCCGATCACGGTGCAGAGGTCACCCGGGACGAGGCACAGGTCGGTGGTGGCCAACTGCACCTGGCCGCCGTGTTCCGCCCGGCCGAACGCGAGCGTGGCCCCCTGCCAATGGCGCAGCTCTCCGAGTGCAGGCAGATCGGTGCGCAGCACGCGCACGGTGGCACTGGTCGCGTTCGTGCTGCCCGCCTCGCGGGTCGACGACGTGCCACCCTCGGCGCGCCGGCTGCGGCGTAGGGACCAGTGGGCGGCGAGCAGCATCGTCAGCACGCCGAACGGGTACGCCAACGAGTAACCGACGACGGGATCGGTGACCGAGCCGTCGGCGATCTTCTTCGACAGCCCGGTCAACGCGGCGGACAACGCGGGCGTGTTGGTGAGCGAACCGGCGAACAGGCCCGAGCGTGCGCCGATGTCGAGGTCGAACAGGTCGCCCACGCCGACGACGGCGAGTGAGAACAGCACCAGCAGGACGGTGACACCGACGAGGACTCGGGCACCACCCCGGCGAAGCTCGGCGAGGAACGACGGTCCACTCGCGAGTCCGACGGTGTAGATGAACAGGGCCAACCCGATCTGGGGCACGATCGCCGGGGTGTTGGCGAGGCGGTCGTCGGCGGCGGACACGGCGAGACCGACGAACAGCGCGGCCGCCGGGCCGAGCGCGATGCCCTTGACGCGCACGGTCCCGAGGGCGGCCCCCACGCCCACCACGAGGAACAACAGCAGGAGCGGGTTGTCGATGAGCACACCCATGGAGCCTCGTTCTACCAGGCGCGGGGTGATGTCACGCGGGGTCGGCGCGGGCGAGGACGACCTGGAGCAGCACATCGGCTCCCGCGGCGATGTCGGCGGGTTTCGTGAACTCGGCGATGTTGTGGGACAGCCCGTTCACACTGGGCACGAACACCATCGAGGTGGGGCACACGCGAGCGAGCATCTGGGCGTCGTGACCGGCACCGCTCGGCATGCGGCGGGTCGAGTGGCCCAGCCGCTGCGCCGTCGACTCGACCAGGTCGATCATGTGGGCGTCGAACTCCACCGGCTCGAACCGGGCAAGGGTCCGCCGGTCGATCGTCACGCCCTCGTCGGCGGCGAGCCGTTCGCACAGCGCTTCGAAGACTGCCTCCGCCTGGCGGAGCGCGATCTCGTCGGTGTTGCGGAGGTCCACGGTGAGCGTGATCTCGGAGGGCACGACGTTGACCAGGTTCGGTCGGAACTCGCAGCGACCGACCGTCGCCACCTGGGAACCACCCATCGCCTTCGCGAGTGCCCGCACCCCAGTGATGATCTCGGCCGCCACGTACCCGGGATCGTGACGGAGGCGCATCGGTGTGGTCCCGGCGTGAGCCGATTGCCCCGTGATGGTGAGCTCGGTCCACGAGATGCCCTGGACACCGGTCACCGCTCCGATGGTGATGCCCTCGTCCTCGAGCACCGGCCCCTGCTCGATGTGCAGCTCCACGTACGCATGCGGAGAGGTTGCCGCCGGACACGGCGTGGGCCCGGCGTAGCCGATGCGTTGCAGCTCATCGCCGAGCCGCGCCTGGTCGTCGGCGGCGCAGATGTCGAGCGCGTCCTCGAGCCCGAGCCCGCCGACGTAGACCAGGCTGCCCAGCATGTCGGGCTGGAAGCGAGCGCCCTCCTCGTTGGTGAAGAAGCCGACGCTGATGGGATGACGGGTGACGATGCCGTGTTGGGCCAGCGTCTCCACCACCTCCAGGCCGCCGAGCACGCCGAGGTTGCCGTCGAACCAGCCCCCGGTGCGGACGGTGTCGATGTGCGAGCCGATCATCACCGGGGCGGCCGACGGGTCGGTCCCCGCGCGGGTGCCCACCACGTTGCCGATGGCGTCGATGCTCACGTCGAGGCCGAGGTCGTGCATCCAACCGACCACGAGATCACGGCCCTCGCGATCGGCATCGGTCAGAGCCAGGCGTGCGCTGCCGTGTTCGCCGTTCGGGCCGTGTACGGCGCCGATCTCGCCGAGGGCGGCGAGCCGGGACCACAGGCGGTCACCGTCGACGCGGAGCTGCTCGTGGCCCGTCGACGGCGCGGTCATGCCGGGCGACCGAAGTTGAACGCGGCGATCTCGCGAAGTGCCTCACAGAAGCCGCGGCACCGAGCCCTCGAAGAGCTCCTTGCCGAGCTCGGCCGAGGCGGCCGTGGGATCGCCGATGTAGCCGTCGGGGAAGAAGTCGTTGGACATCCAGCCGAAGGACACACGGCCACCGAAGCGCACGTACGAGTTGTCGGCGATCGCCTCGGGCACGCGCCGTTCGGCGAGGTCCATCCGCACGAGGTGCCCAGCGAGGTGCAGCATCATCGACGTCTCGTCGGTGCCGCCGTGCACGCCCATCCCCAGCTCGGCCGCCGGCGAGGTCCCACCCTGATCGGCGGGGACGCCGGGGTGGGTGAGGAACGTCATCAGGCCGTGGGCGAGCCGGATCTCGCGGTTGGCCACGTTGAGGAGCGCGCTGTTGCCGCCGTGGCCGTTGAGGAACACGAGACGCTTGGCGGGCGTCGTGGCGACGCAGCGCCCGAGGTCGTCGAGCACGGCGAGCAGCGTCGTGGCGGAGAGCCACACGGTGCCGGGACTCCACGCATGCTCGTTGCTCTTGGTGTACTCGAGCGTCGGGAGCAGCCACACGTCGAGCTCCTCGCCGACCTCGGCCACAGCTGCCTCGGCGACGGCGGTCGCGACGACGCTGTCCGTGCTGAGCGGGAGGTGTGGTCCGTGCTGCTCGATCGCACCGAGCGGCTGGACGAGGATGCTCCGCTCGGAGAGCAGCTCGGCCACCTGCGGGCCGGTGAGGTCGGCGAATCGGCGAACGTGGTGAGTCACGATCGAACGTTACCCGGGCACCGGCACGCGGGCGAAGGCCCGTCAGACCTGCTTGGGGAACGTCAGGACGATGACGATCGCCGCGACGAGGATCGTCATCGCCACACCGAGGAGCAGGGCTCGTGCCCGGAACGTGGTCATCTTCGAGCTGATCCCCGCGAAGAAGAGCACCGTCGCGAACATGATCGTCATCAGCACGTAGTTGTCGGAGCGTTGGTTGGCGCGCCTCGCTCGAGCTGCTTGGTCCTCTGCGAGCCGCTGCAGCCGATCGGCCTCGATCGACGCCGCGACCTTGTACTCCGACATCGCGAACGGCGTGGTCGGAGCATCGGCGTTGGTGCGCGGGTGGGTGGCCACCCACGCGTCGACGGCTGTCTTGAACTCGGGGCGGAAGCGCTCGTAGAGGAAGCCCGACAGCTTGGTCGTGTCGGGCACGTACCCGGCGTTGGAGTCCGCCGGCTGATCGAGCAGACCTTCGGCCTGCATCGCCTGCAACCACTGCGTGAACGACACGACGTCGACCGTGGTCTGCTGGCCCGCCTGGGCGGACTGACGAGTCGATTCGACACGGCTGGCGCCCGCCATGCTGTAGCTGTTCGCCTGCACGCCGCTCCACTTCGCCGATTGGAAACCGGTCCATGCGGCCAGCACCGCTGCGATCGAGAGCAGGATCGCCTCGACGAGTTCGAGACGGTGGTTGTCGGGCCGCGGGTCATCGGAAGGGGTGCTCATGGCCCGCCAACTTAGTTGTCACGCTGCTCGTTTTCGCCTCCGACACGGCTCGACCGCAAGAATGTCCGGATGACCACGCGCGACTACGACGCCATCGTCATCGGAGCCGGGCACAACGGTCTGGTGTGCGCCGCGTACCTGGCGCGCGGTGGCCTTCGGACGCTGCTGATCGAGGCCCGCCACGACGTCGGTGGAACGGCCGCCAGCGAGGAGTTCGCCGGCGCGATGGTCAACATCTGCAACTGCGACCACATCACGTTTCGCACCACCCCGATCAGCGACGAGTTGGGCCTCGCCGATCTGGGGCTGGTCTACACGAACCTCGAACCGTCGCAGCTCAACCTCACCTGGGGAGGCGGCCCGGCCTGGGCCAGCTACCACTCGGTGGAAGAGACGCTGGATTCGATCGGGCGCAACTATCCCGGCGAGGTCGACGGCTACCGGCGGTATCTCAAGGCTGCGATGCCCGTCGTCCGCCTCGTGTTCGACGCGGCGAACGATCCGCCCTCGTTCTCCGGCCTCACCCGAAAGGTGCTCGAGAAGAAGGGCCGGGGCGTGAGCACGCTCATGCGTTGGAGCCGACGCAGCGCGGCCGAGGTGATGCGCGAGTACTTCCGCGTCGACGCCCTGCAGGCGCCCGGTCTCCTCGTCGGCCCGATGGTGTGGGGCATCTCTCCCGAGACCGACGGCAGCGGCCTCGGCGCGCTGACCTACGCCGTCCGACACGTCGGGACGGTCGGTCGGCCGATCGGCGGGAGCGGAATGGTGCCACGAACGCTGCTCGCCGCGTTCGAGAAGGCCGGGGGCACGCTACGCACGTCGACCAAGGTCACCTCGATCACCTGCGAGGCCGACACCGTTCGAGGCGTTGCATTCGAGGACGGCAGCGAAGTCACCGCCGGTGTGGTCGTGTCGGCCTGCAACCCGCACGACACGTTCCTCAACTGGCTCAAGGATCCTCCCCCGCAGGCTCGCGACCTCGTGCGTCGATGGAGCGAGATCCCTCACGACGACGGCTACGAGTCGAAGATCGACGCGATCCTCACCAGGGTTCCGCATCTGCGCGCGGCCGAGCAGGCGGGGCTGACAGGAGATCTCGCCGCGTCGATCGCCATCGCACCGTCCATCGCCGAGATGCACCGCGCGTACCAGTTGATGCAGTCCGCACGGATGCTCGAGCGTCCCGGGTTCATCGCCAACGTCCCGTCGGTCTGCGACGACACCCTGGCACCGGCCGGTCGGCACGTGTTGAGCCTCGAGGCACTGTTCACCCCGTACGCGCTCGCCGGTGGATGGGCGAGCAGCCCCGAGCCGGCGCGCTGGCTCGAATTGTTCGCCGATCTGGTCGAGCCGGGTTTCGCGGACACCATCGTCGACTGGCGGGCGATGACCCCCGATCGATACGAGCGAGAGTTCCATCTCCCCCATGGGCACGCAACCTCGTTCGCCGGCGGTCCCCTCGCGGCGATGCGGAACAAGAACCCCGAACTCACCCGCTACGAGACCGACGTGAAGGGTCTGTATCTCACCGGCGCGGCAACGTTCCCCGGCGCCGGCGTGTGGGGCGCGAGCGGACGGAATGCGGCGCTGACCGTGCTGCGCAACGCGGTCTGACGTGAGGCTCACGGCGTCACCTGGTGACGCCGTACACCTCACGTCTAGGGAGCCTGCGGCTCAGGGTTCGCGGTCGAGGAAGAAGTGGGCGACGTTGGCGAGCCCTGCGGTCATCGACACCCGGTAGCCGGTGGCCGCGACCCCGTGCTCGAACAGACGCTCACCGCTGCCCAGCAACTCCGGCACGACTGCGATGTGCAGCGAGTCGACGAGTCCGAGCGCGAGGAACTGGCGAACCGTCGAGGCTCCGCCGCCGAGTCGGATGTCGAGATCACCCGCCGCCTCGGTGGCACGGGCGAGCGCTTCTGCGGGCCCACCCGTGACGAAGTGGAACGTCGTGCCACCGCTCATCTCGATCGGTGGGTGCTCGTGGTGGGTCATCACGAACACCGGGTGGTGGAAGGGCGGCTCATCACCCCACCAGCCTCGCCAGTCGGCGTCAGCCCATTCGCCGCGCACGGGTCCGAACATGTTGCGCCCCATGATGGTGGCGCCGATCCCTGACGAAGCCCTCGGCCACCAGGTCCTCGTCGATGCCGTCATTGCCGTCGGCACCGGCACCGATCATGGCCGCACCGGTACGGGTGGTGAAGATCCAGTCGTGCAGCAGTTCGCCGCGGCGACCGAGCGGGTGTTCCTCGTCCTGGTCCGGTCCAGCGGCGTATCCGTCGAGCGACATCGAGTACGCGTGGACCCGGAGCCGAGGCATGGTCAGGCGTCCTTGACGGACCAGTCACGCTTGGCGACGGGTTCCTTGTCGCTCCACGGGAAGTTGATCCACTGGTCGGTGCGCTTCCAGACGTAGTCGCACTTCACCACCGAATGACCCTTCTCGTAGAGGCACGCCGTCCGTACCTCTGCCACCTTGCCCGCACAGAAGTCCTGCACACTGCGCAACGTGTGACCGGTGTCGGCCACGTCGTCGGCGATGAGGATCCGCGCGTGGCTGACGTCGACGAAATCGGGTGCCGGCGGGAGGATGCGAGGCACCTCCAGACGCTCATCGACACCGGTGTAGAACTCGACGTTCATCGTGTAGACGTTCTTCACCGACAGGGCGTAGCCGAGCGCGCCCCCGATGAGCAGACCGCCTCGGGCGATCGAGAGGATCATGTCGGGCTCGTAGTCGTCGGCCACCATCTGGGCGAGCACACGCGACGCATCGCCGAAGATCTGCCAGGTCATGATTTCGCGCTCGTTCGACACGCCGCTCAACCTAACCGAAGAAAATCTGCGGCAGCGAAACGTCAGAAGACGATGTCACTCGGACGAACCGGGACACGACGGAGGTCCTTGCCGAGCGCATCGCGGAGCGCCGCGACCACGGCCGGGGTGCTCGACACGGTGGGAGGCTCCCCCACGCCCTTGGCGCCGAGCGGCGCCTGCGGTTCGGGCTCCTCGACCAACCCGATCACGACATCGGGCATGTCGAGGAACGTGGGCAGCAGGTAGTCGGTGAAGCTCGCGTTCCGGACATGACCGTCGACGAGGACGATCTCCTCCATCACGGCGAGACCGACGCCCTGGGCGATCCCACCCTCGATCTGGCCCGTCACGCTCAGCGGGTTCAGGGCTCGACCGACGTCTTGGACCGTGGCGACCTGGACGACTTTGACGAGGCCCAGTTCGGCGTCGACGTCGACCACGGCTCGATGCGCGGCGAACGCGAACGCGGTGTGACAGTTGCCCTGACCCAGCTCGTCGAGGTCCTCGGTGGGCCGATGGTGATGCTCGAAGGTCTCGTCGAGCTCGATCCCCGTGGTCGCATCGGTCACCGAGACGCGCAGCGTGCCCATCGTGTCGACGACGTCGGTGCCGTCGATGGCGAGTCGAAGGGGGTCGATGTCGTGCGCGGAGCCCACCGCCTCGAAGAGCCGCTCGCGCACCAGCCGGCACGCCCCGTCGACCGCACCGCCGCTCATCCATGTCTGGCGTGACGCGGAGGTCGAACCGGCAGACCCGATCGAGGTGTCGATGGGCGCGAGTACGACCTCGTCGACACCCAGCACGGAACGTGCGATCTGACCGGCCAAGGTCACGAAGCCCTGGCCGACCTCGGACGTGGCGAACTTGACGGTGGCCACCCCATCGGCGAGCCGGACGCGAGCCGTGGAGAAGTCGTCGAAGCCCTCGCTGTACATGAGGTTCTTGATGCTGACCGCCCATCCGATCCCCCGTCGCACGTGGCCCGCGTCGGCCGTGAGGCCGGCACCGCCGGGCAGCCTCAGCGGGTCGCCGTCGCGACCGCCGACGGGTTCGTCGGGCAGCGGCAGCTCGGCGAGCTCGCGGATGAGCCGTTCCACCGGAGCCACGCTCTCGACGACCTGACCGGTGATGAGCCGGTCCCCGGTCCGCATCGCGTTGCGAAGACGGATCTCGACCGGGTCGAGACCGCACGCAGCGGCCAGCTTGTCCATCTGCCCCTCGTGGGCGAAGCACGCCTGCACCACACCGAACCCGCGCATCGCACCACACGGCAGGTTGTTGGTGCGGACCGCCCATCCGTCGACCGTGGCGTTCTCGCAACGGTACGGGCCCTGGGTGTGCGTGATCCCGTTGAGGAGCACGGCCGAGGAGGTGGAGGCATAGGCGCCTCCGTCGAACACGAATCGTGCCTCGACGCGGAGCAGATGCCCCTCCGCATCGGCGTGATGTCGCATCCAGATCCGACACGGGTGGCGGTGGACGTGGCCGAGGAAGCTCTCCGAACGGCTGTAGGCCATCCGCACCGGCCGCCCCGTACGGAGTGCGAGGAGGCAGGTGTGGACCTGCAGACTGATGTCCTCACGAGCCCCGAACGCGCCGCCCACACCGCCGAGCACGAGTCGGACCTTCTCCTCGGGCAGGGCGAGGCACTTGGCGATCTGCGTGCGATCCTCGTGGAGCCACTGTGTGGCCACGTGGAGCTCCACCCCGGCACCGCCGGGGTCGGGTACCGCCACTGCGGCCTCGAGACCCAGGAAGGCCTGATCCTGCATGCCCAGCTCGTACGTCGCCCTCGACGACCACGGCGCCCTGCAGATCTTGGTCACCGCGCACGATGCGTTGGTGACGGATGACGTTGCCCTCGGGATGGATCGGAGGGTGGGACCCGTCCACCGCCCGTTCGGGGTCGGTGAGCGGCTCGAGCACCTCGTACTCCACCACGATCGCGTCGAGTGCCCGCCGGCAGGTCTCGGGATGGTCCGCGGCCACCGCTGCGACGGGCTCGCCGACGAAGCGGACGACGTCTCGCGCGAACACCGGCTGGTCGTGGCTGATCAGTCCGTACGTCGCGACACCGGGAACATCCTCCGCGGTGACGATCGCCTGGACACCGTCGATCCTCCACGCACCGGACACGTCGATGCGCAGGATCCGCGCGTACGGGTGGGGCGATCGCAGCGTGGCTCCCCACAGGAACCCGTCGGCCGATCGATCGCCGGAGAACTCGAACGTGCCCTGCACCTTCGCGATGCCGTCGGGACGCAGCGCGCTCTCACCGAGCCGACCGGCCACGCCGCTGCGAACCGCTGCGTCGGTCACTGGGCACCTGCGCGTCGCGAGACCGCCACTCGTTGGACGGCATCGATGATGCGGCCGTAGCCGGTGCAGCGGCAGATGTTCCCGGACAGCTCCTCGCGAATCTCCATCTCCGAGGGCTGCGACGACCGTTCGAGCAGTGAGTGCGCAGCCATGATCAGACCCGGAGTGCAGAACCCGCACTGGACGGCGCCGGCGTCGACGAACGCCTGCTGCACGTCGCTCGGCACTCCCTGGGGCGCGACACCTTCGATGGTGACGATCTGCTGGCCGGTCGCGCTCGCCGCGAGCACGAGGCACCCGCACACGAGGTTGCCGTCGACGAGCACGCTGCAGGAGCCGCACTCCCCTTGCTCACACGCACCCTTGCTGCCCATGAGACCCAACCGCTCGCGCAGGACGTAGAGGAGGCTCTCACCCGCCCACGCATCGCGCACTTCCCGACTCGCGCCGTTGACGTGCAACGTGTACACGAGGTGCTCGTCGAGTGCTTCGCTCGTCGTGTCACTCATTCGGGAACGCCCTCCTCAGCAGCCGACCGGTGAGCACGCCGACGGCGTGCCTGCGGTAGTCGGCGGTCGACCGGTGGTCGTCGATCGGTCGCGCCGTGCGTCGAGCAGCCTCGCGGCAGCGGTCGACGGCTTGGGGGGACATCCGACGCGCGCCGAAGTCGGCGAGGTCCGCCACCAATGCCTCGACCTCGGGACAGCGGAGGATGACGGGGCCCACCGACCCGAGCGCGAGTGCCACCGACCCGTCGCCGACCACCAGGGCTGCGCTCGCCACTGCGATCACCATCGCGTTGCGGACGCCCACCTTCGCATAGCCCTGCCACCCCGGCAGGACCGGGACCGTGACCGCGGTGATCAGCTCTCCCGGTCGACGCACGGTGCGTTTCGGCCCGACCATGAACTCACCGAAGGGGACCAGCCGCGTGCCGGTCGCCGACTGCAGCTCGACCACGGCGTCGAGCGCAGCCAACACCGGAAGGCCGTCGCCGGCGGGCGAGCAGGTGCCGACGTTGCCGCCGATCGTGGCGGCATGCCGGATCTGAGGAGAACCGACCGTTCGAGCGGCCTGGGCGAGCGCCGGCACCCATCGAGAGATCGGCTCCTGCTCGATCTCCGCGTAGGTCACGCCGGCGCCGATGCGCAACGTGTCCGATCGTGGGTCGTGGAACCAGGTGCACAGTTCCGGCACCCGGTTGACCGCGACCACGGTGTCGGCGACCTTGCGGTGGCCACCGTTGATCTCGACCATGAGGTCGGTGCCACCGGCCAGCACGGTGGCGTCGGGTGCGACGGCGAGCGCCTGCAGGGCAGCGTCGAGGGAGGTGGGGACGAGCACGGACATCTGAGGAGCGACTTTACAATTCGTCAAACGACGACGGTGCCCTCGATGCCGGGTTCTTCGGGTGGCAGCCTCGGGTGCATCTTCTCCAGGGTGTTCAGGAGGATGCGCGCGACTGCGAGGTTGCGTACCCAGTTGCGGTCCGCCGGCACCACGTACCACGGCGCACTCTTCGTCGACGTCCGCCGGATCGCGTCCTCGTACGCCTTCTGGTACTCGGCCCACAGCGCCCGATCGTCGAGGTCCCCCGCGCGGAACTTCCACCGCTTCTCGGGGTTGTCGACACGCTCCTGCAGTCGCTCTCGTTGTTCGTCCTTCGAGACGTGGAGGAAGCACTTGACCACCGTGGTCCCCTCGTCGGTGAGCATCTGTTCGAACGCGTTGATGTGGCCGAATCGCTTCGACCACACCGACTTCGGCACGAGTTCCTTCACCCGGACGACGAGCACGTCCTCGTAGTGGCTGCGATTGAAGATGCCGATCGTGCCGCGGGTCGGCGTGACGGCATGAACGCGCCACAGGTAGTCGTGTTGCGCCTCGGGCCCTCCCGGGGCTTTGAAGCCGGTGACCGAGACACCCGCTGGATTGAGGCCCGACAGGATGTTGCGGATCGTGCCGTCCTTTCCGGCGGCGTCCATCGCCTGCAGGACCAGCAGGACGCTGTGGCGGTTCTCCGCGAACAGTCGTTGCTGCAGGACGTCGATGCGGGCCTTCACCCGTTCGAGCTCCGCCTTCGCCCACTCCTTCTCCCATCCGAACGTGTCGTCGGTGTCGTGTCGGCGCAGGGCGAACCTGCTGCCGGGCTCGATCTTGAGGGTCGGCGTGGGATCCTTCGGCATGCTGCGACGCTAGTGCTCCGGTGGCGTGCGCGCCTCGTAGGGACAGTGCCGACAACCGCTGTCGCAGCAGTAATCGCGGTCCGCGAGGAACTGCGCGGTGAAGACCGTGAAGCCGGTCACCGGGTCCCGGTACGAGACGCTCCCCGCGGCGGTCGCTGCCGCGTGACGAGCCATCCCTTCCGCGTACCCACGATGCGTGGGCGAGTAGCGCTTGGGCAACGGCACGGCGACATGGTCGTGGCGGAGGGGTCGCACGACGGGGACCGTACCTCCATGTTGCCGAGACTCACATCGATGTGGCTAAGGTGCGCTTCGCCGAGGTGTGATGGGGGTCACATCCACTGTGACGCATCGGCACACAACGTTCATGATCGAAGGGGGAAAGTACGTGGGAATCACACGATCGACCGGGCGATCCGGTCGAATTCTCGTAGCGGGATTGGTCAGCCTCGGGCTGCTCACCGTTGCCTGCAGCAAGAAGGACGACGGGGCGAGCACGGCCACCACGACCGCCGAGACCACTGGAGGCCCCGACACGACGGCGGCCCCTGGTGAGACCACGGTGCCGGACACGACCACGCCGGCCATGAAGCCCGTCACGGGCGGCCAGTTGGTCGTCAGCGGCGAGGCCGAAGTGGCCAACCCGTGGACGCCGGCCGCGATGCAGTGCGACAGCTACTGCCAGCAGCGCGCTCGCTCGTTCTACGACCCGGTCGCCGCCGTCGGCGACGACCTCAAGGTGCACGGCGTGCTCGCGGAGAGCATCGAGCACAACGATGCCTACACCGAGTGGACCATCAAGATCCGCCAGGGCATCAGCTTCACCGACGGCACGCCGGTCGACGGCGCCGCCGTGCTCCGCAACCTCAACGAGACCGGCAGCGGTCTGCTCGTGAGCAAGGCGCTCAACGACCTCGCCCGCACCACCCCCGGCGACAGCACGACCGCCTTCAAGTCGGAGGTCATCGACGACTACACGTTCAAGCTGTTCACCGGTAAGGACGGCGACGGCGCCAACCCGATCGCGTGGCCCGGCTTCGACTTCTACCTGTGCGGCCAGTGGGGCCTCATCGCCAGCCCTGCGTACCTCGACGCGGCCAAGGCCGACCCGACGGTCGCATCGATGCCGGTGGGTTCTGGACCGTTCATCGTCCAGAGCTACGCACCTCGCGACGCCCTCGTCGTGACCCGCAACCCGAACTACTGGCAGAAGGACGCCGACGGCGTGCAGTTGCCGTACCTCGACAAGATCACCTTCAAGGTGATCGAGGACAGCCAGACGGCGGAGCAGGCGCTGCAGGACGGCAACATCGACATCACGTCGACGTCGTCGGCCCAGGTGATCTCCGACTTCCGGGAGACCCCCGACGAGTTCCCGATGGCCGAGCAGACCGATTACACCGAGACCAACTACATCCTCATCGACCTGGCCAAGCCGGGCCCGACGAGTGATGCCCGGGTCCGCTGTGCACTGTCGATGGCCATCGACCGTACCGAGCTCATCGACCTGACCGCCGGTGGCATCCTGCAGCCGGCCAACGGCCTGTTCTCTCCCGGCCAGGAGGGCTACCTCGACGACAACGGGTTCAGCACGGACCAGGACATCGAGGGCGCCAAGAAGCTCATCGAGGAGTACAAGACAGCGACCGGAGCGACGTCCGTCGACGTCCACTACGGCCACACCGCTGACCGCATCGGCGATCAGACTGCCGAACTGCTCAAGGGTTACTGGGACCAGATCGGCGTGAACACCACGATCGACGTCGTGCCCCAGGACCAGTTCATCACCCTGGCGTTGCTCGGCGATCCGACGTTCTACATGTACGGCTGGCGCAACCACGCCGGTATCAACGTCGATGCCCAGAACTTCTGGTGGAACAGTGCCTCGGGCACCACCGACGGTGGGTTGTCGCTGAACTTCGGACGCATCAACGATCCGAAGGTCGATGCCGATCTGGCAACCGCCCGCAGTTCGGCCGACCCGGCCGAACGGAAGGCTGCAGCGGAGGACATCAACCGCACGTTTGCCGAGAACTGCTACCAGATCCCCACCTCGTGGACCCTCTGGGGCACCCCGCACAAGCCGTCGGTGCACGGTCTGGGCGACTGGGTCCTCCCCGACGGGACCAAGAGCCGTGACGGTGCCGGGTTCTCCGGCCAGTTCTGGCTCCACACCGTGTGGGTCGACCAGTAGTCACCTCGAACACCTGACATGACTCGTGGGGTGTGCGGCTCCGGCCGCACACCCCACCTGCCCCTCTCGCTCTCTCACTTCCGAGGTCCTTGGTGCGCTACCTGGTTCAACGCCTGCTCCGCTTTGCCGTCGTCTTCTTCATCGTCACCTTCGGCCTGATGGTGCTGATGCGACTCGGCATGAATCATCCCGGGGACCCCGCCCGCACCATGCTCGGCGGCACCGTCACCCAAGCGCAGATCGACGAAGTCACCGCCCGCTACCACCTCAACTCTCGTCTCATCGTCCAGTACTGGTTCTGGTTGAAGGGCATGGTCACCGGCGACATGGGCGTGTCGGTGCAGCAGAACCTGCCGGTGTCCACCTACATCGGCACCAGGGTGCTCGTCACCCTGTTCCTCGGGGTCTACTCGCTGATCCTGGCGATCATCGTCGCCATCCCCGTGGCCGTCTTCCAGGCCTACAAGCGCGACTCGGTCCGTGACAAGTTCCTCAGCGTCTCGTCGTTCGCCTTCGTCGCCATCCCGCCCGTCGTCATGGGTGTGCTGCTGATCCAGCTGTTCGTGATCCACCTCGGCTGGTTCCCGCGAACCGGTGAGAAGATCTACCCGTGGGACGACCCGATCGGCCACATCAAGAACTTCGCCCTGCCCGTGCTCGCACTCTCGCTCCCCGTCGGCGCGGTCTTCAGTCGATTACTCCGAGCCGACATGGTCCGCACCCTGCAGAGCGACTTCATCACGCTCGCCAGCGCCAAAGGGGTGTCGACCCAGCGGATCCTCTGGCGTCACGCGCTGCGCAACTCACTGTTCTCGGTCGTCACGTCGATCGGTCTGCAGCTCGCCGGCATCGTCGGCGGCGCGATCGTCGTCGAACAGCTCTTCAACATGAAAGGAATGGGCACACTGCTCGTGTCGACGATCCTGAGCAAGGATCTGTTCGTGGTCCAGGCCCTCTCGGCGCTCATCGTCGCGACGGTGGTCCTGGTGAACCTCGCCGTCGACCTGTCGTATGCCCTCATCGACCCCCGCATCCGCCAGATGCGCGCGCTGAGCTGAGGTACCCATGACCGCAACCATCGAAGCTCCCGCCGTCGAGATGCCGGCCGACGCACCGCCACCGAAGGAATCGCTGCGCAAGCGACTCCACATCCCCCGGTTCTCGGTGGTGTTCAGCATCGTCTGGCTCGTCGGCCTCACCACGCTCACCCTGCTCGCCAACTACGCACCGTCCGTGGTGCAGAGCATCATGTACCCGTACAGCACGAAGGTGCGGGTCAACGGCAAGGCGGCGAAGTACCTCGCTCCCAACGCGGACAACTGGTTCGGTACCGGCAAGAGCGCCGAGGACATCTTCTCCCACTGCATCTACGGCGCGAAGGTGACACTCACCATCGGTGTCGGTGCCACGCTGGTCGGGCTGATCGTCGGCGGCTTCGTCGGTGTGATCTCGGGCTACTTCCGTGGCTGGACGGACCGCATCTCGTCGATCTTCACCGACTGCCTGCTGTCCATCCCTCCGCTGCTGCTGGCCCTCATCCTGATCCTGCGCCTCGACGACCTGAAGGACGTCTACAGCTGGCTCTCGTGGTGCACGCGCACCTGGCAGATCACCCTCACGCTCGGGTTGGTCGCGGTCGCCCCGTTCGCCCGGATCGTGCGCGCCCAGACACTCACGCTGCGAGAGCGAGAGTTCGTCATGGCCGCCCGGAGCCTCGGCGCGAACCGCAGCCGGATCATCTTCCGGGAGCTGCTCCCCAACCTGGTACCGGCGATGCTCACCGTGGCGTTCACGGGCCTCGGCATCCTCATCGCCGCCGAGGCGGGCCTCGCCTTCCTCGGCCTGGGCGTCGAGAGCCCGCACACCTGGGGCAAGATGATCGACATCGCCCGCGACGACATCGACAAGGCCTGGTGGGCCACGGTGTTCCCGTGCGCCATGCTCTTCCTGACCGTGCTGTCGTTCAACCTTCTCGGCGATGAACTCGCCCGCCGCTTCGACATCAGAGAGGCCTCCGTATGAGTCAGCCGGTCAACGTCACCCAGGCCGCGACACGCGACATCGCCGGACCGCTGCTCGAGCTCAAGGACGTCACCACGCATTTCCGTACGCCTCGTGGCATGGTGCGAGCCGTCGACGGCGTGAGCTTCAGCCTCGACCGCGGGCAGTCCCTCGGCATCGTGGGCGAGAGCGGCTCCGGCAAGACGATCCTGTCGCGCAGCATCATGGGCCTGCTCCCCACCCGCGGGACCGAGCGGGGCGGCAGCATCAAGTTCGCCGGCCGCGAGGTCGGCAATCTCGGACGCAAGCAGATGCGCTCGATCTGGGGCAAGGAAATGGCGATGATCTTCCAGGATCCCATGACCTCGCTGAACCCGCTGATGAAGATCGGGGCCCAGATCTCCGAGCCGCTGCGCATCCACCTCGGGATGTCGCACGCCGACGCAGCCGCGACCGCACGGCGCCTGCTGCAGGACGTTCGCATCCCCGAGCCGGATCGCCGTCTCGAGCAGTACCCGCACGAGCTGTCGGGCGGCATGCGCCAGCGCGTGATGATCGCGATCGCCATGGCGTGCGGCCCCACCGCGCTCTTCGCCGACGAGCCGACCACCGCCCTCGACGTGACCGTGCAGGCCCAGATCCTCGACCTGCTCGGTGAGCAGCGCCGAGACCGCAACATGTCGCTCGTGCTCGTCACCCACGATCTCGGTGTGGTCGCCGGCCACACCGACGAGATCGCCGTGATGTACGGCGGGAAGCTCGTCGAGAAGGCTCCCACCCGCCGTCTGTTCGCCGCGATGAAGATGCCCTACACCGAGGCACTGCTCGCCAGCATCCCGAAGATGGCCGACCCCAGCCACACCCGGCTCAGCGTCATCGGCGGTCGTCCGCCCGATCTGGTGCATCCGCCGATCGGCTGCCGGTTCGCCCCGCGCTGCCCCTACGCCCGCGACAAGTGCCAGAACGAGGAGCCACCGTTGATCGCGACCGACGACGACCCGTCACACACGTTCGCGTGCTGGTATCCGGTCGGCTCACCCGAGTATCACGAATCCCGCGAGCGCAACGTCGCGAAAAAGGTGGAGGCGGCCTGATGGCAGGAACCGGAAAGGCTCACCTGCGCACGGAGGGAGACGTGCTCCTGCGCGTCGAGGATCTCGTGGTCGAGTTCCCCGTCGGACGCACCGGCTTGAAGGTCAACGCGGTGAGCGGGATCAGCTTCGACGTGCTGCGCGGCGAGACCCTCGGACTCGTCGGCGAGAGCGGCTGCGGCAAGAGCACCACCGGCCGCGCCGTGATGCAACTGCGGCCGCCCGACAGCGGCTCGGTCGCCTTCGAGGGACGCGAGCTGACCTCGATGTCGCACAACGACATGCGCGAGGCCCGCACGCGCATGCAGATGATCTTCCAGGATCCGATCTCGTCGCTCAACCCGCGCCGCAAGGTGCGCGAGATCGTCCTCGAACCGCTCAGCATCTGGAAGCGGGGCACCAAGGAGGAGCGCAGCCAGAAGGTCGACGACCTCCTCAACGAGGTCGGCATCGACCCCGAGCGCGCTGCAGAGAGCCAGCCGCACCAGTTCTCGGGTGGGCAGTGCCAGCGCATCTCCATCGCTCGCTCGCTGGTGCTCGACCCGACGCTCATCATCTGCGACGAACCCGTGAGTGCACTCGACGTGAGCGTGCAGGCACAGGTGCTGAACCTGCTCGAGGATCTCAAGGCCAAGCACGGCCTGACGCTGATCTTCATCGCCCACGACCTCGCCGTGGTGAAGAACATCAGCGACCGGATCGCAGTGATGTACCTCGGCAAGATGTGCGAGGTGGCACCGAGCGACCAGCTCTACGCAACGCCCGCGCACCACTACACGAGCGTGCTGCTCGACTCCATCCCGGTGCCGGATCCCGAGGTCGCGATCACCAAGATGGCCATCGAGGGCGAGCCACCCTCACCGGTGCTGCCCCCGGCCGGTTGTCGGTTCAACCCCCGCTGCCCCGCGGCCGACGATCGATGCCGCTCCGAGGAACCGCAGCTGCGAGAGGTGGCACCCGCCCACTTCGTGGCCTGTCACCACCCGCTGATCGGTGGCGAGGCCCCGGTTCCGGTCACGGTGTCGACCGCCGGCTGACGCCCTCCTCACCTGGGCCGGACCCTCACCCGTTCGTGTAGTCCGGTGGCCGACGCTCCAGGAACGCGGCCATCGCCTCGCGGTGGTCGGCCGTCGCCGACGCCATGATCTGCTGACGGTTCTCCAGGTCGATCGCGTTCTGCAGGGCGGGGATCTCCAGCGCTCCCCACATCCCCTCCTTGGTCAGCGCCACCCCGAACGGCGCGTTGCGCATGATCTCGTGGGCCTTGGTCATCGCCGCATCGAGCAGTACGTCGTCGTCGACGAGATCGACCACGAGGCCGATGCGGTAGGCCTCCTCCGCGTCGAACACCCGACCGGTCAACATCAGCTCCTGGGAGCGCGCCGCCCCGACGAGGCGAGGCAGCAACCAACTGGTGCCGATGTCGCATGCCGAGAGCCCGATGCGGATGAACGCCGCGTTGAACTTCGCCGATCGACCCGCGAGGCGGACGTCGGAGCCCAACACCAGCGCGAACCCTCCCCCGGCAGCGGGACCGTTCACCGCGGCGATCACCGGTTGAGGGAGTGACCGCAGCTTCGGAATCAGGCCGGCGATGTGCTTCTGGACGGCGAATCCCGCTTGGGTCCTGCCGAGGTGGGCCGTGTTCGGCGCGGTGCCGTACCCGCCCAGGTCCAGACCGGCGCAGAAACCCCGACCGGCGCCGGTGAGGATCACCACGCGCGCCACCGGATCGATCGCCACCGCATCGAGATGCTCGTGCAGCGACTGCACCAGTTCGCCCGTCATCGCATTCAACTTGTCCGGACGGTTCAGCGTGAGCTGGACGATGCCGGGTGCGGGTTCGGAGCGTTCGACGACGGACATGACACATGCTGTCCCATTCGGTTCGCCGTCGGCGAGTTACAGTCGATCGATGGCCCGTGCTCCGATCGCTTCCCTGCATGCGATCGCCTCCACGTTGTCGAGTTATCGCTATGGCGTGGGAGATCCCACCACCCGCCTGGGGACCACGGAGTTCTGGAGAGCCACGTTCACCCCGAACGGGCCCGCCACGCTCCACCTCGACTGGAGCGACGGCACGGTGCGTTCGCAGGCCTGGGGTGACGGCGCCGAGTGGCTGCTCGACACGGTGCCCGGCCTGATCGGCGAGCTCGATCCCGGGCACCGGTTCGTCGACGCGCACCCGATGGTCCTTCGAGCCCAGCGGCACCACCCGAACGTCCGCTTCGGTGCCAGCCGCACGCTCTACCACGAACTGCTGCCCAACATCCTCGGACAACGCGTCACCGC
The DNA here is from genome assembly GCA_963720695.1 of uncultured Acidimicrobiaceae bacterium. GTDB lineage: Bacteria > Actinomycetota > Acidimicrobiia > Acidimicrobiales > Ilumatobacteraceae > UBA668. The sequence continues at coordinate 1,051,721 of CAVRGG010000001.1, forward strand.
CGGCGAAGCGCTGAGTCAGTGGCGCCGCCTCGTCCAGCGCCTCGGCCGACCGGCGCCCGGGCCGATGGATGATCTGCGACTCCCGCCCGAACCGGCCGCCCTGGTCGCGCAACCGTCGTGGTGGTTCCACCCGCTCGGGATCGAGATCAAGCGGGCGGAGACGCTGCGCCAGGTCGCTCGCCATGCGCCGCGACTCTTCGAATGGCTGGACGTGCCCGATCCGGCGGCGAAGTTGCGGCTGCTGCCCGGCATCGGTCAGTGGACGGTCGGGTCGGTCATGGGCACGGCGCTGGCCGATCCGGACGCGGTGGCGGTCGGCGACTTCCACCTCAAGAACATGGTCACCCACGCCCTGACCGGGCGCCCTCGTGGCACCGACGACGAGATGATGGCGCTCCTCGAGCCGTACCGCGGACAGCGTGGCCGCGTCGTCCGGCTCCTGCAACTCGACGGACACTCCGCACCGGCGTTCGGACCCCGGCAACGTGTCGTCGCCATGAACAGGTGGTGACGCCGCGCAGGTGTTAGCGTCGCTTCGCTCCTGCACGCCTGACCTCGATGACTGCCACCACCACTTCCGTCGATCACCATGCCCACAGCCCGCTCGAACGGGCCGCGTGGCGCACCACCATGCGCAAGGTCGGGCTCGTCTACCTGTTCTCCCGCCTGTGCGTCATCGTCGGTGCGGCGATCGTCGCCGCTGAGCTGAAGGCCGACGAGAACACTCGGATCGCCAACTTCCCGACGGCCCCGTGGGCGGACCCGCAGTACGCGGACAAGCCGATCCCGACCAACGCGTTCCGCCCGATCGGCGATGTGCTCACGTCGTGGGACGGCCTGTGGTACCTGCGGATCGTGCGCCATGGCTACCCGCACATGGTTCGCCCCAACGTCACGTACTCGATGACCGACGCCCGCGCTGCGTTCTTCCCGGTGTACCCGATGGTCGTCCGGTTCGTCGACAGGGTGCTGCCCGGCGGCGACACGCTCGCTGCACTGTTCGTCAACTTCGTGCTCGGCGCCGTCGCCATCTGGCTCATCGGCATGCTCGCCCGACAGTTGTACGGCACCGAGGTGGCCGAGCGCACGATGATCCTCGTGGCCATGTTTCCGGGCAGCTTCGTGCTGTCGTTCGCCTACACCGAAGCGCTGCTCATCACGCTGGCAGCGGCGTGCATGTGGTTCCTCCTCAAACGGAACTGGTGGGCAGCGGGTGTGTTCGCCGCACTCGGGACCGCCACCCGGCCCAACGGGATCGCCCTGGTGGCGGCGTGCGCGGTCGCGTCGTTCCTCGCCATCCGCGAGCGGCGCGAGTGGTCCTCGTTGGTCGCTCCCGCACTCTCGCCGATCGGCTTCCTCGGGTTCCAGTGGTGGCTGGGCCGACACACCGGCGAGGCGGGGGTCTGGTTCCGCGTGCAGAGCGAAGCGTGGGGCGAGGGCACCAGCTTCGGTCTCACCGCGGCTCGGCGCACGTGGGAGGCCGTCAGCAGACCGCTCACCTCCCCGACCAACACGATCACCGCGTTGTCGGTCGTGACGCTCCTCCTGCTGCTCTGGTTCGCCCGCAAGCATCGCCTGCCGTGGTTCATGATGGCGTACGTGGCGGCGATCGTCGCCCTGATGCTCCTCCCCGAGACCGTGACGGCGCGCCCGCGGTTCGTCTTCACCGCGTTCCCGCTGTTCATCGCCGCCGGCGCCTGGTTCAACAAGGACCACCGTGACTGGTGGCCCTACGTCATCGGAGCGTGTGCGGCAGGGCTGGTCGGCCTCACGGGCCTCTACGGGGTGCTCGGAGCCATTCCGTGAACCGAGAGCGGCTGACCGCCGGTGTGTCCCGCGGCAGCATCGCTCTGGTCGCCGCACTCGCCTACGTTCCCGCTCTGCTGACCAAGCCGGGACGGATGCCCGCCGACACCAAGCTCTACCTCTACCTCGACCCCGGCCGACTCGTCCGCGACGCGCCGTACACCTGGGACACCCGCCAGTTCGGAGGTTGGGTCCCCCACCAGACCATCGCCTACCTGTGGCCCCAGGGACCGTGGTACTGGACGTTCGAGAGACTCGGCGTGCCCGACTGGGTGGCCCATCGACTCTGGATCGGCACGCTGCTGTTCCTCGGTGCCTGGGGCGTGATGTGGGCGGGGCGGATGCTCGGGCTCAACCGCTCCGGCGCACTGGCCGCAGCGGTGGTCTACCAACTGTCGCCGTACATCCTCCCGTACGTGTCACGGACGTCGGCGATGCTGCTGCCGTGGGCCGCCGTCGGATGGCTCGTCGGCCTCACGATCAAGTCCGCCACCAGTGAACATCGGTGGCGACATCCGGCGCTGATGGCGCTGGTCCTGTTGTCGTGCAGCGCCGTCAACGCGACGGCGGTGATGATGATCGCACCCGCGCCGATCCTGTGGCTCGTCCACGCCGTGTGGCAACGGACCGTCCCGTGGCGCCGAGCCGTGTCGAGTGCCGCCCGCATCGGCGTGCTCGCGACGGGCGTCTCGCTGTGGTGGATCGCGATGCTCCGCACGCAGGGGTCCTACGGCGCCGACGTGTTGGCGTACAGCGAGAGCCTGCAGGCGACCTCACTCACCTCGGTGTCCACCGAGACGCTGCGCGGCCTGGGGTACTGGCTGTTCTACGTCCGCGACCCGTATGCGTTCACGACGACGGCATCGCAGGTGTACATGGAAAGTGGCATGGCGATCGCGATCAGCTTCGCCGTGGTGCTCGTCTCCATGCTCGGGTTGGCGGTGACCCGCTGGAGCCAGCGACGCTACGCGGCCCTGCTCGTGTTCGCCGGCATCGTGCTGGCCGTCGGGGTCCACCCCATCGACAACGCGTCGCCGTTGATGACGCCCCTCGCCGAACACTCGCGGAGCACGCTGTCGCTCGCGATCCGCAGCAGCACGCGCGCACTTCCCATGTCCAACCTCGGCCTCGCGTTGGGAGCCGGGGCACTCGTCACCGCGCTGGGTGCGACCCGGTTCCGGCTGCGCTCGCTCGCCCCGTTCGCGGTGGTCCTGCTGGCGGTGCTCAACCTGCCCGCGCTGTTCGACGGTGGGCTGGTGGACCCGGCGCTCGAGCGTGACCAGACGCCGCCGGCGGCATGGCAGCAGGCCGCCGACGCGCTCTCGTCGACCTCGACGGAGTACCGCGTCCTGCAGTTGCCCGGCTCTGAGTTCGGTGCCTTCCGATGGGGCTACACGGTCGATCCGCCGCTGCCCGGCATGACCACCAAGCCGCTTGTCACTCGTGACCTGCTGCCGCTCGGGTCACCCGGCGTGATGGACCTCCTGTACGCGCTCGACGATCGAGTCCAGTCGCGCACCGTCGATCCGCAGTCGATCGCCGCGGTCGCCAGACTCCTCGGTGTGGACACGATCTGGGTCGCCAACGACCTGGCCTTCGACAGGTTCCGCACGCCTCGACCGGACTGGGCCGCCTCGCTGTTCACGACGGCCCCCGGCTTGGGGTCTGCGGTGCCCTACGGCGTCCCGTACGTCAACGTGCCCGACATCCCGATGATCGACGAACACGCGCTCGCATCGCCCGCGACGGCGCTCGCCCCGGTCGAACTGGTGCCGGTGAAGGACCCCGTTCCCATCGTGCGCGCCAGTGAGCGAGTGGTGGTGCTCGTCGGGAGCGGTGACGGGGCGATCGATGCTGCCGCGGCCGGACTGCTCACGGGCGACGAGGCGATCCTGTACGCCGCGGATCTGCACGGCACGGACACCCACCTGTCCCCCTCCCTCGTCGTCCTCACCGACTCGAATCGGGATCGAGCCCACCACTGGCGCAGCTCTCAGGACGTCACCGGCTTCACCGAGTCCGGTGGCGCAGCGAGCGACGTCCTGCGCCCCGACGAGGGCGATCAACGGCTCCCGGTGTTCGGCCCGGTGGCCGACGCGACCGACGAGACGACGGCGACCCTCGACGGCGGCCTGACCGTGCGCGCCAGCGGCTACGGCGAGCCGTTCGCGTACCGCCCCGAGCAGCGCCCGGCGATGGCGGTCGACGGCGACCCGGCGACGGCGTGGGTGGTGGGCGATCGGACGGATCCCGTGGGTGAGTTCATCACTGCATCAGCCACCGATGGAACGCTCACCCTGCTGCAGCCGCCGCACACCGATGCCAACCGGCGGATCACCACCGTCCGCATCACCACGGTGACGTCCTCTGCGCCCCTCGACGTGACGCTCGACGACACGTCACTGGTCGAACCCGGTCAGACGGTGCAGTTGCCCGACTCGGGACCGGTGACCATCACCATCACGGGAGTCGGACCTCGCGCCGGCGGCACCGACACCGGGGCCAGCGCGGTCGGCTTCGCGGAACTCGGCCTGGGTACCCACACCGAGGTCGTCCACATGCCATCGTTCGACGCCGGGAACGCACCACTCGCCGTCGTCATGACGCGGCTGCGGACCGATCCGATGAACCGGTGGCGCAGCGACCCGGAACCGACGCTCGTGCGGGCGTTCAGCCTCAGCGGCGACCATGCGTTCAACGCGACCGTCACGCTGCATCGCAACGATCGCGCCGACGACACCGTGCTCGACGCACTCGGCGCGATGTCCGGGCCGGTCGCCGATCGACGGGCGACGGGAGATCCGGCCGCCCGCGGCATCTTCGCCGCCGACGGTGATCTCGCCACGGCGTGGACGTCACCGTTCACCGATGTGATCGGGAGCCGACTCACCTTCGATCAGACCGGCCCCGTCGACGCCCTCACCCTGGTGCAGCCCACCGACGGCCTCCACTCGACGATCACCGGCATTCGACTCCAGGCAGGTGGGAACGCGATCGACGTGGCCGTCCCAGCGCCCGATGTCGACGGCCGAAGCGTCGTCACACTGCCGAGCGTCCTCACGGGCGACCAGCTGACGCTCACGATCACCCAGATCGACCAGCGCACGACGATCGACCGGCGCTTCGCGGAGACCACCACGTTGCCGGTCGCCCTGCGCGAGGTCACGGCCGATGGCCTCGTGGCCACATCCGCCGTCGCAACGGCGCCGGCGTCCACCTGCGAGCAGGGCCTCGTCACGCTGGACGGCGCCCCGCTCTCGGTCGCCTTCGACGAGACCACGCGGGATCGCCTCGACGCCGGCGAGTCGGTCGACGTCCCGCTCTGCGACCCGACGCCGCTGCGACTGGCGAACGGCCCCCACCGCATCGAGTCGAGCGCCGGGCTCCGCACGGGAGTCGACGTCGACCGCATCTCGCTCGCCGATGTGACGCCCAGGTCATCCACTCCTCCGCCCGTGGTGACGGTCACCCGGACGCGCACCACCCGCACCGCCACCGTGGCCGCCTGCCCCGAGGGATGTTGGCTGATCATGGGCGAAGGGTTCAATGCGGGGTGGACCGCGTCAGCCGGTGGTCAGTCGCTCGGCGCGCCCACGCAGATCGCCGGTGGTTTCAACGGCTGGTGGCTCCCACCGAGCGACGTCCCGACCGTGGTGCACATCGAGTGGACCGCTCAGTCCTCGGTGACGGTCGCGCTCGTCCTCTCGCTCCTGGCGGCCCTCGGTTGTCTCGTGCTCGCACTCTGGCGGCGCCCACGCGCAACGTCCTGGCGTGCGGAGCCACCCCGCCTGACGCGCACGTCATGGCACCCGACCGACCGGCGATCGGCGGTGATCGCTGCGTCGGCACTGGTCGCCTTCGCGTTCCTCGTGGCCGGGCCGAGCACTGCGGTGATCGCGCTCGTCCCGGCAGCGGTCGTCGTCGTCACCCGCCGTCCCCGGCTGGCGGCCGTCGGCGGCGTCCTGCTGATGGCCGCGTTGGCGGCCCGGGTGCTCCAGCGTCAGATCGCCGGCCGTTACGCCGCGAATGCGGGCTGGCCCGGCCTGTGGGAGAAGCTGCACCGTCCGGGGATGCTCGTCATCGTTCTTCTCCTGGCGTCGGCACTGGTCGGCGCAGGAGACGACGACCCTGCACCCAGGGAACCAACGCCACGGCCGTGAACGCGACCAACGAAGGTTCCGCCGTCGACCGAATCCGGTGACCGCCGTAGAACAGCAGACTGGTCGCGATCACCACGACGATCGGGACCAGCAGCAGCGACCGACGCCGACGGTCCAGCCGGCGGGCGCCGACGACCGAGAGCACGGCCAGGAGCCAGAACGTCACGATCCCCGCCCACGATGCCCATCGCGGCCGTTCCTCACCGACGTCCTGGCGCACCAGGTTCGGGAGGCCGAACAGATCGGCGGTGCGTCCAACACGAGCAGCGAGCACGAACGGCACGTCGGTCACGTGCGCCTTCGCGTAGTGCACGGCGAGCGAGCGCTGACGGGCGGACCGGACGCTGGGCTCCTCGTCCATCGAGTACTGAGGGTCGGCGAAGACGCACGACACCGACCATCCGCCCTTGACGGCGCCGTGGTAGGCCTCGTCGCAGTTGGCACCCAAGAGCGTGGTGCCGTCGTTCGTGGTCAGGAACACCGGTCGTTCGAATCGCACCAGGTTGAACGTCACCCACGGCACCAGGATCGACACCGCCAATCCGCCCGCGACCAGCACGGGTCGCCAGTCGAGCGACGACCGTCGGCGCACGAACACGACCCAGGCCAGCAGCAGCGGGGCGAACAGGGCCAGCTCGCTGCGGGCGAGGATGCCCAGGCCGAGCGACACGCCGAGCAGGACCATCGGGCGCATCCGCGACGTTCGGCCGGCTCGCCAGGCGGCCCACAGCGTCAACGCGACGAGCAGCACGCTGATGCTCTCGGACATGACGAGACCGTCGTTGATCCACAGGTTCGGGTACAGCGCGGCGATCAACGCGGCGAGGAGTCCTGCCCGCCGCCCGGCCAGCTCGGCGACGAAGCGGCCCATCACCCACACCAGGACGATGCCGGTGGTCAGCGTGACGAGTCGCTGCCAGCGATGCATGTCGGCTCCCCAGCTGAACGGCGCCATCAGGATCGAGGTCAGCGGACCGTGCTCGGCACCGGGCTGATCGACGAAGAGCTCACGGAACCAGACCCCCGTCGCCAACTGACGCGCCTGCCCGCTGTAGTAGATCGAGTCGTTCAGCAGCAGCTGCTGGTTCCACTTGGACAGGTAGTACACCACGCGCACGGCGGCCCCCAGCGCGACGATCCCGAGCAGGGTGCGATCCCGGGGAGCGAGGGTCGAGTCGGTGCTCATGGACGCTGACACCGTAGCCGTTCGCACCATTCCGCTCCGATAGCGTGTCTGGCCGTGACCGACTCCCCTCGCCCCTGCCTGTCGGTGGTCGTTCCCTGCTACAACGAGGAAGCCACCATCGTCGAACTGCTCGACAGGGTCACCGCGTCGCCGTGGGTCCACGAGGTCGTCGTCGTCGACGATGGCAGCTCCGACAAGAGTCGTGAGCTCCTCGCCGACTACCCGAACCCGTTGGTGCGAGTGCACCTCCAGCCCCGCAACATGGGCAAGGGCGCGGCGTTGCGCACCGGGTTCTCGCTGGTCACCGGCGACTACGCCGTCGTGCAGGACGCGGACCTGGAGTACAACCCCGACGACTACGGCCTGCTCGTCGCACCGCTCGAAGCTGGTCTGGCCGACGTGGTGTACGGCACACGGTTCCAGGGCGGCGCCGCGCACCGGGTGCTGTACTTCTGGCACACCATCGGGAACCGCTTCCTCACCCTGTTCTCCAACATGATGACCGACCTCAACCTCACCGACATGGAGACCTGCTACAAGGCCTTCCGTCGAGAGATCATCCAGGGCATCACCATCGAGGAGGACCGCTTCGGGTTCGAGCCCGAGGTCACCGCGAAGATCGCCGCGCTCCGGGTCCGGGTGTACGAAGTCGGCATCACCTACGACGGCCGCACCTACGCCGAGGGCAAGAAGATCGGCTGGCGCGACGGGGTCCGAGCGGTGATCTGCATCGTGCGCTACAGCCCGATCGGCACCCGCCTCCGTCGCGTCGACCCGTGAACCTGACTGCGTCGACCACGTCGTCAGCGGCGCCGGCACTGCGCCACGAGCCGAGTCTCGACGGTCTCCGTGGGTTGGCCGTGCTCGGCGTCATCCTGTTCCACTCCGCGGCGCTGGCGGGTCGGCCCACGTGGTTCAGCGGCGGGTTCCTCGGGGTCTCGGTGTTCTTCGTGATCAGCGGCTACCTGATGACCTCGCTGCTGCTCACCGAGCACGCCGGTACGGGCACGATCGACGTCGCCCGCTTCGCCGCACGACGGATCCGTCGCCTCACCCCGGCGTCGCTGGCGGTGATCGTGGCCGCCACCCTGCTGGCCCTGCCCGGGTGGACCGCCTGGTCGGGCTTCCACGCCACCGACGCCCTCGCCGCGATCTGGGGAGTGATGAACTGGCACGTGATCCGCCTCGGCACCGCACAGGTGATCCGCGGCATCGGTCCGCTCGGGCCGTACTGGTCACTCGCCGTCGAGCTGCAGTTCTACCTGCTCCTCGCCCTGCTCTCACTGCCGATGCGCCGATCCAGGAACCCACGCCGGTGGCTGTGGGGCTTCGCGGCGACGGCGTGGACGGTCGGGGCCTTCTCGATGCTGTTCGTCGGCGCGAGCGACATCCATCGCGAGTTCGGCACGGAGTACCGCATCGCCGAGTTGGCGACCGGCATGATCCTCGCGCTGGTGTTCGGCCGCCAGCACCGCACGCTGCCCCCGTCGACCTCGCGTGGTCTCGCGCTGGCGGGTGGGGCAGCGAGCGCGGCCGTGGTCGCCGGGTTCGTGTTCGCCGACTTCACGCCGCCCTGGTTGCTCGCCGGCGGATTCCTCCTCGTCGCCGCTGTCAGCGCCGTGCTGATCCATGCGCTGCTGCGCTCCGCCACGTGGCGTCGTCTGTACGGCACCACCGCGGTCGTCTGGGTCGGCAGCCTGAGCTACTCGCTGTACCTGGTGCACTGGCCGGTGGGTCTGCTCCTGGCTCGGCACGTCTCGACCCGTGGTGCGCCGGCCATCGCACTGAACGTCGTCGTCACCTTCGTCGTCGCGATCGCGCTGCATCATCTCGTCGAGGAACGGGTCCGTCACTGGTCGGCCTCTCCCGGAAGGGTCATCGTCGCCGGGTTGGGGGCCTCCGCGGCCGCGAGCCTGCTGGCGCTCGCGCTCCTGCCGTAGGCTCCTCGGCGTGGACCTCCGTGAGCGCGAGCAGCACGCACAACGCCATCCGTGGGAGGTGTCGCGCGCCAAGTTCTTCCGGCGGATCGTTGCCGACTCGTGCGACACGGCACCGACCTCGGTGATCGACATCGGCGCCGGTGATGGATGGTTCGCCTCCCGACTCCGGGCCGATCTGCCGGCCTCGACCACCATCATCTGCTTCGACGTCCACTACACGGCCGACGATCTCGCCGCCGATCTGCCGGCGGGCATCGAGCGCACCTCCGTCGCCCCCACCATCCCGGCCCCTCTGGTGCTCGCCCTCGACGTGCTGGAGCACGTGGAGCACGACGCCGAGTTCGTTCGTGAGCAGGTCCGCCCCCTCGTGGCCGATGACGGTGTCCTGATCGTCAGCGTCCCTGCCCACCAACGGCTGTTCACCAGCCATGACGTCGCGCTCGGCCACTTCCGCCGCCACGACGCCGCCAGCCTCGCCGCGCTGCTCGAGCCGTCGTTCGAACTCGTCCGTCAGGGGTCGCTGTTCACCACCCTCGTGCCGCCGAGAGCCGCCGTCGCGCTGCTGGAGAAGGTCCGGCCCCCGTCCGGGCCGGCCACCGTCGACTCCGTCTGGGACCACGGCGCCGCGCTCACCCGGTCGATCACGGCGGTGCTCGACGTCGACGCGGCGATCGGGCGCTCGATGGCCGGCCGCCGCTGGCGTCCCCCCGGGCTCAGCGTGTGGGCCGTGTGCAGGCCGAGGCGCTGACCATGGCCGACCCGATCGACGGGGTGATCGTGGTGCCGTGCTACAACGAGGCCGCTCGACTGCGTACCACCGACGTGGCCGAACTCGCCGACCTCTCCGGATGCCGGATTCTGCTGGTGGACGACGGCTCGACCGACGCCACCCCGGCGCTGCTCGCATCGCTCGCCGACGACGACCCCCGGTGCAGCGTGCTCACCTTGCCGCGCAACGCCGGCAAGGCCGAGGCGGTCCGCCAGGGTCTGCTCAGCGCGTCTGCGACCGGAGCCACAGTCGTCGGCTTCGCCGACGCCGACTTCGCCACGTCGCCGGCCGACGTCGCCCGCCTCGTCCAGCGTTGTCTCGACGAGAACCGTCCCGTGGTGATCGGCTCCCGCGTCGACCTGATGGGGCATGGCATTTCGCGCAGTCTCTTCCGCCACTACACGGGTCGGCTGTTCGCCACCGCGAGCAGCATCGTGCTCGGGTTCGACGTGTACGACACGCAATGTGGTGCGAAGGTCTTCGCCAACTCCCCCACCCTCGCGGCAGCGCTCGCCGAGCCCTTCGTCGGGAGATGGTCCTTCGATGTCGAGCTTCTCGGCCGGCTCGCCGCACCCCACGGGACCGACGGGTTCCTCGAGGTGCCGCTGCAGGGCTGGACCGACGTCGGGGGGTCGAAGCTCGGCCTCGCCGGGTCCGTGCGCGCCACGTTCGAACTGCTGCTGGTCCACCGCGCCCTGCGCCGCTGGCGTCGCCGATGACCCCCTCGGCTTCTGGGTAGGGATCTCCCCACCCCGTGTTCTGGGCAGGCATCTTCCCGGGAGCCGGGAAGATCGCTGTCCAGATCAGGCGTCGCTGAGGGCGAGCTCGATCAGGACGACCGACACCGGGTTGCCGTCCGGACCCACGGTGCCCGCGAGCAGGCTCTCTCCCGCCCCGAGCACGGCCCCGTCCGCGCCGAAGCGGACCTGCAACGCGTACCGTTCGTCGTTGCGGCGACGGCGGTGCTCGCCGAGCTGCCGGGCGAAGGCGTCGTCGCCGGCGCGGATCGGCTGCCCGTTCGAGGTGAGCGCCGCCAGCACCGGCCCGGAGTAGGGCTCCGCGAAGTACAGCGTCGAGCCGTCGAAGTAGGTCGGTCCCGGGAGGCGCGCCGAGTCGAGTTGCGTCATCAACGACCGGACCGCGGCGTTCGACGCTCGCGCTGCGGAGGGTCCGAGATCGCTCAGGTGGGCCGGGAGGTTCACGATCACCAGCACCGCCACGACCGCGGCGGCCAGGTTGCGGCGGACCGACGGGCTCCCCCATCTCCCGAGGAACAGACGGTCGACCCCGTTGACGATCGACAGCATCGTCACCACCCCGAGGGGCCACAGCCATCGCAACTGATGGGGTGCGAGTCCGATCACGCCCGCAGGCATCACCGTCGCCGTGAACAGCGCGGCGGCCACGCCGACACCCGACACGATCGACATCGCGAACACCGCACGTTCGCCGCGTCGCCCGGCGATGACGGCCAGCGCCGTCAGACCGCCGAGGAGCAGCCCGAGCAGGAGCAGCGCGGGGGCGAGCCCGACGACACCGCCGGGGTGGAGATGCCCGTCGTCGCCGTACGGCGAGAACGCGATCGAGTCGGTGAACGACGGCCGCAGCCACCACGGCGGCATGGCGACGACCTGCGCGACCAGCCGGGCCCCGAGGCCGAACCCGAGCGGTGCGTCGGTGGCCGAGCGTGCCTGCAACACGCGCGAGAGGTTCCCGGTGCCGACACCGAAGAGCTGTTCGATCAGCGGCTGCAGCCACGCCAGCAGCCCCACCACCACGGCCGTCACCACCCCTCGTCGCCATCCCTCGCGGCCGGTCGCGACGCCGCGGTCGAGCCACCAGGCGCTGGCGATCGCCGCGGCGATGAGCACCAGCACGACATAGGTGAAGCTGAGGTGCGCTCCCATCACCACACTGCCGATGCCCACCGCCCACGCCAGCGACCGCCAGCGACCCGACGCGACGGCGATGGTCGCCGCCACGAACGCGAGGAACGGCAGCACGAGGTTGTGCGGCTGCCACACGTCGACCAACATCTCGCTGCCCAGCGACCAGGACAGCCCGACCGCGGCGACGGCCATCAGCGCCTCACCTCGGCGCCCACCGAAGTGGAAGCCCTGACGAATGGCGATCACGATGGCCGCGATGTTCACCGCGCCCGCGCCGAGAATCGCCCCGACCGTGACCCCGAACGGTTTGACGAAGATCGCCAGCAGGTCGAAGTGGAGCGGTGAAGGGTTGTTGAAGTCCACGCCCGCCGAGAGCGACGCCGACGTCCAGGTCCCGAACCACGGATGGTTCCGGGTCAGAACGTCGTCCGCGCGCAGCGAGATGAGTCCGTCGTCGCCCAATGGCGCTCGATGGTTCACCAGCGCACGAGCGATCGCCACCACCACCGGCAGGATCGCCACGCCGATGATCAGCAGCGAACGCAGATCGGGCCGGGGTACCCGCCACCGTTCGGGCCACCGCATCAGACGACCCCCGGCGGCGCGATGAACACTGCCGTCTCCTCACCGAGCACGAGCATCCGGATGAGCATCGGCTCCACGCCTGGCGGCAGTCGAGGATCGAGACGAGCGCTGAACAGGTTCGTGTCCACGAGCGCGGCCACGTCGTCGAGCCCGGCGGCCCTCAACCGTGCCACGGCTTCGTCGTGGAGGCGACCGAACTCGGAGAGCTCCGCGGCCGTCCGCGGTTCCACGAAGGCGACCTCGACGACATCCTCGCGTTGCCGCCACCGTTCGACGTTGACGCCGGTGACCAGCACCACGTCCGCGGTGACCTGCGAGGGATCGGCCACTCGGTGCGGAGTGACCGGCACGCGATAGGTCTCGAACGCCCTGGCGTCGAACCCACGACGCTCGAGTTCGTTGATCAGCCCGTAGCCCTGGGACCCGAAGTAGTACGCGTCCTCCCACACGACGGCGTACACGCCGTCCGGCCCGTCGGCGTCGCCCACGCCGTCGCGAAGCGCCTGCGCCGTCGGCCCGACCACGGCGGCGAGCGTGCGCGACAGCCGGTCCTCGGGCGGTCGGACCCGAGCCGAGTCGACGACGAACGCGCCCGTCGCGACGACGAGGACGAGTGCTGCCAGGCGCGTCACCGGCACCGGGCGCCGACCTCCCCGCTCCCATGCGACGACCGCCGTCCACACCGTCGCCACGAACGCCAGCAGGGCGATGATCCACGCCCACAGGCTGAGGTAGTACCAGACCTTGCCGAACACGCGTGCCAGTGACATCACGGCGATCAGGAGCGCGATTCCGACGACCGCATGCAGTCGCAGCAGCCGGCGCTCGGCGAGCCGCCACGCCACCGCGACCGCACCGGCCCAGGCGAGGAGCACGACGAGGCCCACCAGCCAGGAGCCGCCCTCCAGGTCCACGAGGACGGTCGGCGCATCCGACGAGCGAGCGAGGGTGCGTACTGCCACGTGCACCAGGTCGAAGTGGCGCAGCACCGTGGTGAGGCCCACTCGAAGGCCCTGCGGTGGCTCGGGAGGATCGAGGAAGTGCGTCCGCAGCATCGTGATGTTGCCCGGGTCATGGCGCCACTGATCGACGAACACCGGCAACCACAGCACCGCGGCGACGCCGACGGCCATCGCGAGGCTGCGCGCCTCACCCCGATCCACCACTCGCGCCCGCCACCACCGCACCACGACCGCGCCGATCGCCACGAGGATCAACACGACGGAGAGGGTGAGGTAGGGGACGTGGGTCTGTGCGCACAGCGTCCCGGCGATGACGAGCGGGATCAGCATGGCGTGATCGCCCTCGAGCACGGCCCAGGTCGCCAGCAGCACCACGACGAACGCGACCAGCGGCAGGTACGGGTTCCACGGTTGCGTGAGCACGCTCGCCCCGAACCAGGCCAGCGTCACGGCGAGGAACGCGGCGACGCCGAGGAACAGCCGTCGACCTCCCCGACGGCCGGCGATCCACAACGCCGTCCAGGCCGCGCCGACGTTGATGACCGCCGCGCCCACCAGCATCCCGTACGACGTCGACCCGAACAGGCGATAGACCGGCGCGACCAGGTAGAAGCTGAGAGGGCCGGGGTGACTCCCCTGGTTCGGAAACGTGCCGATCCGTCCCGGGAGCCCGATCAACGGCGTGTGGGCTCCTCCGACGTCGCGCACCCGGAACTCCGTCATCGCCATGTCGAGCACCGGGGCCCAGTGATGCCCGGCCAGCACCACCAAGGCGACCAGGAACGGCAGCGCCACCAACCCGCGCACGCACCAGCGAAGGGTGCGGTCGCTCACGACCTGAGCCTGGTGCTCAGCTGGTGCCAACGATCCGAGACGCCCCACTTCGTGACCAGCCACATCGACTCGACGATGATCGGCGCCGACATCTTGCTCACGCCACGGACACGGTCCTTGAACAGGATCGGCGTCTCGACGATCCTCGCCCCGCTGCGGGCGAGCCGGCGGGTGAGCTCGGTGAGGAACGCGTACCCCTCCGCAGAGGTGCTCGCAGGATCGATCGCCTCGAGGACGTCCGCCCGATAGCAGCGGAAACCGGCCGTGCAGTCCCGCACTCCGGCGCCGAGCACCAGGCCGGCGTACCGGTTGCCCCACTTGGAGAGCAGGCGGCGATGCAAGGGCCAGTGCTCGGTGCCACCACCGGCGACGTACCTGCTGCCGATGACCACGTCGGCGCCGTCGGCGACGAGCGCCAGCATCGTCGGGATCACCGCTGGGTCGTGGGAGAAGTCGGCGTCCATCGACACGATCGCATCGAAGCCCTGGGCGAATGCGAGACGAAAGCCGTGGCGATAGGCCGCCCCCAGCCCCGCCTTGCCCTCCCGGTGCGCCACGGTGATCCGTCCCAGCTCGTCGGCAGCTCGATCGGCCAGCTCGCCGGTGCCATCGGGACTGAGGTCGTCGACCACGATGACGTGCGACTCGGGTGTGGCCGTTCTGATGGCCGCGAGGATCTCGCGGATGTTCTCGCGCTCGTTGAACGTGGGAAGGACGACAACACTGCGCACGGGCGGCGATGCTAGCCCTCAGGACCGGCGCACACCCGTTCTCGCGTCACCTCACCGCTACGATGCCGATGCCCATGCGCCCGGTTCCAGCCCTTCCTGTCGTCGGTTCGTTCGCCGAACGTCTGCTGGCCGACGACCTGCCCGATCTGCCCGCGATCCGACGGCGCGAGGCGGTGGCGTTCGTGGCCAGGCGGATCGACACACTGCCGAGCTTCACCCGGTTCGGCGTCCTCGCCATCGGTGTGGTCCTTCGCACGCTGATCGCCGTTCCCGGCGGTTGGAGCGCTGCGGTGGTCCTGATGCGACTGCCGTTGCCATTCGTCGGCGAGTACCCCCGCCTGATCCGTTCGCTGGCCTTCGCCTACGTCTGGGAGCACTGGCCGACGACGACGCCGACCGGGGCGCGGACATGATCGCCCAGGCCGCCTCCGTGTCCATGGACGCCGACGTGCTCGTCATCGGGAGCGGTGCCGGCGGCGCCACCACAGCCGCGGTCCTGGCCGAGGCCGGGCTCGACGTGCTGGTCGTGGAGGAGGGCGCGTGGGTGGAGCAGGGCTCGGTGACGCCGTTCTCGCTCGATCAGATGGACCGCCAGTACCGATCGGGAGGGGTCACCGTCGCCCTCGGACTGCCGTCGATCGCGTACACCGAAGGACGCTGCGCGGGCGGCGGCACGGAGGTCAACAGCGGGTTGTACTGGCGACCGCCCGGCGAGCTGCTGGAACGATGGCAGCACGATTTCCGCATCGACGACTTCGACCCGGACGAGGTGCTCTCGATCTGCGACGAGGTGGAGAAGGAGATCAACGTCCGCGCGGTGCCCGGACCCTTCTCCGCGCCGAGCGAGATGCTGCGGCGGGGCGCGGCCGCGCTCGACTGGCAGCATGCCGAGGTCCCACGCTGGATGACCTACCCCCACGGCAACGACCCCACCAAGGGTGAGCGGCAGTCGATGACTCGCACGTACCTGCCGCGTGCCGTCGCCGCGGGAGCCCGACTCGTCGTCGGCTGCCGGATCGACCGGCTCGAGGTCGCCGCCGGGCGTTCCACACGTGCCACCACCACGCTCGCCGACGGACGGCTCGGCACGATCACGTTCCGGCACGTCTTCGTGTGCGGCGGGGCCATCCAGTCGCCTGCGTTGCTCCAGCGGTCCGGCATCCACGGCCAGATCGGACGCACGCTCGCCGTCCATCCGACGGTGAAGCTCGCCGCCCGCTTCGCCGACGAGCTCAACGTCCCCGACGACGTCCCGGTCCACCAGGTGAAGGAATTCGCACCACACCTGTCCTTCGGCGGGTCGGCGAGCAACCCCGGCCTCATCGCACTGAGCCTGCTCGACGAATGGCCCACCTTCCGCCGTGCGATCACCGACTGGCAGCGGATGAGCGTCTACTACGCGGCCATCACCAGCGAGGGCGGCGGTCGTGTCCGTTCGGTCCCCCACCTGCGCGATCCGATCGTCACCTACCGTCTGACCCACCGAGATCGAGCACTGCTCCGCAGCGGCCTCGCCCGCCTCGCGCTGCTGATGCTCGAGGCCGGCGCCGAGGAGGTCTTCCCGTCGTTCCGAGGCGCACCTGCGGTCCGAACCCGTCGCGACCTCGCCGACATGCAGGACGCCTTTCGCGTCACCCGGGCGACGGTGATGACCGTCCATCTCTGCAGCACCGTCCCGATGGGTGGAGTCGAGGCACGCTGCGGCACGGACTCGTTCGGACTGGTGCGCGGCTGTCGCAACATCTTCGTCAACGATGCCTCGCTCCTGCCAACGGCGCCCGGCGTCAATCCACAGGCATCGGTGATGGCGTTCGCCATCCGCAACGCCCGACGCTTCGCTGCAACTGGAGGACCCCGTGGCTGACACACCTGCCCGCGCCCGACCCGACCGATGGGCACCGCCCGGCACCACGGTCGTCACCGGAGCGAACGGATGGCTCGGACGGGCGCTGGTGCACCGACTGCTCGCCGATGGCGACCGCGTTCGACTCCGCCTGCTGGCCCACAGCACCGCCGACGCAGCGTCGCTGCGCGAGTTCGTCGGGCCCGGCGACCACGTCCAGATCATCATCGGCGACATCGCCAAGGCCGACACCGCCCGACGCCTGCTCCACGCAGCGGACGGCGACACCGACGTGGTGCACACGGCCGGCGTGATCCATCCGGCACGTGTGCGTGAGTTCACGGCGATCAACACCGAGGGCACCCGCCACCTCGCCGCCGCGGCTCTCGATGCCGGCGTCCGGAGGATGGTGCACGTGTCGTCGAACAGCCCGTTCGGCACCAACCCCCACCGGGACGACACGTTCCGCGGCGACGAGCCCTATCACCCGTACCTCGGCTACGGCCGTTCGAAGATGTTCGCCGAGCTCGCCGTCAACGACGCGGTCACGTCCGGGCTCGACGCCACCATCGTCCGGCCGCCCTGGTTCTACGGCCCCTTCCAGCCCCCGCGGCAGACGACGTTCTTCCGGATGGTGCGCGCCGGCAAGTTCCCCGTCATCGGCAGCGGCGACCAGCGTCGATCGATGGTGTTCGTCGAGAACCTCGTCGACGGCGTCCTGGCTGCCGAGCTGACACCTGCCGCTCGCGGCAAGGGCTATTGGATCGCCGACGCCCGGGCGTACACGGTCACCGAGATCGTCGAGACGGTCGGGCGGGCGCTCGTCGACGAGGGCCTCGAGCGCGAAGCCACCGACCACGCACCTGCCCCAGCTCGCGGCCCGAGTCGCCGAGGCGGGCGACCGGCTGTTGCAGGGCCTGGGCGTCTACCAGCAGCAGTTGCACGTCCTCGGCGAGATGGGCCACACCATCGCCTGCGACATCGGTCGAGCCACCGCCGAGCTCGGATACGAGCCGCGCGTGGAGCTGTACGAAGGGATGCGCCGCAGCATCCGCTGGTGTCTCGATGAAGGACTGGAGCTGTGAAGGCGCTCGTCACCGGCGGCTCCGGCTACTTCGGTTCGCTCCTCGTCCATCGCCTCGTCGCCGCAGGACACGGTGTCCGCGTCCTCGACCTGAACGACGTCGACGATCGTCCGTCCGGTGTGGAGGTCGTACTCGGCGACATCCGCGACACCGCCGTCGTCGACACCGCGGTCGAGGGCGTCGACGTGGTGTTCAACAACGTGGCCCAGGTGCCGCTGGCCAAGGACCTCGAGCTCCTTCGCACCGTCAACGTCGACGGCACCGTCGATCCTGTTGGCCGCCGCCCGGCGAGCCGGCGTCCGCAAGGTCGTGCACACGTCGTCGAGCGCCGTGTTCGGCATCCCTCGTCACAATCCGGTGCTCCCCAGCACGGTGCCGTCCCCCATCGAGGCCTACGGGCACGCCAAGCTCGCCGCGGAGTGGGCCTGCCTCGACGCCGTGCCGAGACGGCCTCGACGTCACGATCATCCGCCCGCGGACGATCCTCGGCCACGGAAGGCTCGGCATCTTCGGGATCCTCTTCGAGTGGGTGGCCGACGGTGCCGACATCTTCGTGCTCGGCGACGGCAGCAACCGCTACCAGTTCGTCCACGCCGACGATCTGGCCGACGCGTGCATCCTCGCCGGGGACGCTCCAGGACCCGCGATCTTCAACGTCGGCACCGACCGCTTCGACACCATGCCGCGCATCACTCGAGTCGCTGTGCGCTCACGCCGGGACCGGCTCCCACGTACGCTCGCTGCCGGCCGGTCCCGCCGCGCTCGGCATGCGGGCTGCCGCGGCGATGCACCTGGCGCCGTTCGCGCCGTACCACTGGCTGATGTACAGCAAGTCGCTGTGGTTCGACATCTCGCACGTCGAGGATGCCCTCGGCTGGCGGCCGCGCTACTCGAACAGCGAGATGCTCGCCGACAGCTACGACTGGTTCCTCCGCAACCGGGACGACACGGCGGCCGCGGGACGAAGTCACCATCGCACCACGGCCAAGCAGGGAGCACTGAAAGTGCTCAAGACTGCGACGAGGATGCTCCCGGGCTGACCGGCGCGATGGTCCGGTGCTGCGCCTTGGCGAGCACCTGATCGTGCAACGCCTGGAGCACGCCACGGGCCGACGACTCCCACGTGAGCGTGCGCGCCCGTACGAGCGCCGCCTCACCCAGCGACGCCAACCGATCGGCATCGGACAGGACGTCGGCCAGCGTGTCGCCGAGCCGCTCGAGCGGGACCAGCACACCCGTGCTGCCGTCGACGACGCTGCTGCGATGCCCGTTGACGTCGGTGGCCACGGCCGGTGTGCCGCACGCCGCGGCCTCGGTGAGCGTGAGACCCCACCCTTCGGCCAGCGAGGCCGACGTCACCAACCACGACGACTGGTACAGGGCCACCAACTCGTCGTGGGTGAGCTTGCCGGCCAGTGTGATCCAGTCCTCGGCATGGTGGCCGGCGATGCGAGCCTCCAGCACCGGCCGCAGCGGGCCCTCACCGACGATCGTGAGGTGCAGGTCCGGCACCCGTTGCTTGGCGATCACCGCCGCCTCGATCAGCTGATCCTGCCGCTTCACCGGGGCCAACCTTCCCACGCAGACGATGGAGGGCGAGGCCGATCGAGTGCCGCCGGGTCGGAACATCTCGTCGACCCCGTTGGGTACGGCGACGACGCGGTCGGGTTTGAAGCCCAGGTGGAGCAGCTCGTCTCTGGTCGCGTCCGACGGGGTGAGGGTGAGCGTGCGTCGATAGAACGGCGGCGCGAGACGCGCTTCGACCGCTCGACCCATGAAGGCCAGCGGCTTGGGCAGCAACTGGTCCCACATCGGGCCGTGCACGTGGTGCAGGAAGGTGATCCGAGGCTTGCGACACCAGACCGGACTCAGCCACGGGACCCCGTTCCACACCTCGACCAACGCGTCGAACGAACCCCGGTGCACCAGCTCCGACGCCACGCCTCGCGGAAACACGCTGTAGCGGCTTCCCCGGCGGACCACGTCGTAGCCGTGCCGACGGGTCCGCGTCGGGAGCCCTGCGGCGAAGGACGTCCGGTGCGTGACCTGGAGACCGGCCTCGGCCCACCGACTCATGAAGTGGTCGGCGTGGACTTCCGAGCCGCCGGCATCGATGTCGTCGAGGTCTCGCCACGCCAGCACGTGCACCCGCCGGCGTCCCAACGCGATCATTTCGTCGGCGAGCTGCTCGATCGTCGGTTCGGCCGCCGGGGAATTCGTCATGGCGGGCCGACGCTACCGCCCGACGGGACACGGTGCGAAAGGCACTCGGCTCACTAGAGTCGCCTGCCGTGACCTCCGCCACCATCGAACCCCCCTTCGTGCTGGGTGGTCGTCTTCGAGCCCGCTTCGAAGCGCGCACTGCGCTGGCGATCGCGATGGTCGTCGCCGTGGTCGCGATTCCCGTGCGCGGGCTGTTCCTCTCGACGGGGAGTTCCATGGAGGAGGGCTTCATGCTCGTCTTCCCCAAGCGCGTGCTGGCCGGTGACGTCCCCAACGTCGACTTCCTGCACCTCTACGGTCCGTTCTCGCTCCACGTGCTGGCCGCCTGGTACACCGTGTTCGGCTACACGCTGGAGAGCCAGCGGGTGTTCGGGCTGCTGCAGCACATCGGCATCATCTTCGCCCTCTTCACCATCGCTCGTGCCTGGGGACGGCGCACCGCGGTGATCACGGCAACGACGGTGACCCTCCTGGTGCTCACTCCGATCGGGCTCTCCGCACTCGCCTGGGAAGGCGGCATCGCGCTCGGTCTGTGGAGCGTCGTGTTCGGAATCCGCGCCCTGCACACCGCCGACGGTGTTCGGCTGCGAGCGCTCGTCGGTGCCGGCCTGCTCACCGGCTTCGCGCTCGGATATCGGCCCGATCTGGTGTTGGCGCTCGGCATCGTCCACGGGTATCTCCTGTGGCGGCATCATCGCGACGCATCCGATCGCCGACCCGCTGCGTGGGCGGCGTCGGGTGTGGGGCTCGGTGTCGGCCTGATCCCGTTCGTCGTCCATCTCTTCCTCGCCGGCGTGGGACCGAGCGTCCGTGGCATGTTCATCGATCCGGTCGTCCACCTGCGACCCGGTCGTGAGCTTCCCCGCCCACCCAGTTTCGGTCACATCGACGGTGCGCTGCAGGCGGTGGCCGAGGGCCCGGCCGACGCGCCGTGGTGGAAGCTCCCCGCACTGTCCGCCAACCACCAGCTCTTCCTGTGGTTCTTCGTGGTGATCGTGGTCGCGATCGCCATCCCACTCATCACCTGGCGGCTCATCCGTACCTCGCCGGAGCCGCCGCGGCGGCTGACGGTGCTCATGGCGACGTCGCTGTTCGGGCTCGGCATGTTGCCCCAGGCGCTCCAGCGTCCGGACAGCACCCACCTCGCATGGGGATCATGCGTGTCGTTCGCGCTGCTGCCATGCGTCGTCGAGGAGCTCCTGTACCGATCCCGTCGAGCCGGTCGTCGTCCGGTCGTTCGGCGCCATGCGCCGCTCGTCGCCGGTGCCGTGGTCGGACTGGTGATGTTCGTCGTCTGCCCGTTCTTCACCTACCGCTACTACCTGCTCCAAACACGCATCAGCGTCGGGAACAAGCCGGGCGGCTTCGAGGTCTCACGCGACGGTCGCCGCTTCTACTTCGGCAACGCCGCGCTGCAGGAGTCCAGTCAGGCTGCGATCGACGACCTGGCCCGCCAGATGACGCCCGGGCAGCGGCTCGTCGTCGGTCCGGCCGACCTGAGCCGCACGATCTACAGCGACGTCGCGTTCTACTACATGTTCCCCGAGCTCACTCCCGCGACCTACTACATCGAGATGGACCCGGGCCTCGCCGACCGCGAGGGATCACGGCTGGCCGACGACGTCGCCTCCGCCGACTGGTTGATCCTCACCAACTTCTGGACCGGCTGGTACGAGCCCAACGCATCCAGAGAGTTCGGAAGCGAAGCCCCGAACCAGGTGGTGGCGGACCAGTTCTGCCTCGTCGGCAACTACGACGACGCGCTCGTCCTGCTCTACCGGAAGTGCGATCACGGCGACGGGATCAGCCCTGCCGGCATCGGCATCGGGGCCCAACGGCGCGCCGACTTCGAGCACGAGCTCGCGAAGCGCTCCGGGAACGGGTGAACCGCTCGCTCAGCCGAGGGGGAGCCGCCGCCACACCGGGCCGGGTGTGTGGCGCAGCGCCATGAAGACGTAGCGGAGCAGCCCCGGCGCCCACACCGTGCGCCGACCCGCACGCAGGCCCTTCGCGGTGACCTCGGCGACCTTCTCGGGTGTGGTCGCGAACGGAGCGGCAGCCCGGCCGGCGGTCATCGACGAGTGGACGAACCCGGGTCGCACCACAAGGACATGGACGCCCTGGGCGGCGAGCCCGTCGCCGAGGCCCTGGGCGAACCCGTCGATGCCCGCCTTGGTGCCGCCGTAAACCGGGTTGGCCGAGCGGACCCGCTCCCCCGCGACACTGCTGAGCATGACGATGCCGCCGTGGCCCTGCGTGCGCATCGCGTTCGCGACCGCGATGGTGGCGGTCACCGTGCCGGTGAAGTTCACCTCGGCGATCTCCGCCGCGGCGGCGACATCGGTGCTCGTGGACGGGCCATCACCGAGCAGCGCGAACGCGACGATGGCGAGATCGATGTCGCCGTGCGCGGCGACCACGTCGGCGATCAGCTGCTCGTGAGTCTCGGTCGCGGCACCGTCGAAGGCCACGACGGCGACCGTGAGGCCGTCGTGACGGAGACCCGCAGCTGCACGCTCACCCTTGTCGACGTCGCGGCAGGCCAGCACCACCGTTCGCGCCGCCGGCGTCAACAACTCGCGCACGATCGCCAGACCGATGTCGCTGGTGCCGCCCAGCAACAGCATCGTCTGCGGCTCACCCAGTGCGTTGTCCATGCATCCCTCTTCCGTGGTGCTCAGCCGGTGAGGCCGAGGCGTCGCGACAGGTCACTCTGCCAGACGCCGTGCGGGTCGACCTCGTCGCGAACGGCCTTCCACTCGTCCAGGCGCGGATATCCACGGCGGATCGCGTCGGCCGTGGTGTGGGCGTCCTTCGCGAAGTAGTGCCGACCACCCGCATCGAGCACCAGGCGATCGAGCCCGTGCAGCAACTCGCCGAGTCCGCGCGAACCGGCGGGCACGTCGACGGCCAGCGTCCAACCGGGCGCAGGAAAGCTGAGGGGGGCGGCGTTCCCGGCCCCGAAGCGCTTGAGCACCGCCAGGAAGCTCGCCGTGCCGCTGGCCGAGAGCCGCTCGACGACCGTTCGCATCGTGTCCTCCTGACCGAACGGAACGACGATCTGGTACTGCACCATGCCCCGCCGGCCGTAGATCCGGTTCCACGCGCCCACCATGTCGAGGGGGTGGAAGAACGAGGCGATGCTCTGCACCTCGTCGACGCGCGCTCGCGGTGCCTTGCGGAACCACATCTCGTTGAACGCCGCGACCGTGGCGTGGTTGATGACTCCCATCGGCGGTACCAGCGGAGGAATCGACGCGAGCTGACGAGGCCCGTAGGCCAGCGGATCGATCGCGTCGGCAGCGTCGAGCTGGTCCAGACGGGCATGGTCGCCACGGCTCAGCACGCTGCGACCCAGGTGGCGGCCGCGGGCCTGGGGGTCGATCCACGCCACGCTGTAGCGATAGTCGTCGTCGCCCTCTGCCATCAGCGTGAACAACGCATCCAGATCGGGGACCCTGCAGGTGTCGACGGACATACGGCTGGTCTCGATCGGCAGCACGCGGATCGTCGCATCGAGGATGGCACCGGTCAGTCCCATGCCGCCGATCGTCGCCCAGAACAGCTCGGGGCGATCGGTCGGCGTCACCACCGTGGTGCTCCCGTCCGCGAGCAGCAGCGTGACGGCGTCGACGTGGTTGCCGAACGAGCCCTCGAGGTGGTGGTTCTTGCCATGGATGTCGCTGGCGATGGCACCGCCGATGGTCACGAACCGGGTGCCGGGCGTGACGGGCACGAAGAACCCTCTCGGCACGATCACTCGGAGCAACTCGTCGATGCTCACCCCCGCAGGCACCGTCACCGAAGGGCGGTCGGGCTGCAGCACCGCTTGGTGAGCGGCCCCGAGCAGGCGGAGGACGAGGCCGCCGCCGTTCTGCGCGGCGTCGCCGTAGCTGCGACCCAGCCCACGCACGAGCGCACCCCGCGGACCGGCCTCCTTGAGCGCCGCGGCCACCTCGTGGTTGGGCAGCTCCAGCACGTCGGCGACCGTGGGATTGGTCCGACCCCACCCGGAGAGCGAGCGGCGCGGTGTCATCGGCACGCCTCCAGTATGGCGTCCAGGATGGCGTCCATCAGTACGGCCATTCCGGCTCTCGACCGGTCAGCATCGTCAGCAGGCGCCCGAGCTTGACCGAGATCAGCACCTTGATCAGCAGGTTCTTCATGAACCACGGCGTCTGCGCGAGCAGCCTGAGGGCGTTGAGCGCCCGGCCCTGCGCGGTGCCATCGAGGTCGGCTCGGAACTCGGTCAGCGATCGGGAGCGTCCGATGTACCGGAACCGCGATCCGAACACGAGCTCCCGTCCGATGGCCAGGGTGACACCGACCGAGGAGAACGAGTCGTGGATCAGCATCGTGCCGCCAGGGGCGACACGAGCGCCCCAGGTGGCGATGTCGGCGCGTGCGGGGCCGTACCGATGCGCGCCGTCGATGTACAGGACCGCGATCGAGCCGTCGACCTGGTCGTGCGCGGCGTCGGAGAACGCCCGCACGTGGCGGACGTGGTCGCTCACGCCGGCGGCGGTGAGGTTGGCGTTGAAGACCTCGTGGTCCGTCGCCGCCTCTGCCTGGAAGCCGTCGATCTCCTGCGGGCCCCGATCGTTGCCGGCGTGAGGATCGATGGCGATCACCGGCACGTCGGCGGGTGCGGCGCTCGCGAGCACCACCGTGCTGCGACCGCGGAAGCTCCCGATCTCGACGATCTGGTCACCGGTGCGGGTCGCTGCGGCGGCGCGATAGAGCCGTTCCGCCTGGTCCGGACTCATCCATCCTTCGATGTCGCGCACGTGCGCGAGCGCCTCCTCGAACGTTCGCGTTCCGGTCATCCGACGTACACCCCCAGTCCGAAGACGACTGCCCACAGCACTCCCAGGATCTGCAGCGTGCGGTCGGCCAAGAAGATCTCCTCCGGTGCGGCGCCGTGTCCCTGCTCCAGGATCAGCGTGTAGCGCAGCAACGCCGTCACCATCGGCACGATCGAGAGCTCGTAGAACGGCCATGTCGAGCCACTGACCTCCTTGGTGTCGAAGGCCCAGATGCAGTACGACACGAGCGTCGCGGCCACGCTCACCGACAGCACGATGCGCAGGAATCCCAGGGTGTAGTCATCGAGCGACGACCGCGCTGCCCCAGCGTGGTCTCCGTAGTCCCGCAACTCGGCGTATCGCTTCCCGGTCACGATGAACAGCGAACCGAACGACGTGCACAGCACGAACCACATGCTCATCTTGACGTCGGCGGCGACCGCGCCGGCGATCGCGCGGAGCACGAAGCCGGCCGCGACCGCCACGAGGTCGACGACGGCGACGTGCTTGAAGACGGTGCTGTAGAGCGTCGTCAGCGTGACGTACCCGACGGCGACGACGGCGAGTTGCCAACTCACCGCGAGCCCGACGGCGATGCCGGCCACGAGCAGCACGGTCCCGACGACCCTCGCGACCCCGAGCGGGATCGCTCCGCTGGCGATGGGCCGCGAACGCTTCTTCGGGTGCAGACGGTCGGCCTCGACGTCGTGGATGTCGTTCCAGTAGTACGTCCCACTGGCGACGAGGCAGAACGCGACGAATGCCAGCAGCGTCGGCCACACGTACGAGCCGTTGTCCAGCACACCTGCCGCTCCCGGGGCTGCGAAGACCAGGACGTTCTTGGTCCACTGCTTCGGACGGGCTTCCTTGATCAGCGCCCGGATCATGGGGCGAACCCAGCGGGCACTGCCGAGATCGTGGTGCCCTTGACCAGCAGCGGGTGGTCGGCCCTGGCGAGCAGCTCGCGGTCGCCCGCGCTGTCGCCGTACGCCCACACCGTCGCCCGGGCGAGATCGCTGACCTCCAGCCAAGCGTCGAGGCGGCGGACCTTCTCGGCCGCACGGCAATTCGCGCCGTCGAGGCCGTCACCGAACTCGTCGCCGGCGCGGAGCGGCTCGGCGCACAGCACGCCGTCGACACCGAGGCGGCGGCCGAGTGGCTTGAGGTACGGGCTGAGCGAGGCGCTGACCAGGACGATTCGATGCCCCATCCGCTGATGCCAGTGCAACCGCGCCACCGTGTCGGCCCGCAGCCAGTCGCTCGCCACGTTCTCGGCGAACTGCTCCCCCAGCGCCTCGACCTGGGCGACGTTGCGCCCTCGGAGCACGCCTCCGACGATCAGTTCCTTGAACCGATCCCGATCTCGACGGGCGGCCGCTCCCAGCGATGCGGACGGTCGCCGCACGAGCGCAGACGTGACCCCTCGCCACCCTCCCACCTTGAGCAGGAAGGGTCGGACGCAGTCGCGCACCGTCAGCGTTCCGTCGACGTCGAAGGCCGCCACATGCTCGGCCGAGTCGTTCATCGCAGACTCTCGATCATCGACCAGAAGTCGGGCCAGCTCTTGGACACCACGTCCGGGTCTTCGATGATGATCCCGCTCGCGCCGAGCCCGACGAGTGCGAACGCCATGGCCAGGCGATGGTCGTGGTGCGTCGCCAGTGTCGCGGTGTGCGGAATGCTGCGCCGGACGAGCAGTCCGTCGGGGTTGTCCGTGGCATCGATGCCGGCCCGCCGGAGTTCGGCACACAGGTCGGTGAGCCGGTCGCTCTCCTTGTTGCGGATGAACCCCACCCCGTGGATGTCGGTCTCGCCCTCGGCGAAGGACGCGACCGCGGCCAGCGTCGGCACCAGATCGGAGAGGTCGACCATGTCGATCTCGATCCCCTTCAACGCGCCATGGCGGGTGACCGTCGTTCCCGTCTCGTCCTGACGGACCTCGCAGCCCATGCGGGCCAGCACGTGACAGAAGGCTGCGTCGCCCTGCATCGACTGGTGGGTGAGCCCCGGGACGCGCACCGTGCCCCCACAGATGGCCGCCGCCGCCAGCGGATAGCTGGCAGAGCTGGCGTCCGGCTCGATCGCATACCGGCGAGCCTGGTATTTCCCGGCCGGCACCGTGATGATCCGATCGCCGACCTCGATGCCGTTGATCCCGAACGCGGCCATCACCGACGCCGTCACCCGCACGTAGGGACGCGACACGAGCGACGTCGTCAGCACGAACCGCAGCCCGTTCGGGAAGTACGGCGCGATCATCATCAAGGCGCTGATGTACTGGCTGCTCACATCGCCACGAATGGTCACCTCGTCGAGCGAGACGTCGATGGGCCCGTGCACCGTGACCGGCAGGTGGCCCCACTCCTCGCCCGGGTGGACCTGCACACCCATCGACACGAGCGCATCGTGCAGCGGTGCCATCGGGCGACGACGAAGCGGTGGATGCCCGTCGATCGTGTAGGGGCCCGGCCCCAGCGCGGCCAGTGCGGTGACGAAGCGCGACGTCGTGCCGGCGAGACGCGTCGCGAGCGTGATCGGTCCGCGACGAAACGACGTCAGACCACCGCCGATCACCACGGTGCCGGCGGCGCTGTCGGTGTCGTCGTCGCCGCGTTCCGCCTCCAGACCGAGGGCTCGAAGGCAGTCCAGCATGGCTTCGGTGTCATCACCGTCGGGGACGTTGCTGAGCACCGACACACCCTCGGCGAGCGCCGCGCACACCAGGGCGCGGTTGGCCACGCTCTTCGATCCGGGCACCGACACGACCGCATCGAGAGGCGCTCCGAGGGGTCCGACGCGATAGACGTCCATGGCCGCTCAGCTCAACCGCTGCACGGCGGGGCGGTAGCCCCTCGCCAGCAGCCCGCCTCGGTACAGGTCGACGACATCGGCGTCGACCAGCACCACCGCCACACCACGATTGCCCTCCACGCTGTGCACCACCTCGAAGCTCGAGATGTTGACGCCCAACTCCGCCGCCAGCGTGAACAGCTCCGCCGCCGATCCGGCGCGGTCGGGAATCGGGATCCGGACCTCGGCCAGCGCCCCTGGGTGAGTGGCCCTGACGGGCAGGTTGGCCCGCGCCTCGCGCGCCTTGGCGAGCAGTCGGTGCAGTTCGCCGCGATCGTCGGTGTCGACCACCATGCGCATCTGGGCCAGCCCGCCGATCAGGTCGTCCAACGCCGACAGGATCGCCGGACGGTTCTCGGCACAGATGTCGAGCCAGATCGTGGGCTGCCCACTGGCGATCCTGGTCATGTCGCGGAAGCCGCCGGCAGCCAACCGCAGGAGCGCCGCGTGTTCCTCTCCACGATCGCTGGCCAGACCCATCAGCGTGGCCGCCGTCAGGTGCGGTACATGGCTGATGACGGCCACGACCTGATCATGACGTTCAGCCGGCAGCGCGACGACGTCCGCGCCGAGTTCGGCGACGACGCCGGCGACGGCGGCGAAGGTCGAGTCGGCGGTGGTCGCCGTGGGGGTCAGCACCCACACCGCCCCCTGGAACATGCTGCCGTCGGCGCCGTCGAGGCCTTCGAGCTCACTGCCGGCCATCGGGTGCCCGCCCACGAAGCGGGGATCGTCGATGGCAGCGACGACCGCTCCCTTCACACTGCCGACGTCGGTCACCAGGCCACGGGTCTCGGCCAGGGCCCGCTTCACCTGCTCGGCGAGACTGAGCACCGGCGTCGCCACGAACGTGACATCGGCATCGGGGTCGAGGCCCACGGCCTGCACGAGCCCCATCCGTTGCGCCTGCTCCACACGGTCGGGGCGTTGGTCATCGCCGGTGACGAACCACCCACGGTCGACGAGTGCGCGCGCGATCGACCCACCGATGAGCCCGAGGCCCGCGACATTCGCCCGACGAGTCGTTGACACGAAGGTTCAGCGTATCCGCCGGGTCGGTTCGGTCACTGCTTCGATCAGGGCCTTCAGTTCCTGGGGGTCCAGCTCGCGCCACTCGCCGGGGCGCAGTTGGGCGTCGCGCAATGGCCCGATCCGCACGCGCACGAGTCGGGTGACGGGGTGACCGATCGCCTCGCACATCCGCCGGATCTGCCGGTTCCGCCCCTCGTGGATGGTGATGCGCAGCAGCCCCGGACTGGGTTGGGACACCTTCGCCGGCGCGGTCATCCCGTCCTCCAGCTCCACCCCGTCACGCAGCCGGCGCAGCGAGCCACCGGACACGACGCCCTCGACCTCGGCGAGGTACTCCTTCTCCACCCCGTGGCTCGGGTGGGCGAGTCGGTGCGCCAGGTCGCCGTCGTTGGTCATCAACAACAGCCCTTCGGTGGCCACATCGAGGCGGCCCACAGGATAGATCCGTGGCTCCGACGGCACCAGGTCGACCACGGTGGGACGGCCCTGTGGGTCGCTGGCGGTGGTGACCACGCCGATCGGCTTGTTGAGCAGGTAGTGGACCAACCCGGCCTTGACCCCGAGCGGCACCCCGTCGACTTCGACCTTGTCGACCTCGGGGTCGACGCGGCGGCCGAGGATCGCGACCGCTCCGTTGACGGTGACCCGACCATCGGCGATCAGGTCCTCACAGACGCGGCGGCTGCCCCACCCTCGTGCGGAGAGCACCTTCTGCAGTCGTTCCCCCTGGGGCAGTTCGGCCGATGCGGCCGCCCACTGCTCCCACAGCGGGGGTTCCAGCTCGCGGTCGTCAGACACTGGTGTCCGACGGCGGATCGATCCGTAGACCGTGCTCGAGGGCTTCGACCACGTCCGCACCTGGCACGAACTCGGCGATCGCCGGGAGGTCCGACAGGGACGCGAGACCGAGCTTCTCCAGGAACGACGGCGTGGTCCCGTAGAGGATCGCCTGACCAGGGCCGTTGTCGCGGCCGACCTCGGTGACGTAGCCACGGGCCTGCAGGGTCCGGATCACACCATCGGGATCGACCCCGCGGATCGATGCGATCTGCATCCGCGACAGCGGCTGCTTGTAGGCGATGATCGCGAGCGTCTCCAGGGCGGCGCCGCTCATGCGCGCCCGCTGTCCGTCGAGCAGGAATCGTTCCACGTAGGGCGACAGATCTGCGTGGGTCTGGTAGCGCCAGCCGCCGGCGACCTTGACCAGTTCGAACCCGTGCCCGACCTCGGCGTAGGCGGCGGCGAGCTCGTGGCAGAGGCGCTCGATGAGCGCGGTCGGTTGCTCCAGCAGCTGAGCGAGCATCTCGGAGGGCACCGGTTCGACGGCCACGAGCACGATCGCCTCGATCGCGCGGACGGTCTCGGCGTCGAGATGGTGCGGATTCCCCTCGGTGTGGGAGGCGGGGTCGGACACGGTCATCTCATCCTTCGTATTCGTCGATCATCGACTCGTCGAACCCGCCCGCGAACTCGCCGGCACCGACGGGCTGGTGCTCGGCGGAGAAGCCATCCTCGATCGGGGCGTCGCCGCCCGTCCAGACCACCTCCACGTCGCCGAATCGTTCCGTCTGCTCGAGGTCCACATAGCCCTGCTTGAACAGCTCCAGCAGGGCGAGGAAGCGCACGATGACCTCGATCCGCTCCACCAGGCCGCTGGTCAGACGGCGGAACGAGATGCGGCCCGCACGCGGCAGCTCGTCGAGCAACTCGGTGAGCGCGTCGGACACGCTGGCCCGGATCGGGGCGACGTGGAAGAGGTCGATGCGGACGACCGGCTTGGGCGTGATCGCCCTGATGAACGCCTTCTGCAACCGCTGCGGGGAGACACCCTCGAGCAGGTCGGGCATCAGGCCCTCGAAGCGCTCGTCGGCGCCTGCCGCCCTCGGGAAGGAACGGTCGGCTTCCTCGGCGAGGGTGCCGAACACCCCGGCCACGTCCTTGAAGGTCTTGCACTCGAGCAGGCGGGCGAGCAGCAGATCGCGCTCCTCCCAGAGCGCCAGCTCGTCGTCGAGGTCGATGTCGTCGCGCCCTGGCAGCAGCCGACGCGCCTTGAGCTCGACGAGCGTGGCGGCGATGAGCAGGAACTCCGTCGCCAGGTCGAGGTCGAGCGACTGCATCCGTTCGATCTCGACGAGGTACGCATCGACGATGTGGCTCAGCGACACCTCGTAGAGGTCGACCTGCTCACGCAGGATCAGATGGAGCAGCAGGTCGAAGGGCCCTTCGTACACAGCGGTGGTGACGTCGACGGCCATGACCCGCGATCGTACCGCCGACCGGTGGTGCGGAACCATAATGGTCGCATGGCAGGGCGACGACGGGCGATCGGCGGTTCGATCGCGCTGCTCCTCCTCGCCACGCTCGGGACCGTCGACGCCACGCCGGTGCGCGCCGAGGCGGTCCCCGGAGCGGATCCTGCGGTCTTCTCGGCGGTCACGCCGTGCCGCCTCGCCGACACACGTGAGCCGGAGTCCTCGGCGGCCGAGGGATACGCCCGCGTCGACGCTCGAGTCGTGGAGGTGCAGGTGACGGGCCGATGCGGGATCGCCGACGGCGCCACTGCTGCGTCGTTCGTCGTCACGGCCGTCGCCATGCCCGCCAATGGTTTCGTCACCGTCTACCCGGCCGACCTGGTCACGCCGCCGCTGGTCAGCAACCTCAACGCGCGAGCCGGCCAGACCCGGGCCAACGGTGCGGTGGTTCGATTGTCGAGCACCGGCACGGTGCGCGTGTTCAGCAACGTCGGCGCGCCGGTGGTGCTCGACGTGTCCGGCGCGTTCCACCCCGCCGCCGAGGCGTCCGCCGGTCGGTTCGTCGCCACAGCCCCGCAGCGGCTGTTCGACAGCGCGCTCAGCGGCGTCCGGGTGCCCCTGGGGGGCATCGTCGATCTCGAACTGCCCGCAGGGGTGCCGACCGACTCGATCGCCGTGGCCGTCGAGATCACCGCGTCGGACGCCGTCGGGTCCGGCTTCGTCGCCGCGTACCCGCGAAGCGGTCCGCCGAGCCTGACGAGTGCGCTCAACTTCGACGCCGTCGACTCGATCCGCTCGGCCACGTCGGTGATCGCCGTGTCGCCCGACGGCATCGAGCTCCACGTCTCTCGATCGACACATCTGGCGGTCGACGTGCTGGGCTACTTCACCGGCCCCGACGAGCCGCTGAGCGCCGACGGTCGGTTCGTGGCGGTGTCCCCCACGAGAGTGCTCGACACGCGCGGTGATTCCCCTCTCGGCCACGGCGTGCCGCTCTACGCGGGCGGCAAGGCCGACGTGCTGCTCCCGGTGTCGGGCGCGGCCGTCGTCCTCAACCTCACCGTCACCTCGACCTCGGCCAAGGGCAGCATCAGTACGGCCGGGTCGATGCGGCCGCTCCCCGGCACTCCCAGTGTCAACGCTGCCCACGCGCTCGACCTCGCCGCGAACCTCTGGATGGGCGCGATGTCGACAGCAGGCGTCACCGCGCACGCTCAGGGCATGTCCGCGCACCACATCATCGACGTCTTCGGCTGGTTCACGGGGGTCCCGCAACTGCCGAGCGTGGCGGCAGGGACGAACGTGCCCGATGGCTCCGGCTGCCTTCCGGGCGTCGGCAAGCTCGACGCCACCGGACGCTGGTACCAGCAGGACAACACCTCCGCGAACACCTCGGCGATCGCCTGGTACCCGGGAGCCGGGCGGCTCGGTGCACTGGCCGTCATGGGAGATTCCCTCACCTGGCAGACCCTCAAGGGAACCATGAATCAACTCGTCGACGCGGGCTTCGGGCCGATCTGCATCGACAGCGCGGTCTATCGCAACATCTCCGTGACGGTGCTCAAGGTCAACAGCGGCGTCGACGCCACGAACCGACTCCGCACCCACTCGTTCTGGGCCGCCCCGACGGTTCGATGGGTCGTCGCCATGGGTTCCAACGACGTCGGCGCGGCGTCCACGTCCGTCGCGATGCAGGCCCGGATCGACGCCGAGCTCTGGGCCATCGGCCCGAACGCGCGGACGGTGCTCTGGATGAACGTCCGCACGCGACGGTCGACCTACCAGACCGTCGAGACGCGCTTCGACCAGACACTCGCAGCGACGCCGAACGTCGTGCCCATCGACTGGTCGTCGTTCGTCTCGCCCAACCCTGCGCTCTACATCCTGTCTGCCGATCTGGTGCACCTCACCGCCACCGGCATCGCGTGGCGTCCGGTTCTGCTCACCAACGCGCTCGTCGCCAACTCCTGATCCGAGGGCAAACTCACCGGGGTCGGGCGCGCCCGTTCGGTAGCCTGTCGCACCGTGACACGAGTGCTGAGCTGCATCCAACCGACCGGGGACGTCCATCTGGGCAACTACCTGGGAGCGCTGCGCCACTGGGTGGAGGGCCAGCACGACGCCGATGCCTTCCACGGCATCGTCGATCTCCACGCCCTCACCATCGCGGAGGCTCCCGGGGTGGTCGGTCGCACCACCCTCGAGCTCGCCGCCATGCTGTTCGCGGTCGGGCTCGACCCCGACGTCGCCACGGTGTTCGTGCAGAGCCACGTGACCGAGCACAGTCAGCTCGCCTGGATCATGGAGTGCCAGGTCAGCTTCGGTGAGCTGAGCCGGATGACGCAGTTCAAGGACAAGTCGGCCAAGCGCGAATCCGACTTCATCTCGGCGGGGCTGTTCACCTATCCGGCCCTGATGGCCGCCGACATCCTCCTCTACGACACCGACGAGATCCCCGTCGGCGAGGACCAGCGCCAGCACGTGGAGATCACCCGCGACATCGCCGTGCGCTTCAACCATCGCTTCGGCGACACGTTCGTCATCCCGAAGGCCGTGATGCCCAAGGCTGGTGCCAGGGTGATGGACCTCCAGGACCCGACCTCCAAGATGAGCAAGTCCACCGACACCGACGCTGGACTGATCACCATGCTCGACGAGCCCGCAGCGATCCTGAAGAAGTTCAAGCGCGCCGTCACCGACAGCGAGTCCGTGGTCCGCGTCGATCGCGCGGGCAAGCCCGGGGTGACCAACCTGCTCGAGATCCTCTCCGCGTGCACCGGCGAGACACCGGATGTGCTCGCCGGCCGCTACACCCAGTACGGCCCCCTGAAGTCCGACGCGGGCGAAGCCGTCGTCGAGCTGCTCCGCCCGATCCAGGCTCGCTACCACGAACTGATGGGCGACCCCGGCGAGCTCCAGTCCCTGCTCCGCAAGGGAGCCGGCAAGGCCCGCGCGGTCGCATCGGTCACCCTCGAGCGCGCCCAACGCGCCATCGGCCTCACCCCCGCCTGACTGCGGCGGAGGGCCCTCGGCTTCTGGTCCGGATCGTCCCCGCTGCGGCTTCTGGTCCGGATTCTTCCCGGAATCCGGAAAACATCCGGACCAGGAGCGTCAGATGTCGTCGGCTTCGCGGAGGGCCGCCGCCCGCGGA
Organism: uncultured Acidimicrobiaceae bacterium; assembly: GCA_963720695.1. Classification (GTDB taxonomy): domain Bacteria; phylum Actinomycetota; class Acidimicrobiia; order Acidimicrobiales; family Ilumatobacteraceae; genus UBA668. The sequence goes on from CAVRGG010000001.1 coordinate 1,085,824, forward strand.
CCCCTTCCCACGACGAGCTCGACGGTCACCGGATCGGACCCGGCGGCGACGAGCATCTCCGCGCCGAGTGCCTCGTGATCGTGGTACTCCGTGAAACGACGCCCTCGACGACCGACCACCGTCGCCGCAACACGTCCGAACGTCCCGAGCCCCGCGACCTGCTTGCCGACGTCGTGCAGCACCGCACCGGCCATCTCGGCCGGCGAGGCGTCGGGGGCGAGCACTTCGAAGCGCCGCGCCACCTCGATGGAATGTCGTCGGTCCTGGACCGACAGACGACTCCAGAGCGCGTGTTCGGTCGGGAGCAGATGCGATTGCACCCAGGCGACATCGGCGGCGGACGGCTGCGCTCGCGACAGCGAGCCACGAAACCGTCGGGCCAGGTGCCCGAGCGACGTCACGCCTGCTCCGCGCGAGGATGGGCCTGCCGGTACACCTGCCACAGCCGCTCCTGGCTGACCTTGGTGTAGACCTGCGTCGTCGAGATCGAGGCGTGGCCGAGCATCTCCTGCACGATTCGCAGGTCGGCCCCGTGGTCCAGCAGATGGGTGGCGCAGGAGTGGCGCAGCACGTGGGGCGACAGCTTGTCGGCCAGTCCCGTCCGCACCCCGTAGGTCCGCACCACGGCCCATGCCGCCTGACGCGACAGCCGAGCGCCGCGGGTGTTGAGGAACACCGCCTCCTGGTCACCTCGGCGGGCCCAGCGAGCGGGCTCGAGGTGCCTTCGCCCGTCGTCGAGCCACTCGTCCATCGAGGTCGCCGCACTCCGCCCGAAGGGCACGATGCGCTCCTTGGCCCCTTTTCCGAACAGGCGCACGAGCCGGTTGTCGCGATCGAGATCGGCGAGCGACAGCCCACACGCCTCGCTGATCCGGGCGCCGGTCGCGTAGAGGAACTCGAGCAGCGCCCGATCTCGCAACGACACCGGGTCCGAGCCGGTGACGGCCGCCAGGAGCTGACCGACCTCGGACTCCGACAACGGGTGCGGGATGCCGGCCGGGACCCGCACGCCCTCCAGATCAGCGGTGGGGTCGTCGGGCGCGTTCCCTCCTCGACCATGAAGCGGTGGAGCATGCGCACGGCCGCGAGCTGCCGGGCAACGCTGGATGCCGCACCTCCGCCGGCGCGACGGTCCTGCACGAATCGATCGAGTCCTGTGCGATCGACCGAGAGCAGGTCGACGTGATGGCCTGTCAGCCAGCCCGTGTAGCCGATCAGATCGCGCCGATACGCCGACAGCGTGTTGGCGGAGCGTCCTCGCTCGCTCGCCATCCACGACAAGAACTCCTCGACCTGCGACGGCAGGTCGGTGGAGCGCTGGTCGGTCATGCCGACGAGGCCTCACGGAGGGCACGCTCGACCATCAGGAGGCCGATGATCGTCTTCGCATCGTGGATCTCGCCTCGGTCCACCATCGCGATCGCATCAGCGAGGTCGATCTCCAGCACCTCCATGTGGCGCTCCTCGGGCCCGTGGGTGTCACGCGGCACCTCCGTCAGCTCGGTGGCCACATAGAGGTAGAGCACCGAATCGGTCATCCCCGCCGAGGGGTAGAAGTCCACGAGGTGCTCCATCCGACCCGGCCGAAGCCCGACCTCCTCCACGAGTTCCCTCGCCGCGGTCGTCTCCGTCGGCTCGCCTGGGACGTCACGCATCCCCGCAGGGATCTCGATGACCAGATCGTCGTACGGTCCGCGGTACTGGCGCACCAGCGTCACGTACGGCGTGCCATCGGCGCGCCGCCGGAGCGGAACTGCGGCGACAGCGCCCGGCGACCGCACGACGTCGCGTTCGAAGGTCTCGCCCTCGGGCGACTCGAATCGTGCCACCGCGACGTGCCAGATGTACCCCTGATGCACCAGCCGATCGTCGAGATGGCGGAATCCGCTCACAGCGTCAGGCCACCGACGGGGCGGCGCGGAGCACCGGCGAGCGCGCCTCGCGCCGTGCCAGCGCCGCTGCAGTCAGATCACGGAACAGCGGGTGCGGTCGATCCGGACGGCTCTTGAACTCGGGATGCGCCTGGGTCGCGACCCAGAACGGGTGGTCGTCGAGTTCGATGAACTCCACGAGGCGCCGGTCGGGCGACAGACCGCTGCAACGGAGCCCGGCCGCCTCCAGACGCGGCTTCCACTGCGCGTTGAGCTCCCAGCGATGGCGGTGACGCTCACTCACCACGGGCTCGCCGTACGCCTGGTGAGCGCGGCTGCCCGGCTCGAGGATGGCGTAGTAGGCGCCCAACCGTTGTGTCCCACCCTTGTCGCTCACGTCGCGCTGATCGTGCATCAGGTCGATGATCGGGTTCGGGGTGTTCGGGTCCATCTCGGTGCTGTTCGCTCCGGCCAGGCCCATCACGTTCCGTGCGAAGTCGATGGTCATCGCCTGCAGACCCAGACAGATGCCGAGACACGGGATGTCGTTCTCGCGGGCGAAACCGGCGGCGGCGATCTTGCCTTCGAACCCGCGATCACCGAACCCACCCGGAATGATCATCCCGTCGAGATCGGCGAGGCGCGCGGTGGCGAGCAGACCCTCGACGTCCTCGGCCTGGATCCATTCGATCTCGACCTTGGCGCCATGGTGGAACCCGGCATGCTTGAGACTCTCGGCCACCGACAGGTACGCGTCCTGGTAGTCGACGTACTTCCCGATCAATCCGATCTTCACCGGCTCGGTCGCGGCCTCCACCATGTCGACGACCTGTTGCCACGGCCGTAGGTCGATCGGGGCGTCGATGCGCAGCACGTCGCAGACCACGGTGTCCAGTCCCTCGTCGTGCAAGATGAGCGGCAGCTCGTAGATGTTGCGCAGCGTCGGCGGCGTTGACGACGGCCTGTTCGTCGACGTTGCACAGACTGGAGATCTTCCGCTTCAGGTTGTCACTGAGCGGCGCTTCGCTGCGGCAGACGATGATGTCGGGCTGGATGCCTCGGCTGCGCAACTCGGTCACCGAGTGTTGGGTCGGCTTGGTCTTCTGCTCGCCCGACGGTCCGATGAACGGCACCAGCGTGACATGGATGTAGCAGATGTTGTCGCGTCCCACGTCCGTGCGCATCTGGCGCAGCGCCTCGAGGAACGGCAGGATCTCGATGTCGCCGACCGTGCCACCGACCTCGGTGATCACGACATCGACGTCCTCGGTCGACAGGCGCGAGATCCGCTTCTTGATCTCGTCGGTGATGTGCGGGATGACCTGCACCGTCTTGCCGAGGTAGTCGCCACGCCGTTCGGCTGCGAGCACCGCCTGATAGATGCTGCCGGTGGTGGCGTTCGAGTTCCTGGTGAGAGGCTCGTCGATGAAGCGTTCGTAGTGGCCGAGGTCGAGGTCGGTCTCGCCACCGTCGTCGGTCACGAAGACCTCACCGTGTTCGAAGGGGTTCATCGTGCCGGGATCGACGTTGATGTACGGGTCGAGCTTCTGCATCGTGACCTTCAGGCCACGAGACTTCAACAGCCGCCCGAGCGACGAGGCGGTGAGACCCTTGCCGAGGGAGCTGGCAACGCCTCCAGTCACGAAAATGTGCTTCGGCATGCGCTTTCGACCTCCGTCTCAGGTGAACTGACAACGGGATTGCATCCTAACCCGCGCGATCCCGCGCGCGGATGGTGGGTCACATTGTTCGGACAATGAGCGAGATTCCGTTGTCGACGCCCACCGGTGCGGCGGGCACCAGCAGGGTTCGGATGCCGACGGCGACCGCGCCGGCGTCCGCGACGGGATCGTCGCCGACCATCACGGTCGACGACGGCTCCACACCGAGCGCCTCACACGCCGCCCGAAAGATCGCCGCCGACGGCTTCACCGCGCCGACCTCGTAGGAGAGCACGACCGCCCCCAGCAGACCGTCCAGACCGTGGTGTTCGAACACGCGTCGCACGTCCCAGCCCGTGTTGGACACGATGCCGATCCGCACGCCGTCCCCGTGCAACGCCTGCAAGGTGCCCGCCGTCCGCGCATAGGGGATCCACGACGCCGGGTCGTGCATCGAGGAGTACACGGCGGCACCCAGGCCGGGTACTTCGTCGTCGGCCATCGCGTAGAGCACGTGCCAGCGCTCGAGCCAGACTCGATCATCCAGATCGCGAGGGTGCGCCAACTCCCCCGGCAGGTGTGCGGCGTGCGTCATTCGCGCCGCCTGTTCGCCCGCCCACTCCCGGCCGACCTCATGGCCGAGTGCCGTCGCCGCCTCTTGAATCGTGTCCGCCAGCGACGCGTGGGCGAACAGCGTGTTGCCGAAGTCGAACAGCACCGCGGAGATCGAGGCGTCGCGCATCGGTCAACAGTAGGCCGAGGCACCGGTCTCGCGGGTCACGACAGGGCTAGCCTCACGGCCCGTGACCCGGATCTGGCAGCACCTGCAGGCGAAGCCGTACCTCTGGGTCGTGAGTCTCGCGGTCGTGTTGCGGCTGCCGACCTTCACCACTCGCTTGTTCGATCCCGACGAATCGGCGATCGGTGTGCAGGGCATGGTGGTCCGTTCCGGCGGAGTGCTCTATCGCGACATCTTCGATCGCAAGCCACCCTTGCCGCCGCTCGCGTACGCGGCCTCGTTCTCGCTCACCGGCACCACCGACGTGCGGTTGATGCGGGTGCTCGTCACCGTGCTCCTCGCGACGGGTGGAGTCTTGGTGGCCCACGACGCCCGCCGCCGGCACGGCACCGCCGCCGCCGCGTGGTGGGGCGGCACCCTGTTCGTCACGGGCGCGATGGCGTTCTTCCCCGCCGATGCCGGCGCGGCCAACTACGCCCACTTCGCCCTCCTTCCCGGGACCGCCGCGCTGCTGTGGACCCGGCGCGCACACTGGGGATGGGCACTCGCCGGCGGCGTCGCGCTCGGGCTCGCCATCCTCACCCGTCAGAGCTGGCTGTTGGCCTCCGTCGCCGCGCTCTACAGCGCCCAACGGGCGGGTCGTTGGAGGAATCCGGCGATCGTCGCCGCTGCGACTGCGGCCACCGTGGCGACCACTGCGCTGTACGCACCCTTCGGTGCGTTCTGGGAGTGGAACGTCACCAACAGTCCCGGCTTCGTGTTCGCCGGCGCCGGGATCTTCATCTCGATCGGGCGCGGCCTGGTGTCCAGCCTCGCGTTCATCGGCTTCCATGTGGTCGCCACGGTCGGCCTCTGGTGTGCGCTGCGCCGCCGCAATCCCCTGACCGCCGCAGGCCGCGACGACCGTGACCTGTGGATCTGGTTGCTCACCGGCCTCGCCGCTGCCGCCGCCGGGTTCAGGTTCTTCGGGCACTACTGGCTGCAGGTGCTCCCCCCGGTGGTGGTCCTGGCCACGCCGATGGTCGCGGCCTGGTCGATGGCCGCGCAGCGCCGCGCGCTCGCGGTGACCGCCGTGGCGGGTTCAGTCGCGTTCGGGCTGCTGTTCGTCCCCGGTTCCTTCCACCATCGTCCGGACCCGTCCCCGATGGCGTCGTACCTCGACGCGCACACCACCGCCGACCAGACGGTGTTCGTCTGGGGCTCGTATCCCGAGGTCCTGATGCGCTCGGACCGACTCCCCGCGGGCGCCCTCGTGCACACCGACTTCGTCACCGGACGCTCCGGTGGCCGGGAGGATCCTGAGGAGACGCTGCCGCTGGCGACGCCGGGGGCGCTCGAGCTGATGATGGATCACCTCCGCAGCGACCCACCTGAGCTGGTCCTCGACACATCGACGGCGACCGATCTCGGCTACCGGAACTATCCCCTGTCGCTGATTCCCGAGGTCGACGAGTTCGTCACCGGCGGATATCACCGGGTCGACGTGGTGGACGGCATCACCGTCTGGCAACGAAACGTGTGACCGATGGCGGGCCACCACCGGGTGAACTCCAACTCCGCGCACACGCTCTAGAATCCGTCGAATGGAAGTCTGCGCCGACGTCGGCTCGCCGTCGCCCGGCGTCTCGCCCGACTCCGCTACCGCGGGGTCTCGCCCGGCGCCGCACGCCTGGGTCCGCGAAACGTTCATCGTGCTCGCCTTCTACTACGTGTACCAGACCATCCGCAGCCTCGCCGACCACGGTGGCGTGAAGAACCGGGCCTACGGCAACGCCCGACGCCTGGTCGACTGGGAGCAGTCGCTCCACATCTTCCACGAGCAGGCCATCCAGCAGGCCTTCCTCGGCGCCTACTGGTTCATCCGGGTGATGAACATCTACTACGGCACGCTGCACTTCGTCATCACCGTCGGCCTGCTCGTGTGGCTGTACCTCAAGCGGCACCACGTCTACCGTCACATGCGCAACCTGCTCGGGCTCACCACGATGCTCGCCCTCGTGGGTTACTGGGCGTTCCCGCTGGCGCCGCCGCGGCTGTACAAGTGCAACGACAACATCCCGGTGCCCGGACCCGACGGGTACGCGCTCGGCAAGTGCTTCGTCGACACCCTCGACAAGGTCGGCGGACTGTGGAGCTACCACTCGCCCGTCGCCAAAGCGGTCGCGAACCAGTACGCCGCGATGCCCAGTCTCCACTTCGGGTGGTCGCTGTGGTGCGCCATCGTGCTGTATCGCTACGCGAGTCATCGCACCACACGCATCCTGGGCGTCGTCTATCCCGCGCTCACCCTGTTCGCGATCGTGGTCACCGCCAACCACTACTTCATCGACGCAGTCGGCGGGCTCGCCATCATCGGCACGGCCGCATGGATTCTGGGCACCATCGAGCGGCGCCGCTCATCGCGTCGCTCGACGCCGGCTCAACCCGGCGAGCTCTCACCGACGTAGCACGCCGGACCGTGTTCCGTGTCCGTCACACGTGCGGTCGTTTCGCCCGATGCCCGAGCAGGTCGGCTGCATGGTGCCGCGCCGACGCTGCAGCGTGATCGCCGGACAGCATTCGGGCCACTTCGTCGACACGGGCGTCGCCCACCACGGGGACGGCCGAGGCCACCGTGACGTTGTCGTCGACCTGCTTGCTCACGACCACGTGCGTGTCGGCGAGCGCCGCGACCTGCGCCAGGTGGGTGACCACCAGCACCTGGTGGCGTTGACCGAGTGCAGCCAGTCGTTGGCCGACTGCGACCGCCGCCGAACCGCCGATACCTGCATCGACCTCGTCGAACACGAGCGTGTCGGGGGCCTCGGTCAGCACGAGACGAAGCGCCAGCATCGCCCGGGCGAGCTCCCCGCCGCTGGCGACGCGCGCCAAGGGCAGCAGTGGTGACCCCGGATTGGCGGCGATCAGGAACGCGACGTCGTCACCAGGATCGTCGTCGCCGACGGTCACGGCCACCTCGACATGGGGCATCGCGAGTTGCCGGAGGTGCTCCTGGACGGACTCGGCGAGCTGGCCGGCCCCCGCCCGACGCACGCGGCCCACTGCGGCGGCGGCAGCGCGTTCGACGATCTCGGCGTCTGCGCGATCCCGCTCCAGCTCCGCGACACGCTGCTCGTACCCGTCCAGCTCCGCGAGGCGCTCGTCGACGTCGCGCTGAAAGGCCAGCACATCGCTCAGTGTGTCGCCGTACTTTCGTCGAAGATCACGGAGCAACTGCATGCGATCGCGAACCCCGGCGAGCTGCTCGGGGTCCTCCTCGATCGCATCGGCGCGAGCCCGAAGATCGGCAGCGATGTCCTCGAACTCGGCGAGCAGCGATCGCAGCCGTGCCTCGGACTCTGCGAACGGCGGGCGCCCGGCGATGCTCCGCAGCGCGGCTGACAGGGCGTCGCCGGCACCGTCGTCGTCGGTGAGCGCAGCAACGGCGGCGCGCCCCGCCTCGCGATATTCCACCGCACCGGCGAGCACGTCGTGACGCTCTGCCAGCAGTTGATCCTCGTCGGGAGACTGGATCGCCGCCGCCTCGAGCTCGGCCGATTGGAATCGGAGCAGATCGACCTCGCGTGCGCGTGACCGACTGTCGCCTCCCAGTGCCGCGAGCGTGGCGTCGATCTCCGTCAACCGCGCCCGAGCCGCCCGCAACGCGTCGAGGTCGGTGTGGCAGTAGCGGTCGAGGGCGTCGCGCTGCTCGGACGCCGCGAGCAGGCTCTGATGCGCGTGCTGTCCGTGGAGGTCCACCACCCGCTCGCCGAGCTCGCTGAGGTTCGCGACCGTGGCCAGGCGACCGTTGACGTACGCCCGCGAGCGTCCGTCGGCGGGGATCACCCGGGCGACCACGTACTCGTCGTCACCCACCACGAAACGGCCCTCGACTCGAGCTTCTGACGACCCCGGGCGAACCATCGTCGAGTCGGCGCGCCCGCCCACGAGCAGGCTGATCGCCTCCACCAGCATCGTCTTGCCGGCTCCCGTTTCACCCGTGAGCGCGGTGAGTCCGGGACCCAACACGAGGTCGAGCCGCTCGATCACCCCGAGCGATTCGATGTGGAGTTCATGGAGCATTCAGCGATCCGCCAACCCGAACTTCGCCTTGAGAATCTGATGGAACCGACGATCCCCGAACCGGACGAACCGTGCCACGTGCTCGGAGGGCGTCACCGCCACCCTATCCCCCTCGGTCAGCGACATCGCCGGCTGACCATCGACCGACAGGGTGACCGCGCGATGCCCGATCACCTCCACCTCCACTGCTTCGCTCGGATCCAGCACGAGGGACCGATCGAACAGCATGTGGGGCGACACCGGGGTCAAGAGCACGGCGCGCAGCCGCGGCGACAGTACCGGCCCGCGAGCGGACAACGAGTACGCGGTCGACCCGGTGGGCGTGGCGAGGATGACCCCGTCGGCGGCGTAGGAGGTGAACGCCGCGCCGTCGATCCACACCTGCAGCCGCACGGTGTGCCCGGCCTCCTGCTTCTCGACGACCCCCTCGTTCAGGGCGGTCCAGGTCTGCAGCAGCGACCCGGCGCGGTACACCGACAGGTCGAGCATCATCCGTTCGTCGAGGCTCCACTGCCCTCGATCCGGACCGTCGAACCAGCGGGCGAGCGCCGACGTCAGCGCCGGCGGCTCCACCTCGGTGAGATACCCGAGGAGTCCGACGTTGACGCCGATGATCGGGACACCGGCCCCCCGGAGCATCTTCACCGTTCGCAGCATCGTCCCGTCGCCCCCGATGCAGACCGCCAGGTCGGCGCTGGCCGGGTCGTCCGCAGCAGCGAGGTCGTCGAGGGCGAGCGGCATCGCATCCTCGGGGGTCATCCACACGCGATGGCCGTTCTCTCCCAACCAGTCGGCCGCGAGTCGCGACAGCGCGCCTGCATCGACACGTTCATGATGGGCGACCAGCAGCACGGAGCTCACGCGGGGAATCCTGGCCGCTGGGTGGTGGCATGCACAAGCAGTTCTCGGTTGCCGTCGCCGCCGGTGATGGGCGAGTCGATCCAACCATGCACCGTGCAGCCCCGCTCGACGAGTGCGTCGTGCACCTCGGTCCGAACACGTTCGTGGATCGCCGGGTCGGTGATCACTCCGTGCCCGCGGGCGACCTCGACTCGCCCGGCCTCGAACTGTGGCTTGACCAACAGCACCAGGTCGCCTCCCGGCTCGCAGACCGAGATGAGGGCATCGAGCACACGGATGACGGAGATGAACGAGAGGTCGGCCACGATCAGCCGAACCGATCCACCCACCGATTCGACCGTCGCGTCGCGGATGTGGAACCGCTCGTGGACCGTCACGCGATGATCGCTGCGAATCTTGGGATGCAGCTGTCCGTGACCGACATCGACCGCCACCACGTGCGCGGCGCCGCGTTGGAGGAGGCAATCGGTGAACCCACCGGTGCTGGCGCCTGCGTCCAGTACCCGCCAGCCGGTCACGTCGAGGCCGAACGCGTGGAGCGCGGCGTCCAACTTCTCGCCACCTCGGCTGACGAATCGTGGCCCGTCACCATTGACGACGATCGCGTCGCCCGCATGAACCTGTCGAGCGGGCTTGTCGGCGACGGCACCGTTGACCAGGACGCGCTGTTCCTCGATCGCCCTGCCCGCGTCCGCGCGGCTGCCGACGAGTTGTCGACGGACGAGCTCTGCGTCGAGACGCTGACGCCTCGCCACTGATCAGGCCTGCGGAGCAGCCTTCTTCGCAGGAGCCTTTTTCGCAGGAGCAGCCTTCTTCGCCGGCAGCCTTCTTGGCCGGAGCAGCCTTCTTCGCCGGAGCCTTCTTGGCCGGCGCAGCCTTCTTCGCCGGAGCCTTCTTGGCCGGCGCAGCCTTCTTCGCCGGCGCGGGCTTGCTCACGATGCCGAGCTTCTGGGCGATCTCCTCGACCCGGCCCTCGAGATCGTCGAGGCGACCGGCGAACCTGTTCAGCTGCTTGGTCCATTCGGCCTGCACCGCGGACACCACGGCCTCGCTGGCCTCGCGCCCGTTGGCCACCAAGTGCTCGACCAGCTTCTCGCTGTCCTTGCGCTTCGCGGCGCCGCTCTTGACGAGTTCCTTCACGATCTTCTCGGCGTGCTCTTGCGACATCTCGGTGAACTGCATGCCAGCGTCGAGCATCTTCTTGAGGAGTGAGTTTCCAGCCATGTCACCAGCCTACCCGTCGACGGAGTCCCTGCTCACGAGGGCATCCGTCACAGCGGCGAGATCCGCGAGCGCCATGTCCGGTGGCGGGTCGATCAGCGTGCCGACCGGCGTCACGCCGCTGAACACGTGCGCGTACCGGCACCCGAGCGTGACGGCGAACCGCCCATCCGTGCTGGGTCGATCGCCGACCATCACCGCCGCGAGGGCCGCGTCGCTCCCGACCACCGCCCGCACGAGTGACGCCATCGGCTCGTACGGCTTGCCCGCGATCTCAGGGGTGACGCCGCTGGCCGTCTGGACGGCCGCGAGAATCGACCCGCCGCCCGGAATGGGGCCATCCGGCGTCGGGTACGTCGCGTCGTCATTGGTGCCGATGAGGCGCGCCCCCGACGCACCGCACGTGCAGCACGGGTGAGACCGTCATAGTCGAACGTGCGGTGCCACCCGACCACGACCACGTCCGCGTCGCCCTCCATCACGACCTGCACGCCGCGACGCTCGAGCGCTTGCACGACGCCCTCGCCACCGCAGACCAGCGCGGTCTGTCCTGGCTCGACGAGCAGCGCGGCGGCGTGGGCGCTCGTCAGGACATCGCCGACGGCGGGGATGCCGATCGCGGCGAGCGCCGCCTCCTGGGCCTCGACTCGAGCGGCGGAGTTGTTCGTGACGAACAGAACACGATGTCCGGCCGCACGCAGGCGCACGATCGCGTCCACCGAGCCCGGAATCGGCTCGTGAGCCAGCCAGACCACACCGTCGAGATCACAGAGCACGGGGAACATGTCTGGCCATGTTGGCACGTGAGATGCCAACCTGTGCAGGTGCCCCGCTTCGAACCGTTCGCTGCTCTCCGCTACTCGCCGACCCTGTCGCTCGACGAGGTGACGGCGCCGCCCTACGACGTGCTCAGCGACGACGACGTCACCGAGCTCCTCTCGCGTCACCCGCGCAACATCGTCGCCATCGACGTACCACGCGAGGTCGACGGGCCTGACCGCTATCGGAAGGCAGCGGAGCGGCTCCGCGACTGGATTGCCGAGGGGACCCTCGTCCACGATCCCACCCGCTCGTACACGCTGTATCGCATGCAGTTCACCGACGAGGCCGGTGTGGCCCGCCACACCGTCGGGGTCCTCGGCGCGCTCGAGGTCGTCGACGAGGGGGCGCCGGGAGTGCTGCCCCACGAGCGCACGACACCGAAGGCGAAGAGCGATCGACTCGACCTCACCCGCTCCACCAACACGAACCTGTCGCCGGTCTGGGGGCTGTCGCTCACGCCCGGCCTCACGGCGCTGCTGCGTGAGCCCGGAGAACCAATGGGCTCATGTCGCGACGAGCAGGGGGTGATCCACACCGTCGAGCGCATCACCGAACCGGAGCGGGTCGCAGCGATCGAGTCGGCCGTTGCTTCGAACCCGGTGCTGATCGCGGACGGCCACCATCGTTACGCCATCGCCCGAACCTTCCGCGACGAGGTCAGGGCGATGAACCTCACCCACGGCCCCGCCGAGCTCACCCTGGCCTACGTCGCCGAGCTGGTCGACGATCAGCTGAGCATCGACGCGATCCACCGGCTCTATCACGGCGTGACCGCCGAGGAGTTGCTCACCCGGCTGTCATCGGCGTTCTCCGCCTCCGAGGCTGGTCCGGTGACGCCTGCGTTCGCGTCCGAGCTCGTCGCCCGAGGGGCGCTGTGCCTCGTTCGCGCCGATGGGACCGGCGTGTGGCTCACTCCGCGAGCAGAGGCCTTCGCCGGCGTCCGCGCGCTCGATGGTGCCTACCTCGAGCACGTGCTCGGCACGGACGCGATCGACGTGTCGTACCAGCACGGAATTCGCCAGGTCGTCGACGCGGTCGGCTCCGGCACGGCCGACGCCGGAGTGTTGATCCGGCCGACGAGCATCGAGGAGATCCGCCGCACTGCGCACGAGCGAGTGCTGATGCCGCCGAAGTCGACGTTCTTCACGCCGAAGCTGCGCACCGGCCCCGTACTTCGGCCCCTCACCTGACGGGCATTACACTCGACGTCGTGACCGCATCCTCGACCTTTCCCGCCGGAGTTCTCACTGGCGACGCCGTGACCGAACTGTTCGCGCTGGCCAAGGAACGCCGATGTGCGCTCCCTGCCGCCAACTGCACCGGCAGCAACACGATGAACGCGGTGATGGAAACGGCGGCAAAGGTGAACAGCCCCGTCATCATCCAGTTCTCCCACGGAGGCGGCGCGTTCGTCGCCGGCAAGGGCATCGGCGTCAAGGGCGATGCGGCCTCCATCGCCGGCTCCATCGCCGCGGCGCACCACGTCCACACGCTCGCGGCCGCCTACAACGCCCGCGTGGTACTCCACACGGACCATTGCTCGAAGGACAAGCTCGGTTGGGTCGATGGCCTGATCACCGCCGGCGAAGCCCATTTCGCAGCCACCGGGTCACCGCTGTTCAGCTCGCACATGCTCGATCTGAGCGAGGAGCCCATCAGCGAGAACCTCGACATCTGCGTGAGCTACCTCCAGCGCATGTCGAAGATGGGCATGACGCTTGGAGATCGAACTCGGGATCACCGGCGGCGAAGAGGACGGCGTCGACAACTCTGCGGCCGATCAGGACGATCTGTACAGCAAGCCCGAAGAGGTCTGCTACGCCTACGAGCGTCTCCTCGAGGTCAGTCCGCGTTTCACCATCGCCGCCGCGTTCGGCAATGTGCACGGGGTCTACAAGCCGGGCAACGTGAAGCTCAAGCCCTCGATCCTGCGCGCCTCGCAGGAGTACATCCAGAACAAGCTCGGCACCGGGCCCAACCCGGTGAACTTCGTGTTCCACGGCGGCTCCGGCAGCAGCGCGTCGGAGATCGAGGAAGCGATCGGGTACGGCGTGGTGAAGATGAATCTCGACACCGATCTGCAGTGGGCACTGTGGGACGGCATCCGCGTCTACGACGCCGAACACCACGACTACCTGCAGAGCCAACTGGGCAACCCGACCGGCGCCGACGCACCGAACAAGAAGTACTACGACCCTCGCATGTGGCTCCGCGCCGCCGAGGTGAGCTTCGTCGCTCGCCTCGAGCAGAGCTTCGCCGAACTCGGCAACCTGAACACGCTCGGCTAGGCCGCGTCGAGCGCGGCGACCGCCTTGGTCACCGCTGCACGCACCTGCCGCCGCTTCCGCGCGCCGATGACGGCGGTGGCAACGACCTCGGTTCGGCTCTGGGTCGCGCCCGCGGTACGGAAGAACCGGCGACGAACCACACCCGTGACGACGAGTTCGTCGCCCGCTGCCATCGCGCCGATGTCAGGTGGATCGATCCACGCGACGGGAACGGACGCCGCTGCGCCGTCGACGGTGGTCGTGAGTTCCAAGGTGACGAGCACGCTGCCGGAGGCAAGTGTTCGAAGCAACGGGTCGCTGCTGAGGCGGCCGCGGAGGACGACGACGTTCATGAGTGACTCCCCTTCGCTCCCGGCCGACGGGCCGGGTTCGTGGTCGAGATGTGCGGTGACGGGGGAAGTCACCGGTCACGCTACGACAGGGGTGTGACAGTGATCAGCGGCCCAGCGTGCGAAGGCGCTCCGTCACATCGGCGAACTCGGGGTCCACTTGCGCCACCAGCCCGAAATACTTGCGGGCCTTGATCACGTCGCCCGAGCGATCGAAGAGATCGGCAAGGACGTACCACTGGCGAAGGTGGTGATCGCGGGGCTTCTTGGGCACATCGAGCGCCTTCTGCATCACCTTCAGCGCCCCTGCCAGATCACCCTGATCGGCAAGTGCCCCCGCAGCCACGATCCGCCCCTCGGCCATCAGGGCAGGCTCAGGAGACGCCTCTCTCAGCTCACGCCACAGCGTGTCCACCTCGGTGAACCTGCGCATCGCCCGATAGCAGTCGGCCAGGACCGCATTGTGCTGCACCGACGCGCTCAGCTGACGCGCTGTCTCGAGCTCGGCGGCGGCCTTGCGCCACTGACCCATGCGATACAGCGACAGCCCGGCGATCTCGTGGGCGAACGCAATGTCGGGAAGATCCCGTAGCACCGGCTGCACCATACGGCGAGCATCGTCGTAGCGCCCCCGATCGAGTGCGTCCGCGGCGCTGGCGAGCCGCTCCTGGTAGCGCGCCATCCGCGCCGCGGGGGCGGCGCTGGCCAGATCCTCGGCGACCTCGGGAGCGAGCTCGAGCGACTTGCGCCGAGGCGTCTTGCCCCGGGGCGCGTCGCCGGCTCGCAGCGCCGCCTGCTCGGCTTCGTGCCGGAGCGAACCCTCGTCGATCCACTGCTCGCGCTCCCACGGCGGCGGTGCCGCACGCTCGGTCTTCTCACGGGGCGCGCGCGTGGCCTTCACTTCCATCGACCGGCGATCGGCGGCGGTCAAGGGCGGACGACGGGTGCCTCGGTCATCTCGGTCGCGCCGCGGGCGGTCCACGCCGGCATCGGCGCGTGGGTCGCGCCTGGGCCCACCACGTCCGCTGCCCCCTGGTCGGTCGTCGCGACGGGCAGCACTGCGCCCCGAGGGGCGGCCACTGTCGCCACCTGCGCGGCTCGAACGGCGATCGTCGCGTGAGTCATCGCCGGAGCGAGTCGGGCGCGAAGGGCGCGGTCCGGACGCTCGAGCGGGCCGGCCCGTCCCTGCACCAGCCCCACTCGGACGGCGGGCGGACGACGGGCGACCGGCTGGGTCGCGCCGTTCGCCCTCGCGACTCTCGCCGTCGCGACGAGGCGGGCGACCATCGTCGCTGCGACGTGGGGCGGGACGGCCGCCACCGGATCTGGCGGCACTGCTGCCACCGCCGGACGACCGCTGGCCAGAGCCCGTGCTGGGACGACCTGCGCCGGAGGTACCGCGGCTCTTGCCACCACTCGACGACGAGCCACCTGGACGACCACCGTGCGACGGACGCCCACTGGACGAGGGGCTGGAACGGCGGGGCGGCGTCGGCATAGGGATTCGATCCTACGAGCGAACGGGGCCGAACACGACCCAAAAATGCTCGGTGCCCCTGCCGTACGAGACGACAGGGGCACCAAGTGCGAAATCCGGCGGCGACCTACTCTCCCAGGGGGTCTACCCCCAAGTACCATCGGCGCAGGCAGTCTTAACTTCCGTGTTCGGGATGGGAACGGGTGTGACCCTGCCGCTATAGCCACCGAAATCTTTTGTTGTCAAGGACGGCGCCCCCAAAAGGGCAGCCCTCCAAGTACTCCAGAGCAAGCACGAGCGATGTTCAATCCAAGCCCTCGGCCGATTAGTACCGGTCGGCTACACACGTTACCGTGCTTACACCTCCGGCCTATCAACGTGATGGTCTTGTCACGGGCCTTACTGCGTTGACCGCATGGGTGTACTCATCTTGGAACGGGTTTCCTACTTAGATGCTTTCAGCAGTTATCCCTTCCGGAGGTGGCTAATCTGCCATGCCCTTGGCAGGACAACAGACACACCAGAGCTCCGTCCGTCCCGGTCCTCTCGTACTAGGGACAGCCTTCCTCAATACACCTTCGGCTGCGGAGGATAGGGACCGAACTGTCTCACGACGTTCTGAACCCAGCTCGCGTACCGCTTTAATGGGCGAACAGCCCAACCCTTGGGACCTGCTTCAGCCCCAGGATGCGATGAGCCGACATCGAGGTGCCAAACCTTTCCGTCGATATGGACTCTTGGGAAAGATTAGCCTGTTATCCCCAGGGTACCTTTTATCCGTTGAGCGACCACACTTCCACACGTGATGGCCGGGTCACTATGCCCTGCTTTCGCACCTGCTTGACCTGTCAGTCTCGCAGTCAAGCTCCCTTGTGCCATTGCACTCGACGGCTGATTGCCAACCAGCCTGAGGGAACCTTTGGGCGCCTCCGTTACATTTTAGGAGGCGACCGCCCCAGTCAAACTACCCGCCTGACACTGTTCCTGATCCAGATAATGGACCCAGGTTAGAGCCCCGTCATACACAGGGTGGTATTTCAACGATGACTCCACGATGGCTAGCGCCACCGCTTCCAAGTCTCCCACCTATCCTACACAATGCAGGACAAAGCTCAATATCAAGTTGTAGTAAAGGTCCATGGGGTCTTTCCGTCCTTCCGCAGCTAACGAGCATCTTTACTCGTACTTCAATTTCGCCGGGTCTATGGTTGAGACAGTGGGGAAGTCGTTACGCCATTCGTGCAGGTCGGAACTTACCCGACAAGGAATTTCGCTACCTTAGGACCGTTATAGTTACGGCCGCCATTCACTGGGGCTTAGGTTCACAGCTTCGCCTTTCGACTAAC
>CAVRGG010000001.1:1107500-1276632 GCA_963720695.1 uncultured Acidimicrobiaceae bacterium
TCCGGCTGCGCACCGAGTCCTTCGCGATCATCTGGTTGACGGTGAAGTGCTTGCCGACGTCGCGCAGGAACTCGAGCATGGAGATCGGCGTGGTCCAGTCGGCGTTGTTGACCAGCGTCGCCTGACACGGACCGGGCTCGAAGTCGAGCAGCTTGCTCAGCTGCTCCTTGATGCACTGGACGTTGTGGCGCAGGGTCTCGTCGTCGAGCAGGTTGCGTTCCTCGCTGCGGCCTCCGGGGTCGCCGATCATGCCGGTGGCACCTCCCGCCAGCGGGAAGGGGCGATGGCCGGCCATCTGGAAGCGGCGCATGAACAGCTGGCCCACGAGATGCCCGACATGGAGCGAGTCCGCGGTGGGATCGAACCCGATGTACAGGCCGATCGGACCCTGCGAGAGCCGGGCCCGAAGGGCCGCGAGGTCGGTCGTGTCGTGGAGGAGGCCACGAGCCGCGAGGTCGTCGAGCAGGTCCATAGGTGCCCAAGGATAGGGTCGCGAGATGCCTGCTCTTCCGGAATTGGCGGACCGCTTCCGCGACTTCGCCGCATCGGCGGCGCCCCGAGCGCCCCTGTACGCACGGCTCTCTGCAGCCATCGCGCACGACCCGGATCTCTTGGCGCTCCTCCAAGCGGCCCCGGAGGAGCAGCAGATCCCGGTCCTGTTGTTCGCCGCCGTCCACTACTCGATGCTCACCCATCCTGACGTCGCACTCGCCGCCCACTATCCCAATCTGGCGGGGACCCCCTCGACGGGCGACCCGTTTCCCGACTTCAGGCGCGTCGCGCTCGAGCGAGCATCGGAAGTGGAAGTGCTGGTCGCGTCGCGGAACACGCAGACCAACGAGGTCGGGCGGTGCGTCCAGTTCGTGCCGGCGCTCGCGCTCATCGAGCGGACCCAGGGTCCTTTGGCGATGATCGACGTGGGAGCGAGCGCGGGGCTCAATCTGCTGCTCCCCCACTATCGGTACGAGTACCTCCCCGGCGGCACCGTCGGTGACGAGTCGACCGTGCACCTCCGCTGCGCGACTCGGGGCGAGCCACCCGTGCCGGCGAGGCTTCCGGTGATCGCAGCGGCAGCAGGACTCGACATGTCACCCATCGACGTCCACGACGCCGATGCCGTCCGCTGGCTCGAGGCCTGCGTGTGGCCGGATCAGCTCGATCGCTTCCAGCGCTTGGTGGCGGCGATCGAGATCGCCCGTCGGCACACGCCGGATGTGCGTCGAGGCGACGCCGTCGAGGATCTGGGCGCTCTCGTCGACGAGTTGGGCGCCCTTGGCCACCCGGTCGTGACGAACAGTTGGGTGCTGAACTACCTCAACTCGGACGCACAGCAGCGATACGTCGACGCCCTGGATGCCATCGGCCGGTCTCGTGACCTCTCCTGGGTGATCGCCGAGAGCCCGGCTCAGACCCCCGCGCTTCCTGTCCCGACGTCGCCCGAACCGGAGGACATCACGGTCCTCTCGGCGGTGACCTGGCGTGCCGGGGAGCGCAGCGTCCACCGCCTGGCGACGACCCATCCGCACGGATTCTGGCTGCACTGGGAGGCGGCGAACGCCGAACTCTGAGCAATTTGCGTGGTTCCCCCGATGCGAGCACCGGCGGCCACCACGGAGGATGGCGGCATGACTCGTCTGCGTCGCCTGCTCACCACACTCACGATGTCCTTCGCGCTGCTGACGGGGTCGCTCGTCTCGGTCTCCGAGCCGCCCGTCGCCCACGCAGCAGGTGCGGCGCTCTACGCGGGCTCGAATGCGTACTCCACGATCGCCAACTGCGAGAGCATCGTCTTCGGCTCACCGAGTCCCGAGTACGGGATCGGCACCTACGCCGGCTTCTACGCGGACCCCGAGACGGGGCAACCCGGGGTCAACCAGACGTTCTACACCGAGGTCCACGTCGCCGGACTCGGCAACTCCTGTGGCGGACAACGGTTCAGTCTCGAGATCGCACTCCCCGCCGGCGTCACGCTCGCCGTGACCGGTGCCGCACCGGTCCTGTGCTTCGCCGGCTCCACGCCCCTCAGCGCCGCGGAATGTGCACAGACGCTCCAGCCCTCTCCGTTCCACGCCGGGGCGCTGTGGATGCCATCGAGCGACGCTGCGCACGCGTACAGCTGGCCCATGCCGCAGGGGAAGACCTGGACGTTCCGCTTCCCGGTGAAGAGCACCACGATCCAGACGAACGCGACGTTCACCGCACTGGTTCACGCCCTCGACGGGTGGGACAACCCGCTGCTGCAGCCGACGGCCGGGCTCTTCGTGTTCAACGGCGCGACCTCGTCGGTCCTGTATCCGTCGCCCTCCACCGTGTTCACCAACGTCGCCAACTCGGCCGCGTTCACGACCAAGTCGTCGGCGTACATCTACAAGCCGTCCGCGCAGACCGGAACCGGCTACTTCGACATCTCGACCAGCCCGACGTTCAGCACGATCCTGTTCACCGACTCGGGCCCGATCCCCGCGGGGCTCCAAGCGCTGCTCTTCTGGACCGACTGGGTTCCGGCACCGATGACGAGCTCGTTCGTGGTCCAACCGAACACGACGTACTACTTCCGAGTGCGCTACGTCCCGTCAGGCGGCGGCACGATCACGGGCGCGACCCAGTCCTTCACCACACCGTCGAACGGGAACAACGTCGTCGGCAACGGAACGGCCGCGTCCTGCACGCCGGGAGCGATCGCGGCAGCGTTCAACCAGTACACGCAACGTGTCGAGTTCGACTGTGGAGCGATCCCCGTCACCATCGCGTTGCCGGACTCGTATGTCACCGGCGGACCGTTGGAGATCGACGGCAAGGGCAAGGTGACCCTCGTGGCCCAGCCCGGACACCCGATGTTCACCCACGACGGCGGGCACATGACCCTCAAGGGGTTGACACTCACGGGCGCCACGGCGACCGGCTACTGCGGCGGGGCCCTCCAGGTGTCCACGGGCTCCGTCACCCTCGACCATGTGACCTTGAAGAACAACACCGCCGCGAACGGCGCCGGCGTGTGCGCCTACCCGGGGACGTCGGTCGACATCTACGACTCTGCCATCAAGGGCAACACGGCGACCGATTACGGCGGTGGGGTGTGGAACGACGGCACCATGGCGCTGATGCGAACCGAGGTGTCGGGCAATCACAGCACGAGCGTCAACGGTGGCGCCGGCATCGTGAACGACGGCATCATCGACTTCCGCTTCGGGCTGATCGCCGAGAACGTCTCCAACGTCGGCGGCTCCACGGGTGGGGGCATCTGGAACTGGAGTCAGGGCGACATGACGCTCTACACGTCGACGGTGTCGGGGAACTCGGCGGGGACGGGCGCGGGCGTGCTCAACGCCGGGACGGCGTGGATCGCGTCGGTGACCATCGCCGCCAACACCGCCACGTCCGCGGGAGCGGGCGGAGGCCTCCAGAGCACCAACTCGATCCAGTTGAGCAACACGTTGATGGCGGGGAACAGCCCGGCGAACTGCGCCTCGTCTGCGGGACAGCGGGTGTTCACCTCGTATGGCCACAACATCGACAGCGGCACCTCGTGCGGTCTGGGCGCCGTCGGCGACATGGCGGGCGTCGATCCGATGATTCGACCTCTGACCGCGAACGGCGGCGGCACGCGCACGCACGCGCTGCGCGCCGCGAGCCCGGCGGTCGACTCCGGCGACAGCACGTACTGCTCGTTCTACGACCAGCGCGGCGTGTCCGGCCCGAGCATCGACATCCTGACCCGTGCGATCGACGGCAACAACGACGGCATCGCCCAGTGCGACATCGGCGCCTACGAACTCGAACAGGCTCCCGTGTTCGTCGGGATCTCACCGGCGCGACTGCTCGAGACGCGACCCGCCACCGGTTCCACCGATCCGACCACCGGTCTCAGCAGCAACGCTCTCGTGACCGTGGACGGCGAGTCACAGAACCTCGGAATGCTTCCTGCCAACGGCGTCGTGCAGCTTCGAGTCACCGGGCGGGCGGGGATTCCGGGCGATGCGATCGCTGTCTCGCTGAACGTGACGGCGACGGGTGCGTCGGCGAACGGGTTCCTTCGTGTCTATCCGTGCGGTCAGGCCCAGCCGACCGCCTCGACGCTGAACTACGCCGCCGGGTCCACGGTGGCCAACGGGGTCGTCGCCGGGGTCGGAGTCGACGGCAAGGTGTGCATCTCCACCAAATCCGCCACCAACGTGGTCGTGGACGTGAACGGCTACATGCCGGCCGCGTCCAAGTACCTCACGCTCAGCCCGTTCCGGATGATGGAGACGCGTCCCGGACAGGTGACCGACGACGGGATCGCCCAGGGCACCGGCCCGCTGACCCCCGGCGTGGCGCGCCAGTTGCAGGTCGCCGGTCGGGGAGGCGTACCGGCGGGAGCGACCGCGGTGATGCTCAACGTGACCGTCGCCGGCGCGTCGGCGAACGGATTCCTGACCGTGTACCCGTGTGGCTCCCCCACTCCGCCGACCGCGAACCTCAACGTCTCGGCCGGTGCGACGGTGGCGAACGCCGTCTTCGTCGCCGTACCCGCAGGCGGCCTGGTGTGCTTCGTGTCGAACCGCGCGTTCGACGTCATCGTCGACGTCGTCGGTGCGGTGCCGCCGGGCACGACGCTCACACCGCTCTCACCAGCGCGACTCCTCGACTCGCGACCCGGGCAACCCGTGCCGCCCGACGACGGGATCGACACCCGACGCGCCGCGGGGTCCACGACCCAGCTGCAGGTGACCGGCCGCGGCGGGGTCTCCGGATCTGCCAAGTCGATCATCCTGAACGTGAGCGCCGTCGCTCCGTCGTCCAACGGCTTCGTCACGGCGTGGCCGTGCGACCAGGCCCGCCCGACGACGTCCAGCCTCAACTACGCCGCGGGCGTGACGCGGTCCAACCTGGTGATCGTCAAGGTCCCCACGAGCGGGCCCAGCTCCGGCAAGGTCTGCCTGTACACCTCCGGACAGACCGACCTCGTCGCCGATGTCCTCGGACAGATCACCTGAGGACCCACCGCCTCGGCCAGTCGACCGCTCTGGTGATCCCGACTCGAGGGGTCACCAGCGGGTTCGTGGGCGGAGGCGTCCCGTCGTCGAACAACAGCGCCGGCGAGCCGTTGAACGTGCGGTCGATGCCGAGCACTCGCGTCAGCCGACCCGGTCCGCGAGTGAGCCGGGCGTCGACCGAGGGCACGGTGACGGCTCGAACGAGCACGGCCTGGCCGTCGCCCTCCTCGCCGGTCACCAGGTTCAGGCAATGGTGGATGCCGTAGATCAGGTACACGTACCACCGACCGGCGGGGCCGAACATCACCTCGTTGCGCGCCGTCCGCCCGCGGAACGTGTGGCTCGCGGGATCGTCGGCGGTGTACGCCTCGACCTCGGTGATCCGCGCGTGGACACCGTGGATCAAGGCCAGCTTGTTGAGCAGCTCGGGCGCCACGATCGTGGCATCGCGGCTAGAGAACGCTGCCGGTAACCGCTGCACGGAGCTCGGCCAACTTACGGCGGAACCGTTCCACCTGCACCGCGACGGGTGCCGGGCCTGCGCCTCCGGGAGTGGTGCGTCGTTGGACGGAGATCCCAGGACGAACGAGCGCCGCGGCATCCGGCCCGAGCGACGGGTCGGCGGTGACCAGATCGCGCAAGGCACCCTCGCCGGCGAGTGTGCGCCGAACCAGTGCCCCCACGATGGCGTGAGCATCGCGGAACGGTGTCCCCCGCTGCACCAGCCACTCGGCGAGGTCCGTGGCGGACGACGTCTCGCTGTCCGCTGCGGCCTGCATGCGCTCGGGTACCCAGGTGACCGTTGCGATCATTCCGGTCATCGCTCCGAGCGCGAGGCGGATCTGGTCGACCGCATCGAACAACGGCTCCTTGTCCTCCTGATAGTCCCGGTTGTAGCTGAGGGGCAAACCCTTCATCGTGGCCAGGAAGCCCGTGAGGTTGCCGATCAGCCGACCCGCCTTGCCGCGGGCGAGCTCGGCGATGTCGGGGTTCTTCTTCTGCGGCAACATCGACGAGCCGGTGGCATAGCCGTCATCGAGACGAGCGAACCCGAACTCCTCGGTGGTCCACAGCACGAACTCCTCACCGATGCGTGACAGGTCGATCCCGACGAGCGTGAGGCAGAACAGGGTCTCGGCGACGTGGTCCCGCGAACCGACGGCATCGAGCGAGTTCTCGAACCGGCCGGCGAAACCGAGCCGAGCTGCAGTGAAGTCCGGATCGAGCGGCAGTGACGATCCGGCCAGCGCTCCCGCACCGAGCGGGGACACGTCGATCCGGTCCAGTGCATCGAGGATCCGCTCGACGTCGCGTCCGAGCGCCCATGCGTGGGCGAGCAGGTGATGAGCGAGAAGGACCGGCTGAGCGCGTTGGAGGTGGGTGTAACCGGGAAGGTAGATGTCGCCCGCGGCCTCCGCCGCGAGAGCAGCACGGTCTGGAGGTCGACCACCCGCTGGGCGACGACGCCGAGCTCGCGCTTCAACCACCGACGGACGTCGGTGGCCGACTGGTCGTTGCGGCTGCGGCCGGTGTGCAGCTTCGCGCCGGCGGGGCCGGCGAGCTCGGTGACACGACGCTCGACGGCGGTGTGGATGTCCTCGTCGCTCGGCTCGAATCGGAACGACCCGGCCTCCATCTCCTCGGCGACTCGATCCAGTGCGTGCAGGACGAGGTCGCGCTCGACCTCGGAGATGATGCCCACGTGGGCGAGGCCCTCGACATGCGCGATCGAACCGGCCACGTCGTCGGGCCAGAGTCGACGGTCGAAGGAGAGGCTCTCGGTGTAGGCCATCAGCTCATCGGCGGGACCACCCTCGAATCGGCCGTGCCAGAGCGTGTGTGCTTCGGGGGATGCATCGTGCGCGTCGGAGGTCATGCGAGCCCCGCCAGTTCGCGGAGGTGATCGCTCAGCGCTGGGCCACCGGCGAAGTCCTCGGCGACGCACAGCAGCGTGTCGTCACCGGCGACGGTGCCGAGAAGGCCCGACATGCCGCTCCGGTCGAGTGCCGAGGCGACGACATGGGCACACCCGGGGGGCGTGCGCAGGACGACGAGGTTGCCGCTGCAGCGGACCTCTGCGACCCACTCGCCCATCACACGCCGCAGCTGATCCTCGGGCGCGATCCGGGCAGGTTCGTACTCGGGGATCGCGTAGACGGTGTCGCCACCGGGGACACGTACCTTGACGGCGCCCAGGTCCTCGAGATCGCGCGACACCGTTGCCTGGGTGGCCGCGATTCCGTCATCGGCGAGCAGGTCGACGAGTTGCGGTTGGTTCGTGACCGCATGCTTGGTGATCAGCTTGGCGATGGCCTGCTGGCGTTGCACTTTGGACGACATGTTCAGCGCGCTCCCATGAGGAATGCCAGCGCGCCGCGGGCGGCGTGGAGGCGATTGTGTGCCTGGGCGATGACGTGGCTCTGCGGTCCGTCGATGACCTCGGCGGTGACCTCGAGTCCCCGGTAGGCGGGAAGGCAGTGGTAGAAACCGGCACCCGCAGCCGCCCCGGCCAACAGTGCACTGTCGACCCTGAAC
The DNA here is from genome assembly GCA_963720695.1 of uncultured Acidimicrobiaceae bacterium. Classification (GTDB taxonomy): domain Bacteria; phylum Actinomycetota; class Acidimicrobiia; order Acidimicrobiales; family Ilumatobacteraceae; genus UBA668. Next base: position 1,115,012 of record CAVRGG010000001.1, read on the forward strand.
GACTCGAACGCCTGCTGGCGCTCTGCCTTCTGCGACTCCTGGCCCATCGACGTCCAGGTATCGGTGTGGACGGCGATCGCGCCCTCGACCGCAGTCGCCGCGCGATGGGTCTGGGTGACATGCCCCTCGCCGAGCAGGTTCAGCCGCTCCAGTTCGTCATCTCCGGCCGAATACCCGACCGGACAGGCCAGAGCCACATGGGCGCCGAGCGTCACACATGCCTCGGCCAACGATCGGGACACGTTGTTGTAGTCACCGACGTACGCCACGGTGTGCCCGGCGAGCGGACCGTGCACCTGCTGCATCGTGAGCACGTCTGCAAGGCCCTGCAGTGGGTGCGAACGGTCGCTGAGCATGTTGACGACGGGGACGCTGCTCACGGCCGCCATGCGCTCGACGACAGCGTGCTGGAACACCCTCGCCGCGAGGAGGCCGTGATACCCGGCCATCACCCGCGTGACGTCCTCGACGGGCTCGCGCACGTCGAATCCGACTTCGTCGCCGCGGGTGTACACCGGGTGGCCACCGAGTTGCACCACCGCCATCTCCATCGAGTGGCGGGTTCGGTTGGACGGTTTCTCGAAGATCAGTGCGACGCCCTTGCCGGCGAGCACCCGCGGGAGATCCGGTCGCTGCGCGAGGTCGAGCACCACCGGCAACTCGTCGGCGGACAGATCGGTGATGTCGAGGAGGTGCCGAATCACGACACGAATCCTTCGAGCACCTCGCCGAGGATGGAGACGGCCTCGCGGATCTCGTCCGACGACACGGTGAGCGGCGGCGCCAACCGCAGGGCGGATCCGCTGACGGCATTGGTGATCAACCCGCGGTCGAGTGCGGCGAGGTACACGGACTTCGCGTCGATGCCGGGGGTGAGCTCGGCGGCAAGCAGCAGTCCGGCGCCGCGAACCTCCACGACACCGGAGAGGCGTTGGAGCAACGAGGTCAGCTCGGCGCCACGCTCTCGGGCGAGACGAGGCGCGTCGATCCGGCGCATCTCGTCGATGACCGCGCTGACCGCGGCGGTCGCGATGGCGGTGCCGCTGTAGGTGCTGCCGTGGTCTCCCGGTTGGAACAACGCGGCGACCTCACGGCGGGCCCAGACGGCACCGACCGGAACGCCGTTGCCCATCGCCTTGGCCATGGTGACGACGTCGGGGACGACACCGGCATGTTGGAAGCCGAACCACATCCCGGTGCGGGCGAACCCGGTCTGGACCTCGTCGAGCATCAGCAGCAGACCCCGCTCGTCGCACAGCGCTCGCACGGCCCGCAGGTAGGCGGGATCGGCCGGAACGACACCGCCCTCCCCCTGGACGGGTTCGAGCAACACCGCGGCCACGGTCGGATCGATGGCGGAACCGAGGGCGTCGATGTCGTTGAACGGCACGTGCCGGAAACCATCGGGCATCGGGTGGAACGGTTCGTGCTTGGCCGGTTGTCCTGTGGCGGCGAGCGCAGCGAGCGTGCGGCCATGGAAGCTGCCGTACGCGCTCACGACGACGTGACGGCCGCGGCCGCCGAACTTGCGAGCCAGCTTGAGTGCCGCCTCGTTGGCCTCGGCGCCGCTGTTGCAGAAGAAGACCTGGCCGGCCTCCCCGGTCGCCTCGGCGAGCAGGCCGTTGAGCTTCACCGCGGCGGCGGTGGCCACGGGGTTCGCGAAGAAGTTGCTGACGTGGAGCAACGTGCTGGCCTGGTCGCAGAGGGCTCGGGCGATGGCGGGGTTGGAGTGGCCCAGCGACGTGACCGCAATGCCCGACAGGAAGTCGAGATAGCGGCGCCCGTCGGTGTCCCACAGCTCCGTGCCCAGCCCGCGATCGAACATCTTCTGCGGAGCGCCGAACACCGGCATGAACGGGCAGTGGTCCTGCCCTTCCGTGGCGAACGCGTGCGAGCTCATCTGACCATCGTTCCGATCCCCTCATCGGTGAACACTTCGAGCAGCAGCACATGAGGGATGCGGCCGTCGAGGATGTGGGCGCGGCGGACTCCGTTGCGCACCGCGTGGATGCAGCTCTCGACCTTCGGGATCATGCCGCCGGCGATGGTGCCGTCGGCGACGAGGGCGTCGAGCTCGTCCGGTGTGGTCTGCCGGATGAGGCTCGACGGGTCGTCGACCACGTGGCGCAGACCTTCGATGTCGGTCAGGTACACGAGCTTCTCCGCGCCGAGAGCTTCGGCGATGGCGCCCGCGACGGTGTCGGCGTTGATGTTGTAGGCCTGCCCGGCGGCGTCGGTGCCGATCGTGGCGACCACGGGCACGAACTCGTCGTCGAGCAGCGCGCGCAGGATGGTCGGGTTGATCGATTCGACGTCACCGACGAACCCGAGCGCCGGGTCACGCGACACGGCGCGGATCAGTCCGGCGTCCTCGCCGCTGACACCGACGGCCAGACTGCCGTGCACGTTGATCGCCGCGACCAACTGCGGGTTCACCTGACCGATGAGCACCATGCGGACGATGTCGACGGTCTCGGCGTCGGTGACCCGCAGACCGTCGCGGAACTCGGTGACCTTGCCCAGCCGCTGCATCAGGTCGCTGATCTGGGGCCCGCCGCCGTGCACGACCACGGGACGCATGCCCACCTGGCGCATCAGCACGATGTCCTCCGCGAAGAGGGCAAGGGCGTCGTCGTCGCTGGCACCGGCCAGTGCGTTGCCGCCGTACTTGACGACGACGACCTGATCCGCGAACCGGCGGATGTAGGGCAGGGCCTCGACGAGCACCGCCGCCTTGTCGCTCGGCGACGCGCTCACGGGAACATCCCCACGCGCGTGAGGCCGGCGGCCTCGGGGAGTCCGAGGGCGACGTTGGCGGCCTGGATGGCACCGCCGGACGCTCCCTTGGCGAGGTTGTCGATGGCGCAGATCGCGACGACGGTGCCGGTGCGTTCGTCGAAGCGTGCGGTGAGGTGCGCAGCGTTGCTGCCCAGCGTGGCCTTCGTGCTCGGCGACGCCTCGCCGACCACGACGAACGGCTCGTCCGCGTACTGCTCGGACAGCGCGGCGAGCAATGCCGCCGTCGAGGTCGAGCTCGCCGGCCGGGCGTAGCAGGTGGCCAGGATGCCCCGGTTCAGTGGCGCGAGGTGGGGCGTGAAGAGCACCTGTGCACCGACCTCCTGCTCGATCTCGGGTGTGTGGCGGTGGTCGAGCAGCCCGTAGGCGGTGACGTCCTCGTCGACCGTGCAGAACTGGCTGTTGTGCTTGAGCGCCCTGCCGGCACCGCTGACGCCGGTGATGCTGTTCACCACCACCCCTGAGGTCTCGATGTGGCCGCCGCGGACCAGCGGGGCGAGGGCCAGCGTCGCCGCGGTGACGTGGCAGCCCGGCGTGGCGATCAGCGAGGCACCGCGCAGCGCGTCGCGGTGCAGTTCGGGGAGCCCGTAGACGGCGCGAGCGAGCAACTCGGGCTGGTCGTGCTCGAAGCCGTACCACCCCGGGTACAACGTCGCGTCCTTGAGTCGATACGCCGCCGAGAGGTCGACGACACAACCGACCGTTCCGACCAGTTCGGGCGCGAGGGCCATGCTGGCCTCGTGCGGAAGGCCGAGGAACACCAGGTCGAGGCCCTCCGCCCGCGCGGCGTCGAAGGCCTCGAAGACCAGGTCCGGGTAGTGAGCCGCCAGGCTGGGGTACAGCGTCGCCGCACGGGTCCCCGCCTGGGTGTCGCCGGTGGCGTAGACCACCTCGAAGTCCGGATGCTGGGCACACAGCCGCAGCAGCTCGGCGCCGGTGTAGCCCGACGCACCGATGATGCCCACGCGAGTCATAGACGCATGACTATACGACATCGTGCATTGTCATGCAACCACGCGAGAGCCCGTCGGCACCAATTCGTGTGCAGAATGGAGGGGTGAGCGACGACGACGTCAATGACCGCGACGACAACCGTGACGACAGTGGTGACGACAACCGTGACGACAACTTCGCGGGCTCGTGCAAGGGTCGTCTGCTCGTGGCCACTCCCCCGCTGGCCGACCCCAACTTCGACCGCACCGTGGTCTACATGCTCGAACACACGGCGGACGGCGCCGTCGGCGTCGTGCTGAACCGACCCAGCGAGGACACAACACCCGATGCGCTGTCGCGCTGGGAGGAGTGGCTGACTCCCCCGAGCGTCCTGTTCGACGGCGGTCCCGTGGAGCTCGACGCGCTGATCGCGCTCGCCCGCCTGACCGGACCCGCGGAGGATGCATGGAGCCCGGTGGTCGGGGACCTCGGCTCGGTCGACCTCGCCCACGATCCGGTGTTGGTCGCCGACCACGTCGAGCGGCTCCGGGTGTTCCGCGGCTACTCGGGGTGGGGCCCGATGCAACTCGACGACGAGCTCGTCGACGGGGCGTGGATGGTGCTACCGGCCGAGACCGAGGACGTGTTCGACGCGGATCCGGACGGTTTGTGGCGGGCGGTGCTACGTCGCCAGGGCGGCCGCATCGCCTGGGTCGCCAACGCCCCGGACGATCTCAGCACGAACTAGCTGCGCAGCTCCGCACCGAGCTTGGCGACCGCAGCGACCACGTTGGCGCGGACCTGGGCGACGTCGGCGTCGGTGAGCGTCCGCTCGGCCGACTGCAGACGGAGACGGTAGGCGAGGCTTCGCGCACCGTCGGCCAGACCGGCCCCGCGGTAGATGTCGAACAGGGACAGCTCGACGAGCCATCCACCCGCACTCTGGCGGATCGCCTTCTCGACCTTCTCGGCGATGACCGATGCCGGGACCGAGAACGCGAGATCGAGGTCGCTCGAAGGGAACCGGCTGGTGGGCTTCCACTGCGGCACCTTCGGTTCGACCGCCAGCAGCCGGGTGAGGTCGAGCTCGAGGACGGCGAGCCGCTCCGTGATGCCGTAGGCATCGAGTGCGTCGGGATGGATCTCACCCACCGCTCCGACCACCTGTTTGCCCATCGACAGCGTCGCTGACCGAGTCGGGTGGAGACCGTCGGGAACCTTCGACTGGTCCACGCGTGCTCCCCACCCCATCGCGTTGGCGACCTCGCGCCACACTCGCATCGCCTCCCTCGCATCGGCATCGGCCATCACGACGCCGAGCGCCTCGTACTCGTCGGGCAGGACGCCGTCGCCCGGGGGATACACGTGGCCGATCTCGTACAGGGCGACACCCGATTGGCGATGCGACTCGTTGAACTCGACGGCCTTCATCAAGCCCGGGCGCAGCGAGGTGCGCAACACGTCGTCGCCGACCGCCAGCGGGTTCACCAGACGGACCGCTGATGCCGGCAGACCGGCGCGCTCGAGGTCGCCCGCCGTGAGGAACGGATGGGGCATGGCCTCGCTGAGCCCGAGACCGAGGAGCACCTCGCGGAGACGTCGACGGCGATGCTGGACGGGGCTGAGGCCACCCGGCACGGTCGACTTGGGCACCGTCCGGCCGAGCCGCGCGTAGCCGAAGTGGCGAGCGACCTCCTCGACGATGTCGACCTCGATCGAGCAGTCCGGCCGCCAACTGGGCACGGTGACCTCGAGGTCCTCCCCCACGGGGCGGCAGCCGAAGCCGATGGGCTCGACGAGCGCAGAGATCTGCGCTGCGCTGAACTCGGTGCCCAACAGATGGCCGACGCGGGCGGGCCGGACCATGATCTTCGTGGGCGTCGGAAGCGACGAACTGCGTGCGTCGACCATGCCGGCGTGCACGACGAGGTCCGGACAGGTCAGACGGAGCAGTTCGACGAAACGAGCGACCGAGCGATCGATGCCGAAGGGGTCGACACCTCGCTCGAACCGTGCGGACGCCTCGCTACGCAGCCCCATGCGGGCCACGCTGCGCAGGATGCCCATCGGTTCGAACCACGCCGCCTCGAGCGCGATGGTGGTCGTGGTGGCAGCGATCTCGGTGTTCTGCCCGCCCATGATGCCGGCGATGCCGATCGGGCGATCGGTCGCGTCGCAGATCAACAGGTCGGAGGACGTCAACGTGCGGTCGACGTCGTCGAGCGTGACGATGTGCTCGCCGTCGGCGGCCAGGCGAACACGAAATCCTCCGCCGCCGAGCGTGTCGAAGTCGTAGGCGTGGTTCGGCTGGTTCGTCTCGAGCATCACGTAGTTGCTCACGTCGACCACGTTGTTGATCGAACGCATGCCGGCGGCGGCGAGTCGACGAGCCATCCAGTCCGGCGACGACCCGACGGACACGTTGCTGATCACCAAGGTGGTGAATCGTGCGCAGCGATCGCCGTCGACCAACTCCACCGGTGCGCTGCGCGCCGGCTCGCTGTGGGCGAGCACGTGGGGTGCGGCGCTGAGGGGTCGACCGAGGTGGGCGGCGAGGTCGCGAGCAACACCGAGGTGGCCGTAGGCGTCCGGGCGGTTTCGCAGCACGTCGAGGTCGTAGACCACCTCGGGGGCCAACCCGAGCGCCTCGCCGTAGGGCATCCCCAGCGGTGTGTCGCGGGGCAGGAGCAGGATCCCGCTGTGGTCGTCGCCGAGGCCGAGCTCGCGCGCCGAGCACAGCATCCCTTCGCTCGGGATACCGAGGATCGGTTTCGGTTCGATGGCGCGGCCATCGGGCATCACGGTGCCGGGAGTCGCCAGCGGCACTACATCGTCGGCTTGCATGTTGAACGCCCCACACCAGACGTGGCGCTCCGCGCCGTCGCCGGCATCGACGTAGACCCGATGCACCTTCGCCGCATCAGGATGACGTTCGGTACGCACCACACGTGCGGTCACCACACCAGCGACGGTGGCGCCCACGTGCGCGACGTCCTCCACGGCGAGGCCGAGGTTCGTGATCGCGTCGGCAACGGCGTCGACGTCGTCGCCGACGGGGACCAGGTCGTTGAGCCAGGAATGGACGATCTTCATCAGAACTGCTCCAGGAACCGGATGTCGTTGTTGTACATCTCGCGGACGTCGCCGACGCCGTGGCGCTCCTTGGCCATGCGGTCGAGGCCGAAGCCGAACGCGAAGCCGCTCCACTCCTCGGGATCGAGACCGCCGGCGCGCAGCACGTTGGGGTGCACCATGCCGCTGCCGCCGAGCTCCAGCCAGTCTCCTCCGGGGGTTCGGATGTCGAACTCGGCGGACGGCTCGGTGAACGGGAAGTAGCTCGGCCGCAGTCGGCTGGAGAAACCCTCACCGAAGAACGCCTTGGTGAACGAGTCGATGGTGCCGGCCAGATCGGCCAAGGTGATGCCGCGGTCGATGACCAGCCCCTCGATCTGGTGGAACACGGCGACGTGGGTGGCGTCGCTGGTCTCGTTGCGGAACACTTTCCCGGGCATGATCATGTAGATCGGCGGCGGCACGTCCTGCATGACGCGGATCTGCACCGGCGACGTGTGCGTCCGCAGCACCGTGCTGCCGGGTGCGCCGTGGTCGACGTAGAACGTGTCGTGCATGCTGCGCGCCGGATGATCCGGAGGCATGTTCAGCGCCTCGAAGTTGTACCAGTCGGTCTCGACTTCGGGGCCTTCGGCCACCTGGAATCCGAGACCCACGAACACGTCCTCCAAACGCTGCCACGCCTGGGTGACGATGTGGGCGTGCCCGCGCCCGGGGGCGGTGAGCACCTCGGTGAGGTCGATCCGCTCGGCCTCCAGTTGCACGGCCCGCTCTGCGCTGCGCAACTCCCTGATGCGAGCGTCGAGCGCAGCACCGACGCGCTGGGTCGCCTCGTTCACCGCGTGGCCGGCGGCCTTCTTCTCGTCCACGGTCGCGAGTGCGCCGAGACGGGTCTTGAACTCCGCGAACGGGCCCTTCTTGCCGAGCAGCTCGGTTTCCAGCGCCCTGGCCTCGGCGAGGCTCGCCACCGCGGCAAGGCGCGCCACTGCGGCATCTGCGGCCGCGCGTACGTCGTCGATCATCTTCATCTCCACTGGTCGAAACTCTTTGGGGCAGGATTCCCCCGAGCGACGTGGCGGCGCGACGCGTCAGCGCGTCGGCGCGCAGCCCCGGTCAACCCGGGGGCACCGAAATCGCAGCAGTTGCACGGCCATCGCCACCACGTTACCCCGCCCGTCGCTGCCGGGCGACCTCGAATGCGAGCACCGTGGCGGCCATCGCGACGTTGAGGCTCTCCGCAGCGCCGACGTGCGGGATGGTGATCCAGCCGTCGACATCAGCATCGTCTGCGACTCCGTGTGCTTCGTTGCCCACCATCACCGCGACCGGCCGGGTGAAGTCGACGTCGGTGTACGCGAGTCCGGTGTGCGATGACGTCGCCAACACGGCAAGACCCGAGGATCGAAGTTCGTCGATCGAGCCGCCGACCACCGGAATGCGAAACAGCGAACCGGCCGTGGCTCGGACCACTTTCGGGTTGTACGGATCCACCGAGCCCGGCGTGAAGACGACGGCGTGGGCGCCGGCCGCCTCGGCGGAGCGGATGATCGTGCCGGCATTGCCAGGATCGGCGACTCGGTCCGCGACCATCACGAACGACGCTTCGGCAGGCAGGACCTGAGCACGCATGTGCACGATGCCGATCACCGGTTGCGGGTGCTCGGTGGTGGCCACCCGCTCGAGCACGTTCGGCCCGAACTCGTAGAGCGGCGCGTTGCAGCGGACCGCCTCGGCGTCGGGAGCGACGAACTGCGCCTCGATCTCCCATCCTGCGGCCACGGCCTGCGCGAGCAGGCCGCCGCCCTCGACCACGAACACTCCCTCGTCGGAACGCGCACTGCGGCGCCCCAAGAGGCGCCGCAGTCGTTGAACCTTCGGGCTCGAATAGGTGAGCCCCGCGGGATGCGCAGCGCTCAGAGCGCCGCCTTGGCCTGCTCGACCACGGCCGAGAAGGCCGCTGCGTCGGTGACGGCGAGGTCGGCGAGCATCTTGCGGTCGACCTCGATGCCGGCAGCATTCATGCCGGCGATGAACCGGCTGTAGCTGATGTCGTTGAGGCGGCACGCAGCGTTGATGCGCTGGATCCAGAGGCGACGGAACTCGCCCTTCTTCGCACGACGGTCGCGGAAGGCGTACTGGCCGCTCTTCATGACCTGTTCGTTCGCCGCCCTGACCGAGCGGCTCTTGTTGCCGTAGTAGCCCTTCGCGCGCTCGAGCACCTGCTTGCGGTGCTTCTTCGAGCCGACGGCACGCTTGACACGAGCCATTGTTGTTCTCCTTCTCGTTCGTTCTTGTTCGTAGGGGTCCGGGGGCGATCAGCGCTCGCCGAGGAGGCGCTTGATCTTCTTGGCGTCGCCGGGGTGCACGTCGACCATGCCGTCGAGGCGGCGGGTGCGGGTGGACGGCTTCTTCTCGAACAAGTGCTGGCGGTTCTGCTGCAGACGGCGCAGCTTGCCGGTACCGGTCTTGCGGAACCGCTTGGCGGCGGTCTTGCTGGTCTTCATCTTGGGCATGGTCGTGTTCCTGTTGGAGTGGTGGGGACGCGGCCCCACCGGGCTGGTCGATCCGTTCGTACCGAAGTAGGAAGAGATCGCGATCGGTGGTTCAGGTGGGGTCTGGTTCGGTGGCAACGACGTCGGCAGCGGGAGCTTCCGGCACCTCTGCGGCGGCAGGTTCCGATGCAGCGGCCGGGGCCTTGGCCTCGGACGACTTCTTCGGCACCGCCTTCTTCTCGGGAGCGATGACCATGGTCATGTTTCGCCCTTCGAGCCGAGCCTGGGTCTCGACCTTGCCGGCCGGACCCACTTGTTCGAGCACCGCGTCGAGAATCTTCGAGCCGAGTTCCGGGTGGGCCATCTCTCGGCCTCGGAACTGGAGGGTCACCTTGACCTTGTGGCCCTCCGACAGGAATTCCTGCATGTGTCGGACCTTGGTGTCGAAGTCGCCCTTGCCGATCTTGGGACGGAACTTGACTTCCTTGATCGACACCTGGACGGTCTTCTTGCGCGACTCCTTGGCCTTCTGGCTCTCCTCGTAGCGGAACTTGCCGTAGTCCATGATCCGGCACACGGGCGGGGTCGCCATCGGTGCGACCTCGACGAGATCGAGATCGAGTTGGCGGGCCAGTGTGAGTGCTTCGGGCAGGGGCTTGATGCCCAACTGATTGCCGTCTGCGCCGATGAGGCGTACCTCTCGGGCGCGAATGCGCTCGTTGTACCGGTGTTCTGGTTGCTGCGGCGGTGCTATGGCTGCTCACTCCTGTGCAATGGGTGTGTCCCCTCCTGTGTTGGCGATGCGAAGTCACCGAACACGACGGAGACACACCGCACCAGGCGGCATGCTACGCAATACTCGTCGACCCGGAACGCACCCTCGGGTGGCCGGGTGGGGATCGTGCCGCGAACGGCACCCCACTTCGCCTCAGTTGTCAGGCCGGTAGGGTACCAAACGTGACCGCTGAACACTCTCCTCACGCCGACGAAACCCTCGACCACGGCCCGGACACCGGCGCGGACACCCATCTGGACAGCGAGCTGGACAGCGATCTCGACTCGGTCGTCGACGAGGCCCAGGACGCGATCCGAGAGGCGCGTGCACGCCTCGGCGAGGTCCCCGCCGACGTCGTCGTCACCAACCATGTGATGGGCCTGTACGAGCTCGGGGCCATCCATCTGAGCGCCGAGCCACCACGGCTGAGCGAGGCCGCACTGGCGATCGATGCGATGGCGTGCCTGGTGGAGGGGCTCGGGGACCGCATCGGCGCCGATGCCCCGACCATGGCCGAGGCACTCAGCAACATCCGCCTGGCGTTCGTGCAGATCAAGAGCGCGCAGGGCGGCTGAACCGGCCCACGGGGGCGGCACGAACCTTGCCATCGGCCACCGTCACTCCCTCGCCACGGAGCAGCTGAGCCTGTTCGCGTTCGTTGCCCGGCACCAGCCGTCCGACACTGTTCACCACCCGCCACCAGGGCAGGTCGTCGTCGGTGACCGCCAGCAGTCGGCCGACGAGTCGGCTCATCCGCGGGTACCCCGCGTCCTCGGCGATGTCGCCGTAGCTCACCACCTCGCCCTCGCGCAGCGATCGGATGACAGCCAGGATGCGTTGGTCGCGCTCGTCCATCGGCGTCGATCAGACGGGCGCGACCTGGGCCGCCTCGTAGCGCCCGAGCTTGCCGAGCAGTTGGAACGTCACCTCGGTACCGACGGCGATCGAGCGGGTTCCGTCGGCGATCTCGATGCAGTGGAACGGGACACGGGTGCCGTCCGCGGTCGCCACCTCGCCGAGTCCGACCTCCGGGTCGAAGGCGACCACCGAGCCGTGGTGCTCGCTCACGGGATGATCTTGGAGATGGGCAGCTCGAGGATGCCGGTCGCGCCGGCGTCCTTCAGCGCTGGGATGAGGATGTTGATCTGCCGCTTGGCCACCACGGTCTCCACGGCGAAGCCGCCGTCGCCGGCGAGGGCGTTGACCGTCGGCGACTTCATCGACGGGAGGAGCTCGATCACCTGCGCGAGTTGCTCGGCGGCGACGTTCATCTTGACGAGCACCTTGCCGCGGGCGTCGAGCGTGCCGTTGAGCAAGGTCATCAACTGACCCATCGCGTGGCGCTTCTCCGGGTCGTCGTACGCGGCACGGTTGGCGACGACCTCGGTGTAGCTCTGCAGGATCTCCTCGATGATCCGCAGGCCGGCGGCGCGCAGGGCTCGGCCGGTCTCGGTGATGTCGACGATGCAGTCGGCGATGTCGGGGATCTTCGCCTCGCTGGCACCGTGGCTCAGCCGGATCTCGGCCGCGATGCCCCTCGATGCGAAGAAGCGACGGGTGAGCTCGGGGTACTCGGTGCTGACCCGAACGCCCTGGGGCAGTTGGTCGACCGTGGTGACCGACGAATCGCCGGCGACCGCGACCACCACCTTGATGGGCAGCGACGTCGCCTTCGAGTAGCGCAGTTCGCCGAGGCTGACCACGTCGCTCGCCGTTTCCTCCACCCAGTCCCGCCCGGTGATGCCCAGGTCGAACAGGCCCTCGGCGACGTAGGTCGGAATCTCCTGCGGCCGCAGGATGCGCACCTCGTCGATGCGGGGGTCGTCGATGGACGCCTTGTACTCCACCGAGGAGGAGCGCAGCACGCTGAGATCCGCCGCGTCGAACAGCTCGAGCGTGGCCTTCTCGAGCGAACCCTTGGGGAGCACCAGCTTCAACACGCCAGGGAGGCTAGCGGCGGCGCCACGCGGCGCACGTGCCGGTTCAGTGCGCCGTGGGACTGTCGGCCAGCAGCCGCAGGGCGTGCGGCAGCACGTCGAGGATGGCGGAGAGTTGCTCGACGCATCCCTTCGGCGAGCCGGGCGTGTTGCAGATGATCGCCAGCCCGCGAACCCCGACGATCCCGCGCGACAACCGGCCGAGCGGGTTCACCAGACGCATGGCCTCGGCCAGGCCGGGTGCTTCCCGTTCGATGACGGCACGGGTGCCCTCCGGCGTCTGGTCGCGTTGGGCGAACCCGGTCCCGCCTGTCGACACGACGAGGCCCGAGAACCCGTCGGTGAGCCGGTTCAGTGCCTCTGCCACCGACGCCGCGCCATCGGCGACGACGGCCTGCTCGACCACGTCGAAGCCGTTGGCCACGAGCAACTCGACGAGCGCTGCGCCGCTGGTGTCGACACGTGTCCCGGCGATGACCCCGTCGCTGACGGTGAGCACTTTGGCGAGGAGGCGGGCCTGGTCGGTCATGCGGCCCTACGGTACCGAACGACGATCATCCCGTCGGTGTCCGCGTCCTGCGGCAGCACCCGCCAGCCTCGGCCGAACGGGCGCCAGCGCCCTGGCGGCGGCTCGGTGATCGGCTCGAAACCGGCGGGAACGGGATGATCGACGGACTCCTCCGAGAGGAGGGTGCACACGCTGTAGACGAGCGATCCGCCGACCCGGACCAACGGCGCGCACGCGTCGAGGATGGTTCGTTGGAGCACGACGAGGTCCGTCACATCGGACGGCTGGATGCGCCACCGGGCGTCGGCGCGGCGCCGAAGCGTTCCCAGGCCGCTGCACGGAGCGTCGATCAGCACGTGGTCGAACGACCCGGCGGCGAACGGAGGTCGGGTGCCGTCGGCCACCAGAGGGACCACCGAGCGCGCACCCACGGACTCGATGTTGGAGGCGATCAGCCCGACGCGGTGGGGTCGGAGGTCCGCGGCGACGACGAAGGAACCGTTGCTGGCGATGGCGGTTGCCTTGCCGCCAGGGGCCGCGCAGACGTCGAGCACGGTGTCGCCTTCGTCCGCTGGCACCGCGGCCGCCACCCACTGTGAGCCGAGGTCCTGGATGTAGCCGTCGGCCCGCTCGGTGACGGAAGGCGCGACGTTCATCGCGTGCAGCGCCTCGAACGCGTCGATCTCCCCCAGTTCGCTCACCAGCCGCGACACGATCCAGTCCGGATAGCTCAGGCGGGTGGGCTCGTCGTGCCACGCCATCGGCGTGTCCGCCACCCGCCGCAGGACGGCGTTGACGAACCCGCGTGCTCGCTTCGGCGCCAACTCCACCGTCTCGCCGACGGCGGCGTGGGCGGGCACACCGGCGAACGCGAGCTGGTACGCACCGAGACGAAGCACGGTGCGCACCTCCGGCGAGGGGGTGGTGGCCACGAACCGGTCGACGAGCGCATCGCAGGCGCGGCGCATGCGGGTGGTGCCGTAGACCAGCTCCGTCACGAAGCGGCGGTCGCGCTCGGAGAGGTGGCTGCGCTGCAGCTCACCGGCAGTCACCAGGTTCGCATACGCGCCCTCGTGGTCGATGCGCTGCAGGCATCGGAAGGCCACCAGGCGGGCGGATTCGGTCATTCGAATCGCTCACCGTCGGTGGGGCGGGCGCCGCGGGCGAAGTCGGCGAAGTCCATCGGCGCCCTGCCCTCGGGCTGGACGGTCCGCAGCGTGATGCCGGCCGTGAACGGGGTGGTACCCGCCGGCGGATCCGCGAGCTCGGTCGCGAGGACCTTCATCCGCTTGCCGCGGAACGTGGTCCATGCGCCGCCGAGTCGAACCAGGCGGTCGATCTGCTCGGGCGACTGCGTCCAGTCGATCCGGAGTTCGTCGGGGCGGATCTTGGCCGCGTAGGTGGCCTCGCCGACCTGCGGCTCGGGCGAGCCCAGCGGCGCCGACAGGACGCGCAGCAGCTGTTCGGTGCCGACGTGCACCAGCTCGCGTCGAAGGTCGTCGGCCGTGGCCCGCGGCCCGATCGGCACACGGACCGTGTCGAACACCGGCCCGGTGTCGAGCCCCTCCTCGAGCTGCATGACGCACACGCCTGTCTCGGCGTCGCCGGCCAACAGCGCCCGCTCGACCGGTGCCGCGCCCCTCCAACGCGGCAGGAGCGAGAAGTGGAGGTTGACCATCGGCACCTCGGCGAGCACGTGGGGGCGGATGAGCTGACCGAACGCGACGACGACACCGAGCTCGACGTTCCGTCCGAGGACGTCGTCGACCTCATGGCTCACGGGGATCCCGAGCTCGAGCGCGGCGCGCTTGACCGGGCTCCCGGTGAGCTCGCCGCCGCGGCCCCGTCGCCGATCGGGGCGGGTGACGACCAGCGCGACGTCGTGGCCTGCGCGCGAGAGCGCCTGCAACGGTGGCACCGCCATCTCCGGCGTTCCGAAGTACGCCACACGACGACGGATCACGTGTGCGTCACTTCAAGCGGAGTCGGCGGCGCTGCGGCGCCGTCGGCGCTTCCTGCAGGCGCCGATACTCGGCCATCGCATCCTTGCGCTGCTCCGGTGTCATCCGGTCGAACATCAGGACGCCGTTGAGGTGATCGATCTCGTGCTGGAACATGCGTCCCATGAGCTCCTCGGCCTCGATCTCGACTTCCTGGCCGTCGACGGTGACACCACGCACGAGCACCGAATTCGGCCGCAGGATGTCGACGTAGAGCTCGGGGATGCTCAGACATCCCTCGCTGTAGACGAACTCCCCGTCGGACTCGACCACCACGGGGTTGATCAACGCCATCGGCTGGTCGTCGATGTCCCACACCACGATCTGCTTCTGGACGCCGATCTGTGGCGCTGCCAGGGCGATGCCGGTGTCCGACTCGTACAACGTGTCGAACATGTCGTCGACGAGGCGCGCGATCTTGCCGTTGACCTCGGTGACCTCTTGGGCCTGTGTTTTCAGCACCGGGTCACCGAAGGTGCGGATCTCGTACGCCATGAGTGCAAGGCTAGCGACCCATGGCCGCGCCCGGTTCTCACTACTTCGACGAGGAACCCACCACCGAGTCGGCGCCGCGCGAGGTGACGCTGCTGCTCCCCGACCTCCAGCTCACCCTCCGCACCGATCGCGGTGTGTTCGGCTACGACCGCGTCGACGGCGGCACGAAGCTCCTCCTGCTGAAGTCTCCCCCTCCCGCCGCCCACGGAGATCTGCTCGACCTCGGCTGTGGCACGGGGGCGATCGCGCTCGTGATGGCCCGCCGGTCTCCTGCGGCCACCGTGTGGGCGATCGACGTGAACGAGCGGGCGAGGGCGCTGTGCGCCGCGAACGCGGCTGCGAACGGGATCGCGAACGTGCGAGTGTGCGCGCCCGACGAGGTACCCGAGGACGTGAGATTCGCGACCATCTGGAGCAACCCCGCGATCCGCATCGGGAAGCCGGCCCTGCACACGATGTTGCTGCGCTGGCTCGGCGTCCTGACCCCTGACGGCGGCGCCGTGCTGGTGGTGCACAAGCACCTGGGCAGCGACTCCCTGCAGACGTGGCTCTGCGATCAGGGCCACGCCACCGAGCGTCTCGCGTCGTCGGCCGGCTATCGGATCCTGCACGTTCGCGCGTCAGGCGCGGGGCGGGTCGACCTCGATCCGGAGGCGTGATCCCTTCGGTCGGGGTGTCTCCGCCAGGGCAGCGCCGAGGTCGTCCCACGAGTCCGATCTGACCAACGCTCCCTTCGGCGTCGGTGCCGACTCGAGACCCGTGGCCGCCGCGAACTCTGCGGCATCGGCGCCCTCGATCGACGCCAAGGCTCGGAAGGGCGGAAGACCCAACATCTCACGGCGCCGCAGTTCCTCGTCGGCGATCCGGGACGTGTCGCCGACCAACACGGAGCGCAGGACGACGTGGTGGGGAACGAACGTCTGCACCAGCACCCGGCCGCCGCGTTCGCGGCTTCCGACGAGGCGAGCGGCGCGAACGAGCAGAGCGAGGGCGTGCTCGGCGGCCCGGTACCTCGGCGCGAGCAACTCCGCATCGATGTCGAGGAACGCGACCACATCGATGCCGCGAACACGGTGGAGCACGGCTTCGGTCCCGACGTACACGTCGGACGGCGGCACCTCGCCGCTCTCGCCGGTGACGGCGACGACCGGACGGTTCGCGGCCGCCTCGAGCTCCTCGCGCAGACGAGACACGCCCGGCTTCATCAGTGCCATGGCCGACGACCCGCAGTGCTGGCACACCACCGGACGGGAGGTGCCACATCGGGCGCACGTGAGACGCTGGTCGTCGGTCATCCCCACGGCGGCGTCGCACCGCTCGCAGCGCTGCAGGGTGCGACACGTTCGACAGGCCAGCAGACGCGCCCGTTCCTTGGTGTTGATCACGCAGACCACACGGCGGGAGGGGTCGCGCAGATGGGCGATCAGACCCGACGTGAGCAGCGACCGCTTCCACGGCTCCTCGTCGGTACGGTCGACGACCTCGATGAACGGCCATCCGGCGTGGACCTCCGACGCAGTCGGTCGTTCGAGCCGGGTGCCCGCCCACTGCACGGCGGTTGCCGTCGGACAGGGCGACACCAGCACGCACGCCGCCCCCGCGCGTTCGGCGCGCTCGATCGCCACGTCCCTCGCGTGCCAGGTGGGGGTGCGTTCGTCCTGCAGCGCGTCGTCGTGTTCGTCGAGCACGACGATGGTCCGCACCCCCGGGCACGGTGCCCATACTGCCGTGCGCGTCCCGACGACGACATCGGCGCCGCCGGCCGCCTGCGCCCAGTCGTCGGGCATCAGGGCGACACGAAGACCGGCTTTGCGAAGACGGCTGGCGATCGCTCTCGCCGCAGACGGGGTCGGGTGCACCACGAGGGCAGGGCCGTGATCGGCGATCTCGACGAGCATCGGCAGTGGGTCGGTGAGCGGCGTGGTCCGGCGCACACCCGACGCAACCGGCGGCCCGTGGCGATTGGTGCGTCGCGACGGCGGCAGCGCGGTCACCATCCGCGGCGGCGAGGCGGCGACCAGGAACGGACGCACACGCGGCGCGCCCCAGCGTGGGGCAGCCCAACGGGCAAGCTCCACGACGTCTGCCGGCGGCCCCACGGAGGACCACCGGGCGATGGGCACCAGGCGCTCCGTGGCCAGGGTCGGATCGGGAGGGCCGATCGACGACCACCCAGCCGCCGATGCGCCGACCGTGCAGCGGGACGCGCACGAGCGAGCCGACCGCGACCAAGTCGCGCATCGACTCCGGGACGAGGTAGTCGAACTGCTTGTCGAGCCCGGTGACGTCGGGAACGACCCGTGCCACGAGGCCGGGCGTCATGACGCCCGGGGCCGTGTCACCAGGAGCGGTCACACGCCGACGGCGCGCATGAAGTCGTCGAGGCGGCTGAGATGCTCCCAGGTGAACTCGGGCAACTCGCGGCCGAAGTGACCGTAGGCGGCCGTCTTCTGGTAGATCGGGCGCTTCAGATCGAGATCGCGGACGATCGCCGCGGGCCGCAGGTCGAAGACCTCGCGCACGGCCTGGACGATGGCCGCATTGTCGACCTTCTCGGTCCCGAACGTCTCGACGAGGATGCTGACCGGGTGTGCCATGCCGATGGCATACGCCACCTGGACCTCGCAGCGGCTGGCAGCGCCACTGGCGACGACGTGCTTGGCCACCCAACGAGCGGCGTAGGCCGCCGAGCGGTCGACCTTGCTGGGGTCCTTGCCGCTGAACGCGCCGCCACCGTGACGGCCCATGCCGCCGTAGGTGTCGACGATGATCTTGCGGCCGGTGAGGCCGGTGTCGCCGTGCGGACCGCCGATGACGAACTTGCCCGTCGGGTTGATGTGGACGTCGTACCCGTCGTCGGCGAACTGAGCGGGCATCACCGGACGGATGACCTGCTCGATGAGGTCGGGACGGATGACCGTGTCGCGGTCGATGCCGTCCTGGTGCTGGGTGCTGATGAGCACGTGCGACAGGCGGACGGGGCGGCCGTTCTCGTACTCGACGGTGACCTGGGTCTTCCCGTCGGGCCGCAGATACGGCACGGCACCGGCCTTGCGGACCTCGGAGAGCCGCTCGCTGAGACGGTGCGCGAGCCAGATCGGCATCGGCATCAGGTCGGGGGTCTCGTCGCAGGCGTAGCCGAACATCATGCCCTGGTCGCCGGCGCCCTGCAGCTCGAGCTGGTCCTCGGCGTTGCCCACCGAGCGGACCTCCTCGCTCTTGTCGACGCCCTGGGCGATGTCGGGACTCTGCTCGTCGATGCTGACGATGACGCCGCACGTGTTGCCGTCGAAGCCGTAGAGCGCGTTGTCGTAGCCGATGCCGTTGATGACTTCGCGAGCCAACTTCGGGATGTCGACGTAGGCCGAGGTGGTGATCTCACCGGCGACCACGCAGAGCCCGGTGGTGAGCAGGGTCTCGCAGGCGACCCGCCCGTGCGGGTCCTCGGCGAGGATGGCGTCGAGCACCGCGTCGCTGACCTGATCGGCCATCTTGTCGGGGTGACCTTCGGTCACGCTCTCGGAAGTGAACGTGTAGCTGCTCACAGTGTGAGGCTCCTCATGTTGCGGTGGGGTGGGTGACGCCACGGATCTCGTTCACAGTATCCAGAACGACCTTGGCAATGGATCTTTTGTCGGTGAGGCCGACGCTGACGACATCGCCGTCGGCGCGGACCAGGGTGACGGCGTTGGTGTCGTGCTGGAAGCCGACACCCGGGGCGCTGACGTCGTTGGCGACGATCAGGTCGAGCGACTTGCGCTGCAGCTTCCCCGTCGCGTTGGCGATCAGATCGGCGGTCTCGGCGGCGAAGCCCACGAGCACCTGGCCGGCAGGCTTGTCGGCGCCGAGCCCGGCGAGAATGTCGGGCGTCGGCTCCAGCTCGATCCGGGGAACGCCCTGATCCTTCTTCCACTTGCCGTCGGTGACCGCGACGGGGCGGAAGTCGGCGACGGCGGCGGCCATGATGACGACGTCGGCGGTCGGGGCCAGTGCTGCCAGCGCCGCCTGCATCTGGGCGGCGGTCTCGACGGATCGGACCTCGATCGAACGCGACACCGGCAGGTCGACGGTGGACACCAGCGTGACGGATGCACCACGAACGGCAGCCTCCTCCGCCAGCGCGTAGCCCTGCTTGCCGCTGCTGCGGTTGGCGATGACACGGACGGCGTCGATCGGTTCCCTGGTGCCTCCTGCGGAGACGACCACGCGAAGGCCGCTCCAGGGGCCGTCTCCGAGGACGCTCGCGACCGCGAGCGACGATGACCTCGGGTGCGGCGAGGCGGCCCGCACCGACGTCGCCGCCGGCGAGTCGCCCCGACTCCGGCTCGACGATGTGAACGCCACGTGCGCGGAGCACGGCCACGTTGGCCTGCACGGCAGGGTGTTCCCACATCTCGGTGTGCATCGCGGGGCAGACCACGACCGGCGCCCGGGTGGCCAGCAGGGTGTTGGTGAGCAGGTCCGTGCTGAGACCGGCGGCGTACGCAGCGAGCAGGCGCGCGGTGGCCGGCGCGACCACGATCAGATCGGCTCGTTGGCCGAGGTGGGTGTGCGGGATGGGGCTGGCCTCGTCCCACAGACTGGTCTGCACCGGCTCACTGGCGAGCGCGGAGAGCGTCGTGCGGCCGATGAAGTGCTCCGCCCCGGCCGTCATCACGGGCACGACGTGCGCGCCCGCATCGACCAGGCGGCGGCAGACCTCGACGGCCTTGTAGGCCGCGATGCCTCCGGTGACACCGAGCACGATGCGCTTGCCGGCAAGCATGGGCGTGCGAGAGCCGAGTCGGATCAGGCGGTGGCGTCGGCGGACGTGTCGGCCACTTCGTCGCCCTCGTGGGCCATCTCGACGCGCTGGATCTTGTCGGCGGCGATCTCCTCGAAGCCGATGCTGAGCGGCTTGCGAGCGACCGAGCTGACCTGCGGCGGCACCATCTGACCGAGGCCGTCACCGAGCTGGTTGAAGTAGCTGTTGATCTGGCGGGCCCGGCGGGCGGCCAGCGTGACGAGGCTGAACTTCGAATCGACCCGGTCGAGCAGGTCCTCGATCGGCGGGTTGATCATGGTGTCGTACGAACGCGTGGTCATCGAGTGGCCTCCTGAAAGCAGCGGTGCAGTCTACCCGGAACCGCTCCACACGCACGTCATCGCCACGATCTTCGGGTCGGCGCGCGATGTTCGGGCTCACGCCTCGCGGTAGTGATGGATGATGCCGAGCATCTCCTGCAGCGTCCGTTCGAGATCGTCGTTGACGACGACGTGGTTGGCGATCGCCAGGCCGACCGGTTCTTCGTCGACGCGCCTTCTGGAGACGCTGTTCGACCTTGTCCTCCGGATCGCCGCGCCCGACGAGGCGGCGCTGCTGCTCCTCACGCGAGGGCGGGAGCACGAAGATCAGCACCGCATCGGGGTGCAGCGCCTTGACCTGCTGGGCGCCGTCGACCTCGATCTCGAGCACCACGTCGCGGCCGGACTCGAGGTCGGGGGTGGGCGTGCCGTAGTAGTTGCCGAGGAAGTTGGTCCACTCGAGGAAGCCGCCGCGCTCGATCCGGTCCTCGAAGGTGGCCGGATCGGTGAACACGTACGCCGACGCACTCTCGCCGGCGCGCCGCGCCCGAGTGGTCCACGACCGGCTCAGCCAGAGCCGAGGGTCGCGTTCCACGAGGGCGTTGACGATGGTGCCTTTCCCCACGCCACCGGGGCCGGACACGATGAAGATGCGGGTCAGATCGGCGGGTTGGGCCGACATGGCCTCACTTGCCGAGCTGGTCGAGCAATGACTGCTTCTGCTGGGCGCCGAGACCCTGCACGCGCCGGTTGTCGGCGATGCCGATCTCGTCCATGAGCTTGCGGGCCTTCACCTTGCCGACGCCGGGAAGCGACTCGAGCAGGGATTGGACCTTGAGCTTGCCCACGGTGGGGCTGGTGGACGCGAGCGCCTCGGCCAGGGTGACCGAACCCATCTTGAGCTGATTCTTGAGTTCGGCCCGAGCCGCACGAGCCTCGGCGGCCTTGGCAAGGGCGTTTGCACGCTGTTCAGGGGTGAGTTGCGGAGGTGTTGCCATGGGAGGACCATACTCCTCCTGATCAGGGTCGCGGTGGCAATCCCCCCTGATGGGCCAGCCCCGACAGCTGGGCAGGTGTCACACCTCGGGCCGAACACCAGCCCAGGAGGTCCTCCTGGACCCGGTGCGGAGCCCTCGGATCGGCGAACGTCGCGGTGCCGACCTGCACTGCGTTGGCCCCGGCGAGGAGCAGTTCGACCGCGTCCCAGGCGGTCGACACTCCCCCGACGCCGACGATCGGCAGCGTCGGCAGGGCGGCGTGGACGTCGAACACCGTGCGGACGGCGACCGCGTGCACGGGGCGCCCGCTGTATCCCCCGCCACCCGCGCCCAGGACCGGCACGCCCGTCTCGGGGTCGAGCACCATGCCGAGCAGGGTGTTCACGAGGGTGACCGCTTCCGCACCGGCCTCCTGCACCGCTGCTGCGACCTCGACCACCCGATCGGTGTTCGGGCTCAGCTTGGCCCACCGAGGGCGGCCGCAGCCGGCCGTGGCGGCGATCACGGCCGCCGAGACCTCGGCATCGTGGGCGAAGATCCCTCGCCGGCCCTCCAGGTTGGGACAGGACAGGTTGACCTCGACGGCGACGACCGACTCGGGCGCGCCGGCCAACTGCTCGGCAGCCAGGCGAAAATCGTCGAGGGTGCGACCCCAGATGCTGGCCACGACCCGCGCGCCGGTCGATGCCAGTGCCGGCAGCTCCTCAGCGAGCCAGCGCTGCACGCCGGGGCCCTGGAGGCCGACCGCGTTGAGCATGCCCTGCCCGGCCGGATGGACGCGAGGGGCGGGGTTGCCCGCCCATTCGAACGCGGCCAGCGACTTGACCACGACCGCGCCGAGCTCGGCGAGCGGGAAGTACGGCGCCAACTCGGCACCGTGGCCGGCGGTGCCGGACGCGGTCATCACCGGCGCGGGAAAGTCGAGCGACCCGACCCGAACCGACGTCTCGCTCACGCGTGGTACTCCTGCAACGGCCGGACCGAGATCTCCTCGCCGGCCATCTCGGCCATCCCCTGCACGGCTGCCAGCGCGGCCTCGACGGTGGTGACGGAGCTGACGTGGTGGGAGTTGGCGGCCTTGCGGATCTGTTCGCCGTCGGTCCGGCCGCCCCGACCCTGCGGGGTGTTCACCACGAACGCGATCTGGCCGCTCTCGATGAGCTTGACCGCGTTGATCCCGTGACCGTCGGAGATCTTGCCCACGACCTGGTCCACCGTCAGCCCGAAGCGCTCCAGGTAGGTCGCCGTCCCCTTGGTGGCCGCGACCCCGAGACCGAGGTCACGCAAACGCTGCGCCACCACGAGGCCGGCCGGCTTGTCGCCGTCGGCCAGGGAGAGGAACACGGTGCCCTCCGTCGGCAGCAACGTGCCCGCCGCCAGCTCCGCCTTGAAGAACGCTTTGCCGAAGGTGGTGTCGATGCCCATGACCTCGCCCGTGCTGCGCATCTCCGGACCCAGGGCCGTGTCGACCTCGGGGAACCGGCTGAAGGGCAGCACTGCCTCTTTGATGGCGACGTGCCCGTGTCGGCTCGGCGGCCGCAGCAGTCCCTCGGTGCGCAGCTCCGCCAGCGTGGCGCCGAGCATCACCCGGCTGGCCACCTTCGCCAGCGGCACGCCGGTGGCCTTCGCCACGAACGGCACGGTCCGACTGGCGCGGGGGTTGGCCTCGATCACGAAGACGGTCGTGCCGGCGACCGCGTACTGCACGTTGATCAGTCCCCGCACGTCGAGGGCTCGGGCAATCGCCTTGGTGTAGCGCTCGATGACCTCCACCACCCACGACGGCAAGGTCTGGGGCGGAATCGCGCACGCGGAGTCGCCGCTGTGGACGCCAGCCTCCTCCACGTGCTCCATCACACCACCGATGAGCACTTCGCCGGTGTGGTCGCGGATCGCGTCGACGTCCACCTCGATCGCATCCTCGAGGAAGCGGTCCACGAGCACCGGGCGTTCGGCGGACAGACCGCCCTCCTTACCGAGACTGCCGAACCCGGCGAGCTCGGCCATCGCGCGAGCGAGGTGGTTGCGGTCGTGCACGATCTGCATCGCCCGCCCACCCAGCACGTAGCTCGGGCGGACCAGCACGGGGAAGCCCACGCGCTCGACGATCTCGAGCGCCTGTTCCAGGTCGGTCGCCGTCCCACCGGGCGGTTGCGGGATGTGCAGTTCGTCGCACAGCGCGTTCCACTTCTCCCGATCCTCGGCGAGGTCGATCGACGCGGGCGACGTGCCCGCGATGAGCTCGACCGGCAGCAGGCCGGACAGCTTCAACGGCGTCTGCCCGCCGAGCGACACGATCACTCGGGGCGCGACCCCGCCGGCGGCCGAGGTCTCGGCGGCGATGACGTTGAGGACGTCCTCGCGGGTGAGCGGCTCGAAGTAGAGCCGATCACTCGTGTCGTAGTCGGTGGACACGGTCTCCGGGTTGCAGTTCACCATGACCGTCTCGAAACCGGCGTCGCGCAGCGCGAACGAGGCGTGCACGCAGCAGTAGTCGAACTCGATGCCTTGGCCGATGCGGTTGGGACCGCTGCCGAGGATCACCACACGCGGACGCGAGCTGGGGCGCACCTCGTTCTCGTCCTCCCAGGTGCTGTAGTGATAGGGCGTGGTCGCCTCGAACTCGGCGGCGCACGTGTCGACCGTCTTGTACGTCGGGCAGCACTCCCGCCGCCTCGCGTGCGGCACGGACCGCGAGCTCGTCGATGCCCCAGAGGAACGCGAGCTGCGCGTCGGCGAAGCCGAACTGCTTGGCACGCTTCCACTGGCGCGGCGTGAGGGCAGCCATCCCGACCTCGGCGAGCACCGCCCGCTCCTCGGTGATCTGCTGCATCTGGTCGAGGAACCACGGGTCGATGCGACACGCTTCATGGACGCGTTCGATGGAGACGCCACGACGCAGCAGTTCGCCGACCTGGAAGATGCGCTCGGGCGTGGGGATCCCGATCGCGGTCGAGCAGGTCGTCGTCGGAGCGGGAGTCGAGGTGGGTCTCGGCAGGGTCGCAGCCCAGTCCGAGCCTGCCCTGCTCGAGCGAGCGGAGGCCCTTCTGCAGGCTCTCGGTGAAGGTCCGGCCGATGGACATCGCCTCACCGACCGATTGCATCTGGGTCCCCAGCACACCCTTGGTGCCCGGCAGCTTCTCGAACGCCCACCGCGGGATCTTCGTGACGACGTAGTCGATGGAGGGTTCGAAGCTGGCGGGCGTGGCCCGATCGGCCGTGGAGGTGATGTCGTTGGAGATCTCGTCGAGCGTGTAGCCGACGGCCAGCTTGGCGGCGATCTTCGCGATCGGGAAGCCCGTCGCCTTCGAGGCAAGTGCCGACGATCGCGACACGCGAGGGTTCATCTCGATCACGACCTGCTCGCCGGTGACCGGGTCGACGGCGAACTGGACGTTGCTGCCACCCGTCTCCACCCCGACGCGACGGATGCACGCGAACGCCGCGTCACGCATCTGCTGGTACTCGACGTCGCTGAGCGTCTGGGCCGGGGCGACGGTGATCGAGTCACCGGTGTGGACACCCATCGGGTCGACGTTCTCGATCGAGCAGATGATCACGCAGTTGTCGGCCCGGTCTCGCATGACCTCGAGCTCGAACTCCTTCCAACCGGCGATGCTCTTCTCGATGAGGATCTCGTTGATCGGGCTGGCGTCGATGCCGTTGGCCGCCACAGCCTCGAACTCCTCGAGCGTCGAGGCGATACCGGTACCACGACCACCGAGGATGTAGGCGGGCCGGATGATGCAGGGCAGACCGATCTGCTCGAGCACCTTGCGGGACTCGGCCATCGTGTGGGCGATGCCGCTCTCTGGCACCTTGAGGCCGATCTCGATCATCGCCTTCTTGAACTGGTCGCGGTCCTCGGCCGTGGCGATCGCCTCGGCGTTGGCACCGATCATCTCCGGGGTGCCGGGTCGACCGATGATGCCCATCTCGTAGAGCGCCATCGCCGTGTTGAGACCGGTCTGGCCGCCGAGCGTGGGCAGCACGGCGTCGGGCCGCTCGCGCTCGATGATCCTGGCGACCACTTCGGGCGTGATCGGCTCGACGTAGGTCGCGTCGCGCGAAGTCGGGATCGGTCATGATCGTGGCCGGGTTCGAGTTGACGAGGATGACGCGGTAGCCCTCCTCCTTCAACACCCGGCAGGCCTGGGTGCCGGAGTAGTCGAACTCGCACGCCTGACCGATGACGATCGGTCCGGAGCCGATGATGAGGATGCTGTGGATGTCGGTGCGCTTGGGCATCAGGCACCCGCCTTCGTGCCGGTGAGGCCCGCATCCATCAGCGTCGGCGAACATCTCGAACAGGTACCTGCTGTCGTGGGGGCCGGGACCGGCCTCGGGGTGGTACTGCACGCTGAACGCCGGCACGCCGAGGACACGCATCCCTTCGTTGGTGAAGTCGTTGAGGTTGAGGTGCGTGACCTCGACCTTGCCGTCGAGGCTGGTCGGGTCGACGCAGAAGTTGTGGTTCTGACTGGTGATCTCGACGTGGCCGGTGGCCTCGTGGCGCACCGGATGGTTGCCCCCGTGGTGACCGAAGGGCAGCTTGAACGTCTCGCCGCCCAGCGCCCGGCTGAGCAGTTGGTGTCCGAGGCAGATGCCGAACACGGGCACCTGGCCGAGCAGTGCACCGATCGTGTCGACCGCGTACCCGACCATGGCGGGGTCGCCGGGGCCGTTGCTGAGGAAGACCCCGTCCGGACGACGGGCCATGACGTCGGCAGCGCTGGTCGACGCGGGCACGACATCGACGGTTCCGAGTGTCGCCAGGTGACGCAGCATGGTGGTCTTGATCCCGAAGTCGAAGGCGACGATCCGCCGCGGCCCGTCGCCCACGACGTAGGGCTCGTCGGTGGTCACGTCGGCGACCAGGTCGATGCCGTCGGTACCCCGCTCTGCGGCCGCCGCGGCGCGCAGCTCTGATTCGGGTGCGGTGCCGAACGCGCCGGGCATGGCGCCGGTGTCGCGCAGCAGGCGGGTGAGCCGGCGGGTGTCGATGCCGGCGATGCCACTGACACCGAAGCGGTGCAGCATGGCGTCGAGGGAGTCCTCGGCGCGCTGGTTGCTGTGACGCCGCGCCATCTCCCGGACGATCACACCGCGACAGAACGGCCGGCCGGCCTCGAAGTCGTGGTCGTTCACGCCGTAGTTGCCGATGTGCGGGTAGGTGAAGGTGATGATCTGACCCGCGTAGCTCGGGTCGGTGATCACTTCCTGGTAGCCGGAGAGCACGGTGTTGAACACGACCTCGCCGCCGGCGATGCCGCCGGGCGGATCGGCGCCGACCAGTGCTCCTTCGAAGACGCTGCCGTCGGCCATCACGAGTGCGGCGTCACGCATGGTGTTGCCCTCCTTCCAATCGCATGATCATGCATCCTACTGCATGATCATGCCTCCGAAGTGGGGTCCAGGCACGAAAACGCCCCCTCGCGGGGGCGCAGCGGACATCGGAACAGGGTTCACCTTCGTACTCCTTCCCGTACGAGCCTCACGGGACTCGTTTCACGGTCGGGAGGAGATGGTAGCAGTCGTCGGCGCCGACGGACGCGTGGGTCCGCAGAGGGCTAGCGTGCCCACGTGCTCGTCCGGGTTCTGTTGGCCTCACCACACGGTTTCGTGGCCGTCGAGCCGGTGCTCGCCGAGCTCGACGAGGCGCGACGGGCCCTCGAGCCCAGCGGCATCCGTCTGTCGGCGACGCTGCTCGGCGACGCGGCGACCGGGACGACACCGATCGACCACGCAAAGCGACTCGGCCTCGACCTGGAGGTGCTCTCCCCCGGTGGGGTCGGTTTCGCCACGGCGTTGCTCGACGGATTCCGCGCGGCCCTGGCCGACGACGCCGACGTCATCGTGTCGCTCGACGCCGACGGACAGCACGACGCGCGGCAGATCCCGGACCTCGTTCGTAGCCACATCGCCCGCGGCAGCGGCCTCACCATCGGGTCGCGGTGGACGCGGGGCGGATCGTCACCGGGCACCGGGCCGGCGCGAACGCTGCTGAGCCGCACCGGGAACGGACTGGTCAAGGCGTTCACCGGAGCGAGGGGCGTCAGCGACTCGACGACGTCGTTCCGGGTGTACCACCCCGATGTGGCGTCGCTCCTGCTGCACGAGGACCTACCCACGGAGACCTACGGGTTCTTCAGCGCAATGGTGGCAGTGATCCAGGCGCACGGATTCGCGGTCGACGAGGTCCCGATCGTGTTCCGCCCCCGCTACTCGGGCATCGCCCCGATCGAGCAGCACGATCTCCGCGAGTTCGCGACGAGCCTTCCCGCGATCCGGCGGCATGTGCACGAGATCCGCCGCGACATGAGGGGCAACCAGGCGCTGTGGGCTCAGCGCAATCCCCGGCTGCGCGCCCAGGCGACCACCGGTGAGTCGGTGTTCGGCGCGACCGAGGAGCTTGCCAACCTCGCCGACGCCGATCGGTTCCTCTCCTGGATCGCCGACACCCTGCTCCCCCATCTCGGGCACCGCGTGCTGGAGGTCGGCGCCGGGGTCGGCGCCATCGCGACCAAGCTCGCCGCGAGCGGCCACGATGTGGTCGCCATCGAGCCGGCAGACAACGTGTTCCCCGAACTCCAGCGCCGAACACGAGGGGTGTCCGGCGTCGAGGCTGTGCAGATCACCTCGCACGACCTGCTCGCCGCCGGGACCCACGGTCCCTTCGACTCCGTCGTCTACGTCAGCGTCCTGGAGCACATCCGAGACGACGTGGACGAACTGCGCACGGCGCTCCAACTGGTCGAGCCCGGCGGCTCGCTCGCGGTCTTCGTCCCGGCGATGCCGTCGCTCTACGGCAGCCTCGACTTCAAATCCGGCCACTTCCGCCGCTACGACCGGGCCCTGCTCCAGCAGGTGGTGACCGATGCCGGTTTCGAGATCACCGACCTTCGCTACATGGACGTCGTCGGCATCCTGCCGTACTTCCTCATGTATCGACTGCTCGACGTCCCGACGTTGGATGCGGGTTCGTCCCGTGTCTACGACTCCCTGATCGTCCCGTTCAGCCGCGCGCTCGAAGCTCGTGTTGGAGCGCCAGCTGTTGGCAAGAATCTTGTTGTGGTTGCACGTCGACCTCCGGACTCGTCCCCACCCGCTTCATGACGATCACGTTCGCGTCCTGGAAGACGGCCTCGAACGGACCGCCCGGCTCGATCATGTTGTCGTAGAGCGTCTGGTTGTTGGCGCCCACCTGGGACAGGTCGAGGATGACGTAGTCGACCGTACGCGGATCGGGCAGATGAGCGCAGTCGTCGTTGCCCCACACGGCCGCCCAGAACGGGTTCGGCCAGTCGTAGATGTGTCGGCGGTGCGACAGGTGCGGAAGGATCTGGTAGCTCGCCGTCACCGAGGCGTCGTCGGGGATGTAGGTGAGGGCTTCCCGGAGCGACTCATGTCGGATGTTGGGCGCGCTCCAGTACGCGAAGTTGGCCTCGTTCAACGGCGACGGCGACCAGGCCACGTTGCTCACGTAGCTGCACCCGATCAACCAGATGGGGAGCAGCACCTTGGCCAGCTTGAACCGCCAGAACACGTACGCACCCTGGATCGAGGCGATGAAGATCGGCGCGATCATCACCGAGGTGTACTGATAGCGGATCATCCGCGCGTACGGGCTGAGACCGATCACGCTGGCGAGCATCTGTGGCGCCGCCATGAGCAGCGCGAGCGGGTTGGCGAGGAACGTCCACCCCACCGGCCAGCCGAGTTGTTTGTAGAAGACCAACCGATCGTGCTGCACCGCATCGTGCACCACATGGTCGGGGTGGCGAAGGATGTTGCTGAGGATCTCGGGCGTGGTGGTGCCGTAGTTCTTGTAGAAGTAGGTGATGTAGAACGGTTCCTCGCCGTCGTTGAAGTGCGGGATGATCAGCTTCGTGCAGGCGAGGTACCAGACGACGCCGAGCACCATCACACCCGTCGCCATCTTGACGACGCGCCGATAGTCGGGCGCGCGGCGCATCGTGATCAGCAGTACGACCCCGAGCATGATCACGGCGAGCGCGGTGTCCTCGCGAGTGGAGAGTGCGAGCAGCACCATCGCGAAGAACCACCCCCAGCGCTCGCGGGTCGCGAACCACCACGCGAACAGGAAGGGCGTGATCACCAGCGCCTCGGGGTGGAACATCGCCCAGCTGATCCACTGCATCGGCGCGTACATCAAGAAGACGAACGCGAAGCACAGGCCCATCCACTCGTTGTGGAACTTGTCCCGCGCGATCAAGTAGACGGGCGACGCGCCGAGGGCCAGCACACACGCCTGTGAGACGTAGAGGAACGACGGGCCCGCCCCGAGCCAGTAGAACGGCACGTAGGCGTAGCCGATGAGGTTGACGTGGTGACCCCAGAAGTTCAGGCCGCGCACGCTCATGAACGTGTCGCCTCCGCGCGACAGCAGCCACAGACCCTGGTCGTAGATGCCCATGTCGTAGGACCACGTCCCGAAGTTGTCGTGGTTCTGCACGCCCAGGCTGCCGAACACGACCGCGAAGATGACGATGCCGAGGAACGTCAGCCACGCCGCAGGATGCATCGTGGTGGTCTGGCGGACGAATCGATCTCGCCAGTCGCTCAACGTGGCGACGAGCCGCGGCGCCATCGATGTCACGCTGCTCGGAGCACCGGGACCAATGCCGCGAGCACACCGTTGACGAAACGACCCGAGTCGTCGGTGCTGAAGCGCTTGGCCAGTTCGACGGCCTCGTCGAGCACGACCGCGACCGGCACGTCAGGACGACCGAGGAGCTCGAAGGCCGCAACCCGCAGGATGTTGCGATCGATCACCGGCATCCGCGTGAGCGTCCACCCCTTGGAGTGCAGCCCGATGACCGAATCGAGTTGCTCGAGGTTCGTCTCGACGCCTCGCACCAGCAGCGCGGTGAGCTCATCGGCGGGAGAGATCTGGGCATCGAGCACTTCGCTCGGCGCGACACCCTTCGTCTCCGCCTCGTAGAGGAGGATCAATGCCCGCTCGCGGGCATCGGTTCGTTCGTCGTCACCCGCAGGTCTCGCGGCGCGGTGGTCCCGGCGGGCCATGGTGATCAGACTCGGGTGATGTAGTCGCCGGAGCGGGTGTCGACCTTGACCCGGTCGCCGGTGTTGATGAAGAGCGGGACCTGGATCACCTTGCCCGTCTCGAGGGTGGCGGGCTTGCGGGCACCGCTGACACGGTCGCCCTGGATGCCGGGCTCGGTCTCCGCGATGGCGAGCTCGACCGACGCCGGAATCTCGACCGTGACGATCTCGCCGTTGTAGAACGCGATGATCGCCACGGAGTTCTCGACCATGTAGTCGGCCGCCGAGCCGAGCGCCACGGGCGGGACGTTCTGCTGGTCGTAGCTCTCCATGTCCATGAACACGTACTCGTCGCCATCGCGGTACAGGAACTGCATGTCCTTCTTGTCGAGCAGGGCCTGCTCGACGCGGATGCCCGCGTTGAACGTGCGGTCGATCACCGCGCCGTTGCGCAGGTTGCGGAGCTTGGAGCGAACGAACGCGCCGCCCTTGCCGGGCTTGACATGCTGGAACTCGACGACTTGGAACAACACGTTGTCGATCTCGAGCGTGATGCCGTTCTTCAGGTCGTTGGTGGAAATGGCAGGCACGGTGAATCCTTCGGAGCACTGGTGAGGACGCGGCATCCATCGGTGGTGACGACCACCAGGTCTTCGACGCGGACGCCGCCGAAGCCTTCACGATAGATGCCAGGCTCCACCGTCACTACATCACCCACCTGCAAAATGGCGTCGCCGGCCCGGTTGACGAAGGGATCCTCGTGGATCAGCAGCCCCACGCCGTGACCTGTCCCGTGCGTGAACCAGTCGCCGTAGCCCGCGTCGGTGATGATCCGCCGGCACACGCCGTCGAGCTCCTTCACGCTCATTCCGGCGGCGACGGCCTCCACCCCGGCACGCTGGGCGGCGAGCACCACCTCGTACCGCTCGAGCTGGAGCGACGTCGGCTCGCCGACCAGGAAAGTGCGCGTCATGTCGCTGTGGTAACCGTCGACCAGGGCTCCCACGTCGATGATCACCGTGTGACCCGGCTCGATCAGGGTGTCGGTCGGGCGGTGGTGGGGCAGCGCCGCGTTGACCGGGCCGGTGGCGACGATCGTGTCGTAGCTGGGCCCGCTGGCTCCGAGTTCACGCATGCGAAGCTCCAGACGGTTGCGGATCTGGGCCTCCGTGTACCCGTCGCCGAGGATCGGTGCCACCTCGGCGAGGGCCTGATCGGCGATCTGGCAGGCGCGGGCGATCGACTCGATCTCTGCGTCGTCCTTCGTGCGCCGCTCGATCTCGACCACCCCGGTGGTGGCGACCAGCGTCGCTGCGATGAGCTGCGAGTACTGCTGGTGCTGCTGCACCGTGACATGCGCTGCCTCGAACCCCACCGACTCGAACGGAGCGCAGGCAGCGGCGAGGTGACCCATCATCTCGGCGCCGGTGGACCCGACGAGCACGGATGCCTCCACCCCTGCGGCAGCCATCTGCTGCGCCGCCTGGTCGCCGTAACGCCCGTCGGTGACGAGCGTCAGTCCCGTGGGGGCGAGCACCACCCAGCCGTTGGAGCCGGTGAAGCCGGTGAGCCAACGGACGTTCGTGAGGTCGCTGACCAGCAGCGCGTCGGCACCGACGAGCCGCGAGCGCACCCGCCCGGCACGATCGGCGAGGCTCACGACGCCAACTTCCGCACGATGGCGGCGACGGCCAACTCGTAGCCGTGGAGCCCGAGACCCATGATCGAACCCGTGGCCACCGGGGCGACCACGCTGGTGTGCCGCCACGGTTCTCTCGCGTTCGGATTCGAGATGTGGACCTCGATGATCGGCCCGGGGAATGCCGCCAGCGCATCGTGCAGCGACCAGGCGTAGTGGGTGAACGCGCCGGGGTTGATGATGATGGCCGCCGCCGAGTCGCGAGCCGCGTGGATCGCGTCGACGAGCGCGCCCTCGTGGTTGGTCTGCAGCGCCGACACCGTGTGGCCGTGCAGCGCCGCGGCCGCGATGACCGCTGCCTCGTAGTCGGCCAGGCTGGACGTGCCGTAGACGTGAGGTTCGCGCCGTCCGAGCAGGTTGAGGTTGGGTCCGTGAAGCAGGGCGATGGTGGCCACGGGTCTATCGTGCCACGCCGGCATCCCAGGCCGGCCGATCAATGCAGTACACGACATGGCGCTGACCGTGCCATCCCGGCGTCATCGGATGGTCGAACTCGCGAGATGTGTCGAGTCGTAGGCCGATCTTCTGCATCACGCGCTGCGAGTTGAGGTTGCGAGTCGTGGTGAAGCTGACGATCTCGTCGCGCGGCAGCGGCACGTGTTCGAAGCCGAACGCGAGCGCGGCGCGGGCGCCTTCGGGGGCGAAGCCGCTGCCCCAGTGCTCCTTGGCGAGCCGCCAGCCGACCTCGACCGCCGGCGTCAACCCGTCGACGTGCCAACTCGGCGACGACAGACCGATGAAGCCGATGAACGCCCCCGTGTCGGTCCGCTCCACCGCCCAGAGCCCGTAGCCTCGCTCGCTCCACGAGGCCTCGATGCGCTCGATCATCTCGTCGCTCTGCTGCGGTGTGAGCGTGGACGGGAAGTGGCGCATGACCTCGGGGTCGCCGTTGAGCGCCGCGTACGGAGCCCGGTCGGTGTCGCGCCAGCCGCGCAACAGCAGCCGCTGCGTGCGCACCTCGGGGGTCACGACATGTCCGCCAGGGCGGCGGCCGCGACCTCCGCTGCCACGTCGGGGACGACCTCGACGCCCTGTGGCCCGTCGAGGACGAAGGTGAGCTGGTCGCCGAGCACCTTCTTGTCCATCCCCATCAGTCGGACCAATCGCTCCGGGACGACACCTGCCGGTAGGCCGGTGTCGAGTTCGTAGGAACCCCCGACGACGTCGTAGTGACGTTGCACCCGTGCATCGTCGATGCGGCCCAGCCGGCGAGCGAGGTGAGCCGCGTAGACGAGGCCGACCGCCACCGCCTCACCGTGCGCGATCGCGTAGTCCGTCTCGATCTCCAGGGCGTGCGCCAGCGTGTGGCCGTAGTTGAGCAACGCCCGCCGACCTCCCTCGCGTTCGTCGGAGGCGACGATCTCCGCCTTGATCTCGATGCAGCGGGCGATCCGCTCGCCCTCCCCCATCGACAACAGGTCGTCGCCGGTGAGGAAGTGGTACTTGGCCATCTCACCGCGGCCGCAGCGCACCTCTCGCGGTGGCAACGTCGCCAGCGCGTCGAGGTCGCAGATCACACCGCTGGGCTGCCAGTACGCGCCGATCAGGTTCTTGCCGCCGACCCCGCCGACCTCGGGCAGGTTGACGCCGGTCTTGCCGCCGATGGCGGCGTCGACCATGCCGAGCAACGTGGTGCTCACGTGCACCACGGGCAAACCTCGGTGCCACGACGCAGCGGCGAAGCCGGCGACGTCGGTGACCATGCCGCCGCCGACGCCGATGACCACGTCGTGTCGGGTGAGTCCCATCTCGGCGAATCCGCGACAGAGCCCCTCCACCGTCGCCAGCGTCTTGTGGTGCTCACCCTCGCCGATCTCGAATCGGACCGACGGCACGCCAGGGTCGACGTCGAGCGGGATGCCGGCCTGAGTGACGATCGCTGCTCGACGGAGCCGAGCGCGGCAACAGCGCGGCCAACTCGGATCGCGCCCCGTGCCCGACGAGGACGTCGTAGCTCCGTTCGGCGAGGGGCACCCGGACGGTGATCATCGCAGCACGGCCTCGACGATCTCGCCGACGGATCGGTTGTCGACCAGCACGATGGCGTCGGCCACCTCGCGGTAGAGGGCCTCGCGATCGTCGAACATGCGCTGCAAGGTACCCGCTGGATCGGCGTCGAGGAGTGGACGGTGACCTCCCGAGCGCACTCGCTCGACGAGCGTCGCCGGGTCCGCACACAGCCAGACCACCCGCGCCTTGGCCGCCTTGAGCGCGGCGCGGTTGGTGTCGCTCAGCACCACTCCGCCTGCCGCGGCCACCACTGCCGGCTCGGGCCAGGCGAGCGCCTCGACCAGGACCTCGGTCTCGAGTGCCCGAAACGCGGGCTCGCCGTCGGTCGCGAAGATCTCGCGGACCGTGCGACCGGTGCGTTCCTCGATGATCGAGTCGCTGTCGAGCACGGGCCGGCGCAACCGATCGGCCACGACCCGCGCCACCGTGGTCTTGCCGACTCCCATCATGCCCACCAGCACCAGATGCTGATCGGCGGCGATCACGGCAGCGTGGCCCTGAAGGAGGACGCGTTGCGGACGAACTCTGACACGCTGTCGCCGCCGAACTTGCGCTGCGCCTCGGCGGCGAGCACGAGCGCCACCATCGTCTCCGCGACCACACCCATGGCCGGCACGGCGGTGACGTCGGTGCGCTCCTTGAAGCTGACGGTCTCTTCCTTGGTGACCACGTCGACGGTCTTCAGCGAGGGTCGGTTGAGCGTGGCCAGCGGCTTCATCGCGGCGCGGACCACCAGTAACTCGCCGGTGGTCATCCCGCCCTCGGTGCCGCCCGCCAGGGTGCTCTCCCGGCGGTAGTCGTTGGCGGCCGCGTCCCATGCGATCGCATCGTGCGCCACGCTGCCTCGTCGACCCGCGACGTCGAAGCCGTCGCCGATCTCGACGCCCTTGACGGCCTGGATGCTCATGATCGCTCGGGCCAGTTCGGCATCGATCTTGCGGTCCCAGTGCACGTGGCTCCCCAACCCGACCGGCACGCCATAGGCCAACACCTCGGCCACACCGCCGAGCGAGTCGCCATCCTTCGCGCACGCCTTGATCTCCTCGATCATGGCGTCGCCGGCGGCGGAATCGAAGCAGCGCACTTCCGAAGCGTCGACGACCGCGAGGTCGGTCGGCAGCGGACGCACGCCACTGGTGTTGCGAACCGGACCCATCTGAGTGATGTGGGAGATCACCGAGACGCCCAGATGGGAGAGGAGCTTCTTGGCCACCGCACCCGCCGCCACCCTCGCCGCAGTCTCGCGGGCGCTGGCCCGTTCGAGGACGTCGCGGGCATCGGTGAAACCGTACTTCTGCATGCCCACAAGGTCGGCGTGGCCGGGGCGGACCTGTGTGAGCGGTTCCTTGGTGGCACCCGGCGCCGGTGACATCTCCTCGTGCCACCTGTCGCTGCGGAACCACTCGCTGTTCTTGATCTCGATCGCGACGGGCGAGCCCAGCGTGCGGCCGTGGCGGACGCCGCCCAGCAAGGTGAGCTCGTCCTGCTCGAACCGCTGGCGGGGACCGCGCCCGTACCCGAGTCGGCGGCGCGCCATCTCCACCTGGATCTCCTCGACCGTGATCTCGAGGCCGGCGGGCAGCCCCTCGATGATCACGACCAGGGCTTGTCCATGTGATTCGCCGGCGGTCAGGAAACGAAGCATTCCGGCAAGGCTACTGGTGGCGCGCGGCGAGTTCCCGCTCCGCGGCGATGGTCATGACGGCCACGTCCGGCCGCAGCCCGTGCCACAACTGCTGCTGCAGCGCGGCCTGGTGCACCAGCATGCCGAGCCCGTCCACCGGGGTGGCGCCGGCGGCGCGCGCCGCCCGGAGCAATGCGGTCTCGCGGGGGTGGTAGACGATGTCGGCCACGACCTGTCCGCTGCGGAGTGAAGCCGGATCGCACGGCAGGTCGTCACTTCCCATGCCGATCGAGGTCGCGTTGACGACGATCTCGGCCTCGCGGACATCGGCGGCGGTCGCCAGCACACCGGCCGGACCGGCGAGCTCGACGGTCTCCTGCGCGGTCGCCATCGTGCGATTGAGCACCGCGATCCGCGCCGCACCACCACGGCCGAGCGCGTCGGCGATGGCCCTCGCGGCGGCACCTGCGCCGAGCAGACACACCGTGCGGCCTTCGATGTCGACGCCGGCCTCGGCCAACGAGGCCACGAACCCGGCGCCGTCGGTGCTGTATCCGGTGAGCGTCCCGTCGCCCTGGGGCACGACGGTGTTCACGCTGCGCAACACCGTGGCGGCGGGGTCGAGCTGATCGACACAACGGGCGACGATCTCCTTGTGAGGCATGGTGACCGACAGCCCGCCCAGCCCGAGCACCCGCATGGCGTCGACGGCACGCTGACCCTCGCCGCCGGGGACGTGCAGCGCGACGTACACCCAGTCGACGCCGAGTTGGGCGAAGGCCGCGTTGTGCAACGCGGGCGACAGGGTGTGGGTGACGGGGCTGCCGATGACTGCCGCCACCCGCGTGGCGCCCGAGATCACAGCAGTCCCAACTCGCGGGCCTTCTCGACGTTGGCGTTGTGCTGCTCGATCGTGGCCGCGAACACGTGGTGCCCGTCCTCGTCGGCGATCACGTAGTACAGGTACAGGCAGGGTGCGCCCGTGGGGAGACCCACGCACAGCGGATCGCCCAACGACGGGTTCGCCACGGGGTTCATCGCCGCCTGGATGCTGGCGCGACCGGGGTTGGAGATCGGTGTCGGTGGGAGACCCTCGTGGAGGTAGGTGTTGTACGGGGTGTCGAGATCGCGGAGTTCGCTGAACGGCCGCGAGCCGTCCTGCTGGTAGTACAGCGTGGCGTCGACCTGCAGGGGCATCTGGAGGAACAGACGGTTGTAGATGACCCGCGCGATCTTGGCCCGGTCCTCGGGCACCCGAGCCTCTCGCTCGATGATGCTCGCCACGATCAGCACCTGGTACGGCGTCAAGCCGATGCGCGTCGGGGCATCGTCGACGCCTTCCTGGCCGCCTACCCGCTCCATCAAACGGACCATGCGTTCGACCACCTGGGCCTCGGTCTCGCTGTTGGACACCTGGTACGTGTCGGGGAAGAGCAGACCTTCGAGGCTGTTCACCCCGGCGGGTTCGTACTTCGAGCGGATGGTGCCGTCCGTGGCGGCGACACCGAAGTCGGAGCTCGACAATCGTTCGACGCGCTGCTCGAGGCGGGCACCCATCTTGGCGTAGGTGTAGCCCTCGGGGAACGTCACCTTCGTGTACGTCTCCGACGGAGGGATGCGCAGGATGCGCATGATGTTGCCCATGTGATCGCGGGGGCGCAGCACGTAGTACCCCGGCGTGAGCTCGAGGCCGCCGTGGTGGTCGACATACCAGCGGAACACCCACGCCTTGGTGACCAGACCCTCTTCCTCGAGCCGGTCGCTGATGGTCTGGAGCGTGTCGTCGGCGTTCACCGTGAACGTGACCGGGTCGCCCGGATCGCCCTTGGGGTTGACCTGCTCGGTGTACCAGAGCCCGACGACGCCGACGCCGACGACACCGGCCAACGCGAGGAACGCCATGATCGACACCAACCACTTGAACTTGGGTCGCTGCTTGCGCGGGCGTTCGATGACGAGCGCGTCGGTCTGGTCCGGGTCGTCCCACGGGTCGTGGTGCCAGCGACGCTCGTCGATCATCGTCATTGCTGTGCACCCCGACCGTCGAGCCAGTGCTGCAGGAGCACGGCAGCGGCGACCTTGTCGACCACCTTGCGCCGCGCTTGCGCGTTCATGCCTGCCTCGATCATCGCCCGATCGGCCGTGACCGTGGTGCGACGTTCGTCGGAGGTGTACACCGGCACGCCCACCACCGTAGCCAAGGCCCTGGCCTCGGCAACGGCAGCCTGCGCCGCGGGCCCGGACGACCCGTTCATGTTCAGGGGGAGCCCGACGACCACGGCCTCGGCCTCTTCCTCGACGACGAGCGCGGCGATGGCCCGGTGGTCGCGCGCCACGGAACCGGATCGCTGCAACACCGTCAACGGCGACGCGATCGTGCCGCTGCGGTCGCTGACCGCGACGCCGATGCGCCGCGAGCCGAGGTCGATACCGAGGGCGCGCATGATCAGCGCCTGGCGGCCGCCTCCGCGATGCGCAGCGCCTCGTCGAGACCGTCGGGGTTCTTCCCGCCGGCCGTGGCGATGTCGCCCTTGCCCCCGCCGCCTCCGCCGACCGCCTTGGCCGCGTCGCGGATGAGGTCGCCGGCGACCGCGCCCGACGACGGCTGGACCGCCGCGACGAGCGACACGCCACCCGTGTCGCTGAGGCCACCGAGCACGACGGCCGTGACGCCCGCCTGCTGGCGAACCGCGATGGCCAGGTCGCGCAGGTCGCCCGGTGAGAGGCCGTCGACGCGGCTGACGACGATGCCGTCGGATCCGCCGGCGGCCAGTTCGCTCGCCCTGCCCGTGGCGACCTTGGCTCGCAGCGCCTTCACTTCGTCGTGGAGGGACTTGATCTCCTCGAGGCGACGCTGCACGCCGCCGACCATGTCGTCGGGTGACGCACCGACGAGTCGGGCCGCCTCCGCCACTTGGGCGGACTCTCGTTGGAGGAGCTTGACGGTGTTCTCGCCCGTGGTCGCCTCGATTCGACGCAGGTTGCTGCCGATCGAGCTCTCGGAGACGACCTTGATCGTGCCGATGTCGCCCGCGGCCCGCACGTGAGTACCGCCGCAGAGCTCGATGGAGTTGCCGACCTCGAGCACGCGCACGAGGTCGCCGTACTTGTCGCCGAAGAACGCAATGGCGCCGAGCGCGGCGGCCTCGTCCTTGGTGGTCTCGAACACCCGGGCGGGCGCATTCGCGAGCGTTTCGGCGTTGGCGATGTCCTCGATCCGGCGGATCTCGTCGGGCGTGACGGCCTCGTAGTGGGAGAAGTCGAATCGCAGCCGATCGGGCGACACGAGCGAACCGGCCTGCTTCACGTGTTCGCCCAGCACCTTGCGCAAGGCGTAGTGGAGGATGTGCGTGCCGGTGTGGTTGCGTCGGATCGCGGTCCGTCGGTCGACGTCGATGCTCGCTGTCGCAATGGCACCTGGCTGCACCGCGCCGTGTACGACGGTGCCGATGTGCCGACGGAGTCCGGGGAGGGCGAAGGTGGTGTCGATCACGCGCACCTCGGCGGTGCTGCCGTCGGGCGACACCGTGGTGATGGTGCCGGTGTCACCGACCTGGCCGCCGCTCTCCGCGTAGAACGGAGTGCGGTCGAGGAAGATCTCGACGGTCTCGACGCCGTCGTCGTTGGTGCCACCGGGGAGCACGGCCAACACTCTCGATTCGGTGGTGTCGTCGGTGTACCCGAGGAACTCGGTGATGCCGAACTGCTCGACCACCTCGCGGTAGCCGTCGAGTCGGTCGTCGTCGATGTTGCGGCCCTTGCGCGCCGCCTTGGCCCGGTCGCGTTGCGCAGCCATCTCGCCGTTGAAGCCCTCGGTGTCGACGGCCACCCCGCGCTCACCGGCGATCTCCTCGGTGAGCTCCAGCGGGAACCCGTAGGTGTCGTGGAGCAGGAAGGCGGTGCTCCCCGGCAACCGGTGCGACTCGTCGACGAGCTCGTCCTCGAGGATCGCGAGGCCGGTCTTGAGCGTCTGCCGGAAGCGCTCTTCCTCGCGGGTGAGCACACCGAGGATGAAATCGCGGTTCTTGATCACGTCGGGATAGGCGTTGCCCATCACCGAGATCGCGGTCTCGACCAGCGACGGCATGACCAGCGACTCCGTGCCGAGCAGGTACGCATAGCGGACGGCGCGACGGATGATGCGCCGCAGCACGTAACCCCGGCCCTCGTTGCTGGGGAACACCCCGTCGCTGACGAGCATCGTGCTGCTGCGCGCGTGCTCGGCCAACACCCGCATCGCGAAGCTGTTGCGGTCGTCGTAGTCGCCGGGCACATAGACCTTGCCGGTGAGGCTGCACGCCTGGTCGATGAGCGGCTGCATGAGGTCGGTCTCCCAGACCGAGTCGACGCCCTGCAGCAGGCACAGGATCCGTTCGAGTCCGGCACCCGTGTCGATGCTGGGCTTGGGCAGCGCAGTGCGACTGCCGTCGGGCGCCTGGTTGAACTGCATGAAGACCAGGTTCCAGAACTCCATGAACCGGTCGCCGTGCGGGTCGTTCAGCGGGCCGCCGTCGGGACCGAAGGCCGGACCACGGTCGATGTGGATCTCCGAACAGGGACCGCACGGTCCGGTCTCGCCCATCTGCCAGAAGTTGTCCTTGTCGCCCAACCGCTGGATGCGGTTCATCGGCACGCCGACCTGTTCGTGCCAGATCGCCTCGGCCTCGTCGTCGCTCTCGTGCACGGTGATCCACAGCCGGTCGCCGTCGAAACCGAAGGCCTCGGTGACCAGTTCCCAGCTCCACGGGATGGCATCGAGCTTGAAGTAGTCGCCGAAGCTGAAGTTGCCGAGCATCTCGAAGAACACCAGGTGACGCTTGGTGCGGCCGACGTCGTCGAGGTCGTTGTGCTTCCCGCCGGCACGGGCGCACTTCTGGCTCGTGACCGCGCGGGAGAACGGCGGCACCTCGTCGCCGACGAAGTAGGGCTTGAACGGCACCATGCCCGCGACCGTGAACAGGACGGTGGGGTCGTGGGGGATGAGGCTTGCCGAGGGCACCACCGAGTGCCCCTTCGCCGCGAAGAAATCGGTGAAGGTGTTGCGGAGTTGATCGGCGGTCTGTGGTGGCGTGCCCATGGAGTGCAAAGCCTACCGATCAGGTGCGTTCCGGTCCCGATGCATTGCTAGCGTCCACCGCTGTGCCCATCGACCTTCACGAGTGGATCAGTTTCGAGGACGATCACACCCGACGCACGTGGGTGTTCGACGCCACGTTCCTGCGCTCGAACTGGAGCTGCATCTACGGCAACGGGTGCAAAGGCGTGCTCGAGACCGACACCAGCGACCTCGCCCAGGGTTGCTGCAGCCACGGCGCCCATTTCATCGACGACGACGACGTACAGACCGTCGTGCTCTCGTCGGCACGGCTGAAGGGTCGCCACTGGCAGTTCAAGAAGGAAGGCAAGCGTGGCGGCATCCTCGGCGAGGAGGACGGCGCAACGACCACCCGCACCGTCGACGGCGGCTGCATCTTCCTCAACCGGCCCGGCTTCGAGGGCGGCATCGGCTGTGCGTTCCACCATCTCGCCGCGGAGACCGGCGAGCGCAAGATGGACCTCCAACCCGATGTCTGCTGGCAGCTTCCGCTGCGTCTCGTGGAGGAGACCGACGAGCACGGCTACGTCACCTCCACCCTGCGTGAGTGGAAGCGGCGGGACTGGGGGCCGGGCGGCGACGACTTCCACTGGTGGTGCACCGAGACCGACGAGGCGTTCGTGGGCAGCAATCCTGTCTACCTCTACCTGCGCAACGAGATCAGCGAGATGGTCGGTGCCGAGGTGTACCGCCAACTCGTCGAACTGCTCGAACGCCCGAAGTGGACACCACTCCCCCATCCGGCCGTCGCCTCGCGAGTGACGCGTCGATGACGTGGTCGGTCGAGCCGCTCACCGGCACGCTCGGTGCGGTCGTCCACGGGGTCGACCTCACCCACGACCTGACCGACGCCGAGGCCGCCGCGCTGCGCGCTGCACTGCTGGAGTTCCGCGTGGTGTTCCTTCGCGATCAGGACATCACCCCCACCCAGCAGGTCGCCTTCGCACGCCACCTGGGCACGCTGACGCCTGCGCATCCGCTCGTGGGAGGACTCGACGAGGAACACCCGGAGGTGCTGGCGCTCGACAGTGCCGACTACCCGCTCGGGGTCGGCAGCCGCGGACGAGGCACGAGCTACAACAACCGTTGGCACACCGACGTCACCTTCTCGGCGACGCCTCCGGCGTTCGCGATCCTCGCCGGCAAGGTGATCCCGTCTCGCGGAGGCGACACGCTGTGGGCCGACCTCGTCGACGCGTACGCGTCGCTGAGCGCGCCGATGCAGGCGTTGCTCGATCCGCTCGTCGCCGTCCACGATGCCGGCGCGACCTTCACCCGCTTCCGTGCCGAGGATCCCACCGGTGCCCAGCGCGCCAAGCTGTCCGAGCTCGAGCCGGTTCGTCACCCCGTCGTGCGCGTCCATCCCGAGACCGGCGAACGGACGCTGTTCGTCAACGAGACGTTCACCTCGGCGATCGAGGACCTCGCTCCGGCCGAGAGCGCCGCCGTGCTGGCGATGCTGTACGAACACATCGTCGCTCCCGAGCGCGTCGTTCGCTGGCACTGGCGCGAAGGCGACGTCGCGATCTGGGACAACCGGGCGACGTCGCACTACGCGGCGGCCGACTACACCGAGCGCCGGGTGATGCATCGCATCACCGTGGCCGGCGACCGACCCGTGGGGATCAACGGCCCCATCGACTGAGCGTGCCGGCAGCCACGGACCTAGCATCGGCCTCGATGGACTTCTCCTGGACGAGTGAACAGACGGCACTCCGCGCGGAGGCGGCGCGAGTCGCCGCAGATGCGGTCGCCCGTCTCGGTCGACACAACGATTCGTGGATCAACGGCTACTCGAAGGAGTTCTCACGGGAGCTCGGCGCACACGGCTGGATCGGCATGACATGGCCCGACAATGCCTACAGCGGACCGGCCAGCCCGGCGATCGATCGCCTCATCGTCGGCGAGGAGATGATCAAGGCCGGTGCGCCGATCGCCGCGTCGTGGTTCGCCGACCGGCAGATGGGTCCGTCGTTGCTCGCGTACGGCACCCCGGATCAGCAGGCGGCCTTCCTACCCGAGATCGTCACGGGCGAGACCACGTGGTGCATCGGGATGAGCGAACCGAACGCCGGCAGCGACCTCGCCAGTCTCAAGACGTCGGCCGAGCGTCACGGCGACACGTTCGTCATCAACGGTCAGAAGATCTGGACCAGCTTCGGCGCCGTCGCGGACTACTGCTACCTGATCTGTCGCACATCGTCCGATGGTCCGCCGCACGCCGGGATCAGCGAGGTGATCGTGCCGATGGATTCGGCCGGGATCGAAGTTCGCCCGATCCAGGACATGACCACCAACCGGCACTTCTGCGAGGTCTTCTTCACCGATGTGCGGGTGCCCGTCGAGAACCTCGTCGGGCGCGAGGGCGGTGCCTTCAAGCAGACGATGCGGCAACTCGAGCACGAACGCGGCGGCATCGATCGCCTCGTCAGCAACCACGCGTTGTACGAGATGGCCCTCGCTCGCGCCGACACCTCCGACCCGGTGCTGCGCCAGGAGATCGCGGCGATCGAGATCGCCTACCGGATCGGCCGGATCCTCGTGGTCCGCGAGACGCTCAAGCAGGCGCCGGCGGGGTTCAGCGCCGCCACCAAGTGTTTCTGCACCGAGCACGAGATCCGGGTGGCCGACTTCGTGAGCAGGGTGCTCGGCCCCGAGGCGACGCTGTGGGACGACGTCACCCGCGGCCTCTGCTACGCCCCCGGCTACACCATCATGGGCGGCACCTCGAACGTGATGCGCAACATCCTGGGCGAGCGCGTCCTCGGCCTCCCCCGCTGAACGCGGCGCCCACTACGGTCGGACCATGGCCGACCTGCTAGCGCTCTCCTCCCGCATCATCGACAGCGGGCACACCGATCAACCCGTGAATCGGGTCACCAACGAGCTGAGCGAGGTCGCCGACGGCATCGCGATGGTGGAGAGCTTCAGCCACTGCGTCGCCCTCGCCACCGAGGACGGTCTGGTCTGCTTCGACGCCTCTGGAGTGCAGACCGGCCAGGCCGTGCGGGAAAGCCTGCGCGGGTGGCGGGACCAGCGCGTGAGCCACCTCGTCTACACCCATGGGCATGCCGACCACGTCGGAGGCAGCACGTTCTTCCGCGACGACGCTCCGACGGTCGTCGGCCACGAGAACGTCGCCGTCCGCCTCGACCGCTACGACTTCACCAACAACTGGAACCTCTTGATCAACATGCGCCAGTTCGGGGGCGTCGCCGGGGACATCAACCTGACGGTGGGCGACACCGGCACCGGCATCCGCGTGGAACCGAACCCGAAGGCGCGACGGTTCCTCCCCGCCTCGACGCTGCGGCCCGACGAGACGTTCCGCACCTCGCACGAGATCACCGTCGGCGGGGAGCGCATCGAGATGCACCACGCGCGCGGTGAGACCGATGATCACCTGTGGGCGTGGCTGCCCGAACGCAAGGCCGTGATGACCGGTGACTTCCTCATCTGGAACTTCCCCAACGCGGGCAACCCGCAGAAGGTGCAGCGCTACCCCATCGAATGGGCGGCCGCGCTGCGGGCGATGGTCGCTGCGGGTCCGGAGCTGCTGCTGCCCGCCCACGGGCTGCCGATCGAGGGGAAGGACCGAATCGCCCGCGTCCTGGGCGACGTCGCCGGGGCGCTCGAGGACCTCGTCGCCGAAGTCGTCGCGATGATGAATGCGGGCGAGACCCTCGACACGATCGTGCACTCGGTGTCCGTGCCCGCCGAGACACTGGCCAAGCCGTACCTACGCCCGCTCTACGACGAGCCGGAGTTCGTCGTGCGCGGCATCTGGCGCCAGTTCGGAGGCTGGTGGGACGGTGCCGCGTCACGTCTCAAGCCTTCACCCGACGCCCACCTCGCGACGGAGATCGCATCGCTCGCCGGTGGTGCCGACGTGCTGATGCGTCGAGCCGAGGCCACCGCCGCCGAGGGCGACCTCCGGCTGGCGTGCCATCTTGCCGACCTCGCCGGATGGGCCGCGCCCGACGATCCGGCGATCCACGCGGCGCGGGCCGCGATCTATCTCACACGTCGCAAGTCCGAGTCGAGCTTGATGAGCAAAGGGATCTTCGCCGCGGCAGCACGTGAGAGCCAGCAGGTCGTCGACCGCGCCACCGACACCGACTGAGCGCCCGCGCTCGCGACGCCCTTCGCCGGCCGGCCCGCCACCGCAGGCCCCATTTCATGCCCAGACGGCATGGTTTCGGGCCTGCGGTGCCCCGGGCGGAGAGGTCAGGATCGGCTGAGCGTCACGA
This sequence comes from uncultured Acidimicrobiaceae bacterium, assembly GCA_963720695.1. Lineage (GTDB taxonomy): Bacteria > Actinomycetota > Acidimicrobiia > Acidimicrobiales > Ilumatobacteraceae > UBA668. Next base: position 1,159,787 of record CAVRGG010000001.1, read on the forward strand.
GCACCAGAGCAACGACGGCTGCGGCCATGCCGAACGCCTGTGAGCGAGTGACTCGTTCCTTGTCGATCACGAACGCAAGGGCCACCGTGCTCGCCGGGTAGAGCGATGCCACCACCGCGACGACCGACAGCAAGCCGGTGCGGACGGCCACGAGGTACAGGACGTTGGCGCCCATGTCGAACACGCCGGCGACCACCGCCAGTTGAGTCGACGAGCGATGACCCGACGGTCGAGCGCCCATCGCGAGTGCGATCACGATGAGCATCGGCACCGACACGAAACGGGCGATGACGAGGGGCCACATCCCCGAGTCCGGGTCGGCCCGATCGAGCGCCACGAACAGCAGGCCGAAGCATCCGCCGACGGCGACCGCCAAGGCGACGATGTGTGGCGGGGTGTTGTGCTGGTGCGTCCCGAGCGCTCCACTCACCAATGCGACCGCGGCGACCGCCACCGCGATGCCGAGCATCGACAGCGCCGACGGGCGTTCCCCTGTGGCGAGCGCGACGATCACCGGCACCGCCGCACCGACGACCGCGCTCACCGGCGCGACGACGGTGATGTCGCCGTGGGCGAACCCGTGGTACAGCCCGGCGATGCCGAGCGCACCCACAGCGCCGCCGAGGCCGCTCCACCACCAAGTGCTGGCGCCGGGCACCGCCGTACCGATGATCAGCGTCGCCCCGAACACGAGCACGAGGCTGACGATCTGCCCGGTGGCGGCCACGACGACGCTCGCTTGTTCGCGACTGGCGCGACCGCCGAACCAGTCACCGACGCCGTAGACGACGGCCGAGGCGAGGGCGAGCAGGACGGCCATGGGCCGCCCAGTCAAGCACGTGCGACGTACCGGTGGGGCGGTTCGGAGCCGGACTCGGAGGCGGCACTGGCTGCCTACCATGTGGCGATGGCGAACACGTACGCGGCCAACTTCGGCGACGTCATGAAGCACGCGATCCTGGGCGAGGTCATCGCGCATCAACAACCGCGGCGGTACCTGGAGAGCCACGGAGGTCGGCTCGAGTACCCGCTCGCCTCGCTCGAACCCGGCCCGGGCGGCGTGTGGGACTTCCTCGACCTCGCCGACGGCTCCGACGTCCTGGCCGACAGCGTCTACGCGCAGCAGCTGGCGGCGACGGCGGGCACTCGCAGCGCGCCCGGGCGCTACCCCGGCTCGATCGCCCTCGCGGATGCCGGTCTCCCCGATGGGGCCGAGGTGGTGGCGTTCGAGCTGGTCGGCTCCAGCGCCGACGACCTCGCCGAGGGACTTGCAGCGAGAGGCCGCCCGGCGACAGTCACCGTGGCCGATGGGCTCGCGGGAGTCTGCGACCTGGCCCGGCCGGACGATCTGGTGCTGCTCGATCCGTTCGACGTCCACGAGCGCGGCGCTCGCTACTCGGCGGCCGAGGCGTTCTCCGTGCTCGCCGCATGCGGTGTGCCGACGCTGCTCTGGTACGCCATCTACGATCCCGACGACGCCGGGACATGGATCTCCGCCCTCGCTGGCGGGCCGGAGAGCGGCTGGCGGTGCCGGCTCATCGGCCGCACAGCCGAAGGCGGGCTCGCCGGATGCGGCTTCGTGACCTGCCACCTCGGCGCGGCGGCCACCGAGGCCGCGGCGGCGATCGTGACGGCACTCGCCGCCGTGCTGGCTCCCGTGCGGCCCGGCCTGCGGCTCGACTGAGACGCAGCACATCATCGAACGCTGGTGGGCGTGACGGGACTCGAACCCGGGACCTCCACCGTGTCATGGTGGCGCTCTAACCAACTGAGCTACACGCCCGCTCGAAAGCGGCTCGCAGCAGCGTAGCAAGACCGCCGCAGAGTTCCCTACGCCATCCTCATCGACCACGCAGAGTATTTGGTCCATTGCTGCCGGCGGTGGCGGCGAGTACAAGGGAGGATGGAAGGAGGGCGAGATGCGGGCGACGAGTCGACGCGCCGTGCAGGCGGTGCCGGCGCAGGCGAGCTCGTTCGACGACGGACGCGACTTCATCGACCACCTCTCCGATGCCGTGGTGGTCGTCGACGCGCACTGGCGGATCGTACTGATCAACGAGCCGGCGCAGCGGATGTTCGCCACCGACCCGGATCGGCCGCCCACGTCACTCGGGGATCTGTTTCCCCTGCGAGCCAGCGAGCGCTCGTCGGACAGGATGCGCACGTTCGAGGCGGCGTCCGAGGCGCTCCGGGCGATGTCGTCGCGTCGACAGGTGCTGGGCAGGCGTCTCGACGGCACCGACTTCCCTGCGCAGTTGAGCATCTCCACCTGGACTCCCCTGGACCACCCACCGCTGCTGCTCGCCGTCGTGCGCGACCTCACCGAATGGGTCCGCCTCGAGCACTCCAAGGAGCAACTCGAGGAGCTCCTCGCCGGCATCCTCGAGTCGACGCAGTCCGAACTGGCCGTTGTCGATGAGCACCTCATGGTGATCACGGCGAACTCTGCGTTCCGTCGCGAGTTCCTCGGCGGCGCGGACCCGACCGGGATGAGCCTCGGCGAGCTCGCCGGCTCCGTCGGCGATGCTGCCATGCTCGACGTGTTGGACGTCGTTCGCCAGGCGGTCGAGTTCGACGACGAGGTGAGGGTGTTCGTTCGCGACCACGTCGATCCGTTCGAGCGGTGGCTCGACGTGACGGCGACGCCGCTGCGGATCCGTCCCGGTGCGGTGCTCCGGGCGACCGACGTGACCGAGCTGGTGCAGGCTGCCCGAGCCGGTCGCAGCGATCGCATCCAGGACACGCTCACCGGACTGCTCTCGCGGGAAGGCATCGAGGAACTGCTCGCCGCCGAGTTCCAGCGCTCGTCGTCGCGAGAGCTCTGCGTGACCATGCTCGACGTCGATCAGTTCACGGTGGTGAGCCGGACGCTCGGGTACAGCGCGGGCGACGAGCTGCTCCGTCAGGTGGCGATGAACCTGCAGCGCCACGTCCCCGAGCACGGGCGGCTGGCGCGGATGGTCGGCGACACGTTCTGCGTCACCTTCCACCCCGACTCCCCGCTCGACGTGGACCGGGTGTCGGCCGAGCTGCGCGACGCGGTACGCCAGCCGGTGGGCGTGCGCGGCCGGACCATGCGCATCACGGCCTCGGTGGGCACCACGCTCACCCATCCCGGCGACACGGTCGAGCACGTCATCCGCGAGGCCGAGCTCGCCATGCAGGAGGCCAACCGGCGCGGCGGCAATCGTTGCGTGCCCTACTCGCCCGATCTCGCCGTCTCCCAGGAAGGCGTGATCCGCGTCTGGAACGCGTTGCGCAGCGCGCTGCAGTTCCGGCAGATGGAGGTGTGGTTCCAGCCCGTGGTCAGCCTCGCCGACGGCAGGCCGATCGCGGCGGAGGCGTTGTGCCGGTGGCACCACCCCGAGTTCGGCGACGTGTCGCCTGCCGAGTTCATCCCGATCGCGGAGAGGAACTCGGAGATCCTCAACATCGGCTCGTTCGTGCACGGCAGGGCAGCGGAGATGATGAACGTGCTCCGTTCCACCCGGTCCCAGCCCCTGCGCAACTTCCAGATCTCCGTCAACGCCTCTCCCAACGAGCTCGCCTGGCCGCAGTTCGCCGACAACCTCCTCGCCCGCCTCCGCGCCAACGAGGCACGGCCCGAGTGGTTCGCACTGGAGATCACCGAGCAGGGCCTCCTCCAGCCCGACGACGCGGTGCGGGCCAACCTGCGCACGATCGCCGATGCCGGCATGACGCTCTCGCTCGACGACTTCGGCGCGGGCTACTCGTCGCTCGAACGGCTGCGCAACATCGAGGTCAACCGGGTGAAGATCGATCGCAAGTTCGTGGCGTCGATGATGGACAACGACCGCTCCGACCGCCTGATCGGGGCGATCATCTCGCTCGCCGACGAGCTCGGGATGGAGACCGTGGCGGAGGGCGTCGAGACGTCGGAACAGGCGGCGCGACTGAGGGCACTGGGATGCCGTGCCGCGCAGGGCTTCCTGTTCGCTCCCGCCGTGCCCGACGGCGAGCTCATCGCCGTGCTCCGAGACCTGGCGACGATCGCCACCCCGCCGCGCCTCGCGAGCTGAGGCCCTCAGTGCAAGCGGAGCGAGACCTCGTTGGCGAGGAGTCGCCCGTGGCGCGTCAGCCGCACGTTGACGCCGTCGGTGGTGACCAGACCGTCGAGTCCGTCCACGTCGAGGGCTGCGGCGGGCACGCCGTCGCGCATGCGCAGCGCCAGCTGCAGACCTTCGATCCGGCGAGTCGCCTCGTCGAGGGTCTCCCCCGCAGCCTCGGCGGACTCACCCGCCTCCACGGCAGCGATGTACCGCTCGGGCGTGCGTAGGTTCCAGAAGCGACGACCGTGTCGGTGGCTGTGGGCCGCACTCCCGAAACCGAGGTAGTCGCCCTGTTGCCAGTAGAGGATGTTGTGCCGGCACTCGTGGCCCGGAAGCGACCAGTTGCTGACCTCGTAGTTCGCCAACCCGGCTGCGGTGAGCAGGTCGTCGGCGAGCTCGTACTTGTCGGCGAGGTCGTCGTCGTCAGGGTGCCGATCGGGCTGGTCGTACAGGGGTGTGCCCGCCTCCACGGTGAGCGCGTAGGCGGAGATGTGCGGCGGCTCCAACGCCAGGGCCCCCTCCACGGTGGTGCGCCAGTCGGCGAGCGTCTCGCCGGCTCCGCCGTAGATGAGGTCGAGGTTGAACGTCGGGATCCCCGCGGCGCGGACTGCGGCCACGGCTGCCTGCACGTTGGCGGGGTCGTGCGTGCGCCCGAGCGCGCCGAGCACGTGGGGCACCATCGACTGCACCCCGATGCTGACCCGGTTGACGCCGGCCTCGGCGTAGATGCGCATCATCGCCGGAGTGACGTCGTCGGGGTTGCACTCCACGGTGACCTCGGCCCCCGGCACGGTGGGGATTGCCTTCAACACGTCGACGAGATCGAACGGGTCGACCATCGTGGGAGTCCCACCGCCGACGAACACACTCGTCACCGGCGGCAGCGAGGTGCCGTGGATCGCCGTGCGCAACGCGGCCAGGTAGTGGGTCTGGAGATGGTTGCGATCGGTCCAGGTGGCGAACGCGCAGTAGTCACAGCGCTTGGCACAGAACGGGATGTGCACGTACACACCGAACGATTCGCTCACGTTCCGAACCTATCGGCTACGAACCCGACGCTGGTCCGGTGCGGGTCAGGTGTTCGTCAGGGACGGAAGAGGAGGTCGAGCGCGTCGAGCCGCTGACCGACCTGATCGACCGGAACGTCGAGCATCGCCGCGATCGCCCGGGTGTCGTCGCCGCGGACGGTGATGACCTTGCCGTTGAAGTCCTGCCGCTGCACCTGGATCATTTTCAGGAATCGCACCAGCATCTCGAAGGGCTGGCCCGTGAGCTGGCCCAACTTGAGCAGATCCACCGCGAGCTTCTTGCTGGCGGCGGCATCTCCCTCGACCGGCACGGCCGCGTCCTCGCGGGGCAGGAGCTGCTCGACGGGCACGTTGTAGAACTTCGCCAACCGCTCGAGGCGGGGGACGGAGATGGCCCGCTCGCCCCGCTCGTAGGCGCCGAGCACAGATGCCTTGAATTCCTCACCCGAGGTGGCCTCGACCTCCTGCAACGACAGACGCTTCTGGCGGCGAATGACCCGGAGGCGGTCGCCCACCTTTCGGCTGTAGGGCGAGGACGCAACGTCGTCGTCGAAATCGCGCATGTTCAACTGCCCTTCTCCTCTGTTCGTCATCAGCCGACGTGGCCAAGTTGCGGGACAGTGTGACACACGTCGTCGTCTTTCACAACGCTGGGTGATGTCGCAACACTGTCCGTTGTTATTTCATCGGCAGATCGGACGAAAACTTGACCCCTGCGACGAGGGCGGCGGTCTCGACCCTGAGGATGGTGTCGGAAAGCCGGACGTGCGGGACCGGTACGGCGAGCTCCTCGGGCGAAAAACCGCCCTCCGGTCCGATCACGATGCACCGCGGTCGCGCGACGTCATCCGCGCCGTCGGGTTCGGCCAGGGCGCACCCTGGGCGGGCCAGCACCTCCGCGAGCGGAACCGGACCGACCAGGGTCGGCAGCCACACCCGACGGCTCTGCATGCTGGCCTCGCGGGCCACGCGCTCCAGCCGGCCGCGCTGCTTGACGCCCCGCTCGCCGTCCCATCGCACCACGCTGCGAGCGCAATGGACGAACACGATCTCCCCGATCCCGAGCTCGGTGAGCTTCTGGACCATCCACTCGGCGCGATCGCCCTTGGGGATCGCCGTGGCGATGGTGACGCCGGTGAGTGCCGGGCCACGTTCGATGTCGCCCGCGGGACGCAGGCTCTGCCCTGCCACCTCGGTGGGCCGCCAGCCACCCACGCCGTCGCTGACGGTCACTTCTTCTCCGTCACGAAGCCGCAGGACCCGAAACAGGTGATGGGCGTCATCGGGTTCGAGCTGGGGCGCCTCGAGCGAGGCGACGAACACGTGCGCCGCGCTCGACCGCAGCGCCGGGTTCACTGGAAGGCCGACTTGATGCGGGCGAAGAGCCCGGTCTCCTGGTGCAGCTCCTCGCCCCGGGACTCGGCGAACTTCTTGAGCAGTTCGGTCTCGAACTCCGAGAGCTTCGTGGGTACCTGCACGTCGACACGCACCCGCAGATCGCCACGACCGCGGCCTTGCAGGCGCGGCACGCCGCGCTGGCGGAGGACGAACTCGCGACCCGGCTGTGTTCCGGCCGGGACCACGATCTCCTCGTCGCCGCCCTCGAGGGTGGGCAGCAAGAACTTCGTGCCCAGCGATGCCTGGGCGATGGACACCGGGAGGTCGGTGACGAGATCGTCGCCTTCGCGTCGATAGCGCTCGTGGGCGGCGACGCGCACGTGCACGTAGAGGTCGCCGGTGCCACCGCCTCGAGGGCCGACCGCGCCCCGACCGGTGAGTCGCAGGGTGGAGCCGTTGTCGACGCCTGCGGGAACGTCGACCTGGTACACCTTCTCGGTGATGACCCGCCCGTCGCCGTTGCACGCTGCGCACGGGGTGACGATGACCTGGCCGAGTCCACCGCACTTGGGGCAGGCCGACGAGGTGACCATCTGCCCGAGCATGCTCTGGCGCACCCGCTGCACCTGGCCACGGCCATTGCACTCGCTGCAGGTGACCGGCTTCGTGCCGGCGCCGGCGCCGCTGCCGTGGCACTCCTCGCAGCGCAGTGCGGTCCGGACGCTGACCGGCACCGTGGCGCCGAACACGGCCTGTTCGAACGTGATGTCGGCGACGACCTCGAGGTCCTGGCCGCGTGGCGGACCGGCGGGCCCACGCGAGCCGCCGAAGGGACTGCCCCCACCGAAGAAGGCATCGAAGAGATCGCCCAGTCCGCCGCCACCGCCGAACATGTCGCCGGGGTTCTGACCGGCGCCACCGACACCCTGCTCGCCGAAACGGTCGTAGCGGGCACGCTGGTCGGGATCGCTCAGCACCTCGTACGCCCGCGCCACCTGCTTGAAACGGTCCTCGGCAGCGGGATCGTCGGGGTTCGCGTCGGGGTGCAGCTCGCGGGCGAGCTTGCGGTACGCCTTCTTCATCTCGTCGGCGCTCGCCGATCGCGACACACCGAGCAGTTCGTAGTAATCAGCCATTGAGGTTTCCACCGTCACTGAGTCGTCGGCCCAATCGATCGCTCACCGCTTCGACGGTGGCGAGGGCCTGCGGGTAGTTCATCCGAGTGGGTCCGAGCACGCCGACGGTGCCGACCTGCTCGCCGTCGACCACCACCGGCCTGACGACCACGGAGCAGGCCGCGAGCGGCTCGACGCCGTGCTCGGCGCCGATGGCCACCGAGAGCCCCCGGTCGAGGATGTCACGCACGAGCGACACCATCACGTACTGCTGTTCCAGTGTGCGCAGGACGGAGCGGACCGTGTCGACGGCGTCGAACGCGTGCGCCATCGACGCCGCACCGCCGACGAACACGGACTCGTCGTGCGAGCCGCCGAGCGCGGCCCGGGCGAGGTTGCACACCGCGTCGAGCTCACGATCGCCCGTGGGCGGCAGGCTGATCGTCGCGTCGAGAGGGCTGCCGACCATGTGCGCCTGGAGGTGGGCGGTGACGCCCGCCAGGCGAACGTCCGAGGTCTCCTCGGGGAGTTCCACGACCTCGTTCTCGACGGCGCCGTTGCTGAGCACTGCGACGACCGTGGCGTGGCGACCCGACAGCGACACCACCTGCACCGAGCGCACCACGGCGGTTTCGGCACGTGGTCCGACGACCAGCGCGGCGTGTTGGGTGACCTGGGCCAGCAGGTTCGTGGTCTGGTGCAGGAGTTCCTCGAGCCGACCATGAGCCGTGTCGAAGAACTGGCCGACTCGCTGCTGGGCGATGGGTTCGAGGCGCCCCGGCGTCGCCATGTGATCGACGTAGAAGCGGTAGCCCTTGTCGGTGGGGATGCGACCCGCCGAGGTGTGTGGCTGGGCCAGGTAGCCCTCCTGCTCGAGCACCGCCATCTCGTTGCGCACCGTCGCCGAGCTCACCTGCACGCCCGGCGCGTTGGCGATGTGCGTCGACCCCACGGGCTGACCCGTGGTGATGTATTCCTGGACGACGACTCTCAGGATTGCGGTCTTGCGTTCGTCGAGCATCTGGCTCCTCGAGCAACCGGGACGGGTTGGCAGTCCAGGCTATCGACTGCCAGCGGTCACGAGCTTGTACCGGGCGAGCGCGTCCTCGCGTTCACGGGCATGGTCGACCATCGGCGGCGGATACTCGTCGGGGCGACGAGACCCCGGCTCGTGCACCGCTCCCCCCTCGATGCCACGCAGTTCGGGCACCCACTCGCGGACGTAGTCGCCGTCGGCGTCGAATCGATGCGCCTGTGTCGTCGGGTTGAAGATGCGGAAGTACGGCGCCGCGTCGGTGCCCGTGCCCGCCGCCCACTGCCACCCGTGCTGGTTCGAGGCGAGATCGCCGTCGACCAGATGGCGCATGAAATGGCGGGCTCCCCATTGCCACGGGAGGTGGAGGTCCTTGACGAGGAAGCTGGCGGTGAGCATGCGCACTCGATTGTGCATCCATCCCGTCGCTGCCAGCTGGCGCATCCCGGCGTCGATGATCGGGAAGCCCGTGCGGCCCGCGGCCCAACGATCGAAGCGCTCCTTCGCGTCCCCGTCCGTGTCCACCGGCATCGCATCCATCCGCCGGTCGAGATTCCGCCAGGCGGAGTCGGGTGCGGCGAGCAGCACATCGGCGTAGAACTCGCGCCAGCCGAGCTCGTTGCCGAAGACCATGTGACCCCGCTCGGGGCCGAGGTCCGCCAACATCTGACGGGGGTGGATCAGACCCCATCGCAGGGCAGCGGAGAGCCGCGACGTGCCGTCGACACCCGGAAGGTCGCGGCGCTCGGCATAGCTGTCGAGCTGGGGCAGGACGGCCTCCCATCGATCCATCGCCGCTGCCTCGGTGGCGGCCGGCCACACCTCGATGCTCGTCGCACCGGACGGGAGCGCCTCGGGGGGACCGTCGCAGGGCACCTTCGGCGCTCCGTGCCACGACACGTCCGGCACGCCCAACGGCTCGTCCCAACCGTGCCCCCGCCACGCCTTCGAGAACGGGGTGAACACCCGGTAGGGCGTGCCGTCGGGTTTCACCACCGTGCCCGGGCCGACTGCGTAGGGAGAGCCGGTGCCGACCAAGGTCGCGCCGTCGGCACGCAGACGCGTCGGCCACCGAGCGCGTCGCGCCGTCGTCCGTACGGCCCGAAGTCTCGACTCACGTGAACGGACGTCGCCCCCACCTCCGCAGCGAGGGCGGGCACCACGCGCTCGGGAGGTCCGTGCCGGTACACGAGCGCTCCACCCATCGAGTCGTCGAGCGCTCGCAGCGCCGCGGCCATGAAGCTCCGCCGAGGAGCGCCCGAACGGGCGAAGGCGGGATCCACCACGAACAGCGGCACGACCGGTCGACCCTCGGCTGCGGCGGCATGCAGCGCCGGGAGGTCGGCGAGCCGCAGGTCGCGACGGAACCACATGATGACGGGAGGACGCATGTCGCGACGAGTGTCGCCTACCCTTGCCGGTCGTGCCACATCCTGCGTCCACGACACCGTCCCTCATCCTGCTGGTGCGCCACGGTGCCACCGAGTGGTCCGTCAGTGGGCAGCACACGGGTCGGACCGACCTGCCACTCACCGATCTCGGGATCGAGCAGGCGCGCGAGGCGGCACGGGTGATCCACCACTACCTCGACGGCGCCGACCCGGTCGTGTACACGAGCCCGCTGCAACGAGCTTCGCGCACCGCAGCACTGGCGATGCCCGACCACCCTGCGGAAGAGGTGGAGGCGCTGATGGAGGTCGACTACGGCGCATACGAGGGGCTCACCACGTCGCAGATCCTCGATCGCGACCCCGAGTGGAACCTGTTCACGACGGGTTGCCCCGGCGGCGAGAGCATGCAGCAGGTGTCGGCGCGCTGCGATGCGTTCGTCGCCAAGCTCGAGCGCACCGCAGTCGGCCGCAGCGTCGTCGCCTTCACGCACGGGCACCTCAGCCGCATCCTCACGGTGCGGCTGCTCGGGATGCCTGCGTCAGCCGGGAGTGGCCTCTGGAACGACACCGCCTCGGTCGCCGCCATCAACCTGCACCGTGGCCACCTCGTGCTGGTGGGCTGGAACGTCACCGCGAGTTGAGCGGTAGCGCAGCACGAACCCGACCGACACGGCGATCAGGGCGATGATGCTGCCGTAGGCGAGGCTCCACTCGGCGCCGACATGGTCTGCCACCCAGCCGGTGATCGGGGATCCGATCGGTGTGCTCCCCAGGAACGCGACGGCGCCGAGCGCGAGCAGGCGACCGCGCATGTCGGGAGGGGCCTCCTGTTGGGCGATGGCGTTCTGGCCGGCGATGAATGCCGCACCTCCCATCCCGACCGGGATGCTCACCACGACGGCGGCCCACGGGTTCGGCGCCCAACTCAGCGCCAGTCCGCTCACTCCCAGCAACCAGCCGTTCCCGAAGAACCATCGGGTGGTGACGCGTAGCCGCGCCGCGGTGAGGAGCGACCCGATGAGACTGCCGACGCCGGTGGATGCGAGCAGGATGCCGAACCAACGCCGATCCCCGAAGCGCACGTCGCTGAGCTTGAGCAGCGAGACGCTGTAGTTGAAGGCGAACGTGCCGACGACCGTGAAGACCACGAACACCACCAGCAGGCGACGGTCGCGTTGGATGTAACGGAGCGCGTCGCGCACGGGCGTGCCACCGCGCTTGGCGGCAACGACCGGCTGCAGTTGCGACTTGTCGATCGCCAGCAACGGCCACATGATCGCGACGAACGACACCCCGTTGAGGATGAACAGCCAGCCGGCGCCGAGGGGACCCTTGAGGAACGCTGCCAGCGCCGGGCCGACGATGCGCGATCCGGTCATCACCGCCGTGTTCAGCGAGATCGCGTTGCTGATCTCGTGCGGCTCGACCAGTTCGATCACGAACCCTCTCCGGGCCGGATTGTCGAAGGCACCGATGATCCCCAGCACGAGCGACAGCGAGTAGAACACGGCGAGGTTGGTCCACCCGCCGAGCGTGAGGATGCCCAGCGTGAGCGCCTGGATCGCCTGCAGACCCTGGGTGAGCAGCGCCATCCGGCGCTTGTTGCGTCGGTCGGCGACCGCCCCCGCCCAGCTGCCGAGCACGAGCATCGGCAGGAACTGGCAGAGCAGGTTGATGCCCGTGTCGGTGGCGTTGCCGGTCAGCTCGTAGACGACGAGCGAGGTCGCCGTGAGCTGCATCCAGGTGCCGACGTTGCTGACGAGCAGGCCGAGGAAGAACAGCCGTGCGTTGCGGTGGCGCAACGAGCTGAACATCTGGGACTGCGACATCTCGTACGTTCTACCTCCCAGCGGCCAGGATGGAGCGATGGCGAGCCACCACTTCGAGCCCCGGGCGGTGACCGCTGCGCTGCGCGATGCCGGGGTCGGGCGCGGCGAGATGGTGGGGCTGGCGGTGGGTGTCAACGGGGTCGTCGGGCTGGCGTTCGCCGACCGGGTCGTCGGGTTCGAGGGCCCGATGTCCGATCTCGTCCGTGGTCTCGCCGAGGCCGACGACGCCGTGCGGCCGCGATGGGTGTGCTGGTCGGGTGAGACGGCTGCCGCTCTGGTCGCCAACGGGCTGCGCCTCGCCACCTGCTGGGACGTCTCGGTCGTGCACCGACTGCTCTTCGGGGGCTGGCGAGCAGACCCCGTCCGTGTCTGGACGACGCTGCACGGACTCGACCGCGATCGCCTGCCGGTGATGGGCCAGCTCGACCTGATGGGTGCGGGCGGCGACGAAGGTGACCCTGCGGTCGCCGTTCGTCCTGACGGCTATCTGCGACCGGAGTGGGTCGCCGGCGGGTGGAGCGCCGACGCGAGCGCGGCGGCGGAGTGGGCGCGGACCGCGAACGCTGTCGCGGCGCTGCAGATCGAGCGGCTCCGCGCACTCCGTGTGCACGGAGTCGTCGCCGGCGACCCCGAGGCGACGGCTCGGTCGGAGTCGGCGGCGGAGCTGCTGTGCGCCGAACTCGCCGCCGACGGGCTCCCCGTCGACCGCGCCGCGGCAGAGGCGCTGATCACCTCGATCGTCGGCCCTCGACCGGCCGATGAGGCCGAGGCAGCTGAGGCGCGACGCGAGCGCGATGCTGACGTGTTGCAGCACCTTCCGCCGGGCAGCGGCATCGACCTGCGCAATCCAGCCGACGTGAAGTCGATGCTGCGTCGGCTCGGCATCGACGTACCCGACACCCGCGCCTGGCGGCTGGAGTCGATGCGACTCGTCCACCCCGCGGTCGACGCCCTGCTGCAGTGGCGCAAGGCCGAGCGGATCGCGACCACGTTCGGCCACACCTGGCTCGCCGAGCACGTCGGTCCCGATGGTCGGCTCCGCGGTGAATGGAGCAGCAGCGACGGCGCAGCGGGGCGGATGACGGCAGGGGCGGGCCTCCACAACATGCCGGCCGAGCTGCGACCCATCGTCGTCGCCGATCCTGGACATGTCTTCGTGCGCGCCGACCTCGGCCAGATCGAACCTCGGGTGCTGGCCGCGATCTCGGGTGACCCTGCGCTGCGCACGGCCACCCAGGACGACGACCTCTACGCACCCGTCGCGAGCCGACTCGGCGTGGAGCGATCCGTGGCGAAGGTGGCCGTGCTGGCGGCGATGTACGGCCAGACCAGCGGCACCGCCGGGCAGGCGCTACGAGGCATGGAGTCCGGTTACCCGGTCGCCATCCAGTACCTCAACGACGCCGCTCGTGCGGGCGAGGAAGGCCGCGAGTTGCGCACCTACGGCGGCCGCCTGATCCGCATGGGCGACATTCGAGAAGGGGCCGACTACATCGCCGCCGCCGCTGCCCGCGGACGATATGCCCGCAACGCGATGGTCCAGGGGGCGGCGGCCGAGCTCTTCAAGGTCTGGGCCGTGACGGTCCGCGCCCGCTCGATCCCCTTCGGGGCGCGCATCGTGTTGTGCCTGCACGACGAGTTGCTGGTCCACGCACCCGAGGAGCAGGCCGACGCGGTGGTCCGTCTGCTCGACGAGTGCCTGCAGGAGGCAGCACACCGTTGGAACCCCACGTCGGGCGTGAGGTTCGTGGCCGACGCGAGCGTCATCCACTCCTGGGCCGACGCCAAGGGCTGACGCCGGAACCCGATCGAGCTCAGTCGTCGAGCTCAGTCGTCGAGCTTCAGTGCGGAGATGAAGACGTCGCCGGGCACTTCCACGCGACCGATCGACTTCATCTTCTTCTTGCCTTCCTTCTGCTTCTCGAGCAGCTTGCGCTTGCGGGTGATGTCGCCGCCGTAGCACTTGGCGAGCACGTCCTTGCGCTTGGCCTTCACCGTCTCGCGGGCGATGATCTTGCCGCCGATCGCCGCCTGGATCGGCACGTCGAACATCTGCCGCGGGATCAGCTCCTTGAGCTTCTCGCACATCCGGTTGCCGTAGGCGAACGCCTTGTCGCGGTGCACGATCGTGCTGAAGGCGTCGGCCGGGAGGCCGTTGAGCAACAGGTCGACGCGTACGAGGTTGCTGCGCTGATAGCCGCTGAGCTCGTAGTCGAGACTCGCGTAGCCCTGCGTGCGGCTCTTCATCTGGTCGAAGAAGTCGACCACCACCTCGGCGAGGGGGATCTGGTAGTGCAGTTCGACGCGCTCGGGCGACAGGTACTCGAGCTTGGTCATCTCGCCGCGCCGGGTCTGGCACAGGTCCATCAGCGTGCCGGTGTAGTCCTTCGGGGTGATGATGCTGACCCGGAAGTACGGCTCCTCGATGAAGTCGATGCTCTGCGGCATCGGCAGGTCGGCCGGGTTGTCGCACAGCTCGACGTCGCCGTTCGTCTTGTGCACCCGGTACTCGACGCTCGGCGCCGTGGCGATCAGCGCCAGGTTGAACTCGCGCTCGAGGCGCTCCTTGACGATCTCCATGTGGAGCAGACCGAGGAACCCGCAGCGGAACCCGAACCCGAGCGCACCCGACGACTCGGGGGCATAGGTGATGCTGGCGTCGTTGAGCTTCAGCTTCTCCAGGCTCTCGCGCAGCAGTTCGAAGTCGTCGCCGTCGATCGGGAACAAGCCGCAGAACACCATCGGCTTGGGGTCGCGGTAGCCGTGGAGCGCCTCGGTGGCGCCGTGATGGAACGTGGTGACGGTCTCACCGCTGCGGGCCTGACCGACGTCCTTGATGCCGGCGATCAGGTACCCGACCTCGCCGGGGCCGAGTTGGGGCACGGGGGTGGGGCCGGGGCGGCGGACACCGATCTCGACCGCCTCCTGCTGGGTGCCGGCCTGCATGAACAGCAGTTTGTCGCCGCTGTTGATCCGCCCGTTCATCACCCGGATGCTGGACACCACGCCGCGGTACTGGTCGTACTGCGAGTCGAAGATGAGTGCCTGCAGCGGAGCGTCGGCATCGCCCTTCGGTGCAGGAATCCGCTCGATCACCGCATCGAGCAACCCGTCGACGCCCATCCCGGTCTTGGCCGAGATGCGCAGGATGTCCTCGGCGGGGATGCCCAGCACGGTCTCGATCTCCATCGCGTAGCGATCGGGGTCGGCGGCGGGCAGGTCGATCTTGTTCAGCGCGGCGACGATCTCGAGGTCGTGCTCCAGCGCCAGGTAGCAGTTGGCGAGCGTCTGGGCCTCGATGCCCTGGGCGGCATCGACCACCAGCACCACGCCTTCGCACGCCGCCAGGCTGCGGCTCACCTCGTACCCGAAGTCGACGTGACCGGGCGTGTCGATGAGATGCAGCGTGTGGCCCTTCCAGTCGACCCGCACGTTCTGGGCCTTGATGGTGATGCCTCGCTCGCGCTCGAGGTCCATCGAGTCGAGGTACTGGGCGCGCATGTCGCGCATCTCGACGGTGTGGGTGATCTCGAGAATGCGGTCGCTCAGCGTGCTCTTGCCGTGGTCGATGTGGGCAATGATCGAGAAGTTGCGGATGCGTTCGAGGTCCATGGGAAGTCGCTCGATCCTACCGGCGGACTCCGGATCGGAGTGGTGCACGAGGTTGGGGCCCAGCCCGGGTGCCTGTTAGCCTTGCCCAGCCGATTTAACGTCGATTTCGATCTCCAAGAGGGTACGTCCGTGGCGAACATCAAGAGTCAGAAGAAGCGCATTCTCACGAACGCGAAGCGCGCCGAGCGCAACAAGGCCGTGAAGAGCGAGCTCAAGACCCGCGTCAAGAACGCGACCAATGCTGCGAACACCGAGCAGAGCGAAGAGGCCCTGCGCCTCGCCGTCAAGCGCCTCGACATGGCCGCTGCGAAGGGCGTGATCCACAAGAACCAGGCCGCTCGCCGCAAGAGCCGCCTGATGAAGAAGCTCAACGCCACCACCGCCGGCTGACCACGCCGACCCACGATCTGGAACGAGCCCGGGCACACGCCCGGGCTCGTTCGCGTCTAGCGGCGCACTCCCCCGCCCAGCCGGCTCAGCCGGGCGACGAGCACCTCCATCACCAGTTCTTCCGGCCATTCCTTGGCGCCGCGCAGATCGAGGTCGGCCTGGGCGAGGAGCCCGATGGCCCGGTTGGTGCCGCCGCCACCGAGCTTGCGGTACTGATCCAACGCCTTGCGGGCGGGAAAGCCGGGCTTGATGCCCATGGCCGCCGCCGCCGACGCCTCGTCGCGGGCGTCCGCACCGTCGAGTGACAGCAACTTCGCGTAGTGCGCGTGGAGGATCGACATGACCTGCAGCGGGTGACGTTCCCCGGCGCGCATCATCCGGTGCAGCAGGCGCAGCGCACGAGTCGTGTCACCCTTGTCGATCGCGTCGGTGAGGTCCCATGGCGGCACTCCGCCGGCGTCGCCGAGGAACGGCGTGACCTCGGCCGCGGTGAGCTTCTTGGCGTTGCCGTAGGTGGCGTTCAGCGTCTCGAGGATCCCCTGCAATCGCCCCGCGTCCTCGCCCAACCACTCGGTGAGGATCTGCGCGGCCGACGGTTCCAGCTTGAGTCCCGTCGCTCTGATCTGGTCGTCGAACCAGCCGGACCGCTCTCGGGCGCGGGTGGGGGGCGAGGTCTCGATGGTGGTCGCGCCGGACTTCTTCACCGCGTCGGTGAGGGCCTTGGGCATCCGTCCACCACCGGCGACGAGGACCAGCTCGGTGGAGGGCAGCGGGTCGGCCAGGTAGGCGACCAGCGGGACGACATCGTCGGCGTTGAACCGACCCATGCCCCTGGCGACGACGATCCGTCGATCGGTGAGGAACGGGGGCGTCTGGGCCGCGTCGACCACCGCCCGCAGCTCGAACTCGTCGGAGTCGAAGTCGTCGACCATCATCGTGCGGTCGCCGTCACCGACGAGTTTCCGCACGAGGTCACCGATGGCGGAGAGGACGAGCGACTCGTCGTCGCCGGTGATCAGGTAGGCAGCCATGGATCTCTCAGATTGGCACACCCGGCGCTCGGTGGCGCGAGCGATGCCGGATCCACCACGCGAGCAGGGCTACTGCCATCGCCCACCCGCAGATGGACCATCGAGGCGCCGGTTCGAGCGCCGCCGCCACCTGCGCCACCGTGGACACCCACCGGGTCCCGACCGACGCCGGCAGCATGACCACCAGCACCAGCGGGCGGGGCAGCATGGCTGCGGCGAGACCCGCCGGCAGCCCGTAGAGCATCACGAAGCCCGCGACCGGGACTGCGGCGAGGTTGGCCGGAATCGAGACGAGCGGCAGGCGGTGGAACACGAGCGCGCTCGGCAGCGCCACGCCGACCTGTGCACCGAGCGTGACACCGAGCCCGACCCGGAACCACTGCGGACCGGGCAGCCGAGCGGCCAGCCACGTGCCCACGACGCACACACCGAGGGTCGCGCTCACCGAGAGCCAGAAGCCGACGGACCACACCAGCAACGGATCGGCGAGCACGAGCACGATGACCGCCAACGCCACGAGCCGCGTGGGCCGGGGTTGGCGGCCGAGCACGAACGCCGTGGCGGCGAGGATGGCCATGACTCCCGCACGGAGCACCGAGGGCTCGAAGCGGGTGAGCGCCATGAACCAGACGATGAGCCCGACGGTGGCCAGCCACCGCGCCCACGGACGCAGGCGGCGCAACAGCGGGAGCGCCGCGGCCAGGACAAAAGCCACGTTCTGTCCGGACACGGCCGTGAGATGGGAGAGGCCCGACGCTCGGAAGTCGTCGACCATCCACATCGGCTGACGAATGTCGTCGCCGATCACCAAACCCGTGAAGAGGGCCGCGTCCGGGTCCGCCATGGTGATCTCCGCACTCGCGCGCAGTGCGGACCTGACGCGGTTGTCGGCGCGCGACAGCGCATTGCCGTCGACGATGTCGCCCAGGATCTCGACGTCGAAGCGCCCGACGACGTGGCGTACCTGCGCCCGACGGACCGAACCGCTGCTCGCTCGGCGGACACCGCTCACCCACACGATGTCCCCCGCCTGGTGGTCCAGGATCCGCGCCCGGCGACCGCCGTAGAGCCACGCGTCGAACCGTTCGCCCTCGATCTCGATGGTGACCCGTGCCCCCGATCCGTACGTCGCGGGATCGGTCTTCACCGTGGCCCACCCCTCGTAGGGGCCGAGTGTGCGTGGCTGAGCCTGCGCCCAGGCGTGGTGCGCGTCGACGGACCCGATGAGGCCGACCGTGAGGCACAGGACCACGACGATCCATCTGCGGTGGACGACCGCCGCGATGGCAGTCCACGCCAGCACGGCTGCGGGACCGATCCACACGCCGACGACGAGCGCGAGGGCGACGACGAGCACCGACCCGTCGCCGAGATGGTGCCATCGCGGCCGCTCCGACACGCCGTACGCTCTCGTCATGCAGCCCGCCCCCTTCGACCTTCGACCGGTGCCGCAAGGCCCGCGCGCCTACCGGTCGAGGCTGCGACGGCTGGGTCCGATCGCGGGCGTGGCGATCCCGATGGCGATGGGCGCGCTCGCCTGGTGGTTGGTACGCGACAACACGTCGACCGCCCGCGGGGTGCTGAGCTTCGTGCTGGCGATCCTGGCCGCGCCGGTGCTCCTGGTGGCCGGCGTGCCCTTGAGCACCGGGACACAGGTGTGGGTGGTCTCCCTCGCCGGCAGCGCTGTGCTGTGGCTGCTGGTGAGCGTCGTCGCGGCTCGGCGGGCGACGGCCTCGCCGGTGGCGAGCTGGCGGGACTTCTGGCGCGAGTACTTCTGGCTGGCGGGCGGAGTCTGGCTGGGGGTCGTCGGTGCGTTGATCGCCGCCGACCTCGTGCTCGGACGAGCGCTGCTCTGACATTCACACCGTCACCAGCCCACGGAGTGCCTCGACCTTCGCCGGGCCGATGCCGCGCACGTCGGCCAGGCTCTCGATCGAGCTGAACGGACCGTGCTGGTCGCGGTAGGCGACGATGGCAGCGGCGGTGGCGGGACCCACACCCGGCAGCGTGTCGAGCTCGTCGACAGTGGCCGAGTTGATGTTGACGGGTCCGGCCGGCGACGTGGTGCCTCCTCCCACCGACGACACGACGGGGACTGCTTCGCCGACGCGTGGGACGTAGACGCGTTCACCGTCGACGAGGACCGCCGCGAGGTTGATCGCGTCGGGCACTGCGTCGGGCGCGAGCCCTCCCGCCGCCTGGACGGCGTCGACGACGCGCGAGCCCGCGCCGAGTCGGTACACACCTGCGGTCACCACTGCGCCCGCGACGTGCACCACCACCTCGGATCGCGTCTCCGTCGTCGCCGACGCCGGCCGGCTCGTACTGACCGCCACCGATGCGGGAGTCGTGGCGAAGGGCAGTTTCGACTCGGTGGTCGCGGCGGGTGGGCGCACCAACCAGTACGCGCCGGCGAGGACGGCCAGGACGACGACCGCCGCGCTGATGACGCGGCCGAGGCCCACCCACTGCACCCAGGCCTGCGCCCGCGCGGCCGGCGAGCGGGGCGGCCCGGGACGATCCGGCAGATCTGGCAGATCCGACACTCGACCTCCCCGGCGAATCGGGCACGGGTGCCCGGGTCACGAACGACTGGGGGAAGTCGAGTCGGACCATATCGGCCCGATGGGCGCAGACAACCTGCCGTCGCCAGTCGTCGGGTCAGGGTCGTCGGGTCAGGGTCGTAGGTCAGCGACGTCAGGTCAGGAGGCGACGCGCTCGATGAGGTCGTCGCGCACCGCGGTCGCCAGTGAACGGCGCGCCACCCAATCGGCTTCGATCTCCATCGGGATCCGGAGGTACGCGCCCCTGTGGCCCTTGCGACGCAGTCGCCACAGCAGGTAGCTCCCGACGTAACGGGCCGAGAAGCCGGCGACGCCGTAGCGACGCCACTGCCGGACGTGGACGAGTTCGTGGCGGAGCAGATACGGCGTCGCCTTGCCTTCGCGCACGATCACGAGCGATCCGATCGTGAGGCCGTCGGAACCATTGGGCACCGGTCCGCCTTCCCAGAGGCGGAACCCATCGCGCTGTTCGATCGGCATCGGCCACCACCATACCTCGCCTGCCGACCCCGCCCGGTGAACGCACCGCCGCTCGGCACGTCGGACCAGTTCAGCGGCTCTGTGGGCCCCGCTGCGACGCCGGTGTCACCCCGGTGTCGCGCCGGATCCAACGCTCCGAGGGTCCGACGGCAGCGCGTCGGCACCGCGACGCGGCTGGTTCACGGTCCGCACGAGAAGTCGAGCTCACCATCGGGTGTCGGCGCAGAGCCGGAGAAGCCGCCCAGACGTCCACCGCTGGCGGACAGGAGCGTCCTTCCGTTCGAATTCGTCACCTTGGCACTGATCTGCGGCGACGTGGCGTGCACGGTGAAGGTGACGCTGTACCCGCCCACCGATGCCGTCGACACGGCGCCATCCTTTGCGACGACATCGATGGTGCGATGGCTGCCACCGAGGGCGACCGTGCAGGGCAGAGTGGCGGGAGCGGCCGCGCATGCACTCACCGCCGCCAGCCAGGCCACCGATGCTCCGATCAGCCAACCCGAGCAGCGCGATCGACGCGCCGTGGAACGAGGATGCTGCAGAACCAACGCCACGAGCGCACTATGACCGTTCACGCCCCTCCTGTCCATCAGATCAGGAGCGACGCGACCCAACGCATCGTGCCCGGCAGGCGATGTCGAGTCCGGCGAACGGTACTCTGCGCTCGTGTCGCCAACTGACGAAGGAGAGATGTCGGCGGGGCGGGAACGGTCGTCACGTCGACGGAAGTGGTTGCTGGCCGCCAGCGCGTCGGTGGTGGTCGGTGGTCTGGTCTGCGTCGCCGTCCTTGCTCTCGGGTCGGCGTTCGATCACTGGAACGGGTGGGAGATCTCGATCACCAACGGATGCGGAGACGACCTCTACGCGGACGACGGAGCCGATGGGCTCCCCATCCTCGATGGGCAGACGATCTCGTGGGACCGAGCAGCCCGATCAGGCGACAAGACGCTCACCCTGTGGCGCTCACTGAGCGACCGTGTCAGCGGCATCGAAGGTCATGTCGTGAACCTGCATGGGGACTCGGTGCTTACCGGCCGTCAGTGCCCGTAGCGCAGAGTTGCTGCCCTCAAGGCCTCGCACACCCTGACCTGGGTCTGTCAGGACGCGCCCGCGAGTCTGACGACTGCCGAAGCACAGGCCGCTCGCCCGGCGGCGAACTGAGGAGAGACCTGCGGCCGCCCCGGTGACGTCTCGGCTACCAAAGTCCCGGAACCAGGCGGCTTGTTCGACGCCGATAGGTGACGTAGCTGGCTCCGAGCGCGTCATCGAGCATGGCCTCCTCAACACGAATGCGGTGTATCAACGCTCCGGTCGGGAGAACAGCGAAGGCCACGCTCAGCCAGTGTCCGAGTGTCGCACCAAGCCCGACGAACACGCCGATCGTGGCGGTGTACAGAGGGTGTCGAACACGACGGTATGGGCCCGTGTCCACCAGCTGGTGATCCTCGTGAACCGTGAGCGAGTCGCGATGGAAACGCCCGAGATGCCGGCGTGCTGAGGTGCTGAGCGCACCCGACGCAGCGAGAAGCGCGAGGCCTGCGGCGACCGAGCTGCGCTGATGCCGGATCACGCCCCGTCGGCAAGTCAGCGACGCGGCGGTTGCGCCGATGAGCGCAGTTGCTGCAGCAACCTCAAACCAACGGCTCGTGGCGGTGTCGACCACCCGTTCGTCCACATCCGCTGCCTTGGCTGCAGCACGCGACTGTCGTCGGGACGTACCGAGCTCGATCGAGAGCATCCACGCAAGAGCGACCAACGCCCCACCCTGTACTCGCCGATCCACCCAGACCATCGGACGCACGCAGCAGACACTAATCCGGGGCGCCATGGCGGCGATGCGGGGTGACCTTCCGGTGGCCGACGCACGAGCAGATTGGCCGAAGTGGCCGTCGTTGTCCAGCACGCGGATCGGCAGTTACGCAGGTCGATCAGCGTGGCGACACACACATACCCAGAGGGTCACTGCCGACACAGCGATAAGCATGGTCGCTGACGCGACCACGACGAACCCCATCGTTCCCTCGCGCTCCCGGAGCGCGATCGGGACTGCCCACAGCAGCCGCGGCAAACCCAGCAATGCCACCACCGCGACCGAGCGTCGAGCGGAGTCGGTTGACTCCCATCGCTTCGACAGCAGTCGCGCATTGAGCGGCAACACCACCGCCTGCCACGCCGCGTAGACGAACATAGGCATCAGAACGAAGGCGAGCAAGCCGTCGCCCGGCCACACGCGCCAGACGAAGTACGCCAAGGCTGCAAGCGCCGCAATCCGAATCACCACGTCTCCAGCGATCGTGACGCGAACCCAGAGGAGCTGCCTGAAGCGCCCCGGGTTTGATGACTGCTCGGGTTATTGGGTGACGGCCTCGAGGGCTGTCGGTGTTCTGACGGTAGTAGGCGGCTTCGAACTCGGCCGGGGTGGTGTAGCTGGCGTCGTCGGTGATCTCGCCGTGGAGGCGTCGGTGGTTGAACCAGTCGACGTAGGTCATGGTGGCGAACTCGACGTCGTCGAGGCCGCGCCACGGGCCTTGCGGGTAGATGAGCTCCCACTTGTAGAGCCCGTTGAACGACTCGGCCATCGCGTTGTCGTAGCTGTCGCCCTTCGATCCGACCGACGCGACGATGTCGTTGTCGGCGAGGCGTTCGGAGTAGCGGACGACTGAGATATTGGACGCCGCGGTCGCTGTGATGGACCAGCCGGTCGAGGTCGTGCGCCGGCGCGTTGGCGGTTGCACACGGCCATCTCCAACGCGTCGATCGCCAGGTCCGAACGCAGCGACCGGGAGGCTTGCCAGCCGACGACGAACCGGGAGTAGACGTCGATGATGAACGCCACGTACACCCAGCCCGAGTGGGTCTTCACGTAGGTCAGATCGGCGACCCACAGCCGGTTCGGGGCCGGCGCCCGGAACTTGCGCTCGACGAGATCCGCCGGCCGCTCCAGGCGGTCGTCGGTGGTGGGTGGTGATCGTGAACGCCTTGCCCCGTCTGGCCCCGGACAGGCCCTTGGGTGCGCATCAGCCGCTCGACGGTGCAGCGCGCCACGCGGATGTTCTCCCGGTTGAGCTGGGCCCACACCTTGTCGGCGCCATAGACGAACAGGTTCTCCTCGTAGACACGCGGACGATCTCCGGCGCCGAGCTCGGCGTCGCGAACCGCCCGCGTCGACGGCGGCCGCTTCTTGGCCACCCAGTAGGTGTTCGGGGCGATCTTGCAGCCGTGCTCGGTGAGCACCCGGCAGATCGGCTCGACCCCGAACCGTTCCCGATGGTCGTCGATGAACGCGATCACTCCGTCGACTGGCGGTCGAGCTCCGCCCCGAAGAAAGCCGACAGCCGCTTTCAAGATCTCGTTCGCCCGGCGCAGCTCCCGGTTCTCACGCTCGAGCTCCTTGATCCGCGACCGCTCCTCGGTCGTCACACCCGGCCGCTGACCGCCATCGACCTCGGCCCGGCGGACCCACAGCCGCAACGTCTCATGATTGATGCTCAGCTTCTTCGAGATCGACTCGATCGCCTTCCACTGCGACGGGTACTCGTCCTGATGCTCGAACACCATCCGCACCGCCCGCTCACGCATCTCGTCGGGATACTTCCCGACACGCCTTGCTCCTGACATGACTCCATCCTCTCAAGGGATGGAGCAGTCACCAATCCCGGGGCGGTTCACGAGCACGTGACGCGTCGAGCTGTGCTTTGGCCAACAGCCGCAACACGCTGACGTGATCCTCGACCCGCACCTGCGCAAGTGACGGTGCTCGCAACGCCGCGACCGCGACCGCACGAGCATCGTTGGTGTCGTTCTTCGTGGACTTCCCCGAGCCCAACAACCGCACCCGCGACGACAACGTCGCCGGCACATCCACGACCCGTTCACCGCGTGCGACAAGCTGTTGGGCGAGCAGATAGCCCAGACCGCCAGCGGACTCGATCGCCCACGAACGACACTCGAACGGCGCCGCCCAGGCGACCAACTGGGCCACCTGGCGTGGCCCGCTGCGCACCTCCACACGAGCGAGCTCGGACTCGCGTTCATCGATCGCAAACGCAGCGTGCAACCGCTTGTGCGGATCGATCCCGATGATCACTGACATCACAGTCCCCTTCCATGGTTGATGGAACCGCGGTGGGCACTCCTGGTTCAGACTGATCCTGCGCGCCTCTTTCGAGCCACACCACGGCCGATTCACCCGGCGGGCAGCACCTCGTTAGAAAGCCAACCCGAAGGCAGCAGGCAGTTAGCGAGCCCACCCGCCGGACGAACCGAAACGCTACGAACAAGCCGCAACGCCATCAAGATCATCAACCAGGCAGTTCTGGGCGGGTCAGAGGCACGGAGTCTCGCCGAGCGGATACTCGTCGATCACGTGTGGATACACGGGTGCGGCGTAGAGCGGGTCATCGCCCGGCTGATCGATGACCGTGCAAGTGTTGATCCCGTAGGGCCTGTCGATCCACCGCGTCGGATGCCACTCTTCCGTCGCGGCGCCGTCAACAGTCGCCCGTAGCTCTGCGACGAACGATGCGAAGGGTTCAGCGGCTAGATCGTTGATGTCCCACCGATGCCCTCCCACGACGAGGAGCATGGGGACGCCGTCCACGGGCGCTTCGCCTACGGGGGTCTCCGCAGGAAGGGCGCGGGCCGTGGTGACGAGGTCGTGCAGCGTTGCGTCGTCAACGTGACCAGTGATGAGGCGGAACTGCGCGTGACCGTCGCTGTCCACGCCGTCGTAGAACTCTGCGTAGGTGGTGCCGTCGCCGTAGATGACTAGCTCGGGCCCGGTCACGAACATGTCCGGAATGGCGCCGAGGTGGTAGTCGCCGAGCTGCACGACGACATCGGAAGCGTCGGCGGACGCCACGCTGAGCGCGGTAAACGACGTAACCGTGTCCGATGAGTCATCGCACCCGCCGAGGAGCGCAACGAGTGTGGCGAGGCAAGCAGTAGCGAGGCGCACACCTACTTGACGAGCCTGCTGGCCGGATGGTTCCAAGGACGCCATCGTGTCTACCCGCGGGACTGCCGTCAACGGCGCAGTACGGCAGATCTGCGTTACTTGAACAAGCTGGCAAGCGAGTCGTCGTGCACGGCTGGCTCGTCGGGCCGATCGGTCCACGTCCATGTGATGTGTCCACTATCGCAGCGCACAACTCGCTGGCAGATGCGTTGGCCATCGTCGGGCCGATGACACAGCGCGAGAGACAACCGGTTGATGCTGCTTCCACAGACCGGGCACGTCTCGCTCACAAGCGCAGATTGCCGCACACAAGGGAGCATGTCCAGCGCCCTACCGGCAGTTCTGTGCGGCGACGTCGGACTCCTCATGACCCGTTGGCGACCGAGCCGTGATTCCCATGCTGCTCCAACCGTCGGATCGCTCGCCGATAGGCGATCAGTACCGCCAGCGGGCCGACAACCGAGGCGGCAATGATCAGCCATCCGCCGACGCGTTCGCCCGATGACACCAGCACAACTCCGATGACCACACCGAGGATGAGCTGAGCCAGCAACACTGCGGCGGTTCTCATGCCCCGGCGCGCAACAGAGGGCGGGCGTTCCGTCGAGCGCGAAGGCCCCATCGCGGCGGCCGGCTCTGCTGGTGGCACGACGACCCCTCGACGGGCCGCGAGGTCCAGGTTCAACTCGTCGACGATCCTGTCCGCCGCCTGGATCCCACGAACGAACGCTGGATTCGCACGCTGAAGGTGCCAAAGGCGAACCGTTCGGCCATCACGCAATCGGAGCACCGCCTGCCCCCGACCCATCGCCACATTGTCGATCTCTCCGAGCGAAAAGCGACGCGTGACGAAGATGCCGCGCACGATCATGTGCTCGCGTGTGGTGACGATTGCGATACGAATTGACCGGATGACCAAGACGCACGCGATGGCCACGATGACGTAACCGATGGCGCGTGCAGAAGGACTCGCCGAACCCGGTCCGTTCCTCCCGTCATCGACCTTGAACACGCAGAAGATGGCGAACGCACCTGAGATCGCAACGTTCAACCAACGTTCCCACTCGACTCTGTAAGTGCGGTGCTTCATCGTGGTCCCATGCTGCCAGCGGTAGCGCATAGTGCCCGCTCTGGGCGCTTCGCGCAAGCGGTTCTGTGCGCGCGTTATGGGCGGGCCAGGGCGAACAGAGTATGAACCTGCGTTCACTTCGCGCGGGGCAACGCCTCACGATGCGACGACTAGTAGCCCGGGTCAGACGGCCAGTTGGGCTGGAACAGATGCCACTGCTCGGGCGCTCGACGGATGAGGAACTCGAGCTCACGGGCGAGCGCTTGCGTGATCCGTGCCACGTCGTCGCGCAGCCCTCCACCTTGGCGCACCGCCGGCAGGGGTGGACGCACCAGGGCATGGTGCCCGTTGTAGGCCGAGGTGAAGTAGCAGCCGACAGGCAGGATCGGCGAGCCGACTCGCAGACCGAGGGTGGCAGGCCCGGCCGGCAACGTGGTGCGCTCGCCGAAGAACTCGACGTCGACACCGTTGCGCTCGATGTCTCGATCGCAGAGCAGGCACACGATCTCGTTGTCCCGCAGTGCGCGCAGCACGGCCGGCCCGGCCTTGGGTCCGGTCGGCACCACCGTCATACCCAGTTCCTTCCGCAGATCGGAGAACCACTCGAACAGCTCCGGCGGCTCGAGGGCCTCGACCACCACCGTCAGCTTGTAACCCTGATCCGTCATCCAGCGGCCCGCCCACTCCCACCCACCCAGGTGCGGCAGGGCGAAGATGCATCCGTTCCCGAGTTCGAGCGCATCGGTGATGTGATGGAAGCCGTCGACGGTGAACGATCGGTCGACGGTTCGCTTCGACAGGCTGGGCAGTCGAAAGCTCTCCATGTAGTAGCGGGCGTAGCTGTCGAAAGCCTGCTGCACGGCGACCCGCAGCGAGGTACCGCGCAGCGCGGGATTCACACGTCGGATGTGCCGTTCGATCATCTCGCGACGGGCCGGGCTGGAGAAGCTGGCACCGAAGCCGAGGGAGCTCGCCGCCGCGTTGGCGACAGGCCCTGGCATCAACTTCGCCGCGAGCGACCCGAGTCGGTACGCGCCGACCGTGGCGGCATCGCTGGCGCGGCGACGGGGTGAAGGCTCCGACACCGTCGGGATCAGTCCCGCCGCGTGGTGCGACCGGCCCGGGCGATGCGTGTGTGGCGGCGCTCGGTGCGCACCACTCGCCGGGTCTGGCGCCGGCTACGCCGCATCTCGATCTTCGCCGCCGTGACGGGCGCGACCGCGGCCTGCTTCCACACCTTGACGAACCGCTGCACCGCGGTGATCGCGGTGAGCACCAGCATCACCCACAGGATGGGGAGCAGCAGCACCGGGAACAGCAGACCGAGGCAGAGCGCGATGATCCGCTCTGCACGCTCCATCAGCCCGCCCTTGGCGTCGAGCCCGAGCGACTCGGCCTTCGCGCGCATGTAGCTGATCACCGAGCTGAGTGCCATCACCGCGAAGGGCAGCACGGCGAGGCGAGGATCGTTGTTGTAGTGCTGACCCGCGGCGAAGTGCCACGCGACGCCACCGAACAACAACGCGTCGGCGAAGCGGTCGATCGTGGAATCGAAGAAGGCGCCTCGCTGGCTCGACGTGTTCGAAGCCTTCGCCAGGGCACCGTCGAGCAGGTCGGGCAGCGCGGCGAGCACCACGAGCACGAGTCCGAGACGGAGCCACCCGGCGCCGATCGCGACGGCGGCGCCGACTGCGACCAGCAGACCGATCACGGTGAGGTGATCAGGGGTGAGTCCAGTGCGACGAAGGCCGTTCCCCAGCGGTTTCACGGCCTTGTCGACCGGAGTACGGAACTTTCCGTCGAACATCGTGCCCAGGCTAGCCCGACTTCGGTCCACCTGGGGGCTCCCGCGTCCGCCGCACGAGGTGCGATCATGGACGGATGAGCAACTCCTCCCCCGACGATCTCGCCGTCGCGTTCCGTTCGTTCACCCGCCGACTTCACGAAGCCCAGGGCGACGCGCCCGCCGAGACCACGGCGAGTGCGACTGCGGAGTGTCACTCGCAACTGGCCGCTGCGGGACGCCTGCTGGGCACATCGGCCGACCCGGAGTCGATCGCCGACGCGATCAGCAACCGACCCGCCGACGAATGGGACGAGCCCACCCTCGATGCACTGCGCACGATCGCACTCGACCTGGGTCGCCTCGTGCGCCATGTCGCCAGCCTCACCGAGGGCTGACCCGATCTCGATCTCGATCGTCGACTAGACAGCTACTGGGTCGGCCTGTTCCCGGTGTCCGGGAACGATCCGGACCAGAAGCGTGGGTGGGAGGATCGCTGACCAGAAACCGAGGGGTCAGACGTCCCAGTCCTCGAGGGGGTTGTCCTGGACGAGGTGTTCCTTCACGGACCCGTCGACGGCATCGACGAGCACCAGACCCCGGCGGCGGGGCGGGTCCTCCTCGGAGTAGACGAGCACGCGCCAGGTCGGGCGGCTGCGCAGGCCACGCCACACCTGCTGCGCCGAGGCGTGGCCGACGGGGAACCCGACCGCACCCTGCGCGGCGACGAGCGCCTCGCGCTCGTCGACTCGCATCCGCCATCCGGAGGTGAACGAGAACAGGGCCACGACGCCCAGCAGGATCGCGGCCCAGAGGAACCCGTCGTTGACCAGCGGCGACGAATCCCTGCTGGTCAGCCACAGTGTGAGACACACCGCGGCGATGATCGCGTAGAGCACGGCCGGCTTGCGACGACGGCTGTTGTCGGGGAACTCGTAGGGCCCCGCAGCGCCCGCCACATCGAGGTCGTGGGGCAGTTCGTCGCGGACGTCGTCGTGGTGCTCGGTTGCGTCGCTCATGGCGTGCACAAGGCTACGGGTACCGGTGGCCGTGTGTCACGATGACCGCATGACGACCTTGCGAACCGATCAGGTGGCGTGCGGCGAAGCCGGCGCGATGGACATGCACATCTGGACGCCGTCGGCCCCGCCGACGGCCGCGGTGCTGCTGATCCAGGAGATCTTCGGGGTGGGTCCCTACATCCGGGCCGTCGCCGAGCGACTGGCCGACGCGGGCTACCTCGTCGGCGCACCCGACGTGTTCTGGCGCTTCGCCCCGAACTGGGCTGCCGGCCACGACCAGGCGGGTCTCACCGACAGCATGGCCGTCGTCCAACAACTCGACTTCCCCGTCGCCGTCGGCGACTGCGTGGCCGCGCTCGCCCACCTCGGCGCGCAGCCCGGCATCGCCCAGCCGCCGGCCGTGATGGGGTTCTGCCTGGGCGGCACGCTCGCCTGGGCCGTGGCCGCGAACGCCGATCCATCGTGCTGCGTCAGCTACTACGGATCCGGTGTGCCGTCGATGATCGGCATGATCGACCAGGTCAGCTGCCCGACTCTGTTCCACTTCGGCAACCAGGACTCGTTCATCCCCAACGAGGGCGTCGACCAGGTCGGGGCGGCGATCGCCGGCAGGGAAGGCTTCGTGCTCAACGTCGAGACCGCCGGTCACGCGTTCGACAACCACGAGAGCGAGATGTTCTGGAACGAGTCGGCCGCCAAGGCCGCGTGGTCCAAGACCATGGCGTTCCTGAGCCTCTACCTGCCCGCGAGCTGAGTTCAGTCGAACAGTGCCGGGGGCCGATCGGTGCTCGGCGGGGTGAGACCGATGTGCTCGTACGCGACCGGCATCGCGACACGGCCGCGCGGGGTGCGAGCGAGCATGCCCTGCTGGATGAGGAACGGCTCGTACATGTCCTCGACGGTCTCGGGTTGTTCGCCGACGCTGATCGCCAACGTGCTGAGTCCGACCGGGCCGCCGGCGAACTGCTTGCAGATGGCGTTGAGGATCGCCCGGTCGACCTTGTCGAGTCCGCGCTCGTCGACACCGAACACCCGCAGCCCTTCGCGGGCGGTGGCCTCGGTGACGGTGCCGTCGCCGCGCACCTCGGCGAAGTCGCGCACCCGACGCAGCAGTCGGTTGGCGATGCGCGGCGTGCCACGCGAACGGCGCGCGATCTCCCACGCACCCTCTGGTGAGATCTGCACCTTCAGGATGCCCGCGGCGCGACGCACGATGGATTCCAGTTCGTCGTCGGCGTAGTAGTCGAGCCGAGCGACGAGACCGAATCGGTCGCGCAGCGGACCGGTGATCATGCCCGTGCGAGTGGTGGCGCCGACCAACGTGAACCGCGGCAGTGAGAGCCGGATGCTCGACGCGGCCGGGCCCTTGCCGACCACGATGTCGAGCTGGAAGTCCTCCATCGCCGGATAGAGGATCTCCTCCACGGCACGTGACAACCGGTGGATCTCGTCGATGAACAGCACGTCGCCGTCCTCGAGCTTGGTGAGGATCGCAGCCAGGTCGCCGGCTCGTTCGAGTGCGGGACCGGACGTGATCAGCAGGTGCACGCCCATTTCGGCGGCGACGATGCCGGCCATGCTGGTCTTGCCGAGTCCGGGCGGGCCGGCGAGCAGCAGGTGATCGGCGGCCTGGCCGCGCATCTTGGCGGCTTCGAGCACGATGCTCAGGTGCTCTTTGAGCTCGCGTTGGCCGACGAACTCGCTGAGCCGCTTGGGTCGCAGCCCGACCTCGTCGGCCTCTTCGTGCTCGGTGACCGGCGCGGGGTCGAGGAATTCGTCACGCACGCTTGGCTCCCAACAGTTTCAGCGCGTCGCGCAGCAGCGTCGAGGCGTCGGACGTGGAGGGCAGTTCGCGAAGGGCATCGCGGATCTCCTCCGGGGCGTACCCGAGGCCGGAGAGGGCCTCGCGCACGTCGCCGATCGCCGTGCTCCCGCCACCGCCACCGCCCACCGGAACGGGGTCGAGCATCGGCAGGTTGAGCCGGTTGCGCAGTTCGATCAGCAGCCGCTCGGCGGTCTTCTTCCCGACGCCGGGCACGAGGGTGAGTGCGCCGAGATCAGTGGTGGCCACGATGTCGACGAGCGCCGACGGCGAGTGCGTGGCGAGGATCGCCAGCGCGAGCGCCGGCCCGATGCCGTGCGTGTTGATCAGCACTTGGAACGTGGCGCGTTCGTCGCGGTGCAGGAACCCGAACAGGGTCTGGGTGTCCTCGCGGATGTGGTGATGGACGTAGAGGAACGCGGGCGATCCGGGCTCGAGCTCGCCCAGTGCGCGTGGCGTGACCGACACGAGGTAGCCGACACCGCCCACCTCGACGAGGACGGTGCCCTCGTCGGTGCGTTCGAGCACCGTGCCGCGCAGCGAGCCGATCATTGTCCGATCGCCGCCTGGACGCGCCGGCGCATCGGCGCCGCGGCGAGATAGCAGAGTGCGAGTGCTGCGGCGTCGGCGGCGTCGGCGGGTTTGGGCGGCGCGGCCAGCCCGAGCCGCGCCTGCACCATCCGCTGCACCTGCGCCTTGTCGGCACCTCCCCAGCCGGCGACCGAGTCCTTGACCTGGTTGGGCGTGAACTGCATCACGTCGCACCCGGCGGCCGCAGCCTCTGCCAGGGCGAGTCCACTGGCCTGGCCGACGCTCATCGCCGTACGGACGTTGGTCTGGAAGAAGACCTGCTCGACGGCGACCGCGTGGGGCCGGTACTGGGTGAGCAACAGCACCAGTTCACGCTGCAACTCGGCCAGGCGCTGCGGCAGCGGCGACGACGGCGGGGTGCGGATGACACCGAGTGCGAGCGGTGTGGTGACGTTGCCGATCGACTGCAGCACGGCATAGCCGCACCGGGTGAGACCCGGATCGATTCCCAGTACGACGGTACCCTCACGCACGAACACGCGTACGAGGCTAGCCGATGCGGTGCCCGTCACCGTGGATCGGTCCGGGCGTGCGGTGGCCGGTGTGGCAGCGTACGGGAATGCCCCGCCGAGCTGTTCCATGGTTGCTCATCGCCGCGCTGCTCACCGTCGGTTGCAGCGACACCGGCAGCAACCCCACCGGCAACGAGCGCAGCGACGACACGACGGCCTCGTCCACCTCGACGATCCCCGGACGCCGGCCCCACCACGACCGCTCCCGAGGATGCGATCCTCACCGATTCGCTGCGCTGCGACCCGCTCGACGAGCAGGCCTGCCTGCTGCCGTGGCCGAACGACGCGTTCACGGTGCCCGACCCGTCGACCGTCACGGGTCGGCGGCTCGACCTCCATGTCGACAGCACCCCGAAGAACGCCGACGGCGTCCCGATCGACGTCACCGATCAGAATCGAGCCGACGGCTTCTCCCCCGGGTCCGCGATCCTCGCCTTCGTCCCGGGCGTCGACGTCACCCGTACCGGCATCGCGCCGAGCACCGACATCGGCGCCTCGCTGGCCGATGACGCTCCCATCGTGCTGCTCGACACCGGCACTGGCGATCGAATCCCCTACTGGGGTGAACTCGACGCACCTGCTCCACCCGGTCAGCAGGTCCTGATGATCCATCCCGCGATCAGCCTGCCCGAGGGCCATCACATCGTGGTCGGCCTACGAGCCATGAAGGACGCGAACGGCACCGACATCCCCCGCTCACCGGCGTTCCAGGCGGCGATCGACGGAACGCCGGAGCCGCTCGAACGTGCTCGCCATCTCCGCGAGATCCTCGGCTCGTTGGCCGGTGCCGGCGTGGCCACCGACGACCTCCACCTCGCGTGGGACTTCACCGTCGCCAGCACCGACAGCCTCAGCGGACGCATGCTGCACATCCGCGACGACGCCTACGCCTCGCTCCCCGGCGGCGTCGATGGTGACGGGGCGCCGGCGTTCCGGGTCACCAGCCAGAGCGATGCCGGCAACGTGCGGACGATCGACGGCGAGTACGACGTCCCCAACTACCTCGACCTCGACGGCGGACCCGGCAGCTCGTTCGTCCTCGGCGACGACGGGATGCCGACACGGAACTCGGCCTCACCGACGTTGACCGCCTCGTTCCACTGCCTCGTGCCACTCACCGCGACCGGCGACCATCCGTCGATCGTCTACGGCCATGGCCTCCTCGGGACGCGTCACGAGGTCGACGCGCTGTCCTTCGCGCCCCAGTCCAACCTGGCGACGGCCTGCGCGACCGATGAGATCGGCATGAGCTCCGACGATCTGGGCTACCTGGCGACCATCCTCGCCGATCTGTCGCTGTTCAACCGGCAGGCCGACCGGATGCAGCAGGGCCTGCTCGATCAGCTGTTCCTCGGCCGGCTGCTCAACTCACCGGCCGGTTTCGCCTCGTCGCCAGCGTTCCAGGCGGTCGACGGCGGCCCGCTGATCGACGTCGGCAACACGGTCTTCGTGGGCAACAGCCAGGGCGGCATCCTGGGCGGTGCGGCGAGCGCCGTCAGTTCGGAGTGGCATCGGGTCGTGCTCGGCGTGCCAGGCATCGACTACTCCCTCTTGCTGCCGCGCAGCAGCGACTGGCCGCAGTTCCAGACGATCTTCGACGTCGCCTACACCGACCCCATCGATCGGCTGCTGGCCCTGCAACTCATCCAGCTGCTCTGGGACCGGGGCGAGAACGACGGCTACGCGCAGCACCTCACCAGCGACCCGTACCCGGGCATCGAGGCCAAGCAGGTGCTCCTGGTGCAGGCGTTCGGCGATCATCAGGTGAGCAACGTCAGCACCGACATCCTCGCCCGGACGCTCGCTGCGACGGTGTACGAGCCGTCGCTGGCTGCCGGGCGCAGCAACGACGTCGACCCGCAGTGGGGCATCGACGCGTTCGACCCGATCTCGCCGAGCGCGGCGATCATGGTGGTCTGGGACTTCGGCACCCCTGCTCCCCCGCCGGTGAACCTGCCCCCGACGGAACCCGAGTACGGCAAGGACCCACACGGCGCAGGCTCCGACGAGCCTCGGGTGCTGCAGCAGGCGTTCACGTTCCTCCTGACCGGGGAGTTCTCGACGAATGCCTGCGGAGGGAACCTGCCGTGCGTGAGTGACGTGCTCAGCGGGGCAGGCTGAGCAGCACGTCGATGAGCTCGCCCACCGGCCGGAAGGTGAGTCCGGCGATGGCACGGTGCGCGTAGCGGATCACCCCGTGGGCGTCGATGATGAACACGCTCCGGCGCGGAAAGCCGATCGGGCCGAGCGTGCCGTACGCGGCGGCGACGGCTTTGTCGGTGTCGGCGAGCAGCGGGAACTTGAAGCCGTGCTTGCCGGCGAACTTCTCGTGGCTGTCGATGCTCTGCGCGGAGATGGCGATGACGGTGGCGTCGAGCGCATCGAACTGGGCCAGGTCGTCGTTGTAGCTGTTGAGCTGCTTGGTGCACACCGGCGTGTCGTCGCCCGGATAGAACACGAGCACGACGGGGCGACCGAGGAACTGCGAGAGCGAGACCTCTGCGCCTCCGGTGCCCGGCAGGGTGAATGCGGGTGCCTGGTCGCCGACGGAGACGCTCACGCGCTGACCGCCTCCATCAGTTCGTCACTGATGTCGAAGTTGCTGTACACGTCCTGCACATCGTCGAGGTCCTCGAGGGCATCCATGATGCGCAGGATCTTACGTGCATCCTCGGCGTCGGTCACTTCGACCGTCATGCTCGACACCATCGTGCTCTCGGCGGAGACGACCTCGAGACCGGCAGCCTGCAGTGCATCGCGCACCTCGTACACGATCGAGGGCTCCGAGGAGACCCGCCACACCCCGTCGCCATCGGCGGCCACGTCGTCGGCACCGGCCTCGAGGGCGGCGAGCATCACCGAGTCCTCGTCGCCGCCCTGGACGAGCACGATGCCTCGACGACTGAACTGCCAGCCGACCGCGCCGGGCTCGGCCAACGACCCGCCGAGCTTGGAGAAGATGTTGCGGACGTCGGAGCCCGAACGATTGCGGTTGTCGGTGAGCACGTCGACGAGCAATGCCACACCGCCCGGCGCATAGCCCTCGTAGGTGAGCGTCTCGTAGTTCCCACCGTCGACGAGGCCCGCGCCGCGCTTGATCGCGCGATCGATCGCGTCGTTGGTCATCTGCGCGGCCTTCGCCTTCAGCACCACCGTACGCAGTGGGGCGTTCGAGGCGGGATCCGCGCCGCCTTCACGGGCGGCCACCTCCAGCAGACGAGCGATCTTGTTGAAGACCTTCGCGCGGGCCTTGTCGGCCGCGCCCTTCTTGTGCTTGATGGTTGCCCACTTGGAATGGCCTGACATGGCCTAACCCCTCCTGATTGCGTTGTGTTGCAGGAACAGCCGGTGCAGTCGTGCGTCGCCGGCGAGTTCGGGATGGAACGATGCCACCATCACGCTGCCCTGGCGCGCCAGGACGGGCACGCCCTCGTGGCTGGCGAGCACTTCGACGTCGTCACCGACGGACTCGACCTTGGGGGCACGGATGAAGACGGCGTGGAACGGCTGCGGCTCGCCCTCGACATGGATGTCGGTCTCGAAGCTGTCGACCTGGCGGCCGTACCCGTTGCGGCGAACTGACAGATCGATGGCGCCGAAGCTGCGCTGATCGGCCCGGCCGTCGAGCACTTCGGTGGCGAGCAGGATCATGCCGGCGCAGGTGCCGAACACGGGCATCTGGTCCGCCAGTCGAGCCGCGATCGCATCGAACAGTCCGGACGATTCGAGCAGCATCGACATCGTCGTGCTCTCGCCGCCCGGCATGACGAGTGCGTCGACCCCGGCGAGATCCGCTGGGGTGCGGACCTGGCGCGTGGACGCGCCGATCTCAGTGAGCGCGGCCTCGTGCGCGGCGAACGCGCCCTGCAGGGCGAGGACCCCGACGGTGAGGTCCACCTGGGGGCTCCGGACTCACGTGAGCGGGCATCACCAACCGCGCTCGGCGTAACGCTGGTTGATCTCGTCCATCGCGATGCCGGTCATCGGGGCACCGAGGCCACGACTCACCTTGGCGAGGATGTGCGCATCGCGGAAGTGGGTGGTGGCCTCGACGATCGCCTTGGCACGCGGGGCCGGATCGTCGCTCTTGAAGATGCCCGACCCGACGAACACGGCCTCGGCGCCGAGCTGCATGGCGAGCGCTGCGTCGGCCGGGGTGGCGATGCCGCCGGCGCAGAACAGCGGCACCTGGAGCCGACCGGTCTCGGCGATCTCCTGCACGAGCGGGAGCGGAGCCTGGAGCTGCTTGGCCCACTGGAACAGCTCGGCCGAATCGGCCTGGGTGATCTTGCGGATGTCGCCGAGGATGTTGCGCAGGTGACGGACGGCTTCGACGATGTTGCCGGTGCCGGCCTCGCCCTTGGAGCGGATCATGCACGCACCCTCGCTGATGCGCCGCAGCGCCTCGCCGAGGTTGGTCGCGCCGCACACGAAGGGCACGGTGAACGCGAACTTGTCGATGTGGTGGGTCTCGTCGGCCGGGGTGAGCACTTCGCTCTCGTCGACGTAGTCGACGCCGAGCGCCTCGAGGATCTGCGCCTCGACGAAGTGGCCGATGCGGGCCTTGGCCATCACCGGGATGGTGACGGTGGCCTTGATGCCCTCGATCATCTCCGGATCGCTCATGCGGGCGACACCGCCGTCGCGACGGATGTCGGCCGGCACTCGCTCGAGTGCCATGACGGCGCATGCGCCGGCATCCTCGGCGATCTTGGCCTGCTCGGGGGTGACGACGTCCATGATGACGCCACCCTTCAACATCTCGGCGAGACCCCGCTTCACCTGGACGGTGCCGGTGGCGCGCGCTGCTGACGGCTGCTCACTCATGCCTGCCAGCGTATCGCTGGCGACGGCGCGGTGCCTCAGGCAAATCAGGTGGCGATGCCACCTGGCGTCTCAGCCCTGGGCGGTGAAGGTGTTGGCGCGGGCCAATTCGATCCACGTCCGACCGGGGGTGAGGGCGATCGTGGACCCCGACGAATCGGTGAGCACGACGGGCGAGAAGCGATCGGCGCGGGTCCAGGTGCCGTGGACGACGGCGCCGCCGGTGAACACCATCACGTCACCCGAGCCGATGGTCTGCGCTTCCGGACTGTCGGGCATCGGCCGCGCTCGGACGGTAGACGACGCTCATCACCACCACGTTGGCGGTGGTGACCTGGCCGGACAACGCGTCGCCGTGCGCCACTCCGGAGCTCGTGCGGGCGTAGAGCCCAGTCGTCGCGTCGTACGTCCAGCCGACAGCCAACCCGTCCATGTCGCCGCGCACCCCGGTGGACGGATCGCCCCCGGGCTGCTCGTCGGCGGTGCGGTACTCGAACTGCTGCGGCGGCGGCGCGGCGTCGGACGGAGCGAGAGCCCACAACTTCGAGGTCTGCGCATAGAGGTTGTGCGGCGACTTCCGGTCGCCACTGCGGAAGAACCCACCGCCTGCGTAGGCGGTGCTCTTCTGCGCGCTGAGGCTGACGAGGTCGCTCTTCTCGATGGCCTTGGTGACGTTCTTGTTGCCGCCGCTCCACGTGAACAACGGATGGTGGAAGGACCCGAGCAGGTCGATGTCCTGGGTGCGGCCGGACCGGATCGGCCCGACCGGATCTGCACCCTGGCTCTGGAACACGGCCGCGAATCGAGTCTGGACCTCGACGATCTCCTCGAAGACGATGTCGGCCTCGTTGAGCCCGCTCTGCGGGCGGGCCGCCGAGTTGTTGTCGATCTTGACCACGAGTGCCGGCCGCTGCGCGGCGACCGGATCGGTCACCGGCAGGCCCGTCAGCGGGTAGACCGGACCGGCGGCGACCGTGGTGGTGGTCGAGTCCGCGGTGGTGTCCGGTGCGGTCTCGGGGGGAGCCGACGTGGTCGAGGGCGCCGCCGTGTCGCCCGCGGCCGTGGAGGTCGATGCGGTGGAACCGCTGCTGCTGCAGCCGATCACCGCGGCCGCCAGCGCGGCGAGCGAGACGATGCGCAAGAGCACGACGCCGGGGTTCCGGGTCACAGCTCCCTCAACAGCGCGATCCGCTCCTCGAGCGGGGGGTGGGTGTCGAACATCTTGTTCCACGCGCCCATCTTCCCCTTGTCGCCGACACCGGACATGGGCTGCTCGATCCACATGTGGGCGGTGGCAGCGCTCGCCGAGTGGGTGACCGTGACGTCGTCGCGGAGCTTCTCCAGTGCGGAGATGAGCCCCGGCGGGTACCGCGTCATCTGGCACGCCGAGACGTCGGCGAGCGTCTCGCGCTTGCGGCTCACCGCGGCCTGCATCGCCTTGGCGACGAACGGAGCGAAGATCAAGCAGCACGAAGCCGACGATCGCCAACGGGTTCTCGCCACCGTTGCGGTCACCGCTGCGGTTCACGCGGCCGCCGTTCCACCACATCGCCCTGATCGCGAAGTTGGTGAGCAGCGCGACCGCGCCGACCAGGGTGACGGCGAGCGTGCTGACCAGGATGTCGTAGTTGCGGATGTGCGACAGCTCGTGGGCGACGACGCCTTCGAGCTCCACCCGGTTCATCTTCTCCAGCAGACCGGTGGTCACCGCGATCGCAGCGTGCTTGGGGTTGCGCCCCGTGGCGAACGCGTTGGGCGCCGGGTCGTCGACGATGTACACGCGCGGCTTGGGCAGACCGCTGGCGATGCACAGTCCCTCCACGAGGTTGTGCAGGCGCTGGTACTGCTCGGGATCGGCGGGCTTGGCGCGGCTGACGGCGAGGGCCACCGCGTCGGACTTCCAGTACGACACGAACGCCATCACGCCCGAGATCAGCAGGGCGATGATGGTGCCCTGCAGGCCGTAGCCGAGGAGCACGCCCACGGCGGCACCGACCAGGCTGAGGATGAGGACGAAGCCGACGATGAGCGCGACGCTGCGGCGTTTGTTGCTGCGGATCAGTTCGAACATGGGACGTTCAGAACTGCACCTTCGGGACTTCGCGAGCGGCCGGGTCGGCCTCGAAGTACTCGCGCTTCTCGAACTTGAGCATGCCGGCGATCAACACGGCCGGGAAGGCCTGGATCTTGTTGTTGAAGCTCAGGACGCTGTCGTTGTAGAACTGCCGGGCGTAGGCGACGCGACCTTCGGTCGCGCTCAGCTCTTCCTGCAGGGCGAGGAAGTTCTGGTTGGCCTTGAGGTCCGGATAGGCCTCGCCGAGGGCGAACAGTTGGCGCAGCGCGCCCGTGATCTGGTTGTCGGCGGCGGCCTGGCCCGACGGCGTCGCCGGTGCGGCGATCGCCGCGTTGCGGGCGTTGATGACGGCTTCGAGCGTGCTCTTCTCGTGCGCCGCGTAGGCCTTCACGGTCTCGACGAGATTGGGGATGAGATCGATGCGGCGCTTGAGCTGCACGTCGATCTGCGACCAGGCGTTGTCGACCTGGTTCCGGCTCCGGACGAGGCCGTTGTACTTGGCGACGAGGTAGAGCGCGAGCAGCACCACCACCGCCAGAACGATGATCCACACCATGAGGGACTCCGAATGGGTCGGGGCGCCGCGAACGGCGCCTGATCACCCCATCATACGGGCGCGTCGCCGCTGCCGGGGGGACAGGGGCCACGGCGACATCGGTCGCGGCTCGGTGTCCGGGTGCGCCGCGGCGCGATAGATCTCGGCATATCGGTGGGCGAGCGTGACCATCGAGAAGTCGTCGGCGCGGCGGTTGCCTGCCGCCGTGAGCTGGGACGACAGCACTTGATCGGTCAGCGCCTTGGAGAGCGCAGCGGCGAGTTCACCCGCATCGCCCGGGGGCACGAGCAGTGCGTCCACATCGGCGGTCGCGACGTTGCGGTACCCGTCGAGTGCACTGGCGACGATGCACGTTCCGGCGGCCATCGCCTCGATCAGGACGACCCCGAACGACTCACCGTGGAGGGACGGTGCGCAGAACACGTCCGCGCCCCGCAGGCGCGAGATCTTCTCCTCGTCGCTGAGCCGGCCGAGCCACAGGATCCGGTCGTCGGCAGCGGTGGCGGCCTGCAGTCGGGCCGTGTCGGGGCCATTGCTGCCGATCCACAGCCGCACCTCGGGCCCGAGGTCGCGCATCGCCGCCAGCAGCACGTCGAGGCCCTTGCGTTCTTCGTGGCGGCCGCAGAAGAAGATGGTCGGCCCGTCGGTCGGCCAGGGTGGCGCGGCGCGATACGTCTCGAGCTCGACACCGTTGAACAGCACCTCGTACTCGCCGCCGATGCCTTCCTCCACGAGTGCCTGCGCGTCCTTCGAGACGGCGACCCGGTGGGCGAGGTTCTTGGCGGCCGCCTTGATCGGGGCGGCGAGGTACTTGTAGCTGGCGCTCTCGCCCGCGGCGTGGAAGGTGCCCACGACGGGCGAGGGATGCAGCAGCATGGCCGTCATCGTCGGCCCCGGCGCGAACGGTTCGTGCAGGTGCAGCACGTCGAACTGTTCCTCGAACAGGACCCGCATCGTGCGCAACGCGGCCGCCGGATCCGGCGCCAGCGGTGCCATGGAGCCGTTCGCCGCGGTCGGCAGGCTGTTGCCCAACGGCGTCACGAACGTCGCAGGCGGAGGTCCGTCACAGGGACCCAGGACGCGCGCCTCGATCCCCATGCGTCTGAGCTCTCGTGCCAGCCCCATGACCTGGGCCTGAACCCCACCGGGCAGCGACAGGCTGTACGGGCTGACGATGCCCACTCGCAGCGTGCGTTGGTTGCCCGGCATCGGCGGCACGCTAGCTGACGACGACGCCGTCGACCGCAGGCGCCCACGTGTAACGTCGCCGCGATGACCGCCCCCTCACTCGGCGAACCCACCGGGCTGCCGGCGCTCAGCGTCATCGGCGTCCCCGGCAAGCGGCGCACCATCCTCGATCTCGCCACCGAGGCCGACCGCCGCGGCTTCGCCGGCTTGGCCAGCCCCGGGGTCCACGGCAACCTCGCCCTGTGCGGGTCGATCGCCCACGTGACCCACCGGATCCCGTTCTGGACCAGCATCCAACCGATCTACCACTCGCACCCGACCGAGGTCGCGATCACCGCCGGTCACCTGTTCGAGGTCAGCGGCGGCCGGTTCCGGCTGGGCCTCGGGGTCAGCCATGAGCCCGCCATGCAACGTCTGGGCATCGACACCGGCCGGCCGCTCAGCGACATGCGCCAGTACGTCGAGGCCATCCGGGCTGCACAGCGAGCGGCCGGCGAGCTCCCGCCCCTCTACCTGGCGACGCTGCGCAACAAGATGCTCGACGTGGCCGTCGCGCAGGCCGACGGCGCGATCTGGGCGAACGCATCCTTGCGCCACATGCCGATCCAGGCGGCGCGGATCCCGGCGGATCGCCGCCAGACGTTCTTCATGGCGAACATGGTGCCCACCGTCATCGACCCCGACATCTCGGCCGCACGCGCGGTGCACCGCCGCACGCTCTCGGGCTACGTGGCGCTCCCCAACTACCGCAACTACTGGAAGCAGGCCGGCTACGAGGACGAGATGGTCGCGATCGAGCAAGCGCTGGAGGCGGGCGATCGCGACCGACTGCCGGAACTGATGACGGACGCATGGATCGACGACTGCACCATCAGTGGGTCGCCCGGCGCCGTCCGCGAACGCTTCGACGCGTGGTCGGCGGCAGGAGTGCTCCCGATCGCCGTGATGTCGTCGACCACCGGCGGCCAGGCCAAGGCCATCGGGGAGCTGTTCGCGCTCTACGGCGACGGATGAAAACCTGAGGGAACCGAACGGAGACGTCGTGCGTCAGAGTGGCAGCCACTGCGGCCGACTATGAGGAATCACTCGGCGAACTCGCCCGTCCCTCGCGCCTCGTTGCGCCACGCCGTCGCCGTGATCGCGGCCGCTGTCGCGCTGGTGTCGCTCGCCCCCCTCGGGTCGTTCGCAACCCATGTCGCCGCCGCCGAACCGACCTTCGAGGTGACCGCGGGCCTCCGCGGCTGGTTCGACCCCGGCGACCACGTGGTCGTCGCGGCCACCGTCACCAGCGACGATCTGCTCGACGGACGCATCGACGTCGTCGCCATGACCGGCGCACGAGTGACCCGCGAGGTGCAGGTCGCCGGCGGCACGTCGAAGACCTTCCTGATGGTGGTCCCGACGAGTGCCGACGGCTCCGCGCTGGACGTGCGCCTCTACCGCAATGGCGAGTTGGCGGTGCGGCGCTCGGTGCCGCTGAAGCCTGCCGAGGAGGTCGAGCTCGTCGGCGTGCTCCCCGCCCTCGTGACACGAGTCGGCGAACTGCCCGAGCAGACCAACCTCGCGACGGACACCGGGAAGGCGCAACTCACCGAGCTGTCGCTGGAGCAGATGGCGCTGGGCACCGCCGCGCTCGACGTCTTCGACACCATCGCCGCCACCAGCGCCGACCTCGGGTCGCTGCAACCGGCGCCGCGGGCGGCCCTGCTGGGCTGGCTCAACCGAGGAGGTCGACTGTTGCTCGACGACGCGGGCGACCTGTCGGCGCTCCCCGCAGAGTGGCAACCCGGGCCCACGGGCTATTCGTTGGCCGGCCGCGGCGAGGTCCACCTGCTGAACGGCGCGGCGACGGCCGGCCAGTGGGCGAGCATCATCCAGCCCTCTGCCGCGTCCAACACCGAGAACAATCAGCCCTTCGGGAGCGAGCAGCTCGGGACGGTGCAGCAGGACCTCGCTCGTCGGGCGGGGGTCAAGGTGCCGTCGATGATCCCGCTGCTCGTGCCCCTCGTCGTCTACTGGTTCGTGGTGTCCGTGGTGTTGTTCGTCGTCCTGAAGGCATCGCGCCGGCTCACGCTGGCGTGGATCGCCATTCCACTGCTCGCGGCGATCACCGCCGGTGGGGTCCTCGTGTTCGGCGATCAGTGGCGATCGGCCGGCAAGCCGGCGGCCTCGCTCTACGTGGACGGATATCCGGGGGGCGGCGACGGACTGCTCAGCGTGCTCACCTTCAGCCGCAACGGCGGGACCTCCAGCGTCTCGCTGCCGGCCGCCTGGCAGGGCGAGAGCGACATCAGCATGTTCTTCGGATTCGGCGAGTTCTCCGCCACCGTGCCACCGCAGGTGATTCCCACGAACGACGCCACGCAAGTCAGGGTGAGGCTGGAGGCGGGCCAGGTCGCGACGGCCACGCTCGCCGGCCCCACGGGCGATTCGGGGCTGCGCGCCGTCGCCCATGTCGAGGGCGCCAATGTCGTCGGGACCGTCACCAACGCGGGCCCGATCCCGCTGACCCAGGTGGCCGCGTTCTCCGCCGGCGGGGCGCAGCTGATCGGGTCACTGGCACCCGGTGAGAGCGCTCCGTTCAGCATCCGCGCCGACTCGCTGCCCCCTGGATTCAGCTTGGCGGATCGCGTGTGGAAGTCCGCGGATCGCCCGGGTCACGATCCCGCGGACCTCGCCGAGTACGGCATCTGGACCAATGCGAGCAACAGCCGGGTGATGTATCCCACCGGCCTGGTCCGGGTCGCAGGGTGGACCGACGAACGGCCGAGCGAGGCCACGATGTCCGGCGGTCTCACGTCCGTCGCGGTCGTCTCCGAGCTCGCCCGCATCGAGCCGGGGCCCGGTCCGCTGCCGGCAGCGAGCGTCCGGACGTCGTCGGTTCGCTCGCCCTTCACCCAGTTCGGCAACGGCACCTCCGACACGGTCTACCGCTACGTGCTCCCTCCCGAGACGCAACTCGGCCAACGCCTCGTGGCGTCCGTGCCGATCGGCCTCGACGCCATCGAGATGTGGAACGGCACGGCCTGGGTGCCGACCACCGCGGCGAAACGACTGATCACCGTGCCACCCACCTGCATCCAGCAGGGTGTGGTGATGCTGCGGATCGTCAACGACGGACAGTTCTTCGGCGACGCGATCCCCGTCGTCCGCGGCGCGACCCCGAAGGACACCGCATGAGCAACGGAGAGAGCACGAGCAACGGCACGAGCGACATCGACATCATCGAGATCGAGCACACCGATGGCTCGGACGCCGACGCCGCCTTCGCCGACACGCTGCTCCCCCGCGACGACGTCGCCGTCCACGCCCAGCAGCTCACCAAGCGGTACGGCGGACTGGTCGCCGTGAACCAGCTCGACCTGGTCGTCCCGATGGGCTCCGTGTTCGGCCTCATCGGCCCCAACGGCGCCGGCAAGAGCACCACCTTCGCGATGATGGCGAGCCTGCTGCGACCCACGACGGGGCGGATCACCGTGATGGGCGCCGATCCGTCGAGGAAGCCGCGAACCGTTCGCCGTCGGATGGGCTACATGCCCGACAACCTGGGGGTCTACGACAACCTGCGCGTCGACGAGTACCTCGAGTTCTTCGCCGCCTCGTACGGCATCCACCGCTCGGAGTGGACGACACTCGTCGACGGTCTGCTCGAACTGGTGGACCTCGGCGTGAAGCGCACGGCGATGGTGAACTCGCTGTCGCGCGGGATGAAGCAGCGGCTGAGCCTGGCCCGCGCGCTGGTGCACGATCCCGAGTTGTTGATCCTCGACGAGCCGGCGAGCGGCCTCGATCCGAGAGCGCGGGTGGAGCTGCGCGAGCTGTTGCGGTCGCTCAACGCGATGGGCAAGACCATCGTCATCTCCTCGCACATCCTCGCCGAGCTGGAGGAGATGTGCACCGACATCGCGATCATGGAGGCGGGCAAGCTGCTCGCCTCCGGGCCGCCGCGTCAGATCCTCTCGCAGCTGGGTGGCGCCCGCACGATCCGGGTCCGGTTCGCCGATCACAGCACCGAGACCTTCACCGTGCACGACGACGCCGGTCAGACCGCGCTGCTGCGCCGGCTGCTGGTCGACGAAGGGCGCGAGGTGGTCGAGTTCGTCGAGGAGTCCGGCGGGCTCGAGCAACTGTTCATGACGATCACCGAAGGGGTCGTCCAATGATGAACCCAGTGCTGGGCCGCGAGCTGCGCGAGCGCATGCGCACGGGACGGGCGTTCGTCGTCATCGGCGTGTTCCTCGCGATGCTGATCCTCACGGTGTACCTCGTCTACCAAGGCACCACCAGCACGGGCCAGCTCGATCTCGATCTGTCGCGCCAGACTCGGATGGGACGCGACATCTTCGAGTACGTCCTGCTGGTCATGCTCTTGCTGGTGCTCTTCTTCGTGCCCGG
Organism: uncultured Acidimicrobiaceae bacterium; assembly: GCA_963720695.1. Taxonomy (GTDB): domain Bacteria; phylum Actinomycetota; class Acidimicrobiia; order Acidimicrobiales; family Ilumatobacteraceae; genus UBA668. The sequence goes on from CAVRGG010000001.1 coordinate 1,204,464, forward strand.
TCTCACTGCCGGAGCGATCGCGGGCGAACGGGAGCGCCAGACATTGCTGCCCCTGCAGGTGACGCTGCTGCGGCCGCGCAGCATCCTCATCGGCAAGGTGCTCGCCGGTATGAGCTTCCTGGTCCTGCTGTTGGTCGCCTCGTTGCCGGTGATGATGGTGGCGTATCTGCTCGGCGGGATCCGGGTGATCGACGGCGCCAAGGGCCTCGGGATCATCTGCGTCGTCGCCTTCCTGCTGACGACGATGATCGCCTCGTTGAGCACCCTCACCAAGCGGGTGCAGACGGCGACGCTGCTGTCGTACGGGTTCACCGCGCTGCTCGTGCTGGTCGGCCCGCTGCTCTACCTGACCCTCGCCATCGCCGATGGGAGCGAGGGCACCGACGTCCGCAACCCGCCCGCGGTGCTCATCGCGGTCAATCCGATCTCGATCGTCGCCGACGCGACCGCGGGCGAGGTGGTCACCGACGGCGGCAACCCGTTGCGCGAAGTGCGCAAGTTCATCGTCGAGTCCAAGTCGAAGAACGCCGACTCCTGGTTCGCATGGTTCCCCGAGGACGACTTCGGCGCCCAGTTCCGCATCGTCAACGGTCGCACCGGTCTGCCGGCGTGGGTGGTCGGCACGGCCGCCTGGTTCCTGCTGGCCGGGGCGATGTCCACCCTCGCAGTCCGCCGGCTGCGCACTCCCGCGGAGACCGAACGATGACACGCTCACTCACTCCCCTGTTCCGCTCCGTGCGACGCCGCCTGCGCGTGGCGTGGGCGCTGACGACCGCCCAGATGGTCGCCCCGGCTGTCGCGCTCGTCGCGCTCGGCTTGGTCCTGATCGGCCGGTGGTTCGACGCGCCGTGGGCCGAGCGCACGGCGCTGATCGTGGCCCTGGCGGCCGCGCTGGGCATCACCACGTACGCAGCGTTCTGCAGGGTGCCCGACACCGTCGTCGCGCGAGCTGCCGACCGCGGCCTGCAGACCCGTGACGCCTTTGCGACGTCGCTGGAGCTCTCCGATCGCCAGGACGAGTTCGCGGCACGGGTCCACGCGCGGGCCGAGGAGCTCGCCGACGTGTCGGAACCCCGCGCCGCCGTCAGGTTCCGGGTGCTCCGCACACCCGTCGCGTTCGCCGCGATCGTGGCGCCGGTGGCGATCGTGCTCGCCCTCATCGCCAACCCGCAGGACGCCGCTCGCCAGCAACGAGCTCGAGATCGTGCAGCCGTCGAGGCGACCGCCGACGTCCTTCGGGCCGAGGCCGCCAGAATCGCCGAACGACCCGGCGGGGACAAGGCCGCGGAGCGGCTGGAGCAGCTCGCAGAGGATCTGTCCACGACCGACTCGCTCGACCACGCCGCGGAGCTGATCAAGGATGCGGCCGCCGATCTCCGCCACGACGTCAGCAACGACCTGCTGTCCACCAAGGCGGCGACGGAAGGCCTTCAGCACAGCCTCGAGAACAACCCGCTTCCCGGTGCGTCGAGCGAGCAGAGCGTGCAGGACCAGTTGGCCGAGATGTCGGCGGCGCTGCCCGGGATGAACGACGGTCAGCGACAGGACGCCGCGCAACGGCTCGACGACCTCGCGGCCACGCAGGACCTCGGCGATCCGGCGACGGCACAGGCGTTGCGCGACGCGGCACAGGCGCTGCGCGAAGGCGACGTGGCCACCGCCCAGGCCCGTCTCGGCGAGGCCGCCCAGGCCAGTGCGCAGGCGAGCGACAGCGTGTCGCAGCAGACCGCGGCCGCCGACGCTGCCCAGGCGGCCGCTGACGCCGGCGATCGTTTGACCACCGCCCGCGACGGCGACCCGCAGGCCGGCCAGGGGCAGGGTCAAGGCCAAGGTCAGGGCCAGGGCCAAGGTCAGGGCCAGGGCCAGGGCCAAGGTCAGGGCCAGGGCCAAGGTCAGGGCCAGGGCCAGGGTCAGGGTCAGGGCCAAGGCCAAGGTCAGGGCCAAGGCCAGGGCAGCGGTGGGAACCCGTCGGGCAACGTCAACGGTGGCAACGGCTCGCCCGGCAGCGGCGGCAAGGGTGGCCAGGGCACGGGCACCGGTCACACCAACGGCTCGGGAGGCCCCGACACGAACACGGTCTACGACCCGGCCCACGGCAGCGGCGGCCAGACCGGGACCGTCGGCGGCGGGACGGGCACGGGCCAGGGTGGCACCATCGGCACGACCAACGGACAGACCAACAACGGCACGGCGACCGTGCCCGTGTCGCAGGTGATCGACGACTACGTCCGTACTGCGACCGCGGCAATGGACAACCCCGACATCCCACCGTCGGTCCGCAACCTCGTGCTCGCCTACTTCGACCAACTGCAAGGGAAGCACTGATGGCATCGAAACTCCCCACCGTCTCACCCGAGCGCTACGCCGAGATCGCCGGCGAGATCGAGCGCGAGGTCGGCAAGGTCATCGTCGGCCAGGACCAACTCGTCCGTACGGTCGTCACCTGTCTCCTCGCCGAAGGTCACGCGCTGCTCGAGGGCGTCCCCGGCCTCGGCAAGACCATGCTCCTCAAGGCTCTGTCGCAGGCGGTGGACCTCCCGTTCTCACGCGTGCAGTTCACGCCCGATCTGATGCCCGCCGACATCGTGGGCACGCAGGTGCTCCAGGAGGACGAGCACGGCCACAAGGCGTTCCACTTCCGCGAGGGGCCGGTGTTCGCCAGCTTCGTCCTCGCCGACGAGGTGAACCGAGCGACGCCCAAGACACAGTCCGCGCTGCTGGAGGCCATGCAGGAACGGGCCGTCACCGCCGGGGGCGCGACTCGCTCGTTGCCGCGGCCGTTCCTCGTGATGGCGACGCAGAACCCGCTGGAGATGGAGGGCACCTATCCCCTCCCGGAGGCCCAACTCGACCGCTTCCTCCTGAAGGCGCAGGTGCCGTTCCCGACGGCGGACGACCTGGTGACGGTGTTGGAGCGCACGACCGGCACCCATTCGGTGGAGCTCCACACGGTGGCGGACGCGCCGACGCTCCTGGCGATGATCGCGCTGACGCGTGACGTCCCCATCGCCAGTCATGTGCTGCGCCACGCGGTCGACCTCGTCGTCGCCACGCATCCCGATGCCGCGAGCGCGCCGGATCTGGTTCGCCGCTACGTCCGCTTCGGCGCCTCACCACGCGGCGCGCAGGCGATGGTGCTCGCCGGCAAGGTGACCGCGCTGCTCGACGGTCGCCCGAACGTGTCGATCGCCGACATCCGTTCCGTGGCCGTCAGTGCGCTCCGCCACCGTCTCGTGGTCGGGTACGAGGCCACGGCCGACGGCGTCGAGACCGCTCAGCTCGTCGGCGCGCTGCTCGACGCTGTGCAGGAGCCGACCGCGGGGATGCGCGGCGCGCCGTGACGACGCTGCTCGAGCCGCAGCTGCTGGCCCAGCTCGAACGTCTGCAACTCCGCACGCGCCGCCGTCTGGCCGGCCGCTTCGCGGGAGAGCATCGTTCGACTCGTTTCGGCAACTCCCTCGACTTCGCGGACCAACGCGAGTACCACCCCGGCGACGACTACCGCCGCATCGACTACGCCGTCTACGCGCGGACCGGTCAGCTGTTCATCCGGCTCTTCGAGGCGGAGGACGACTTGCATCTGCGCATCCTCCTCGACGTCTCGGCATCGATGGGCCACGACGACAAGCTGGCCCAGGCGAAGCGTCTCGCGGCCGCGATCGGGTTCCTGGCCCTGACCCGACGCGACACCGTCACGCTCCACCTCGAGCCGTCGACCCGACCGCCGCAACGTTTCGCCGGGCGCCACGCCGTGTCGGCGCTGTTCGCGCAGTTGGAGCGGCTCGAGCCGGCCGGCACGACCGATCTCCGGTCCGCTGCCGGGGACCTGCTCGCACGTCCAGGACCCGCGGGCGTCACGGTCGTCATCAGCGATCTGCTGACGCCGTCGTGGGAGCCCGCCATCGACCGGCTGCCGGCCCGCGGCGGTGATGTCACCGTGCTCCACGTCCTCGCGAAGGAGGAACTGAACCCGACACTGATCGGTGATCTCGACGTCGTCGACGCGGAGTCGGGCGAGCACGTACCGGTGAGCCTCAGTCACGACAGCGTCGCCACCTATCGCGAGGTGGTCGACCGCTGGCTCGTCGAGGCGGCGGCGCGCTGTCGTTCCCGCGGTGCCGCGTACCAGCAGGTGATGGCGGATGACCCGATCGAGGACGTGGTGCTCAAGGGTTGGCGCGAGAACGGCGTCGCGCGGTGATCGCGTTCGGCATCTCGCTCGCCAATCCGGCCGGGCTGGCGCTGCTCGGACTGGCGATCCCGGTGGTGGTGCTCCACATCCTGCGACCTCGTCGGCAGTCCGTGACGGTGAGCTCGACGTTCCTGTGGCGGGCCATCGAGCGACCGGTCAGCAGCGCATCACCATGGCAGAAGCTGCGCTGGAGTCTGCTCCTGCTCGCCCAGTTGCTCGCGGTCGCGCTGCTCGCGTTGGCCGTCTCGCGTCCGGTTCGCCTGGAGGCCGCGGCGTTGAGCGAGCACACCGTGTTCATCATCGATGCCTCTGGCTCGATGGCATCGGTCGACGGATCTCCCGACCGACTGCACCTCGCGATCGATCGCGCCACTGCGCTCCGCAAGGAGCTGCCGACGGGCGGCATCGCGAGCATCGTGATCGCCTCGGATCGGCCCCGTGTCGTCCTCACTGCGAGCGACGACGCATCCGCCTTCGCATCGGCGCTGCGCACCGTCGAGACCACGCCGGGGCATGCCGACTTCGCCGGCGCGTTCAGCCTCGCGGAGAGCCTCGACACGAGCAGCGCGGACATCGGCTTCGTGTTCATCAGCGACGGCGGCATCACGAACGACGAGGAGAAGCTGCTCCCTCCGGCCACCCGATACGAGCGGATCGGCTCGCAGGACACCAACCGCGCGATCACCCGCCTCGATGTCGAACCGCGAGGGAGTGGCCTGCACGCGAGGGCAACGGTGCGCAACTTCGGCGGTACCGACGTGACGCAGACCATTCGCATCGACGTCGACGGGACCACCGAGAGCGAACAGTCGGTGAGGATCGGGCCGCGCGGGACGACCGTGGTGGAAGCCGACCTTCCTCCCGGCGAGCGAGTGCAGGCATATCTCGATGGTGGCGACCTCCTCGCCGCCGATGACATCAGCGTCGCCGTCGGGGCCCGGCGTCCGGATCTCAAGGTGCTCATCGCGGGAGACAGCCGCTTCTGGAAGGAGCTGTTCACCTCGATGGACGGCGTCGAGACCAGCGTCGTCGACGTCGCGGCGGGTGCGGTGGGGCCTGACGGAGACGGGTACGACATCGTCGTGTACGCCGGCGTGGGCGTGCCCGCCGAACCGAAGGCGTCCTTCCTCGCGGTCGCGTCGCCCGGTGGCGTCGACGGTGTCACGCCGTCGGGTGTCGTCGACACCCCTGCGGTCACGCTGTTGCGCAGCGACGACCCACTGCTGGCCGACGTGGATCTCACCCAGGTCGCCATCGCCCAGGCCCAACAGGTGGCGGCCGATGGCGACACCGAGGTCCTCGTCGCAGGCGAGAACGCACCGCTCCTCCTGCGAGGCGAGCACGGGGGCCACCGGTTCGCCTACCTCACCTTCGCACTCGGCGACTCCAACCTGCCCCTGCAGGTGGCGTTCCCGATCCTCGGCGACCGGCTGCTCACCGAGCTCAGTGGCACCGCGCTCACCAGTGCGTCGCTGGAGGTGGGCGCGGCACTCCCGATCGACCCGGCGACGGCGGGCACCGCGGTAGGCCCGGACGGACAGTCGCGGAGCTTCGCGATCGGTGACCCGGCGCTGCACGCGAACGTCGCCGGCTTCTGGACGATCCAGGTCCCGGGGCGCGTGGACCGATTCGTCGCCGTCAACCCGCCCGCCGACGAGTCGGCGATCTCACCGCGCGACACGCTGGTCCCCCCACCCGACGATGCGAAGCTCCACATGGTGCCGGCGCGCATGCAGCACTCGATGCTGCCGTGGGTGATCGTTCCGCTGCTGGTCCTGCTCGCCCTGGAATGTTGGCTGGCGTGGCGACGCCTCGGTGTCGGCCGCCGCCAGTGGAGGGTCGCGGTGGCTGTTCGTTTGGCCGTTGCCGCCCTCCTCGTCGCAGCGCTCTTCGCCCCGACCGTTCGCCGCGCCAGTGACCGCATCGCGACCGTGTTCGTGCTCGACAGCTCGGCGTCGTTGGGCCCTGCGGGTGACGCTGCGTCGTTGGCGTGGCTGAAGGACGCCCTTGCCAAGCAACCCGACGACGCGCTGAGCGCCGTCGTCGTCTTCGGCGGCGATGCCCGTCTCGACCGAGTGCTCGAGAACTCCCCCGAGTTCGACGGCCCGGCCGTGGTGATCGACGACAGCTCCACCGACCTCGCGACCGCCCTGCGCCTCGGCGGCGCCGTGCTGCCCTCGGACGCGAAGCGACGAGTCGTCGTGATCAGCGACGGGCGAGTGACCACCGGCGACGCGGTCGAGGAGGCCCGACAACTCGGGACCGATCGCGTGCAGGTGGACGTCCACACCATCGACTCGTCGGTCGGTGCCGATGCAGCCGTGCAGGGCATCGACGTGCCGCGGCTCGCCCGGGTCGGTGACGAGATCACCATCAACGTCTCGGTCGCCGCGACCCAAGCCGGGCAGGCCACCGTGCTGCTCCGTCGCGACGGGGCGGACGTCGGCACGAAGAAGGTCGACCTCGTCGTCGGCGACAACACCGTCACCTTCACCGACAACGCCGGGTCCACCCCGGCGGCCGTGCTGCGCTACCAGGCCGTCGTGACCCGGCCGGGTGACAGCCAGCCGAAGAACGACGCTGCGTTCGCTGCCGTGCCGGTCGACGGTCCGGCGCGGGTGCTCATCGTCGAGGGAGCTGCGGGCGAGGCGACGACGCTCGCTGCCGCGGTGCGCGCCGGCGGCATCGCCGCGGAGGTCGTCAACCCGGCCGAGCTTCCCGACGTGCAGCAGCTCGCCACCTACGCCGGTGTGGTGCTCGTCGACGTGCCCGCATCGTCGTTGACGGGCGAGCAGATCGAGGCGCTCAGCGTGTCGGTGCGCGACCTCGGACGCGGGCTCGTCACCGTCGGCGGCCCCCGGAGCTACGGCGTCGGCGGCTATCGCGACTCGCCGATCAGCGATCTGCTGCCGGTCGACAGCGAGATCCTCGACCCCAAGCGTCGCAAGACCGTCGCCGAGGTGCTGAGCATCGACACGTCGGGGTCGATGGCGGCGTGCCACTGCGACAGCGGCACCATGAATCCGGGCGTCGAACAGGGCGGCATCAACAAGACCGACATCTCGCGGGCCGCCGCCGAACGCACCATCGAAGCCCTCACCGCCAACGACCAGATCGGGGTCATGGCGTGGACGGCAGGGACCGACTGGGTGATCGATCTGCAACGGCTGCCGTCGCAGTCGGTGATCGATGACGGCCTCGGCCGACTTCGGCCCGACGGCAGCACCAACCTCATCGACTCGCTCGAAGAGCCCGCCGACAAGCTGCTCGCCAGCAACGCCGAGCTGAAGCACATCATCCTGTTCACCGACGGCTTCACCGATGTGGCGATCATCGATCGACTCGCCACCCGCGCCGCCGAGCTGTACGCGGAGGGCATCACCATCTCCGTGCTGGGCACGGGCGAGGGCGCGGCGCCGTCCCTCGAGAAGATCGCCGTCGCCGGCCACGGGCGCTACTACCCCGGCACCAACCTCGCCGACGTTCCCCAGATCATGGCCGAGGAGGCCGTGATCGCCAGCCGCGACTTCATCAACGAGGGGAACTTCCTCCCCGAGGTGACGTCGAACGATCCTGTCGTCGCTCCACTGACCGCCTCGCCCGAACTGCTCGGCTACATCGCCACCACGGCCAAGCCGGAATCCAGCACGCTGCTGCGCATCGGCCCCGATCGGGACCCGCTGCTCGCGACCTGGCAGGCGGGCTTGGGTCGAGTGAGCAGCTGGACGAGCGACGCGAGCGAGCAGTGGTCGCAGCAGTGGGCCAACTGGGACGGCTACGTCGACTTCTGGAGTCGGGTCGTGAAGGACACGTTCCAGTCGGGTGACACCGCCGGTGCGGCGCAGGCGCAGGTGCGCAACGGTCGGCTGCACATCACGATGGAGTCGGCCACGAACTTCCCGGACGGTTCCACCGCCACCGCGACGGTCGCCGGGCCCGACGGTCAGCGCTACCAGGTGCCGCTCGACCGCGTCGGCCCGGACACCTTCGAAGCCGAGATGCCGGCGACGCGCAGCGGCACCTACGCGGTCGGGGTGAACGTCACCGCCGACGGGGCGACGGTGCTCGCCGGCAGCACGCTCGCCAGCGAGAGCTACCCGGCCGAGTACTCCCCCGGCAGCAGCGACGCTGCGCTCATGGCGCGGGTGTCGGCGGCGGCGGACGGGCGCGGCGAGATCGAGCCCGCCGACGCCTGGCTCTCCGACGGGTTGACCGCAGGGTTCCGGCGCATGGCACTGCTCGGCCCACTGCTCCTGCTCGCCGCGCTCCTGTGGCCGATCGCCGTGGCGCTGTCACGCCTCTCGGTCCGGGGCGCGACCCTCTCGGGCGCGACGCAGGGCCTGGCAGCCACGGGTCGTCGCGTGCGGGCGTCGCTGCCCCGTCTCGGCGTGGCCGATCCGCACCACACCCCGACGGCGACACCGAACCGCACGGCGACGACAACGCAAACGACCATGCCAACGACCACGCCAACGACCATGCCAACGACAACGGCGACATCGCAGGCCCCCGCCACGAAGCCGTCGGCGCCCTCGGCGGGGAAGCAGACCGCAGCGGTCAACGAGTTGTTGGCGAGGAAACGGGCTCGGCAGTCGGGCTCGTCCGGCGAGGACGACGCCAGTTCGCCGTGAGCACGCCGGCGGTCGTCAGCAGCACGCCGAACCACACCAACCACATCAGCGGCCGCTGCCGGACGACGACCGTCATCGCCCCGCTGTCACTCGCGTCGACGAGGGTGACCTGGATGTCGCGCCACGGCCTCGTGACCATCGCCGTCTCCGCCAGCACACCACCTCGCTCCGGGTAGGCCACGAGCGACGGGCGCATCAGCCGGCCGTTCACCTCGACGTCGGCGACCACCGCCTGCACATCGGCGCGAGGGCCCGGTTCCACGGACACCCCGCGCGCCGTGACGTCGAGACCGGCTGCCCGAACGAGAAGATCGGGGGCGAGCGTGACCTGCTGCTGCTGGTCGAACGTGGTGGCCCCGATCCCGACGAGGAGCACCAGGACCCCGACGTGTGCGAGGCGGGCGTGTGGGCGGCGGATGCGCAACGCCAGGAACGGGACGCAGACCAGCGCCACCAACCCCACCGTGCGGGCGAAGAACTCGCCGCGCACCGCAGCGGGCCGCGACCCGAAGACGTCGATCGCGACGGGCGCCAGCGTGCCCAGCGCGACCACCACGAGGACCACGGCACCCGCGATCGCGGGCACCCGCGATGCCGGCGGAAGCGCCTCGGAGGTGGCTCGCGGCCGCAGCAGGGCGAACGCCAGCCCACTGGCGAGCGTCAGCGCGAGCAGCGCCCATCCGACGCTGGCCTGCTCGGAGAAACCGTGGATGCTGGGTGTGGCGCCGGACCGCACGAGCGTGGCGCCGACGAGCACGAGCATCCACGGTGCGAGCGAGAATGCCCGTCGCTCCGGCACGTGCAGCGCGACGACGGCGGCGAGCCACACCATCAGCGAGGTGTTCTCCACCGGGTCCCACGCCCAGTAGCCACCCCATCCCTGCTCGACGTAGCTCCACAACCCGCCGATGGCCATCGCCAGGGCAACCACGGCGATGACCGCCCGCAGCCACACCGTGGGAGCGCGGCCGTCGAGCGCGAACATCGCCGCTCCGAGCGCACACGCCAACCCGACGTACAGCAGCGGCGGATGCACCGCCATCGCCGGATGCTCGAGGATCGGCGTCAGTCCGAAGCCGCGTAGTGCTGGTGCGTCGAGTGTGCCGAACGGGCTCACCAGCCAGAGGTCGATCGCGGTCAGCAGCACGACGGTGGCCGTGGCGAACCACAGCACCGCCGGACGACGCACCCGCCACGCGGCGATGGACGCAACGAGGCCGACGATGCCGGCGAACAGCAGCAGCGATCCCTCGCTGCCACCCCACACGCCGGCGAGGCGGTAGTACCACGGCGCATCCCGCCGGCTCTGGCCGGCGACGTACCGCCAGTCGAGCTCGTTGGTGAGGAAGGCGACGCCGAGCCGTACGAGCGCCAGCCACACCACGACGGTGACGCCCCAAAGGGCGTTGCGGGCTGCGGTGACGGGCTGCACTTGCTCAGTCTTGTCGGCCCGAGCAGCGCGTGGTCAGCAGCAGCGCCCGAGGGTGACCGGCTCGGCCATCGACGCTTCGCCCACGACCGGTGCACAGCACTCGGACTCGGCCGGATGCATCACGTCCGCAGGCGCGAGCACGGTGTAGATCTCGAAGTCGGTGGGGCCGCCGTCGACCCAGAACTTGTCCTGGACGGCGAAGCAACAGGTGGTCTCGCCCTCGACGACGCTGGCGAGGCCCTCGGCCGTGATCCGTCGGTGCTGCTCGGCGACCTGGTCGCGGGTCTCGACTTCGACGCCGAGGTGATTGATCGATCCGTGCTCGGCCTCGGCGTTCTCGATGAGCACGAGCTTGAGCGGCGGGTCGGCGATGGCGAAGTTCGCGTAACCGGGCTTGATCTTGGCGGGAGTGGCCGAGAACAGCGCGCTGTAGTGGGCGATGGCGGCATCGAGGTCGGTGACGTTGAGGGCGAGTTGGACACGTGACATGGGAACTCCTTCGAACGGGATCGGGATGTTATATTGATCGATGTCGATACCCTAACCAAGACATTGATGACTGTCAATGTCTTCGTCGAATCAGCACGAGGAGTTCCCATGGCACGCTCCGTCCGACCCGAGACGCCCACCATCGTGCAGTGCTGTGGCGGTGTCGGTGACGCGGCGCTCACCGTCGAACAGGCCGACTCGCTGGCAGCGGCATTCGCCGCGCTCGCCGATCCCGCCCGCCTCAGGGTGCTTTCACTGATCGCGACCTCCGACGCAGGCGAGGTGTGCGCCTGCGACCTGGTCGGACCGCTGGGCAAGAGCCAGCCGACGGTGAGTCACCATCTCAAGGTCCTCCGCGAGGCCGGCCTCGTCGTGTCCGACAAACGAGGCGTGTGGATGTGGTACCGGGTGGTGCCCGAACGGCTCGTCGAACTGCGCGACGCGCTGGCCTGATCGATCAGTCCACCCAGCGCTCGATGCGCGCTGCGGCGGAGTCGTCACCGAGGAGCTCGCACAGCGCTGCCACACGCGGATGTGACGCCCCTCTCCACGCGAGGTCGGTGGCGACCTGTCGCAACGGGAGATCGATGCGCAGTCGGGAGAGGTCGCGACACAGCAACGCCTCCTCGCGGCGCTCACTCAGAGAAGCCGCGAGCGCCTTCTTGTTGCGCACCGAGACGTCCCACGTGGCGGCGTCGAGCGGGATCGCGTCGACCGTGCCGTAGCGAGCGAGCATCGTGCCCGCGGATCGAAGCCCCCAGCCGGGCACGCCGGGCAGACCGTCGCTGCGGTCGCCGACGAGGGCGAACAGGTCCGGGATCTGATCGGGGGCCACCCCGTATCGTTCGAACACGGCGGGTTCGTCGGTGACCACGTCGCGAATGCGGTCGAGCACGACGACGCGCTCCCCCACGACGCACTGGTTGAAGTCGTTGTCGGTCGCACAGATCACCACCTGCGAGACGTCGTGATCGGCGGCGAAACGCGCCGCCGCAGTGGCGAGGATCTCGTCGGCCTGATAGCGGCCGCTCGGCCACATCGTGACGCCGAGGCTGCGGGCGACGGCGGCGGCGAGCGGCGCCTGGGCGGCGATGAGGGCCTCGGCGCCTTGGCCCCGACGTGGGGGCGGGGCGACGACCGAGTCGAACGCAACGGCGACGTGGGTGACGTCGGGTTGGGCGAGCAGTGCCACGAGCGTCGCGAACAGCCCCCTCGCTGCCCCGACCTCGTGCCCGTCGTGCTGTGCTCGAGGCGCGCCGTGGAAGCAGCGGAACAGTTCGAAGGTTCCGTCGACCAGATGAACTTTCAAGGCACCCCCACGGCCGATGTGCGCTCGCTGCGAGCGATGCTCAGAAGAGCCTGGCTGTCAGCTTCTTGCGGTAGCCGGCTGTTCGGGGGTCGTCGGGACCCATCAGCTCGAGGATGTCGAGGAAGCGCTGACGCGCGTCCTCGTCGGCCTTGACCTCGTCGAGGAGCGCCTCGAGCGTGGCGTCGTGGTCGTCATCGGGGGCGAACGGCACTCGGGCCTTGGCGGCCACCACCCTGGTGCGGTCGGACTCGGGAATTCGTGCCAGGAACTGCAGCGCCTGCTCGCCCTCACCGCGGGCCACGAGGAGCTCGGCGAGGCCGACGATCGCATCCTCGTTGCCCGGGTCGAGCTCGAGTGCCGCCCGGTAGGAGCCCTCGGTCCCCTCGGCGATGAGCGCCGCCAGGGTCTGCTCACCCTCGCTGGGAATGAGCGTGTCGACGAACTGCTGCACGACGTGCTCGGCCATCGCACCCATGAAACCGTCGACGACCTGCCCGTCCTTGAGCGCGTACACCGCTGGGATGGACTGCACCTGGAAGGCCTGCGAGATCGCCGGGTTCTGGTCGGTGTCGACCTTGACCAGCTCGACCTGGCCGTCGGTGGCGTCGATCACCTTCTCCAGGATCGGCCCGAGCGTGCGGCACGGGCCACACCACGGCGCCCAGAGGTCGACCACCACGGGCACGGTGAACGACCGCTCGATGACGTCGGTCTGGAAGGTTGCGTCGGTGACATCGGTGGACATGAGGGCACGATACCGCCCGAGGGCGGTACCGACCGCCCGGCGCCGATACGGTACGAACACCATGACCGACGTGCCTGGCATCAATGTCCCCGCAGTCACCGAGTGGCTGCACGCCAACGTGCCCACCGCCCATGGACCGTTCACGTTCGACGTCATCGCCGGTGGCCACTCCAACCTGACCTACGCCGTCACGGGCACGGACGGCGCCAGATTCGTCGTGCGCCGGCCGCCGCTCGGACACGTGCTGGCCAGCGCGCACGACATGGGGCGCGAGCACCGCATCATCAGCGGCCTGCAGTCGTCGGCCGTGCCGGTCGCCCCCGCGCTCGGGTTCTGCGACGACCCTGCGGTGAACGACGCCCCGTTCTACGTGATGGGCTTCGTCGACGGGTACGTGCTGCGCGATCGGGCGACGGCCGAGGCCGTGCTGAGCACCGACGCCCGACGGACGGCGAGCGAGTCGCTCGTCGACACGATGGTGGCCATCCACTCCGTCGATCTGGCGGCGTCGGGTCTCGCCGAGTTGGGCAAGCACGAGGGGTACATCGCCCGCCAGTTGAAGCGGTGGTACGGCCAGTGGAACCAGCAGAAGACACGCGAGCTCACCGCGGTCGACACCGTCCACGACGAACTGTCCCGCCGAATCCCCGAGCAGGGTCCGGCCACGATCGTCCACGGCGACTACCGACTCGACAACTGCATGGTCGACGCGCAGGGACACGTGGTCGCCGTGCTCGATTGGGAGATCTGCACGCTCGGCGATCCGCTGGCCGACCTCGGGTTGCTGCAGGTGTACTGGACCGGCCCCCACGACCCGGCCTCGGCATGGAACGGGTCCGCCACCACCGCGCCTGGCTTCTTCGAACGGAGCGAACTGGCCGAGCGATACGCGGCCGTGTCCGGCCGCGACATCTCTGCGCTGCCGTTCTACGTGTCCTTCGCGTACTGGAAGCTGGCGTGCATCCTGGAGGGCGTCTACTCGCGCTACCTCGGTGGGGCGCTCGGGGTGCGCGACGCCGCCGAGCTCGAGCCGTTCAAGCTCCAGGTCGACGCGGCCGCGGCGAGCGCGCTGGCACAGTTGGAGACGTTGTCGTGACCGCGGCCTACGAGATCCACGGCGAACTTCCGGAGCTCGACCGGCCGGTGCTGGTGGTGATGCTCAGCGGATGGATCGACGCGAGCGGTGCGGCGGCCTCGGCCATGAGCACACTCGACTCCGGCTGCGCGACCACACCACTGGTCACCTTCGACAGCGACACGTTCATCGACTACCGGGCCCGTCGACCGATCATGGAGCTCCGCGACGGCGTCAACACGCGGCTCGTCTGGAGCGACATCCAGCTCAACTCGGGCACCGACCCGAACGGTCATCCGGTGCTCACCCTCACCGGACCCGAGCCCGACGCGCAGTGGCGCGGCTTCGCGTCGGCGGTGTCCGAGCTCGCGCTGCGGCTCGGCGTGTACCAGATGGTCGCGCTCGGGAGCTACCCGTTCGCCGCACCGCACACCCGCCCCGCACGTCTGTCCAGTACGTCACCGTCGGCCGACGTGATCGCCAATGTGCCGTACCTGAAGAGCTCCGTCGACGTGCCTGCAGGCGTGAGCGCGGTGCTCGAACACGGCCTCACCGAGGCGGGCATCGCGTCGTTGGGCCTGTGGGTGCAGGTGCCGCACTACGTGAGCGCGATGAGCTACCCCGCCGCGTCGGTCGCCCTGCTCGACGGGCTCCGCGAAGTCACCGGGATCACGGTCGACGCCACCTCGCTCGCGTCGGAGGCGGAGATCCAGCGGGCACGCATCGACCAACTCGTCAGCAGCAACGACGAGCACCGTGAGATGGTGCGCCAGCTCGAGCTGGCGTACGACCAGGCCGCGCAGGAGAGCAACTCGCTCGGCACCGCCGACCTCCCGAGTGGCGACGAGCTCGCCGCCGAGTTCGAACGGTTCCTCCGCGACCAGGACGACTGACTCACGAGCGACTCACGACTGACTCACCCACGCTGTCGCGCGACTACCTTGCTGTCACGTTCGAGGCACGGAGGGAACCATGAAGGTCGACGGAGGCATCAGCACGAACCTGCACACGGCAGGAGCGCAGGCCAAGGAGCTGGAGGCCGCCGGCTACAGCGGCGCGTGGACGGCAGAGACGAGCCACGACCCGTTCTTCCCCCTCCTGCTCGGCGCCGAGCACACCGAGACGCTCGAGCTCGGCACGTCGATCGCGGTCGCGTTCGCCCGCAACCCGATGACGCTCGCCAACATCGGCTGGGACCTGCAGTCGTTCTCCAAGGGCCGCTTCATCCTGGGGCTGGGCAGCCAGATCAAGCCGCACATCACCAAGCGCTTCAGCATGGAGTGGAGCCACCCGGCCCCTCGCATGCGCGAGATGATCATGGCCATCCGCGCCATCTGGGACACGTGGGAGAACGGGACCCCTCTGGCCTTCCGCGGCGACTTCTACACGCACACGTTGATGACCCCGTTCTTCACGCCCGAACGCGCCGATCTCGCCGGTTTCGGTGTGCCGAAGATCTTCCTCGCCGGTGTCGGTGAACTGATGACCGAGGTCGCCGGCGAGGTCTGCGACGGCTTCCTCTGCCACGGCTTCACCACGGAGAAGTACCTGCGCGAGGTCACGATCCCGGCACTCGCCCGGGGTCGCGCCAAGGCCGGCAAGACGATGGAGGGGTTCGAGATCATCGGCCCGTCGTTCGTCGTCACCGGCAACACCGAGGAGGAGATGGCGGCAGCGGCGGCCGGCACTCGTCAGCAGATCGCGTTCTACGGCAGCACCCCGGCCTACCGCGGCGTCCTCGACGTGCACGGCTGGGGCGGGATGCAGGAGGAACTGAACCGCCTCTCCAAGCTGGGCGAGTGGGTCGAGATGGGCAACCTCATCACCGACGAGGTGCTCAACACCTTCGCCGTCGTCGGCCAGCCCGAGACGGTTGCGCCGGAACTTCACCGCCGCTACGGCGACGTCATCCAGCGGATCAGCTTCTACGCGCCGTACAAGAGCGACCCGGAGCGTTGGGCCCAGGTCCTCGCCGACCTGAAAGCCGCCTGATCCCGTCGGCTTCTGGTCAGGGATCTGCCCGTGGCCGCTTCTGGGCAGGGCTGTTCCCGGAAACCGGGAACAGCCCTGTCCAGAAGCCGTCGTGCGAACGGGTTCAGCGGGCGCGCATCGCACCGTCGATGGGGATCGCGGTGCCGCTGAGGAAGGCGGCGTCGTCGCTGCACAGGAACATCATGAGCGCGGCGACATCGACGGGTTCGCCATAACGCCCGAGCGGGATCGACGCGGCGATGAGGTCGTGCACGGCGGCGGGATCGGCGGGGTTCATGCCCTCCTCGAGCGAGCGCATCATGCGGGTCTCGATCGGTGACGGGCACACGGCGTTGACCCGGATGTGCAGCGGGGCGAACTCGAGCGCAGCGGTCTTGGTGAGGCCGATGACCGCGTGCTTGGAGGCGCCGTAGGCGACGATGCCCGGTGTGCCGCTGAGCCCGGCGACCGACGAGAGGTTGACGATCGCGCCGCCGCCCCGGCCGGCGATGACCGGGCCGGCGTGCTTCATCCCCAGGAACACGCCACGCACGTTGACCGCCAGGACGCGATCGAACTGGGCGACGTCGGTCTCGGTGAGTGGCGTGACCGGGCCCTCGATGCCGGCGTTGTTGACGAGCGCGTCGAGGCCCCCGTACACACCGACCGCGGCTTCCACGTACGCACGCACCTGAGTCTCGTCCGTCACGTCGGCAGCGACGGCCACCGCTTTTCCGCCTGCCTCGATCACGAGGCCGACGGTCTCGTCGAGCGCGTCACCCGCGAGATCGACGGCGACGACCGATGCACCCTCCGCGGCGAAGCGAAGCGCCGCTTCCCTGCCGATGCCGCCCGCTGCGCCGGTGATGGCCACCACCCGTCCGTCGAATCGCTGTGTGCTCATGGGCGGACGGTACACCGTGACCCGGTCGCCTATCGTCGTCGGCATGTGCCGCAACATCACCACCCTCCGCGGGCTCGAGCCCGGGGCCACGCCCGAGGAGATCGAGGCCGCCGCCCGTCAGTACGTCCGCAAGGTCAGCGGCGTGCAGAGCTTGTCACCGGCCACCGCGGAACCGTTCGAGCACGCGGTCGCCGTGATCGCCGAGGCGACCACGGTGCTCCTGGCCACGCTCCCGCCGCGCAAGCAGCCGCCCCCGACCCTGCCGCCGCTGCGCCGGATCAAGGTGGCCCGTCCGGCGTGAGCCCGGTTTCCGCAAGAACATCTGTTCGATAAGGTGGCGCGATGGCCGCCGCCCGCACCCTCTCCATCCCGTGCGTCTACTGCGGCGGGAGCCACGGGTCCGCCGCCGAGGTGCGCGACTGCTGGCAGCGCACCGGTGGCGTGGAGGCCGTCGCCGACGACCATGCACCACCGAGCCTGTTCGACACCCCCTCCGCCCGGCCCGAGGAGGTCGACACTCCGACCCCAGCTCGGCCCCCGAGGTCCGACGCGACCGCACGCCGCGGGCCGCCGGCATTGGGCCGCAACGTGCTCGTGCGACCCGGGCAGTCGCCACCCGAGGAGTGGGCCGATGCGCCGCGTGTGGTGGTCACCGCCGACGACGCGCTGCTCGTCGAACTCCAGGCGCTCGCCCACCAGCGTGCCGGCGTCGTGCTCGAGGTCGACGACCGGATCGCCCCCGAGCGCCTCGCTCCAGGCCGCTCCACCGCCCCGCCCCACGAACTCGGACCGCGGTTCACCTTCGCGGTCGACACCCTGCGCCACGTCCTGACAGCGAACACCGTCGACGCCCGCGACGGCGCCCGCTGGGGCGCGCTCGACGCGGCCTCCGCGCTCGGGGCGACCCCGGTGATCGATGGACGCGGCGACGTCGAACTGCCCGACGGCACCCGGTTGTGGATCGACGGTGGTCCACCCCGGTTCTCCCCGCCCGTCGATGGGCTGGGCGTCGTCCACCGGGTGAGCATCGAACACCGCTCGTTGAAGGTGTCCGTCGACAACGACTCGCTCGCCGATCTCGCGCCCGACCAACTGGCGGCGGTCACCCATCCCGACGGCGCGGCTCGCATCATCGCCCCGGCCGGCTCGGGCAAGACCCGTGTCCTCACCGAGCGCGCCCGGCACCTCGTGCGTCACTGGCAGCTTCCACCCTCGGCCGTGTGCCTCGTCGCCTTCAACAAACGGGCCCAGGAGGAGATCGTCGAGCGCACCCGCGACCTGCCCGGCCTGCAGGTCCGCACGCTCAACGCCATCGCCCTCGCCATCGTCAACGGCTCGGCGCCGTTCGCCCGCCAACCCCAGCGCTACGCCACCATCGACGAGCCGGAGGTGCGCCGCATCATCGGCCGCCTGGTCACCTTCCCCCGCAAGCGCAACGCCGACCCGGTCGCGACCTGGCTGGAGGCGCTCTCGTCGGCACGGTTGGGCTTACGCGACCCGGTCGAGGTCGAGAAGACCTACGACGGCGACGTCGAGGGCTTCGCGGAGGTCTTCTCCACGTACCGCTCCGAACTCGCCCGAGCCGGATCGCTCGACTACGACGAGCAGATCTTCCGGGCGATCGTGCTCCTGCTCACCGATCCCGATGCCCGTGCGGTCGCGCAGCGGGCGTGCCGGGTGCTGCTCGTCGACGAGTTCCAGGACCTGACGCCCGCGCACCTGCTGCTCGTGCGCCTGCTCGCCGGGCCCGACGCGGCGGTGTTCGGCGTCGGCGACGACGACCAGACCATCTACGGCTACAACGGCGCCGATCCGGCATGGCTGATCGACTTCGCCGGGCTGTTCCCCGGCGCCGGCCAGCATCCCCTCGAGGTCAACTACCGATGCCCGGGCGGCATCGTTCGGGCGGCCGACACCCTGCTCCGCCACAACCGGCGTCGAATCGCCAAGGTCATCCGCTCCGCGCAGCCCGACCGCGACGGGTTCATGGTCGCACCGGACGACGGCGCGTCGGTGAGCACCACCGTCGGGGCCGTGCACACGGCGGTCGACGCCGGGCTGGCGCCCCACGAGATCGCCGTGCTCACCCGCGTCAACTCCTTGCTCGTCCCTGTACAGGTCGGACTGCACGCGGCCGGGATCGCCACCAGCGGTGGCGTGGGGCGGGAGTTCCTGGAGCGCACCGCAGTCCGAGCAGCGTTGGCCTGGTTGAGGTTGGCGACCGCAGACGGCGCTCTCGATCCGTCCGACGTCGGCGAGGCACTGCGCCGCCCGTCCCGTTCGATGCACCCGCGGGTGTCGGGATGGGTGGCCGAACAATCGACGGTGGCTGGCCTGCGCCGTCTGG
This sequence comes from uncultured Acidimicrobiaceae bacterium, assembly GCA_963720695.1. Classification (GTDB taxonomy): domain Bacteria; phylum Actinomycetota; class Acidimicrobiia; order Acidimicrobiales; family Ilumatobacteraceae; genus UBA668. The sequence continues at coordinate 1,223,559 of CAVRGG010000001.1, forward strand.
CCGACCGCATCACCACCGAGCGCGACGCGAAGAGCGTCACCGAGTTCGCCGACGACATCGAGAAGCTGCAGCGGGGCGTGAGCGGTCACCGCACCACGTCGCAACTGTTCGCCGCACTCCGCGACCAGATGGGTCTCGCCAACAGCATCGCCACGCTCGACATCCATCGCCACGGGATGAACCGCGCCGCCCAGAACGACGACCTCACGGCGCTCGCGGAGCTGGCGGAGCTCCAGCCCGACCCAGCAGCGTTCGAGCGCTGGCTGCGCAATGCACTCTCCGCCCGCTGGCAGGACGATGGAGTGACGCTGGCGACCGTGCACCGCGTGAAGGGCCAGGAGTGGCCGTTCGTGGTGCTGCACCACGCCGATGCCGATCAGTTCCCGCACCGTCTCGCCACCGACGTCGAGGAGGAACGTCGGCTGTTCCACGTCGCCATCACACGAGCGCAACGCGATGTGCTGGTCGTGCCGTCGGATCATCCGTCGCCGTTCATCACCGATTGCAGCACGGAGCCCAGCGAGCGCCGCCGCACAGTGGTCGCGCCCACCCGCGCCGCCACCCGGCCGGCGCCTGCCGCGAAGCCGGGCGACGGGCTCACGGCCGATCAAGCGGCGACGTTCGAAGCCTTGCGCGCTTGGCGTCGCCACGCAGCGGCGGGCAAGCCGGCGTACACGGTGCTGCCCGACTCGGCGTTGCACGAGATCGCCGTGCGGCTCCCGTCGTCACTCGACGCCCTGGCAGCGATCAAGGGCATCGGGCCGAACAAGCTCAGCCAGTACGGCAACGGCATCCTCGAGGTGCTCGCCGACCTGGCCGGCTGAGCGCACAACCAGCGCGCACCCGGCGACGACGCGCGCTCGCCTCCCTCACCCCGACCTGCGGCTTCGTGTCATCGGCGGAGGCGGAAAATCCACCCCGCCCGATGGCAGAAGGCACCCACAGGCCAGCGGGGCGGGCGTCAGGCGCCGAGGCCGACCAGCCAGGACTGGACGTTCGCGCCGAGCGCGTCGACGTCGTAGCCGCCCTCCTGGAGGACCACCGTCGGCAGACCGAGTTGCCGGACCACGGCGCCACAGCGACCCATGCCTTCCGTGGTGACGGCGAGATCGCAGATCGGGTCGGTGATGAACGTGTCGAGACCCAGCGACACGATCAGCACTGACGGGTCGAACGCAGTGATGCGATCGCAGATCGCGGCCAGCGTGTCCACGTAGCGGTCGTCGTCCGCACGCAGCGGCATGGGGACGTTGATGTTGTGACCGAGTCCGCGGCCGGTACCGGTCTCGTCGGCGTAGCCCATCGAGTACGGGTACGCCCGCACCGGGTCGCCGTGCAGCGACACGTACTGGACGTCGTCGCGGTCGTAGAAGATCTGCTGGGTGCCGTTGCCGTGGTGGTAATCCACGTCGAGCACCGTGACCTTCGACCCCGTGGATGCGGCGATGTGGTGGGCGGTCACTGCGGCGTTGTTGAAGAAGCAGTACCCGCCGTACATGGACGACGTCGCGTGATGTCCGGGCGGGCGGCACAGCCCGTACGCGGCGCGTTCACCGTCGAGCACGAGCTGCGCGGTCGTCAGCGCGGTGTCGACCGCGGCGAGCGCCGCCACGTAGGTGCCCTCGGTCAGCGGCGTCGTGGTCTCGAAGCACCAGTACCCCAAGCGGCCGTTGATCGACACCGGTTCGCCGCGCTCCCCCATCTTGTCCCGCAGCGCAGGGCGGTAGAACACGTCGGGCACGACGTCGCGCACGCCGGGGTGCTCGGCGGCGAACAGCCGCCAGCCCTCCTCGAGGAACCGCACCAGCCCGCCCTCGTGGACCGCCTCGATCGGAGCGAGGCCCCACTCCGTCGGCGCGGAGAACTCGAAGCGGGCGTCGGCCTGCAGGGTCTCGCGGATGGCCTCGGCGCGACCGATGTGCTCGAACGGCGAGTGCGCGGACGAGGTCTCGAACTCCACATGGGGGTCGTGGCGCAGGTGGGTCGGGGTGTAGACGACCTTCATCTCAGATCAGCTCCAGCTCGTCGGCGAGGTACAGCTCGCGGCACTTGGCCCGCTGCAGCTTGCCCGACGAGGTCTTGGGCAGCGTGCCGGGCTTCACCAGCATGACGTCGCGCGGCGGGAGGCCGCAGACGTCGAGCGCCCGGTGGTGGATCTCGTGGCGCACGACGTCGGGGTCGTCGGTGCGCACTTCGGCGACGACGACCACGCTCTCCTTGCCCTTGTAACCCTCCACGCCGAACGCGATCACGTTGCCGGCGCGCACACCGTCGAGCACGCCGACGGCACGCTCGATGTCCTCGGGGAAGACGTTGCGACCACCGACGATGATGACGTCCTTGATGCGGCCGCAGAGCACGAGTTCGCCGTCGACGAGATAGGCGAGATCGCCGGTGCACAGCCAGTCGTCACGGAACAGCGCCGCAGTGGCATCGGGTCGTTTGTAGTACCCGGGCGTGACCGACGTGCCTCGCAGCAGCAGCTCGCCGACATGACGCTCCGGTAGCTCCTCGTACGTGTCGGGGTGCACGACCTTCATCTCCAGTCCGGGCACGGCCTTGCCGAGGAGGGGCAGGCGTCGCACGTCGATCTCCTCGGTCGCGTCGACGAGATCGAGTGGCTTGGCCACCCGATCACGTTCGAGGACCAGCCGATCGACCGAGTCGCACACCAGCCCGCGATGCCGGGTCGGGAACGCTCCGCCGATGGCCACCTCGGCCATGCCGAACGCAGGGAACACGCTGCCGGAGCGGAACCCGAAGGGCTCGGCGGCGCGCACGAATGCCTCGACCGCGTTGGGGTCCACGGGCTCCGCGCCGCTGAGCGCCAGCGTCAGCGAGGAGAGGTCGAGTTGCTCCATCCGGCCCAGCGCCCGGGTGGCGAGCACCCAGGCGAAGTTGGGGCCGGCGGTGGCCGTGCCGCGGTGGTCGCTGATCCACTGCATCCAGTTGCCGGGTTTGGCGAGGAAGTCCTGCGGTGCCGCCTGCACCAGTTGCACCCCGTTGGTCATCGGCAGCGACAGGAAGCCGACCAGCCCCATGTCGTGGTACAGCGGCAGCCAGCTGACCATCACCTCGTCCTCGCCCAGCTCGGCGGCCTCGCACGAGGCGTCGAGGTTGGCCCGCAGGACGCGATCGGGGATCATCACCCCCTTGGGCTCGCTGGTGGAGCCGCTCGTGTACTGCAGGATGACCAGCCGCTCGGGGTCGTACTCAGGCAGTTCCAGACGTTCACCACTGGGCACGCCCGCGGCACCGGGGAGCACCGCTGCCATCGGTTCGATCGGCGGATCGCCGGGAGCCGACTCGTAGAACGCGGCGAGCATGTCGTCGATGAGGATGAGCTTGGCGTCGCCGTGACGGATGCGCGCCCTGGTGCTCTCGACGAACGCCTCCAACGACCCCATCCGCATCGGCAGCGGCAGCACCATGCTGGCGATGCCGGCCAACCAGCAGCCCTGGATGATGGTGATCAGCGAGCGCGAGGTGGGGCCGAGGATCGCGACGTGATCGCCCGGCACCAGCCCCCGTGCCTGCAGCGCGGCCCCGACCACACGAGCTTCGTCGTGGACCTGCGCCCAGGACACGAACGGATCACCGTCGGCAGGTACGACGCTGGGGCCCACGAAGTGCACGCCCGTCGGACGATCCGCAGCGGCGATGAGTCGGGAGACGATGGAGTCGGTGTCGGAGCGAGGACCTGACATGACCAGCCACCGTAGTGCGACCCGGAAGTCGGCGCGAGGTTCGCCGATCCGCCGACAAGACTGACTTCATGGCACACCTCGTCGACCTCAGCCACGTGATCACCGACGGCCTGTCGACGTACCCGGGGCTTCCCGAGCCGCAGATCTTCGACCACCTCGACCGAGCCGCCGCCGAGCAGGTGTACGGCCCCGGCGTGACCTTCCAGATCGGGATGATCACGATGTGCAGCAACACCGGCACGTACCTGGACACGCCGTTCCACCGCTTCGTGGAGGGCCACGACCTGGCCGGGCTGCCGCTGGAACGCGTGTCGGCCGTCGAAGGCATCTGCATCGACTGCCGTGGCGAGCGCGTGATCGGACCGGACGTGCTCGACGGCGTCGAGGTGACCGGCCGGGCGGTGCTGTTCCTCACCGGTCACGGCGACCACTTCGGCACGCCGCAGTACCTGGTCGACCATCCTCATCTCGCGGTCGCCACCGCCCAGAAGCTCGTCGAGCGCGGCGCCGCCGTCGTAGGCATCGACTCGTTGAACATCGATGCCACATCGGGACCCCTCGGACAGGGGCGACCGGTGCACACCACGTTGCTCGGTGCAGGAGTCCCGATCGTGGAGCACCTCACGAACCTCGTCTCGCTCCCCCGTCGAGGCTTTCGGTTCTCGGCCGTCCCACCGAAGGTCGAAGGCATGGGCACGTTTCCCGTGCGAGCTCACGCGCTGGTGGAGTGATCGGGCTCCGAGCTCAACCCGTCGACGGCGCGAAGTACCTCATCGGCGATCACCTCTGCCGACGTCGTGCTCGAGTCGAATCGGAGGTCGTACTGCCATCCCTCGTGGATCGCGAGCGACGCCTCGGCCCAGCCTCCGGGCACGTCGGTCCGGTCGCCTTCGCGACGGCGCAGTTCGTCGGCGGGACAGTCGAGCCCGACGCGTACGGTCGGGATCCCGGCGAACGCCCTTTCGAACCAGGTGAACGGGTGACCGCCGGCCGCCAACGCGACGCGGTTGCCGGCCCGGGCGAGTGCGGCGATGCCGTCGAGGAAGCCACGGTGCAACGATGGCGCACCGTCACGCCAGACGAGGTGGCCGATCTCGACGTCACCGAACATCGGCTCGTCGAACACGACCCAGGTCTCCGCTGCCTCGGCCTTCAGCGCGCGCAGGACGGTGGACTTCCCGGAGCTGGACGGTCCGTTGACGATGACCGCCCGACCACCGGAGACCGGCACGAGTTCTGGCGGACGCGCGATGACGTCGACCCACTCGACGGTGCCGGTCTCGGTCGCCCCGAACACCACCCGCCACTCGTCGCCGCCCGATCGGGCGACCACGTCGACCCGCTCACCGTTGACCGCGAGGGACACCACCTCGAGATCCGACCGATCGCCGAGCACCGCGAGGCGATCGGCCACCAGCGAGGCGAACAGACGAGCTGCGACAGCGTCGGTGACCACCCGCCGAGCGTACGCGTCCCGGGCCACTGGGGCTCGGTTACGCTCGGTCGATGTCGACGAACATGCGCATCTATGTGAAGACGCTCTATGGCTTCGACCACGTAGTTCGAATGGTGCCGGACGACGCCTGGTCGAACGCATCCCCCTGTGAGGGCTGGACAGCGCTCGATGTCCTCGGACATGTGATCGCGGTCCAGGGGTACATCGGGGCCCTGGCGACCGGCGTCGAGCCGACACTAAACCCGTACGGCTCGCCGGGCCATCTGGCAGGTGACGATCCGCTCGGCGCCTGGTCGGCAGCCCGCGAGTCGGTGCTCGCGGCGATCGACGGTCCGGGAATCCTCGACAAGGTGGTGCAGACCTTTCGAGCGCAGGAGACCATCGACAGCAGCCTTGCCTGGAACGTCGTCGACACCCTCACCCACACGTGGGACCTCGCCCGCGCCACCGGGGTCGACGACGATCTCGACGCAGACCTGGTCGCCCATGCGACCGCTCAAGTGCTCCCCGTGATCGACGCGATGCGCATGCCGCCGTTCTTCGGCGACGCGATCGAGGCGTCCGATGACCCTTCGCCGACGATGCAGTTCCTCGGCATGCTCGGTCGCAGCCCCGGTTGACTTCGCGGTCGGCGTGGTTCGGCGATCTCACCACGTGAAAAGATCGATCGCATGACGACATTGGCTGACATCCGATTCGACCGGTTCCCGCGCTTCGAGGAGCTCACCGAGTGGATGCAGGTGCTCGCCGCCGAGAGCAACGGCCTCGTGGAGCTGTCCAGCATCGGGCACTCCCACGAGGGTCGCGAGCTGTGGCTGGCGACGGTCACCAATCCGGCGACGGGGTCCCACGACGAGAAGCCGGCACTGTGGATCGACGGCAACATCCACGCGTCCGAACTCACGGCCGGTGCCGCTTCGCTGCACCTTCTCCACGCCCTGGTCACCCGCTACGGCCACGACGAGAAGGTCACGCGGGCGCTCGATCGCCGCACCTTCTACGTCGTCCCGCGGGTGAACCCGGATGGCGCCGAGCTGGCACTCGCCGAACTGCCGACGATCGTGCGGTCCACCGTTCGGCCATGGCCGCGGGCCGAGCAGCAGCCGGGTTTCGTGAGCGAGGACGTCGATCACGACGGACGCCTCTTGCAGATGCGCCTCCGAGACCCGAACGGCGCGTGGAAGCCGCTCGCCGCCCACCCTCGGCTGATGGTGCCACGCGAACCCGACGAGGACGGCCCCGGCCCGTACTACCGGCTGCTCCGCGAGGGCACGATCGGCGACTTCGACGGCGTCCTGATGCCGGCGGCACCGTTACTCGCCGGCATCGACTCGAACCGCAACTTCCCGTTCGACTGGCGGCGGCATCCGGCCATCCCGAGCCCGTCGGGGTCAGGCGACTTCCCCACCAGTGAATCCGAGGTGCGGGCCGTCGTGCAGGCAGTCGTCGACCGACCCAACATCACCGGCTACCTCGCCTATCACACGTTCTCCGGGGTGCACCTGCGACCCTACGAGAACCAGTCCGACGACGCCTTGCCCACCGCCGACCTGCGCGTCTACAAGGCGCTGGGCGAGCGAATGACCGCCATCACCGGCTACCCGTGCATCAGCGTCTACCACGGGTTCCGATACGACCCGAAGGACGTGATCACGGGCACCGGCAGCGGCTGGGCGTACGACCAGCAGGGCCTGATCGCCTGGACCACCGAGTTCTGGAGCCCGATGCGAGCTGCCGGACTGACCGATGCGCATCCGATCGAGTGGTTCGTCGACCACCCGCTCGACGACGAGCTCCAACTGCTGTCGTGGGTCGAGGACCATGCCCCCGACGGCTACGTCGACTGGTACGAGTTCGACCATCCCCAACTCGGCACGGTGGAGCTCGGCGGCTGGAACAACGCCGCCTTGTTCCGCAACCCGCCGATGTCGATGCTCGAGGCCGAGATCGCCCCACACACCGACGCCATGATCTTCCACGCCCTGATCGCCCCCGAACTGCGTCTGCACTCGACCGAGGTCGTGGCGCTCGGCGAGGGCAGCTGGCGGATCAGGCTGGTCGTCGAGAACGCGGGCTGGCTCCCGACGAACGTGACGGTGAAGGCGATCGAGCGCAGGGTCGCCCGACCCGTCGAGGCCGCGATCGAGCTTCCCGACGGCGTCGCGCTCGCGTCCGGCACCGCACGCATCGACATGGGGCACCTCGCCGGTCGGGTCGGCAGGACGTCGAGCATCGGCGTGTTCGGCGGCCAGAACGACCTCACTTCCGACCGGGCAAAGGCCGAATGGGTGGTGACCGGACCCGTGGGCAGCGTGGTGGAGGTGTCGGCCGGCACTCCCCGAGCCGGATCCGTCCGGGCGACCCTCACGCTGTCCGCCTGACTCGGACCCGGGGCCCGTTCTGGGAAGGGATCTTCCCGGGCACCGGGAAGATCCCTTCCCAGAACCCGAGTCGGGGAGATGGCTGCCCAGAAGCCGGACGGGTCAACGCCGGAATGAACAGAGGGCGGCAACGGGTCGTCTCGTAGAATCGGACCCGTGATGAGCGACCCGGCAACGACTGCCCCTACGACCGACACCCCACCCCACCGGTACACGGGCGCGCTCGCTCAGGACATCGAGGCCCGGTGGCAGGATCGGTGGGACGCGGAGGCGACGTTCGCCACGCCCAACCCGGCCGGTCCGCTGGCCGACCCGGCCGGCTTCGACGCCTCCAAGCCGCGGGCGTTCATCCTCGACATGTTCCCGTATCCGAGCGGTGCGGGGCTGCACATGGGCCACCCGTTGGGCTTCACCGCCACCGACATGTACGCCCGCTACCAGCGCCTGACCGGCCACAACGTCCTGTACACGATGGGGTTCGACGCGTTCGGGCTGCCTGCCGAGCAGTACGCGGTCCAGACCGGGCAGCACCCGGCGATCACGACCAACCAGAACATCGCCAACATCCGCCGCCAACTGCGCCGCCTGGGCCTGAGCCACGACCCGCGTCGCAGCGTCAGCACGACCGACCCGCAGTACTACCGCTGGACGCAGTGGATCTTCCTGCAGATCTTCAACTCCTGGTTCGACCCGGAGGCACAGAAGGCACGCCCGATCGACGAACTGGTCGCCGAGTTCGACGCGGGCACGCGCCGCGCGACCACGGGCGACTGGGCCACCATGTCGCCGGCACAGCGCCGTGCGGAGCTCGACACATGGCGGCTGGCCTACGTGAGTGATGCGCCCGTCAACTGGTGCCCCGGTCTGGGCACCGTCGTCGCCAACGAAGAGGTCACCGCCGACGGCCGCAGCGACCGCGGCAACTACCCCGTGTTCAAGCGCAACATGCGCCAGTGGATGATGCGCATCACCAGCTACGCGGACCGCCTGATCGACGACCTCGACACCCTGGACTGGACCGACGCGATCAAGGCCATGCAGCGCAACTGGATCGGCCGCAGCGAGGGTGCGACGGTCCACTTCGATTCACCCGCCGGGCGGATCACGGTCTTCACCACACGACCCGACACGTTGTTCGGCGCGACGTTCATGGTGCTGGCGCCAGAGCACCCACTGGTCGAGTCACTGACCACGCCGGCACAGGCGGACGACGTCGCCGCCTACCGCGCCAAGGCCGCCGCCGAGGACGACTTCCAGCGTCAGAACGACACCCGGGACAAGACGGGCGTCTTCACCGGATCCTTCGCCACCAACCCCCTGACCGGCGAGGAGATCCCGGTCTGGATCGCCGACTACGTGCTGATGGGTTACGGCACCGGAGCCATCATGGCCGTGCCGTGCGGCGACCAGCGCGACTTCGAGTTCGCCCGCACCTTCGGCCTGCCCATCGTCGCCATCCAGGACCCCACCGACGGGCGCGGCACCGACACCTCCACGTGGGCCGATGCCTTCGTCGGCGACGCCCCCTACGTGAACAGTGCCAACGACAGTCTCGACCTGAACGCGGTCACCTCCGTCGCCGAAGGGAGTCGCCTGACCAGTGAGTGGCTGGCCGCGCACGGGCACGGCGAGGCCACCGTCACCTACAAGCTGCGCGACTGGCTGTTCAGCCGCCAGCGGTACTGGGGCGAGCCGTTCCCGATCGTCTACGACGAGAACGAGAACCCCCGTGCGCTGCCCGACGACATGTTGCCGGTGCTGCTGCCCGACACGGACCAGTTCTCCCCGCGCACCTTCGACCCCGACGACGCGATGAGCAACCCCGAGAGCCCGCTCGACCGCCTGGAGGATTGGGTGTGGATCGAGGCGGACCTGGGCGACGGCGTCCGTCGCTATCGGCGCGACACCAACGTGATGCCCCAGTGGGCGGGCAGCTGCTGGTACGAGATGCGCTACGTCGACCCCACCAACGAGCAGTGCTTCGTCGACCCGGCCAACGAGCGCTACTGGATGGGTCCCCTGCAGCCGGGCGAGTCCGGTGGCGTCGACCTGTACGTCGGCGGTGTCGAGCACGCCGTGCTGCACCTGCTGTACGCGCGGTTCTGGCACAAGGTTCTGTTCGATCTGGGTCACGTCAGCTCCTTCGAACCGTTCCACCGCCTGTTCAACCAGGGCTACGTGTTGGCCGCCGCCTTCCAGGACGAGCGGGGGATGTACGTCGACGCGCTGGAGGTGGAGCAGCGCGACGGTGCCTACGTGTTCGAGGGTCGACCCGTCACTCGTGAGTACGGGAAGATGGGCAAGAGCCTGAAGAACGCGATCTCCCCCGACGACGTCTGCGCCACGTACGGCGCGGACACGCTGCGGCTGTACCTGATGAGCATGGGCCCGCTCGACGCGTCACGGCCGTGGGAGAGCAAGGACGTGATCGGCGTCCACCGCTTCCTGCAGCGCCTGTGGCGCAACCTGGTCGACGAGGACACCGGCGAGACCCGCTTGCTGGCCGAGCCTGCCGGCATCGAGACCCTGCGCGTGCTGCATCGCACCATCGCAGGCGTACGCGACGACCTCGACCATCTGCGCTTCAACACCGCCATCGCCAAGCTGATCGAGTTCAACAACCACCTGACGAAGCTGGGCGGGTGCCCGGCCGACGTGGCCGACGCGTTGGTCACCATGTTGTCGCCGATGGCACCTCATACCGCTGAGGAACTGTGGGCGAAGCTGGGCCACACCGAGACCGTCACCTACGCCGCCTTCCCCGTCGCCGATCCGGCGATGCTGGTGGCCGACACGGTGGAGTACCCGGTCCAGATCAACGGCAAGGTGCGCGGACGGGTCACCGTCGAAACCGACGCCGACGCCGACACCGTGCAGGCGGCGGCGATGGCGGACGAGAAGGTCCGCAGCGCCCTGGCGGGCGCGACGCCGAAGAAGATCATCGTGGTCCCCGGCCGGATGGTGAACATCGTCGCCTGACGGCGGCGGACGCCCGCTCAGGCGAGCTTGAGGAACAGCTTCTCGACCTCGTCGGCGTCGAACCCGGCCGCAGCGGCTCCGTCGGGATCCTGCAGGCAGGTGGCCATGCCGGCGGCGAGCAGCTTGAACCCGACCTGGTCGAGCGCCTTGCCGGCGGCCGAGAGCTGGGTGACGATGTCGCGGCACTCACGGTTGTCGCGCAGCATGGCCTGCACGCCGCGTACCTGGCCCTCGATGCGGGCGAGGCGACGCAACAGATCGGCCGTGGTGTCCTCAGGCAGTTCCATCGGCACAGCATACCCCCTGGGGTGTCATGGTGGTGGCGATCGACGTGGTCACGATGCGTCGGCGGTCAGTGCGTGAAGGAGACGTTGGGCAGCAGCTTGCCGAGCCAGCGGGGCAGGTACCAGTTGCGCTCACCGAGCAGCGCCATGGTCGCCGGCACGACGAGGACCCGGACGACGGTGGCGTCGAGCAACACCGCCAGCGCCAGCGTGATGCCCAACTCGGTCGGCGGGATGGGGCCGGTGACGCCGAACGCCACGAACACGACGATCATGATGAGGGCCGCGTTGGTGATCGGTCGACCCGTCCTGGCGATGCCCTCGCGCACGGCGACGTTGGTGTTGCCGGTGGCCTCGTAGCGCTCCCTGATCGCGGCCAGCAGGAAGAGCTGGTAGTCCATCGACAAGCCGAACAGCAGGGCGAAGAAGAACAGTGGCGCCCATGCGTCGATGAAACCCTGCGGATGGATGCCGATCAGACCGGCGCCAAAGCCGTGCTGGAACACGAGCGTCGCGAATCCGAAGGCCGCGCCGACGGTGAGCAGGTTCATCGCCACCGAGAAGAGCGCGATCACGAGACTGCGGAAGACGATCAGGAGCAGGAAGAACGCCACGAGCAGGATCAGCGCGATGGCCAGCGGCGCCTTGCTCGTGAGCAGTTCGGCGAGGTCGTGGTTCTGCGATGCGGGACCGCCGACCTGGGCGGAAGGGGCCACGGTTGCGGTCGCCGCTCGAAGGTCGGCGACCATCGCGCCGGTGGACGGATCGTCGACCGCGGTGGACCCGATGACTCGGACGACCACTCGACCCGTCGACGCCGGTTCGCTCACCACTCGGGCGTCGATCACGCCGTTCACGGTGAGCGCCGCATCGACGACCCGCGAGGCCTCCGGTGCGTCGACGGTCACGAGCACGGGCGCCGCTGCGCCGGGCCCGAAGGCAGCGATCATCGTCTCGTAGCCGTCACGGCTGGTGCGGCCCTCGTCCACCACGCGGGGTCCGGGCATACCGAGCTGCATGCCCAGCGCCGGAGCGGCGAGGGCGAGCAGCAACAGGACGCCGACGCCCAGCGTCAGCGCCGGGCGCCGCAGCGAGGCGGCGGTGACCTTGGCCCAGCGGCTCTCGGCCGCGATGTCGGGATCCTCGGTGTCGTGGGGATGCGGGTTCGACCTGGTGCGCAGCACACGATCTCCCAGCGCCATCAAGACCGCCGGCAGGAGCGTCAGGGACGCGATCGCCACGGCGACGACGGAGAGGATCATCCCCAGCGCCATCGAGCGGAACACCATGACGGGCACCACGAACACGGCCGCCAGCGAGAAGACGACGGTGAGGGCGGACAGGAAGACGGCCTTGCCGGCGGTGCTGAGCGTGTTGGCGATGCCGTCGATCGCGTCGGCACCCTCGGCGCGCTCCTCGCGGTAGCGGCTGACGATGAAGAGGCTGTAGTCGATGCCGACGGCCAGCCCGATCATCATCGAGAAGTTCATCGACCAGACCGAGACCGGCATCTGGACACCGAGCAGGTGCAACGAGGCGAAGCCGACCGCGATGCCGGCGACGGCCAGCAGCAGCGGAAGGCCGGCGGCGACCAGGCTGCCGAACGCGAACAGGAGCAGGATCACACTGGGCAGGCCGGACAGCAGTTCGGCCTTGTGCAGGGCCTCCTCGTTGCTGCGGTTGAAGTCGCTCCAGACCGCCCATTCACCGGTGACGTTCACGGTCACCCCGTCGGCGAACTGCAGTCCGCCCACGAAGTCACCGACCTTGCCGGCGGACTCGGGCAGTTGCGCGTCCGATTCGGCGGTCAGCGCCACCGGCACGAGCGCCGTGCGTCCGTCGGCGCCCATCAGTCCGGCCTCGGGCGGCATGGTGCGCGGATCGATCACACCGGCGGCGCCGGGCGCGTTCGCGAGTGACGCGACCAGCGTGTCGAGTTGAGTCGGATCGTCGGCGAGGGCGGCGTCCTGTTGGAACACGACGTAGGCCGCCTCCGCGCCCATCGTCGGGAAGTCCCGGCGGAGCTCGTCGCGGACCATTTGCGACGTCGTTCCCTGCGCTTCCCATCCTGCGCCGGAGAGCGCGCCGTTGAGTGTCACGGCCAACGGTGCGGCTGCGATCACGATGACGGCCCACACGATCATCACCAACCGGCGATGGGTGGCGCTGAACCGTGCGATGCGGGCAAGCAGGCCTGGTGTGCCGGTGTGGTGATGGCCACGCTCGAGGTCGGGATGCGGCTGCATGGTCTGCATGATGGAAACGACGCCTTTCGATACCGGTTGGGGTATCGAGAAGCTATACCCCCCGGGGTATCTTCCACAACCTCGCGCCACCGCGTCACTTCATCGCTCGAGGCTGGATTTCCGCCATGCAGGATGACACGAAGCCGAAAACGGGGAATGGGCGGGGCAGGGGCGTCGGGGCGGGCGGGGCAGGGACGTCGGGGGCGGCGGGGGTGGCGGGGGCGGCGAGGGCGGGGGCGGCGAGGGCGGGGTGGGACGGGCAGCCGGTGGGTCAGCCGAGGAGGTTCTTCTGCACCTTGCCCATGGCGTTGCGCGGCAAGGCATCCACGACCCGGATCTCCCTCGGTCGCTTGTGGACGGACAGCACCGCGGCCACGTAGTCGATCAACTGCGCGCCGTCGACGCTGCCCTCGGTGGGCACGACGAAGGCGACGATCCGCTGACCGAGGTCGTCGTCGGGGACTCCGATGACGGCCACCTCGTGCACCGACGGGTGCTCGAGCAGGGCCTCCTCCACCTCGCCGGCCCCCACCTTGAATCCGCCGGTCTTGATGATGTCCATCGACTGCCGACCGACGATGCGATGGAAGCCGTCCTCGTCGATCAGCGCGGCGTCGCCGGTCCGGAACCACTCCCCCGCGTACGAGGCCGCAGTGACCTCGGGACGGTGCAGGTAGCCGTCGAACATCGTCGCGCCGGTGACTTGCAGTTCGCCGATCGTCATCCCGTCGTGGGGCATCGGAGCGCCGTCGTCGCCCACGAGGCGGGTGCGCACGCCCTGGATCGGGAATCCGACCCACCCTGGCCGGCGCTCGCCGTCGGCGCGCGTGCTCAGCGTGATCAGCGTCTCGGTCATGCCGTACCGCTCCACCGGCTCGTGACCCGAGTACGACCGCAGGCGATCGAAGACACCGACCGGCAATGGTGCGCTCCCGGACACGAGCAGGCGAGCGCTCGACAGCGCTGCCGCGAACTGCGGTTCGGCGCACACCCGGCTCCACACCGTGGGCACGCCGAAGTACAGCGAACCTCCGGCCGCGGCGTAGGCCTCGGCGGTGGGTCGGCCCGTGTGCACCAGCCGGGACCCGGTACGCAGCGCACCCAGGACGCCGAGCACCAACCCGTGGACGTGGAACAGGGGCAGCCCGTGGACGAGGGTGTCGTCGGCATCCCACTGCCACGCCTCGGCGAGACCATCGAGCCCCGCTGCGATCGCCCTCCTGGAGAGCACGACTCCCTTGGGGGCACCCGTCGTGCCGGAGGTGTAGATGATGAACGCTGCCGCGTCCACCGGCGGCTCGGGCATCGGTGAGCCGGTTCCCTCCGTGCCGACCCGGGCCAGTGCATCCTCGTCCCAGGCCGGCCGGCCGACCACGGCGACGGCACCGGAGTCGCGCAGGATGTGGTCCCGTTCCAGCGGCCCGGCATCGGGGGGCACCGGCGCCACGGGAACACCTGCTGCCAGCGCACCGACCACCGCGACCACCGTGTCCAACGTCGGCGTGGCGTCGACGGCGACCGCCTGCATCCCGGCGATCTGCGTCGCGACGCCCGCCGCCCGAGCCGCCAACAGTTCCCAGCTGATCGACTCGCCGGCGACCGACACCGCGTCGGGCCGATCCGGGAATCGTCCGTGCAGCGCCGGGAGGAGCTCGGTCATGACATCAGGTTCGCGCCGACTCGATGCGTGCTGCGAGCCGGTCGAGGAACTCGGCGAAGCACCTGTTGAGCCGCCGACGATCACCCGTGGCCAACAGGTCGATCACCAGCCCCGTGAACGTCGCCTTGGCGAGCGATGCCTCGAGCACCGCTCGATCGTGACGGAGGCCGTCGTGCTCCAGACGGTGTTCGACGTCGTGGCGCCAGACCCCGATCTGGTCGGCGCGGAACTCACCGGCCAACCCGGTGACCTTCGTGTCCAGCGCGGCGGCCTCGTAGTTGAGCCTCACCGTGGCGAGGTTCGACGGCGACTCGTTCATCCATCGCCACCAGCGCCGGTACAGCTCGACCATCGTCAGACGCGGGTTCCGGGCGAGCCATGCGTCCTGCACCGCGATCTGCTGGTCGATCGCTCGTTGGAGCGCGGTGGCGACGAGCTCGTCCTTGGATCCGAAGTGATGCACGAGCCGGTTGATGCTGACGTCGAGCGCGGCCGCCATCGGGCGCAGCGTCGCCTGCGCCAGGCCGTTCTCGGCGAGGTACACCACGATGCGGTCGAGAAGTTCCTGGCGGCGCTCGAGATCGGGGGTTCGGGCCACGGGCGGCACCCTAACGCGTCAGAGCGAGGAGACCTTGACCGCCGCCAGTGACACGATCGCGACCAGGGCCCAGCTCCCCAGCCCCAGCATCAGCGGCTTGCCGCCGACCGCCCGGAGCTTGCGCAGGTCGACGTTGCTGCCCAGCCCGACGAGTCCCATACCCAGCAGGATCGTCTCTGCGTCCTGGATGTGCGGGAGCCACCAGGTGGGGATGATGCCCGACGAGCGCAGCGCCACCGCGACGAGGAAGAGCACGATGAACAGGGGCAGAAGGGGCGGGCGCTTGGCGCCGGCGATGGCGTCGGCGCCCACGCGACGGCGAGCGGAGATCGCCACACCGGCCAACAGTGGTGCCAGCAGTGCCACGCGGGTGAGTTTGACGATGACGGCCATCTTCAGCGACGCCGCGCCGTGCGTCGACGCGGCGGCGACCACCTGCCCGACGTCGTGCACCGACGCGCCGACCCACGCACCGAACTGTGGATCCGGCAGCCCGAGCAGGCTGCCGATGGCCGGCAGGACAGCGATGGCGAGCGTGCCGCACAGCGTCACGAGCGCGATCGCGTACGCGACCTCCTCCTCGGTCGAGTCGGCGAACGGCTCGACGGCGACGATGGCCGACGCGCCGCAGATGCTGTAGCCGGTGGCCATCAGCAAGCCCAACGACCGCTGCAGGCCGAGTCGCTTGGCCAGCCACTGCGTCCCGAAGAACGTCGCCGCGACGACCACGACGACCGCTGCCAGGGCCCGCGGACCCAGCTTGCCCAGCTCCGACAGGGAGAGACGAAACCCGAGCAGGACGATGCCGGCGCGCAGGACTCGTTTCGCGGAGAAGCGCAGGCCTGGCCGGTACGACTCCTCGACCCGTCCGAAGGTCGCGCCGAGGATGCCGATCGTGACGGCGATGACATGTGGGGAGATGACGTCGATCCGTTTGTGGACGAAGAACCCGACGAGCGCGACCACGAGGGCCACGGTGAGTCCGGGGAGCAGCGCGGTGATCTTGCCCGGCTGTGTGTTCGATGCGGTTGTCGCCCGATCCGTCATCCGAGGCTGCCGCCCTCGATCACGCGATGGACGAGGGGTACACCGGGCCGGTAGACGAGATGGGTGTAGGAGGGTGCATCGAGCACGCACAGGTCGGCGCGCATCCCGGGTGAGATGCCACCGACGTCATCGCGGCGCAGTGCCCGTGCCCCGCCGTGGGTGGCGGCGCGGAGCGCTTCATCGGCGGTCATGCGCATGTCGCGCACCGCGAGCGCGATGCACAGCGACATCGACGTGGTGTAGCTGCTCCCGGGATTGCAGTTGGTGGCGATCGCGACGCAGGCGCCGGCGTCGATCACGCGACGGGCGTCCGGGTAGGGCTGCCGCGTGCTGAACTCGGTCGCGGGCAGGAACGTCGCCACGGTGTCGCTGCCGGCCAGCGCCTCGACATCGGCGTCGGTCAGGAACGTGCAGTGATCCGCGGACGCGCAACCCATCTCGACCGCCAGTTGCACGCCCGGCCCGTGCCCGAGTTGGTTGGCGTGGAGCCGCAGACCGAGACCGGCTGCGCGACCGGCGGTGAGCACCGCCCGCGATTGATCGGCATCGAATGCACCCACCTCGCAGAACGCATCGATCCAGCGCGAGTGGGGTGCTGCGGCGGCAAGCATCTCGTTGCACACCAGGTGCACGTAGTCGTCGGCGCGACCGGCGAACTCCGGGGGCACCACGTGCGCCCCGAGGAAGGTCGTCTCCTGCGTGAGCCGACGACCGATCTCGAGGCACCGCGCCTCGTCGACGACGTCGAGCCCGTACCCGGACTTGATCTCGACCGTCGTGATGCCGGCGTGGCGCGCCTCGGTGCGGCGGGCGTCGGTGAGCCGACGCAGTTCGTGGTCGCTCGCCGCTCGGGTCGCCTCGACCGACACGACGATGCCGCCCGCCTCGTAGGGTCGGCCGGCCATCCTGGCAACGAACTCCTCGCTGCGGTCGCCGGCGAACACGAGATGGGTGTGGCTGTCGACGAAGCCGGGCACGACGCACCGGTCCTCCGCGTCGATGCGATTGTCGGCGACCTGCCCCGATTCGCCCACAGCGACGATGCGATCGCCCTCGAAGACGACGCTCGCATCCCTGATCAGCCCGAGCGGGCCCTCGCCGAGGGTCGGATCGTTCGTGACGAGCAGCCCGATCCGATCGAGCACCGTGGTGGTCATGCATCCTCCTCCGACACGTGGGCGATGGCACGCGCCAGCGACCCAGCCACGTCGATGGACACGTGCCGGCCATCGGTGACCAACGTATGTCCCTCGATCACCACGTGGTGCACATCGGCGGCCGACGCCGCGAACACCACCGACGCAAGGGCCGTCGCGGGGGTGGCTCCTGCGGTCCGAACCGAGTCCAGCCGTACTGAGACCAGATCGGCGCGTGCGCCGACCTCGATCACTCCGGCGTCCGCCCACCCCAGGCTGCGGTGCCCGTCCGCGGTTGCGGCCGCGAGCAGTGACGACACGTCGTGGTTGCCGCGCACGTTCGACGCGAGTCGCGCATCGAGCTCGACCGCTCGCGCCTCCTCGAACATGTCGATCACGGCATGGGAGTCCGAGCCCAGACTGAGCCGCGCCCCTGCCTCGACGAGCGCTCGGGTCGGTCCGATGCCGTCCGCGAGATCGCGCTCGGTCGTCGGGCACATGCAGATGGTGCAACGGTGAGCGCCATGCATCGCGACATCGGCGGGAGTGAGGTGCGTGGCGTGCACGGCGGAGCATCGCGCCCCGAGCACACCCTGCTGCGCGAGCAGTGCGGTCGGCGTGAGCCCGTAGGCGGCGAGGCAGGCCTCGTTCTCCGCAGGCTGCTCCGACACGTGGACGTGGATCGGTGCGTCGCGATCCGCAGCCCACCGGGCCACCGTTCCCATCGACGTCGGGTCCACCGCACGGACCGAATGGATCGCCGCGCCGACTCGCACGTGGGGTGACGTCTCGCCGAACTCGGTGACTCGCTCGGCCCACGCCTCGGCCGTGCCATCGCTGAACCTGCGTTGCACGTCGTTGGGCTCGACCCCGATCCCACCATGGAGGTAGCACGTGTCGAGGAGCGTGAGGCGCAGACCTGCCTCGGCGGCGGCGGCGACCAGCGCCCGGCTCATCGCATTGGGATCGGCGTAGCGGACACCGCCGGATGCGTGGTGGAGGTAGTGGAACTCACCGACGCTGGTGATCCCGGCGAGCACCATCTCCGCGTAGACCGCGCGAGCGAGCTCGAAGTAGGAGTCCGGCGTCAGGTGGCCTGCGATCCGATACATCTGGTCCCGCCAGGTCCAGAACGAACCCGTACCGACCTGCGTGTGACCGCGAAGGGCCCGATGGAACGCATGGCTGTGCGCGTTCGCCATGCCGGGCAGCGTCAGGCCGTCCAGGCGCGTCGCGCCCGGAGGGCATGGCACCCCGGCCCGCACCGCCGTGATGCGCCCGCCGTCGACCTCGACCAGCACGCCCGCCGTCGGCACGGCCGAGCCCAGCCACGCGAGCTCGCACCAGTAGCCGGACACCGCCACGGTCAGGAGCCGACTCGCTCGACGAACTCGGTGATCCGCTCGATGAACGCCGCTCGGTGGAACCGCTCGAACTGCTCCCACGTCGTCAGCGACGTCGTGTCGAACACCTTGTCGAGGAACAGCAGCCCGTCGAGGTGGTCGAGTTCGTGCTGGAACGTGCCCGCGGTGAGCCCCCGCTTGACCTCGTCGTGCTCCACGCCGTGACGGTCCCAGTACCGGACGCGGACGTTCACGTAGCGCATCACGTTGCCGCGCATGTTCGGGACCGAGAGACAGCCCTCGTTGATCTCGACCAGTTCGTCGTCGAGTGGTTCGACCACGGGGTTCACCACGATCGTCAGCGGGATCGAGGGCTTGTAGGGATACCTCGGGTTGTGGGTGACCTCGATCGTCGCGACGCGGACCAACTCACCGATCTGCGGGGCGGCGATGCCGGCGCCGTTGGCGGCTCGCATGGTGTCGATGAGGTCGTCGATGAGTGCCTGCATCGCCGGCGACGCCAGCTCGTCGCGCGTCAGCTCACGCGAACGCTCGCGCAGCGTCGGATTGCCGACGTGCAGGATCTCGCGGACGGTCATCTCAGCCCTCGCGCATGGGGATCCGCACCCCACGCTCGTCGGCCACCTCGAGCGCACGTTCGTAGCCGGCGTCGGCATGGCGGATGACGCCCATCCCCGGGTCGCTGAGGAGGACTCTCGACAGCTTCTCCGCGGCGAGGTCGGTGCCGTCGGCCAGGCACACCATCCCGGCGTGGATGCTGCGGCCGATGCCGACGCCACCGCCGTGATGGATGCTCACCCAGGTGGCGCCCGACGACGTGTTGACGAGCGCGTTCAGCAACGGCCAGTCGGCGATCGCATCGGACCCGTCCATCATCGCTTCGGTCTCCCGGTACGGGGACGCCACTGAACCAGAATCGAGGTGGTCGCGACCGATGACGATCGGCGCCTTCACGTCGCCGCGCCTGACCATCTCGTTGAACCGAAGGCCGAGGCGGTGCCGCTCGCCGTAGCCGAGCCAGCAGATGCGCGCCGGCAGCCCCTGGAACGCCACCTGCTCCCCGGCCATCGTGATCCAGCGGTGCAGGTGCTCGTCGTCGGGGAACTCCTCGAGCACGGCGCGGTCCGTGGCTGCGATGTCGGCCGGGTCGCCGCTGAGCGCGACCCATCGGAACGGTCCCTTGCCCTCGCAGAACAGCGGACGGATGTACGCAGGGAGGAAGCCGGGGTAGTCGAATGCCCGCTCGAACCCGCCGAGCTTGGCCTCGGTGCGCAGGCTGTTGCCGTAGTCGAACACCTCGCTCCCCTTGTCCATGAACCCGACCATCGCGCGGCAGTGCGCGGCCATGCTCTCCCGACTGCGCCGGATCAGCTCCTCCGGGTTCGTGCGCGCCATCTCCGCGGTGGCCTCGGGCGTGAGATCGACGGGGACGTAGCTCAACGGGTCGTGGGCACTGGTCTGGTCCGTGACGATGTCGGCCGGGAAGTCCATGTCCAACAACCGCGGCACCAACGTCGCGGCGTTGCCGACCACACCGACCGAGAGTGCCCGGCGCTCGTCGCGAGCCCGGATGCAGCGATGCACCGCGTCCTCGAGCGAATCGGCGATCTCGTCGAGGTAACGGTGCTCCTTGCGACGTTCGACACGCCATGGGTCGACGTCGATGCACAGTGCGACACCGCCGTTCATGGTGACCGACAGCGGTTGGGCACCACCCATGCCACCCAGACCGGCGGTGAGCGTGATGGTCCCGGCGAGCGTGCCGTCGCCGGTGCCTGCCGCGAGCCGGCGACGGGCGATCTCGGCGAAGCACTCGTAGGTGCCCTGCAGGATCCCCTGCGTGCCGATGTAGATCCACGAGCCGGCCGTCATCTGGCCGTACATCGTGAGGCCCATGGCCTCCAGCCGACGGAACTCCTCCCACGTGCCCCACTCGGGCACGAGGTTGCTGTTCGCCAGCAGCACCCGCGGCGCCCATTCGTGGGTGCGGAACACGCCGACCGGCTTGCCGGACTGCACCAGCATCGTCTCGTCACCCTTGAGGGTTCGCAGCGTGCGAGCCATGGCGTCGAACGCGTCCCAGCTCCGGGCCGCGCGACCAGTACCGCCGTAGACGACGAGGTCGTCGGGCCGTTCGGCGACCTCGGGGTCGAGGTTGTTGTGGAGCATCCGATAGGCGGCCTCCTGTGGCCACCCCAGACAGTTCAGGTCGGTCCCCCGGGGGGCACGGACCGGGCGGGCGCCGGCAGACATCAGAGGACCTCCAGAGTTCCGATGGTGGATTCGACGGCGGCGAGCACACTGCCGTCGGAGAGCAGGGTTTCGGCTCGCCGGAGATCCGGAGAGAGCCAGCGATCCGGGCCCGGTCCGGCCACGTGCTCGCGCAGCACCCCGAGCGCGGCGCCGGTGGCGGCCGCAGGTGCGAGTGGACCGCGCAGGTCGATGGCCGCTGCAGCGCAGACGAGCTCGACGGCGAGGACGCGGCGCAGGTTGTCCACGGCGCGGCGCAGCTTGCGGGCGGCGGCCCAGCCGTTCGAGACGTGGTCCTCCTGCATCGCGCTGGTGGGCAGCGACTCGACGGAAGCGGGCATCGCGAAGCGCTTGGCCTCCATCGCCATTGCCGCCTGTGTGTAGTGCGCGATCATCAGCCCGCTGTTGACGCCGGCATCGGGTGCCAGGAACGGTGGCAGGCCGTGCGAGCGAGCGGTGTCGAGCATGCGGTCGGTGCGGCGCTCGGAGATCGCGCACAACTCCGATGCGGCAATGGCGAGGAAGTCGCACACGAACCCGACCGGTGCACCGTGGAAGTTGCCGCACGACTCGACCCGACCGTCGAGCAGGATCATCGGGTTGTCGATCGCTGCGTCGAGCTCGCGCTCGGCGATGGTGCGCGCATGGGCGATGGTGTCCTGCGCGGCTCCGTGCACCTGCGGGGTGCACCGCAGCGAATAGGCGTCCTGCACGCGGGTGTCCCCCTCGCGGTGGCTGGCGACGATCGCCGATCCCGCCAGCAGTCGGGTGAGGTTGCGGGCACTCACCGCCTGACCCACTTGAGGACGCAAGGCCTGCAGGTCGGCAGCGAAGGCCCGGTCCGTGCCGAGCAGACCCTCGACCGTCATCGCCGCCGTGACATCGGCCAGGCGGGCGAGTTCGGACAGGTCGTGCAGTGCCAGGCACAGCATGCCGAGGATCCCGTCGGTGCCGTTGATCAGCGCCAGGCCCTCCTTGGCCCGCAGCGTGACCGGGGCCAGGCCCGCCTCGTCGAGCGCCTCCCTCGTGGGCCGGAACGTGCCGTCCACCGACCACACCTCACCCTCACCGATGAGTGAGAGTGCGCAGTGGCTCAGGGGCGCGAGATCCCCGCTCGCACCGAGCGAGCCGTGCTCGCGCACGACCGGGGTGATGCCCGCGTCGAGCATCGCCAGCTGCAGCTCGACGAGTTGGGGGCGGGCACCCGAATAGCCCATCGACAGGCTGCGCGCCCGGAGCAGCAGCAGCGCCCGCACCACTTCCTGCTCCACCGGCGCGCCCATCCCGGTGGCGTGGGATCGGACCAGAGCGACCTGCAGCTCCGCCGTCCGTTCGGGAGGGATGACCGTGTTGGCGAGCGACCCGAATCCGGTGGTGACGCCGTAGACCGGATGGTCGCCGGCGACGAAGCCGTCGACCAGCTCAGCGCTGCGCATCATCGCCTCGCGAGCCTCGGCGGCGAGCGCCACCTTCGCCCCGTCGCGGGCGACGGCGACCACATCCGCGACCGTGAGCCCACGGCCCGCGAGGTGAACGGTGAAGGAGTCGTCGGACGGCGGCATGTGTTTCATCCTATGCAACAGCATGCCATACTGCGCAACATGAACGTGACCGCATCGAACGGCCGGCCGCGCGCCACCGACCGCGGTCTCGCGCTGGTCCGAGTGGTGGCGGAGCATCCCCTGGGCATCGCGCTCGCGGACGCCGCACGCGCCGTCGACCTCACGCCGAGCACGGCCCTGCGCCAGCTGCGATCGCTCGAGTCGGCCGGGTTCGCCGCCCGCGACGACGACGGCCGCTTCGTGCCGGGCCCCGAACTCCTTCGGATCGCCCGCAGCCTCGCGGCCACTGCGGCGCTCCCCCGTCTCGCCGAGCCGGTCCTCGCCGCGCTGTCGGCGATCACCGGCGAGTCGGCATACCTCGCCGAGCCGTTCAGCGCACGGGACGCGGTCTACGTGGCGATGGAGCCGGGCACGCACGCCGTGCGCCACGTCAGTTGGCTCGGACAACGGGTCCCCCGCCGGGCCACTGCCGTCGGAGCGGCGTTGGCGGGACGTGTCGATGCCGACGGCATCGCAGTGCGGTCGGATGCGGTGGAGGACGGCGTCACGGCCGTGTCGGCGCCCGTGCACGATGCGAACGGCGAGGTCGTCGCCGCGCTCAGCCTCGTCGGACCGTCGTTCCGTCTGGTCGACGAGGCGCTCGAGGTCGCCAAGACCGCGGTGGCGCGCCAGGCGCGTCTGCTCAGTGCGATGGCGGGGGCGCCAACGCCGCCAGCGGCAGGTAGTCCTCGAGCCCGAGCGGCACGAACCCTCGAATCCTGAGCGCTGCCCTGGCCCGCGCCGTCGCCGGGTCGGCGACTGCCGCGACGAGTGCGGCCCGCACCTCGTCTCGACGGTGGGCGAGTTCTGCCGCCATCACGAGCGGCAGCGTGGGCACCAGCGGCCCGTGGCCGATCACGTGCAGCCGACCTGCGGTCATCGGCTCGATCTCCGACAGGAACTCGAAGGAGAGCGCGTCGATGGATGCCAACTGCGCCCGCCCTTCGGCCACGGCCCGCATGCTCTCGACGTGCGCGCCGGTCACCAGTGGCGACACCGGCCGGCCGCCCCAGACGTGGCACAGGCTGATCCATCCCGACAGCGAGTCGAGGCCGTTGACGGCGACACTCGTCGCCGGGTCTGCACGCCAGGCGTCGACACCCCACGGCTTGGAGGCCACCACCACGCTGCGATACCGACCGTCCGCGGCGAACGGCACCGACACGTCGAACGCTCCGATCACCGTCACTACGTCGCGGAGCTCGGTGATCAGCGGCCATCCACAGGTCTGGCCGAGGAGCAGGTCGCGGCGATGCCACGACTCGCGCAGGTCGAGGTCGTGGTCGAGGGTGGCCGGTGCATCCCGGAGGTGCGCCCGCACTGCACTCCACAGCTCGTCATACCGGTCGCGCAGGTGCGCGAACGGGTACATCGACAGCGACGCGGTGACCGCGCCCACTGCCATCACGCCAGGCCGCGGCTGCCGAACGGCCGGGCACCCACGGACAGCGGGTGGTCGGGCTGACAGAAGGGGCTGAAGAAGTAGGTGCGCACGATCTGCCAGTACCCGCCTCGGTACAACCCGGCGCCCTGTTCGGCCAACTGGTCCGAGCCGAGCTCGCGGTGCATCGCCGGGATGCGATACCACTCGAGGTCGGGCAGCGCATGGTGCGTGTGGTGCAGGTTGTTGTTCAGGAACAGCAGCGACATCACGGGGCCGGCGACGACCACGGCCGAACGGGTGCCCTGCGGCACCGCGGCGTGCTCGGCGAACGACCGCAGTTGCGTGCACGCTGCGCCGCCGAGTGAGAAGGCGAGCACGTAGACCCAGGGCGACATCCCGACGACGCCGAACAACCACCATCCGAAGACCACTGCCGAGGCCAGGTGGACGACCCACTGCATGATCACCCGCGGCTCGCGCACCGTGCGGATCTCGCGCAGCCAGAACCGCAGGATGCCGCGGGGCACGCCGACCGTCAGGCGGCCGGGGATCGTCCGCATGAACAGGAACCACGCGCGGTGCAGTCGCCCGGCCTCCTGCCAGACCGGCGGCCGGATGTAGAACGACTCTGGGTCGTCCTCGGGATCCGTGAGGTCCGACTGGTGGTGCTTGCGGTGCAGCGCCTTGTAGCGGGGGAAGGGCACCCAGAACGCGAGAGGGAGGCTCCCGATGGCGGTGTTGACCCAACCCCACCGGGTCGGGTGTCCGTGGAGCAGCTCATGGCCCAGCGACATCCACAGTCCACCGAGATACAGCAGTGCCAACGCTTGGAGTGGCCACGGAATGGCGTCGTGGAAGCCGATGACGAAGCCCCATGCCGTGAAGAATCCGATCAACAGGACGACGGTCGGCCATTCCGTGGCCGACCGGGACCTTGTGTGCGCCACCCGCGTGCCTCCTGTTCCGTGGAGTTTCCGGTACGAACGTTACAACAACGCCTCGTCATTCATGTGGTCATGGTGCGGGTCATCGGCGTCGATATTCCGACCGGTAACCAGCACCGGAACCGCCCATCGCGCCCTGCGCGCGGTAGCGCTCGGCGAGCCGCTTCACCGCCTCCCTGTCGAGCGACACGCCCAGACCCGCGTCCGTGGGCACCGCGAGCGTGCCGCCCCGAGGCACGAACGGACCCTGCGACAACACGGTGTCGGCGGTGAACCGGAACAGCGCCTGGTGCGGTCGGATCATCGAGGGCTCCGCCGCAGTGAGGTGGAGGTACGCGGCGGTCATCACGCCGGCGTCACCGCTGTAGCACCAGAAGTCGACACCGAGGAGGTCGCAGGCGCGGAGAAAGTCCTGGCAGCGGCGGTATCCACCGAGTTCGGCGATGTCGACGCAGATGCCGTCGGGGACACCGGATCGGGCCGCACGGACCAGCGCCGCCTCGTGTGTCGAGAACGACACCGGCACGCCGTCGTCGCGCAACCGCTGGGTCTCGTCGAGTGAACGGCAGGGGTCTTCGAGCCATCCGATCCCGAGATCGGCGAGGCGATGACACACCTGGCGGGCGGTCGCCACCGTGTACGCGCCGTTCGCGTCGACACGTTGGACGGCGCCGGGGCCGAGCGCACCGACGAGGTCGCGCAACATGTTCATCTCCTCGTCGATCTCCAGCACGCCAAGTTTTCCCTCGAACCAGGGCGCTCCGAACTCGTCGGCCATCCGCACGCAACGATCGATGACGGCCGCCGGCGTCGACTCGAGGCCCTCGCGGAGTGCGAAGTACTCGGTGAACTCGACCTCGTCACGACACCGTCCACCGAGCAACTCCGACAGGGGCACGCCCGCTCGCTGGGCACGGATGTCGAAGATCGCCATCTCGATCGCACCGAACGCGCGCCGCTCGGCCGCTGGGTCGTCCCACAGACTGAAACCGGTCCGCACGACACACCGACGTTCGGCCTCGTTCAGGGCGTCGACGGCCAATCCGCGCAACCGGGCACCGAACTCGTGCACCATCGCGACCAGGTCGCCGTGCGGCGACTCGCCGAGCCCGACCACCCCGTCGCTGTCGGTGACCTCCACGATCGTCGTCGTGAAGCTGCCGAGCGATCCGAAGGAGAACCGATACGGCGCCACCATCGGCACGTTGACGGCCGTGGCCGTGACCGATGCGATCGTGCTCATCGGAACGTCGCCTGCGCGCTCGCCGTGTCGTGCAGGATCTCTTCGTCGAGCCGGACACCGAGGCCCGGCGCGTCCGACAGCTCGATGCGGCCGCCGACCGCTCGGAGCGGCTCGGCGAGCGGGTAGTCGCGAGTCTCGACGGTCCACTCCGGAGGGTCGTACGGCCACTCCACCCACTGCGAGCCCGACTCCCCCACCGTGCCCGCCACGAGGTGCAGGTTGGCGAGCACCCCGATGCCGTTGCCCCACGTGTGCGCCGTGAACAGCTTGCCTGCCGACGCGACCTTGCGGGCGATCGGCGCCAGACCGCTGATGCCTCGCGTGCAGGTGGCGTCGGGCTGGAACACGTCGAGACAGTCACGGTCGAGGAGCTCACGGAACTCGAAGGCCTCGCGCGTCATCTCACCGCCGGCGATCCTCATCGAGCCGATGCCGCGCACACGCCGAGCGAGCTCCGCCATTCCCGAATAGTCGCCGCGGTGCAGCGGCTCCTCCATCCAATAGACCTGCTCGGCCACCAGCCGCTGCGCCACCGTCCACGCTCGCTCGAGGTCCCATGGCTCCGCGGTGTCCCAGGGCATCCGCCAGCCCTGGTTGCAGTCCACCATCAGGGTCAGGCGGTCCCCCAACGCGTCGCGCACGGCGGCGAGCACGGCGAGGTCGTCCTCGACCGACGGCCGCCCGAAACGGAGCTTCATCGCATCGAAGCCCTCCTCGATCATCCGGTGCGCAACCTCGACCGTCGCCGCAGCCGAGCGATGCACGGCGGTGGATGCGTAGAGGCGGAGCCCGGGCGACGTGCCACCGAGCAGCCTCCACACCGGCTGTTCCTGGATCCTGCCGGCGAGGTCCCAGAGCGCCAGGTCGAGCGGCCACGGGCGACCCGCGTGGAACTCGATGTTCGAGAGAAGGGCGGCGTGTCCGGCGAGGTCGAGCGGGTCGCGGCCGAGGAAGTGGCTCGCATGGTCCTCGAAGCCGTACATGACGTCGCCCGAACCGACCCCTTCGCGTCCGGACGAGTCACGGACTCGCACGATGGTGGCGGGGAACTTGGTCCGCGGGCGGGGGTCCCAGGAGGCGGGGAACGGCGGGTCCAGGGGGAGTTGGTGATGGGTGATCTCGATCGCCACGATCTCGCTCATCGGCGCCTCGACTCGTGTCGCATCATCCATTCCCCCACACGTCGCACCATCCGGAATTCTCGTGACAACCGTACAAGGAATCCCGACGGCGGTGTAGTGTCGCACGCCGTGAGTGACGTGCAGAGGGACGACGTTCAACCCGAGACCGCGCGAGGCGATCACGGCCGTCGGCGAGGACGAGACCGCAACGAAACACGCGGACCCCGACTGCCCGAGCAGATCCCCTATCGCCAGCCCTTCATGCGACTCAATCACACCGAAGTCGTCTCCGCCGACGAGTTGGAGTCCATCCACGAGGCGTCGCTGACGATCCTGGAGCGCATCGGGATGGAGTTCATCGATCCCGAGGCGCGCAGCATCATGAGCGAGGCCGGTGCCGACGTCGACGAAGCCACCCATCGAGTCCGATTTCCCAAGGAATTGATCGAGACCTCCGTCGCCAAGGCACCCGCCGAGTACACCCTGCACAGCTGGAACCCCGCTCGCGACATCCGGGTCGGCGGCCGATGGATGGCGTTCGGCACCGTCGCCAGCACGCCTCATTACGTCGACCGCAACGGCGTGCGCAAGGCGGGCGACCGCGAGGGTTTCCGAGACCTGCTCAAGCTGGCGCAGATGCTCGACATCATCCACTACGTGCCCGGGTACCCGGTGGAGCCGATCGATCTCCACGCGTCGATCCGGCACCTGGAAGCCACCTACGACGTCCTCACGATGACCGACAAGGGTCTGCACTGCTACAGCCTCGGCCGTCAGCGCAACCGTGACGCTCTGGAGATGGTGCGCATCGCCCGCGGCATCGATCACGCCACGCTCGATCGCGAGCCATCGGTGATGACGGTCGTCAACACGAACTCGCCGCTGCGGCTCGACATCCCGATGTCGCAGGGCATGATCGAGTTCGCCCAGCACAACCAGCCGGTCGTGGTCACACCGTTCACGCTCGCCGGTGCGATGGCGCCGATCACGCTCGCCGGTGCGCTCGCCCAGCAGAACGCCGAGGCGCTCGCCGGCATCTCGCTCGTGCAGATCGTCAACCCGGGCGCGCCGGTGATGTACGGCGGCTTCACCTCCAACGTCGACATGCAGTCCGGCGCACCCGCGTTCGGCACACCGGAGTACGTCCGCACGGCGATGATCGGTGGACAACTCGCTCGCCGCTACCAGGTGCCCTATCGCAGCTCCAACGTCTGCGCCGCGAACGCCCTCGACATGCAGGCCGCCTACGAGAGCGTGTTCTCGCTGTGGGGAGCGATCATGGGCGGGGTCAACTTCCTCATGCACGGCGCGGGATGGATGGAGGGCGGCCTGCACGCGAGCCTGGAGAAGATGCTGCTCGACGCCGACCTGCTGCAGATGGTCGCCAAGATGCTCGAACCGGTGGTGGTCGACGAGAGCACCCTCGCCATCGACACCATCGAGGAGGTCGGCCCCGGTGGCCACTTCTTCGGCACGCAGCACACCCAGGACCGGTTCCGCGATGCGTTCTACCGGCCGATCCTGTCGGACTGGCGCAACTACGAGAGCTGGGAGGAGGCGGGCAGCCCCACGACGGATCAGCGGGCCAAGCGCCTCGTCGGGCAGTACCTCGACGCGTACGAGCCACCGCCGATGGATCCCGCAGTGAAGGCGGAGCTGCGGGCATTCGTGGACAGGCGGGTCGCCGAGGGCGGCGTCGCCACCGACTTCTGAGACATGACGAAAACTGCACGACGGAGAACAAGGGGTAGGCAATGAAGTCATCGGCACAGGTCGTGGTGATCGGCGGAGGCGTGGTCGGGGCGAGCGTGCTCTACCACCTCACCAAAGAGGGATGGACCGACGTCGTGCTCCTCGAGCGCAAGCAGCTGACCGCCGGGAGCACCTGGCACGCCGCGGGCGGGATGCACACCCTGAACGGCGACCCCAACGTGGCTCGCCTGCAGCAGTACACCGTGAATCTCTACAAGGAGATCGAGGCCGAGAGCGGACAGAACTGCGGCATCCACCTGCCCGGCGGACTGCAGCTCGCGGACACTCCCGAACGGCTCGACTGGCTGCGCATGGCACAGGCGCGCGGTCGCTACCTCGGCATGCACATGGAGATCATCTCCATGAAGGAGGCCAAGGAGCTCAACCCGCTGCTGGAGGAGCGGTTCTTCGTCGGCGCTCTCTACGACGAGGACGAGGGCAGCGTCGATCCGTACGGCGTCACGCACGCCTATGCGATCTGTGCCCGCAATCGCGGCGCCGAGGTGTACACCGACACGTGGGCCACCGACCTGCGTCAACGCCCCGACGGCACGTGGGACGTCATCACCGACCGCGACCACACGATCCACGCCGAGCACGTCGTCAACGCCGGAGGACTGTGGGCCCGCGAGGTCGGCCGCATGGCCGGGCTCGAGCTGCCGGTGCTGGCGATGGAGCACCACTACCTGATGACCGAGCCGATGCCCGAGGTCATCGAGTACAACAAGTCCCGCGGCCGCGAGCTCCCGCACATGATCGACTTCGCCGGGGAGATCTACGCCCGCCAGGAGGGCCAGAGCATCCTCCTCGGCACCTACGAGCAGGACAACCGGCCGTGGTCGCCGAAGGAGACGCCGTGGGACTTCGTGTTCCAGCTGCTCCCCCACGACCTCGATCGCATCGCTCCCGAGCTGGAGAAGGCGTTCGAGCACTTCCCGCTCGTCGGCAAGGCCGGCATCCAGAAGTTCGTCAACGGCCCGTTCACGTTCAGCCCGGACGGCAACCCGCTCGTCGGCCCGATCAAGGGCATGAAGGGCATGTGGATGGCGAACGCCGTGATGGCCGGACTGTCGCAGGGCGGCGGTGTCGGACTGTCCCTGGCGCAGTGGATGGTCCACGGTGATCCCGGTGCCGACATCTGGGCGATGGACGTCGCCCGCTACGGCGACTACGCGACGCTCGAGTACACCAACGCCAAGGTGCGCGAGAACTACTCGCGGCGATTCCGCATCACGTTCCCCAACGAAGAACTGACCGCCGCACGCCCGCTGCACACGACGCCGATCTACGACCGCCTGACGGACCACAACGCCGTCTGGGGTGCCGGGTTCGGGCTGGAGCACCCGCTGTGGTTCCAGCGGCCGGGTCTGGAGCCGGTGGAGGACGTCACGTTCTACCGCTCGAACGCCTTCGACGCCGTGGGCGAGGAGAGCCGGGCCGTGCGCGAGCGGGTCGGCTTCAGCGAGGCGTCGAACTTCGCCAAGTACAAGGTCAGCGGACCCGGCACCGCCGAGTGGTTGCAGGGACTGTTCACCAACGCGCTCCCCAAGATCGGGCGCACCAACCTGACGGCGATGCTCAACCCGCAGGGCCGCATCGAAGGCGAGTTCTCCGTGTCCCGCATCGGCGAGGACGAGTTCTTCCTGTTCGGGTCGCAAGCGGCGGAAGTGCACCACCCGCGCTGGTTCCTCGCCCACCTGCCCGAGGGGAGCCCGATCCGTTTCGAGGTCCTGTCGCTGTCGATGGTCGGCCTCACCGTGGCCGGACCCCGCTCTCGCGAGGTGCTGCAGAAGCTCACCGACACGTCGCTGGCGGGCAAGGACTTCCCGTTCATGGCGTTCCGGCGGGTGACCCTGGGCATGGCCCCGGTGTGGCTCTCGCGGATGACCTACACCGGTGACCTCGGCTACGAGATCTGGATGGCACCCGAGCACCAGCGGACGCTCTTCGACCTCATCTGGGAGGCCGGGCGCGAGTTCGACATGCGCCTGTTCGGCTTCCGCGCGCTGATCACGATGCGCCTCGAGAAGAGCTTCGGCACCTGGTTCCGCGAGTTCCGCCCGATCTACACCCCGCTCGAAGCAGGCATGGACCGGGTCCTCAAGTTCGATCACGACTTCATCGGCCGCGAGGCCGTCGAAGCCGAGATCGCGGCCGGCGGACCGACACGGAAGCTGGTGATGTTCGAGGTCGACGTCGACCCGGAGGCCCCGGCGGACGTCATCGGCGACGAGCCGGTCTGGCACGACGGCGAGGTCGTCGGCTGGATCACGTCCGGCGGCTATGCCCACTACAGCGGCGTGTCGCTCGCGCTCGGTTACGTCCCGGCGTCGTTGGCCGACGCCGAGTCAGGTTTCGAGATCGAGATCATCGGCCGCCGACGTCCGGCGACGCTGCGCCACGAGCCCGTGCTGGACCCGTCGGGCTCTCGGATGCGGGCCTGAGCGACCGCGCTCAGCCGGGCGACGGCTTGCCCTGCAGCACCGCCAGCTCGGCGATCGGGATGTGGCAGCGCATCGCGTGACCGGGCGAGACCTCGAGCAGCGGCGGCTCGGTGACCTCACACAGCCCCTCGATCACTCGCGGGCACCGAGGGTGGAACACACACCCTGACGGAGGGTTGGCCGGCGACGGGATCTCGCCCTCGAGGCGGATGCGCGTGACCGTCTCCCCGTCGACGTTGGGAATCGCCGAGAGCAGCGCCTCGGTGTAGGGGTGGTGCGGACCGTTGAAGACCTCGTCGGTCTCACCCACCTCCTGGATGCGCCCGAGATACATCACCGCGATGCGGTCGGCGAGATAGCGGACCACGCCCATGTCGTGCGTGATGAACACGTAGCTCGTGCGCTGCTGGGCCTGGAGGTCGGCGAGCAGGTTGAGGATCGCCGACTGCACCGACACGTCGAGCGCGCTCGTGGGCTCGTCGCAGACGACGATGCGCGGGTCGCCGGCGAAGGCGCGGGCGATCGCGACACGCTGCTTGAGACCACCCGAGAGCTGGCGCGGCTTGAGGTCGAGGTGCCGGGGCGTGAGCCGCAGGTGCGCGGCGAGCGCCTCGACGCGATCGTTGGCCTCTTTGCCCTTCACCCCGGTGAGCTTCTCGACGCTGCGCATGAGGATCCGCCTCACCGACCAGCTGCGGTTGAGCGCCGAGTCGGGGTTCTGGAACACCATCTGCATCGCCCGCTTGTCGTCGGTGGAACGGTCCGAGGTGGAGCCCGAGACCTCCTTGCCGTCGAGTGCGACCGAGCCGCCGGAGTCGGCGGACTCGATGCCGAGGATCGTCTTGGCCAGCGTCGACTTGCCCGAGCCTGATTCACCGACGATGCCGAGCGTCTCGCCTTCGCCGAGTTGCAGGTTGACGCCGACCAGCGCGGGAACGTCGTTGTTGCGCTGGCGGAACGTCTTGGAGACGTGGGTGAGCTCGAGCACGTCGGGGTTGTCCTCCGACGAGGCCATGATCGTGATCGGCACCTCGGGCACCGCCTCGATGATCAGCTGCAGACGATCGGTGTGGTGGCAGCGGGTGAACCGGTTGCCACCGACGCCGATGGGCACCACCGGCGGCTCGACGGTGCGGCACAGATCGTCGGCGAGCGGGCAGCGATCGACGTACACGCACGTGGGCAGGTTGGTGCCGATGAGCGGCAGCAGTCCCGGGATGGTGGCCAGTGCCCGATCGGTCTTGCGGACGCCGTGGCGCGGGAGCGAACGCAGCAGGCCGATGGTGTAGGGGTGCTGGGGATCGTCGAAGACCTCGGCGCTCGGCCCCTCCTCGACGATCCGACCGGCGTACATCACCCCGACTCGATCGCACAACGAGCGAATGATGCCCAGGTTGTGGGCGATCATCAGCACCGCGGCGTCGGTCTCCTGGCGCAGCGTGCGCACCAGGTCGAGCACCTCTGCCTCGACGGTGGCGTCGAGTCCCGTGGTGGGTTCGTCGAGCACGAGCAGCTTCGGGTCGCAGGCCAACGCCATCGCGATGACGACGCGCTGCTGCATGCCTCCCGACAGCTGGAAGGGGTAGCGGTCCATCACCCGAATGGGATCGGCGATGCGCACCCTGTCCAGGGCCTTCAGGGCGCTCGCTTCGGCCTCGGCCTTGGATTGTCCGAGCAGGGTGAAGCTCTCGATCAGCTGGCGGCCCACCTTCAGCGTCGGGTTCATCGCCTGGGCCGGGTCCTGGTAGACCATCGACGCTTCGGTCGCGCGGAACTGCTGCAGTTCCTTCGTGGACATCCCGGTGACGTCGTCGCCGGCGACGAGCACCCGCCCGCCGACGATCTTGCCGTTGCGCGGCAGGTACCGAAGGGCTGCGTACGCAGTGGTGGACTTGCCACAGCCGGACTCGCCCACCAGGCCGTACGCCTCGCCGGGCGCGACCGAGAACGACACGCCGCGCAGCACGGCCCGATCGATCCCGCGCACGGTGTACACGACTTCGAGGTTCTCCACCGAGAGGGCGGCGGCCGTGTCGGGCATCGTGGGACGGGCGGCTGTCTCGGTCATGAGTCCTCCAACACCGACTGGACCGAGTCGGCGATCAGGTTCACGGCGATCACCAGGCTGGCGATGGCGAGTGCGGGGAAGAAGGTGGTCCACCAGATGCCGGCGCTGATCACTCGATAACCGTCGCTCACCTGGGCACCCCAGTCCGGTGACGGTGGCGGCGGGCCGGCGCCGAGGAACGAGAGCGTGGCGATGGTGAAGACCGCGTAACCGATGCGGACGGTCAACTCGACGATGATCGGACCCGACACGTTGGGGAGGATCTCGCGGAACATCACGAACATCGAGTTCTCGCCTCGTAGTCGCGCGGACGTGACGTAGTCGAGGTCGCGTTCGGCGAGCACGGCGGATCGCACCGTCCGGGCGACCACCGGGGTGAACAGGGCGGAGACGACACCGACCACCACCCAGGTCGAGTTGCCCAGCGTGGTGATGGCGAGCAGGGCGATGAGCACGACCGGCAGTGCGAGGAACGCCTCGACGATGCGGCTGAGGACGTTGTCGATCCACCCGCCGACATAGCCCATGAGCAGGCCGATGATCACGCCGAAGACCACTCCGAGCAACGCCGCGAGGGGCGCCACCTTGAGGACGTCGCGGGCGCCTGCCATCACACGCGACAGCACGTCGCGACCGGTCTGGTCGGTCCCGAACGGGAAGTCGCCACGGGGCGACAGGTGCGGCGTGGAACGGAAGTCGAGGGGGTCGTGGGGCGTGATCCGATCGCCGAGCACGGCGCAGACCACCCAGGTCCACAGGATGAGGTTGCCGACGATGAATGCGGGGCGGCGACGGATCAGCCGCCAGTTCTCCCGGCGCGCCTGCTTGCGCTCGCTCGCCACCGAGGACGGCAACACGTCGCGCTCGGTGGCCGGGACGAGCATGTCGGCGCCGGGGGTGGAGACGACCTCCATCGCGGGCGGGGCGAATTCTTGTTCGTCGGTCGTTTCGTCGTTCATCGCGCGTCCTCCAAGCGAACCCGGGGATTGAGGAAGGCGATCAACAGGTCCGCCAAGAGCGTCGACAACATGTAGACGATGCCGACGAGCAGCACCGCGCCCTGCAACACGGGGATGTCCTTGGAGCCGACGGCGATCAGCATCGTCGACCCGAGACCCGAGTAGTTGAAGACCTTCTCGACGCCGATGATGCCGCCGAAGAGGTAGCCGATCTGGACGCTGATGACCGTGATCGTCGGGGCCAGAGCGTTGCGCAGGATGTGGCGTCGCATCACCTGGCCGCTGGACAGACCCTTCATCGTCGCCGTCCGTGTGTAGTCGCTGTGGAGCGCGTTGATGACCCCGGCTCTCGACATTCGGGCGATGTAGCCGAAGTAGGCGATCACCATCGCCATCGCCGGCACCAGCAGGTATTCGAGCTGTCCGATCACCGATGTGCCGGCCGGTGGGTTGGCGTACACCTTGCCGAGCTTCCAGTGCACGCAGAAGATGGAGAGCAGCACGGCGGCGGTGACGAACTCGGGGATCGACGACGTGGCCAGACCGACGGTGACGACGGCGCGATCGGAGAGCTTGTCCTGACGGCGGGCGGCGAAGATGCCGGCGATGATCGAGATCGGGATGGTGATCACGAACGCCAGCAATGCCAGCTTGCCGGAGCGGAACAGCGCCGGGAAGATGATGCCCGTGACCTTGCTGCCGCTCTGGTAGGAGTCGCCGAAGTGCAGCGTCACCAGATTCTTCATCGAGGTGAGGTACTGACGCAGAAGGGGCCGGTCGGTCCCGAGGCGATGGTTGAAGGCAGCGACGTCCTCCTTCGGCGCGAAGGGTCCCAGGATCTTGCGACCGACGTCGCCGGGGAGCACGTTGACGATCGCGAACACGATGGTCGCGAGCAACCACAGCGTGATGAGTGCCGACACCAGACGACGTAACAGATAGCGACCCATGAGTTCCCTTCTAGGTGGAAGGTGACGCGATGCAACCTAGCCGAGTGCACCGAGCCCCTCGGCGGGGCCCGGCGCGCTCGGCTGGTCGCATCATCGTGCTGCCGGCGGCAGGCTCAGGCGGTGAAGCCGGCCTTGCCGACGTAGTAGTGACCGAGTCCCGTGGCGACGATGCCGGTGACCTTGTTGGAGTACGCGGTCAGCGAGTCGTAGAAGTACATGATCACGTACGGCACGTCCTCGTTGGCGATCTTCTGGATGTCCGAGATCGGTGCTTTGCGGCTCTCGAGGTCGAGCGCTGCCTGGTAGGTCTTCACCGCGGCGTTGAACGGCTCGGAGATGTAGTGCGCCGAGTTCCACTCGCCCGTGGCGTAGGCCTTGACGAGGTAGACGTCGGGGGTACCACGGTTGCCGTAGTCGACGATGCCGAAGTCCTTGCCGCCGTCGCAGCCGGCAGGGGCGACCTCGGAGTCGTACACCTTGCACCACTCGTCGTAGAAGGTGTCGGTGCTCTCCACGTTCAGGGTGACGTCCATGCCGATGTCCTTGAGCTGGCTCTGCATGAGCTCGGCCAACTGCGGGATCTCGAGCAGCTTGGGCACGTACATGGTGGCCTTGAGCCCGGACTTGCCGGCGTCGGCCAGCAACTGCTTGGCCTTCTCCACGTCGCGCGTGCGCTGCGGCTGGGCCGAGTCGAAGTACGGGTAGACCGGGGCGATCGGGTGATCGTTGCCGATCTGGCCACGACCCTGGAGCAGCGTGTCGATGAGCGGCTGGCGGTCGATGCCGAGAGCGACGGCCTGACGGACGCGGACGTCCTTGAAGTCGCTCGTGTCGTCGCGTGTGTTCATCCACAGCTGCCGGTGGGCGGCGCCCTCGATGGACACGATGGTGAGGTTCGGATCGGCGAACAGCGCCTCCGAGCCGACCACCGCGAAGCCGACGATCGCGTCCGATGCCCCACCCTGGAGACCGGAGATGATCGTGGCGATGTCGTCGGAGAAGATGAACTCCACCGTGTCGAGGTACGGCTTGCCGTTCCACCAGTCAGGGTTGGCCTCGAACGTTGCACCGGTGGCCACGTCGTACTTGGTCAGCTTGAAGGGGCCGGTGCCCGCGGGGCGCTGGTCGAGGGTGGTGCCGGTCTCGTAGTCGGCAGGAGTGATCAGCGACTGCGGGTTGTAGATCGACATCTGGTAGGGGAACTGGCCGTCGGGAGCGTTGAGCGTGATGGAGACGGTGTTGTCGTCGACCGCCTTGCCGGCACCGGCGACGATGTACGCCTTCAGGTTGCCCACGGCCAAGCGGTCCAGCGTGGCGACGACGTCGGCGGCCGTGAACGGCGAACCGTCGTGCCACTTCACACCCTGGCGGAGCTTGAACGTCCACTCGCTGCCGTCGGCGTTGGGCTCCCAGGACTCGGCGAGCATCGGGGCCAGGTCGGCGCCGTCACCCTTGCCGCAGAGGTACTCGAAGCTCGTGGCCGCGATGGTGTACGAGCCGAGGTTGTCCATGGCCACCGGGTCGATCGGACTGCCCGGACGCTGCGAGCCGATGCGGAGCGTGCCGCCCTGCTTGATGTCGCCGGCGGCGACGGTGGTGTCCACCATCGTGTCGCCGGGTGCCTTCGTGTCGCCGCTGGCGGCTGTGGTGGGGCTCGACGTGCTGTCGCTGCCGCACGAGGCGATGACGCTGCCCATCACGGCGGCACTGATTCCCAACATCGTGCCGCGAGCGACGAACGCTCG
Source organism: uncultured Acidimicrobiaceae bacterium (assembly GCA_963720695.1). Lineage (GTDB taxonomy): Bacteria > Actinomycetota > Acidimicrobiia > Acidimicrobiales > Ilumatobacteraceae > UBA668. Next base: position 1,260,878 of record CAVRGG010000001.1, read on the forward strand.
GCGGGAGATGCTGCCCTTCGTGTACGACTCGATGAGTTCGGTCTCATCGGGACTGAACTGGTCCATGTACTCCCCCAAATTGTGTGTGTACGACGGCGAAAGTTCACGCGCCGGTGGTGCGACCGTAGCCGGAATCGACATTTTTGGTCAACCGGCACGGAGTGGGGCGAACATAGTCAGCACAGGGGTGCGGGTCAACCTTCGAATGTGAATATTTGGTACGGTCGTACCAGGTTCGCACGGGGGTCGCGCGTCCCGAAGGAGATCGCCATGTCCGAGATCGACGCTGCGCCCACCCGAACCCGCTCCGGCCGCGCCGCTCGTGTGGCGGCTCGCTCGGGTGCCGGCGCGCGTCCGATCGCTCCCGCGTTCATCACCCGCGAGATCCCGCCCTACGAACTGCTGAGCGAGGAAGGTCTCCATTCCGTGGAGGCCCACGGCGACCGCCTGCTCGCCGAGATCGGCATCGAGTTCCACGACGACCCGGAAGCGCTGCAGCTCTTCCGCGACGCCGGCGCCACGGTCGACGGCGTCACCGTCCGCTTCGATCCCGGCCACGTGCGCGCCCTGTGCGCGACCGCGCCGCGGGAGTTCACGCAGCTCGCGAGGAACCCGGCCCACCATGTCCAGATCGGTGGCAACCACGTGGTGCTCGCGCCCACCTACGGCTCGCCGTTCGTGCGCGACCTCGCCGGCGGCCGCCGCTACGGCACGATCCAGGACTTCGAGAACTTCGTCAAGCTCACCTACAGCACCCCCTGGCTGCACCACTCGGGCGGCACCGTCTGCGAGCCCACCGACGTCCCGGTGAACAAGCGCCACCTCGACATGGTCTACGCGCACCTCCGCTACAACGACAAGCCCTTCATGGGATCCGTCACCGCACCAGAGCGGGCGGCGGACAGCATCGAGATGGCCCGGATCGCGTTCGGCGCAGACGTGGTGGAGCGCAACTGCGTGATCCTCGGCAACGTCAACGTCAACTCGCCACTGGTCTGGGACGCGACCATGACCGGAGCGCTCAAGACCTACGCGCGGGCCAACCAGGCTCCCGTCGTCGTGCCCTTCATCCTGGGCGGGGCGATGGGACCGGTGACGACGGCAGGCGCCGTGGCCCAGGCACACGCCGAGACGCTCGTCGGTGTCGCCCTCGGTCAGTTGGTGCGGCCGGGGTCCCCCGTCATCTACGGCAACTTCCTGTCGTCGATGGCGCTGCGCAGTGGCAGCCCCACCTTCGGCATGCCCGAACCGGCACTCGGGTCGCTGCTGGTGGGCCAGCTCGCCCGCCGCGTCGGCCTGCCGTTGCGGTGCTCGGGAGCGTTCACCTCGTCCAAGGTGGCCGACGGGCAGGCCATGACCGAGTCAGCGGTCAGCATGATGTCGGCGCTGCTGTGCGGCGCGAACTTCATCCTCCACTCCGCCGGATGGTTGGAGGGTGGTCTGGCGATGGGCTACGAGAAGTTCATGATGGACCTCGACCTGTGCGGCGCTGCGCACACCTATCTCAAGGGCGTCTCGCTCGACGAGGACCAGTTCGCCATCGACGGTTTCGCCGAGGTCGGTCCCGGCAAGCACTTCTTCGGTTCGCAGCACACGCTGCGCCACTACCAGACCGCGTTCTACGAGCCGTCGCTCAGCGACAACACCTCCTTCGAGCAGTGGCGCGACGCCGGCGAACAACCCTCCGAGCAGCGCGCCGCGGCGATGGTGCGCGAGACGCTCGCCACGTATGAGGCACCACCGATCGACGACGCCGTCGACGCCGAACTGCGCGAGTTCGTCGCCCGCCGCAAGGCGTCGATGACCGACCAGTGGTACTGAGGCGACGAGGCCACCGGCGATGAACGACCCGACCCGATCGGCGGATCCGCTCCTCCAGCCCTTCCAGCTGAAGCACCTGCGGCTGAAGAACCGGGTGATGAGCACCTCGCACGAGCCCGCGTACAGCGAGGACGGGATGCCCAAGGAACGCTACGCGGCGTACCACGCCGAGAAGGCCAAGGGTGGGCTCGCACTGACCATGACGGCGGGCACCGCAGTCGTCAGCCCGGACAGCCCTCCGGCGTTCGGCAACCTCTTCGCGTACGCCGACGAGATCGTGCCGTGGATCCGGCGGATGACCGACGCGATCCACGAGCACGACTGCGCCGCCATGATCCAGATCAGCCACCTCGGTCGGCGCACCGGTTGGGGCCAGGACGACTGGCTGCCCGTGGTCGCGCCCTCGCGCCTGCGCGAGGCGGCGCACCGCTCGCATCCCAAGGAGGCCGAACCCTGGGACATCCGGCGGATCATCGAGCAGTACGCGGACGCCGCCGAACGGATGAAGGCGGGTGGCATGGACGGCATCGAGGTGGAGGCGTACGGGCACCTCTTCGACCAGTTCCTCTCCCCCGCCACCAACCACCGCACCGACGAGTGGGGCGGCTCGTTCGAGCATCGCATGCGATTCCCGCTCGCGGTGCTCCACGCCATCCGCGAACGCGTGGGCCCCGAGTTCATCGTCGGTGTCCGCATGGTCATCGACGAACGTCTTCCCGACGGCATCGACACGCGTGCCGGCCTCGACGCCGTCCAGCGCTTCGCTGCGGAAGGTCTGATCGACTTCGTCAACGTCATCCGCGGCAGCATCGCCAACGACGCACGACTCGCAGAGGTGATCCCGCTGCACGGGATGCCATCGGCACCACACCTCGACTTCGCCGGTCTCGTCCGCGAGCACACCGACATCGCCGTCTTCCACGCGTCCAAGGTGGACGACGTCGCCACCGCCCGACACGCGATCCGCGAGGGAATGGTCGACATGATCGGCATGACCCGCGCCCATCTCGCCGACCCGTATCTCGTGACCAAGATCCAGCTCGGCCAGGAGGCGACCATCCGCCCCTGCGTCGGCGCGACCTACTGCCTCGACCGCATCTATCAGGCCGGCGAAGCGCTGTGCATCCACAACGCAGCGACGGGCCGCGAGTTGTCGATGCCACATGTCATCGACCGAGCCGAGACGGCGCGCCGCGTGGTCGTCGTCGGCGCCGGGCCCGGCGGGCTCGAGGCCGCAAGGGTCTGTGCCGAGCGCGGTCACGTGGTGACGGTGCTCGAAGCGATGCCGTGGGCCGGAGGGCAGCTCCGCCTGGCGGCCCGCAATCCGCGAAGGCGCGATCTCATGGGCATCATCGACTGGCGCGAGTCCGAGCTGGCCCGGCTGGGGGTCGAGGTTCGCTACGACACGTACGCCGACGCCGCCACTGTGGCAGCGCTCTCGCCCGATGTGGTGATCGTCGCCACCGGTGGTCTCCCACAGAACCCGTCAGTGGAGGCCGGCGCCGACCTCATGGTCAACGCGTGGGACGTCGTCGGCGGCGACGCCCGACTCGCCGGCGACGTGATCATCTACGACGACGACGGGTCCCACTCGGCGATGACCACGGCCGAGATGCTCGCCCGCCAGGGTGTCCGTCTCGAACTGGTCACGCCGGAACGCACGATGGGCGTCGATGTCGGCGGGCTCAACCTGGTGCCGTACGCAAAGGCACTCAACGAGGCCGACGTGCGCGTCACACTGAACCAGCGTGTGATGTCGATCACCCGCCGATCCGATGGGCGGCTCGCGGTCGACATCGGCAGCGACCACTCGCCCGTGCGCCACACCCGCATCGTCGACGCTGTCGTCGGCGACCACGGCGTCCTGGCCAACGACGAGCTCTACCTGGAGCTGGTGCCGACGTCGGTGAACCTCGGCGAGGTCGACCATGGCGCGCTGATCCACGGGACCCCGCAAGCGGTGCACACGAACGAGGCCGGGGCGTACCAGCTCTTCCGCATCGGCGACGCGGTCGCCGGCCGCAACATCCACGCTGCGATCTACGACGCGCTGCGGCTCTGCAAGGACCTCTAGCCTCCCCTCCCGTCCTCCCACGGGAAGCGGTCGAGTCGGACCGGGCCGTCCTCGGTGACGAGCACCTGGGATTCCAGCTTCACCGCTTCGCCCACACCGTCGAGCGCGGTGAGGCTCTCCACGCAGAGCACCATGCCGGGCTCCAGGCAACCTTGGGGCGGGCTGAACGCCGCGGCGTCCCACGCCACGTGGGTGGCGACGCTCGGCCACTCGTCGGCGAGGCCGACGCCGTGGAACGCGAGGCCGTAGTTGCGGGCGACGAACCGATCGGGGATCCGCCAGCTGCGCGCGTTGAACTCCTCGAAGGTGACGCCCGGTCGGAGCAGGTCGATGTTGTGCTCGACCTGCTCGACCGCGTGGCGGTACAGGTCGTGCTGGGCAGCCGTGAACGCTGACCCGCCCGCGGTCCACGTGCGGGAGAGGTCGGCGCAGTAACCGTAGGGCCCGACCATGTCGCAGTCGACGGCGACCAGATCGCCGGCCGCGACCGGCCGCGCCGATGCCTGCTGGTACCACGGATTGGTGCGGGGACCGCTCGTGAGCAGACGTGTCTCGATGTACTCGCCGCCGTAGCGGATGTTCTCGTGGTGCAGCTCGGCCCAGATCTCGAGCTCGGTCCTCCCCGGCTCGCTCCGTCGGCGCATCCGCTCGATCGCGGCCTCGCACACGCGCACCGACCACACCATCAACTCGATCTCGTCGGGCGACTTGACGGCTCGCGCGTGTTCGGTGATCCGCTGCCCCTCCACGACCTCGACGCCGGCGCGCCGTAGCGCATCGAGCGCCGGCGGCTCGCACTTGTCGACGGCCAGACGCAGGGACCCGTCGCCGTGCTCCTTCAGCACGTCGACGATCTCCGCAGCCCAGTGGGTGGCGCGCACCTCCACGTCGCCGCCGTAGAGGTAGATGAAATTGGTCGCCACCCGCGCCTCGTCGACCACGGGTGACGCCCGAGCGAGGTGCTCGGAGCCCTTGTACGCGAAGTCGAGCGCCAGGCCCTCGGCGAACACGACGGCGTAGTGGGACGAGTTGTGCATCATCCACACCGGCATGTTCGACACATCGAGTGCGTAGGCGATGTTGACGGGGTCGTAGAGCAGGATGGCCTGGCACCCGTGCGTCGCGAGTCCGGCGCGGAGGCGCTCGATGCGGTGGCGCACCGCCCGCTCCCGCGTGGCCGCATCGACCGGGCTGGCGAGCGGACGATCGGCGCTCACGAGGTCCAGATGGGACACGTCCCAGGTCGGCAACCAGCGGCGCATCGGGCAAACTTAGAGCGCGCCGGTCCTCCCTGGTTGTTCCGTATCGTGGAGTTGTTCCACCAGGCGGAACGATGCGCTATTCTCGGGACGATCGTTCCCTCAACGTCGAGGGAGTGCCGTCCTCCAGGGGGTAACCGTGTCCTTCCCGTCCGATCTCGAGATCGCACGCGCTGCGAAGCTCGCTCCGCTCGCCGACATCGCCGCCCAGATGGGCATCGGCCCGCACCTGTTGGAGGCCCACGGCGACGACCTCGCCAAGATCAAGCTCGAGGCGATCGAGGAGCTCAGCGACCGGCCCAAGGCCAAGTACGTCGTGGTCACCGCGATCACACCGACGCCGCTCGGCGAGGGCAAGACCACCACCACGGTCGGCCTCGGCCAGGCGATGCAGCACATCGGCAAGCGGGCGGTCATCAGCCTGCGCCAGCCCAGCATGGGCCCCACGTTCGGCATCAAGGGTGGAGCGGCCGGTGGCGGCTACAGCCAGGTCATCCCGATGGAGCTGCTGAACCTGCACCTCACCGGCGACTTCCACGCGGTCACCGCAGCGCACAACCTGCTGTCAGCGATGGTCGACAACCACCTGCACCAGGGCAACGAGCTCGGCCTCGACATCCACAACATCACGTGGCGTCGAGTGCTCGACGTGAACGACCGGGCGCTGCGCAACATCATCGTCGGGCTCGGCGGGAAGATGGACGGCGTCACCCGCCAGACCGGGTTCGACATCACCGCGGCTTCCGAGGTCATGGCGATCTTCGCCCTCTCCACCTCCCTCGCGGACATGCGGGCCCGGATGGGGCGCATCGTGGTCGGGTACACCAAGGACGGCGACCCGGTCACCGCCGAGCAGCTCAAGGGCGCCGGCTCGATGGCCGTCATCATGAAGGAAGCACTGAAGCCCAATCTGCTCCAGACGCTGGAGCACACACCCGTCATCGTGCACGCCGGACCGTTCGGCAACATCGCCCACGGCAACAGCTCCATCGTCGGCGACCTCATCGGCATCCGCGGCGGCGACTACCTCATCACCGAAGCCGGCTTCGGTGCCGACATGGGCGCGGAGCGCTTCTTCAACATCAAGTGCCGCACGTCCGGGATGGTGCCCGACGCCGCAGTGCTCGTCGCGACGGTCCGGGCACTGAAGGCGCACAGCGGCAAGTTCAAGATCACCCCCGGCAAGCCGCTGCCCGCCGACCTGCTGGCCGAGAACCCCGACGACGTGCGTGCCGGTGCGGCGAACCTCATCAAGCAGATCGAGAACGTCAAGGTCCACGGCGTCTCCCCCGTGGTCGCCATCAACGCGTTCCCCGGCGACTTCGCCAGCGAGCACGCCGCCATCCGTGAGATCGCCGAGAGCGTCGGCGCCCGCGTCGCCGTGTGCACGCACTTCTCCGACGGCGGCGCCGGTGCCACCGACCTCGCCCGCGCCGTGGTCGAGGCGTGCGACGAGCCGAGCAACTTCCAGTTCTGCTACGAGGACGAGGACTCACTGAAGACCAAGATCGAGAAGGTCGCCACCAAGATCTACGGCGCCGCCAACGTCACCTACTCCGCGGCGGCCAACACCCAGCTCGCCCGCTACGAGAAGAACGGCTTCGGCAACCTGCCGGTCTGCATCGCCAAGACCCACCTGTCGATCAGCTCCGACGCCTCCCTCAAGGGCGCTCCGACCGGACACACCGTCAACGTCCGCGAGGTACGCGCCAGCGTGGGTGCCGGGTTCGTGTACCCGATCTGCGGCGACATGACCACCATGCCAGGGCTGGGCTCGGCGCCCGCGGCGAGCATCATCGACTTCGACGAACACGGCGAGATCATCGGACTGTCATGACCGAGAACTTCGACCGCACGCCCGGCGGGGCGATCCTGATGGACGGCATCCGCCTGCGCGGCGAGATCATCGCCCAGCTCAAGGCCACCATCGAAGGCGCCGGCTCACCGAACGTCTGCCTCGCCACGGTGCTCGTCGGCGACGACAAGCCGAGCCAGCTGTACGTCGCCAGCAAGCGCAAGCTCGCCGGCGAGGCGGGCATGCAGTCGCGCCACGTGGGCCTCCCCGCCGACGCGTCGCAGACGCAGGTCGAGGATGCGGTCGCCGAACTGGTGGCCGACCCTGCGGTGCACGGCATCCTCTGCCAACTGCCGCTCCCCGACGGCCTCGACCCAGAGCCCGTGCTCGCCCTGATCCCGCCGGAGAAGGACGTGGACGGGCTCACCGAGCGGTCGATGGGACGTCTCGTGCGGGGCCTGCCCGGCCACGTCGGCTGCACCCCCCTCGGCGTGATGCGGCTGCTCGAGCGCTACGGCGTGGCCACGTCCGGCAAACGGGCGACCGTGATCGGCCGCTCCACGCTCACCGGCCTGCCGCAGGTGCTGCTGCTCGGCCGCAAGGGCGTCGACACGACCGTCACGCTGGCGCACTCGCGCACCAGCGCGGCCGACATGCTCGAGGTGTGCAGGCAGGCCGACATCATCGTCGCCTGCGCGGGCCAGGCGCGCATGATCACCGCCGCGCACGTCAAGCCCGGCGCAGCCGTCGTCGACGTCGGCGTCTCGCGCACCGAGGCGGGCATCGTCGGCGACGTGGACTTCGACGCGGTGCAGGCGATCGCCGGCGCGATCACTCCGATGCCACGAGGGACGGGCCCGATGACCATCGCCTGCCTCCTGGAGAACACGCTCGCCGCGGCGCGCATGCTGGGGGCATTCCCCGCGTGACGGGTGGCCACACGCTGCTCACGCTCGACGAGATCGAGGACATCAGCCGCCGAATGCTGCTCGCGTCCGGTGCATCGGCTCTCCAGGCCGACGCGACCGCCCGCAGCATCCGCGAGGCCGAGGCGGAGGGCATCCGCACCGTCGGGCTGAGCTACCTGCCCACGTACTGCGATCACGTGGCATGCGGCAAGGTGATCGGCGACGCGGTTCCCATCGTCAGCCGCCCGCGCCCGGGCACCGTCGTGGTCGATGCCGGTCTCGGCTTCTGCCATCCCGCATTCGAGGCCGGCGAGCCGCATCTGGTGGCCGCCGCTCGCGCGAACGGCGTCGCCCTCCTCGCGATCACGCACTCGTACTCGGCCGGGGTGCTCGGTTGGTTCGTGGATCGGCTCGCTCGCCAGGGCCTGATCGCGATCATGTTCGCCAACTCGTCGGCACTGATGGCACCCCACGGCGGCACCCGCCCGTTCTTCGGGACCAACCCGATCGCATGGGCGGCTCCCCGCCGCGACGGCGCACCCGTGGTGGCCGACCTGTCGTCCTCGGCCGTGGCCTGGGTGCGGGTGAACGCCGCAGCACAGGCCGGAGAACCGATCCCCCTCGGCTGGGCACTCGACGCTGCCGGTGAGCCCACGACCGACGCAGTGGCGGCCCTCGCCGGCTCGATGGCTCCGTCGGGCGGCCACAAGGGTTCGGCCCTCGCCCTGCTGGTCGACGTCATGGCCGGCGGGGTGGCCGCCTCCAACTTCTCCCACGAGGCGTCGAGCTTCGGTGGCACCGTCGGAGGTCCCCCCGACGTCGGTCAGGTGGTGTTGGCCATCGACCCCAGCGCCACGATGGGCGAGGGGTTCCTCGACCGTCTCGAGCACGAGTTCGCCGCGCTCGCGGCCGAGCCCGGCGTGCGGCTCCCCGGCGATCGCCGACTCGCCGACCGCGCCGCGGCCGAGCGCGACGGGGTGTCGGTGCCCACCGACCTGTACGCACAACTGCAGGAGTACGCGGCCACCGGCTCGCCCGCCCGGCGTTCCGTCTAGCGGAACGTATGCCGTATGATGGGACACACCGGGAGGGGACACCGATGACGACCGTGCAATCGATCGACCGAGCATTCGCCGTGTTGCGATCGCTGACCGCCGGTCCGGCAGGTGTCACCGACATCGCCGACCGTGTCGAGCTGCCCAAGAGCACCGTGTCGCGCCTGCTGTCCACACTGGAAGAGCTCGGCGCCGTCGAGCAGGTCGCCGTCGGCGGCGAGTACCGCATCGGCTGGGCGATGCTCGAACTCGCCGCAGCGGCACGTCCCGGGAGGTCGTTGGTCTCGGTGGCCCGGCCCCACCTCGCCGAACTGAACCGGCTCACCGGCGAGGCCGCCGGCATCTCCATCCCCGACGGCATCGAGATGCTCTATCTCGATCAGCTCACACCCGACAGCGAGTTGCAGGTGAGGGACTGGACGGGCCACCGTATTCCCATGCACGCCGTGCCGTCAGGCCAAGTGGTGCTCGCATCGGACCCTGAGCTGGTCGCCCGCGTCACCGACGGCCCGCTCACCCGGTTCACCGAGCACACGATCACCTCCGCGGTGGAACTGCAGAAGCGACTGGCACTGGTCGACCACGACGGCTACGCGTGGGCGTTCGAGGAGTTCGCCGTGGGCCTCAACTCCGTCGCGGCGGCCGTGCGCGCCGAGGACGGGCACGTGATCGCGTCGCTGCACGTGTACGGGCCGGCATCACGCTTCCCCGGCGACGTCGACCTCGCCGAGCTCGGTGCGCTCGTCCGGGCGACCGCCGACAAGATCCGGATCGACTGATGAAAAGAGAGCCCGTGGACCGATACGACTACATCATCGTCGGGGGCGGATCGGCCGGCTCGGCGCTGGCCAACCGCCTCAGCGCCGACCCCGCGCACAAGGTGCTCGTCCTCGAGGCCGGTCGCCCCGACTACAAGTGGGACGTCTTCATCCACATGCCGGCGGCGCTGATGTTCCCGATCGGGAGCCGCTTCTACGACTGGAAGTACGAGAGCGAGCCGGAGCCCCACATGAACGGGCGCAAGGTGTACCACGCGCGCGGCAAGGTGCTCGGTGGGTCGAGCAGCATCAACGGCATGATCTTCCAGCGCGGCAATCCGATGGACTACGAGCGCTGGGCCGCCGACAAGGGCATGGAGACATGGGACTACGCCCACTGCCTCCCGTACTTCAAGAAGATGGAGAACTGCCTGGCCGGCGGTGACGAGTGGCGCGGCAGCAGCGGACCGCTGAAGCTCGAGCGCGGTCCGTCCACCAACCCGCTGATCGACGCGTTCTTCGAGGCGACGCAGCAGGCCGGATATCCGATCACCTCCGACGTCAACGGTTACCAGCAGGAGGGCTTCGCCCGCTTCGACCGCAACGTGTACCGCGGCCGCCGCCTCAGCGCTGCTCGCGCCTATCTGCACCCGGTGATGAACCGCGCCAACCTCACCGTCACGACTCGGGCGCTCGTCCACAAGGTGCTCTTCGACGGCACACGTGCGACCGGTGTGCAGTACTCGGTGCGTGGCAAGACCCGCACCGCGCAGGCCGCCGAAGTCGTGCTGTGCGGCGGCGCGTTCAACACGCCGCAGCTGCTCCAGCTCAGCGGCATCGGCAACGCGAAGGAGTTACAAGCACTGGGCATCCCGGTCGTGCACGACCTGCCGGCCGTCGGTGAGCACATGCAGGACCACCTCGAGGTCTACGTGCAGCACGCGTGCACGCAGCCGGTGTCGCTGCAGCAGAACCTGCAGTTGTGGCGTCGACCGTGGATCGGACTGCAGTGGCTGTTCCGCAAGGGTCCCGGTACCAGCAACCACTTCGAGTCGGGCGGGTTCACGCGGAGCAACGACGAGGTCGCGTATCCGAACCTGATGTTCCACTTCCTCCCCATCGCCGTGCGTTACGACGGATCGGCACCCGCGGGTGGCCACGGCTACCAGGTGCACATCGGGCCGATGTACTCGAACTCGGAAGGGTCGGTGAAGATCACCTCGACCGACCCGACCGTGAAGCCCGCCCTGCGCTTCAACTACCTGTCCACCGACCAGGATCGTCGGGAATGGGTCGAGGCGATCCGGACGGCGCGCACCATCCTCGAGCAGCCGGGCTTCGCCCCCTACGACGGCGGCGAGATCTCCCCCGGCCCGTCGGTGGAGACCGACGAACAGATCCTCGACTGGGTCCGCAAGGACGGCGAGACGGCGCTGCACCCGTCGTGCACGGCGCGCATGGGAGCCGAGGACGACTCCAGCGTGGTCGATCCCCTCACGATGAAGGTCTGGGGTGTGGACGGTCTACGCGTCGTGCGACGCCTCGGCGATGCGCTACGTCACCAACGGCAACATCTACGCCCCGGTGATGATGATGGCCGAGAAGGCAGCGGACCTCATCCTCGGGAACACGCCGCTCGCCCCGGAGCCCGCTCCGTTCTTCCGAGCGAAGTAGGCCGACCGATGCGGGGCGTGGTGCTCACCGGTCACGGAGGGTACGACTGCCTCGTCGAGCGCGACGATCTCGAACGTCCGGTCGCCGGGCCTGGTGAGGTCCTCGTCAAGGTCGGGGCGGCGGCGGTGAACAACACCGACATCAACACCCGCATCGGCTGGTACTCCGGCGGAGGCTGGACAGGGTCGTTCACGTTTCCCCGCATCCAGGGCATCGACGCCTGCGGCGAGGTCGTGGCCGTCGGTGCCGGCGTCGACACCGCTCGTGTGGGCGAGCGGGTGCTCGTCGAACCGTGCTGGCGTGAGCCGGGCGCGCCGTTCGCGACGGCGAAGTTCTTCGGGTCCGAGGTCGACGGCGCGTTCGCGGAGTTCACGGTCGTTCCAGGGCGGCACGCCCACCCCGTCGACAGCGATCTCACCGATCTCGAGCTCGCCTCGTTCCCCTGCTCGTACTCGACGGCCGAGAACATGCTGACGCGGGCAGCGGTGGCTCAGGGCGAGCGAGTGCTCGTGACGGGCGCCAGTGGGGGTGTCGGCTCGGCCGCCGTGCAGCTCGCTGCGGCGCGTGGCGCCACGGTCGCCGCGATGGCGGGGGCGGACAAGCACTCGATCCTGCGCGACCTCGGGGCGTCCGCCGTGGCCGCCCGCGACGCCTCACCGTCATCGGTGTGGGGCACGCACTCCTTCGACGTCGTCATCGACGTGGTGGGCGGCAACGGTTGGCCCGAACTGCTCGACGTGCTCCGCCCGGGCGGCCGCTACGCCGTCGCCGGCGCGATCGGAGGTCCGGTGGTCTCGCTCGACCTGCGGACCCTCTATCTGAAGGACCTGCGTCTGCTCGGCTGCACCGTGCTCGACGAGGGGGTGTTCGCCGCACTGGTGCAGCGAATCGAGCGCGAGCGAGATCCGCCCGCTCGTCGCGGCCGCGTTCCCGCTGCGCGACATCGTCGCCGCCCAGGAGCTGTTCCTCTCCAAACGACACGTCGGCAAGATCGTGCTCGACCTCGCGAGCGACCGATGAATGACGTCGACACCGGTGAGGTCTACGAGGCCGTTCGCCAGGCGTTCCTGGCGACGGTCGCCGGGCTGTCCCCGGAAGGCTGGGGAACGAAGGTACCGGCGACACCCGCGTGGACCGTGCACGACGTGCTCTCGCACGTGGTGGGCATCGCCACCGGACTGAACGCGCTCGACTTCCCCGACGACGACGACGTAGGCGGCGAGCGCTGGGCGCAGCGCCAGGTGGACACCCGTCGTGGGCGCAGCGTCGGCGACCTGCGCTCGGAGTGGGATCGCGAGGCGCCGCAGTTCGAGTCCGGTCTCCGTGAGTTCGGGTACGAGTTCGGGAGCCACTTCGTCGGCGACCTCCACACCCACCACCACGACGTCCGCTCCGCCCTCGCGCTCGGCGCCCGACCCGGATCCGCTCGCCACCGCCGTGTCGCTCGATCACTACCTGCTGTTCATGCACGAGTCGCTCGTCGAACGCACATGGGGTTCGATCGAGGTGCGCGCCGACGGGCTCGACCGGCTCGTCGGTGCCGGCCCGGTGCGCGCCACGGTGACGGCTCCGGCCTTCGACCTGCTCCGCTCGTTCTCCGCCCGTCGCACACGCCGCGAGGTCCAGGCACTCGACTGGTCGGGCGACGTCGAGGCTGTCCTCGCCGTGCTCGACACCATCTACACCGGCGGATACCGCTTCCCCGACGAGCGCTGAGCGGGCGACCGCCGCGGACTACTGGAGGATCGCGGGGAAGCCTTCGGCGCGCAGGTCGGTGCCGAGCGCGTCTTCCAGGAGCTTGACCACTTGGCTCGACCAGGCGTCGCCGCCGTACTGGGAGCGGGCGCGCACAAAGGTCTGCATCGTCTGCCGGCGAGGTCGAGCGGCACGCCGAAGTCGCGGCCGAACTGCATGCGCGAAGCCGAGGTCCTTGCACGCGAGGTCCATGGTGAAACCGATGTTGTAGCTGCCGTTGAGGATCACCTGGCTCTCGGTCTCGTGGACGAAGCTGTTGCCCGAACTGTTGAGGATCGCCTCGAACGACTTGGCCAGATCGAGGCCGCCGCGCTTGGCCAACATCAGCGCTTCGCCAGCAGCGACCAGGTGGATGAACGCGAGCATGTTGGTGATCACCTTGATCACCGCGGCGCTGCCCAGCGGGCCCATGTGGAGGACCGGACTCCCGATCGCCGAGAGCAGCTCGGCGTTCGATTCGTACACGGCCTCGTCGCCTCCGACCAGCACGGTGATCTCGCCGGCCGCCGCCTTGTGCACTCCCCCGGTGACCGGTGCCTCGAGCATCAGTACACCCTGCGCGGCGGCAAGCTCCGCGAGGCGAAGGGTCTCGCTCTGGTCGTTGGTGCTGTTGTCGATCCAGGTGCCTCCCTTCCGCAGTCCCGCCAGCACACCGTCGGCACCGGTCATCACCGCGTCGACCGCCCGCGGTGACGGCAGGCAGGTGAACACGACGTCGCTCGCCTCGGCAACGCCCCGGGCGGTGTCGGCCCACCGGGCGCCCATCGCGAGCAGCGGCTCGGCGACCGACCGGTCGAGGTCGGTCACGGTCACCTCGTGCCCGGCTCGCACGAGGCTGTGCGCAAGGTGGAAGCCGAGGTTGCCGAGGCCCACGTAGCCGACGCGGCGAGGTGAGGAGGGTGGGAGCGCAGTCATCCTCGCAGTATGCACGAGAGGCCGACGGCGCGGCCGCGTCGGGGTGATTACAGTGTCTCGGCAATCAACCGCACGATCGGGGGGCGACGTGGATGTCGATGTGGAGTGGCACGCTGCCAGGCCCGGGCCAGTGGGCGGCCGACCGCAGCCACATGCCGGCGGGGACGACACCGATCGTCCAGCACATCGTCACCCGATCGATGCCCGAGGGCATGCGAGCGCGTGTTCCGCGATCTCGGCGTGCCCCTGGAGTCGCTCGACGCCCGATTCGTGAACGGCCAGTTCTATTCACGGCTTCGCCCGTTGATCGGCGCCGACAAGCCGGCGGCCACACTGCCTCCCGTGATCGTGTTGAAGGTGGCCTCGCGCCTGCACCCCGAGATGCGTCGGAGGAACCGGACCGCCGGGCGAACGCTCACCGAGCAGCCGTGGATGAAGGTCATCCACGACTGGCACCACGGGGGCAAGGCCGGCATCGAGTCGGCGAACCGCGCCCTGCAGGCGGTGGATCTCGGGGAAGCGACCGACGGGGAGGTCATCCGCCACGTCCATCGGTGCCTCGACCATTGCGTCACCAACTGGACGCATCACTTCTGGCTCCACGGGTACGACCTCGGTCCGATCGGGCGTTACCTGTTCGAGTCCAGAGACTGGGGCGTCGCGCCCTCGGATCTCCTCTCGCTGCTCGAAGGAGCCTCCCCTTCCACCAGCGCCCCCGCCAGGGAGCGGGCGACCATCCGGGCGGCGGTCGAGGCGACCGGTCGCACGCCGACCACCCTCGACGAGATGCGATCGCTGTCACCGAGATCGCGCGCCTCCTCGACGAGCACCTCGACCGGCGCGGCAGCGTGCTCTTCTCGCGCTACGACGTCGACGGCATCACCTTCGGCGAGCGCCCGGACCTGGTCCTCGCGTCGGTCCTCAACGCCGAGTACGTCGACCGCAGCGACGACGTGGCTCGACGGACCGCCGCCATCCGCGAGCGGATCCCCGCCGAGCACCGAGCTCGCTTCGACGAACTTCTCGGTCAGGCGCGCGACGCGATGGACCTGCGCGACGACAACGGCCCGACGACCGCCGAATGGCCGTTGGGCCTCCTGCGCATGGCGTTGCTGGAACTGGGCCGGCGCATGGTCCGAGCGGGCATCGTCGACGATCCGTCGCTCGCGCTCGAGCTCGAGCCGGCGGAGCTCGACACCGTCCTCACCGGCGAGCCGGACGCGGCGGCATGCGCGCCCGCTCGGAGCGGCGGGCGGCGATGAAGCGCGTCGAGGCTCCTCGCCTGCTCGGCCCCGACGAGGCCGCCCCGCCGCCGGGCATCCTCCCCGCCAACCTCGACACGCTGGTCAACATGGTCCAGTCGGTCATGCAGCATCTGGGCATGGACGGCGACGTCCGATCCGGGCTCCACGGCACCGGCATCGGCACCACGAGCGTCACTGCCCGCGCCAGGGTGGCCACGTCACCGGAGGCCGCGCTCGACGTGCTCGAGCCGGGCGACATCCTCGTGGTCGCCGGCACCACTCCCGCCTACAACCTCGTGCTGTCGTTGGCCGGCGGCGTCGTCACCGCCGACGGCGGGCCGATGAGCCACGCCGCGGTCATCGCCCGTGAGCTGTCGATCCCTGCGATCATCGGCGCGGGCGCGGCCCTGACGGACATCCCCGACGGCGCGGCTCGGTGACGATCGACCCGGTGGCGGGGCTCGTCACCGTCCACGACTGAGCCACCGCGTCCGTCG
>CAVRGG010000002.1:0-33583 GCA_963720695.1 uncultured Acidimicrobiaceae bacterium
CCTGCTAGACGTTGAAGCGGAACTCCATGACATCGCCGTCGGCGGGGTGGTAGTCCTTGCCCTCGATACGGATCTTGCCGAGCTCCTTGGCCCGGTTCCACGAGCCGATCTCGAGCAGTTCGTCCCAGTGGATGACCTCGGCCTTGATGAACCCACGCTGGAAGTCGGTGTGGATGCGGCCGGCGCACTCGGGCGCGCTCGACCCTGCGTAGAACGTCCACGCACGGGTCTCCTTCTCGCCGGTGGTGAAGTAGGTCCGCAGCCCGAGCAGGTGGTACGCCGACCGGACCATCCGGAACAGCGCGCCCTCACCGAGCCCGAAGCCTTCGAGCATCTCGGCGCGCTCGGCGGGGTCGGTGATCGTCGCCGCTTCCGCCTCGAGTTGCACGCACATGCCGATGACCTCGACGTTGTCGCCGGCGGAGGTGAGCTCGGCGCGCACGCGATCCTCGACCGCCGGAATCGAGTCGAGGTCGTTCTCGCCGACGTTGACGACGGCGAGCACGGAGCGGTTGGTGAGCAGGAAGTACGGCTGCAGTTGCTCGCGCCATTCGGCCTTGAGCCCGGCGCGGTAGAGCGGGATGCCCTCGGAGAGGCTGTCGTACGCAGCCTGCAGTGCTTCCAGTTCGCCGGCGGCGCCCTTGTCGAGCTTGGCCTGACGTGTCGCCTGGGTGAGTCGCTTCTCGACCGTCTCGAGATCGGCCAGGGCGAGCTCGATCTCGACGACCCGAAGGTGCTCGATGGGGTCCGACGGGCCGGTCACGTCGTCGTCCTCGAACGCTCGCAGCACGAACACGATGGCGTCGACCTCGCGGATGTTGGCCAGGAACTTGTTGCCCAGACCTTCGCCTTTCGACGCCCCCTCGACGAGTCCGCCGATGTCGACGACCTGCACCGCGGCATGGATCAGCGTCTTCGTCTTCGACATCACCGCCAGGCGATCCACTCGCTCGTCGGGCACCTTCGCGACGCCGATGTTCGGGTCCTTCGTGGCGAAGGCGTACGGCGCAGCGAGCGCGCCCCCACCCGTGAGAGCGTTGTACAGCGAGCTCTTGCCCGCGTTGGGGAGACCGACCAGGCCGAAGCGTTCCATAACGAAGGCTGAAGGCTACCGGGGGCCGGGTGCCAGGGGAGTTTTGCCGATCCGGCGTTCTGGCGGTGCCCAGTCCAGACGTGAAGCTGCGCTCGTTCGTCCCTCTCGTCCTGACCATGGTCGCGCTCTGCGGAGCATCGTCGGTGTGGGCAGAGGCGCTCGGTCGCGAGATCCCCGGGCAGTGCGTCGCGCACACCGCCTTCGCCGGCGGACCCCCGGATGTGCCCGGCGACTACCGCTGTGCAGGGCTGGCGCTCGACTTCCACACGAACGGCGCGGCCTCGTCGCCGTTTCCCATCTGGGCCGGGCAGTGGCTCTTCACCGATGAGCACGGCGAGTACCGGGTGGGCACCTGCACGTTCAACAGGGGGATGCACCCCGCGGCCGCGACTGCGTCCAACGCCGTGACCCAGAGCTTTCCGAACGACCCCACTGGGGCGAAGGGCGCCTACCTCATGTGGCGCTACGGCGACTCGACCGATGCGCTGACCGCCGCGGGGATGTGGGCGGTGTTCCACTTCTACGCGGCCGACGCTGCCGGGACGAACCGCAGCTCGGACGGGACGACGCCGCTGATTCCGCGCCTCGAGGCGATCGCCGCCGACAGCGGCCGGAGCGACGTGCAGCAGCGGGCGATCGAACTCGATGCAGAGGCGACCTCGATGAGCGGCGAGTGGCATCTCGATGCAGCGGTCGACGAGGACGGTCTCGTCACCGTGTCGCTGCTCGCCGGGGAGGTGCCGGTGCCCGGTCAGGAGGTCTCCGTGCTCGTGAGCGGGGTGGACGCTCCGCTCGTTGCCACCACGGGCACGGATGGAACGGCCACGGTGGCGGTGTCACTTCCTTCGGGCACCGTCACCGTGGTCGCGACCGCGACCGCGCCAGGCCCCGTCCTCGTGTACCGCGGGACACCCGCCGCGCCCGACCCGCACGGCGCACAAACCCTGGTCACGGCCGGGCCACCCTCGGTGCTGCGCGCCGGCGTCGAGCTCGCCGTACCGCCGCCCACGACCGCACCGCCCACGACCGCTGCCGCCCACGACCGCACCGCCCACGACCCTGCCGCCCACGACCCTGCCGCCGGTCACGACGGCACCGGTCACGACGGCACCGATCCCGCCCACCGTGCCGCCTGTGGCGCAGAACCCCCCGCCACTGCCGCGGACGGGCGGAGCCGGCGACGGAGGAGTTGCCCTCCTGGCCACCGCCTTCCTGGTGGGTGGGGTCGGGCTGCTGGGCACCCTCCGTCGCCGCGGAACCGGTCGCCTACACTCGGGTGGGTGACCCCGGTGGAAGCCCTCGAACGCGTCGTTCACTACCTCGATCGCGCCCACGAGACGGGGTTCAAGGCGAAGGCGTTCGTCCGTGCGCTCGAAGTCACCCGCGCCGTGCCGTCCGAGGAGCTCCAGGAGCGCGCCGCGGCCGGCACGCTCACGGATCTCGAGGGCATCGGTGATTCGTCGGCGGCGGTCATCACCCAGGCCCTCTCGGGCGGCGACGTCCAGTACCTGGCCGACCTCGACGCCAAGACCCAGGTGCCCATCACCGAGGACGGCGCCCGCTACCGCACGGCGCTGCTCGGGGATCTGCACCTGCACAGCCGGTGGAGCGACGGCAGTGCCACCATCGAAGCGATGGCCCGCACGGCGATGTCGCTGGGCCACGAGTACATGGTCCTCACCGATCACTCGCCCCGGCTCACGATCGCGCACGGCCTCAGCGCCGATCGGCTGGCCGAGCAGTTGCGCGACGTGCAGGTGCTCAACGAACGACTCGCCCCGTTCCGCATCCTCACCGGCATCGAGGTCGACATCCTCGAGGACGGCACGCTCGACCACGGGCCCGAGGTGCTCTCGCAACTCGACGTCGTGGTCGCCAGCGTCCACAGCAAGTTGCGGATGGGTCGCGACGAGATGACGTCGCGGATGGTGCGGGCGGTGGCCAGCCCGGATGTCGACATCCTCGGGCACTGCACCGGCCGGCTGATCGGCAAGCGCGACCCGTCCACCTTCGATCCCGACTACGTCTTCGCCGCCTGCGCCCAGTTCCACACCGCGGTCGAGATCAACTGCCGCCCCGAGCGCCTCGATCCACCCAGGCCACTGCTGCAGATGGCGGTCGAGTACGGGTGCTTCTTCTCCATCGACAGCGACGCCCACAGCACCGGCCAGCTGGAATGGCAGCCCCACGGGTGCAACCGGGCTGCGGAGGTGGGAGTCCCGCTCGACCGGGTCATCAATACGTGGCCCGTCGATCGCCTGCTCCGTTGGGTCGCGGGGGAGTAGCCCGATAGGGTTGTCGACCATGTCGAAGAAGACCAAGAAGCGCAAGGCGCGTATGCGTCGCAGCAAGGCAAACCACGGCAAGCGTCCCAACATGGGACGTGGCTGAGACACCACTCGCCCCTTCGCCCGCCACCCGGCGCGGCGACGAGGCCGACGTCTACCACGGCGTCGAGGTGCCCGACCCGTATCGGTGGCTGGAGGACGGATCGTCCCCCGAGGTCGCCGAGTGGGTTGCCGCTCACAACACACGAACCCGACAGGCGCTCGATGCCCGGCCCACATGGAGCCGATGGCACGAGCGCCTTTCCGCGCTCATGGCGCTGCCCACCGTGCTCGACGTCTCGGTGGCGGGCGACCGTCTCTTCCTCGTGCAGCGCGCCGCCGGCGCCGACCAGTACGCCCTCGTCGTCGCGAGTGCGACCGACGCTGATGCCGACGTGCGGACCCTGCTCGACCCCGCCACGCTGGCCGCCGACGCGGCCGTCGCGATCGACTGGTTCCATCCGTCCCACGACGGCGGACTCGTCGCCTACGGGCTGAGCGAGGGCGGCACCGAGAACAGCGTGCTGCACGTCATGCGGGTCGACACCGGCGAAGTGCTCGACGACCGGATCCCCAACACCCGCGCGGCGAGCGTGGCCTGGCTGCCCGACGGCTCCGGCTTCTGGTACGCCGTGTATCCCGAGGGCGACGAGTACCACCGCCACATCCGCTTCCACCGACTGGGCGATCCCGTCGCCGACGACCCGGTGGTCTTCGACCGACTGCCCACGCCGCAGTCGTGGCCCGACGTGAGCGTCGCCCACGATGGGGAGCACGTGCTGGTCCATCTGATGGTCGGCTGGTCGCAGGTCGACGTCCACCTGTTGCACGTGCCCACCGGTACGTGGTCGGTCGTGTGCGAAGGGATCGAGGCGCAGTCGTCGTTCCACTTCTGCGACGGCGCGCTCGTCGGCGTCACCACTCACGAGGCGCCCAACGGCCGGCTCGTCACCGCGTCGCTCGCGGACCCGTCGAACTGGACCACGATCGTCGCCGAGCGGGAGGACGCCGTGCTGGGCGCGGTCGCGGTCGACGGCCAGGAGATCACGGTCGTCGTCGGGCACGTGGCCATCGATCATCTCGAGCGGTACCGGTCCGACGGCAGCGCGCTCGGCATCGTCGATCTCGGTGCGGCCGCGGTGGCTGCGCTCGACGCCGACGACGGTCGGGTCTTCGTCGCGGTCAACACCTTCGGGTCGCCGGTGGCAGTGCAGCGGTTCACGGCCGACGGTGGGCTCGAGCGTTGGGGTTCGTCGGTGGATGCGTCGGTGTTGCCCGACCTGACCGTCACCCAGGTGTTCTACCCCTCCCTCGACGGGACCCTGATCCCGATGTTCGTCGCGCACCGCGCCGACATCGTGCCGTCGCCCGAGACGCCGCTGATCCTCACCGGCTACGGCGGGTTCGCGATCGCCGAGTCGCCGGCGTGGATGCCCAACCTGGCCGCCTGGTGCGCGGCGGGTGGCGTGTACGCCATCGCCGGGCTGCGCGGCGGGTACGAGTACGGAGAAGCCTGGCACCAGGCAGGTCGGCGCGAGCACAAGCAACGAGTGTTCGACGACTTCCACGCGGCGGCCGACTGGCTCGTGGCCGAGGGCTACACGCGACGCGATCGGCTCGCGTTGCACGGCGGCAGCAACGGCGGTCTGCTGATGGGCGCGGCCATCACCCAGCGTCCCGACCTCGCCCCCGTGGTGTGGTGTGCCGTGCCGCTGCTCGACATGATCCGCTTTCCCCAGTTCCTCATCGCCCGGTTGTGGACCGACGAGTACGGCGACCCCGACGTCGCCGAGGAGTTCGCCTGGCTCCATGCCTACTCGCCCTACCACCGCGTGCGGCACGGCGCCGACTATCCGGCCGTGCTGTTCACCACCGCCGAGGGCGACACTCGAGTCGATCCCTGCCACGCCCGCAAGATGACCGCGCTGCTCACGGACGCGAGCGCGTCGCAGGCCGCCCGGCCGATCCTGCTCTCCCAGGCCGGTCGCGCCGGTCACGGGGTCGGCAAGCCCGCAGGGATGCGAGTCCGCGAGGGGGCTGACGTGTTGGCCTTCTTCTGCTGGCAACTCGCCGTGGAGGACATGGGATGACCGCGGTCGGCGAATTCCGCATCGCCGGCTCGCCCGATCCGTGGCGACGTCTCGGCCTGAGCGTCGTCGACGACGCGGCGCGCATCGGCGGCGTCACGATGCGCTTCGTACCCGCCATCGGCGATCGGCACGGCATCGTCGGGTGGGGCCTCGTGGGTTCACCGTCGGACGCCACCGACATCGACGGACTCGCGACCAGCCATGTCGATGCACCGACGGGCGAGGCGGCCGACCACCCGCTGCGCATCGTCGGATTCGATCACGTCGTGGTCATGACCTCGGCGCTCGAGCGGACCTGCGGAGCGATCGAAGCGTCCACCGGTGAGCCACTGAAGCGGATCCGCGAGGCCGGCTCGGTACGCCAGGGGTTCCACCGCCTTGGTGAGGTGATCGTCGAGGTCGTCGAGTCGTCGCAGGTCACCAGTACTGTCGCCGCCTTCTGGGGGTTGGTGTGGAACGTCGAGGACCTGCACGAGACGTGCGCGGAACTCGGGCCCGACATCATCGGCCTGCCCAAGGCCGCGGTGCAGCCGGGACGGTTCATCGCCACCGTCCGCAGCGAGGTCGGCCTCGGCCTTCCGCTCGCGCTGATGACCCCGCCGTAGCATTGTGGGGATGTCGATCCACCGCACCAGCCGCCATGGGCTGCTGACGCTCCTCGCCGCAGGAGCGGTGCTCGTCGGGTTGTCCCAGTGCACGACATCGTCGGACACGGCCGGCCAGGACACCGTCGGCCCGACCACGGTGGTGGCAACCACCGTGGCGGAGACTGCCGTGGCGACGACCGCTGCCCCGACCACGCTTGCGCCCACCACCATCGCCCCGACGACGGTCGCCCCGACCACGTTGCCCGCGGGCCCGGACCTCGGGTGTGCGCCGACGGGTTCCTCGGCCGCCGTGGATCGTCTCGCGCAGCGGGCGTGGCTCTGCGAGGACGGTCGCATCGTGAAGGACTTCCCGATCACCTCGGCGTGGTCGATGCCCGATCCGGGCGAGTACCCGATCTACGCCAAGGACCTCCACGCGTCGTCGACCTTCGGTGGGCACTACTCGACGATGACCCACTTCATCGCGTTCACCTACGGCAAGAACACCGGCGCCCGGGTCGCGTTCCACTCGGTGCCGGTGCTCACCAACGGTCAGTTCGTGCAACCGCTCGACTCCGTCGGCACCTTGGCCCGACGCGGTGATTCGAGCGGGTGCATCCGGGTGCTGCCCGACGACTCCGTGATGTTGTGGGACGCGCTCGACGTGGGCGACGTCGTCACCGTGTTGACGTGAGCGCCGCCAGCGCCAGCAGCTCGGGCTGGAACTCCTCGATGAGATCCTCGCCGCTGGGTACCTTCGTCGAGGCGCACAGCACGCTCACGGTGTAGCCATTGGGGAGGGCGAGTGCGAACGCCCGGGCGTCCTCGATCGTGCCCGTGTGGCCGACCCAGGTGGGGAACACCATCAGCCCCAAACCGTAGGTCCAGTTCGGCTCGTTGTCGACGAGGGTGTTCGTCGTGCGCATCGTGCGGATCGAGTCGTTGCTCAACAACGGCTTCGGCTGATCCGGTTGCAGTGCGGCGAGCACGCGCGCCGTGTCGGCAGCGGACATCTCCCACGCCCCGGCCGGGCCCAACGCCTCGATGTAGCGGCGGTTCGGGTCGACGAGATAGGCGGGTCCCGATGGATCGGTGAGGGCGGTGGTCGTCGCCATCCGAGCCGAGGTGATGTCGAGCGGGGTGAGCACACGATCCTGCACCACCTGCGGAAGCGTCTGGCCGGTGAGCCGTTCCACCAGCGCGCCGAGCACGACGAAGTTGGCGTTGCTGTAGCGGTAGAACGTGCCAGGGTCGTGGTCGAGCACGGATCCGATCGCGACGGCTGCGGCGTCGTGCCAGTCGCTCACGCCGTTCTTGAAGAACGTGTCACGCAACGGACCGAGTCCGGACGTGTGGCCCAACAGTTGGCGGACCGTGATCTGCTGCACCCGCGGGTCGACCGTGACCAGCGGCGCGCCCCATGCCGAGGCGAGCGATTCGTCGAGGTCGAGCGTGCCGTCCTCCACGAGCTGGAGCACGACGGTCGCCGTCAGCACCTTGGAGACGCTGGCGATGCGGAACAGGGCGTCGGCCGCCAGGGGGTTGCCGGAGCGGTCGTTGCCCAGCGCGAACTCGCTGATGACCGTGCCGTCACGACTGATGGCGACCTCGATCCCGTGCGCCGGGCCGGTCATCAGGCCGGCGGCACGCAACAGGAACTGCTGGGCGATGGCGAACTCGGCCGCCGTCGGCTCCGGATCGGGGACGGGATCGGGCACGGTGGTCGTGGTGGTGGACGTCGTCGTGGTGGGCGCTGCCGTCGTGGTCGTCGTCGGTGGCGATCGTGGTCGACGTCGACGTGGTGGACGCGGAGGTCGACGGCGTGGTCTCGGGCGCTGCCGAGGACGTGGCGCATCCGGCGGTCAGGAGCGCGAAGGCGATGACGACGCGCCGCATGGACCGGCGGTCAGATGACGACGACTTTGGTGCCCACCTGGGCGAAGTCCCACACGAACGCCGCATCGAGCGGCGCCTGTCGCTGGCACCCGCCGGACAGACGCTGGCCGAGTTCGGCCTCGGTCATGTAGACGGTGCCGTCGGCGACGTGGATCGGGATCGAGTGGAACCCGATGGCGCCGCGCTCGGTCTTGAGCCAGCGCACCATCTTGTAGAGGTAGGCCTTGCCGTTCCACGCCGTGCTGACTTCGGACCGGCTGTACACCTCGTGCGTGCCCGGGATCTCGTTGCCGTACTTGCTGCCCGACACGAGCCAGGAGCGGATGACGCGGTTGTTCTTGTCGACGGCCCAGAGGCGCTGGCCGGCGCGGGAGTAGACGAGGCGCTTGCCCGACCCGGAGTTCTCCGGCAGGGGCGGTGCGTCGGGGCCCGACACAGCCACGGTCGACAGCGGGTAGCCCATCAGGTCCTTGGCACCTGGCGCGGGCTTGGGTGTGTGGATGACGAGGGACGCCTCGTCGGGCCAGATGCCCAGCGCGAGGCCCGTCTCGCGGCCGGCCATGCCGTCGACGTAGAGGTCCTTCTCGGTCTGCAACTTGCGCACCGCGGCGTCGGTGTTGCCGTCGAACGTGCCGGTGATCGCGCCGGTGTAGTAGCCGGCGGTGGCGAGGGCCTGCTGCAGGCAGGTGACGCTGCTGCCCTGGCTGCCGACCCGCAGCGACCGTTCGACGATGACGCAGCCGTCCTCGTTGTTGCCGACATCGGCGATCGTGGAGGTGGCACCGGCGGCCGTCGTGGTGCTGGCAGCGGGATCGGTGGCCGGGTCGGTGGCGCCGGCGTCGGTGACGGATGCGTCAGTGCCCGCGGCCTGCGAGGTGAGCGTCGGAGCGACGGTGGTGTCGGGCGTCTGCGCGGCGACCATCGACGGCGACGAGTGATGACCGCTCGTGAGCGGAGCGAGCACTGCAACACCGACCAGGCCGATTCCGGCCGCGATCAGGAGTGCTCGCGCGTCGCCTCGTTGCATGGGGGTGGGTTCCTTCGGCTCGTCGGTGCTGTGCCGTCTCGGATTCTAGCCCTTCGCATCGCACGGATCGGGGTCACTCGTCGATCTCTCGGTTCGACAGGTAGGCGATGCCCTCCGAGCAGGTGGTCTGCAGCGGGCACCATCGGCACGCGACCCCTACCCGCTTCACCGGCGTTCGGTGTTCGACGGTGAGCTCGATGTGGCGCTCGATGCCCTCCAGCGCTCGCACCAGGGCGGTCTCGAGCGAGCCCTCGGTGACGTCCTCGACGTCGCTCTCGGCGTAGTCGAGGTAGTAGGTGACCAACTTGCGCGGCGGCACCTGCTGGCGAAGCGTCTGGACGAGCGCGTAGAACCGCAGGTCGTCGCGGTGATGAGGAGAGCGTCCGCCGCTCTTGAAGTCGATGATCAGGAGCCGGCTCTCCCGGCCCGACGGCTTGCCGACGACGAGGTCGACCTTGCCGGAGAACTCGACGGTGCCGGCCGGGCGCCACTTCGCCGACGCCTCCAGCACCGGTTGGGCGGACACGGGCAGGGGAGGGAAGTCCTGGAGGAACTTGGTGGTCCGGTCGATCGCCCTGCTGCGCAGCTCTGCCCATTCCCCGTCGGTGAGCCCGGCGACGAATGCGCCGCGGCCATCGGGCTGGTCGACCAGTCGGGCGAGGGCATCGTCGACCACGGCCGCCGGCGACGGTTCGCCGCGCCAGTTGAGGGAGAGCTCGATCGCCTTGTGGGCGACGAACCCCGCGGCGGTGGCGGGCTTCCACGCGAAGTCGTCGGGCTCCAGGTGACGGACCTCGCAGCCGTGCACCTTGGCCAGGAACCCCTTGCTGACCCACAGCGTCTCGCCGCCCAGACGTTCGGAGAGCTCGGCGATCGCATCGGTCGCCGTGGCGACGAGGTGCTCGACGAACGCCTGGTCGAACACCATCGGTTCCGTGCCGCGCCGCAGCAATGCCAGGGTCTGCTCCTGGGTCGGGGTGAGCGCGGCGGGTTCCTGCACGGCGCCGACACTACCGATCGGGTGTGATGTCACACCCCTCTGTCACCATGACCTCATGGCCGCCCATCACACCACACTCGATTTCGCACATGCGGCCCGCCAGTTGGCGCGCGAGGCACGTCGGCGGGGGCTCGTCGCCCCCAGCTACCGGTGCCCGCCGCGGATCGTGGGGGTCGACCGTTCGCTTCGGCGCTATCCGAAGGGCGCCGTGGTCTCGGTGCAGCTCAAGGGTCGACCGTGGATGGCCGTGCTCGGCGACATGATCGAGGGCGTCGTGGTCGCGAACGGGCTCCAGCCGCCGCATGCCGATCGGCTGCGCAACGAGTTGTGGGCCGTCGTGGGTGGCGGCGAGGTCATCGGCATCGCCCGGGTGGCCTGATGGTCACTGCGGCAGATACAGCAGCAACACCACGGTCTTGCCCGCCGGCACTGATGCCTTCGCGCTGGTCAACGCATCCGTGTCGAACGCCGCCGGCGCCATCACCACCACCACGAGCAGATTGCCGTTCGGGGCGAAGAACCCGCGCTCGTTCGTGCCGTCGATGCCCAGGTCGTTCGAGCCCACCGACTGGAAGCCGGCGGCGGTGAGGGCGGCTTCCCAGGCATCGCCCGCCTCCTGCAATCCGAGGTCGGTCAAGCGGGTCTCGCCGTAACCGATCGTGTCGCTGACACCGAGGGCAGCGTTCACTGCGGGGAGCGACACGGTGGTCTCGCCGGGCAGGGTGGGCAGGCTGTCCCACCACGACGGACGTGCCACGGGCGGATCGGGATCGCAGACCTTGTCGGCGGACGGCAGCGTTCGGTCGATGAGCACCGCGGCCTCGATGTCGGTGACGCACTTGCTCGTCAGCAACTGGCCGTGACCCTCGCCGGTGTAGGTGACCATGGTGGCGTTGGGGCCGAGCTCGGCGGTCATCTCCTTCGCCCAGCGGATGGGCGTGGCCGGGTCGTTGGTGCCACCGATCACCACGATCGGCCCGTCGCCCTTGTAGTCGACGTTGACGACCTTGCCCGGGGTCATCAGATCGGAGCAGCCGCTCGTGTCGGTGAGGTCCTTGAGCGTGACGTCGCGACCCATGCGTGGCGCCTGTTCGTGGATCTTCGCCAGCAGCGCCTCCGGATCAGGAGCGGGCTGCTGTTCGATGCCACTGGCGCATTCGATGATGCCGATCGCCTGGAACAGCGAGTCGAAGGTGCCGTCCGCCTTTCGGCCCTTGTAGTTGTCCGCGAGAGCGAGCACCTGTGCGCCGTCGCCCTGTTCGGCCTTGACGAGTGCGTCGGCCAGCACCGGCCAGTCGGATTCGCTGTAGAGGGCGGCCGAGGTCGCCACGTCGAGGGTGCTCTGGTTGATCGGCCGCCCGTTGGTGTCGGTGAGCGGGTGGTCGTCGAGTTGCTGACGCAGGGCATCCCATCGAGAGCCGACGTCTTCGGCGTGGAAGGGGCAGGTGAGGTCCTGTTCGCACCAGTTCGCCCAGTCGTTGAACGCGCCCTCGAAGCCGACCATCTGGGTGAGGTACTGCTCGTCGATCGAGTCGCCGTTGGGTTCGAAGGCGCTGTCGAGTGCCATCGATCGCACCCGATCTGGGAAGAGGGTGGCGTAGACCGCGCCGAGATAGGTGCCGTAGGAGATGCCGAGGTAGCTGATCTGGTCGTCGCCCAGTCCTTCACGGATGAGGTCCATGTCGCGGGCGGTGTTCTCCGTGGAGTAGAAGCCGAGCGTGTCGCCGTAGTGCTGCTTGCACCCGTCCACGAAGCCTTGGTCCGCCTCGTCGAGCAGCGCCTGCTCCTCAGGAGTGTCGGGCGTGTCGTCGAGGTAGAGGTGCTTGTCCTGGAACGCGTCGTCGACGCACTTGATCCCGCCGCTGCGGTCCACGCCGCGTGGGTCGAAGCCGACCAGGTCGAACGCGTCGAGGCCCATCTCGGTCTGGATGGTCACGCCGCTCTGGGCGATGAACGCAAAGCCGGAGCCGCCGGGACCACCCGGGTTGAACAGGATCGCGCCCTTGCGCGTCTTGGTCGCCGGCGCGCGCACGAGCGCGATGTCGAGCATGGTGCCCGTCGGATCGGCGTAGTCGAGCGGCACCGACACGGTTGCGCACTCGAGCGCTGCATCGGTGGCGAGCTTGTCGGTGCATGCGCCCCAGTCGAGCGTGCCGACCGACGGTGTGGTGTCACTCGGCCCGGTGGTGTCGGGCGCGCCGGTGTCGCCGGTCGCGTTCGTGGTGGCGGTCGTTCGGTCTGTGACCTTGACGCCGCTGTCTCCCGAGGTGCAGCCAGCGGCGACGACCGCCAGGCTGATGGACGTGACGAAGAACAACCGTGTACCCGCTCGCATGGCGCCACGGTAGTGGTGGCGCCCCGCGAGCGGGGGTCGGGCGATCAGACGGTGCGGCCGAGGAAGTTCAAGAACTCGGTCTGCAGATCGGCGCCGGGAGCGCTCTCGACCTTCGGCCCGAACACGCCCGGGCGGCGGATCATCGCGTCCATCGGCTTGAGGCCCGAGTAGCTCGCGGCGACGACATCCGCCGGCAGCGCTTCGTCGCCCCCGACGGCGCGGGCGAGATCCCAGGTGTGCACCAGCAGGTCCATGCACATGAACCTGCCGATCATCTGCTCGGCCGGCATCGGACCCATCGGCCCGGGCACCGCGGTGCTGAGATCGCTGGACGTCGCCGCGGCGAGCATGCGGTCGCGGGCACCGTTCCAGCTGGCGACCGGGTCGGAAGCGTCGAACTCGACTTCGTCGCCGCCCGTGAGCGTGGCGGCCATCCCGTTGAGGTTGCGGCAGATGTGATCGACGACGTCGGTGGCGGTCCACCCCTCGCACGGGGCGGCGTTGGACCAGCTGTCGGCGGGCGCTGCCTGCACGCGCGCGTCGAAACCCTGGACGAGGTTGGTGAGGCGATCGATGACTTCTTGGCTCATGGCGGTGAACGTACACCAGTAGCGTGAGGAGCCAGATCAGCGGGCCGTCGTCCCGCATGCCCGGGTGGTGGAATTGGCAGACACGGGGGGCTTAAACCCCCCTTCCCGAGAGGGAGTGTGGGTTCGAACCCCGCCCCGGGCACCGAATACATCCTCGTCAGCGGCGGTGCCCCTCACTTCGAGGCGCTCCGTCGTTGCCCGCAGTTGCACGACTCCTGCACAACGCCGAAATGCTGTGTCTGCCGGCCTGGATCGCGAGTCGTACACCGCGTGCTGGGACTCGCCCGGCCCCTCGAACCTACGCTCGCGCTGTGGCACTCTCTCCGCAGACCTTGAGCGTCGATGATCGACGCATCGTCGCGACGTGGGCAGCCGACGCAGCCGAACACGTACTTTCCATCTACGAAGACGCCGTGCCACACGACCGGAGGGTGCGAGACGCGATCGATCAAGCCCGCTCCTTCGCCGCCGGCGAGCTCGACGTCAAGGACGCAGTGCGACGTCGAGGGGGTGAAGCGGGTGCCGCCGCCCGGGACGCGCCGACACCAGCAGCCCGGGCAGCGGCTTACGCAGCCGAGCAAGCCGCTGCCGTCGCCCACATGGGAGCGCATGCACTCGGAGCGGCCGGATACGCCGCAAAGGCATCAACACTCGACGCAGGTTGCGATGACGACGCTGTCACGCTCTCAGAGGCGAGCCGGCAGGTAGCGGCGATGACCGGTCCGGTGGCTCGTGCCCTCGCGTCGCTTCCTGCCCTCGGCGACAACAGCGCAGGCCCACTCGGGCCAGGACGCTTGAGCGGTGGCCACGTCGGCGAGACCATCCGCGCCATTCAGATGGCCTTGAGAAGCCAGTAGATCCCCGAGCGCGGTGGAAGGATCGATGTCCATGATGGCGTCGCTCGATCGTCTGGATGTCGACACACAGAACCGAGCCGTTGGAGGCCAGTGATGAAGTACATGTTGATGATCCACCAGGGCACGACCCCGACACCGTTGGATCCGGTGGCGTGGGCGACGTTGTCGGAGGCCGAGCAGCAGGCCATCTACGCCGCGTATCAGGAGATCAACGCGACCCCAGGCGTGACTCCCGGCCACGGGCTGCAGGCACCCGAGACGGCGACCACGGTACGCGTGAAGGATGGCAAGATCCTCACGACGGACGGCCCGTTCGTCGACACCAAGGAGGCGTTGAACGGCTACCTGATCTTCGAGGCGGACGACTTGGATGCTGCGATCGCGCTCGCGGCGAAGATCCCGGCGGCCAGGCTCGGCGGTGCCATCGAGGTCCGCCCGATCATGCAGTGGTAGACGTCCCTCTCGATCGGGCGTTCCGTGACCATTGGGGCACGGTCGTCGCATCACTGGTCGGCTTCCTCGGTGACGTCTCGTTCGCCGAGGAGGTCGCCCAGGATGCATTCGCCGTCGCGGCGCAGCGCTGGCCGATCGACGGCGTTCCGGACAACCCGAAGGCCTGGTTGGTGACGACGGCTCGACGCCGAGCCATCGACCGGATCCGACGCGACAAGAACTTGGCGATCAAGACAGCGTTGTTGGAGGGGGAGGAGAAGGCGAGGACCACGATGGAGGTCACGTTTCGTGACGAGCGGCTCGAGCTGCTCTTCATGTGCTGTCACCCTGCGCTGTCGATCGAGGCCCAGGTCGCGTTGACGCTGCGAGCACTCGGCGGTCTCACGACCGCGGAGATCGCTCGTGCGTTCTTGACGCCCGAGGCGACGATGGCGAAGCGTCTGGTGCGCGCCAAGCACAAGATCAAGGCGGCCGGCATCCCGTTCCGCGTGCCGCCGTCGGAGCAACTCGATGAGCGGCTGGCCGCCGTCCTCGCGGTCGTCTACCTGATCTTCAACGAGGGTTACGCGGGTCGAAGTGAGCTCGCCGCGGAGGCCCTGTGGCTCGGGCGCGCCTTGACCGAGCTGATGCCCGAGCAGCCCGAGGTGCACGGACTGCTGGCGATGATGCTGGTGCACGACTCTCGTCGAGATGCCCGCCACCGCAACGACGAGTTGGTGATGCTCGATGAGCAGGACCGCGACCTGTGGGACCTCGATCAGCTCGGCGTCGGTCGAGCAGCGTTCGACCGTGCGCTGGCGCTCGGCGGTCGAGGCCCGTACGTCGTGCAGGCCGCGATCGCGCTCGCGCACGTGCAGGACCCGAAGGACTGGACCCACATCGCAGTGCTGTACGCCGAGCTCGGCCGCCTGACGGGGTCACCGATCGTCGAACTCAACCGAGCGGTCGCGATCGCCGAGACCGAGGGACCGGCCGTGGCGTTGGACATCGTCGATCGACTCGACCTCGAGGACTACCGCTATCTGCACTCGACGCGTGCCGAGCTGCTCCATCGGCTCGACCGCCACGGTGAAGCAGCAGCCGAGTACCGACGGGCGATCGAACTCGCCCACGACAGTGCAGAACGTGAGCAGTTCCGCCGTCGTGTCGCGCACATCTCGGGTGTCGCCGATCTGGGGTGAACCGGAGAAGACCTCGCCAAGCGACCCGGTGTCCGTTCTCGGGCGTCACCATTCGTCCAACAGGCGAGAACAACCATCGGCGCCGCCGCACACGAGAGGGGACCAGCATCATGCTTGGCCGCAAGGACTACACGTCAGCCGAGATCGATCGAGTCCGCACCATGATCGATCACCAACTCACCGCCTACGACGAAGTCGTGGCCCGACGACCGGTCGCAGAGCGGGCATCCTTCGATGCCGGCTTCTTCAACCTGTTGCTGCTGGCCCTCGATCGGCCCTTCGTGCATCGCATCCGGCCGGTAACCGGCAAGGACGGCAACGCCCTCAACGAAGTCGAGATGCTGTGCGACTCGATCATCAACCACCAGGGGATCCTGCAGCCGAGCAAGGTCATCAAGCTCGATCCCTCGACGTCGGTCTCGGGGATCGACTTCGGGGACAACATCCACCTGACGAGAGATCAGTGCGGTCGTCTCGTCATCGCATTCTTCGAGGAACTGGAGACCCGGTTTCTCAACACAGGAAAGGAATGATCGCAGCAGCTCCGCCGTCCTCTTTCGGCCTGGCGAGCGAGGATCCTTGCGAAACCCCTGGTCTTGCGGCCGTGGAAAAAGTCGTGGCGCGAGCCGCTGTCGCGTGGTTGGATGAACGAACCAGCGAAAGGAGGTGGTCCACACGTTGAGTGAAAGTTCTTCAGGGACCCTGGAGGTGGTTGGCCGCTAGGCCGGCTCGGCTGGACCGCCTGGTGAATACACACCAGCCTCCGCTGCGCATCGTGCCGAACCTGGTCCCGTCGGCGACACCGTGATGTGCAGTCCATTCAGTCAAGGGACGGCGAGGCCTTCGGGCCTCGCCGTTCCGCGTTCTGGGCGCAGGTGGACTGAGGCTCCGGTCCATGAGCGGACATTCGTCTTCGCCGCCCAGGGCACCGTTGCACACACGGCAGCGCATGGAGGGCCAACGTGGGTGAGCGACAGCTTGCCTTCGCGTTGGCGGAGTTGTGTCGCCGATGACTACCAGGCAAGTGACTGGAGCGACGCGCGGCGAAGCCAGAGAAGCTGATCGAAACCGGCCGGTCTCTTCGTGGTCGGCTGCCTCGGATCATGGCTCGTCTCGACTGGTGTCCCGTGCCGATCTGGGGTCAGACGGTATCGATCGGATTGGCGACGTGGAAACCCGATGTGCTCGCTGCTTCGCAGAGGCGGAGATCGGCACTGCTGAACACTCCGGCACCCACGAGGTGCGCCGCGGCGAGATGCACGGCGTCGTAGCCGCGCACGCCGTGTGCCTCGGCCAGATCGCCGGCCAGTCGCATCAGATCCTCGTCCACCTCGACCACGGACAGCTGCGACCACAGCAGCTCCAGACCCTCGAGTGCACTGCGAAGCACGGCGGCGGTGAGGCGACGTTGTCGCCGGGCCGCAGCGAGCGCGGCGCGGGCCTCGACGTGAGCAACCCTGACCGTCGTCGCCGCACTGATCACGCGGTCGACTGAACGTACGGACCCGATCGCGATGTTGCACGGCGAACTGTGTGGCACGGCGCCCTCCAGTCAGCTGTCGACGCGGACCTCGGACATGATGTCCTCGAAGTGTTCGAGCAGCTCCTCGGCGAGCTCCGCGTTGGGGGAGCTGAACGTGAACAGCAGCACCGAATGGTCGTCCATCGGGACCACGTAGCGCCAGGCGACGATGGTGAGCGGTCCCTCGAACAGGTCTCCGACCTGGGTGTGCACCTGCTCGAAGGTGCGCAAAGCCGCGGCCTCGTTCACCGTCACGTCGACCGAATCGGCATACGCGGCCCGCCACGGCTCAAGCGATGCGCCGAGGTCGTTGCGGGTAACCATCATCGTGGCGGCCAGCAACGATCCGTCATCCATCTCGACTCGGAGCGAGGCCAGCATGATGGGTGCACTCCCGCCACCGACCTTGTCGAGGAACTCGGTCACCGACTCGGCGGCGACCGCCTCGGGGTCGTCGACCTTGCCGGCGAGCATGCCGGCCAGCTCCGCGGTCGCCTCGCTGCGGCCGTCGGCTCCGAGATCGAAGTAGCTCCAGATCTCTGGCAGGGGCACATGGAGGTCGACCGTGTCGGACGCCTCGGGGGCGGTGCTGAGATGGTCGGTCATGACGGTTCCCCTGGACCCTGGAGGCCCGGCCACGTCTTGGGTGAGTGCGGCTCACCGTGTCCGGCGAGCTCGCTCACACCCTCACCGGCGCCGATGCCGGCGTGCACGGCCCGGGCACCTTCGGCGACCACGTGACGTGCACCTCCGATGTCGATGATTCCCTTGCCGATGCTCACCCCGGCCCCGGCGAAGTCGCCCTTGCTGGCCTTGTCGGCCCCGTCGGCGAGGTCGAGTCCGCCTTCCACCCGTTCGGCACCCCGTTCCATCTTGTGGGCGAACTTGACGGAGGCTTGGAGCTGCTTGCCCTTGGCCACCTTCTCGGCGTACATCATCTTCCGTCCGGCGTGCAGTGCCTTCCTGGCCTGCAGCTTGTTCGCCTTCACCGCCATTTTCGCCCCCTTCAGGGAGCGGGCTGCGCCGAGGGTGGCGAATGCGGCGATGTTGATGGCCAGGTCGAGCCACATCTCGGCCGTCACTTCGTGGCCGGCGGCCGCAGTGCCGATGATCTCGGTGGCGCTCACTGCCACGAGCAGACCGGCGACGATGAGCGGGGCGAGTGTGCCCCCGCTGCCGATCATGGCTGCGATCATGAGCACGACCATGGCGATCTCGAGCACCACCCGCACCACTTCGAGCACCGGTTCGACCGTCTGGCTCCAGAACTTGTCCCACGTGTTGTTGTACAGCACGTCGTCGGAGTTGCTGATGAGGTCGATCGCCATCCTCACGGCGGAGGCGAACTCGTCCTCGTTCGAGTAGAAGTGCCGCTCCAGGCGGTCGAGCTCGGCCTGCAGACGCTCGATGTGAGTGGTGCACGACAGCACTTGTGGATCGTTGCGGTACGCCGTCAGCAGGGCAGTTACCTCGCCGAGGCCGCCGTCACGGGCCTTCAACTGTTCGATCGTGGTTTCCCGGCGGTTGATCCAGCGGTCGATCTCCTCCTGCGTCCCGCGGCCCTGCGACTGCAGGGTGCGCCGGTCGCGCTGGTAGTCGCCCAGCGCAGGCCCGAAGCCGTAGAGCGCGCTGGACACCTCGTGGTTCGCCTCTGCGAAGCGGCGCAGGTACTCGGGCACCTCGCGCATCTTCTCCCGCAGCGAATCGGCGGTGCTGCCGGACCAGATGTCCTCGCCTGCGTTGGTGAACGTGGTCGCCAGGGGGCGGGCTCGGACCATCGCCTCCTGGACGTCGGCGAAGACCCGGGCGCAGGCGGCGACGTCGGTCTCGTCGCCGAAGGCCGACGAGGGACGGAGCAGCCACTCGGTCATGACGCACCCTCCCCGGTCAGGGCACGGACGAGGCCGCTCTCCACTTGGGAGAAGCCCTTCCAGGCCGCATCGAGCGCTTCGGCGGCGGCTTCGAGCTGCTCGACGAGCCGTTCTCGCGGTGCCTTGTTCTTGGTGATGAAGTCGCTGACCGTTCCGGCCAGACGACGGTCGACGTCGCCGGCCTCGAGGTGCGCGTAGTCCGGCGACGCCGCCAGGGTGTTGTGCGCCACGTGCAGGCTCGCCGCCAAGGCCTCGAGGCGTTGCGGATCGACGACGATCTGCTGCCTCGACGCGATGGATGCCAGCAGCCGTGACATCGCCGTGGTGGGGTCGTTGGTCATCGGTCGACTCAGTTGCCGAGGCCCTTGGCCAACTGGTTGTCCACGTCGCGGTAGGCGCCTGCAGCCTTGCCGAGGTAGGTGGACATGTTCATCATGGCCTCCTGGATCTGCTGGGCGCCCTTGGCCCACTCCCGCCAGATGGCGTCGAACTGCGACGAGGCGGCGCCGGCCCAACCCTGGTTGACGAGGTTCTGGACCGCCGCCGTGGCGGTGTTGATCTGCTCACTGACGGCGTTGCCGTTGCTGCTGATCTTTGAGCTGAGGGCTTCGAGCTCCTCGGGAGTGACACGGATCTGGGTCATGGTTTTCATCCTTTCGAGTGGAGCGAGGTGATTCGCCCTCGAGGCAGAGGTTAATGACGGGCGTCACGCAGGGGAATGGGGGGGAATCCCCATGCCGACGTCAGCGGGGTCAGGGAGCCTCGG
This sequence comes from uncultured Acidimicrobiaceae bacterium, assembly GCA_963720695.1. Lineage (GTDB taxonomy): Bacteria > Actinomycetota > Acidimicrobiia > Acidimicrobiales > Ilumatobacteraceae > UBA668. The sequence continues at coordinate 19,596 of CAVRGG010000002.1, forward strand.
CGTCGGCCACCGCGACCTGCACCAGGGCCACGTCGCGGCGGGCGATCAGCAGGCCGCGACCCACGGGGAACTGGCTGCTCGACAGACGGGGCAGGTTCGCCTTGAGCAGGTCGCCGTCGCCGGTCTGGGGCTGCAGCAACAGTCCGGTGCGTTGGTTCTTCAGCGCATCGAGCTTCCAGGCGTGGGCCAGCATGGCGGCCTCGCCCTCCACCACCACGAGTGCGTCGTGGGCGAGTGCGGTCTTGATCAGATCGAGCAGTGGTGCCTCGGCCTCGGCGGCGTCCAGCGCCTCCGTCACGTTCTCGATGAAGATCGCCAGGCCGGCGACTTCTCCCTCCACCTGCTGCAGGTCGGCGGCGATCGCCGCAGCGAGCTCGGCGTGCTCGCCGGGTCGTTCGGCCACGGTGGTCCAGCGGGCGAGGGCCATCAGGGGAGATCGACGTTGGCCGAACAGCACGCGTTGGAAGGTGGGGCGCAAGCGCCGGAGCGACACCGCCATCGCACCCATCGCCGTGGTCCGCCCACTCCCCGGGGGCCCGGCCACCACGAAGGCGCCGACCGGCTCGAAGCCGATCGGGGACAGGCTGGCGTCGTCGAGCCCGATCGTCGGCCGCCCGACGGCGTCGATGGGCAGGTCGGCGAGGCGGACGAGGGACGGTAGGCGCCGCACGGGCGGTGCGGGGACGCGCGACCCGACGAAGCCGTCGTGCCGAGCGAGTGCCCGCGCCAGCCGGGTCTGCTCGGCCAGGTCGGCGGTGCCTCCCAGGACGGCGACCTGGAACTCGCGCCCACCCTCCAGCCCGCGACCCGGTGGCGACGTGGCGTCGAGCACGTCGGTGGGCTCGCCGACGAGCATGTAGTCGGCGTCGTTGGCCAGCCGCAGACACAGCCGGCGCGGGATGAGCGAGGTGATCGCCGAGGTGACCGCGCCCGGGCGGTCGGCGGAGAGGACCACGTGCACGCCGACCGAGCGACCGTCGGCCATGATCGACACGAGCGTGTCGAGTGCCCCGGCGCGGTCGGGGGCGTCGTAGGCCTGGCGCAGCGCACCGAAGTTGTCGATGAGCAGGAGCACCCGTGGTTCGGAGGAGTGACCGGTGCGTTCCCGGTACTGGGCGATGGAGTCGGCGTCGGCGGCGCGGAACCGTTCCCGGCGCTGCTCGATGGTGGCGCGCAGGTCGCGCAGCAGCCGGGCGATGCGTTCGTGGTCGTCGGAGGTGATGACCGCGCCGACGTGGGCGAAGTCCTCGAGCAACTGCAGGCTGCGTGATCCGAAGTCGATGCAGTACACGTGACAGGGCCCGTCCGCCGTTCCTTCGCGCTCGATGCTCGATCCGGCGACCATGGCGATGGTGCGCAGGAGGGCGCTCTTCCCCGACCCGCTCGCGCCGAACACGGCCAGGTTGCCGTCGCGGTCGGGGAAGAAGGCGATGGGTGGCTGCGCCTGTTGGGCGGGCAGATCGCCGGTGCCGAACACGATCTCCGCGTCGGAGCGGGTGAGCGGCGCCTCGCGGATGTCGAGGTCGGATCGCAGCTCGGGGAGCCACGGACGTCGCGGAGCTGGGATCTGCGCCAGGAGCGCGGCCCGTTGCGTGGCCGCGACGAGTTGCACCAGATCGTTGGGTTCGGCGATCGCGGCCGGGCCGGCGGCGGACGACGGCCACGCTGCGCCGTCGCCGATGGCCAGAGGCCGCACCACGATCTTCTGGTCGGCGGCCGCCCGTGACGTCCACCCGCCGTAGAACGCCGACTGGAAGGCGATGGCCCGTCCAGGCCCGACCTTGGCGAAGCCGCGCCCTGGGTGGCCGGCATCGATGAAGGCGGCATCACCGGAGTCGATGACGTCGGAGCTGTCGGACTCGTCAGCCATTCGCAACGCCACCCGCAGGTTGGTGTTCGCTCGCAGGTTGCCGGTGATCACGCCGGCCGGTCGCTGCGTGGCCAGGATGAGGTGCAACCCGAGCGACCGCCCGCGCTGGGCGACGTTGACCACCCCGTTGACGAAGTCGGGCACCTCCTGCACGAGCGCGGCGAATTCGTCGACGACGATCAGCAGCGCCGGCGGAGTCTCCGCGGCGCCGCGCCGCTCCAGCTCGTGGATGTCCTTCGCGTCGAGCGTGTTGAACAGGTGCTCTCGGCGTTGCAGTTCGGCTCGCAACGACGTGAGCGCCCGGTCGACGAGGTGTGGGCTGAGGTCGGTGACGAGGCCGACGCAGTGTGGCAGCTTGACGCACTCGCTGAACGCGGATCCACCCTTGTAGTCGACGAACAGGAAGTTCACCCGTTGCGGGCTGTAGCTGGTGGCGAGCCCCATCACCCACGCCTGGAGGAACTCGCTCTTGCCGGCCCCGGTGGTGCCGCCGACCAGCGCGTGCGGACCGTGCGTCCGCAGGTCGAGCACGAACGGCTCTCCAGCGGCCACGCCGACCGCTGCCCGGAGACCCGTGTCGCGGCTACGGGCGGCGTCGATGGACGTCTGCGCCCAGCGGTTCACGATCGCATCCGGCGGCGGTGCTGCCGGCAGGCCGAGCAGATCCGGTCCGGTGAGCAGATCCGGGAGGCCGACATCGCTGCGCGTGCGGGCGCCGATGTCGAGCATCGGGCACAGGGTGCGAGCCAGACGATCGAGCTCGTGTGCAGCGAGCACGGAGCCACGCACGCCGTCGGAGACCGCTCGCGTCCGGCGGATGCGTACCGACATCGCCGTCGGTCCAGCGCCGAGATCGACCACGGCTCCGCAACCTGCTGGAAGCCGCTCGACGACGCCGGCGATCCAGATGGTGTGTATTCCCGCTGCCGGGCCCTGTTCCAGGAGTTCGACGAGGAGCGACCGATCGATGGGTGCATCGTCCTCGACCACGAGCACCACCCTCGGGAGCAAGGTCGACGCCGCGGTGCCGCTGCGCGTGCGCGCTTCGAGGAGCTGGGCCAGCGCGCCGTGAAGCGTGGTGCACCCGGCGGTGGTCGAGGCAAGGTGGGCCACATCGAACGGCGAGTAGCGGGCATCGACGTGCGGAAGCCACTTGAGCCAGTCCCACGAGGGTGTCGCCGGTTCCGACGACATGAGTGCGACCGTGAGCTCCGCCGGGCTGTGCAACAGGACAGCGGACGCCACCATCGCCGCGGTCACCGCTCGGGCATCGACGCCGGATCCGGCTACTCCGATTGAGCCATCGGCCGTGAGGTCGACGACCACTGGAACATCGTCGACGACCGACAACGAATCGAGCGTGGTGGTCAGGAGGTCGGTCAACTCCTTGCTGCCCTCGCTGCGCGGCGGCATGGTGAACCGGCTGCGCGCCGGCTGCGTGCCGCGACCCACGGCGATGGTGGCGAAGTGCTCGCCGTCCGGTCGACGCGACCACAGCATGGGCGTGCGCCGTCGCAGCGACTCGATCAACGTGCTGAGTCCAGGGTGCTCGCGTCGTCGTGCGTCGGCCTCGGCATCGAGACGTCGGCGGCCTTCCTCAGCGAACGTCGCGAGCTCGTCGCGGAACTGGCGCTCGCCCTTCTTCGCGCCGCGGCGGTTGGAGAGTCGGGACTCGATCGCGTTGGCCATGAGCATCAGCGGGCTGAGGGCGACGAAGATCAGCGACTCGACACGCTGGGTGACCGCGTACATCGCCCCGCCGAGCACCAGCGGGGCCACGGCGGCGACGACCGGGATGCGTCCGGCCTTGGTGCTGCTGGGGAGCTTCGGCGCCGTCAGCTCCGCGGGTAGGAACGGGTTGTGGCGTGGGGGGGAGCGCACGAACGCGCCGGGCGACGCACCTGCGGCGTCGCCGCGCAGTTCGACGCGGAACGTGGTGTCGCCGGCGAGCACGTCGGTGGTCGGTTGGACGAGAGCTCGTTGCACAGAGGCGTCGGCGATGATCGTGCCGTTCGCCGAGCCGAGGTCGACGACCTCGATCCGGTCGCCGACTTCGATCCGCAGATGCTGCCGCGACACCCGCTCGTCGCGGAGGACCACATCGCACGAGGGATCGCGGCCCACCACGTTGGTGCCGTGTCGCAACCTCAGGCGAGTGCCGGCGTCGGGCCCGCTGACGACCACCAGCACGGCTGCGGCCGGCTCCGACGGCGGCGGGACGAACCCGGCGCCCGGCGGGACCAGCTCCACCGTCGACCCGGAGACGAGTCCGCCGTCGTCGACCGTGGCCGTCGGGTCGAGCGGAACGATCGTGGCGCCGCGCCGGGCGGCCAGGGTGATGGCTGCCGCCCGGTGATGGGGGCTGCCCTCGGCAAGGCGAGCGGCGAGCGCGCCGATCGTGATGTCGCCTGGGGCGTCGATGGCGACGTCGACTGAGCCACTCGGGGTGGATGCGCCGGTGACGGTCAGCTTGAGGGTCATGATCGGTCGAGCAGGGGCAGGTCTTCGGGGGTGACGAGGCGATTGGCCACGGCGTACTCGACCAGCCGCACTCGACGACTGACGGCTTGATTGCCGAGTTCGCCCTTGAGGCCGGCGACCCCGATGCCGGCGAGCCGGTCGCACACGTTGTCGATCTTCTTCTCGAACCTCTTCTGCGTCCATCCGATGCGGCGTGCGCCGCTGGACGCGCTGGGGATGTCGGACATGCCGCTGACGCCGAGGCGCAGCGCCGACTCGCTGAGCACGAGCAGCATCAGCCGTTGATCGTCGGTGAGCTCGAGCCGCCCGACGGTCGCCGTGCCGTCGTCGGCAGGCTGCGCCACCTCCACCTCGTCCGGTGCTTCGTCGAGCGTGATGATCAGGTCGTAGGTGGTCGGTCCGGCCGTGAACTGGATGCGTGTCGTCCCCTGGACGATGGGAAGTCGCCCGCCCGGGGCCAGCCAGGCGTGGACCGCGCTGCCCGGGTCGTTCATGGTGGCGCTCGTCTGCGACCCGATGTTGGCGACCCACCAGATGTCGTGGTCCACGCTGAACTGGAGGAAGCGGCGGTGCAGATAGGGGTTGTCGGCGATCGCCAGGTCGCCGTCGCGACCCACCACGAACGGCGCGCTGCCGTCGAGCTCCACGATCTCTCCGGCGAAATCGACGGTCAGCATGGATCCTGCCCCCGGCGGTGGATGACCGTGAGTACGCCACCGATCTCGACGCTGGCGCCGATCGGTACCTCGACCGGCTGACCTGGCATGCAGGGCATCGGCGAGCTGCCCGGAATCGTGACGACGGTGCCGTTGGTCGAGTGCTCGTCGACGACCACCAGGCGGCCGTCGAGGACGCGGATCGTGGCGTGGTGCCGGGACAGCAGCGCGTCGTCGACGACGAGTGTGATCGGACGCTGCCCGGCGATCGGCTCGGATGGCGGGCGACGCCCGACGAGAATCGGCGCGTCGAGGGCGAGCATCGTGCCGTCGTCGAGGACGAGATGGCCGACGTCGGTCCCCGGTGCCCGATAGGGGGCGGTGGCCACCTGCCGCGGGGCGGCGACCGCCTCCGGTTCGGCGTGTGCCGCGCCCTCGTCGGCCGACTGCGCCAGCCCGACGAGGTTGCCGAAGTCGGGGTCCGCCATGGTGGCGATGGTGGGAATGGCGCGGGTTCGACGCATCGCCGCCAGGCGCCCCACCACCACCGCCCCGGCCGCGATGACTCCGGTGGTGAGCCACTGTCCGGTCGCTTCGCCACTGCCGTCGAGCAGCAGTGTGACCGGATGGTCTTCGGCCACGCCGGTGGTGCTGTAGGGGTGGTCGGCGGCGTGGCGGACCTCGCCGTGACCGTCGACGGCGGCCCAGGCCGCACCGCGCACGCTGACGTGGACGGTGTCCGCGCCGGCCGCGGCCAAGGCGAAGGAGACCGGTGCATCGAGCGCATCGACCAGACGATCGGGGAGGTCGTTCATCCCGTCGATTCCGAACAGAAGCGCCTCGCAGGCGCGGACCGCCGCGGAGTCCGGCCCGGCGGCGAGCAGGACGACGGCTCCAGGGGCGGCGACGGCCGTACCACCGGTGCCCATGACGACGTGACGGTCAGCCCGATCGGCCACCGACCGTCACCGCTCTGGATGCTGTTCGCGTCCCCGACATCACGTCGACTGTACCCGCTGCCGCCGCTGCCGAGCCGATATCACGGGGCGGGCCAGGTGGCACCCGCGGCCACGACCACGCACTGGTAGTACTGCGGATCGATGACCGCATGGCTGGCGTCGGCCGCCGTCACGCACAGCCCGGTGGCGCCGGGGGGACGGTTGGACATGCGCATCTCTCCCGTGGGCACGAAGGGCTGCTGGTCGGTGAGCTCCCACGGCGCCTGGTTGGGCGACGTCGAGCCCACCTGGTCCGGTTGGTAGATGTCCCAGAAGAAGTGGGCGTGCGTGGAGCCCAGGCTGGGCGTGAAGTTCGCTCTCCAGGTGATCGAGTACTCGCCGTCGACGATGTCGACCGACTCGATCGTGATGCACGCCCCGGCACCGGGGCAGATCGGCCCGACCGTGGTCGTGGTGGCAGCTGCGGTGGTGGTGGTCGCCGCCGTCGTGGTGGCGGCGACCGTGGTCGGGGCGAGTGTGGTGGCTGTGGTCGGTGCGACGGTGGTGTCGGCGGCGGTGGTGTCGGCGGTGGTGCTGTCGGCGGCACTCGGATTGCCGGCGTCGGTGCCGAACCACCCGAGTCCGTATCCCACGCCGCCGAGTGCGAGGGCGGCGACGACCACGGCGACGAGACCCAGGAGCCACTTCGACCGCGACCGGCCAGGCGGTGGTGGCGGGGCCACGGTCGGCTGGACGCGGGTGGTGCGGACCACCGTGCTCGCTGGATCGGGCACCGAGCGAGCAGTGGTCGCCTCCGCCCCCGCGGCGTCGGGCGTGGTGACGGGCACCACCGTGGGCGCGGCGAACCCGCCGACCTCCACGGAGCGAACCTGGGTGGCGTCGTCGAGGTTCTGCACCGCGGGGGTGAGCGCGCGGCATCGGCGTGGGCCGAGGCGGACGGACAGCGCGTCGAAGTCGTCGTGGAGCTCGGCGGCGGTCGGGCGGTTGGCCGGGTTGCGGTCGGCGCAACGCACGACCAGTTGCCGGAACTCCAGCTCGACGTCGGACGGGATGTCCTCGGGCGCCATCCAGGAGCGGAGTGGCAGCGACCCGGCCGTGCCGTCGGGGGTCGGCAGGTACTGGCCGGTGAGAAGATGGTGGATGGTGGCGGCCAGCGAATAGATGTCGGCCGCGGGGCCGACGTCGGGGCTGCTGCGGAGTTCCTCGGGGCTCGCATAGCGCAGCGACAGCGAGTTGGTGCGGTTCGACACCTCCTCGGACCGGGTGAGCGCGGCGATGCCGAAGTCGCACACCTTGACCTGTCCGAACGGGCCGATGAGCAGGTTGTGCGGCTTGATGTCGCGATGGATGATGCCGCGCTCGTGCGATGCGGCGAGTGCCGCAGCGGTGTGCGTGGCGATGAGCAAGGTCTCCGGGAACCCGACCGTGCCACCCTGCTGGCGCATCAGATCGGCGACCGACCCGCCTGGCGCGTACTCCATGACGATGGCCAGCGCGCCATCGGTCTCGATCACCTCCTCGACGTTGACGACGTTGGCGTGCCCGCGAAGGTCGACCAGGGCGCGCAACTCGCGCTGGGCCCGCTGCCGGGCCACGTCGCGGTCGGACCAGTCGCGCAGGACCTTGATCGCCACCTCGCCGCCTGTCGAACGCCGCGTCGCCCGGTAGACGTCTCCGAGTCCGCCGCTGCCCAAGGCCACGGTGTTCGAGAATGCTGACAGATCGATCTCGGCCATTCACTTCAGGATGTCACATGGCTGGTCGGCCTGACGACCGCTACTCCTCGCGTCCATTCGGCCGGCTCGCCACACCGCGACGATCCTGCTGACTGCCGCGGCAGCTTCCGCCGAGCTCGACCTCAGAGGTCGAGGGGGACGTGGGTTGCGTCGGGATCGCCGGCGAAGCGGGCGATGGTGATCGTGTGGCGACCCGCCGCGGCGCGCCACGTGCGGTGTCCGCTGTCGCGTGTGGCGAGACGGTCGCGTGGCACGACGATCTCGAAGCCGGCCGACGCGCCGGAGGCGACGTCCACGCGAGCGAAGCCGATCAGTCGATCGGGTGCGTCCCCGTCGGGCAGCGTCGCATACACCTGGACCACGTCAGCGCCGTCGCGATCGCCCGTGTTGAGGACGGTGCCGCGAGCGACGACCCCGCGGTCGTCGGCGGTCGCCGACGCGCCGCCGAGCTCGAACGTCGTGTAGGAGAGACCGAAGCCGAACGGGTGCGCCGGTGTGATGCCTCGGCGCAGCGCCCGCCACCAACCGTGCCAGCGGTCGTAGGTGAACGTGGTGGCATCGATGTCGAACGCGGGCAGGTCGGCCTCGTCGACGGGGACGGTGAAGGGGAGGCGGGCCGACGGGTTCACCGCGCCGACGAGCACGTCGGCCAGGCCCGGCCCGGCCTCGGCGCCGCCGTACCAGGCATGGGCGATGGACGCGACCTCGTCCGCCCACTCCGTCGTGATCACTGCGCTGCCGGCCTGCACGACCACCACGGTGCGCGGGTTCGCGGCGGCGACGCGATGGATCAGTTCGACATCGGCGGGCAGAAGGCGCAGCGACGCGCGGTCGCCGCCGCGGCTGAACATGCGCGGGCGTTCCCCGAGTCGGGGCGGCTTCACGGCGGGCGGGAGGTCGTGCAGCGACCCCTGGAACCGATCGATCACGTCGGGCTCGTCGCCCTGCGGGAACATCGCCATCAGCGAACTGTCGGTCTCACCGATGTACTCGCCCTCGTCGAGGTAGGTGTAGCCGACCACCACCACCGCGACGTCGGCCGCGGCGGCCACCGTGGCGGCTCGCTCGACGTCGCCTCCGTCGTCGTGGGTGACGTCGGCGAGCGCATCGCGCACACCGTCGAGCACCGTCCGGCACGACAGGTCCCACACGTCGCTCGATCCACCGTCGCCGATGTTGACCGTGTCGGCCAGCCGTCCGATGACGGCCACGCGCTGCGACGTGTCGATCGGCAGCACCGGCGCACCGTCGACCGGCTCGTTCCGAAGGAGCACCACGGATCGACCCGCCGCTTCGCGGGCGAGTGAGCGATGCTCCGGGCTGCCGAGCAGGTCGATCGACGGCGAGGGCGACGACAGCACACGATCAAAGCGGAGCACGGTGGCGATCACGCGCTCGACGGAGCGATCGATCGTGTCCCACGACACGTCGCCGCGCTCGATCGCCGCCGGCAGGTGCTGCTGGCGCACCATGCGGTAGGGCATCTCGATGTCGAGGCCGGCGTTGACCGAGGTCGCCGCGTCCCGCAGGCCGAGGATCCAGTCGCTGATGACGAAGCCCTCGAATCCCCACTCGTCGCGCAGCACGTCGGTGAGCAGTTGATGGCTCTGCCCGCACCATTCGCCGTTCACGCTGTTGTAGGCCGACATCACCGCCGCGACGCCTTCGTCGGCGACCCGCCTGAAGTGGGGGAGGAACACCTCGTGCAGCGCGACGTCGTCGACCTCCACGTCGACGCGGAACCTGGCGTTCTCCATCGAGTTGCAGGCGAAGTGCTTCATGCACGCCATGACGTGTCGTTGCATGCCGCGGGTGAACGCCGCACCGAACTCGCCCACGTGGAACGGGTCTTCGCCGTACGTCTCCTGCGCCCGCCCCCACGCCGGATGACGCAGCACGTTGATGCACACCGCGCCGGTGAGGTTCGCCCCGACGGCCCGCAGCTCGGCGCCGATGGCGTCGCCGACGCGCTCCTCCAGGTCGAGGTCCCACGTGGCGCCGCGGGCCATCGCCACGGGGAATGCGGTCGCGTTGCCGACCACGGCGCCGCGCGGCCCATCGGAGAACCGGATGCCCGGGAACCCGACGCGCTCCAACTCGGCGCCGATGAACACGCTCTTGTGATAGCCGTCGTCGCTCAGGAACTTCAGCCCTGCCCACGTCGGAGCATCCCCGTCGAGGCACCACAGCTTCTCGTGGTCGGTGAGTTGCTCCACGAGAGCGCGTGCCGCGTCAGCAGGCGTCATGCCTTCGTGGACCGCGCGGCGTGCGTCGTCGAACGTGGTGATCGTCATGGTCGGTCAGTCTGTCAGGCGCGCTTCTCGCCGGTCAGGACGAGGACCGGTCGCAGTGAGTGGCGGCTGTTGAGGGGCCAGGGGACGTCGAGCGCGGCGACGATCGGGTCGCGCTCGACACCCGAGGCGCGTGCCAGCACGGCGTCGAGCGCAGCGGGGTCGAAGGCGGCGTGATCGCCGAAGCGGTCGACGAGCACGAACCTGCCTCCCGGCCGGAGGACTCGGAGGGCTTCTGCCGTGGCGCGCACGGGGCCAGAGGTCGTGTCGTCGCCGGTCGGCACCTCGTGGAAGCACATCACCGACACGACGACGTCGAACCTCTCGTCCGCGAACTCAAGGCGGCTCGCATCCATTCGTCGGAAGTCGGCGTGACGGCCGGCGCGGGCGAGGCGTCGCTCGCAGGCGGCCTGCGAGTAGTCCCAGCCGTCGGACCACAGGTCGACGCCGGTGGCATCGAGTGAGGGCGACCGTTCGAGCAGAACATCGAGCAGCCCTGCCTCGCCGCAGCCGATGTCGAGCACGCGGTTCGTGGCGTCGGGCGAGAGGTCGAGGCGATCGGTGACCAGGTCGTGGATCCGACGTTCCCAGCCGTCGCCATCACCGGACAGCTGAGCACGGATCCGTGTCATCACGAAGGCGATCCACCCTGCGCCCAGTGCAGGCACGACGAGGAGTGCCAGCGGTGGCCACAGCAGGTACCCGACGACGGCCGCGAGGAGCAGTCCGAGGGCGAGCAGGCGGGCGAACGCGATCCGACGACTGGGGATCCACTTCGACACGTGTTCCGATCCCGGCCGACGGTTCATCGATCGCCTACCCGAGCGATCCCGGATCGGAGCGGGGCGACACGGTCCTCGGGTGGCCACAGGGAGACCAGCGCCGTGGTGACCGACTGCAGCCGGGCCGTCCAGTCCTTGCGGAGCTGCTCGAGCGGATAGTCGGGGCCGAGCAGCTCGAGCGGGAAGGGCGGCTCTTCGAGGATGGCGATCCGATACCAGACGGGAGTCACCTCGACGTGCCGCCACGCGTGTTCCGTGTCGTCGCCGGCCGCAGCGTCGACGTAGTCGCCGATCAGCCGGTGGAACGCACGGAGCTCGGCGGCGCGATCGTCGGGGGCCCACAACTGCACCAGCCGCTCTCGGGTCGCGGGGTCGACCTCGTCGCACTGGAAGACCATCACCCCGTCGCCGAACCCGGCGCGCTCGAGCGCGGGCCGCAGGCCGCCCTCCTCGGTGCGGGCCCCGATCCAGGTCGACCGTTGCAGGTTCCGAAAGCCGAAGGCGGTGAGGAGCGCGCGCAACGCCGGCATGTCGAGTCGTTCGCCTTCGCCGACGAGGACGAGTGTGTAGCCGGGCCGACGGGTGAGCAGGGCTCGGGCCGCGTCGGCGGCCTCGATGCTCAGTGGCCCGAGGCGATAGCGGCCCTCGGCGTGCTCCAACGAGCCGGACGAACAGGCGCGGCTGAGCGCCGTGCGCAACGCACCGTCACGGACACCCCACCGCTGGGCGAGTTGGCGGATCGTGGCGAGCCGTGGTGCGGGGAGGTCGCGCAGGCCCGGGTGCGCCGACAGCATCACCGGGATGGCGTGCGCGACCTCGGTCGCGTTCAGCGGCCAGGCAGTGCGGTACCGGCGGGTCACGGACGTCACGGCGCGCCCACTGCTGTTACGCAATTACAGATCATGGAGACATGATGCGTAACAGCCTCTCGGAAGTCAAGGCCCCGAGGCGCCCACTGTCACGTCGACCTCACCCGAGGAACATGGTCTTGGCCGGGGTGATGCGGAGAACCGTGCGCTGCTGCTCGTTCAGCGAGTCGATGATGTCGGAGGGACTCGGACGTTCGCCGGTGCCGCTGAGCGCGGCGAAGACGTCCGCCGTCAGCTCGGCCCGAACTGGGTCGGCTTCGATGGTCTCTGCCGTGCCGTAGACGACGAGGTGAGCCCGCCCGTCGGGAACGGTGAGGCTGACCTTCGGCTGGCGCCGGGCGTTCTTCCATTTGGCGGTGAAGGCCTTGGCGGACACGACGAGACGGCCTTGGTCGTCGACGATGTAGCCCACCATCGATTGCTGTGGCGAGCCGTCGGACCGACCCGTGGCAAGAACGGCCCACAGGTGGTCGGTGGCGTAGCTCAGGTGGGCAGGGTTCCACTCGAAGTCTGCTTGGGGGTGGTCGGTCGTCACGGGCGCTCCTTGTGTCGTTGCTGTTGTGTGTCGGTGGACGGGTGGATCGGGTCGGCCCAGCATCTGGCTCATCGCGGCGGCGAGGGCCGCGGTGGGGTCGTCGACGATGTCATGGCTGCGCCATGCGACGAAGCGGTCTGGCCGAACCACCACGCAGCCTCGGTCGGTCACCTCTCGAAGCTTGGTCCAATGGCCGTACACGTCGTTGTCCGGCTGGCCGAGCGCGACGCGGAAGGGTCGGATCTCGACGCCGAACTGCTCACTGACCGCTGCTGCCGCCGCCTCCCACGCCGCGCCGTCGGCGCCTGTGATGAGCGTGAATCGGTCGTAGGCACACAGGTCGAGTGTCGACACGTCGTGAGTGCCGCGGCCGAGCCAGGCGTGTGGTAGCGGGCATCCTGGATGCGTCGACGGGTGGTGGTACAGCTCGGGGTCGCGAGTCGAAGCAGGCAACGGTGTCCCGTCGCTCACGACCGCGGACGACTCGTATCGCTGGTCGAGCTCGACTCCGTGAGCGTTGAACTGCGCGTTCATCACATCGAGTCCTTTCAACAGCTCGCCGCGCCGCTCCTCGCCGTCAGGCCCGAAGATCGCATCGAGCTCGGCGTTCGCCTCCTCGACGGTCTGGTGGCCGCGAAGCCCGATCGGCCCGAGCCAGGCGGCCATCTCGCCGACGCTCTGGGTCGCGCGGTCGACCACCTGACGGCCAACGGGCTGCCGCTCGGCGTTGTAGCTGTCGAGGAGTGCCTCGCTCGCGCCGCCTCGCACGACCAGGGCCAGCTTCCAGGCGAGGTTGTAGGCGTCCTGGATCGACGTGTTGCTGCCGAGCCCGTTGGCGGGCGGGTGCCGGTGGGCCGCGTCGCCGGCGATGAACAGCCGACCGCGTCGGTAACAGGACGCGACGACGTGGTTGAACTGCCACGGGCTGATGTGTTTGATCCGCACCTCGACGCCGGGGTCGCCGATGGCGGCACGGACTCGGGGCAGGACTGCCTCCTCGGAAAGGTCCTGAGCAGCCATGCCGTGACGCACGAAGATCGTGCTCCACTCGTTCCAGGGCTCGATGCAGGTCCAGATGCTCACGATGTCCTCGCTGCCTGGATTGCAGACCACGAACAGGGCGCCCGAGCGGTGCTCGGTGTAACGCGCGAGGTCGGCTTCGATCCACACGGTGATGGCGTCGCCCAGGCCGGCCTCGCCCTGCAGCTCGAAGCCACCGGCTTCGGCGACGACGCTGCGGGCTCCGTCGCACCCCACGGCATAGCGGGCCGTGACGGTGTACTCCTCGCTGCCGTCGCGGGGACGGACATGCGCGGTCACCGCGTCGTCGTCCTGGGCGATCGAGATCACCTCGTGGTGCAGGCGCACGTCGGCGCCCAGTTCGCGAGCCCGATCCAGAAGGATCGGTTCGAGGATGTGCTGAGGGGCGTTGCACATTTCGGTGGGGCTGGCCGCCCGGTACTCGCCGATGCGGTCGTCGCCGGTGCCCCAGGTCATCATCCGCGACAGTTCGCGGCCCGCGAATGCGGTCGTGAACAGCCTGCTTGCCCATGAGGTGGTGCGGCAGGGCACGCTTCCTCACCTGTTCCTCGATACCGAGGTCTCGAAAGATCTCGACCGTCCGCTGGTTCGTGACATGGGCCCTCGGCGAATTGGCGGTGGCGTACTTGGTGACGGTGAGGGTAGGTACGCCCGCTCGGGCGAGCAGCGCCGACGCGGTGAGCCCGGCAGGACCGGCGCCGACGATGAGCACGTCGGTGGTGATGTCCTTCATGTCCCGACTCCTTCATTGGTCTGTCCCAGCAAGTG
>CAVRGG010000003.1:0-370133 GCA_963720695.1 uncultured Acidimicrobiaceae bacterium
GGTACCCCGTCACCCTGTTGTGCGAGGCACGCTCCCGCCCGGGCCGCCGCCAACTCCAACGCCTGCGTCACGCTCGCCCGGCGCTCAGCCGAGGCTGTCGTCGAGGAAGTCGACGACTCGCGTCGTCCATTCGTCCGGTCGGGTGGCATAGCCCGCCGGTGTGGTCGGCGCCCTCCACGTTCCACACGGTCACCCGATCGCTCGCGGCGCCGCGATGTAGGCCGCGGCGTGGCCTTCGTCGGCCACGTTGCCGGCGGTGATCAGCAGGAACCGGGTGCCCGGCGCCCTGGCCACCGCCGCTCGCAGGGCGATGGGCGGTGAGGCGTCGGTGAGGTAGTCGGTGACGCCGTACTGGACCTGCTCGAGCCGCTCCTGCAGCCAGCCGCGCCAGCCGTAGACGTCGGAGAGCCACGCCTTGTCGGCCGCCTGGCGGGCGGTCGCGCCTTCGGCCACCACGGCTCGGATCCGCGGGATCGGCGGCCGCCGCGCCGATGGCCTCCTCGCCGCCCATCGAGAACCCGACGACGCCGATCCGGCCCGGGTCGACCTCGGGGCGGGACGCGAGGAAGTCGGTGCCGGCGGCGATGTCGAGATCGCCGTACCAGCCGAAGTCCATCGCCGTCCCGCCGCTGTCGCCGTGGCCGCGGGCGTCGATCGAGCACCACCGCGTACCCGTTGCGGGCGAGCACCGCGGCCTGGTCGAGCACATCGGATCGGGTGGAGCCGGCGCCGTGCATCACCACCACGCCGGCACCGTTGGTGCCCGGCAGGTACCAGGCCGCGAGCCGCACGCCGTCGGCGGTCGTCAACGTGACCGACTCGTAGGCCAGCCCGACGTCGTCCGGGGTCGAGGTGATGTGCGTGGTGGCACATTGGTGGCGGCCACGGCCGGCGCGACGATCGACACGGTCGTCACGAACAGGGCCAGCAAGCCGACACCGCCCGCCCATGCCCCGAGCCGACGCCGTGCGCGCAAGGCCCACGCTGCGCCAACGCCGACAAGGGCCAGACCCGACACCACCAGCGCGACCGACGCCACCGCCATGGCGGTGAGGCCGTTCTTGATCGGATGGGGCAACAGACCGACGCCGACGGCAGCGGCGATCGAGCCGACGGCGAAGAGGAGGAACCCGAGACGGTGGCGGCTCAGCGCAACTGGCCGCGAGGCGGCGATCCACGCGCTGCCGACGGCCAGACACGCCGGCTGGACGAGCGAGAACGCTCCGCTCACCACGATCTGGATGACCGTTCCGCCGACCAGCAGGAGTCCGGCGATGAGGGCCAGGTCGCCGGTCCTCGTCCACGCCGGCCACGGTCGAGGTGTTCGTGTGCTGGGGGTGGGCTCCTCCACGTCGACGACCTCCTGACCCGGCCGCGGATCTGTGCTGCTGGGCCGCGGCGTTGTCGCGCCCAACGACCCTCGGGTGCAGCATCCACTCTCCTACCGACTCCGTCCGGCTTGCAGAGCCGAAGGTCCCTCGGTCGACGAAGTCGACCACCTGCACACGAATCGACCCGTTCAGGATTGAGAGAAGGCTGCCGATGCTCTCTGTATGGCGTGGGAGCTGATCGAGTTGCGCTACGACGGGCGGTGTGTGAGCTGCGGTGCTCCGGCGCGGGCTCGGTCGAAGGGGTGGTGGGACCGGGAGTCGAAGAGGGTCGCATGCGTGTCGTGCGGTCCGCTCGATGCAGTGATCCAAACACCACCGACTCGGTCACCTGCGCCCCAGGCTGCGGCCGCGCCCGCCGGTTCGCCTTGGGCTCCCCCGGCTGCGATCGATCCCGGCACGGGTGGCATCTCTGCGGCCAAGGAGTACGAGCGCCGAAAGGCACGTCACGACGCGCAGATCGAGTCCAAGTGGGGCACGGGCCGGATCGGAAAGATCGCGAAGTTCATGTCCGACGAGCCTCAGTCGACCACTGCATGGGCAAAGGGTGCCGATGGTGAGCGGCGACTCGCCCGGCGACTCACCGACGACCTCGTCGCCGTCGGCATCACGCTGCACGATCGCAAGGTGCCCGGCACAAAGGGCAACATCGACCACCTCGTCGTCGCCCCGTCAGGGGTGTGGGTGATCGATGCGAAGAACTACGCCGGCAAGGTCGAGCGCCGCGACGTCGGCGGTTGGCTCTCGACCGATCTGCGGCTGTACGTCGCGAATCACAACAAGACCAATCTGGTCCACGGCATGGGCTGGCAAGTGAAAGCTGTACAGACCGCGCTGTCGGCGATCGGCTTCGGAGAGTTGCCCATCCACCCGGTGCTGTGCTTCACCGATGCGGAATGGGGAATCTTCGCGAAGCCGTTCGAGATCGACGGCGTGTTGGTGACGTGGGCGGCCAAGCTCATCGAAGCCGCGAAGGCGCCAGGGCCATGCGACCCCACGGTGATCGATCTCGTCGCCCGTCACCTCAGCGCCACATTTCCGGCATCGACCTGAGCGGTGCCGGTGTCGGTGGCTGACCCACCGCCGTCGCACCGGGAATCGACAAGTGGTACCGGCACCGCTCGTGTGTCCGCGCTGGGAGGCCTGGGCACGGCGCTGCGATTACGATCGCCAACTGCCATGACTTCGTTGGCCGACGCCGTCCTTCCCCTTGTCCGGACGCGGGCGGATCTGAGCCGGTGGGGCGCGGCGAACGAGCACGGCCGCCAGATGCACGAGGCGATCGACTTCCTCGAAGCTGAGGTCCCGACGGCGGACCCGGCTGAGGTGTATGCGGTGGCGCATGCCGCGTTGGCGAGCGCGGTCAAGGTGATCGCCCGCGCCGACGATTCCAGCGGGATCATCGGCGACGCGTGCCGGCGACTGCTCGCCTTGCATCCGGTGGTCGCGGCGTCGGCGGGTGTTGCTCCGAGCAAGTTGGTCGACTGGATGATGAAGTTCCAGTTCGACGGGGATGTCGACTACTTCGAGATCGATCCCGATCGCCTACGCCCCCGCGCTGGGAGATGCCGGCATGAACGCGTACCGGAGACGCCTCGATGCGGTGCGTGCCACTCTCGAGCCGGAACCAGCGGACTCGAATCGTTGGTCGGTCCCCTATCGTCACGAGCGTTGGGTGCTGGACTGGAACGACCGACGTCTCGCGGTGTTCGACCATGACATCGACGCCATCATCCGTACCCATGCACGCGACTGCAGTGTCGCCGCGTGGCTGCAGGACACTGCCCAGGCGTTCGAGGAGATCGGCGAGATCGACCTCGCCATCAACTGGGCTCACCAGGCAGCCGACCACGAGCCCGGGCACCAGGCGCTGCGGGCGGCCGAGTACTGGTGCGACCTGCTCGCACGACACCGCCCCGTCGAGCAGTTGGCGGCGCGACACGAGGTCTTCCAGCGATGGCCATCGGCCACCACCGCCGCCCGTCTTCACCGGGCCGCCGGGGCCTCATGGCCGGACTACCACGACGAGGTCATCGCCACGCTGGCCTCCAGGCCGGATCAATCCGTGCTGTTCTCGATCGGCACGCTCCACGATCCTCGCCTCGCCTGGGAGCAGGCACACGCCCTCGGGCTCGACGACGACCGTGTGTGGGTCGAACTCGCAAAGGCCTACGAGAAGATCGATCCGCTCGCCGTGCTCCCGGTCCACCGGCGGCTCGTCGAGCATGAACTGATCACCACCGACGCGAAGCACTACCGGCTTGCCGCGCGGCGCCTCGCGACGATGCGAAGGCTTGCCGACGGAACCGACCAAGCTTCCGAGGTCGACGCGTTCATCGCCGATCTGCGCGTGATCCACCGGCGGCGTCCGCGACTCCAGCAGGAGTTCGATCGCGCCCGCCTGCCCTGACGTACCGGGCCGAGCGGTGGGGTCGGGTGCGATGCACGCGCGGCCGGCCGAACGGGGATCCGCTTATTCAGTCGGAGCGTGCCTGCGCCCACTCGATCAGGAGGAAAGGAACGAAACAGCGGATCCTCGCCCTCGAACATCCGCAGGTCAGCGGCCTCGAGTGCGTCGACGATGCTGCGGTACCGGCGATAGCGACCGCCCGTGTCCATCGTGTCCGGGTCACTCTGACGGAACTGGTAGGCGTACGCGTGTCCCGCGTCGTCGACGTTCAAGTACCGGCGAGTGTCGATGTGCTTGAAGAGGTGAATCGTCACTCGAGGGCGCCCACCGTGCACCGCCGCCATGTACATGAACTCACTCGGGTGGAACTGGGGAAGCTCTGGACGCTGTCGCACGGTGGCGGCGAGGTGTTCCAGCGGTTCCCACACCGGGTCGATCCCGAGATCGAGTGTGGTGAGGAACGAGTTTCCAGTGAAGAGCTGTCGCCGGTCCGGCATGTCGCCTCCATCGCGTCGTTGAACGAGCAGGCGTCCCTTCGGGACGCGCGTGGAAGCGGACCGCTTCGATACGTCGCAGCAAGTGCAACTCCGTCGGACACTATCGATGAGCGACACGGTTGCCACCTCGGCCACGACGCGGCTCACTCGCAGCGCCTGCGCCTCTGCGCTGTCGCGAGGTTCAGGCGAAGCGGTAGCGGAGTTGGTGACCACTCTCGTCCACCGTGGCTTCGCCGGTCAGACGGAGGTGTTCGAGGTGGGCGTACGTCTCGCTCTCGGCCATCGAGCCCCATGACCGCTTCTGGAACAGCACCTCCATGAACTCGCGCACGGTACCGAGGCCGATCTCGCCGCTGGCGGCCCGCAGCTTGTCGAGCCGCTCGTGGTGGTGACGCTCGATCGCCGCGGCCCGACCCGCGAGGTCGTCGAACTCGAGGCCGTGCGCGGGCAGGACCGTGCGTACGCCGTCGAAGGTCTTCATCAATTCGAGGCTGTTGAAGAAGTCCTTCAGCGGATCGACGGTGGTGCCCAACCCGGAGATGTGGGGGGTGATCGTGGGCAACACGTGATCGCCGCTGATCATCACTCCCCCCGCAGGGTCGTAGAGACAGAGATGGTCGATCGTGTGACCAGGGGTGTGGACCGCCACCCACTCACGACCACCCAACTCCATCACCTGGGCGTCCTCCACCCTGCGCGTCGGCGACGGCGTGGCGACGAAGCGACCGGCTGCCTTGCGCATCGCCCAGTAGCGCAATCGGCGAGCGCGCGGCATCGAGTGTGGATCGCCGCCCCATGGCGTGTGCTTGGCGAACGGACCACGGGACAGTTCCTGGCCCCGCAACGACTCGATCTGGGCCTTCACCGGCCCGTCGACCGCCTCCAGTTCGTCGGCCCGCTCCTGATCCTCGGCCTCCGGGTCGAGGAAGGTGCGGAACGCCCGGTGCGTGATCACATCGGACCCGAACCGCTTGCGGAACTGGCCGGCCTGCCCGAAGTGGTCCGGGTGGGAATGGGTGACCACCACTGAGTGCACGCGTTCGATGGGGAGCCCGCCGGCCTTCATGATGCGCTGCAACTCACGCCACGTCTTCGGGCCGGGCAGCCCCGGGTCGACGAGCGTGATCCCGCGAGCGTCCTCCATCGCATAGCAGTTCACGTGGCCCAGGCCAGGCAGCGAGATGGGCAACTGCAGTCGCAGGATCCCCGGCGAGACCTCCTCCACACCCTCACGCGGCGGCTGCCGCTCCTCACGCACGGGCTTCGGCGCGACATGGTCGTGGTCGGTCACCCCCCTAGTCGTAGCAGACGGGTTGCACCGGCCGGAAGAAGCCTCAAGTCTTCAACGACCGCAGTGCGGTGGCCGACGCCTGCCATGTACGCCTCGTCGGATGCGAAGGCGAAGAACGACTCGATACTCGTCTGTCGAACGAGCATGGTGAGGTCCCACCGCTCACATCGCGTCGATGCTCGTCGCGAGCTTGCCGGCGTCGATGAGGTGGACAGTTGCAGCCAATCCTTGCCCGGCGCGATGTCAAGCTTCGAGCAGAGTTCGCCCTGTCGGTCGCACGACCAGTGGCACACGTCATGTGGGCGCAGCATCGGCAACACGTTCAACCAGACGAGCGGACCTCCCCTCGCACCGGACGGGCGCTGACGCAACTCATTTCGCAACCACCGGAATACTGGGCGCAGCACTGTCGGCACCCGCCGGCCGTGGGCTCGATACGCATCGGTACGACGAAGGTGCGAGAACGGCCAGGTGTCGATCCATCCATTCATCGACGCGGGCGTCGCCCGAGCAGGGAACGGCGGGGCGAGTTCAGTGGGCGATCGCTTCGAGGACGTTCAGCTTCCCGGCCCGGCGGGCTGGCAGCCAGGCCGCTGTCACCCCGGCCAGTGCGGCGACGATCATCAGCACGATGATGTTGCCGGCTGGGATGGCCGTACTTGCGGCCAACGATGCGGGAAGGGCGGTCACGAGTCCCCAGCCGAAGAACAGGCCAAGTCCTACCCCGAGCACGGCACCGAACGTGGCGATCAGCGACGCCTCGAAACGCACCATGCGGCGCAGTTGACGGCGGGTCATACCGACCGCCCGCATCAGACCGAGTTCACGTGTTCGTTCGAACACCGATAGTGCCAACGTGTTGGCGATGCCGATCAAGGCGATGATCACAGCGAGGGCAACCATGATGTTCACCATGGTGAGCATCTGGTCGATCATTCCCACCATCCGTTCGCGGAACTGGTCGGCGGTCTCGACGTTGGCGGCGGGAAACTCGTCGCCGCAGGTTCGTCACGAAGGTATCGATGGCTGTCGGTGACGCCCCGTCGTTGATCGACACGGCGACCCACGCAGCGGGCTGTGGCACGCCGGCGGCGTCGAGCACGCTGTGGTCGTACAGGTAGTCCTCGGTGATGATCGCCTGATCGTCGAACAAGCCGACGATCGTCGTGTCGACCGTCGCTCCGTTGGCGAACTCAGTCGTGACAACATCACCGACCGAAGCACCGATTGCTCTGGCCTCGTCGACCGACACGACCACGGGGTTCGCCACGTTCGTGACGAACGAGCCGTCCTGCAGATCGAGGTCGAGCAGTGAAGCGATTTGGTCGAAGTCGAGTGCGACCACGTCGCTCACGGTGCCGTCGACCCTGGCCTGGAGCTGAGTGAATCCCGTTGCGGCGGTGACCACGTCCGACTCGCGGATGGCGCTCGCCAGACTGGCGGGAAAGTCGACGTCGTCCAATTGGTCGGTGAGGTAGTAGTCGGCCTTGGCGCCCTCTTCGAAGGTCGTGCCGAGCGTGGACTTGATCGACTCGCCGACGACGAGTGCGGTCGACACGAGTGCCAGTCCGATCATCAGCGCGGCAGCCGTGGTGGCGGTGCGGCGCGAGTTGCGGGCGGCGTTCTGCTGGGCGAGGTGACCGGTGACGCCGCTGAGCTTGTGCATCGGCCAACCGAGCACGGTGGTGACGGCACCGACGGCCAGCGGGCTGAGCGATGTGACGCCGAGGAAGATGGCGATTGCACCGAAGGCGATCGAGGTGATCGTGATGGCCGTCGAGCCGATACCGGACAGGCCGGCGGCGCCGACGATGACACCGGCGCCGATCAGGCCGAAGCCGCTGATCTTGCGGGTGCGAGAACCGGCAGCGCCGGACCTCAACCCCCGCGCTGAGGGCGGCGATCGGTGGCACAGTGGCGGCCCGGCGTGCTGGCCCGATCGCGGCCAGCATCGTGACGCCGACGCCGATGACGATGGCCGCGACCAGGGTGCGGGTGGCGAGGACGAGGGGGTAGTCGGGCAGGTCGGCCCCCATGGCACTGAACAGGGCTTCGAGAAGCTTGGCGACCAGGATGCCGCCTCCGATTCCACCGACGGAGGCGAGCACGCCGACGACGAACGCTTCACCCAACACCGAGCGCCGGATCTGGCGCGGGTCGGCACCGACGGCGCGCAGCAGGGCGAGCTCGCGGGTGCGCTGGCCGAGCACGATGGCGAAGGTGTTGTAGATGATGAAGATCGACACGAACAGCGCGACGAACCCGAAGCCAAGCAGAACGTTGCCGACGACGTCGATGTTGGCGGTGAACTCCGAGGTCGTCTCGTCGAGAACCGTGGCGTGGTCGACAACGGAGACAGCCGGGAGGGCGGCGGCGATGGCCGCTTGCACGTCCGCGACGTTGGCGCCATCGGCGACTTCCACGCTGACGTTGGTGATCCCGTCAAGGCCGAACAACTCGCTCGCTTCGGCGGCGTTCATCTGCATCAGCACCGCCCCGAGCGTCGCATTGTCGGCGCCGAACGAGGTCGTGCCCGACAGCCGTGAGGGTTGCGCGACCAGCGGGCACGATCAGCTCGTAGCTGTCGACCGATCACGAAGTCGTGCTTGGCGGCCGAGTCGACATCGATGGTGAACTCGCCGATCTCGGGCGGCGCTCCGTCGACCAGCCTGAACGGGCTCAGCTGCTTGTTGTCGATCCAGCTGAACGCCAACTGAGGTGGACCGTTCGTCGTGATGAAGTCGCCGTTGGCCTTGATCGGCCGGACCGAGTCGTCGGCGGACTCGATCACGGCGACGGCGTCGGCAACACCGTCGACTGCGGCGACGTCGGCGACGGTCGACATGGGCAGAGGCAGGGCGTCACCGAATTCGGCGACGTTGCGGACTTCGATGTCGACTCCGGAAGTGATGTCTTCGGAGACGGAGGTGAAGCTGCTGCGCAGGCCGTCGCCGAGCACGAATGCCGAGACGACGAAGCTGACGGCGAGCATCACGCCGAACGTGGTGAGGGCGAAACGTACCTTGTTCGCCAGGAGGTTCTTGATGGTGAGTCGAAACATGATCAGGGTCCAGTCGTGGGTCGAGGCGGTTCAGTTGCTGAGTCGACGCATGTGGTCGAGCACGGCGTCAGGGGTGGGATCGAGGAGCTGATCGGTGATCCGGCCATCGGCGAGGAAGACGACCCGGTCGGAGTAGCTGGCGGCGACGGGGTCGTGGGTGACCATCACGATCGTCTGGCCGAGCTCTCGCACGGCGTGGCGCATGAAGGCCAGGATCTCGGCGCCGCTCGTGGTGTCGAGATTGCCGGTGGGCTCGTCGGCGAAGATGATCTGAGGGCGCGACGCCAGTGCTCTCGCGACGGCGACGCGCTGCTGTTGGCCGCCAGAGAGTTCGCTGGGCCGATGCTGCAGCCGCTTCGAGAGGCCGAGGGTCTCAACCACAGAGGCGACCCACTTCGGGTCGGGCTTGACGCCCGCCAGGTCCATCGGGAGCGTGATGTTCTCGATGGCCGTCAGCGTCGGCACCAGGTTGAACGCCTGGAAGATGAAGCCGAGCCGGTCGCGCCGCAGCAGGGTCAGCTGCTTCTCGCTGGCGGTGGCGACGTTCACGTCGCCGACCGTGGCGGAGCCGCCGGTCAGGCGGTCGAGGCCGGCCATGCAGTGCATGAGGGTCGACTTGCCCGAGCCCGACGGACCCATGATGGCGGTGAACTGGCCGGCGGCGAAGTCGACGTCGACATGATCGAGGGCGAGCACTTCGGTGTCGCCCGTGCCATACACCTTGGTGGCACCTCTGGCGGAAGCGGCGGCAACGGTGGCCCCGGAAGCGGATGGAGAGTCGAGGAGGACGTGTCATTGGAGTGTCTCTCTTCCTGAGCGATTTCGAGCGGTTGAGGTGACCCTCTCAAGGTAAGAAATCGAGACGCTCGAGGCGTCCGGCAAAGGCGTGATCGTTGCTCCGCTTTCGACCATTGCGGCTGCCGGTCCCCAAACGGCCACGGGGCTCCGCCGTGCGGCTCCGATCGTCGAGACCGGTCACTCACGGATTTATCATCGGCGGACGCACATCAACCGGATGCCGGATGGCAACAGGTGGCATGCGCACTACGGTCGAGGCATGACCAGGCTGCTGGCGCGATCCTCAGGCGCGATCAGGACCTTGACGCGCGACCCGAACCTGCGCGCCGATGCGCTGTTCGCTGCGCTGGTCGGCGTCGTCTCCGTCGCCGAGGCGACGTCGCCCGACAAGGCTCTCGGTGCAGCCGGCGCTGACACGTTTGCCTACATCACCATCGTGATCGGCGCAGCGAGCCTGCTCCTTCGTCGCCACTGGCCGATCACGGTGCTCGTGATCGTGTCGACCGTGCTGGCGGTCTTCTACCTCCGCGACGGCGGCGACTTCCTGGCGATCCTCGGTCTTTCGTCGTTCTATGCGGTCGCCGCCCACAGCAACCAGCGCCGCCGGGCGTGGATCGCGATCCTCGTCGCCGGACCAGCTCTCTTCGCACTCGCCAGTCGTCACCGTGCTCGACGCACCCGATGGCTACGACGTCGACAGCGCCGCGAGCATGGCGTCATCCATCTCGGAACGACCGTGTTCGGGCTGCTTCGTCCGCAATCGCCAGCGGATCTTCGCCGACTCCGAACAGCGGGCTGTCGCCGCCGAAGCCGACCGCCAGGCAATCGCGGCGCGTGCGGTCGCCCAGGAGCGCAGCCGAATCGCCCGCGAGATGCACGACGTCGTCGCCCACGGCATGAGCGTCATCGCGGTCCAGGCCGCAGCAGCCCAGGAGATCGTCCACACCGACCCCGACAAGGCGGCCGAAGTCATGGGTCGCATCGAGGACGTCGGCCGGCAGTCGCTCAACGAGATGCGACGGATGCTCGGTGTACTCCGGAACGGCGATGACGACAGCGCGGCATCGTTGGCGCCTCAACCACGGCTCAGCCGACGTCGAGGCGGCGGTGGCGCGGTCGGTCGACGCTGGCGTCGCCACGGATCTCGTCGTCATCCGGTGCGCAAGCGCGACCTCGCCCCCGGCATCGAACTCGCCGCATTCCGAATCGTCCAGGAAGCTCTGACGAACGTGCTGAAACACGCCGGGCCAGCCGCATCTGCGACGGTCACCATCACCTACGACCCAGGCGCGGTCACGGTCGAGGTCGCCGACGACGGGCGGGGCGCCGTCTCCTCGCTCTCCGATGCCGGAGGCGGCAACGGGTTGATCGGCATGCGCGAGCGGGTCGAGATCTACGGCGGGGAACTGTCGACCGGTCCCCGGACGGGTGGAGGATTCGCAGTCCGAGCCGTGCTCCCCACCGACGACACCGCCCGCCGACCGAGCGTCGGATCCTCTGCGACTCCTGCGAGTGGGGCGTCGTCATGACGATCCGAGTGGCGATCGTCGACGATCAAGCGCTGATGCGCGACGGCTTCACCATGATCCTCGACGCCCAACCCGACATCGAAGTCGTCGGTGACGCCGAGAACGGCCGGCTCGGCGTCGAGTTGTGCCGACGCACCAGACCCGACGTCGTGCTGATGGACATCCGCATGCCCGTGTTGGACGGGCTCGAGGCCACGAAGCTGATCGTGGCCGACGAGCACTGCGCCACGAAGGTGCTCGTGCTCACCACCTTCGATCTGGACGAGTACGTCTACGGGGCGATGCGGGCCGGAGCGAGCGGATATCTCCTGAAGGACACACCGGCCAAAGAACTCGTTGCCGCGGTCCGCGTGATCGCCGCCGGCGACGCCCTGCTGTCGCCGTCCGTCACGAAGCGATTGATCGAGGAGTTCGCCCGGCAACCCGAACCCGAATCCCTCAGCGCCACGCTGCCGGACGACCTCACCGAACGCGAACACGAGGCCCTCGAGCTGTTGGCTCGGGGTCTCAGCAACCGAGAGATCGCGGCGGCGATGTTCGTCGGCGAGGCAACCGCCAAGACCCACGTCAGCAGGCTGCTCACCAAGCTCGGCGTCCGCGACCGGGTCCAAGCAGTGGTGCTCGCCTACGAAACCGGTGTCGTTCGCCCCGGCGCACCGCCCCGATGATCGCGCCGGACCTGAGGAGGGCACCTCGATGCCGATAGTCGAAGTCAGTCAACTCACCAAGAGCTACGACGACAAGGTCGTGGTCGACGGCGTCTCGTTCGCCGTGGAGGAGGGAGAGATCTTCGCGATCCTCGGCCCGAACGGGGCCGGCAAGTCGACGACCGTCGAGTCGATCGCGGGCTTGCGGACTCCGGACTCGGGCCACATCGAGGTGTTCGGGCTGGACCCGATTCGCGATCGGACCCAGATGCACGAACTGCTCGGAGTCCAGCTGCAGGAGAGCCGATTCCAGGATCGGGTGAAGGTGCGCGAGGTGGTGGAGACGTTCGCGGCGCTGTACCCCGATCCGGTGGATCCCTCGGAACTCATCGAGCGCCTCGGCCTCGCCGACAAGGCCGGGACGCGGTACGCCCAACTGTCCGGGGGTCAGCAGCAGCGCCTGTCGATCGCCGTCGCGCTCGTCGGACGGCCCCGCGCAGTGATCCTCGACGAACTGACCACGGGCCTCGACCCGCAGGCTCGACGCGACACCTGGGGGCTGGTCGAGGAACTCCGCGACGGGGGCACGACCGTGTTGCTCGTCACGCACTTCATGGACGAAGCCGAGCGGCTGGCTGATCGACTGGCGTTGATCGACCGCGGACGACTCGTCGCGCTCGACACGCCACAAGGGCTGATCGACAGCGTTGGACTCGAGCAACGCATTCGATTCACCACCGGTGAGCACATCGACGACGTCTGGCTGAGAAGCCTCCCCGAGGTGACCGACGTCTTGCGTTCCGACGACGAGATCGTGGTCACCGGTAGCGCGCGGCTGCAGTTCTCCCTCGTGGCGCTGCTGGCCGCACGAGGGATCTCTCCCGACCGATTCCAAGTCGGTCAGACCACGCTCGACGATGCCTTCGTGGCCATCACCGGCCGCGGCCTGGCGACCGCCGACGAAGAGGCGACGTGATGTCCGCGTTCTCCGCGCTGACACGCACCCAGTTCAAGGTCTTTCTCCGAGAGCCACTGGCGGTGTTTTTCGGACTGGTGTTCCCATCCGTTCTCCTCGTGGTCATCGGCGTGGCATATCCCGGGGCCACCGATCCGGCACCCGCGTTCGACGGGAGGAGCCTGGTCGAGGTGTACGCGCCGACGACGATCGTGCTGGGGTTGTCGACCATGGCCGTCTTCCTGCTTCCTGTCGCCTTGGGCGGAGACCGCGAGCGCGGGATCCTCCGCCGGCTGTCGACGACACCAGCCCATCCCCGAACACTTGTGGCGGCCCACCTCGCCGTGCAGCTGGTGGTGGTCACACTGGCCACCATCGCAGCAGTGCTGGTCGGGACGCTCGCGTTCCCGTTACCGCTTCCCCAGAGCCCGGGTTGGTTCATCGCCTCGTTCGCGTTGGGCGCCGGCTCGCTGCTCGCCATCGGGTCCCTGATCGGATCCATGGCACCGACGGCCACCACCGGCCAGGGCGTCGGCATGCTCCTGTACTTTCCGCTCCAGTTCTTCGCCGGCGTCTACGTCCCCCTCGAGGTGATGCCCGATGGGATCCGAACGGTCAGCAGCTACACGCCGACCGGCGCCGCAGTTCAAGCCCTCTCCGACAGCTGGACCGGCGACACGCCCCACACCTCCGACCTCCTGGTCATGCTGGTGTACGCGGTGGTCGCTGGCGCTCTTGCCGTCCGGTTCTTCCGCTGGCAATGACAGCCTCAAGGCCGTCGAGGATGAGGTCGATGCCGAAGTCGAATTCGTGGCCGAAGTCGTAGCCCGGGCTGCAGGACGTGCTCGACGGTGAACTCGACGAAGGTTCGGGTACTCGCCAGCCGGCATCGCCGCAGCCATCGATTCGCGCCAGGTCGGCCATCTCGTCGCCGGCGGTGGCCGGGAGGCTCGCCTCTTGCAGCGCGAATCCGTAGACGAAGGCGTCGATCAGCGCGTAGGCGTGGGCCGTCATCTCGATCGAGAAACCGCCGGCTCGCAGGCACCCGAGCACGGCGTCGTGATGCCGCAACGTCGCCGGCCCGGGCGAGGTGCGTGACTCCATCAACGGTGCGGCCCACGGATGCCGGGCCAGCACGGTTCGGGCCGATGAGCAACGCTGCCGGATCGCCGTCTTCCAGTCGACGTCGGTCGGCGGGAGGTCGATCTCGCTGAAGACCAGGTCGACCATGCCGTCGATGATCGCCTCCTTGTTGGGCACGTGGTGGTAGATCGTCATCGGCTTCACGTCGAGTTCGGCGGCCAACTTGCGGATCGTCAAGGCATCGACCCCGATCGCGTCGGCGAGCGTCACCGCCGCCGCGATCACTCGCTGGCGGGTGAGCATCGGGCGAGTCGAGACGGCCGCCTCCCGCGCCTCCTTCTCGTCGGTGGCGATGATCTCAGTGGCTGGCGGCCCATCAGATGTCGTTCTCCGTTCCAGTTGACGATCGTACTTAGTACGGGTATCGTTCGTCACGTCATCGTACTAAGTACGATCGCGGAGCAAGAACCAAGACGAGGAAGAACACCATGACCAACGCACCGACGAACACGACGACCGAACCAAGCAACTCGACCACACCGACCGACACCCTGCCGGCAACGATGCGAGCGATCGTGCAGCGCTCGTACGGTTCAGCCGACCAGCTCGAGTTGGCGATCGTCGACCGGCCGGCGATCGCCGCCGACGAGGTCCTGATCGAGGTGCACGCCGCCGGTGTCGATCGGGGCGTCTGGCACCTGATGACCGGCTCCCCCTACCTGATCCGGATCGCCGGGTTCGGGCTGACGAAGCCGAAGCAGCCGATCCAGGGCCTCGACGTCGCCGGCCGCGTGGTCGCCGTCGGCTCCGACGTCACCCGCTTCTCCCCCGGCGACGAGGTGTTCGGCATCGCCAGCGGATCGTTCGCCGAGTACGCCGCCGCCAAGGAGGACAAGCTCGCCCGCAAGCCGAGCACCGCCACCTTCGAACAAGCAGCCGCGTCGGCGATCTCCGGCATCACCGCGCTGCAGGCCCTCACCGACGTCGGCAAGGTCCAGGCCGGCCAGCACGTGCTGGTGATCGGTGCCTCCGGTGGCGTCGGCACGTTCGCCGTCCAGTTGGCCAAGGCACTCGGCGCCCAGGTCACCGGCGTGGCCAGCACCGCCAAGCTCGACCTCGTCCGCTCGCTCGGCGCCGATCATGTCGTCGACTACACGAGCGAGGACGCCACCGACGGCAGCCGCGCAGTACGACCTGATCATCGACATCGGCGGCCGCACGCCGGTCCGCCGGCTCCGCCGCGCCCTGACCAGCCGGGGAACACTCGTCATCGTCGGCGGCGAGGACGGCGGCCGTTGGACCGGCGGTATCGGCCGGCAACTGCGAGCGATGCTGCTGTCACCGTTCACCAAACAGCGCCTCACCACGTTCATCAGCAAAGAGGCCCGTTCGTCGATCGAGCGGCTCGCCGAGTTCATCGAGACCGGCGACGTCGTCCCGGCCGTCGGCGCAACGCTTCACCCTCGAGAACACCGCCGATGCCATCCGCCAGATGGAGGCCGGCACGACACGCGGCAAGTCCGTCATCGTCGTCCGCACCGATGGAGACGACCGTGACTCCTGAACCCGCCCGTCGCTCAACGCTTCGTCGGGTCCTGCCGTTTGCCTGGCTCGCACTGTCGGCGATGTGGGCCGCCGTCATCTTGATCACCGATCAACTGGCCTGGCCGCTGGCGCTCTGGATCGCCACCACGGTCGGCCCACTCACTGCCCTCGACAGACGTTCCCGCCACCACAGCGTCTCGAACCCCGACGTTGCCCCTGGCGTGCCGAACCCACCCGGCACACCGTCGGACCGCTACGGACAACACGGGTCGTCATCCCGGTAGTGACTCGGGTGGTCATACACGTGACATCGCCGAGTCACGAATCTCCACATGCCACGCAGTCCAACGACCCACCCTGCTCACCGCCAGGGCAGCATCGACCCCAAAGTGAAACGACCTGAGACCCGCGGCACGGCGTGCCTGGAGGGCGGGAAAAGGGCCGCGGTGCGGTGGCCGAGCCCGCCGGAGGCGAGGGAGCTGTCGATCGCCATCTACGCGACGTGGAGAGGCTTCACGATCGGAGTCCAGTCGCCGAAACCGACACAGCGATCGCGTAGCCGAGCTGTCTGAACACGCGCCAGTCTGAGCACGCAACCGGCAACCCTTCCTCCTGTCGACACCATCGAGAACATCGGCCGCGCCAACTGACACGACTCGTTGAGGGCGATCGTCCAGCGGCATCAGGTTGAGCAACGACCAGCTGTCCGCACGTCCACGGGCCAGGTAACCCGCACCGGCGGTCGGGCATCCTGTCAGCCCCGACCTTCGGGTTGCGTGCTCGAAGGCTCCGGGCGCTCAGCGGCACCCGTCGGCATCACGGTCATCGGCGGTCACTGGCGGTGCATCACGGTCAACGCCACGCCGAGCCGATCGGCGCGCCGATCGGTGGAGCCCGTCGCCGAAATTGGGTTGCAACGGGTTGCAGCGTGGTTGCACGGACGCGACAAGACCAGGTCAGAAATAGCCTCTGACCTGGTCTTTTTAGTGGCGGGGGCAGGATTTGAACCTGCGACCTTCGGGTTATGAGCCCGACGAGCTACCGAACTGCTCCACCCCGCGTCGGGTGAGAACAAAACCGTACCCATCCATGGCGCCGATCGCAACCGCCTCGCCGACTGCGCTTCAGAACTCCGTCCATCGCCCCTCCGGCGATCGGCCAAGATCTGGGGATGGCCGACAACCTTGCCGATCTCATGCCGTTCTCCCGCCTCATGGGCATCGAGGTGGAGGAGGCGACACCGGAGCGCATTCGGGCGCGCCTGAAGGTGCGGGAAGACCTGTGCACCACCGGCGGCATCCTCCACGGCGGCGCAGCGATGGCGTTCGCCGACTCGCTCGGCGCGATCGGCGCGTTCCTCACGCTGCCCGAGGGAGCCAACGGCACCACCACCATCGAGAGCTCCACCAAGTTCCTCGGCGGCGCTGCGCAGGGCAGCACGCTCGTTGCAGTCACCGAGCCGGTGAAGGTCGGTCGCAAGGTGTCCGTGTGGCAGACCCGCATCCGCACCGAGGACGGCCGCGACGTGGCACTCGTGACCCAGACGCAACTGACGCTCTGACCAGCGCCGCCCCGAACGAGGAGGCAACGGTCCCCGTCTACTGTGCGTGCATGAGCGAGGCGACGCAACGCTGGCAGATCGGGTCGGTGACCCTCACGGCACTCGTGGAGTCCGAGACCGCCCGGGTGCCACCCCACTTCTTCTTCCCCTCGATCACGGCCGATGACGTGCGCTCGATGGCGTGGCTGGCCGACGAGGAGGGCATCGCCGATCCCGGCGGGGCCATTGCGATGCGGGTGCAGGCGTTCGTGGTGCAGGTCGGCTCGCGCACCGTGCTCGTCGACCCGTGCGTGGGCAACGGCAAGCAGCGCAGCCTGCCGTTCTGGAACGACCTCACCACCCCGTGGCTGGACCGTTTCCACGAGGCCGGCTTCTCCGTCGCCGACATCGACACGGTGGTGCACACCCACCTCCACGAGGACCACCTCGGGTGGGACACCCAGCGCATCGACGGCGAGTGGACACCGACATTCGCGACCGCCCGCCACCTCTACGTCGGCAACGAGCTCGACTGGGCGGCCACCGAGGAACGGCGCACCGGCCAGGACCCCTTCGCCGACTCGATCGAACCCATCCTGCGCGCCGGGCTCGCCGACGTCGTGACGAACGACGCCGACCTTGGCGACGGCCTCCGCCTGGTGTCGACGCCCGGTCACACACCGGGTCATGTGTCGTTGGCCATCGACACCGGCGGCGAGCCGCTCGTCATCTCCGGCGACCTGATGCACCACCAGTTGCAGTGCGGCGACACGTCGATCGCCGAGGTCGGCGACTGCGACATGGCGCTGGCCGCGCGCACTCGCGCGGCCTTCCTCGACGACTGCTGCTCGGCCGGCACCGTCGTGGCCGGGACGCACTTCGCGATGGCACCGCTCGGTCGCATCGAGCGCGCGGATGCCGCGTGGAGGTTCCGCCGGCTGGCGTGACCGGAGCGGCTCAGGCTCGCCGGCGGGTGGCGCCGATCAGCCCGAGCCCGACCACGAGGAAGCCCACTCCCCACCACGCGGGCGTGCTCGACGACGCGCCCGTGGCGGGCAGGGACCAGCCCGGCGGCGGCGGGACGGGCACGAGCTCGATGGGCGGCTCGACCTCCACGTCGACACTCGTCGTCGGCCCGGGTGCGGTCGTGGGCGGTGCGGTCGTGGGCGGTGCGGTCGGACCCAGGACGGTCGTCGTCGGTGCGGTCGGTCGAACCGGCCACCGTCGTCGTCGACCCGGCCACCGTCGTGGTGGTCGCCGGCGCAGTCGTGGTCGGCGCCAGCGTCGTCGTCGGGCCGGGCGGCGGTGCCAGCACCGTGATCACCTTCGAATCGGTGAACCCCGAACCCGGCTCCACCAGGTCGATCTTCCACTGCGTCGCCCGCGCCCGCCGCACGAGCTGGCAGAAGTCGCCGTTGGCGTTCGTCGTCACCACGAACGGACCGAACCGCTCGCCCGTGTTCATGTCCGTCGCGTACGCGGTCATCGACGTGTTGGGCGGGTACTTGCGTCCGCCGATGCTGAACGGCACCGTCACCTTCGGCGAGTTGCCACCGCCGGTGCAGTCGGGCGTGTCGAACACGAAGATCGACCCCTTGCTCTTCGGCGCTGCCTGGGCACCGGTGGCCGGTGCCAGCAGTCCGGCGAGTGCCACCCCCGCCAGCAAGATGACGACGCTGCGTCGTCGCGCGGTCACCATGCGTCGACCATTCATCGCCGCATGGTAACCCGAGCGGATCGACAGGGTCCAGGTCGAGATCAGCCGCTGATCGCCGCGCCCGAGGCATCGACGGCGTGCCACGACGGGATGCCGGCCCCATTGGCGTCACCTGCAGCCGAGTCACCGGCGTAGTAGTAGAGCAGGTGCCCGTGGTAGACGACCTGGCTTCCGGCAGCCGTCGACAGCTCGGCCGCGTCCACGCCGGTGCCGGCCGTCGGCGCATCGGCGACCAGAGCCGGCCAGTTGTCCAGGCACCCACCCGAGCAGGCGCTCGTGGTGCCCTGGTCCTTGTCGAACACGTAGAGCGTGTGACCGTTCGGGCCGACGAGGTACTCACCGAGGGTCGGGCTCGTCGACACCGACACCGTCGCCGTCGCCGCGCCGACCGGGCCGCCGACGGTGGTGTCGGGACCTGCGGCCGTTGGGGCGGTCGTGGGAGACGCGGTGGGCGGCACGGTCGTCGATCGGTCGTAGCTCGAGCTCGACGAATCGCTGCCGCAGGCCGCGAGGGCGATGCCGGCGGTGGCGAGAAGGATCAGGATGGGCTTCGTGGTTCGCATCGGTGCGCTCCTCGGGTCGGGGGGTCTGTCCAAGCTCTACGGATGGACGGGCGCGGCGGATTGGAGCCCACCCTCCAATCCAATCGGCCCCACGAGACGTAGGTTCTTCACGTGTGGGATGCCGCTGACGATGCGTTGCTCACCGGCCTGGCCGCCGGCGACAAGACCGCGGCCGTGGTCTTCGTGCGCCGCTTCCAGCGCCGTGTGTTCGGCGTCGCGATGGCAGTCATGCACGACGAGGGCCGCGCTGCCGAGGTCGCCCAGGACGCGTTCGTGCGAGCGTGGCGCCACGCCGGGTCGTTCGATCCTCGCCGCGGCTCGGTCACCACGTGGCTGCTCGCGATCACTCGCAACCTGGCGATCGACCGCGTGCGGATGGAGACGGTTCGACCGGCCGACCCGGTCGACCCCGCCACGCTGGTGCGGCACGCCTCACCGTCGGTCCCCGAGGACAGCGTGGTGACCGCGTCCGAGACCCAGCGGGTGCTGACGGCGCTCGAGCTGCTCCCCGACGCCCAACGCCGCGCCGTCACCCTCGCCACCATCGGCGGCCGCACCACCCAGGAGATCAGCGAGTCCGAGCAGATCCCGCTCGGCACCGCGAAGACCAGAATCCGCGACGGGCTGATGAAGCTCCGTGTCCTCCTCGCCGAGACGGAGGCGACCCATGACTGATGCCCACGACACCTGCCCCGACGATCACCAACTCGTCGCCCTCGCCCTCGGTGAGCTCAGTGGTCGCGCCCGCGCCGACGCACTCACCCACCTGATGGCATGCCGCAGCTGCCGTGAACAGGTCGACGCCCTCATCGAGGTGTCCGAGCAGCTGCTCCTCGCCGCTCCCGAGGCCGAGCCCCCCGTCGGCTTCGAGAGCGGCGTGGTGGAACAGTTCGTCGCTACGCCGAAGGCCAGGGCCGGCCGTCGACGGCTCACGACCGCGATCGCGGGCATTGCCGCCGCGGTCGCGCTGATCGCGGCGGGTGCGGTCGGCGCCCGGCTCACCGATCGCGGCCACGGTGACATCAGCGAGGCCCGCATGATCACGCCGACGGGCCGCGACGTCGGCAACGTCTGGCAGTACGAGGGCGACCCGTCGTGGATCTTCGTCGCGGTGCCCGGCTGGCGCAACTGGGACGTCGTCGCCGACGCCGAACTCGACTACCGCCTCGAGGCGCAGCTCCACGACGGCTCCACGGTGGAGCTCGGGCCGATCGCGTTCAGCGCCGAGGACGGCAGCTGGGCCACCACGACCACGCTCGACACCACCACGATCGCGAACGTCTCGATCGTGGACGAGACCGGTCACGTGTGGTGCACCGGCACGTTCTGAGCGAGCGCGCGCCTCAGGCAGTCTCGAGGCCGGCGAGCAACTCGGCCGCGTCGGCGAACCCGCACGGCGCCGGATCCTGCCAGTCCGCCGAGCACTGCGTGCGCACCGTGGGCTGCACCGCGGGCAGCCGGTAGCTGCCCGACCACGTCGCCCGACCGTCGACCACCGCGGCCTGATCGACCGCGAGCACCATCCGCGTGCCCCAGCCCATCACGCAGTCGTCGTGCTCCTGGACCACGCGGTACTGCACATCGAACCTGGACTCGGTGACGGCGTGCGACACCGCCCAGTCGTACACCCGCGACAGGCACCATCCGTCGGTCTTCCAGTACAGCTCGGCAGCCCACCGACCGTGCTGCACGAGCATCGTCGTCGTGCCGCCGGGAGCGGGATCCCCGCCGCCGTACACGTCGAGCTGCACGCCCTGCCACTCGTCGCGGATCGCCCGCTGCAGCCGGCTCGCCGCATCGGCACCCGAGGTCACCTCGGCTGAGGAGATGCCTTCCGCCGGACCAGCCGAACGCTCGCTGCCGCCGCACGAGACGAGTCCCGCGACGAGCGCCAGCGCGACGAGCCCGCACGCCACCGCGCCCGGTCCGACGCTGCCGGTTCTGGTCGGTCGTGGCTGGCGCACGCGGTGCTCCTCTCGCCCGCACGTCGGCGGTTGACCGCAGCGTGCGCCACATCGCAGCGCGGGTCTGTCAGCCTGCCGACGGCCGGACCGTCACCCGAATGACGACCGCTCAGACCGAGGTGAGGTGGCGGGCGCCGGCGCCCATCATCGCGAGGAAGTTGTCGCAGAAGAACGCCTGGCGCACGGACTCGGGTGCGTCGCCGAGGCTGCGCTCGAAGCGCTCGATCGGGCGGCGGCCGCCCTCCACGTGCGGGTAGTCGCTGTTGAACATCACCGTCTCGACACCGGCCTGCTCGATGATCCACCCGACGTCCTCGGTCGGGTACGGCGTGAACTTCATCGACCGGCGCACGTAGTCGCTCGGACGCATCGCCAGATCGCGGACGCGCTCCTCGTGCTTGACGAACGCCTCGAACGCGCTCTCCATCTGGCGCATCCAACTCGGGACCCACACCGCGCCCTGCTCGATCACACCGATTCGCAGTCGCGGGAACCGGTCGAAGACGCCGTCGAACACCATCGTCGCCAGCGTCTGCATCGGCGGGAACGGGATCGCCATGTAGTCGACCGAGCGGAAGTTCTCCTCGCCGCCGTGGAAGTCGGGCGGGATCGGCAGTCCGTTCTGGAAGTACGCCGGATCGATGAGGGCGCCGGTGCCACCGACGTGGAACACGACCGGCAGGTCGGCGTCCTGCGCCACGGCCCACACCGGGTCGAGTGACCGGTGCGACGGCGAGTGACCGGCGGGGCATCCACTGGCGATCAGCAGCGCTGCCGCGCCCATCGCCACCGACTCCTCCGCCATCTGCCGCGCCAGGTCGAAGTCGGCCAGCGGCACGTAGCAGGTGGGCAGCAGACGCGGATCGGCGGAACAGAACTCGACCATGCCGCGGTTGTGCGCCCGGGCCGCGCCGTACGCCATGTCCATGTCGCCGCTGTGTTCCCACGCGTACAGCCGGCTGTTGTGGAACGTGTTGAACAACAGCTGGCTCTCGAAGCCCAGGAGGTCGAGCGCCCGCGGCCGGTCGTCGGCGAGGAACGACCCGGTCGCCGCGAAGTTCTTGCGGAGCATGATCGCCTCCGCCTCCTCCGCAAGGTACTCCTCCGACCGGTGACGGTCGACGAGTCGCTGGAACGCGGCGTCGAGATCCGCGAGCTGCTCCTCCACCGACCCGGTCTGCTTGAGCTCGTTGCCGCCGCTGAGGTCGAGCGGCTGGATGCGGTCGCGGATCGCCGGATCGGCATGGTCGCGCAGCCACGTGGGTGGCTCCATGATGTGCGCGTCGGCGTCGTGGATGACTCGGCCCAACTGGTTGTACGGCATCGGTCCCCTCCTCGTCCTGCGACGTCGATCGTAGGCGGGCTGCCAAGATTGACGGTGCACGGAGCTCGATCGAGGGAGGCCACATGACAGCGCAGCAGCATCGGATCTTCACGACGAGCGTGGCCAGCGTCTACCCGCACTACGTCGCGAAGGCGGAGCGCAAAGGTCGCACCAAGGACGAGGTCGACGAGATCTTCCGCTGGCTGACCGGCTACGACGACGCCACGCTCGGCACACTCATGGCCGACGGCACGGACTTCGCGACGTTCTTCGCCCAGGCGCCGGCGATGAACCCGGCGCGGCGCTCGATCACCGGCACCGTCTGCGGCGTGCGCGTGGAGCAGATCGAGGAGCCCCTGATGCAGGAGATTCGCTACCTCGACAAGCTGATCGACGAGCTCGCCAAGGGACGGCCGTTGGCGAAGATCCTCCGAGCGGCCTGAGCGCTTCGCCCCCTGATCACCGCGACCATCGCCATTGCTACGGTGGGCGGATGCGAACTGGACATTGTCTGTGTGGTGCCGTCACGTACGAGTTGACCGGCGATCTCATCGCCACCGCGGTGTGCCATTGCGATCACTGCCAACGACAGAGCGGCGGAGCCTTCTCGGTGAACCTCGTCGTCCACGAGTCGCAACTCACGTTGACCGGCGAGCTCAAGACCTACGAGGAGCGCGGTGAGCTCGGCGACGACGTGTACGTGCGCCGCCGCTTCTGTCCCGAGTGCGGTTCGCCGATCGTGTCGGAGCTGTCCAAGACCTCGGGCGTGATCGCGGTGAAGGCCGGCAGTCTCGACGACCGCTCCACCGTGCTGCCGAACGTCGAGGTGTGGTGCGTGGACCGTCAGCCGTGGGTGACGCTGCCCGGCATGGCCGTGTCCCTCGAACGCGAGTAGCAGCGCCCGTTCAGGACTCGGGGAGCCGGCCCGCGGGAGTGGTGTCGGGGAAGTAGCGGTGATGGTGCGAGCCGGTCACCTCGAAGATCGCGGTGCCCTCGCGTCCGTCGTCGGTCTGCACCCGCATCTGGTTCAGGCCGCCACGCTGGAACGGTTCGTACGGTCGATCGAAGGTGCCGTCGGCCGTCACCACGATCCGCTTCCCACCCTCCAGCGTGAGCGTCGCCGTGCCGCGCAGGCCGACCACGCTGTCGCCGTGCTCGCCGTACACCGCCGGTGACCCGTCGGCGGCGACCCACTCGAGGTCGTGGTGGAAGTCGATCAGCGGGGTGGGCGCGGACCCGTCGGTGGGCGCCCAGCACCCGTCGGTGTAGACGCGGGCGCCGTTCGGGTACTCCCAGTGCCACACCCCGAAGAAGCCGTCGGGCAATTGGATCTGGAACCACAGCCACAGCGGACAGCGCCCGTGGTCGCGGATGCCCCACGAGTGGTCGCGTTGGCCCCACCAGTCGTGCACCTCGTACGTGGTCCCGGCCACGGTGTACGTGCCGTTGTAGGTGCCGCTCTGGAGCATGTGGCTCTGGTCCCACACCAGTTCGTGACCGGCCTTCATCGTGCCGCGCCGCAGACCGTACGGCTGCGTGCGGGCGCGGAACGTGAGGTCCATCCCGAGCGCGCACTGGTCGGGGTCCGCCCACAGGTGCATCTCCTCGAACGGCGTGACGATCTCGACCCGGGCCGCGCCGACGTCGGGCGTGTGCGGATCACCGTCGAAGGCGCGTTGTTGGTGACCGAGGATTCGCTCGCCGCCGACGCGCCCCATCTGCAGGCTGTCCATCACCTCGCGCTCGGGGATAGGTGGCCATCGTGAGGATCACGACGTCGCCCAACGCATCGGGTCGGTGAGCGATGAAGAAGTAGCTCTCCCGCCAGTGCGGATGGAAGGTCTGCACGTTGGCCATCGGCTCGGGGATCTGGTGGGCGAGCAGCTCGTCGAGCGGCGTGAGGGCGGTCATTCGGGAATCTTGTCAGCCGGGTTGCATCTCGAACGTATGTTCGCTAGTGTCCTTCTCATGGATCGTGCCCTCGAACTCGTCGCCCGGGCGAGCAACCTCGTCGCTCGGGTCGATCCGCGCTCTCAGTCTGCCGAGGGGCTGCGACAGGGTCTGCTCGGTCTCCAGGCCCAGATCGATCGGCTCAAGGTGCTCCAGGCGCGGTGGATGACCGAGGCCGACGCACGCAAGGTGTGGGACGGCACGGGTGCTCGCGACCTGGCCGACTGGCTCGCCGGTGCCACGAACAGCTCGCTCGGCGAGGCGCGTCGGAGGGCGAAGTTGGGTGCCGCGCTCGGCGCGTCACCCGAACTGTCGGATGCGGTCGCCGCCGGCGAACTCTCGGCCGATGCCGCCGAGGCGCTCCACGACGCAGTGCTGGCCCCGCCCGAGGGTGCCGACGTGAGCGAGCTCGTCGCAGCGTGCAAGGGCGCGAACCCGCGACAGGCGAAGGACGCGGCCGAGCGGTGGAAGGAGCTCCACAGTCCCGAGAGCGAGGCGGATGCGGAGGAGCGTCGCCACCAAGCCCGGGCCGTGCGCTCCACCGCACCGGTCGACGGACTCGTCACCACCACGGTCACCCTGCCCACGCTGCAGTCGCGTCAGTTCCACCAGGCGATCACGGCCGCGGCCGGGGCACCAGCAGCCGGCGACGCTCGCACCACTGCGCAGCGGCTCGCCGACGGGCTGATCCTGCTGTGTGACGCGTACGCGAAGGGCGAGGTCACCGGGGGACGGGAGAAGCCCACCATCCTCATCACGTTCCCCGCCGAGTCGTTCGAGGGCTCGTCCGACGAACCCGGCGTCACCGCGCAGGGCGATCGCATTCCGGCCCACGTCGTACGCCGGCTCGCCGAGAACGCGCATCTCCACCGCGTGGTCGTCGCCGGATCGAAGATCCTCGATCTCGG
Source organism: uncultured Acidimicrobiaceae bacterium (assembly GCA_963720695.1). GTDB lineage: Bacteria > Actinomycetota > Acidimicrobiia > Acidimicrobiales > Ilumatobacteraceae > UBA668. Next base: position 25,171 of record CAVRGG010000003.1, read on the forward strand.
GATGCGGGTCCGGTTCGCGACCGACGCGCAGTACCAGGCGCTCGTCGTGCGCGATCGAGGTTGCCGATGGCCCGGATGCCACATCCCCGCGGCGTGGTGCGAGATCGACCATCTGGTGCCGTTCACCGAGGGCGGCGCGACCACGCTCGACAATCTCGTCATGTGGTGCAGTCACCATCATCACGAGAAGCATCGACCCGGGGTGATCGTCCACGGCGACGCCCACGACCTCCAGCTGCAACTGGTCGACGGCACCAGAGTCCACTGCCCATCACCCGCACGAACAGCCAGCGCGGCGGCGTGACGCTCGCAGGTTCGCTGCAGACGGTCTGTCGGCGCGCGGGTGCTCGCGCGCCGGGACCTCAGCCTGCGAGGAAGTCGACGATGGCGGGGGCGAACTCGGGTACCGCGACCGCACCGAGGTGGTCGCCCGGCACCATTCGAAGGGTCGCGCCGGGGATCGCGGCGGCCAGCACCTCGGGACGGGCGGCGAGCGGGTCGTCCGCACCGACGAGCACCATTGCCACCGCGGTGATGTCACCGAGCGCGATGGCGGTGCGGTGGATGCTCTCGGCCTGCGCGGCCAGGGCGAACCGATCGGCGCCCGTGCTCTCGGCGAAAAGACGGAAGCCTCGGGCGACTCGGGTTCTCGATCGTCGCCGGGTCGTCGGCGCGCAGGGCCGCTGCCAGCGCCGTGGTGTCCAGGCGCCGTCGGTCGACACCGCCCATCTCCGCGACGCCGGCGCCGATGCCACCGACCACCAGCCGGCGGATGCGCCGCTCGGTCGTCGCGGTGATGAGCGAGATGATCGCACCCATCGAGTAGCCGACGAGATCGAGCGACTCGAGGCCGAGCGAGTCGAACAACTCGACGAGGTCGCGCGCCATCCGGCCCTCGCCGTAGCACGCGGGATCGTGCGGCTTGTCGCTCGCACCATGTCCGCGGGCGTCCACGCCGATCACGTCGCGTCCGGCGGCGTGGAGCGCGGCGACCACGCCGGGGCGTACCCAGTTGGCGACGGTGTCGGCGGCGAACCCGTGTTGCAGCACGACCGTCGGAAGGCCAGGGGCCGGACGATCCGCCGGGAACGAGTGGTACGCGACCGCCACTCCATCGCCGGTGACGAAGCGCGACGGGGAGGTCGTCATGAGCCGATGCAGAACCCGGCGAGGTCGCGGGCCGTGTCGTGGCTGATGTCGGGGCAGACCAGCGGGAAGATCTCCGTGCCGTGCATCGTGCCCATCATCTGCCGACAGCGAGCGGGGACTCCATTGGCGATCAGCAGCCGGTAGTAGTTGATGCCCTCGTCGCGCAGCGGGTCGCACTCGTTGACGTTGATGACCACTCGCGGAAGCCCGACGACGTCGGCGGCGGTGGCGAAGCCGGGCCAGGCGAGCGGATCACGAGCCTCGAACGCCTCGATGCCGTAGACCATCGCACCCTGGTTGTTGTGCAGGTCGAGCAGGATCCCGTTGTTCTCGGTGGACGACGGGTTCTGCGGCAGCGGCCACTGTCCGGCGATGTAGGGACACAGCGCGTACAGCCCGGTGATCAGGCCGATGTCGCCGTCCTTCAACAGCTTCATCCCGGTGGCCAGCGTGAGGTTGCCACCGCCGCTCTCGCCGGCGACGACGATGCGCGAGCTGTCGATGTGCAGCATCGCGGCGTTGGCGTGCACCCACTTGACGCCCGACACGCAGTCGTTCAAGCCGGCCGGGAACGGCTCGACTTCGGGCACCGACGACGGCGACATCGCGTTGCGGAAGTCGACCATCGCGACGGCGACACCCTTGTGGGCGAGGATCTTGCCCCACGCGCGGTAGTTGCCGTCGTAGCAGGACAGGCTCTGCATGCCGCCGCCGTGGATGTAGTACACGCACGGCAGCACCTCGTCGCCCTCGGGGCGGATGTACTGGATGTTGATCGTGTTGCCGTCGGGCTGCGACGTCACCTGGTGTGTCGTGACCGTGAGTCCGGTCGACGACACCACGTCCTCGGTGTCGCACATCTCCATCATCGCCTTGTACATCCCGGCGCGCTCCTGCACGTCGGGCTGGGCGGCACGCGCCAACGCCTCCGCTCGATCCGCCACGTCAGCGATGTCGAGCTCCGGCATGGCGCTGAGCAACACCTTCAGGCGGGGGTCGATTCGAGGATCGTTGGCGATGTCGCGAGGCATGACGGCTCCTGAGCTGGACGAGGGTGGAAGTCTCCCACTCGCCGACCAACGACGAGCGAGTCAGACCGGCGAGTTGGGCCAGTGAGTCGGGACCGGCGAGTCAGACCAGGACCGACTCCAGCGCCGGCCACAGGGCATCGGGCAGCGCCGTCGCCGAGTAGGCCACGTCGGCCACGATCTCCTCGGGCGAGCGAGCACCGACGATCACCCGGGTCACAGCCGGGTGACGTTGCACGAACTGCACCGCAGCCGCGGGAAGGGCCACGTCGAACGCGTCGCAGACGTCGCGCAGGGCGCGAGCCTGGGCGACGAGTTCCGGCGGGGCACTCGCATAGTCGAACGTGGCGCCGGGCTCGGGTCGGGCGAGCAGCCCGCTGTTGAACACTCCGCCGACGACCACCTCGACGCCGCGCTCGGCGCACAGCGGCAACAGGCTCACCGCGCCCCGCCGGTCGAGCAGCGAATACCGCCCGGCGAGGAGCACGACATCGAGATCGACGCGCTGCACGAACCGCTCCAGCATCTCGCTCTGGTTCATGCCGCATCCGACCTGTCCGATGACGCCCTGCTCGCGCAGCTCGATCAGCGTCGGGAACGCAGTGGCGAGCGCGGCGTCCTCGAAGTCGTCGGGATCGTGGAGGTGGACGATGTCGAGACGATCCAACCCCATCCGGGTCAGGCTGTCCTCCAGCGAGCGCAGGATGCCATCGCGACCGAAGTCGAAGACGGGGTCGAACGGCGGGATGTCCCGGAAGATCGTCGGCGGCCGATGCGGTCCGGCGGGCACCAGGACTCTGCCGACCTTCGAGGCCACGACGAACTCGTCGCGCGGCCGCTCGGCGAGCGCGGCGCCGAGGCGGGTCTCGGCGAGCCCGTGGCCGTACTGCGGGGCGGTGTCGAAGAATCGGACACCCGCGTCCCAGGCAGCATCCACCGTGGCGATCGCCTGGTCATCGCTGATCGCCTCGAACATGTTGCCGAGCGGAGCAGTCCCGAGCCCGAGGTTCACTGCCATTCCGCGCCACCGGGGTACTGCAACGAGACGATCGATGCCGGATGCATCTCAACGGAGTAGCCGGGCGCTTCGGGGACCACGTAGCGGCCGTTGCGGACCTCGGCCGGGTGGAGGAAGTGCTCGTGGAGGTGATCCGCGTACTCGGTGGTGCGATCGTCCAGCGACCCGCTCACGCACAGGTAGTCGATGACCGAGATGTGCTGCACGTACTCGCACAGCCCGATGCCCCCGGCGTGCGGACACACCGGCACACCGCGTGCCGCGGCGAGAAGCAGCACCGCCAGCACCTCGTTGAGCCCGCCGAGCCGGCAGGCATCGACCTGGCAGTAGTCGATCGCTTCTGCCTGCAGGAGTTGCTTGAACATCAACCGGTTCGCCGCGTGCTCGCCGGTGGCGACTCCGACCGGCCGGATGCCGCGGCGGATGGTCGCGTGGCCGAGGATGTCGTCGGGATGGGTGGGCTCCTCGATCCAGCGCAGCCGGTGCTCGCGGAGCCGGTTCGTCCACTCGATCGCCTCCTGCACGTCCCACACCTGATTCGCGTCGGCCATCAGTTGACGGTCGTCGCCGATCTCCTCGCGCATCACCTCGCACCGTCGCAGGTCGGAGACGACATCGATGCCGACCTTGGTCTTGAAGCTGGTCCAGCCCGCCGCCATCGCGTCTCGGCATCGCTGGCGGACCACGTCCTCCGGGTAGCCCAGCCAGCCGGCCGAGGTGATGTAGGCGGGGTATCCGTCGCGGCGGAGCTCCGCCAGACGGTCCGCCTTGCCGACCTGGGCGCGCTGGAGCATCTCGAGCGCACGCACCTCGTCGACCTCGTCGCGCAGGTACCGGAAGTCGATGCAGTCGACGATCTGGGCCGGCTCCATGTCCGCCACCAACTGCCAGACCGGGACGCCTCGTTCCTTGGCCCACAGATCCCAGACGGCGTTCACGAGCGCAGCGGTGGCCAGGTGGATGACACCCTTGTCGGGTCCCAGCCAGCGCAACTGCGAGTGGTTGGTGACCGATCGCCAGAACGCACCCATCCCATCCGTCAGGTCCGAAAGGCGACGACCGACGACCAGCACCGACAGCGCCTCGATGGCCGCGCAGCACAGCTCGTTCCCCTTGCCGATGGTGAACGTCAGTCCATGTCCCTCGTTCGGTCCGTCGGTGTGGAGGACGACGTACGCGGCCGAGTAGTCGGGATCGGGGTGGTTCGCGTCGCTGCCGTGCAGGAAGGCGGAGGTCCGGGCCCGGAGGTCGTGAGTGCTGACAGAGACGATGGTGGTCATGTGGTGGGTCCGTGGGTCGAGGTCGAGCCGACGTTAGGCGCGAGACTGCGTCGCGGCGACACACGGTCGCGGAGGGGGCGAAGGATCGATGGGTGGGCGCGTGGTGGTCATCACCGGATCGGCAGGAGGCATCGGCGCGGCGATGATGCAGCGCTTCGGCGACCGTGGCGACACCACGGTGGGTCTCGATCTGGCCGACGGATTCGACCTCACCGATCCGGGTCAGTGCGAGCGCGCGGTCGCGCACGTCATCGACACGCACGGCCGCGTGGACGTGCTGTGCAACAACGCCGGCGTCGCATCGGTGGGCGATGTCGTGGAGAGCACACCTGAGGACTGGCAACGGGTGTTCGCCGTCAACGTGTTCGGGATGGCCAACATGTCGAGGGCGGTCATCCCTCACATGCGGACCGCCGGCCGCGGCGCGATCGTCAACACCTGCTCGATCGTGGCCACCGTCGGACTCGCCCAGCGCGCCGTCTACGGCGCCTCGAAGGGGGCGGTGCTGGCGCTGACGAAGGCGATGGCAGCCGACGAGATCCACCACGGCATCCGGGTGAACTGCGTCTCGCCGGGCACCGTCCAGAGCCCGTGGGTCGAGCGGCTGGTGGCCACGACCGACGATCCGGAGGCCACGTTCGAGTCGATGCGGCGCCGCCAGCCGATGGGACGGATGGTCACCTGCGAGGAGGTCGCCGACGCGGTCATGTTCCTGGCCGACGACAGCACCTTCACCACGGGCGCCGACTTCCTGCTCGACGGGGGTATCAGCGGCATCCGGATCGTGAGCTGAGGACGCCGATGACGCTGCGAGTCGCGCTGGTCGGTGGGCCGATGTACGACCACCTCTACTCGATCCTCGACGGTCACGACGTCGAGGTCGTCGTCCACGCCGACCACCCGACGCTGAATCGCACCGTGGCCGAGATGCTCGAGGCCGGGGACCGCATCGACGTGCTCGCCACGCACAGCAAGTACGCACCGTCGCAGGCGCAGTGGTTGCGACCACTCGACGATCTGATCGACACGCACGCACTGGCGCCACTCGCGGTCGATCTGTGTCGATTCGACGGCGCGCTGCTGAGCGTGCCACGACTCATCGACGTCCGCATCCTCTGGGCTCGCGAAGACCGGCTCGCCGTCGTCCCCGACACATGGGAGGCACTCGCCGACAGCGATGCGGTGTTCGGGTTCCCGGGACGCGAGAGCGGACTGTTCGGCACGTTCTTCGAGCTCGTGGTCGGGCAGGGCGGCCGGCTGTTCACCGACGACGGCGAACCGTGCATCGACTCACCCGAGGCGGTGACGGCGGTCGAGTTGCTCAGTGCGCTCGCGCGTCGAGCGCCCGCTGACCTTCCCGACTGGCACTACGACCAGGTGGACGCCGCGCTGCTCGAGGGCCGCATCGACTCCGCAGGCGCGTGGCCGGGCGGGTGGGGACCAATTCGTGAGTCGCCCATTGCGGGAGTGCTCGGCCCCCATCCGTACCCGTCAGGTCCCGCCCGGCGCGTCAGCTACGCCGGATGCCACTCGTGGGCGATCCCTCACACGTGCACCGATGTGCCGGCCGCGATCGAGCTCCTTCGCGAGCTGATCGGCGAACGAGCGCAGTCGATCGATGCGAGCGGTGGCACCGTGTGCGCGCACGTCGCCGCGTTCGCGGCCGTGCCGCCCACCAACGACACCGACCGCCGGCGACGTGCCATCACCGCCGCCACGATCGAGACCGCGATGATCACCTACCCGCCACACCCCCGGTTCCCGCTGGTGGAGGACGGCGGCTGGCAGGCGATCAACGACGCGCTGCGCGGGCGGCGCACCGCGGCGGATGCGGTGGTCGCGATGCAGCGACTCGCGCGGTCGATCCTCCGCTGACGCCGACACCGGCCGCCGTGAGACCGGGCGTCCCGGTGCCCCTCGTCCGTTCCCCGTGCGGGCGAGCCGTCCGATCCAGGAAGCGGGGCGGGTCCTCGGTCCCTGGCGCCGGAATGGTCAGTGGACCACACTGGAATCGATGCGGACGGTCGATCGCCCACGACGGGGATTCTGGTTCTGCGTCGGTGGCGCGCTGGCGTCGGTGATCCATCCCGGTCTCGGCCACTTGGCGGTCGGCGCCCGCTTCCGCCGAGCAGTGGTGGTCGCCACCGCCCTCGCCGCCGTCACCACCATCGCCCTGCTCGTCGTGCTCCTCCCCGTGCGGAGTCGGTCCGATCTGGCGGACATCATCGCCGACCGCACCGTCTTCATCGGCCTCGGGGTCGGGTTGGCCATCCTGGCCGCGACGCGACTGTGGGCGGCGCTCGACGTCGCCTGGCAGGCGCGACCGGAGAACGACTCCGTACAGGCCCTTTCGCTGTTCGTCGCCGTGCTGGTGGCGATCATCGGCGTCGCGCCGCTCGCCGTGTCGGCCAACTACGTCTGGCAGACCGATCGGGCGGTGGAGCGGGTGTTCTCCGACCACGACGCGACCACCGCGAGCCCGGGCACCCTCGCCAGCACGACCTCCACCTCCAGCGCGGTGACGAGCACCACTGCCGCCGTCTCGACGACAACCGCGCCCTCGACCACCGCCCCGTCCACGACCGCGGCGCCGACCACCACCACGCCCCCGTTCCCGGGGACGGATCGGGTGAACGTGTTGCTGCTCGGCGGCGACGCCGGCCCCGGTCGATGGAGTCTGCGGACCGACTCGATGATCGTCGTCAGCATCGACCCGCGTTCCGGCGACACGGCGATGATCTCGGTGCCCCGCAACCTGCACCGGCTCCCGTTCCCCGACGGCACCGCGCTGCACGAGAAGTACCCCGACGGCTTCAGCGACATCGCCAACGCGGTCTATCCGTACGTGAACGGTCACCGCGAGCTGATGGGCGGGATCGAGGACGCCGGCTCACAGGCGATCAAGCTCGGCATCGCCCAACTCCTCGGCATCCCGATCAACTACTACATCCTCGTCGACATGGCCGGCTTCGTCGACGTGGTCGACGCGCTCGGCGGCATCGAGATCGATGTCACCAAGCGCGTCCCGTCGGCGAAGAATCCCTCGAACGCCAAGCATCCAGTGCCGAGGTGGTTCGAGGTCGGCCCGCAACACATGGACGGCACGCTCGCCCTGGCCTACGCCCGCACGCGAGAGGCCGACAGCGACTACTGGCGCATGGCCCGGCAACGATGCGTGCTGGCCGGCATCGCTGCGGCCGCGACACCACGCACGCTGGCGACGGGTCTCACCGACCTCGTCGGCGCGTTCGGTGACGCAGTACGAACCGACATCCCACGCGACCGACTCGGCGAACTCGCCCAGGTCGTCGACCGCTACTCCCAGGCCGGTGGCCTGGCGGCGGTGCGCACGCTGCACCTCGCGCCGCCGCTCGTCAATCCGGCGAAGTGGGACGCGGCCGAGGTGCGCGCGCTGGTCGCCGATGTGCTCACACCCGGTGCTCCCGTGGGCGGCACCCCACCGCCCGTGCTCGCCGAGGCATGCGCCTGACCGGTCGGCTTCTGGGCAGCATTCGTCTCACGTCGGGTCCTGGTCCGGATCGTTCCCGGAAACCGGGAAAATTGCTGTCCAGAACGGGGGCGGCGGGCGCAGAACGGGGGCGGCGGGCGCAGACACGGGGCGGGGAGGGCAGACGCGGTGCGGGGACCGCAGAGACGGGGGCAGCGGGGCCGGCGGGCTCGCGTCGGCGGGGCCGCCCGGGCCGGTCAGGCGGAGGCGAGTTGGCGGCCGCGCACGACTTCGGCGCCGTCGATCGCCTTGCGCCAGTGCCGCGAGCGCCGGGTGAGCAGGCCGAAACCGACGAGGAGCAGCGCCGCGCCGACGCCGAACGCGACGTGGAGGTTGACGAGGTCGCCGATGGATCCGATGAAGAGCAACCCGATGCCGTACGACACGCCCATCGACGCCTGCATGATCGACATCACGCGGCCGCGGCTGTCGGGCGGTGCGTCGCGCTGGATGATCGCCGACGAGCTGATGAACATGCTCGAGGACGCGGCACCGAGCACGGTGGCCGACGCCATCAGCCACGCCACGTTCGGCGAGAGGGCGTAGACGGACAACGCGATCGACAGGGCGACGACTGCGCCACCCACGAGCAGCGACCGTTGGAAGCGGATCGCCAGCATCGTGATGAGGATGCCGCCGAGAATCGCGCCAACACCCTGTGCGGAGGCGACGAGGCCGGCCATGCTGGTGCCGCCGCCGTAGCCCACTACGACGTAGATCGGGATGAGGCCCATGAACGGCACCACGGTGAGGTTGAACAGGATCAGCAGCACGACGCCGTGCCAGCACCCGGGGGTGACCCGCAGGGCGCGGTAGCCGTCGACCAGGCGCTCGCGGACCGTGCCGCCACTGCTCTGAGGACGGAACGAGCGTCGCACCAGCGAGACGGCGAGCGCCATCACGACGAACGAGAACGCGTTGAAGCCGATGGTCCACGCCGGGCCGACGGCGATGACGAGGACGGTTCCCAGCAGCGGCCCGACGATGCGGCCGCTGTTCCACGAGTAGACCCCGAGCGAGACCATCGCCATCAGTTCCTCGGGCGGGACGAGGTCGGGTTGCATCGCCGCGTAGGACGGTGCCCCGGTGGCGCCGGCGGCGCTCCCGACGAGGATCAACAGCGTCAGCACGAGCGGGGAACGCACGCCCATGCCGAGCACGACGGCGAGCACGGTGGTGACCATGGCCTGCAGGACGAGTGCCGACGCGAAGACCTTGCGCCGGTCGTAGCGATCGGCCAGCAGGCCGCCCACCGGCGAGGCGATGCCCTGCGGCATGAACGTGGCGAGTGCGACCAGACCGGTCTGCACGGCGCTCCCCGTGTGCGCGGCGACGAGGCTGCCGACCACGATGAGCTGCACCCATGTGCCGATGTCGCTGACGACCGCAGCACCCCACAGCAGGCGCACAGCTCGATGGCGCAGCGGGACGAAGGGGTGGTTGCTCACAAGAAGTCCCAGGTTATCCAGTGGATCTCGACGACGCGGGGCAGTTTCGGGGTTGTTCGACACACCCAGAGGGGTATCCGTCCGGTGATCGCTTCAGTCGATGGCGCCGGCGAAGCGGCGCACGGCGAGATGCGCCCGATGCACCCCCGCCACCGGCTCGAGGAACATCAGCGGGCACGCGCCGGCAACGACGTCGACGCCGTGCGCACGGCACCACGCGACCGCGTCGACCGAGAAGGCACCCGGTCCGCCGGCACCGCGGAACAGCCAGACCTTCGTCACGCCGCGATCCACGCTGGCTCGCACCGCCTCCATGGCGGCGGTGCCGGTCAGCATCACCATCACCGCGTCGAGGTCGCCCGGCACGTCACCGACCGTCGCGACGCACGGCACTCCCCCCACGTCGGCGCGGTTCGGGTTCACCGGCACGACGTCGTAGCCGTGGTCGACGAGTTCTCGGAGCACGGTGGAGGAGAAGTTCCGTGGGTCGTCGGACGCCCCGACGAGTGCCACGCGTCGAACCTCCAGGAACCTCGCGACGGCTGCGGTGTCGACGTCGGGATCGACACCTGCTCGAAGGCGTCGGCCGGTGAGGAAGAACGCCACGCCCACGGCCGCGTACACGGGCTGGAAGACGCTGAACTCACGGATGAACGCCAGCTGGACGACGATCCAGCCGACGGTGACGACTCCCGCCACCATCGAGGTGGCACCTGCACGCGCGTCGCCGCGCCACGCTCTCGCGGCCAGCACGCCGAACGGCACGGCGATGACCAGCATCAGAGCGACGCCTCCCAGGACGGGGCTCGAGAGTGGTAGCCGACCGTTCAGTCGATCGCCCAGCGACAGCGTTCCTGTCGCCAGCCCGACCGCCCCACCAGCCGCACTGGCGGCGACGGCGAGGGCCGCCACCGCGAGCGACACGTGACGGTGCGGGCGTGGCAGTGCCCGGCATGTCGATTCGTCCACGGACTCATCGTCAACCCATCGGGTCGGCTCGTCCAGAGACGAAGGTCACCGATCGGGGTCGCGGTGTGCCGAGGTGTCGGCGGCGGACTCGACGATCGCCCGAAGGTGGGGCCAGGCGGCGGCGAACCCCGCATGCAGGGGGCGATGGTCGACGATGTCGAGCGGTACCCAGGCCACTGCGTCGGTCTCGAAGTTGATCGACGCCCCGAAGTGGTGGTCGACCTCCAACACGATCGTGGTGTACGACCAGTCCGTCGCAGGGGCGAAGACGTATTCACCGAGCACACGATGCACCGCCGGGATCTCCCCGACTTCCTCGCTCGCCTCCCGCAGCGCGGCCTCGAACGGTGTCTCACCCTCGTCGATCGCTCCGCCCGCGCAGCTCCACGTGCCGCCCTCGTGCGCCATCGCCGACCTCTTCTGGAGCATCACCAGCGTCGGCTCACCCGGTTCGCTCACCACGAACAGCACGCCCGCCGCACCGAAGATGCCCCAGCGGACGTGGCCGTCGGAGCAGCGCATGAAGCCGTCGCCTGAACGTGCATTCCACATGAACGACGACCCTACGGGACCGGGGTACGGTCGTCGTATGCCTGAGACGAGACTGTTCGTGGTCGAACCCAACCTGGCGGCGTACATCGCCGCTCACTCGACGCCACCCGACGACGTCCAACGCCGGTTGATGGCCGCCACCGTGGCCAAGACCGGTGGGTCGGCACGGATGCAGATCGGCAACGACCAGGGGTCGTTCTTCGAGATGCTGGTGCGCGCCATCGGCGTCGAGCACGCGATCGAGATCGGCACCTTCACGGGATACTCCGCGCTCAGCATCGCCCGGGGTCTGGCGCCAGGGGGAACGCTGATCTGCTGCGACGTCAGTGAGGAGTGGACGGCCATCGCCCGCGAGCACTGGGAGCTCGCGGGAGTCGCCGACCGCATCGACCTGCGCATCGCTCCCGCCCTCGACACCCTCGCCGGGCTCCCCGACGACCAGCGCTTCGACCTCGCGTTCATCGACGCCGACAAGCCCAACTATCCGCACTACTTCGAGGCGCTGCTCCCGCGGATGCGACCCCGCGGCGTCATCCTCGTCGACAACACGCTGTGGTCCGGTGAGGTGCTGAACGCCGACGCGACCGAGCGCGACACCGTTGCGCTGCGCGAGTTCAACACGATGGTCGCCAACGATCCGCGCGTCCGGTGCGTGATCATCCCGATGGGTGACGGCGTGACGATGATCCAACATGCGATGGCCGCCGACTGAGTCGTCCCAGGTCGCATCCAACCTCCCCGCCCCGTGAGAGTGCCCGAACTACGGTGAAGACACGCGATTCCTGATCGCCGACCTCGCGAGTGGAGACACACATGGGACTGTTCAGCAAGAAGCCGAAGCCCACGGCCGACGAATTGCCGGCACCCGAGCCGGACACCATGGCCGATCCGGCCATCATGGCCGACCCCCCGCGGCCGCCCGATTTCGATGAGATGACCCGCGCCGAGAAGGCCCGGGTGGAGAAGAAGCTCGCCGCCGAGCGGCAGTCCAAGCCTCCCAAGCCCTCCAAACCGCCCAAGCAGCCCAAACCGAAGAAGCTCCACATCGATCCGGTCGACTTCCTCAACCTGCGCAACGAACTCGTCGACGTCCGCGCCCGTCTGGAGTCCAGCGAGCAGAGCCGCGCCATCGTCGAATCTCGTCTGGCCGCCCTCGATGCCACCACGACGGCGATGGCCAGCATCACCGGCACGAATCCCAGTACGGTCGCCGCCGACGAGGAGCTGCAGGCGCGGCTCGCCAACCTCGAGCTCCATCTCGACGAGGTCGCCGCGGCGGCCGCGGCGGCGAACGCGGCCGCAGAGCAGGCCGCCGTCGCCCAGGTGTCGTCAGAGGGAGCGACCGTCGTCGCCGACACCGACCCGGAACTGGTCGCCAAGATCGAGGCGCTGGAAGCGAAGCTGTCCGAGGTGCTCGCCACCCAAGCCGCGCTCGCCGAGCACGGCGACAGCGACGTCGACGGCGCGGCACTGCCGGTCGGCATCGACCCCGAGGTCGTGGCCAGGATCGACTCGCTGGCCGAACGCCTCGACGCGGCCCCGGACCCCACCGAGCGGCTCGCCGAGCTGGAAGCCCGTCTCGCGGAGCTCAGCGCGAAGGCCGATGCACCCGCGCCGCTGATGCCGCCCCCGATGCCCAGCGGACCGGACCCCGACACGATGGCTCGACTCGAGGAGCTGGCGCTGCGAGTGGCGACGGTCGACGAGCTCGCCGGACAGCTCAGCCAGCTCAACGCGCGCGTCGAGCGCGCAGGCCGAGTTCGGAGCACAGCTGTCGAGCCTCCGCGATCGCATCACCGAGATGCAGAGCGACACCGACAGTCGTCGGGAGGCAGCGCTCGCGGCGACCGGCGACGCCGAATCGCGCGACCGCATCAACGCTCTCAGCGATCGCCTCGCGGTCACCGAGGCGTTGGCCGGCCAGCTCGGTCAGCTCGCCGAGCGGATCACCGCGGCCGACGCGGCCAATCGCCAGACGAGCGAGCAGGTCGCGGCCCTCGAGCAGCGGGTCGACAGCGTCGGCACGGAGCTCGCCAACCAGCTCAGCGAGCTCGGACGCGACATCGACGGGTTGGCCGCTCGCACCGGCGACGTCGCGTCGGGCATGGTCAGCGACGAGGTCGTCGCCGCGCTGCGCACCGGCCAGATCAAGCTCGCCAACGAGCAGGCCCGCTACGAGATCGCGTTCAGGGAAGACCTCGCCGCGCTCGCCGAGCACGTTCGCCGGACGCCCTCCAAGAGCTGACCGTCAGGGGTTCAAGAGGTCGAGCGCCCGCTGCACCAGCACCCGGGCCTCGGCCACCTTGTCGGCGTACGTACCCAGGTCACCGGCCTTCAGCGCCGTGTCGGCATCGGTGAACAGCTGCTCCGCCTGTTGGAGGAGCTCCTGCGCCGTGGCATCGCTCGTGGGGACACCACCGTCGCCGGGCGTCACCGGTGCGCCACCGACGACGTCGCCGATGTCGGCGGAGAAGCCCGGGAACAACTGGGCGAACGCGTCCTCGAGCGAGGTGCCGATCGCGACCTTGCCCTCGTAGTTGACGATCATCCGGCGCAGCAGTGGCTGGCCGGCAGAGTCGCTCTCCACGTAGAGCGGCCGGATCCACGTGACCCCGCCGGCCACGGGCACCATCTGGAGGTCGCCGAAGGAGACCGTCGATCCCTTCTGGCTGAGCAGCGTGATCTCCGCGCTCACCTGCGGATCGGTCGCCATGGCGGCACCGATCGTGTTCGGTCCGTCAGGCATCGCGGTGGACGGGAACTCGTACGCGACGAGCTTGCCGTACGTCGCCGGGTCGCTGCTCGCGGTCATGTACGCGATCAGCTCCTTGCGCTGGTCGGTGGTGCTGAACGGCTGGAAGGGTCGGTAGAGCTCGAACGAGGCGTCACCGTTGCCGTCGGGGTGGAACATGCCGTAGTACGGCACGAAACGCGCCGCGTCGCTCTCGTTGGCGAAGTCGGTGGGCGCCGCTTGTCCCGTGGTGTTCGAGGTGGCTGCGTTGATGATGATCTGTGCCTCGCCCGGCTGTTCGGGGGCGGCCAGTGCCACCGACCACGCACCGCGCCGGTCGAAGAAGTCGTTCGCATCGAGCCGGTACTTGGAATACGCCGCGGTCTGGATGCGGAACAGTTCCTCCGGGTAGCGCAGGTGCGACACGAGGTCCGGCGACATGTCGCTCATCGGCGTGAACAGGTTCGGGAAGGCGGACTTCCACACCTGCAGGATCGGGTCGCCCTCATCGACGGCGTACAGCGTGACCGAGCCGTCGTAGGCGTCGACGGTGGCCTTCACGCTGTTGCGCACGTAGTTGAAGGAGTGATCGAGACCGCTGCCCGCGTCCAACTGGTTGGTGTCGGCGAACTGCCCGTAGGGATACCGGTTGCTGGTGGTGTAGCCGTCGACGACCCACAGGATCCGACCGCCGACCGCGACGGGGTACGGATCGTTGTCGAGTGCCAGGAACGGTGCGACCTTCGCGACGCGATCACGCACGTCGCGCACGGACACGAACCGCGACTGGTCGTTGATCGCGCTCGAGCCGAGCAGGTTGTAGTCGAACTCGTTGAGGGCGAAGGCGAGACGCCGGAACACCGAGTTGAGCTGCACACCGGCGGTGCCCTTGTACTGGCCGGCGTCCTTCTGTCCTTCGCACGCCTGCTCGGTCACGGACGTGGCCACCACCGCGTACCCGCGCAGGGTCGGGCTGAAGTAGAGCTCGGGGCGGTCGACGGTGCCGATCGAATCGTCGTACGCCGGCTTTCCGTCGGGAAGGATCTGCGCCGCCGGCGCGATCGCCAGACCACACCCGTGCGTGTTGATGAGGTGCGTGCCCTGCCAGGACTTGTTGCCCACCTGCGACAGATCGAGCTCGCGTGCACCGACGATGACCTGCTGGATCCTGCCGTCGACCGTGTAGCGGTCGGGGTCGAGATCGTCGATGGTCATGCCGGGTTGACCCTCGTCGGTGCGGAACCTGGTCTCCATCTTGTCGTCGGGCTTGAGCAGCCGGACGTCCTGCAGCGCGGCGACGTCGTCCTCCACCTTCGAAGTCGTGACCGGATCGAAGGTGACCTGCCGTTCCTCCACGTTCGACAGCCCGAGTGCTTGCCGAGTGGCGTCGATGTTGTAGGCGATGAACGTCGCTTCCTTGTCCTTCTTGTTCGGGTTCACCACGAGCGACTGCACGACGGCCGGGTAGATGACGCCGCCGATCAGGGCGACCACGGCCCACAGTCCCGACGCGACCACTGCCGGACGCCAGCGATCGGTCTTCAAGGTGCTGAGGAAGAGCGCCGCGGTGAGCAGTGCGATCAGCGCGAGGAGCAGCACTGCGGGGAGTTGGGCGTTGACGACCGTGTAGTTGGGTCCGGTGAACGAGCCGCGGTTGGCGTTGGTGAGCTCGTAGCGGGTCACCCAGTAGTCGCCCGCCTTGAGCACCGCGAGCAGCGCGAGCAGCACGGCGATGTGAGCCTTGGTGGCCTTGCGCACCTTCGGACGCGGCGGCTGCAGGACGATGCCGCCCGAGAGCACGTGGGTGGCGAGGACCAGCAGCGTGATGAAGGCCACGGCGAGGAACAGCCAGTCGAGCACGAAGGTGACGAACGGCAGCTTGAACATGTAGAAGCCGACGTCGTTGCCGAACTGCGCGTCGTTGATGCCGAACGACTTGCTGTTGCGGAACATCAGCCAGTCCTGCCAGCGGGCGATGGCGGGTGCGGCGAAGAGGAACCCGAACCCGATGGCGACACCGAAGCGGAGGAGCCGCAGGCGATGTCCGAAGAACTCGTGGAAGCGCTCGACGAGCGGGTGGGTGTTGGCGGCGAACGAGGTGGGCGCGAGGCGATCGGCGATGATCAGGTTCAAGACCGCGATGAGCACGAACGTGATCCCGAACATCAAGAACATCGTGAGCTTGGCGTTGAAGACACCCCAGAACACATCCGTGCGACCCACGGACTGGTGCCACAGGTAGTCGACGTAGAAACTCGCCAGGAACCGCCCCGACAGCAGCAGGCCGACCAGGACCACCGCAGCGATGATGATGAAGGCGCGCCCTCGGTCGCTCACGCGCCGGGGACGAGCACTGCCAGGTAGATCCGCAGAGTTCTGCACGCGGCGAAGGTTACCGGGGCGCCAGTTGCAGCATGCAGCGGCATCCCTCGTGCGCCGGAGCGCACACGTGATCCGTCGGGAACGGATCACCCGCGGCGACCACACCGGCCAACGCGTTGTCCTCGGCGTCGGGGCAGGCGGGCCCGTTCGGGTCGACCGCCCAGCAGATCGGGGTGCCCGGAGCGAGCGCGACGAGCGCACCGCGCCCGAACGCCATCCGGGCGACGTCGTCGAGATGCTCGTCGATCCGCTGCGTCTTCCACTCCCGGTAGACCGCCCGCACGAGGTTCGCCAGTTCCTGGTTGTCGCCGCCCGCATCGTGCACGGCGCGCTCGAGCCGCTCACGCAACGGCTGGACGATGCTGGTCCCGAGTGCATCGATCGCGGGTTGCAACGCGGCGCCCTGCTTGATGGCCTTGTTGTGCTCCCGCTGCGTTCCCTTGTGGACGCTGGACGCTCCGGCCAGCGCAGCGGCCTTCAGATCGTCGTCGATCGCGGTGGCGTAGAGCCGGATGTGCTCGGTCTCTGCGGGAACCAGGTCCGACAGCGACGCCACCGGCTTGGCGCCGCGCAACACGTGGAGCACGTCGTTCTGCTCGTCGGCGAGGACTCGCTTCAGCTTGCGAGCGCTGGCGACGATCAGCGGGGTCAGCTCCGCATCGCGCCGACCGAACGCCGAGTCGTCGACCTCCACCACCTCGATCGGCGCCTCGGGCGAGGCCTGGAAGACCGACAGCTCCTCGACGACCACCGTCTCGACGACGAGTTCGTCGACAACGGGCTCCTCGACGACGGCTTCGGCGGTCTCGGCTTCGGCTTCGTCAGCTTCGGCGGTCTCGGCTTCGACGGCATCCTGGGCGCGCTCGACGACGGTCTCCGAGCGCGACGCACGGAGTTTGGCGAACAGGTCACCGACGCTGTCGCGTGGCGTGTCGGGGATCTCACCGGCGAACAGCGACACGACCGGAGCGATCGGCCGGTCGTCGTGCTGCTCATCGTCGTGCTGATCATCGTCGTGCTGATCATCGACGTGCTGCACGTCGTCGGCTGCGTCGTCGGGTTGGTCGTCGAGTTCGCGGTCGAACACGTGATGGTCGACCGGTTCGGTGAGCTCCTCGACCACCTCGTCGACGAGTTCGTCGACGGCGGGCTCCTCGACCTCGACAGGCTCGTCGGCGGCCGGGCGCGGCGCGAGGTCGCGCGCGGGCACCATGATCGGGACGGGGCCGGTGGTCGGAGCGAGGTTCACGTACTCGTTCGGCTCGCCGAGTGGGGTCATCTCCGCCATCACGTCGACGGCAGCGATCCGTGCCCGTTCGAAGGCTTGCAGCAGGCGATCGCGACCGTGCACCAACTGCTCGATCTGCTGGCGAGCCATCTCGCGTCGCCGGGCGAGCTCGCCCAGTACCCGCTCGCGATAGGCGCGGGCTTCGTTGACCATGTCGCGGCCCTGCTGCTTGGCCATCTGCAGCTCCGCTTCGGCGTCGGCCGACGCATCCTGGCGACGACGCGACGACTCGATCTCGGCCTCCTCGCGAAGGCGCTGCGCCTCGTCGGTGGCTTCGCGAAGCAGGCGCGACGAGTTCTCCTCGGCGCGGATCTTGATCTGCGACGCGGCTTCGCGCGCCGTCTGCAGAATGCGCGCCGCCTCCTCGCCGAGCAGGCGCGTGACCACTTCCTCGTCGAGCGCCACCGCGGCGTTGGGGTTCCCGCGCTGCGCAGTGCGCAACTCGCGTTCCAAGAACTTCTCGCGCTCCTGCAAGCGCGCCAATTCGGCAGCGACCATCCGCAGCAGATCCCGTACCTCGTTCTGATCGAACCCTCGGCGGGAGGTCGTGAACGTGGCGGTGGACACTGCGGACGGCGATGACGGGTCCGGGCGGGAGAACGACATGGCCATTGACCGTCAAGCGTAGGTGTGTGGGGCCCGGAAAGGGTGGCAATCGACCGGTGGCCGGGCGAACGCGCCCCGATGCAGTGCCGTCGGCGCGCGCCGTTACTTGGGCAGCGGGTCGCCGCCCAAGCCGGGCCAGGACGGCCAACGCGTCGTCGAGCGTGGCGACGGGAATGATCTCCACGTCGTCACCCACCACACGCCGAGCTGCCTCGATGCTGTCCAACCCGGTCTTGGGCTGGCTGGCCGGCACGAGGAAGTACTTCACGCCCACCTGCTGGACGGCCGACGCCTTGGAGTTCAGGCCTCCGATCGCACCGACGTTGCCGTCGATGTCGATCTCTCCGGTGACCGCGATGCGCTGGGGGCCCATCAGGCTGCCCTCGGTGACCTGATCGATCAGGGTCAGTGTGAACGCGAGGCCGGCGGACGGCCCGCCGATGCCGGCCGTGTCGAAGGAGACCGACAGGCCTTCGGGCAGCTTCACCGTCGTGGTGTCGACCGGGCTGAAGCCGATGATGGTGCGGGGCTTCTCCTCGCCGGGGGCGTTGATGGTCTCGATCTCACCCGTCTGCTTCTCACCGTCGCGCTCGAAACCGATCTCGATGGTGGCGCCGGCCTTGACGTCGTCGAGGATCGGTTGCAGGTCGTCGATCGTCGTGACGGGCTTGTGGTCGAGTTCGACGATGACGTCATCGGGCTTCAGCACCTTGCCCGCCGGTACCTCTTCGAGACACTTGGTGCCCGCGTCGTTGGCCTTGAGGCACAGCACGTAGTCGACGATCGCCGCCCCGTTCTTGACGTGACACATCGAATCCAGCGGCCTTCAGCGCGACGTAGGTGGCGCGGTCCTTGGCGCCGGTCATCTGCCGCTGGCCGCTCTGCAGCAACTGCTCCTCGGTCTGGTTGCCGTACTTGTCGACGCGGCTGAGGAACCTGGCCGCGGGCTCCTTGCGGGTCACGAACCAGTCGAGCATGGTGATCTTCGGCTCGCGAATCGTCACGAAGTAGATCTCGCCGTCACTGTCGTAGGTGGGCGTGCCGACCACGTCGAGGCGCGGCTCGACCGGCTGAGCGTCGGCGGGGATCAGCGCGTATTCGACCTTCTGCGTGACGGACTCGATGCACACGCCCTCGGTGTCGCGCTGGTTGCAGCGCGTCTTCTCCACGAACACGTTGGAAGGGGTGACCGCGGCGACGATCGGCGCGGCGATGGCCGCGAGACCGAGTACGGCCAACGGCACCGACCACCATCGATGCATGGAGCTGGGCGCGCGGACCGCCGGAGGAGGTCCCGTTACGCTGTCTGATTGCGTGAGTATCACTGAGGTCTCCACCGCCGCTGGCTGGATCGCCGGACTCGCCATTGTGGCGCTGATCGCGACCGGATGGCGTAAGCCTGCCAGAGCCACGGCCGATCCGGCACGCGCCAGATGGCTCCGCCGACCGCCGACCGGCATCGAGCTCAGCGCCGTCAAGGCACCCTTCGACTCCCCCACCCGCTGGTGGCGTCGGCTGTGGGCCGTGATCGCCAGCAGCGTTCTCGCGCTGTGGGTCGGAGCCATCGTCGCGACGACCGTGGCCTTCGGTGTCGCATGGATCGTCATCACGCTCACCGGCATGTTGAAGAAATGAACGCCTCCTGGCGGCGCCTGGCCGCGGCAGGTCATGAGCAGGACGAGGGCGCGGCGAGAGCTGCGCTCCACGATCCCGACCCGGTGTCGCGCGAGCTCGGCCTCGGCGCGTTGCACCGCATGGGCGCGCTCGCCGAGACCGAACTGCGAACGGCGCTGGCCGATCCCGACGAGCGCGTGCGGCGCCGGGCCACGCTGATCGCCGCAACCGTGCCGGGGGTGTCGATGTCGTCGATGTTGGTGGACCCGTCCGCAACCGTCGTCGAGGCCGCGGCGTGGGCTGCCGGCGAGCACGAGTCCGTGGACGACGACGTCCTCGAGATCCTCGTGGGTCTCGCCGGAGAGGCAGACGATCCACTCGTGCGCGAGGCGGCTGTCGCCGCACTGGGCGCGATCGGCGACCCGCGCGGTCTCCCGGCGATCCTCGCCGGATGCGCCGACAAGCCGGCGATCCGCCGTCGTGCGGTCCTCGCGCTCGCGCCGTTCTCCGGACCAGAGGTCGACGCCGCGCTCGCCGCCGCACTCGAGGATCGCGACTGGCAGGTACGACAGGCCGCCGAGGATCTCGTGCCCTTCATGCAGGCAGCCACGGACGACACCTGACGACTGCGACGCCTGAACGTCCCGAACGACTCAGTCGCGCAAGGAGTCGACCAGTCCGAAGTGTTCGAGCAGCGTCGCGCTCCATTCGTCCGGAGACACGGGCGTGTCGACGTAGGCACTACGTCCGCTGCGTCGGCGCAGGACGCGGTACTCGACACCGTCGACCACGTGGGAGCCGTCACGGCGCAGGGTGACACGGGAGCCGTCGCCGTCGAGTGCGCGGGTGGCGAACGGGTGCTCCTGCCAGTTCAGACCCGGGAAGGTCTGGAGGTACGTGCTCCGGGCGGTGAACTCGTCGAGGGTTCGAGGCTCGAACGACACCCGAAGCTGCGGCTCCCACACGGCGTCACCTCCCTCGTGGGGCATCAGATCCGACAGGATGGCGTGATCGGGTCCCATCGTCACGTCGACGTCCCTCGGGGCCGCGGACACACGGCCCGGCTCGAGCAGGATCGGGGCGACGCACGCGTCGCCGAAACCGACGTCGACGAACCAGCGGGCACCGTCGAGCGAGACGATCCCACCGAGGTGGTCGAAGTGCGGGCCCCAGTCCTTGCGCACTTCTTCGAAGACCTGGCACGAGACGTGGTCGGCGTCGTAGCCGAGTGCTCTCAGCAGCGCGACGAACGATCCGTTGAGCTCGAAGCACCAGCCACCGCGCCCCTGCTCGACGATCTTGGGATAGGACCAGCCGACGTCGGTGCGCGGTCCGCGCCGGTGGTACACGTGCAGGTTCTCGAACGGCACGTGCGTCAGATGCGCGAGCTGAAGGGCCGCGAGCAGCTCGATGGTCGGCGGCCCGGTCTGCGGGTCCATGCCGATGCGCCGGAGATAACGGTCGACATCCACGGCGCGAATGGTAGGACCGCTCGTCCACCAATAGCGTGGCGGCATGCGCCGGGCCCTCCTCCTCCTCCTTCTCGTCGTCCCGGCCGCGTGCAACTCGGCTGGTGACGGCGCGGCGACCACGACCTCCTCGGGCGCGACCACCCTCCCAGCAACCACCGAGCCGGCAACGACCGAGCCCGGCAACGACCGAGCCCGCAACGACCGAGCCGGCAACCACGGTGCCGCCCACCATCCGGCCCCTCACCACTCCGGATCCGAGCCGGCCGTTCGAGGTCTTCGTGCCGTCCAGCTACGACGCAGCCACGCCCATGCCCTTGGTCATCCTGCTGCACGGCTACTCCGCGGACGGCGCGACCCAGGAGACCTACTTCCAGCTGCAGCCCCTGGCCGAGGAACGTGGCTTTCTGTACGTGCATCCCGATGGCACCGTGAACCCACTCGGCAAGCACTTCTGGAACGCCACGCCCGCGTGCTGCGGTTTCCGCGACAACGTCGACGACGTCGGGTACATCACAGGGATCATCGACCAGGTGAGCGCGACCTACCGCGTCGATGCGAAGCGGGTGTTCGTGCTCGGCCACTCCAACGGCGGCTTCATGTCGCATCGAATGGCGTGTGACGTGGCCGATCGAGTTGCCGCGATCGTCAGCCTCGCCGGAGCGACGTTCGACGATCCGAGCGACTGCAGACCGGTGGAGCCGGTCAGCGTGCTCGAAGTCCACGGCACCGACGACGGCACCATCCTCTATGACGGCGGGCAGTTCTTCGACGCCCGCTATCCGAGTGCACCCGACACCGTTGCGACCTGGGCGGCGCTGAACGGGTGCAACACCACGCCGACGGCCACCGATCGCACGCTCGACATCGATCGCCAGATCGACGGCGAAGAGACCTCCGTGGAGGAGTTCACCGGCTGCCCACCAGGGATCGCCGTCGAACTCTGGACGATCCACGGTGGCCAACACATCCCAGCGATCCAGAAGCCGGGAGCGCCGCCCAACCTGTCGGTCGACATGCTCGACTTCCTGTTCGCACACCCCAAGCCCTGAGCGAGACCCTCAGCCCGGAGCGGGCACCAGATCGGCGAACCCTGCCATCGAGTGGAACCGCTCCTGCAAGTGCCACCCGTAGGTCGCCGAGAGGTCGGCGGGCTGCGCCGCCCCGGCGCTGATCGGGCCGAGCGCGACCTCCAGACCGGGCTCGACGAAGAAGCCGATCGACTGGCGGGGCGTGCCGTGATCGACGACCCGGTGCGGCGTCGCCGGCACACGACCCGAGGTCATCCGTTCCAGGACGGTGCCGAGATGCACCGACACCGCGTTGGGGATCATCGGCACGTCGCGCCAGGTGCCGTCGGGTGCTTCGGCCTGGAGGCCCGGCTCCCGCTGCCACAGCAGCGAGAGCCCGGACGCGTCGGTGTGTCGCGACGCCGCCAGCACGAGCGTCGGATCACGGTCCGCCACCGTCTCGTCCCGCACCGCCAGTCCATCGGGCTTCGGCGGATAGTTCAGGAGGCGCAGCGTCGAGTTGCCGTGGCGGAACCGTTCCTCGAGGTCGACGTCGGCGAATCCGGCCCATCGACCCGCCGCGAACATCACCCTCGTCCCGAGGTCCGCCATCAGGGCGTAGTACGTCCGCATCGCGGTCTGCCAACCATCCCGTGGCGCAGGGTCGGGCCACACGTTGGTCTCCGCGAACATCTCCATGCCCACAGCGTCGGGTGCCGGAAACGGCGAGTCCGGGCCGATGTCGAACATCTCGTTGTGGGCCCACGCACCGGGCTGCAGCGAGGATCGATAGCCGCGATAGATCCGCGGGCCGGCGGGCCAGGTCGCGCGCGAAGCGACCCGACGCTTGGCCTCCTCGGAGAGCTCGAAGAACGCGAGCATCGTCGCGGCCAGGCCGTCCACCGTGTCCGCATCGGGGTAGCCGACGCACACGAAACCACCGTGGCGTTCGATCGCGTCGCCGATGGCACGGTCGGTCGCGGCCCAGGCCCCACGGTCCGGGCGGAAGAGGGCACCGACGTCGATGATCATCAGGTCGGACACGACATCACCTGTGGTGCTCGGCCGGGTCGGGCCCGACGGGGATCTCACCGGCCACGGTCGTGCGGTGGAGCAGTCGGCGACTCCCGTCGTAGTCGTTGACCGCGAGGTGCAACAGGCAGCGGTTGTCCCAGATCGCCATGGTGCCCGGTGTCCATCGCAGCCTGCACGTGAACTCGGGCTTGGTGGCGTGCTCGAACAGGAACGACAGCAACGGACGCGACTCGGCCTCGGTCATGCCGTCGAACCGCTGCGTGTAGACCGGGTTCACGAACAACGCCTTCCTGCCGGTCACGGGGTGCACCCGCACCACCGGATGGGTCACTTCGCGATCCGCCGACGGGTCGTTGCGAGTCATCACGACCGAGCGGCTCACGGCGACGCTGGCGCTCGGACCCTTCGTGCCGTGCGGCCAGCCGGTCTGGACGGCGCGCAGCGGATCGAGCATCCGCTGCATCGCCGGCGAGAGCGCGTCGTATGCGGCGTACTGGCTCGACCAGAGCGTGTCGCCGCCGACGTCGGGGAGCTCGAGTGCGTAGAGCATCGTGAAGCTGGGCGGCTCGTCGAGGAACGAGAAGTCGGAGTGCCACGTGCCGCCGAACGTGGAGATGCGTTGCTCGTCGGCCTCCTTCAGGACGGCGACGATGTCGGGGTGCTCGTCGAGCGGCTTGATGTAGGGCACTCGCAGGATCTGCCCGAAGCGCCGCGTGAGCTCGATCTGCTGCTCGGGCGTCAACGTCTGGTCGCGTACGAACACCACCGCATGCTCGGTCAGCGCATCGACGACCGTCGAGATCGTCGCCGGCGTGGGGTCGGCGAGGTCGAGACCGACGACGTCCGCGCCGCAGGAGGTCGCGAACGCGGGAGATCGTGGGGGCCTGCATCCCCCAAGTATGTCGCGACGCCGTGGACGGCTCGGATCGGACGCCCGTCACGCCTCGCGCCGGAACAGCTCGTAGTCCCCGTCGTCCCCGACGTGCTCGAAACCGGCCGCCGGATACAGGTCGCGTGCCGGGTTGTCGCGGTGCACGCCGAGCAGCAGGGTGGTGCACCCCGCGGCTCGAGCCTGCGTCGCGAACAGGTCGACCAACGACCGGCCCAGCCCCCGCCGACGGAAGGCGGGCAGCACCTGCACGCTGATGAGGGTCGCGTCCGTGTCGCCGGCCGTCCACATCACGTAGCCGGCGAGTTCGCCGTCGATGAGGAGCATGGTCGTGCGGCCGAGGTTCTCGATCCACAGCGCGAGGTTGCGGTCGAGCGCATTCGTCCACGCCTGGAGCGACTCCGGCTCCACCGCCTCCATGTACTCGCGCTCGGCGCGCAGGATGAAGGGCAGGTCGTCGGCGACCGCGGGGCGATGGTGCATGCCGACACCCTACGAACCCGCACGCTCCGCAGCCTGCGGGCTACGCTCCGTCGATGAACCATCGGCGGATGGGCGCGTTTGCCGTGCTCGTAGCACTTGTCACGTTGTCCACCGGCTGCGGGGGTGACGCCGGAGTCGCCTCCACCGCTCCCGATCAGACGGGCGCGGCGATCGACGCGTCGGTCGCGGCGAACGACGCTCTCGCCCAGGAGTTCGTCGGCCTCCCCACGGATGCGGCGATCACTCGGTTGAGTGGCATGGAGACGACAGTCCAGTTGCAACTGGCGCACATCAGCGGCCTGGAGGACGAACTCGGTGGGCCGGCGGCGACAGCGACCGCGTTCGGCGATCTTGCGATCGAACGAGCCACTGCGCTGAAGGCGATGGCCGACCTCCAGCCGGAGGTTGCCGGATTCGGAGCGCGGCGAATCGGAGGCGACGCGATGGAGGCACTGGCGGGGGGCCTGTTCGGTCTCATCCTGCTCGGCGAGACCAAGCACACGAACGGGCTCACCCAAGGCGAGAGCGCGACGTTGGGGAGCGGCGGCAAAGTCACCCTCGGACACCTCTCACTCGATGTGCCCGTGAAGATGGAGAAGGACGGCTTGGTGATGGAGACCAGGATCGTCGTCGAACTGGATCTGTGTCCCGACGGGAACGGCATCGCGACCGGCACCGCTCACATCGAGGGCTCGGCCATCAAGGGCGGCGCCGGGCAACGGATCACGCTCGACGTCAAGTACGAGGGGCAGACCGATGACGACGCCAACCTCACCAGCCCCCGATCCGACATCCGCATGCAGGCGGCCCAGTTCGGCAACGGCGTCAAGCAGTTCGTCGACGTCTCGGGCGGTGTGGGGCTCGGCCACCTCACCGACCAGAAGACGAACCGCACCGGCGGCGACGTCACACAGAAGCTGATCGACGAGACGGCGGCGCTCGCCTCCGTGTTCGGCCTGCTCGCATGGGCCTTCATGCTCGCCCAGGTCGAGCAGGCGATCGAGTCCGGCCGGTGCGTGAAGCTGGAGCCGACGGTGTCGGCGGGCCCGACCGGCCTCGATCCGGGCGCCACCGTCACGATCAACGCCGCACCGCGCAGCAAGATCGATGGCGAGCCGACCAAGGGGACGGTGAAGGCGACGCTCACCGCGGGCGGAGCATCGGTCGCCCCGGCCGGCACCAAGGAGAAGGCCGACGCGACGTTCACCTACGTCGCTCCCGACGAGAAGAACAAGACCGGCACGGTCGACCTCGAGGCACGCTCCAAGCGCGGCATCGCTCGCGCCACCCTCGACTTCACCACTGCCGCGAGTCCTCCTGTCGCCATGAAGGGCAACGTCACGTTCTCGATGATGGGCATGGCCGGAAGCGCCACCTTCGACGTCACCATGGTGCCGGGAGAGGACGAGACGTACACGGGCACCGCCGAGGTGCAACTGTCCGGAGCGTTCAGTTCGATGGCGACCACCTGCACCGCCGCGAGTTGGACGGAGTCGATCGACTTGATGGGCACGCTCACCACCGAGAACGACGAACAGGTGCTCGTCGTCAGCACCACGGGCGACGCACCCCTCGGCAACCCCGTACCGATGACCTGTACGACTGCCGGCGTGTCGGTCGAGTCGACGACGCCCTTGATCTCGTCGACGTTGTTCGGCGAGCTCCGGGTGCGCGTGGTCGACGGCGACCAACCGTTCACCGACACGATCTCACCCGCCAAGGGCACCATCACGGTCACACTTGCCAGCTGAGCGTCCGCATGGTAAACACTGAACCCAATGGTTCAGTATTCGACCGCAACGCTCGACGCCTCGTTCGCCGTGCTGGCCGACTCCACCCGTCGTGGCGTCCTCGAGCACCTCGGCCACGAGGAGGCGTCGATCACGGACCTCGCCGATCGGTTCCACATGACCCTCACCGGCATGAAGAAGCACGTCGGCGTCCTCGAACAAGCGGGTCTCGTCGTCACCGAGAAGGTCGGCCGCGTGCGGACCTGTCGCATCGGCGCACGCCGTCTCGAGGAAGTGTCCTCCTGGATCGAGCGCTACCACCAACTCTGGGACGCACGCTTCAGCGAGCTCGACCAGGTCATCGAGGAATTGAAACGGAAGGAGCACGCAGATGGACGCAACGACAGGTGAGCCCACCCCGCCCCACCACGTCACGACGGTGGAGCGAAGGTCCGATCGGGAGGTGGTCGTCACTCGATCGTTCGACGCTCCCGTGCATCTCGTGTTCGAGGCGTGGTCCAAGCCCGAGCTGTTCCAGCGTTGGTGGGTCCCCGCGTCGATGGGCATGACCCTCCACTCGTGCGAGATGGACGTCCGCACCGGCGGCAGCTATCGCCTCGACTTCGGCAACGGCATGGAGTTCTTCGGCACCTACGTCGACGTGACCCCACCGACGCGGATCGTGTGGACCAACGAAGAAGACGGCGAGCACAGCTCCGTCACCACCGTCACGCTGACGGAGCAGGACGGCACCACGCTGCTCGTCATGAGCGAGGTCTACCCCTCGAAGGAAGCACTCGACGCCGCCGGCACCGGGGCCGCGGACGCCACCCACGAGACCTTCGCCCAACTGGACGGTTTGCTCGCCGAGCTCGCTGCGACCTCGTAACGGGCGTCGCGCCGGGTCTCATCGTGTCGATCCGCCGGCCACCGGTTGCCGGCGACGCGAACGCGGCGCCGTGCTCAGAAGGCTGTTGCGGAACTGCGTCGGGGTGAGGTTCGTTGCGCGCCTGAAGTACTTCACGAAGTTGGTCGGCTCGTCGAAGCCGAGGTCGTCGCTCACGCGCGCCACCGAGTCCGAGCTGTGCGCGAGCACGCGTTTGGCTTCCAGGACGATGCGTTCGACGATGATCCGCTTGGCGGTGACATCGCTGACCGCGAGACAGGCGCGGTCCAGGCTCTTGGTCGAGTACCCGAGGTGACGGGCGTACGGCGTGACGAGGTGCCACTGCCGGAAGTGGCCGTCGACCGCTGCTCGATAGGCCCGATAGCGGCTGATGATCGCAGGATCGACGAGATGCCCGGCAAGGGGCCGGGGTTGGCAGAGCGCCAGCCGCTTCACCAGGAGTTGAGCCTGCGTACCGAGCACGTCGTCGAGCTGGTCGGCCTCCGTGGCGAACGTCGCGTCGTCGGTCATCCGCTCGAAGAGCTCCACGATCGCTGAGGCGACCCGCTCGGTCGTGCGGATGTGTGAAGGAAGTCGTTCGATCTCATGAGGGACGTGGTGGGGTGCGACGATCGCGATCCAACCGTCCCAGTCGCTCGGTGGGCCGAAGCGGTGGACCTGGCCTGGCCCGACCACGAGACACGAGCCGGCCGTGCACGCATGGGTCTCGAAGTCGATCGTGTGCGAGTAGCTCCCTGCTCGCACGAACAGCAGGCAGTGGAAGTCGACGCGCTCGAAGCCTCGCCGGGGGTTCGACGCCACTCGCTCCCGCAGCGCCTGGGCCGGGATCACCTCCACGTCGAGGCGGTACTCAGCGTCGTGGGGCCGGTACTGCACGGGCGTGACGTCCACGATCATGTCCGATTCTTACCATGACCGGAGTCGATCTCACCTTCCCGACGACTGGCCGCCGGCGCACACTCCTCCCAGCAACCGAACGAGGAGGAGAGCGAGTGGACATTCGAGGTCTGGGCTACATCGGGATCGACGTCGTCGACGTCGAGGCATGGCGTGACTACGCAAGAACGCTGGGAACGGTGGTGATCGAGGACGACGGTGGGTTCCGCATGCGGATCGACGAGCGACCGTTTCGGATCGTCGTACGGCACACCACGACCGACGAGGGCTTGGCCTTCACGGGGTGGGAGCTCTCCGACGCAGCAGCACTCGACGACGCCGCCGCCGAGCTCGCCAAGGCAGGATGCACCATCGACACAGGATCGGCGAGCGACTGCGAAGCCCGTCGAGTTCGGGGGTTGATCCGGACGACGGATCCCGGCGGGTTCGCTCTCGAGCTCTTCCACGGCCCGATCCTCGACCACGAACGGTTCGTGTCACCGGCCGGCGTCAGCGGGTTCGTCACGGGTCCTCACGGGATGGGACATGTCGTGCTCGCCACGCCGCACCTGGCCGAGAGCCTCGGCTTCTACACGAACCTGCTCGGCTTTCGAGTGAGCGACTACTGGAAGCCGAGCGACGACGACGTCGTGTTCCTGCGATGCAATCCACGCCACCACAGCCTGGCGCTGCTCGCCTCCACCGACGCCGCGCTGCACCACTTCATGCTCGAGGCGCTCACGCTCGATGATGTCGGCGACACGCTCGACCGTCATCACGCCGCGGGCATGCCGATCTCGATGGATCTCGGCAAGCACACCAACGATCGAACGGTCTCGTTCTACAGCCGATCCCCGTCGGGCTTCGACGTGGAGTTCGGCTGCGGCGGGCTCCTCGTCGACGAGCGCACCTGGACCGTCACTCAGATCACGAAGCCGAGCCAGTGGGGCCACCGCCGGCCGTGCGCCACCTGAATCGGCAACACTCACACCGCGTTCAGAGTGGCTTGCGCATGTGGATGTCGTCGGGTTCGAGCTCGGCCAACTCCTCGAGGGGATGTGGCATCGGGAGGAACCCGCGGCCGAGGTAGAAGGCGACGGTGTTGCGCGTCGGAGTCGCCGAGACGACCATCGTCGACGCCCCGGCCGCCCTCGCGATGTCATCGAGTTGGCCAGACACGCTCGAGCCCACACCGCGGCCGCGCCACGCTGCGCTGACGTGGAGGAACGCCAGCTGCGCAACGCCAGGGCGAAGATTCGGCACGACCACGCCGATGCCGACCAGGCGTCCGCCCGCCAAGGCGCCGAGCGCGATGCCGCCGCGGTCGAGGTATCCGTGCAACTCACGGACCTTGGCGCCGATCGAATGCCCGCCCTGGCCGTCAGCCTCCCACGCTGGGGCGTCCCAGCTGCCGTGGCGTTCGATCAGCTGCTCGCCGTCCTGGACGAAGAGCATCTCGATGTGCTCGGTGCGATCGATCTCCGCGACCCGAACGAGCTCATCGCGACGGAGGCGACGGACGTCGAAGCTCACTGCCACGGCCTCATCCTCGCACCAACCCGGCGCCGGATCTCAGACCGCGAGCACCACTTCGATCCGCTCCTCACCCCGGGAACTGTGTGACACCCCTGGTTCATGATGGGGGCATGGATCTGGCGGTGTTGCGTGAGGTGATCGGTGGGACATCGTTGGTCGATGTCGACACGTGTCGTCGTGAGTTGGCCGAGATCCGCAGTGGGCGCGGCCTGTTGGACGCCCGTGAGGTGCGAGGTGTTGGCCCGGTTGGACGAGCTGACCGCGACCGCGCCGGGGATCTTCCCCGAGGACGAGATCGCCACAGCGGCCCGGTCGTCGTTGTCGAAAGCGACCCGGGTCCGGGCCCGCAAGAAGACCTGCGATCACATCCCCGAACTGGGGTCCGCGCTCGTCCGACGGGGATACCACCGGTGACCGTGTCGACGCGGTCACCAAAGCCACCAGCCGGCCTGTCGCCGGCCGAGCTCGACCGGGTCGCTTCACAGGGGGCGGTGTTGGCTGCTGCGGCGGCGAACCTGTCGGACCGCCAGTTCCGTGAAGTGGTGGAGCGGGTGGTGGGTCAGGTCCGTGACGACGACGGACTCGACCGGTTGGCCCGCCAACGCCGCGCGTCCCGGCTGCGATGGTGGAACAACCCCGACGGGATGTGGAACCTGACCGGGACCTTCGACCCGGTCCGTGGTGCCGAGCTGGAAGCACGCCTGCGGCACACCATCGAAGCCCTGTTCCACGACACCACCCCCGACGACACACCGTCGGACCCGTTGCAACGCCAGGACCACCTCGCCGCCCTCGCGTTGATGGCGTTGTGTGAAGGCGGGTCCGGATCCGGGTCGGGGCCGGATGTGACGGTGCTGATCGACGAACGAACCCTTCTGGAGGGCTGCCGTCACGAGCACAGCGTGATCGATGCCGGGCTCGGCAGGTTCGGGTTACCGGTCGAGACGATCCGCCGCTGGGCCTGCCTGGGCACCATCACCCCCGTCGTCGTCGCCGCCGACGGGACCCGACTGTTCCTCGGACGCGAAACACGACTCGCGAACCGGGCCCAACGCCGCGCCCTGCGCGTGCTCTACAGAACCTGTGCGCTGTGCGATGTCCCGTTCGAACACACCCAGATCCACCACATCACCTGGTTCCGGCTCGGCGGATCGACCGACATCGACAACTTGCTCCCACTGTGCAGCCGCCACCACCACCTCGTCCACGAAGGCGGCTGGACCCTCCACCTCGCACCCGACCGCACCCTCACCATCACCCGACCACACGGCCACACCACCACCCACGACCCACCACGCGCAACACCCAAGGCCGCCTGAGGCGCGCGGCAGAAGTGGTGGACGCGAGGACCGGCGTCGTCGCGCCCGTGGAGTCGCTCGGCTTCGTGAGCTCCGAGGTGTTGACTGCAGTTGAACGGAGGACGCCACATGCCACACATCGAGCTTCGAACGGTCATTGCCGCCCCAGTGGAGGTCGTGTTCGACCTTTCGCGCAGCATCGATGCCCACCTCGGATCGATGCGCGAATCTGGGGAGCGTGCAGTGGCCGGGGTGACGAGTGGCCTGATCGGCCCCGGCGAGGAGGTCACATGGAGAGCAACGCACTTCGGCGTGCCGTTCACGATGACCAGCAGCATCACGGAGATGACGCCACCAGAGCGATTCGTCGACGAACAGATCAGGGGACCCTTTCGCAGGTTCCATCACGAGCATCGGTTCGAGCGTGAGCGACAGGGGACGGCGATGATCGACGTCATCGACTTCACCTCCCCCGCCGGTCCGATCGGGCGGCTCGTCGATCGCGTCGTGCTGGAGCGCTACATGGAGAAGCTCATCCGCCAGCGCAATGAGTTCCTCAAGCGCGAAGCGGAATCTCGCCACCGCCCGGACTGAGGCGACCTGCACTCACCGATCGCCGCGTCCGCCCAAGGCCCACCGACGACGACACCGTGGCCAGCCACGACAGAGGGTTCGATGGCCGCACAGATCCTGCGCTCAGCGTCCCTTGCGCGAGGCGCCCCGCGCAGGCATTCTTGCTGCGATGTGGACTGTGGGCGACGACGCCGGATTGCCCCTGCCTCCATCACCTCGGCCGTCACGTTGGTGGTTCTTGGCGCTGGTGATCGCGGTTGGTCTTGTCGTCGGCGGTGTGTCGCTTCGACACACGGCCGACGAACTCGATCGGACGGCATACGACCTGGATTCGAGACTCCCAGTGGTGAGCTCCGCTGAGGACGCGTTCAACTCAGCGAACGAAGCATGGTTTCGCAACACCCGTGCCCAAGACGGAGACGTCATGGCCAGTTCGTTGTGGGTCGGCTTCTCCATCACGTTTGAGGACAGCGACGAGTGGAAGCCATATCTCGACGCGCTCAAGTTGTGGTTCGCCGGGACCCGGGGAGCCTTCGACGACCGCGGAAGCACGATCGACCCCGCTCAGGCCGATGAGCTCATGCACGGCCCGCTTCGCGACAACCTTGCGTTCGGTCTGGCGGAAACGCATCGTCGTTTCGCCGATCATGCCGAGGAGAGTCGCCATGGTGCCGAGGTGCGGCGGTTCTGGTCGCCGGTCTGCTTCGCCGGGGCATTGGTCGCAGCGGTGGTCTGGTTCGTCGGACGCCGGCGCAGCAAAGCGGCCCGTGCACGGTTGACCGCGACACAGCTGAGTTCATCGAACGACGAGCTGGACGAAGCGAGGCTGGAGTTGGCGTGGCAACGTGAATTCGACAGGTCGCTGGCAGAGGACGAGCGGTGAGTGCCCCAGGCGACCAAGGACCTCGATCTCGCGGCGGAGTGGGACCGAGGCGGTCAGTGCAGCTCTGCCGGGGGCGCGGCCCTATCGGGGGTGTCGGCGACGCACGGCGTAGCGAACGAGGAGTACGAAAGCCACGATCACGGCGAGAGCAAGAAGCATCCGGGGGAAGTCGAACACGTAGCTGTGCGTCACGACCACGCCGTCGTCCCCGACCCCTACGCGACCGATCGTCATGCCACCTTGCTATCACCGCGAAGGACGCACCGACCGATCTGCTCGTCGGAGGTCCCGCACCGGCGCGTCGATCTGTGCAGGCCGATGCGGCGGACGACCGGCCCCGCGCTCACCGGCGGACAACTCAGGCTTCGAGCGAGAACCGATACACGTTCGTGTCGCGAGGCAGGAAGCCGATGCGTTGGTACAGGCGATTGGCCGCTTCTCGCGACGGGCGCGAGGTGAGGTCGACGGTCTTGGCGCCCTTCTGGCGGGCGAGATCGAGCGCGAACCGATTGAGTTGATCGCCGACCCCATGGCCGCGCGCCGCATCGTCGACGACGACGTCTTCGATCCACGCGTGCACACCGGTGGGGATCCGGAACGTCACGAGCGTGAGCGTGCCCACGATCCGGCCGTCGAGCCTCGCAACGAGCACGTCACTCGCGTCCGATGCGACCATCTCGGCGAGCTCCCGTGCGGAGGGCGGCGGCGAGCTCTTGGAGAGCTGCGGGACGAGGTGGGCGAACGCTTCCACCAGTTCGTCATCGGCGACGGTCGCGATCTCGATCAGGACACTCACGCCGTGCACGCTACGGCACGAGCATGAGCGGCACACCGACATATGGTGCTCGGGATGGAGCCTTCCCGAGCACTCGCCGCCGCACTCGAACCCATCGTCGGACAGGTGTACTTCTCACCCGAGTGCCACGCGAACTACGCGGCGCTCGGCTTCGATGCAAGTCAACGCAAGGCCAACGGCGTCGACCTTCCCGATGGACCGGCCTACTTCACGAGCCGTGGCTCGCTGATGGGCCAGGTGCCCGGAGAGCTCGTCGCGGCCGCCTTCGCCGTGTTCAACCCCGAGGTCGTCGTGCCGTCGGTGTCGCTCGGCTGGACTCGAACCGACGCCACGACGATCTGCCGTGCACGCGACGCCGGCGCCATCGCCCAGCTCGAACGCATCCTCGGCGCCGACCCGGACGGCGCATCACGCGCCCGCGAGCTCCTCACCCGCGCCGTCGCTGGGTTGCGACCCGAGGGTCGCCCGCTGTTCGCCGGCGTGCTGTCCCAGCCGATGCCCGACACCGATCTCGGCGTCGTGTGGCGCCTCGGCGACCAGCTCCGCGAGTACCGCGGTGACAGCCACACCGCCGCATGGATCAGCGCCGGCATCGACGCCACGGAGATCGGTCTGCTCAGCGAGCTCTACTGGGGCCTGCCGATGCGCACCTACAGCCGCACCCGCGCCTGGACCAACGACCAGTTCGACGCAGCGCACGATCGGCTGCGCTCGCGAGGGCTGGTCGACGACACCGGCTTCACCCAGGAAGGCCGCGCCGCTCGCGAGGCGGTGGAGGTGAACACCGACGCGCAGCTGCAGGGCGTCGTCGCCGCGCTCGGGGACGACCTCGACGAGCTGCTCGGGATCATTCGCCCGTGGGGTGCCGCGGTCCGCGACGCCAAGGGGTACCCGATGAGCGGTCCCCAAGATCTGGCCGATCAGGCAACCCCTCGATGAGCGACCTCGACCGGACTACGGTGCATCCATGATCCTCTCCACGCTCGAACGGGTCTCGGCCGACGAGTTCGCCGAACAGACCGGATGGGACCCCAAGCCCGAGGGCCTCTGCCGCGGCGAGATCTGCGTGCCCGCACCGGGCTCGCTGCGCGCCGACGGGACCATCGACGTCGAGATGGCCGCCGTCCGGCTGGGCATGCCGCTCGTCCACGACGATGCCCGCGACCTGTGGGCCATCGGTCCGGCCACCCTCGGCGGCAAGGCACTGGCCACCTCGGCCGCCGCCGACCCCGAGCTGCTCACGCGATCGGGCGAGGCGTTCCGCCTCAGCAGCCTGCGAGGGCGAAAGGTACTGCTGGTCGCCTGGGCCAGTTATTGAGGCTGCCGCACCAGCCTGCCCGGGTGGCAGGCGCTCCACGCAGAACTCGAGCCCCTCGGCCTGACCGTCGTGACGGTCGCACTCGACGTCGAACCGAGCCACACGTACCAGTGGATCGACGCGGCGTCGCCGACGCATCCGTCGCTGATCGACACGACGCACGTCACCGACGATCTCTTCGGCTTCATCAACATCCCGATGGCCGTGTGGATCGACGAGGCCGGCAGCATCGTCCGCCCCGCCGAGAGTGCAGCGATCGAGCGCAGCGCGCTGCGCGACATGGAGATCCCCGACGGCCTCCCCGAGCGCCTCGACCGGATGTTCCGAGAGGTCAAGGCCATCCCTGACGTGAGCGACGACTACCGCGCCGCGATCGTCGACTGGGCGCAGCACGGCGCCGAGTCGCGTTTCGTGCTCTCCGAGGAGGAGGTCATCGCCGGCTCTCAGCCTCGGGGCCAGGACGAAGCCCGTGCAGCGGCGTGCTTCGAGCTCGGCAACCACCTCCGCACCGCCGTCGGCCCCGAAGCCGCCGTGCCGTGGTGGCGTGAGGCGCATCGGCTCTATCCCGCCAACTGGACGTACAAGCGCCAGGCGTGGACGCTGGTCACCACGCCCGAGGGCGCCGCGGAGAACGACCTCATCCAAGGGCCCAACGACGTGTACGAGGGCAACTGGCTCGACGACGTGATCGCCGCCGGTGGCGGCGGGGCCTACAGCGTCATTCCGCAACTCTGACGCGGCGCGACCCATCGCCCGGCCAGTCTCCCGTCAACTGGCCTTGCGACGCCGGGTGTGGTCGGCGCTGCGCTCGCTCTCGAGCTCCCGGAGGTA
Organism: uncultured Acidimicrobiaceae bacterium; assembly: GCA_963720695.1. Classification (GTDB taxonomy): domain Bacteria; phylum Actinomycetota; class Acidimicrobiia; order Acidimicrobiales; family Ilumatobacteraceae; genus UBA668. Next base: position 60,378 of record CAVRGG010000003.1, read on the forward strand.
GCCATCGAGGAACGCTGCTTCCGCGCTCATTGTACGCTCGACATCCTGGCCGACGAAGGCAGCGATCTTGCCGCCCACGAAGGGCATCGGGCACACCACCTCTCCGCTCACCTCGACGACGGTCCCGCCATCCGGCGTGGGGGACAGCCGAAGCTGTCCCCCGGTGGTCACGGGCACGCCGCGCGCCGTGACCTGCCAGATGCCGGATCGCGATCCGTCGGGGGAGATCGGATCCCAGTCCTCGTGCTGCTCCACGACCGTCACCGGCCCGAAGTAGCGACGTGCATAGGCGGGGACGTCCATGGGCACGCCTCGGCGAGAACGAATCGAGAGCAGACCGGCCTGCTCGCTGTGCTGAAGGACCTTGACGTCCTCGTGGCCCAGCGCCGTGAACTTGGCGACCATCACATCGGGGGAGGTGAGCGCCATGAAGACCACGTCCGGCGGTGCACGGTAGGTGTGAACGGACGCGACCTTCATGAGTCAATGGTGCGCTTCGTCGGCGCTCCGATGCAGGGCACAACGTCCCCCACACTCGTGCCCATGGCCTCCCGCACGCATGACTCACGCCGACAGGACCGGTAGGTTTTCCCGTGATGGAACACGTCCGGTGGCTGGACCGCCCCTCGCTGCGCAGCCCGATGGTGATCGCAGCCTTCACGGGGTGGAACGACGCGGGCGACGCGGCGAGCAACAGCGTGCGGCACCTCGTCGAGGCATGGCAGGCGACCCCGCTGGCCGAGATCGATCCCGAGGAGTTCACCGACTTCGCGACCGTTCGCCCCCACGTGCGGCTCACACCGGATCGCACCCGCACGATCGTGTGGCCCACCGTCGGGCTGTGGAGCGCCAGCACGCCCGGCGGCGACGTGATCCTCGCCCTCGGCCCCGAGCCCGCGCTGCGATGGCGACTGTTCACCGAGCAGCTCGTCGGGATCGCCAAGCAGTTCGAGGCGTCGATGGTGCTCACGCTCGGCGCGCTCCTCGCCGACGTGCCCCACTCCCGGCCCGTCCAGCTCATCGGCACGGCCACCGACCAGCACATCATCGATCGCTTCGACCTGCAGCGCAGTCGGTACGAGGGTCCCACCGGCATCGTCGGCGTGCTCCACGACGCCTGCACGAAGGCGGATCTGCCCTCGGCATCGCTCTGGGCGGCAGTTCCCGCGTATGCCTCCCAGGTCCCTTCCCCCAAGGCCGCCCTGGCACTGGTGGAACGTGCCTGCGAGATCCTCGGTTCACCCGGACCGGTGGCGCGACTGCAGCACGACGCGACCGAGTACGACGCACGAGTGACCGCGTTCGTCGCCGACGACTCCGACCTGCTCGGCTACGTCGCCCGGCTCGAGTCGATGTCCGACGCGGGCCAACTCGACGACGAGTACGACGACGAGTACGACGATGACGACGACGACTCCGTCGGTGGAGAGCTCGCCGACGACGACACGCCACCTGCCGAGGTCGACAGCGACGAGTTGATGGCCGAGGTGGAGCGCTTCCTGCGCGACCACGGCACCGACGAACCCTGAGCCGACGCGCTGCGGCCGCGCCCAGAGGTGGGACGCGTCAGGGGGCGGTGGGGTCGGCGGTCGCGCGCCACACGGGAGCGCGGGGCGGCTCGAAGGCGGCATGCAGCAGCGACCCGTCGATGGCCGCGAACGCCATCGGCCCCCACCACTCGGCGCCCGCGGTCGGCCACGGCAGCTGATCGCGCCCGAACCAGCCGACATCGGCGGTCTCCAAGGGATGGGCGACGAGGCTGCCGCCGGTGGCGCGACAGTGGAACAGCAACAGGTACATCGCGAAGCGGGTGAACCCCATCCGCTGACCGTCGATCACGGCCAGCAGTTGCACTGGTTCGCAGTCGATCCCCGTCTCCTCGGCGACCTCTTTCACCACGACCTCGCTGGCCGAATACCCGACGTCGGCCCACCCGGTCGGATACAGCCACACGCCGCTGTCGCCGCGCTGCACCAGAAGGATCTCTCCGGCGTCGTTCCCCACGACCGCACCGACCGCCACTTTGGGCGTGACGTAACCCGGCACGCCCTCACCGATCGACTCCATCCACTCCTGGATGAAGTGATCGCTCTCACGACGCACCTCGAGCGACTCGTCGGCGGCGGCCTTGATGTCGGCGGCGACGTGCAGCACCTCCTCGAAACGCTCACGCTCGTAGAGGTTCTCGGTGAACCCGAGTCCGGTGCGGGCGATGGCCGCCAGCGTTTCGCTCCACCGAACGAGATCGCGGGTGAAGTCGGTCGGCTCGGCGTCGCTCACAGCCGCCGACCCTACGCCACCGCCCCTGACCTCATCGACCCACGGAAACGTCAAAATACTTCCAAAATTTGGATTTCCGGTGCCTCCGTGCTGGACGAGCCTTGCTTACACTCACCCTCGCGCGAGCTGAGGATCTCTCCCGTCGATCCTCAGCTCGCCCTCTTCTCGTACACTCGCCCCGTGTCGATGCGCCGAACCGCCCCCCGTTGCTGGGCAGTTGCGCTCCTCGCACTGGTGGCGTGCACCGGTGGCACCTCCACCGGCGCGACCACGACGACGACACCGGCCTCGACCACCACCACGGTGCCCGACGATCGGATGCTGTTGCTCGGTGTCGTGTTACCTCGCGGCGGCAACACCCCGGACCTCGGCGTGTCGATGCGCGCGGCAGTCAACCTCGCGGTCTCCGAGATCAACGACTCCGGGGGCGTGCTCGGTCATCGAGTCCGCGTCCTGACCCGCGACGAGGGCGACAATCCCGCCGAAGCGACGGTCGCCGTGCAGGACCTCGTCCAGTTGGGCGTCGACGCGATCATCGGGCCGGCCTCCTCGATCGACCTCCTCGGCACGCTGCACACGGCGGTGACCGCGGGAGTGCTGACCTGCTCACCCACTGCTTCGGCCATGTCCCTCGACAGGTATCCCGACAACGGCCTCCTGATCCGAACCGTGCCGAGTGATTCGTTGCAGGCGTTGGCGCTGGCGAAGGTCGTCGAGAGTTCGGGGAGCCCGAACGCGGTGGTCGTGTACCTCGACGACGCCTACGGTCGCCCCTTCGCCGAGGCGACCGAACAAGCGCTGCGGGCGCGAGGAACCACCGTCGAGGCCACCGTCGGGTTCAGCGGGAGCGAGAAGTCGATCGCGAGCGCGGTCCAACAGGTCACCGCGGCCGCGCCCGAGGTCGTGGTGGTCATCGCCAACGGCACCACCGGTCCGAGCATGATCGAGGCGATCGACGCGGCCAGCGTCGCGCCGAAGCCGACCTACATCGTCAACGACGCCCTTCGCCGGCTGGACTCGTCGGCACAGCCGTTCGGCCGCGGTCTTGCCCCACGGGTCATGGGGCTGTCACCGGTCGCGTACCCCACCTCCACCTCGTTTCTCAGCGCGTTGAAAGCGGCCGACCCGAGCGCCGGTGGGCTCTTCGCCCAGAACGCCTACGACTGCGTGAACCTGCTCGCTCTCGCCGCACAGTCCACCGGGAGCACCACTCCGGCGACGCTCGCCGCGGCGATCCCGAACGTCAGCGACGGCGGGAGTGGGTGCGCCAGCTTCCCCGCGTGCAACCAGGTGCTCACCGAGGGGCGCAACCCCGATTACAACGGCCCCGGCGGGACCATCACCATCGACAGCAACGGCAACACGACGTCGGCCGTGTTCGACAAGTTCACCTTCGACGCATCAGGTCGCGACATCGGCGACGGTGTCGTGGCCATCGGCAGCGGCTGACGAGCGCGGCCGCGCGGTCAGAGCGTGGCGACGAGTTCCTCGACCGGCACGACCATGCCGGTGTAGAACGGTCCGAACTCGCCGTAGATCGCCGACGCCTGATCGAAGCGCATCGTGTACACGACTTCCTTGAGCACGTCGGGGGTCAGCGCGAACAGGGTGACGCCCCACTCGTAGTCGTCGAGTCCGGCCGAACCGGTGATGTACTGCACGAGGCGGCCGGCGAACTTGCGCCCACTGGTGCCGTGCTCGTGCATCAGCGCCTTGCGATCGTCGAAGGGCAGGGTGAACCAGTTCGAGTCACCCTCACGCTTCTTCGACATCGGGTAGAAGCACCAGGCGGGCATGTGATGGGCGCGCGGCGGGATCTCCGGATAGAGGCGAGCCTTGAGGTGCTCCTCGGGCATCCCGGCCGCGTACTCGGAGATCTCGGTGAGGCTCACATAGCTGTCGACGACCTCGAGGCCGGCTCGCTGCAGACCCGACTGCAGCGCCCGCAGCTCGCGGAGGTCCTCGTGCATCGCCATGAAGGCTGCGTCGCACTTGTGACCCAGCGTGGACACGCTGACCACCTGGCATCCGGCCGCTTCCGCGGACTTCACCGCGGCGACGACGGCCTCGCCGTCGAGCATCGGGGTCGGCTTGCAGAACAGGTGGAGCACGCCCTGCCCGACGGAGGGACTGATCGGTTCGCTCATGGACCCCAGGCTATGCCCTGGGTCGGCTCACGGTGCCAGGCGCTCGGGCGAGTAGATGTTGAGGCGGTCCTGGCGGACGAAACCGGCCAGCGTGAGACCAGCCCTGCGAGCGGTGTGCACGGCCAGCGCCGTCGGTGCGCTGACGGCGACGAGCGTGCCGAACCCGGCCGCCCACGCCTTCTGCACGAGCTCGAAGCTGGCCCGACCGCTGACGAACAGCCCGAGCCCCGTCGCCGGGAGCGTGCCGGCGAGCAGGAAGTGCCCGACCACCTTGTCGACCGCGTTGTGGCGGCCGACGTCCTCTCGGATGAGCAGCACCTCGCCATCGGGCGTGAACGCCGCGGCGGCGTGGACCGCGCCGGTCGTGCTGAACAGACCCTGCGCGGCGCGCACCGAGTCGGGCACTGCGTGCAGGACGTCGAGCGGGATCGGTGGGGTGGGCGGCAGCGTGGTGAGCCGGTCGCACAGTTCGTCGATGGCGTCGTTGCCGCACAACCCGCAACTGGACGTGGTGTTCCCGAGTCGCGGTCGCGGCGGTGGCGCCACACCGCCGGTCTCGACGGTGACGACGTTGAACTCGCTGCCCACCGCGGAGCCGTCGGCGCAGTAGCGCACACCGGTGACGCGGGCACCGCCGAGCAGTCCCTCGGTGAAGCAGAACCCGACGGCGAGCTCGTAGTCGTTGCCCGGCGTGCGCATCGTGGTGCTGACGGTGGTGCCGTCGAGCTGCACGGTCATCGGCTCCTCGACGATGAGATCGTCGGGATGACGCGACCGCTCGCCATCGGCCACCGTGGTGACCAGGAGCGTCTCACTTCTGCTGCGAGGGGCCATGGTCCGCGACGGTACCCGGAGATTGCGCGATTGAGAACGCGCTGCTGACTAGGGTTTTCCGTCATGGACACTCAGAACAACGGACGCATCTTCGCCGCCGAGATCGTGGGGACCGCGGTCCTCATGCTCGGTGGTCCCGGCACCGCCATCATCGCCTCGCAGTACGTCGGGATCCTCGGCGTGGCGTTCGGGTTCGGCTTCTCGCTGATGATCATGGCCTACGCCATCGGGCCGATCAGCGGCTGCCACATCAACCCGGCCGTGACGCTGGGGCTGTTCCTCACCAAGAAGATCAACAGTGCCCACGCGATCGCTGCGGTCCTGGGCCAGATCATCGGCGGCGTCGGCGGTGCGGCCATCGTCTACGGGATCGCCAGCGGCCAGGACGGCTTCAAGCGCGGCCAGTTCGCGGCGAACCTCTGGTCGGGTGACTACTTCGGGCTCGGCTCGGCGATCATCGTCGAGGTGGTCCTCACCGCGTTGCTGGTGATGGTCGTGCTGTTCACCACGACGAAGGGCTTCTCCCCCGGCTTCGGCGGCATCGCTGTCGGCATCACGCTGACCGTCATCCACCTCATCTCGATCCCGGTCGACAACACCTCCGTCAACCCGGCCCGCAGCCTCGGCGCCGCGGTCTTCGCCGAGAACTCCACCGGTGCCCTGCAGCAACTGTGGGCGTTCATCGTGTTCCCGCTCATCGGCGCCGCCGTGGGCGTGGTGCTGTTCCTGATGCTCGACGAGAGCCGGGTCGAGGACACCCTGCTCGCCGACGTGCCAGGCATGACCGCCGCACGCGACACCCTCGACCGGGCAGCGACCAAGGCCGAGGACGCGATCGACTGAGCCGGCGGCTCAGGAACAGGACGGCTCAGGCCGGCAGCAGCGCCAGCAACTCGGCGCGCTGGCGGGGCCCCAACTGAGGTTCGGGCGGGCGGTGCTCGCGGTCCTCCCAGGCGGCGAGGACCCGGGCACCGACGTCCGCGTCCTTCGCCATCGCGTCGGGTGCGGACAGCAGGTTGAAGCTGCGGAAGAACGCCCGCATCACCACCGCGTCGCTGCGAACCGCCGGCAACAGGCCGTCACGGAACACCGACCGCATGAACGTGCGCGGGTCGTCGGTGTCGCCGTCGGGGTCCTCGCCGGCGAGCAGTGCGGCCGCGACTCGACGGGCCTCCGCGTCCTGCTCGACGCCCGCTCGGTACCAGGGCAGGATCTCCTCGCGGAGCGCGTGGTCGTAGGCCGCCATCATCGCCGCCACGTCACCGGGGTGCGCGGCGACCGCCTGGGCGAGCAGGTGCGCACCCCAGAACGCGATGCTGCAGCCGCGCCCGTAGAGAGGGTTCGTGCACAGCACGGCGTCGCCGACCGGCATGAACCCGGTCGCCACGGGCCGCCCGTCGGGCACGTACTCGCGCCAGCGGTTGAGCAGGCCCGCCATCACGTGCACGTCCTCGGTGAGCGGTTCGGCGCGGCCGTCGAGCCACGGCGCCGTGGCCACCAACTGGCGCGCGCACTCGTCGAAGACGCTCGGATCGGTGAGCATCTTGCGCAGTTGGTCGTCGTCGGTCGGTGTGGCGAGCGTGACGCTGAACGTGCGGTTGTCGCCCACGAACACGCCGTACTTGAGATAGCCGAGGTCGCCACCGATCGCACCGGACCGTGGCGGGTACTCTGCGCCGTCACGGAGGCGGTAGAAGCGGCTGAGGTAGACGATGCCGGTGTCGTCGACCTCCTCCACGATCGGCTCGGTGCCCGCCGCCTCGAGCCACTCGCTGAGCGCGCTGCGGCGACCGGCGGCGATCACCGTCAGGTCGGCCTCGATCTCGGCACCATCGGCGAGGCGGACGCCACTGATGTGCGGCAGGCCGGCCACGATCGGCTCGGGTGCGGTGAGCAGCCCGGCGACACCGACGCCGGTGCGGAACGTCACCCGCCCCTCGGCGATGGCGCACCGCCGCAGCACCCACTCGAAGGTCGTCCGGCGGCAGGCGAGCATGACCAACTCGTCGTCGGCCGGCTCACGGACGAAATCGGTGATCGTCGGGGGCAGATCCTCGCCGAACCGCATCTCGGTCGCACCCTCGGCGAGGAGGGCGTCGTACACGTCGGGGTGCTCGCGGCGCAACAGACCGACCAGGCGGGCCAGGAAGGCGTGGCTGTGGCGCACCTGCGGGGCGCCACGCCGGTCCCACTCGAACGCATCGTCGGCCGACGGCGGCAACGGCGTGTCGTCGCGTTCGACGACGGTCACCTCGTGTCCCTGTCGGGCCAGCACCAACGCCGAGCCCAACCCCGCCACACCCCCACCGACCACCACGACATGCATGTCCGGAACCCTAGAAGGCGGTGCGGGTCCGACTCGGGCCGAGCGGTGCGGCCGGTCACGTGTTGCCGCTTTAGCAGTCAAGGGTTTAGAGTGCTAGCACTCTCGCACCCTGAGTGACAGCTCCGGCGGCGAGCCCTGAACACCATCATCACGTCCGTGGAGGAATGCAATGCCGAAGCAGATCGCTTTCGACGAGGAAGCTCGTCGGTCGCTCGAGGCGGGCATGAACAAGCTCGCCGACGCCGTGCGCGTCACCTTGGGGCCCAAGGGCCGCAACGTCGTGCTGGAGAAGAAGTGGGGCGCCCCCACCATCACCAACGACGGTGTCTCCATCGCCAAGGAGATCGAGCTCGAGGATCCCTACGAGCGCATCGGCGCCGAGCTGGTGAAGGAAGTCGCCAAGAAGACCGACGACGTCGCCGGTGACGGCACCACCACTGCCACGGTCCTCGCATGGAGCATGGTCCGCGAAGGCCTGCGCAACGTGGCCGCCGGCGCCAACCCGATGACCCTCAAGAAGGGCATCGAGGCCGCCGTCGACGCCGCCGTCGCCAGCATCAAGGACCTGGCCAAGGAAGTCGACTCGAAGGACCAGATCGCACAGGTCGCCTCGATCTCGGCGGCCGACAACGAGATCGGCACGATGATCTCCGAGGCCATCGACAAGGTCGGCAAGGACGGCGTGATCACCGTCGAGGAGAGCCAGACCTTCGGCATGGAGATGGACCTCGTCGAGGGCATGCGCTTCGACAAGGGCTACATCTCGCCCTACTTCGCCACCGACATGGAGCGGATGGAGGCGTCGCTCGACGACCCGTACATCCTGCTCGTCTCGTCGAAGATCGGCTCCGTCCGCGACATGCTGCCGATCCTCGAGAAGGTCATGCAGGGCGGTCGTCCGCTCGTCATCGTCGCCGAGGACATCGAGGGCGAGGCCCTGGCCACGCTCGTGGTCAACAAGATCCGGGGCACGTTCAAGTCCGCGGCCGTCAAGGCCCCCGGCTTCGGCGAGCGCCGCAAGGCCATGCTGCAGGACATCGCCATCCTCACCGGTGGCCAGGTCATCAGCGAGGAAGTCGGGCTCAAGCTGGAGAACACCACGCTGGACCTGCTCGGCCGGGCCAAGAAGGTCATCATCACCAAGGACGAGACCACCATCGTGGAGGGCGCCGGCAGTGACGACGACATCAAGGGCCGCATCAACCAGATCAAGGCCGAGATCGACAACACCGACAGCGACTACGACCGCGAGAAGCTCCAGGAGCGCCTCGCCAAGCTCAGCGGCGGCGTTGCCGTGCTGAAGGTCGGCGCCGCCACCGAGGTGGAGCTGAAGGAGAAGAAGCACCGCATCGAGGACGCGGTCAGCACCACCAAGGCCGCCATCGAAGAGGGCGTCGTGCCCGGCGGTGGCGTGGCGTTGCTGCGTGCCCAGGCCGCGGTGCTCAAGGTCGCCGAGGGTCTCGTCGGTGACGAGGCCACCGGTGCGCGTATGGTCGCCAAGAGCCTCGAGGCCCCGCTCAAGCAGATCGCCGAGAACGCCGGCATGGAAGGCGGCGTGGTCGTGTCGATGGTCAAGAGCCTCACCGGCAACGAGGGCCTCAACGCGGCCACCGGCGAGTACGTCGACCTGGTGAAGCTCGGCGTCATCGACGCCGCGAAGGTGACCCGCTCGGCGCTGCAGAACGCGGCGTCGATCGCCGCCCTGTTCCTCACCACCGAGGCCGTCGTGGCCGACAAGCCCGAGAAGGATGGCGGCGCCCCCATGGGCGGCGGCATGGAAGACTTCTGAGCACGACGATGTGAAAGGGCCCGGCGCTTCGGCGCCGGGCCCTTCGTCGTTCCAGCACCTGCGCACGCCCGCCGAGTGGGCGGGCGCTCGGGGGCAGCGGGTCAGCCGCCGGCGACGGCGGGGATGATGCTGACGGTCTCGCCGGCGGGCACCTTGGTGTTCAGCCCGTCGAGGTAACGGACGTCGTCGTCGGCGACGAAGATGTTGACGAACTTGCGCATCTCACCCGACTCGTCGAGCAGCCGGTCGCGGAAGCCTGGGTGTACGGCCTCGAGCGCATCGATGACCTCGGTGAGCGTCGCCCCCTCCACCTGGACTTGGGAGTTACCGCCCGCCATGGGGCGCAGCGTGGTGGGGATTCGAACAGTGACAGCCATGGGGCCAAACGCTACCAAGCAGGTCGGGATTTCACCTCGGCGCGAGCGTGGGCCACGGCGCGGCGGTTTCGAGCTGCGCGGCCACACGCACCAGCACGTCCTCGCGTCCGTACGCGGCGACGAGTTGCACCCCGACAGGGAGGCCATCGGCCGTCCGGTGCAGCGGCAGGCTGATGGCGGGTTGGCCGGTGACGTTGAACTGGGCGGTGAACAGCATGAGTTCGCCGACGCGACGACCACCCTCCGGACCACTCAGGTAGCCGATCTCCGGCGGCGGGGTGGCGAGCACCGGCGTGAGCAGGAGGTCGAAGCCATGGCTGCCGTCGGACGGGTGCCACCACGACAGCATCCGTCGGCTCCACGCGTGCTGCGCGTCGAGCGTGGCGACGTACTCCTGCGCCGACACCGTCTTGCCGATCTCCGCGAAGCGCAGGTTGTCGTGCTCCAGGTCGTCCTCGGTCGCCGGGCGCCCGAGGATCTCCTCGAGGAGTTGCAGGTCGTACGCGGTGTTCGCGGCCAGCACCGTGATGAAGCGCTCGACCAGTCCTGGATCCGTGATCGCGGCAGGCCACGACACCTCGAGGTGATGACCGGCGGCCTCGAGCAACGCTGCCGCGCGGTCGACCGCGGCGATGCAGTCGGGGTGGACGAACGCGCCTGTGAATCCCACGCCGGTGCAGACGCCCACGCGCAGGTGCCCCGGCGGCACGCCGACCTCGTCGCGCAACGGACGCGCGAACGGCGGGGCGATGTACGGATCACCGGGTTCGTACCCGGCGATCGCGTCGAGCACCGCGGCTGCGTCTCGCACGCTACGCGTGACCGCGCCGTCGATGGACGACCCGGCCCACCCCTCGCCGACGTCGGGCGCCCCGCTCACCCGTCCACGAGTCGGCTTGAGTCCGACGAGGCCGCACTCCGAGGCGGGGATGCGGATCGATCCACCCCCGTCATTGGCATGGCCGACGGCGACGATGCCTGCCGCGACCGCGGCCGCCGAACCGCCCGAGGAGCCCCCGGTGGAGTGATCGGTGTTCCACGGATTTCGGGACGGCCCGTACGCGAGCGGCTCGGTGGTGATGGTGCTCCCCCACTCCGGTGTGTTGGTGCGACCGATGGCGACGAACCCGGCGCGCCGAAACCGGCGGTACAGCGCGGAGTCGTGCGGCGCTCGATGGTCGATGTTCTTCAACGCCCGAGTCCCCCCGTGCGACGGTTCCCCTGCCATGTCGCACCCGAGGTCCTTGACCACCATCGGCACGCCGGCGAACGGTCCGCCGTGCTCGGGCTGCACCGCCTCGGCCTCGCGGAGCGCTGCGTCGTACCGAGGATGGATGATCGCGTTGAGTGCGGGGTTCCGTTCGTTGGCCGCGGCGATGGACGCGGCGACCAGTTCGGCGGCCGTGATCTTGCCGTGGTGCACGAGTTCGGCCTGCGCGGTCGCGTCGAGTCCCAAGACGTCGTCGAGTGTTCCCATGGGGCCGGAGACTACGCCCCCTCGCGTCGCCCGCCCGTAGCCTGGGGCCGATGCGAGTGCTCGCCGCCGTCGACAAGTTCAAGGGCACCGCCACCGCGGCTCAGGTCGCGGCGGCGATCGGTCACGCCTGCTGGGAACTGGGCCACGACTGCGTCGAGTTGCCCGTGGCCGACGGCGGAGAAGGCACGCTCGAAGCGCTGGGCGGGGCCAACCGGGTCAGCACCGTCACCGGGCCGTTGGGTGACTCGGTCGAGGCCGAATGGCGGTTCCACCGCGGCACTGCGGTCATCGAGATGGCACGCGCGTCCGGCCTCACCCTCGTGGGCGGCGCCGAGGGCAACGATGCGATGGCCGCCACCACCACCGGCACCGGCGAGCTGATCGACCAGGCACTCGACCTCGGCGCGAAGAAGATCGTCGTCTGCCTCGGCGGATCGGCCACCACCGACGGCGGCCTCGGATGTGTGCGCGCCATCACCGCCCCCGCTCGACTCAAGGCGGTGCAGCTGCTCGTGGCGTGCGACGTGCAGACCTTGTTCGTCGACGCGGCACCGGTCTTCGGCCCGCAGAAGGGCGCGAGCCCTGCGCAGGTCGACATGCTGCGTGGTCGGCTGGAGCGATTGATCCAGATGTACAAGGAGCAGTACGGCATCGACGTGCGCGACATCCCGGGGACCGGCGCCGCGGGTGGGCTGGCCGGAGGGTTGGTGGCGCTGGGCGGCCGGTTGCTGCCCGGCTTCGAACTGGTCGCCGACGAACTCGATCTGCACGACAAGATCGTCGGCGCCGACCTCGTCATCACCGGGGAGGGCTTCCTCGACGAGCAGAGCTTCGAGGGCAAGGTGATCGGCGGGGTCCAGGAGATGTGCGCGGCAGCCGATCGACCGGTGGCCGCCATCGTCGGCGACAGCGCACCCGAGGTCGAGCACCGCATCCGCCATCGATCGCTGGTGCGCGAGTTCGGGTTGGAGCGGGCGATGCGCGAGCCACTGTGGTGCGTCGAGCACGCGGCCGGACTCCTGTTGCGGGACGACTGACCAGACCTCGCCATTCGCTAGGTTGCCCGCCCATGGACGACTTCGCTGCCCTCCCGACTCCCGACCTCGCGATCGTCAACTGCACGGCGCTCATCGGCACCTCGGGCACGCATGCCGAGTTCGCTCCCGGCACCACCATCACCATCGCGGGCGGGCTCATCACCTCGATCGACACCCGCCCCGGTACGGCCGCTCCGGCCGCCCGCGAGGTGATCGACGCCCGCGGCATGGTGGCGATGCCTGGACTGGTCAACACCCACTGCCACGCGGCGATGACGTTGCTCCGCGGCGCGGCCGAGGACGTCGCGGTGGGCAGCTGGTTCAACGACTACATCTGGCCGATGGAGGTGAACCTCGTCGAACGCGACGTGTACCTGGGCACGCTGCTGGCCGCTGCGGAGATGATCGAATCGGGCGTCACCATGTTCGCCGACCACTACTTCTTCATGGAACAGGCCGCGCAGGCGGTGATCGACAGCGGGCTGCGCGCCAACCTGGGCAGTGCGTTCTTCAGCTCGCAGGGACCCGACGGGTTGGCGGGGTCGGTCGCGTTCGCCGAGCAGTGGAACGGCGCCGCCGGGGGACGGATCAGCACGTGCATCGCACCCCACGCGCCGTACACGGTGAGCGACGACGACCTCGCCGGTGCGGCCGACGCGGCGAGGCGCCTCGGGATCAAGGTGCACACCCACGCGTCCGAGGACATCGCTCAGGCCACCAAGAGCATCGAGGCTCGCGGCATCTCCCCCATCGAGGTGCTCCAGCGCACCGGCGTGCTCGATGCCGGCGTCATCATCGCCCACGGCAACGGCATCGTTCCCGACGACATCCCGCTGTTGGCCGAGCACCGCGACCGTGTCGGGGTCACCCACGGCCCCAAGGGGTACCTCAAGTTCGCGCTCGGTCCGCTGACGCCGATCAAGGACCTGCTCGCCGTCGGCGTACCGGTGGGCTACTGCACCGACGGCGTCGCCTCCAACAACACGCTCGACATTCTGGAGAGCATGCGCATCACGGCGATCGTGCAGAAGCAATTGGCGCAGGACGCCACCTGGTTCACGAGCGCCGCCGCGTTGCAGATGGCCGGTTCCGGTTCAGCAGCGGTGGTCGGCATGCGCGGCGAGATCGGCGAGTTGGCGGCGGGGACTCGAGCGGACCTCATCCTCGTCGACACCACCGGCTTCCACTGCCAGCCGCTCCACGACCTGGCCGCCGCCTTGGTGTACTCGGTCAGGGCGAGCGATGTGCGCACGACCATCGTCGATGGACGGGTGCTCATGCGCGATCGCACACTGCTGACGATCGATCGCGACGCACTGCTCGCCGAGTTCCGTGAGCGCGCCAAGGAGATCACCGACCGCTCCCACGGCCGCACGATCCAGGACTACGCGCCCTGACGCGTCGTGAGCGTCAGGTGGTCGGTGGCGCAGTGGTGCCGGTGGTCGGCTCGCCTGCGATCGCCGGCAGCGTCTTGCCGGCGAGGTCGTTGCCCAACAGCACGATCACACCGCTGCCCTCGGCGAACGCACCCGCCTCGACGGGAGGCGGGGTCGGTGACGCCTCGACGGTGACACCACCGAGGACGAGCGCCACCGAGCTGGCAACCGGCAGCGCTGCAGGGTTGGACGCGTCGTAGATCACCTTGGTGAGGTCCAGCTTCGGCGAGACCGTGGCGTTGGTGGGATCGGCCGTGTCGAAGCCCTTGCCCGACAGCGCGGTGGTCATCTGCTTGGCGGTGCCACTGGCGTTGCTGGCGTTGGCGACCTGCACCTTCGTGCCCTGGGTGATCAGTGCCTGCGTGGTGGACGTGGTCTGGTCCACGCTGCTCGACGTGTCGATCGTGGTGGAGGTCGACGTGGAGGTGTCGGGTTTGGTGGTGCCCGACGAACCGTTGTCGTTGATCTTGCGCAGAATCAGGAACCCGAGGATGACGGCGACGGCCGTGACCACGATGGCGACCGTGGACCCCATCGGTGCGTTTCCACCCGTGGAGCGGGACGGTCGGCCCGCGTTGTCGTTGCTCATGGTGGCTCCTTGGTTCAGGCCTGTTCGCCGGCAGCCGTGCCGTCGATGAGCGCCCGACGACGGCGCTCACGGTGACGGCGCAGGCGGCGAACCACCAGCGGGTCGGCGAGCAACGCCGCCGGGTGATCGATGACCCGGTTGAGTTCGAGATTGTACTCCTCCACCGAACACGCGAATCGCGCGCGGATCGCATCGTGCCGATCTTCGTCCAGTGTGAACCACGACGACTCGAACTCGATGATGGCGAGTTCGCGCTCGTTGAGGTGGTCCGGGGTCTCGTACTCCGTTGTCATGATGCCCACAGCCTGCCCCGTGGCGACCACCCATTCCAAGCACCGCACATGTGTTCGCCTCGTCCCTCGTGATCGCCATGGCTAGCGTGTCGGTCCATGTCGTCGTTCAGCCGTCCGTTCCTCATCGGGGTCGCCGGCGGCACGTGCTCGGGCAAGACCACGCTCAGCGAGAAGCTGGCCGTCCTCGCTGGGGCCGATCACCTGGCGCTGATCAAGCTCGATTCGTACTACTGCGCGGAGCACGACAAGCCGCTCGAGGAACGGGCCAAGATCAACTACGACCATCCCGACGCGTTCGACTGGCAGTTGCTCAACGACCACCTCGCCGCGCTGTCGGCCGGTGCTGCGGTCCCGGTGCCCATCTACGACTTCACGATCTACGACCGCAGCGACGACGTACGGATGCTGAAGCCGGCCACGATCGTCGTCGTCGAAGGAATCCTCGTGCTCTACGAGCAGCAACTCCGGGAGCGCTTCGATCTGCGGATCTACGTGGACACCGACGCCGACCTGCGACTCATCCGCCGGCTGCGTCGCGACGTGGCCGAGCGCGGGCGCACGCACGAGAGCATCATCCAGCAGTACCTGGAGACCGTGCGGCCGTCGCACGAGCAGTTCATCGAGCCGAGCAAGCGCCACGCCGATGTGATCTTCCCCCAGGGCGGGATGAACGAGCCGGCGATCGACATCTTGCTGGCCCGCGTCCGCGAACTCGCCGCGGTCGACTGACCAAGGGGCCGTACAATCGCGTCGACGCCGGGTTAGCTCAGTTGGTAGAGCGCTTGACTTGTAATCATGAGGTGGCGAGTTCGATCCTCGCACCCGGCTCCAACAGCCCGCCGTCACGCGCGGCGCGGGGTACGGTGACGGCATGGATCCGCATCGCATCCGCATCACCTACTGCGTGCCTTGAGACTATTCGGACCGCGCCGTGCGCGCGGCTCACGATCTGCTCCACGACTACCAGCACGTCATCGCTGACCTCACGCTCGTGATGGGCTCGAAGGGTGTGTTCGACGTCGAGGTCGACGGCACGCTGCTCTACTCCAAGCACGCCACAGGCCGCCACGCCCAACCGGGCGAGGTGCTCGAGTTGTTCCGCACGAACATCGTGCCCGGCGTCGAGGTCTACGACAGAGGCTGACGGACACCGGCGAGCAGTTCCTGGCGAAGCTCGACGAGCTTCGGCGACGGCTCCCCCGCTGCCCACGTGTCGAGCGCCAGCGCTCGCTCGTAGCTCGCCCACTCGGCGCGCACGCCCGCGAGGTCGCCGCGGTCGGCGTGAGCCCGCATCCGCAACGCGATCAATGCCTCGTGGCCGTTGAGCACCATCAACCCTCGACCGGTCGCCCAGAAGACGCCGTCCGTGTCCCCCAGGGCCAGATAGTGCTCGGCGAGCTCCGTCGCCGCGTTGGTCGCGAGCAGCGTGAGCGACGACGCATGCCCCTCGGCGTCGGCCCACAGGTAGGAGGTGCCGAGGAACGGGAGACCCGTGACCAACTCGAGGCCCGGCCGCAGGATCTCGATCGCGTCGGCCGAGGCGCGACCGCGGGCGGCGGCGACGCGCAGCGCGAGAAGATCGGCGTCGCTGATCACCGCATCGTGGAGGGGCAGGTCGTCGGTCATCGTCCGCGCGATCCACTCGTGACCTTCGGGCGGCGCGACGGCTCGGGCCAGGGTCCGACGCGCCTCGCTGACCACGTTGGCGAACGTCGCCGACCGGACCTCGACCTCCCACAAACCGGCCCGCGCCGTCGAACGCGTCGGACGTTCGCGGTGCTGCGAGAGCCACGCGACGAGCTCCAGGGCCTTGGCGCGTTCGAACGTCGCCTCGGCTCCGTCCGGCGTCACGACTCGAACGTGACCGAGCAGGCGGACCATCAGCGACCAGTGAGGCGGGACGAAGTCGGTGGCTGCGCCCACCACCTCGATGACGGACTCCGTGAGCGGGCTCGTGATCTCCGGTTCCAGCATCGGCGCCGACACGGACTCGAGGAGATCCTCGACCGCAGCGAGATCCGCGTCGTCGAGCCCGACGGGAGCGACTCGCAAGCCCAGGGGCTCGAGCACATGCGACGCTCCGTCGAACCGCAACGTGAACGTGTGGTCGTCCACGCGACCGCCGACGACCACGGCTCGTCCGCGACCGGGGTGGACCTCGGCAAGCAGCGCGGTACGCGACGAGTCGTCGAGCTCATGATCGCCGGCGAGCACGACGACCGGATCCCACGTCTCCCCGCCGAGGCTCGCGGCGCGGAGCGCGAACGTGGTGCGGTCTCGTGCGAGCAACTCCGTGCTGCCCACGACGTGTCGTGTCTGCTCGATCGCCTCGTGCAACGACGTCAACGACTCGACGCATGCATCGCCGAGTGCCAAGTCGCCCAGGCCGACAGCGAGCACCGTGATCGAATCGGCGAAGGGCGACAGAGCGAGTGACGCGGCGATGCCGCGCATCAGCGGCTCGGCGAACGGCGACTCGATCCCGAGCACCCCGATCGCCTCCAGGTCGACGAACAGCTCGCCGGTGTCGGGAACCGCGCCGATGTGCACCAACGCAGGGCACGGCTGTGTGCAGTCGCGAGCGGCCGCGACGAGATGTCCGATCTCGACACTCGCCGGAAGATGCCAGCTGCCGCCGAGCAGGTCTGCATGCCAGGCCGGATCGGAGGGCACGGCGGAGCCTCGGACGAACACGTGCACCCCTCCGGCCTCGTCCACGACGGCGGCGACGATCGATGCCGACTGGTCGGCCAGGTCGCGAGCAGCGGCGCGGAGCGCGACATCGAGCCGAGCGATGCGCTCGCCCGCGTTGATCGTGCGCAGCAGGACCTCCGTGCGCGCCTGCTCGACCGTGGGCGGGACCAGACGCGCCCCGACGAGGCCGCCGCGAAGGAGACGGCGACGACGAACCTCCACGGCGCCCACCGTGCCGACCGCGATCATGAGTGCCCCGCCGAGTCCCAACGCGTACGGCACCGACGACGCCGCGGCACCGACGCTGTCCGCCGCCGGGATCGCCACGTCCGCAGCCAGCATCGCCGCGGGCTCCACCGAGGGGGTCTCGACAGGTGCGGGCCCGACGGGTGCAGGCGGCACTGCTCGCCGATCCGGCTGCGCGTCGGCGAGCACATATGGCACGTGGGTCGTCTGGGCGGCCCCAGGACCGGTGGCGGCAGCGGCCGAGGGAGGCGAGGGGTCGTCGACGACCACGAGTTCACCGGGAAGGAGCAGCGTCGGATCGCGGTGTCCGAGTCGTGCCGCATTGGCATCGACCAGTTCGCGGGTGAGGTCGTACACCTCACGCGGCGACGGATCGTGATCGAGTTGTGAGGCGAGGTGGGCGTCGGCGATCCGCCAGTACGAGTCCCCGGCCACCACCACGTGCGCCGTCCCGAGCGGTGTGGGCACGACGTCCTCGGCCACCAGCGGCACCGACGACGGGCCGACGACGGTGCCGAGTCGGCGTGGAGGGACCGGCCCATGGGAGCGACCGTCCCCAGCGCGGCCGAGGCGGTCACCGACGACACCGCGACGAAGCGGACGAGTCCACGCACCCAGCCGGACGGCCCGCGCTCGAGCGGGGCGGCGGACGCGGCAGAGGCTTCGTGGCGGACGGGGAAGATGCTCCACGCCTCGGCGACGGCGGTGAGTGCGAACCAGCACCAGAGTGTCGCGAACATCGCTGCACCGAGACGGACGACGAAGTCGCTCTCGACGCGATGACTGGTCCACGCGTGCTGCCATTGCTGCCACGACGGGAAAGGGATGCCGACGGTGGCGAGCACGACCACGGGAAGGCCGAGCAGCACGCCCGCCAGAGCGAGCAGAGTGAGCAGTCGGAGCAGATTGCGGGGGAGAGCACGCACGATGCGTTCCTTTCGGATCGTTCAATCGGAGTAGGTGATCCGTGCGGTGCCGGTGGCCCGAACGGTCATGGTGGACTGTCCACCGAGGATGAGGAAGACCGTGGCGCGTCGCTCCACCACGGTCACGCGCACGAAGTCGGCAGCCACGACGACGGTGACGTCGCGCGAATCCACTCCGGCGTGCGCGGCGTAGTCGAGCGCGGCGGTCCGGGCAGCGATCGGGTCGAACCCCGCGACGGGGGTCGCCGTGGAGACGGCCGCCCGCGCCGCGGCCTCGGCGGTGTTCGACGCGTGTCGCCGAGCGACCATCGCCCGGCCACCGTCGACGACCAGTCCCGCACCACCGAGGACGACGACGAGCAGGAGCATCATGACGACGCCGATCGCACCCCGGTCGGGCCCCTCGAGGCAGTCGTCGCGTTTCATCGCTGGTACCGGTCCACCGGTTGCGTGTCGCGCATGGTGACGGTGCGCACGCCGGGCGACCACACGCCCGTCAGCGTCTGGTTGCGGACCGTGCACACGACCTCGACCGTCACTGCGCCTCCCTGCCAGGTACCCGAGGGGGAGGGGGCCCATGTGGTGTTCGCGTGGAGCCCGGATTCGCACCGGCGGACCAGCGGTGACATCGCCACCGCCTCGTCGGCTGCGCGCGTCGCCGCAGCGGGGTCGGGCGCCATCGATGCCGCCCTGGCCGCGGACTGGGCGGTGTTGGTGACCTGGACGCCGGCCGCGTGCAGCCGGCCCAGGAAGCCGAGGAACACGACAGAGACGATGCAGAAGACGAGCAGGTACATCATCTCCACGGGCGTGGCGATGCCGCGGTCGCTCCCGGCCAGATCCTTCGCGCTGTCCACATCAGCCTTCCTTGGGCGCCGATTCACTGACGCGTGCCTGCATCCCCATCGCCGGGCCGAGGATGCCCGCGGTCCGCCCGATGATCGTCACGGTCACCACCGGCCCGTCGACGCAGGTGACGGTCGCCGAGCGACCCCACGATCCGGCCGTGTCGCGCACCATCGTCGTCGCCGCAGCGATGCCATCGGCACATGAGCCGTCGAAGGCCGCCGCGACTCTCGCGCCTTCGGCCGCCGCGTCGTCGAACACGTTCCGCGCATGCCAGTAGGCGACGGTCTCGAAGATCAGCGCGAGCGCGAACAGCACCGCCATGAACCCGAACAGCATCTGCACGGACACGTCGACCGAACCTCGGTCGCTGCGGGTGGTCACGGTGCGACAGGATCCGGGACGTTGCTCTTGGCCTGATTGAACTTGGCCATGAAGAACGCTGTCGCTGCGAGTGCGACGACGATGCCGACGGCCAACCAGATCATCTTGGTGACGGCCTCGTCGACGCCGTCGTCCTCGTGGCGCGCATCCCACGCGTCGCGGGCTCGGTCCTGCAGGCCGGCGAACGCGACGTGCAGCCACACCGCGAGCGGAATCAAGTGCTCGTTCATTCCAGTTCTCTCTCTCGTTGATCGCACCTCGACGGGGGTGCCCCGCTCCGCCTATCCGCCGAAGGCGTCGCTGATTCGCTGCGCCAGCGGATAGGCCAAGAACACGATCGTGGTGACCACGAAGCCGATGGTGGGGCCGGACAGGTTCGCGTTGGCCTGATCGGCCTCGCGCTCCAATTCGTCGAGCCCCTTGGCGCGCATGGCAGCGGCAAGGGTGGCCACGGTCTCGCTGATCGACACGCCCTGAAGACCCTGACGTTCGATCGAGGTGGCGAACTCGCAGAGCTCGCGCACGCCGGTACGACGTCCGAACTCGTCGATCGCCTCCCACACGGGGACACCGCGCTGTGGCGCCGTCGCCACCTCCGCACGAAGTTGATCGAAGGCGTCGCTCGCGCCCACGCCGAGCGCGAATCGGATGGCCTCCTCCACGCTCTGGTCGGTGGTGAGACCGACCGCCACGAGCTGGATGAAGTCGTTCCCCGCCTGGCGGACCTCACGACGCCGGCGCTCCACCTTCGCGGACAGGTCGTGCAGCGCGATCCAGCCTGCCATCGCGCCCAGTGCGAGCACCACGAGGAGCCACGCCGGTGACAGCGGCAGCAGGCCCATGGCGGTCAGCGCCGCCAGTGCGGCCGAAACGGCGACCACCATCACGGCGACGGAGGTGAGGACCCTCGTGATGACGTCCACCGCGGTCAGCCCGATGATGTCGAGACCGGGCCCGAAGTGTTGCCCGATCCACCGGCCGGCCGATCCGGCCGCGAGATCGTCGGCGAACGAGGAGCGCTCGCGTGCGAGGTCGTGCACACTGCCGAACATCTGCTCGCGTGCGGCCGCCAGCGACCGCGGCGCGCGACGAGTCGCGACGGCGATGCACCACAGCGCGACACCGACGAGCGTGGCGGCGGCGGCCCCGACCTGCAGCGGGCTCACGACCGCACCTCGTCGGATCCGACGATGCGGGAGCGCGGAGGAAGGTCGTAGCGGCACAGCGAGCGCAACCACAGGACACAGCCCAACCACATCGCCAGGGGAACGAACAGCACCACCTGCCCGACAGCGGTGCCATACGGCTGCAACAGATCGCCGCCGGCGAACTCGAGGTAGGCCACGAGCAGCGCACCGATGACGACCAGGCGCTTCATGCTCGACTGGTACACGGACCGGGTGCGATCGATGCGTTCGCGCGCCGTCACCTCGTCACGGGCCGCGGATGCGAGCGCATGCACCGTGCCGTAGAGCCGTCCGGCGCTGGTCGAGCCGCCGATGACGAGCCGGATCGCCGCGATCGCCGCGTCGGAGATCGGATGGGCCAGGTCGTCGGCGAGGTCGGCGAGGGCATCCTCGGTGCGGAAGCCCTGGCGACGGCGATGGACGAAGTTGCGCAACGGCAGGGCGATCGCGTCCGGGGGCCGCATCGCCACCTGTTCGAGCGCGTCCTCGGCACCCATCGAGGAGCCGCGCAGCGTGTCGCGAAGGTCCTCGAGCCACTTGGCGATGCCCTCGACCCGCCGTCGTTCGAGGTCGGCACGTTGATCGTGCAGCAACCGTCCCCAGAACAGGACCATCGCACCCGCCAACGCGGCGAGCAGCACCCATCGGGTGGCCATGAGCGTCACGAACGCCGCCACGGCGGCCGCGATGCCTCGGGCGCGCCCGAGACCGGCGAACATCGAGACCGTGGACGCGCTCGGCGGTGCGCCATCCGATCCGTCGGTCGCCCTCGCCAACGCCACTGCGGCGAGCGCGAGGAGGATGCACACGAGCAGCGCGACTGCGGTCGGTGGTGCGGCGAGTCCGATCATCCCGCCACTCCCGCGAGGGCCGGCTCACCGGACCGAAGAGGACGATGGGTGTCCACGCCGCTGTGCCATGGCCTTGCCGAGAAGGCCAGATCTGCAGCAACGAGCCGCTCCGCCATGACGCGCTGCGGCTCCGACGCCGGTCGACCACGACCGTCGGGAGCGCCCGACCGTGGCGCCAGCAGGCGATGGAGGATGAAACGGGCACCGTCCTCCTCCACCGACGGCGCGGCGATCTCGGTCACGTAGCGACCGTGCCGGTTGTCGCCCGTGACATGGACCACCAGGTCGACGCTGCGATACACCTGCCAGCGGGCCATGCGGAGCTCGACGCCGCTGTGATACGCGATCAGCTCCGCGAGGCGCTCGATCCCGTCCTTGGCGGAGCCGCCGTGCACCGTGGCCATGGCGCCCTGCCCGATCGACATCGCCTGCACGAGCGCGCCGCCCTCGGCGCCGCGCACCTCTCCGACCACGATCCAGTCCGCTCGGGTCCGCACCGCGGGCACCATCATGTCGTGGCAGGAGATCCCCACGCCGTCGTTGGTGCTCGGCACGCGCGCCTGATAGGCGTGCACGTAGCGGTGCAGACCCATCGACGCGACGTTGAGCTCGAAGTCGGTCTCGACGGTGACGATCACGTCGTGTTCGTCGACCTCGTTCAACAGGGCGCGCAGCAGGGTGGTCTTGCCCGAACCCATTCGTCCACAGACGACGATGTTCATGTCGGCCGCGACGGCCGCTCGCAGGAGCGACACGCCCGCGTCGTCGAGCATCCCGCGTTCGGCGAGGTCGTCGAGGGACATGCCGAAGATCGCTGCCCGCCGGATGGTCACGAGTGGGCGCTGCACGACGTCGAAACCTTCACCGTGGAACCTCACACCCGGTTCGAGTTCGAGGTCGACGAACGGGTTCTCCCGGTTGAACGGCCGGCGGCGCGCTGCGGCGGTGTCGTAGATGATCCGCTCCAGATCGCGGTCGCGCCTGACCAGGGGTGAGAGGAGTTGGCGAGTGCCGTCGCTGCGTTCGACGCGCACCGGGTCCGCGCCGAACACGAGCACGTCGGTGACGTGTGGGTCCCGAAGCACCGTCAGCAGACGCGGCAGGCCGAAGATCTCCGACACGATCAGGTCGACGAGCGCCGCATGGTCGCTGGCCGACAGCGGCGACAGGCGTGCCGACAGCCGTTGCCGCTCCAGCTCTGGCAGCACCACTCGCTCGAGGACGTCGCGGGTGGCGTGCTCGCGCTGGTCGCGCTCGGTCGCCGACTCGTCCCTCGTCGGCACGGGGAGCCGGTCACCCCACTGCCGGCGAACCTCGGCGACGATCACGTCCAGCTCGTCCTCGTTCATCGGATCACCGCCGGCTCCACGTCGAACCCCGCGAGCATCTCGCGCGCCGCCGCCATCAGCGTGCTGCGACGCAATCGGCGGTCACCCGCCTGTGCCTCGCGGTGGAGCAGGTCGACCGTCGTCGGCTCCCATGGCAACCAGCCGCCGAACTCGTCGCCGAGGTCATCGCGCAGGGCGGCCCTCGGGAACGACACGCCGGTCGGGGCGTCCACGATCACCATCCGGATCGTCGCGTCGGCGAGTTCGACGTCGAGCGGAGAGACGCGACCGCGCGCCCGAACCCATTCGACGGAGGCGACCGCGCTGCTCACCTCGGGGGAGCTCACCAGCACGACGACGTCGGCGAGCGCCAACAGCGACGCGGCCGGGGACCCAGCGCGGAGGCGACCGACATCGACCACCACGGACCCGTCGAGATCGTGGAGTGCGGGTGCCCACGGAGTGCGGGGCGAGTGGCAGGCGTGGCTGCGGAACGGATCGGCGGGGCAGGACACGATCCGGAGCGTTCCGATCCGATGCGCGACCGCCTCGAACGCGTCCCAGGGGGTACCGCGGTCGGTGGGGAACGCGACCTGTTCGAGGCCCGCTCGCTCGCCGAGTCGAACTGCATACGCCCCGTCAGCACACCGCCAGCGGGATCGGCCTCGATCAGCCAGGCATCGTCGGTTGCGGCGAGTGTGGTCGCGGTGACGAGAGCGGTCGTGGTCGCGCCGATGCCACGCCACGAGGTGACGGCGATGATCACGACTCACCCTCCACCGATGCACTGGCCACCGACGCACCGGCCACCGATGCACCGGCCACGGACTCGCCGACCAGGACCAACTGGTCCGTCGCCGCGAGTTGAGCCACTGTCACGGCATCGGTCGCCGCGACGGCGAGGGTGAGCGCCACGTCTCCCTCGGCCGTCGAGTGGTCGTCGAGGACCCGCACCGGCACCGGCAACGTGGCGTCCCCCGGCTGCAGCGGCGCGGCGAGTGCCGTATCACCCTGCGCGAGACCCGCGGGCAGGCGACCTTGCTGGAGGACCACGCCGACGGACTGCTCGCCCGGCTGGAGCGCCGGCGCATCGCGCCACATGCCGACCTGGAGCAGTGCGCCTGCCTCGAGGTCGATCGAGGCGACCCGGCCGACGACCGCGGCGAGCGACTCGGCCGGCACGAGCCCTTCCACGTGGGAGTCGTAGGCCACGCCGGTGACGGTGAGGTCCTCCGACGTGATCTCGACTCCTGACGGGACCGCCCGCGTGAGTTGGACCACCTGCACCCTGTCCGCAGCCTGCGACAGCGCCCAGGACACCAACACGCCGGCCAGCACGACAAGTGCGGCTGCCAGTGCCATCCACTGCGTGCGAACGCGCGCCCGCGCCTTCAACTGCGTCTTCACACCGACCACCCCACACAGATCACGAGCAGCGAGGCCGCCCACCCGAACCAGAGAAAGGGGCCCAGCGCGACGCGACGTCGATGAGCGACGACGCCGTACACCGCCGCCGAGAACGCCGTGACGGCGATCGCCAGCGGGGCGGCGACGAGCGCGATCGCGCCCGCGCTCATGCCGATCGCGCCGGCGGTCTTCACGTCGCCCATACCCACGCCGCGGACGAGACGGACGAGCAGCATCGCCCCGCCGGCGATGCATCCTCCCACGATGGCCCGAGCGCACATCCCGGGATCCAGCGCCGCCACCGGTCCGGCGAGTGCCATCCAGGCCGCGACCGCCACGGCCCCGTTCGGCAGGCGCCGCTCGTGCACGTCGACCAATGCCGCCGCCGCGAGGACGATGCCGAACAACGCCGTGCTGATCCTGGCCGTCGCCGGCAGACCCTCGCCCATGATGCCGATGGCGATCGATGTCGCGAGTGCCGCCCGCAGCGCCCGACGGGCCAGCGGGGACGCCTGCAACCACGCTGTGTCGAACCGGGCCGCCGTGTTGGTCGCCTCGGGCGCGTCGTGCAACGCGTGGACAGCGGTCATCGCCATCCCCTTTCCCGTTACTCGCGGAAAGTACTCGCCCGTGCGCTGTCCGTGAAGTGACGAAGGTCCGTTTTTCTTTGCCATCGACCCCACTGGGCACACCCAGATCGGCGGATCAGCAGATTTTCCGGGCCGCATCCGGCAAAATGGCGGGGTGCGCACGCTCATGCGGGCGATGGCAGTGCTCGCACTCGTCGTCGCCACCCCCACCTTCGGAGCACCCCGGGCTCATGCCGACCTGCCCGAGCTCGGAGATTGCCGCGCCGATGCCGAACTTCGCGTCGGCTCCGCTGGCGGCAGCGTCATCTGCGTGCAATGGGCCCTGATGTGGCTCGGCTACTACCACGGGCTGGTCAACGGCAGCTACGACCAGGCGACCGCCGACGCCGTCATCAAGTTCCAGATCGACCATCCCCCGCTCACGGTCAACGGCAATGCAGGCGCCCAGACCTTGATCGCGATGAACAACTACTCCGGCGTCGACAATGCCCCGCCACCGGCGTGTCTGGCCGACGCGCCCGTGGAGCCGGGCGACCGCGGGCCCTCGACCGAGTGCGTGCAGCAGGTGCTCAAGCAGGAAGGGCTGTTCACGGGCAACGTCGACGGCACCTACGGCAAGAGCACCCAGGCGGCGGTGAAGGCGTACCAGTTCGCCAACCCACCGCTCAAGGCCGACGGAGTCGCCGGCACCTCGACGCTGGCCGCCATGGGGGTGTGGAGCGGCTTCACCGACAACGGAGGGACCGCCGTCCTCGACGAGAAGTGGTGGCCGGCACCGTTCCAGGCCGAGCCGAACTGGCGGGTCGTGCAGGGCATCCCCGTCTACGGCAACCACAAGGCGTGCAGCAAGGCCGACGCCGACACGATCGCCCACGAGTTCGCCAAGGACGGCGCCGACGTCAGCACCCAGCAGTTCTTCATCTACATCGCCTCCCGCGAGGGGAGCTGCAACTACCAGGCCGTCAACCTCAACCTGGCGACGCGGGACGACTCGCACTGCACCTTCCAGCTGAACGCGCTGTCCGGGATGTTCGAGCCCAGCGGCGAGCTCGGCCGCCGCGGGTGGACCAAGGAGAACGTGAAGGCCAGCATGGCAGCCTGCGCCGACGCGGCCAGCGACCTCTGGGTGTTCTGTGCCCGCGGGCCATGGACCCCTCCCTACAGCTGCACTCCCCCGTGGGCCGGCGACCTCGGCCCAGAAGGCGACGCCTGAGCAGCCGACGCCTGAGCAGCCGACGCCCGAGCAGCCGACGCCGGGGCGGCCCACGCCTGAGGACTTGCGCTGACCTTGCCGATCACAGTGTGACCTGGGCACCTGGCGCGATAGTCTTTCGCCCGCCTGGAGAGGTGCCCGAGTCTGGTCGAAGGGACCGCACTGCTAATGCGGGGACCACCTTTAAAGTGGTCCGTGGGTTCAAATCCCACCCTCTCCGCGTCTGATCTCCACGCGAGATCCGCTCAGCCCGAACCCCTCCAGGTTCGGGCTGTTGTCGTTCTCGGGAGGACCCACCGTCCGTCACACAGTTGACACACTGTTGCGTTTTCATGACGACGCGTGTAGACCTTTCATGTTCTGAAGGCCCCTCGGGGGGCGGTTCGGACTCCGGCGGGTTCGGAAGAGGTGAGACGTGTTCGAGAACGATGACGACGAGTTCGGGTTCTGGGCCAACGTCCCCGAGGGCCGGTTCGCACGGTTCAACACCCGTCGCGGCCCCCGCCGGACCACCTCCACCGCCGCCACGCAGCGCGTTCGTCACCACGACGACGACGACGTCCACACCACGCAGCAGATCCCTCTCGCGGCCGCGACCCAACGGGTCCGGGCCGCCACCGAGCACGTCGATCCGTTGCTGCGGCGGATGGGTGCCCTGGCCCTCGCCATCGCCGTCCTCGTCCCGGTGGCGATGACGCTCCGATCGGGGGACAGCAACTCGTCGGTGAAGCCGCAGGCGGCCGACCTCACCCTGGCTGCCGGCACCACCCCCGGCAGCGAGGCCACCGTCCGGGCAGATCGTCGCCGCAGAGACCACGGAGACCTCTGCCGCCGGGCTCGACCCCTACAGCCTCCCGCCGGCGATCCCGGTCGTGCCGGACACGGTCATGCCGGACACGGCGGCCCCGGCCACGCCTGCCACCTCTGGCAAGCCCACCGCGAAGGTCGCTGCGTCCACGACGGTCGCCACCCAGCCGGCCAAGTCCGTCGCCGTCGTGAAAACCCAGTCCGTGTGCGCCTCGAAGTACACGGTCGGTTCGGGCGATGCATGGGTGCTCATCGCCAAGAAGTTCGGGGTGTCGGTCAAGGACCTGCTCGCCGCGAACAGCGCGAGCACGGCGACGGCGCTCTACCCGAAGCAGCAGATCTGCCTGCCCGCCAACGCCACCGCTCCTGCGGTGAAGACCACGGCGACCAAGTCCACCACCGCCCCGGCGAAGACCACACCGACCACGGTGAAGACCACGACGACGACCGCCAAGCCGGCACCTCCGCCGGTCGTGTACACCAAGGCGCAGGTCATTCAGATCATCCGCGATGTGTGGCCCGACAACCTCGAGGACGAGGCCATCCGCATCGCCACTCGCGAGAGCAACCTGGTGCCCACGGCGAAGAACTACTGCTGTTACGGCTTGTTCCAGATCTACTTCAGCGTCCACAAGAGTTGGCTCGCCCAGATGGGCGTCACGAGTGCCAGTCAGTTGGCCGATCCCAGGGTGAACGCGCTCGCCGCGCTGGTGCTGTACAACCGGGCCGGCAGCTTCGCCCCCTGGAACCTCTGACCCGTCCCGATTCCGGTAGCCGAAGCGAGGTGTCGGCCTCTACACTTGCCAACCGCAAGCGCTCGTAGCTCAATGGATAGAGCATCTGACTACGGATCAGAAGGTTAGGGGTTCGAGTCCCTTCGAGCGCGCTGGGTTCGTCCCAGGTCACCAGGTCCCTTCGGGGGCCTGTTGTCGTTTTCGGGGTGTGTCCGGTGAGAACTGATAGCAGAATGCAAGCATGCCGAATGTTCTGGTACGTGACGTCCCCGATGAGATCCACGCCGGGCTGCAGCGCCGGGCCGAGGCCGCGGGCCAGTCACTCCAACAGTTCCTCGCAGGAGAGTTGACCCGACTGGCGACCACTCCGACGATGAGCGACGTGCTCGAGAGGATCAGCCGACGACGGGGAGGCAGCGTCGGTTTCGACACCGCCGTGGGCGACCTGGATGACGAGCGCCGACGTTGATCGTCGTCGACGCATCGATCCTGGCCAACGCCGTCGGAGACGACGGCCGAGCAGGCCAGGTTGCTCGCGCCAGACTCCTCGCGGCAGGCGAGGCCTCAGCACCCGACCTGGTCGACGTGGAGACGGTGTCCGTGCTCCGCAAAAGGTGGCTGGCCGGCGACCTCACCGCTCGCAGGTTCCGCTCCGCGATCGACGATCTGCTTGCACTCCCGCTGATGCGAGTCCCCACCGGCCGTCTGATGCCACGGGCGTACGAACTCAGAGCGAACGTCACCCCCGACGATGCCGCCTACGTCGCGCTGGCCGAGGGGCTGGCGTGCGCACTCGTCACGGCCGATGCCAGACTGGCGAGGGCTCCGGGAATTCGGTGCGTCGTCGAGGTTCTGCAGAACTGACGTCGAGCATGTATCACGGATGTATCGAACCGGCTGATGCCCGGCCGTGGCAGCTCGGACCGTCTCGTCCGTGAAAGGTCATTGACCTGCAGCTCGGGGGCACCGCTGGTCCCGGGTTCAGGGTGCGTTGTCGGAGACGACCACATCGACCGGAAGGGTCGCGCCACTGGAAAGAGCGAGCGTGAGGGCGAGGTGGTCGCCTGCGACCAGCTGTCGCGCGAGGTCGACCAGCATGATGTGTGTGCCGCCGGGCTCGAAAGCCACCCGTGTGCCGGCGGGCAGCAGAACCGAGTCGACAGGGGTCATGGTCATCTGGCCGTCACCGCTGTCCATGTTCGGCATGTTGGGCATGGCGACGCCGCCGTCACCGCCCATCGTCTCGTGCAACTCCGCCGACGCCGCAACCGAGGCTGGCACGGAGACGCCCACGATTGCGTCATCGGTGGGGCTGATGACCTGCAGGTAGACGACGCCGTTGGTGGCACCGGGTGGCGTGGTGCGCGCCCACGCACCTGTCGACGAGAGCGCCACCGTCGTGTCGGCATCCGATCCGCATGCAGCCGCAAGCAGACCGACCACGACCGCCAAGAGTGCGAGCCTCATCGCTGTCCGAACGCGACCCGCAACCTCGGCACCGTTCGAATGACGAACCGGTCGACGAGGAGCACCATCGCCGCGGTCACCCCCCAGACGGGGTAGACGAGGGCCAGGCCACCGATGATGACCCACAGCCCCCAGCCGATCTTCACCGTTCGCGGCCGCCGCGGCAGCCCGGAGGTGCCGGGGCGGCGACGCTTCCAGAACATGACCAGGGCGCTCGTCACGGCCCAGATCGCCAGTACGCACAGCAGCGTCATGAAGATCCGGGTGACGAGGCCCCACTGAGTACCCATGTGCCAACTGACGGCGGTGTCCATCGCATACGCGACCGATCCATAGCCGTACGCGTTCACCTCGGCGAGCGTGGCACCGCTGAACTGATCGATGAAGAGGTCGCGCGCCTCGCCCGTCTTTCGCGGCCACGAATTGCTGAGCGTGAAGCTGCCGTAGATCGGGTTGCCGACATCGTCGACCTGGCTGTTGTCCGGAAAGTAGACCGTGTAGCCGGGCTTCATGCCTTCGTCGGTGCCGATCGTCACCACGCTGTCGAGACTGACCGGTGCGGGAAGTTCACCATTCGCCTCGGTGGCATAGCTGGCGGGAATGGGAACGCTGCCGGTGTTCCAGGGGATCTGATTCCCCAATCGGTCGAGATCGCCGCGCGTGCCGACGCTGCTGGCCGGTGTGTCCATGAACGTGTTCGGGGTCACCTTGTCGGCGAACGCGCCGAAGTTCGTTCCCCAGTAGGTGCTCCAGGCCATGCCGCTGGCGAGCGTGACGAACAGGATCACGCAGAGCACGACGCCGGGCACCGAGTGGAGGTCCCGCCACTTCGCCCTGCCCTTCTTGCCGAGCCGAATGCCGAACAGCCTTCGACCGTTGCGGAGCCCACCGTTGTTGCGCGACTTCCGCGGCCACCACAGGTAGATGCCACTTGCGGCGAGCACCAGCACCCACACGCCCATGATCTCCAACAGAAGGTCGCCGATCACGTAATCGCGCATCACCGGGCCGTCGTCCCACAGGGCGCTGACGGTGGGGAGTGAGACCATCCGCTTGTCATTGTTGAGGAAGCCGTGCAGGCGGTTGGCCAGGCCGACGACGCCGCCGCCGGGATCTTCCTGCCCGAGCACCTCACCGGTGTACGGGTTCACGAACGCCTCGTGCCCGCTCTCGAGACCGAAGATCGTGGAGTGCGTGGTGTCGCTCGGCATGGTCATCGACACCACTGCGAGTTCGGGGTACGCCTTCTCCACGGCCTGTTCCTGCCGATCGAAGGAGATCCAGTCACCGCTGTCCTTCACCGTGCGCAGGTCGCCCTGGGTGAGGTCGCGGATGGGTTGCGTGTACAGGATGACGAGCCCGGACAGCGCCATCAGCAGGATGAACGGCATGCTGATCATGCCCGAGTAGAAGTGCACCCTCCACAGGGTTCGCCACCGGCGGCTGGCCAGGTCGGCCGCCTCCTCGGCGGTGATCGGTGCTGGTCGGCTGCCGGCCCCGTCGGCATATGTCACTGCAGTCATCGTCGTCGTCCCTCCGCGAACGCTGGCGTCGGATCAGGAGTCGTCGCGTGACATCGGGAAGTTCCCGGCCATCCACACGATGAGTGGGCCAACTTCTGGTCCGTCCGTTCACGTCCGTTTCCGCCTCAGACAGCGGCATCGGCCGCCGTGACTGCCTGAACGCTGCGACCACCTCGGCAGTAGTGTTCCCGATCATGGGCGATGCGGCGATCCTCGCGCAGCCAACGGCGACGGCGGTGCTCGACGCGCCCCCTGTGGGCCGAGTCGTTCGAGTCGGCGATCGCGTCTACCCACTCGTGCTGCCGAAGCTGCGCGACCCGCGGCTGCACGTCGCGTCGGTGGTGATCACCCTCCACGTGCTCGGCCAGGTCGGCCTCCACTTCCAGGTCAGCGTGCCGCAGATCCTCACCGCGATCCTGACGACGGCGATCATCGAAGTGGTGATCACGTTCCGCTCCACACGATCCTTCGTCTGGCCCGCGAGCGCGATGCTCACCGGCAGCGGCGTGGCGCTGATCCTGCGCGTGCCCACCACCCCGGTCGGCCAGCACTGGACCTTCCACAAGTGGTACGTCTTCGCCGGCGTCGCCGCGCTCTCGCTGATGACGAAGTACGCGATCCGCTACCGGGGATCGCATCTGTTCAACCCGTCGAACCTCGGTCTCGTCGCTGCCTTCCTCGTGCTCGGCAGCACCAGAGTCGAACCGCTCGACTTCTGGTGGTCGCCACTCAACGGCTGGATGATCACCGCCTATGCCGTGATCCTCGTCGGGGGTTCGCTCATCACCCGCCGGCTCCGGCTCCTCGCCGCAGCCGGCGCGTTCTGGGTCGTGTTCGCCGCCGGGATGGGACTGCTCGCCGCCTCCGGCCACTGCATCACCGCGCGGTGGGCGTTCACGCCCGTGTGCGGCTTCGACTTCTGGCGGGTCATCGTCACCTCGCCCGAGGTGCTGATCTTCCTGTTCTTCATGATCACCGACCCGAAGACGGTCCCGACCGGTCGCGTCGGTCGCATCGTGTTCGCCGTCCTCGTGGCGATCACCTGCACGCTGCTGATGGCGCCGCAGACCACCGAGTTCGGCTCCAAGATCGCGCTCCTCGGCGGGCTGACGCTGATGTGTGCGGCCCGCCCGCTGCTCGAGCGGGTGCTCCCGGCGCCGGGCTCCGACGACGATCGACTCGGCGCGTTCGCGCGGCGACTCGTGCACGGTGAGGGATCCCAGACCTGGGGGCGGCGGCCCGCCGTTCGCGTCGGAGCGATCGCGTTGGCGGCGGCGGTCGTCGGCGTCGGCGTCGTCACCGCGGGCGCCTCGGCCAGAGGCCTGCTCGGCGCCGACAGCGAGAGCATCATCGGGCGCGTTCCCCACCAGGTGAACCCGGCCACCTTCCCCACGATCACGGTCGAGCAGGGCGTGCTCGACTGGGACCATCAGATCTCCGGCGCCGGCGCACAGCAGATCGTGCTCACGCTCGCCGAGAACCTGGAGCTCGAGAACCAGGCGTTGCTGCGAAAGGACCCGGCGATCCTCGAGGCGGTCGATCACGGCGACCGACTCGACGACATGCGCGGCCGGCTCGCCGCAGCCACCTCCGGCAGCGTCGACATCCACCGCTACGAGATCGACGACGTCCACGTCACGCTGCTCGTCCCGTTCGGCCGGCAGGACGGGCTCAGCCTGGGCATGGAGTCGCGCGGCACGGTGACCACCGAGACCTACGACTCGAAGGGGCACATGACGTCGAGCACGCGGTCGCCGTTCGCGACGACGTTCGTCCTGCGTCGCGCGACGGGTGGGCGCTGGCTCAACGTGGCCGAGCGCCCCTACGACGCCGGCAACTGAGCGCCGTGCGACGCGCCACCAGGAGCACGCGAGCGCGGCGAGGGACGACGGTGGCCGTCCTCGTGGCCGGGGCGATGCTCCCGCTCGTCGTCGCCTGCGGCGGATCGTCCGCCGATTCCTCGTCGGCACGCGCGCCCCACTTCGTGAACGAGGCGACGGCGGCAGGCATCGACCACGCGTACACGGGTGACTTCGACTTCTTCGTCGGCGGTGGCGTCGCCGCGTTCGACTGCAACGGCGATGGCCGCGACGAGCTCTACTTCGCCGGCGGCACCAGTCCCGCTGCGCTCTACCTCAACGAGAGCCCAGTGGGGGGCGCGCTCCGCTTCGAACAGGTCGCGTCCCCGGTCACGGACCTCACCGATGTGACCGGCGCGTACCCGCTCGACGTCGACAGCGACGGTCGCCTCGACCTGGTCGTGCTCCGCCTCGGGAGCAACGAGGTGCTGCGAGGGCTGGGCGACTGCCGCTTCGAGGACGCCACCAGCGCACTCGGCGTGGAAGGCGGGACGGACTGGACGGTCGGGTTCAGCGCGACGTGGGAGGGCACGAACACGCTGCCGACGATGGCGTTCGGCAACTACCTGGTCCCCGACACCAAGGACTGCGCGGACAGCCGGCTCGTGCGGCCGTCGTCGACGGGCGCGACCTACGCACACCCGATCGACCTCTCGCCCGGCTACTGCACCCTGTCGGTGCTGTTCAGTGACTGGGACCGATCGGGGCGGCGAGACCTCCGTGTCGCCAACGACCGCCACTACTACCTCGACGGCGAGGAGCAGCTGTGGCGGATCGCACCCGGTGAGCCACCGCGGTTGTACACCGAGGCCGACGGTTGGCATTCGCTGCAGATCTGGGGCATGGGCATCGCCAGCCAGGACCTCACCGGCGACGGGTATCCCGAGGTGTTCATCACCAGCCAGGGCGACAACAAGCTGCAGACCCTCGAGAACGGCCCGGCGCAGCCGTCGTACCACGACATCGCAGTGGCCCACGGCGTGACCGCGCAACGGCCGTACACCGGCGGCGACGTCCTGCCCTCCACCGCCTGGCACCCCGAGTTCGAGGACGTCAACAACGACGGCTTCATCGACCTGTTCGTGAGCAAGGGCAACGTGGAGGCCCAGGTCGACAACGCGATGCGCGACCCGAACAACCTGCTCATCGGCCAGCCCGACGGCACCTTCGTGGAGGGCGCCGAGCAGGCCGGCATCGTCGCCTACGACCGGGCGCGTGGGGCGGCGCTCGTCGACTTGAACCTCGACGGGATGCTCGACCTCGTCGTGGTGAACCGCCAGACCGACGTCGCGCTGTTCCGCAACGTCGGGACCGGCGACGCCGAGCATCCGGCGCCGATGGGGCACTGGCTCGCCGTCGACCTCACGGAGCGGGCGCCCAACGTCGACGCCATCGGCGCCTGGCTGGACGTCAAGGTCGGCGACCGGTCGACGACCCGCGAGATCACCGTCGGCGGCGGTCACGCGAGTGGACAGCTCGGCTGGATCCACCTCGGCCTGGGCTCGGCGACCAATGCGCAGGTGCGGGTCGAGTGGCCCGACGGCGAGGTCGGGCCGTGGATGACCGTCGACGCCGACCAGTTCGTCACCATCGACCGCGACGCCGCCCAGCCCACCCCCTGGCAGCCCCCCGCTTGACCCGCCCCCTGAATCCGGCCCGCCCCAGCCCCGAGTGGATGTAGAAAACTTGAGTGGGTTGCAATCAAGTTTTCTGACGCTACCTTGTCCCCATGACCGACGCCGTCACCACCCCCGCCACCCGCACCGTCACCCTCCCCCTGCTTCGCCTGCCCGGTGTCGTGCTGCCCGGCACCGTCGTCACGGTCACCCTCGACCACGAGTCCGTCCTGCTGGCGGTCCAGGCCGCTGCGAGCGGTGATGGCCGAGTCCTGCTCGTCACCGACGACGGCTTCGGTGCACCCGACGCGCTCGGCGTCATCGCCAGAGTCCCCAACACCGCCACCCTCCCCAATGGTGAGCAGGCCGCGATCCTGCAGGCGGAGCAGCGGGCGCGGGTCCTGGCCACCCACGTCGCCGAGCGTGGCGCCGACCACGCCGAGGTCGAAATCATCGTCGAGCCTCGCCCCACCCCGCGCGTGGAGGCGGCCACCCGCGAGCTGCGCGTCGTGCTCGAGGAGATCGCCAAGTTGCGTCAGAGCCGGCGCCTGCCCGAGATCCTGCGCACCGTCGCCGAGCCGGGTGCGCTGGCCGATGCCGTCACCGCGTGGAGCGAGGCCCCGGCCGAGCGTCGCGCCGACATCCTCAGGGCGATCGACGTGCACGAGCGGATCACGCTCGTCACCGAGTGGGGTCGTCAGCACCTCGCCGAGTTGCAGGTGACGGCCCAGATCCGTGCCGACGTCACCGAGGGCGTCGACAAGCAGCAGCGCGAGTACCTCCTTCGCCAGCAGATGGCAGCGATCCGCAAAGAGCTCGGCGAGGGCGACGACGACGTCGTGGGCGAGTACCGCACCAAGGTCGCCGAGCTCACCCTGCCCCCGAAGACCCGTACGTTCGTCGAGAAGGAGATCGACCGGCTCGAGCGGATGAGCGCGCAGTCGCCCGAGCACGGCTGGGTCCGTACCTGGCTCGACCGCGTCCTCGAGGTGCCGTGGAACAACCGCACCGAGGATCGCCTCGACCTCGACGCGGCACGTGCACAGCTCGATGCCGACCATTACGGCCTCGACGACGTGAAGGATCGCATCGTCGAGTTCCTGGCAGTGCGCAAGCTCCGCGCCGAGCGCGAGCTGCCCGACAGCGAGACCCGCGGCAACGGATCCGTACTCACCCTCGTGGGCCCTCCAGGTGTGGGCAAGACCAGCCTCGGCGAGTCCATCGCCACGGCGATGGGCCGCAACTTCGTGCG
This sequence comes from uncultured Acidimicrobiaceae bacterium, assembly GCA_963720695.1. Classification (GTDB taxonomy): domain Bacteria; phylum Actinomycetota; class Acidimicrobiia; order Acidimicrobiales; family Ilumatobacteraceae; genus UBA668. The sequence goes on from CAVRGG010000003.1 coordinate 95,893, forward strand.
CGTTGCCCTCGGCGGAGTGCGCGACGAGGCCGAGATCCGCGGCCACCGCCGCACCTACGTCGGCAGCCAGCCCGGCCGCATCGTGCGCGCCATCATCGAATCCGGCTCGATCAACCCGGTCGTGCTGCTCGACGAGGTCGACAAGCTCGGCTCGGGCGGGTGGAGCGGCGACCCCACCGCCGCGCTGCTCGAAGTGCTCGACCCTGCGCAGAACCACACGTTCCGCGACCACTACCTCGAGGTCGAGCTCGACCTCAGCCAGGTCGTGTTCATCGCCACCGCCAACGTGGCCGACACCATCCCCGCGCCATTGCTCGACCGCATGGAGCTCACCCGCCTCGACGGCTACACCGAGGACGAGAAGGTGTTCATCGCGCAGCGATACCTGCTGCCGCGCCAGGTCGGTCGAGCGGGGCTGAACGCCGACGAGGTCGTCGTCGACGACGACGCGGTGCGCGCCGTCATCGCCGGCTACACCCGCGAAGCCGGCGTGCGCGGGCTCGAGCGCGAGCTCGGCAAGATGGCCCGCAAGGTCGCCGCCAAGGTCGCGACCGCAGCCCTCCAGCCGCCCGTCGAGGTGCGACCCGAATCGGTGCGCGAATGGCTCGGCCGTCAGAAGGTCGACGACTCGGTGCCCGAGCGCACCAACGTCCCAGGCATCGCGACGGGCCTCGCCGTCACCGGCATGGGTGGCGACGTGCTGTTCATCGAGACCACCGCCTTCCCGCTCGCACAGGACGGCGAGCCGACGCTCACGCTCACCGGCCAACTCGGCGACGTCATGAAGGAGAGCGCTCACATCGCCCTCAGCTACGTGCGCTCGCACGCCGCGCAACTCGGCATCGACCCCGCCGCGCTCGCCAAGCGGGTGCACGTGCACGTGCCCGCGGGCGCAGTGCCCAAGGACGGACCGTCGGCGGGTGTCACGATGACCACAGCGCTCGTCAGCCTGCTCACCGGCACGGTCGTCAAGCCGACGGTGGGAATGACCGGCGAGATCACGCTGCAGGGCAAGGTGCTGCCGATCGGCGGCGTCAAGCAGAAGGTGCTGGCCGCGCACCGTGCCGGGCTCACCGAGGTGGTGCTCCCCAAGCGAAACGGACCCGACCTGGAGGACGTGCCCGAGCGGGTCCGCGCCGAGATGACGTTCCACCTCGCCGACACCTACGACGACGTGCTCGCTGCGGCGTTCGCCTGACGCGCGGCCCGTCGGCCGCAGATCACCGAGGTTCTAAGCTTCCCGCATGACAGCGTCGTCGCACCTCTCCAACGTCTGGTTCTCCGTCACCCCGCTCGAGGTCTCCCACGGCAAGGGGTGCTGGGTCACCACCACCTCCGGGGAGGAGTACCTCGACTTCGCCGCCGGCATCGCGGTCAACTCCACCGGTCACGCTCACCCGAAGGTGGCCGCGGCCATCGGCGAGCAGGCGCAGCGATTCATCCACGCGCAGGTCAACGTGTTCAAGCACGACCTGCTCGAACCACTCGCGGCGAAGCTCGCCGACCTCGCCCCCGGCGCGATCGACACGTTCTTCTTCGCCAACTCCGGCGCGGAGATCACCGAAGGCGCGATCAAGCTCGCCAAGCAGGTCACCAAGCGCCCGCACACCATCGTGTTCAGCGGCAGCTTCCACGGCCGCACCCACATGGCGATGGCCATGACCACCTCCAAGACCGGCTACCGGGCCGGCCATGCACCGCTCCCCGCCGGCGTGTTCGTCGCTCCCTACCCCGACCCGATGGCGCCGGACCAGGACGCCGCCGTCGCCGATGCGTTGTTCGGTTTCGACCATCTGCTGAAGTCGATGACCGCCCCGGACGAGACCGCGGCCGTCATCCTCGAGCCGGTGCTCGGCGAGGGCGGCTACATCCCCGCGCCGCCCGCATTCATCCACGGCATCGTCGACCGGTGCCGCGAGCACGGCATCCTGTTCATCGCCGACGAGGTGCAGAGCGGGTTCGGTCGCACCGGGAAGATGTTCGCGGTCGAGCACTACGGCATCGAACCCGACGTCATCTGCATGGCCAAGGGCATCGCCTCGGGCTTCCCGTTCGCCGCCCTGGGCACGCGCCGCGAACTCGACGATCGGTGGCCGAAGGGCAGCCACGGCGGCACCTACGGGGGCAACCCCATGGGCTGCGCAGCGGCGCTGGCCACCATCGAGATCATGGAGGACCCTGCGTTCTTGGAGAACGTCAACGCACGCGGCGCACAGCTCCAGGCAGGCATCCGCGAGCTGCAACAGGAGCACCCCGTCATCACCCAGGTGCGCGGCCTCGGCCTGATGATCGGTACCGAGTTCAGCGACGCTGCACGCGTGTCGGCCATCACCACGCACTGCCTCCAAGAAGGTCACCTGATCCTGATGAACGCCGGCACCTACGGGAAGGTCCTGCGCTGGATGCCGCCGCTCGTGGTCAACGAACGCGAGATCGATCTCGCGCTGGCCGCCTTCAGCGCCGCGCTCAAAGCAACGGCCTGACATGCCGCGCCTCGACGCGGAGCGGATCGCGCTCTGGCGCGAGTTCTGTCGATCGTCGGTGGCGTTGCGGCGCCGGGTCGACCAGCAACTCACGGACGAGCACGACCTCCCGCTCGCCTGGTTCGAGTGCCTCACCGCCATCCGCGACGCAGGCGGCGTCACCCGGGTGCACGCACTGTGCGAGGCACTCGAGGAACTCCCGAGCAGCCTCTCGCGCCGCCTCGACCGCCTCGAGGAGCAAGGCCTCGTGCGGCGCAAGCACACGCCTCAGCCCGACGATCGACGAGCCGTGACCGTCTCGCTGACGGCGGCCGGTCGCGGTGCATGGCGCGACGCGAACATCACCTTCCGACGCATGGTGCAGCAGCACTTCGCGCTGCGTCTCACCGAGACCGACATCGGTGCGTTGCAGCGCGTCTTCGCCAAACTTCGCTGAGGTCCCGCAGGTCGAACCACAAAAGGAACGCAGCGTGAGCACCCGGCTACTCTCGCCTGAGATGGATCCCGTCGATATCGACCTCGTTGGACGCAGTCGGGAGATGGGGCTGATCCGCGAGATGCTCGACCGGCACTCCCCGGCAATGATCGAAGTGGTGGCGGAGCCCGGCTATGGGAAGACGGCATTGCTCAACGTCGCCGTCGCACATGCGCGCACCATCGGGCTGCAGATCATCCGGATGGGCACCACCGAGGTCGAGTCCGGAGTCCCCTGGTCGGCCATGGCCGGCTTCGTGCAGGGCGTGCCTTCCACGCTGCGCGACGAGCTCCCCGACGTGCAGCGCAATGCTGTGGCCGCCGCACTCGGCGAGGCGCACGCGGAGCAGCACTCGATGGGCTCGTTCGTGGCGGCCGCGCTCCGCTCCTTGCTCCAGTCGACTGCCGCGCGAGGACCCGTGCTGCTCGCGATCGACGACGCGCACTGGATGGATGCGGCGAGCGCCGGCGCGATCTCGGTCGCGCTGCGATCGATCGAGGACCAGCCCGTCGTGGTCGTGGCCACGTCGCGTCCTGTCGCCGAGCCAGTGCTCGACCTCGCCCGCCTGGCGCCGGACCTCCACCTGCGGCTGCAGCTCGCTCCACTCACCGGCCCTGAGGTGAGCGAGGTCCTGCGTCAGCGGGGCATGCTCCCCGGCCCGGACGTCCTGTTGCGCATCCGTGAGCTCAGCGGGGGGAACCCACTGCACGTCACCCTCCTCGCCGAGCACCTCCTGACACCTGAGTCCGCCGACTCGCCGCTCCCTCCGTCGATTCTGCGCGGATACCGGGAACTCATCGATCGGCTCGATCCGTTCACCGTGCAGGTGCTCGAACTCGCAGCCGTCCACGGCCGTCCCGAACCCGAGGTGCTCGTCGCAGCGCTCGCCACCACCGGGGCCGAGGACGACGCGATCGCCCGGGCGCTCATCGCGGCCGAACGAGCGGGACTCGTCACCGAGGACGGTGACGGTCCCGCCTTCACCCATCCGATGGTCACGGCTGCGATCCTCCAACGCCTCGGACCACTGGCCACGGCGGAGATGCACCGAACACTCGCCGACGTGTCGAACGACGAGCTTCGCAGCGTGCACCTCGCCGCGGCGACGACGGGCACGGACGCCGAGGTGGCCGCCGCGCTCGACCGCGCCGCGCAGCTGTCGCTGGCACGGGGCGCGTCGCAGGTCGCCGGCGAGCGGTTCGAGCGCGCGCTGCAGCTGACCCCGGACCACGAGCGAGGCGACGTGTTCCGCCGTGCCGTCGCCGCCGGCAACGCGTATCTCGCCGCCGGCGCGGTGGATCGAGGGCTCGTCGTCAGCCGACGTGCGTACGAGATGGCCGACAACCCGTTCGAGATCGCCATCGCCGGTGGCGTCCTCGCTCAGGTGATGGCGGGCCGCGACTTCCTGGCGACGCTCGACTTCCTCGACGAGGTGCTCGATCGCCTCCGAGGGCAACCGATGCTGCGATCGTTCCTCGGTCGTGCCCGGGTCCGAGCGGAGCAGGTGCTCAGCATGCCCCACGCGTTGGAGATGGCCATGCAGTTCCGCGACGAGATGTCGGCGAGCGGTCTCCAGCCGCTCGCCGACGAATTCGAGGTCGTCGTCGAGAACTGTCGGTTCGGGGTCGGCGAGCCCACCGACCCTCTGCGCGTGTGGGAGCTGTCGAAGGCCGGCGTCGACACGAGCGACATCCTCGGCGCTGCGTGGTTGGCGCTCGAACTGCTCGTGTGGTGCGGTGACCAGCCCGACGCGGCGACGCACGCACTCGATCTGTTCGAACAGGCCGCCGCCGCGAAGGGCGACCTGATGGCGTTGGCGAAGGTGTACGACTTCCGCGCCAATCACGCCATCCGCCAGGGGCAGTGGGCAGTCGGCGAGATCGAGATGCGCAAGGCCGTCGATGCCGCCGAGCTGTCCGATCTGCCCGGGGCGATGGCCCACAACGGCCTGGCGTGGATCCTCGGCGCGATGGGGCGCATCGACGAGTCGACGGCGAGCATCGGCAAGTACCGGGCGGTGGACGCGTCGGACGAGACGCCGCTGTTCCGGATGTCGCACTGCTCGTGCCACGGCTTCGTCCAGCTGTGCGCTGGGAACCACGAGGCGGCCGTCGACCTGCTGACCCAGGCATGGGTGGCGGCCGACAAGGTCGGGATGGGCGACCTCACGGCGATGCCGTTCCGCGCCGATCTCGTCGAGGCACTCGCGTCGCTCGGTCGATTCCGCGAAGCTCGCGAACGAGCGGACGTGGTGATGTCGCTCGCTCGCCGCTCTGGGATACCCGGCGCCCTCTCTCAGGGCCACCGGGCGCTTGCGTCCGCTCTGCTCGGCGAGGGTCACGTCACCGAGGCGATCGAGGAGGCCGAGCGTGGGCTGGATCTCCACCGTGGACTCGACGTCCCCTTCGAACAGGGTCGGCTGTACCTCGTGCTCGGCACGGCGCTCCGTCGAGCCGGCCGCCGCCAGGACGCCGCGGTCGCGCTGACCAGCGCGTCGAAGATCTTCGCGTCGCTCGGCGCTGCACCCTTCGCGGCTCGCGCCGACGCGGAGATCGCTCGCCTCGGCCAGCGTGGCACCCCCAACGAGCTGACCGCCACCGAATCGAAGGTCGCGGCCCTGGTCGCGATGGGGCGCAGCAACGCCGAGGTCGCCGCCGAGCTCGTCGTCAGCCTGAGGACCGTCGAGTCCCACCTGACAAGGATCTATCGCAAACTCGGCGTCCGCTCTCGCGCCGAACTCGCAGCCGGCTACCGCGACCGGCTCTGATCGCTCCGATTTCGGCCTCTCCACGCCCGAGGGGCAGACTGCCCACATCACTCTGTCCGTCTGATCCGGAACATCAAGGAGTCCGCTCATGACCACCGCTGTCATCGTCGATGCCGTTCGCACCCCACTCGGTCGCCGCAACGGCAAGCTCAAGGACTGGCACCCGGTCGATCTGGCCGCCGAGACCCTCAAGGCGCTGCAGACCCGCAACAACATCGACCCCGGCCTCGTCGACGACGTCGTCATGGGCTGCGTCATGCAGGTGGGCGAGCAGGCGTTCAACATCGGCCGCAACGCGGTGCTCGCAGCCGGTTGGCCGGACCACGTGCCCGGCACGACGATCGACCGCCAGTGCGGTTCGAGCCAGCAGGCCGCACACTTCGCCGCCCAGGGCGTGATGGCCGACGCCTACGACATCGTGGTCGCGGCCGGCGTCGAGGTGATGACCCGCGTCCCGATGGGTTCGGCCATGGCCGACGGCAAGTTCGGCTTCCCGTTCGGACCGGCCGTCAGCGCCCGCTATGCGCCCGAGGGCGGCCTCGTGCCCCAGGGCATCTCGGCGGAGTTGATCGCCGACAAGTGGGGCATCACCCGCGAGGACATGGACGCATTCGGCGCCCGCTCCCAGGAGTACGCCCGCCGTGCCACCGACGAGGGTCGGTTCATGGGTCAGATCATCCCCGTGATCGGCGCCGACGGCGAGTACATGACCATCGACGAGGGCCTGCGCGAGACCACCCCCGAGTCACTCGCCGCGCTGAAGCCCGCGTTCCGCCCGGAGGAGGAAGGCGGTCGGGTCACGGCCGGCAACTCGTCGCAGATCACCGATGGCGCGTCGGCGATGTTGATCATGAGCGAGGAGAAGGCGCGCCGCATGGGTCTGCGTCCTCGTGCCCGGTTCGTGAGCTTCGCGCTGGCCGGCGACGACCCGCGGCTGATGCTCACCGCTCCGATCCCGGCCACGATCAAGGCACTGGCCAAGGCCGGACTGACGATGGACGACATCGACATCACCGAGATCAACGAGGCGTTCGCCTCGGTGGTGCTCGCGTGGGAGAAGGAACTCCACCCCGACATGTCGAAGGTGAACGTCAACGGCGGCGCGATCGCGCTCGGCCACCCGCTCGGGGCGTCGGGTGCTCGCCTGATGACCACCCTGCTCTACGAGCTCGAGCGCACGGGCGGCCGCTACGGGCTGCAGACGATGTGCGAGGGCGGCGGCATGGCCAACGCCACGATCATCGAGCGCCTCGGCTGATCGGCCACCCGCGCCGACCCTCAAGCTCCACCGCAGACTCAGCGCTTGTAGCCTGACCACATGCCCGAGTTCTCCACCATCATCTGGGTCGGCGTCGGGCTGCTGGGCGGCTACGTCCTGTGGAAAAGTGGAATTGCCATGCTCCGTGGTTTCACCACCCCGCTGCCGGGTCCTCCACCCGCCGGCGAGCTGCGCAAGATCAACGTGAAGTACCGCTGCAGCGTGTGTGGGCTGGAGTTGAAGATGACGATGGCCCCCGACGAGGACCCTCCGCCGCCGCGCCATTGCCTCGAGGACATGGATCTGGTGGCACCACTCTTCGAGTGATGTTCCACACAGACTGTGGATAAGTCTGTGCGGAAGTTACACGCGTGTAAGTCAGCCCGATCCGGGCGCTACTTCCACTTCGTGGCGGTGAACAGGCCGGCCAGCATGAAGACGAGGCCGACCAGCACCGGGGTGTTGGTGTTCTCGAACGACGGCACGATGTAGCGCGAGATGATGCACAGCACGCCGACGCCGATGAGCGACAGCATCAGGATCGGCACCCACTTCGGGCTCTCGTAGAGGTCCTTGCGAGCCGGCGGCGTGTAGCGCGACGACTGTCCCACCTCGCTGTCGTGGTGGTGGGCTTCTTTGGCCATGGCAGTGATCTGCCCGGGCTTGGTGCCCTTGGGGGTCACTCGGCCGGTCGTCTTGCGTTTGGGGGGTGCCACGGCCGGACAGTGTACGCGCCACAACCCATTCGACAACGAACAGCACCAACGGGCAGGCTGTGCAGGTGCCCCGCGTCCTCGTGATCGACAGCTACGACAGCTTCGTCTACAACCTCGTGCAGTACCTCGGCGAGCTCGGCGCGGAGCCGACCGTGGTGCGCAACGACCAGCTGACCGTCGCCGAGGCGATCGCGATGGAGCCGGACCTCGTGCTGCTGTCGCCGGGGCCCGGGCGCCCGGAGGACGCCGGCATCATCTGCGACGCGATCCCCGCCTTCGCCGCCGCGGGCGTCCCGGTGCTGGGCGTGTGCCTCGGGCACCAGGCGATCGGCCACGTCTACGGCGGGTCCGTGGTGCGGGCGCCGACGCTGATGCACGGCAAGACCTCACCGATCGAACACGAAGGCGTCGGCGTGTTCGAAGGACTCCCCGTCGCCGCTCACCGCGACCCGCTATCACAGCTTGGTGATCGACCCCGAGACCATGCCGTCGTGTCTCGAGGTGACGGCGACGTGCGACGGGATCGTGATGGGCGTGCGCCATCGCGACCTGCCGATCGAGGGCGTGCAGTTCCATCCGGAGAGCATCCTCACCGGTGCCGGGCACGACCTGCTGCGCAACTTCCTCCGCCGCGCCGCCTGAGGCGAGCGATCAGGGAATGGTCGTCGTGACGGTCGTCGTGTCGTGGTCGGCGGCAGCGTCGTCGTCGGCGCGGTCGTGGTGCTCGGCGGCGGCAGGGCCTTGGCGACCTTCAACTTCACCGTGCTGTTCGCATCGACCTCGACGCCCTGACTGGGCGTCTGGGCCAACACGCGGCCGTCGCTCGCATCGCCGAAGGGCACCGACTGGTAGCTGACGTCGGGCACCAACCCGAGGTCGGTGAGCTTGGCGGTGGCCTGGGCCTCCGTGGTGCCGAGCAGCGGCGGCACCTTCACCTTGGCCGGGCCGCTGGAGACGTAGAGCACGATGTCGCTGCCCTTGTCGGCGAGGGTGCCCGCGGCGGGGTCGGTGCGGATCGACGTGCCCGCGGCCACGTCGGCGCTGGCCTCCGGGGTGACGGTGACGTTGAACCCGTAGGCCTCGCTGGACAGGGTGGCCTCGGCGTTGGCTTGGGACAGGCCCTCGACGGGTGGCACGGCGACCTTGTTGGGTCCGGCCGAGACGATGAGCTTGATGACGTCACCCTGGTTCACCGTCGACCCGGCGGGCGGGTCGGTACGGATGACGAGACCGGTGCCCACGGTGGGATCGTTCTCGGTGGTGATCGTCGCATCGACAGTGAGGCCCGCCAGGGTCAGGGCGTCGATCGCTTCCTGTTGCGTCTTGCCGTTCATGTCGTCGAGGGCGAAGGGCGCGACGGCGGCAGTGAAGTAGACGAACACCTCTTGGTCGCGCTTGACGATGGTGTCGGCGAGCGGGTCGGTGCGGCCGATGGTGCCGGCCGGCACTGCCGGATCGGCCTCCTCCACGAGCGTGGGCGTGACGCCCGCGTCCTGCAGGACCTTGACGCCGTCGTCGAGCATCATGCCCACCACGTTGGGCATCGGGAACTCACTCGGTGGCTTGTCCTTGGCGAGCGCGTTGAACAGCACCACGCCGCCGGCGATCAGCGCGATCAGCGCGAGGAATCCGACCACGGCGAACATGCCGCCGCGACCGCCACCGCTCTGCTGGCGGACCGGCTGCTGCTGGGGCTGCATGGTGGTGCGAGGCATCGTGCCGGTGGGCGCCACCGGTGGAGGTGCCGCCGTGCGGGGCATGGCCGTGGTGGCACCGACGACAGCCGCCGCACCGACACCCATCGCGGCACCGGTCCCGATCACCGCGGCCAGCGCCTGGACGGGCTCTCCGGCGCGGAAGCGCCGGAGGTCGTCGCGCACGGCCTCCGCGGTCTGGTAGCGGATCTCGGGCTTCTTCGACAGCAGCTTGGCGACGATGGCCTCGAACGGCTTGGGCACATCGGCCACGAGCTGGTTCAACGGCTGCGGGTTCTCGTGGACCTGCTTGTAGGCGATGCTCACCGGGTTCTCGCCGGCGAACGGGGGCTTGCCGGCCACCGCCTCGTAGAGCACGATCCCGAGTGAGTACAGGTCGCTGCGCGGGATCCGGCTGCGCACCCTGCGCCTGCTCGGGCGAGAAGTAGGTGGCGGTGCCCATCACCGAACCGGCCTGGGTGAGGTTGCTCTCCGTCGGAGCGTTCATCGCCCGGGCGATGCCGAAGTCGGCCACCTTCACCTGACCGTTGGCGCCGATGAGGATGTTGGCCGGCTTGATGTCGCGGTGCACCACACCGTTGCGATGGGCGAAGCCGAGTGCTGCGGCGACCTCGCCGGCGATCTCGGCGGCCTGCTGCGAACTGACATGGCCGTTGGCCTTCAAGATGTCGGCCAGTGTTCGGCCCTGCACGTACTCCATCGCCATGAAGTAGGTGTTGGCGTACTTGCCCCAGTCGTACACGCCGACGATGTTGGGGTGGTTGAGATTGGCCGCCGACTGGGCCTCGCGACGGAACCGTTCGACGAAGTTGGGATCGACGGCGAACTCGGGGAACAGCACCTTGATGGCCACGGGCCGATCGAGCAGGAGGTCACGCGCCAGGAACACGTCGGCCATGCCGCCGCGTCCGATGCGCTGTTGGAGTTCGTAGCGGTCGTTCAACACGGTCCGCTCGGGGTTTCCGCTCACTGATGCCTTTCTCGGCGAAATCGCCAACCGAGGATACCGAGCGACCCCTGGGTTGGTGGGTCACCCTCGCCGATGCGGGCGTTGCCTGACATGTTCACTTCTCGGTCGAGAACAGGTAGTCGAGCACTTGCTTGGCGATCGGACCGGCGAGCCGGCCACCCGTTCCGGCACTGATCTCGTGCGTTCGTTCCCTTCAGCACGACGGCGATCGCGTACCGGGGCGCCTCGGCCGGGGCGAAGCCGACGATCCACGCGTGCGACCGCTGCGGCTCACCGGCTGCGTTCAACTGGGCGGTGCCGGTCTTGGCCGCGGCCTGGAAGCCGTTCGCCAATTGCATCGAACGGCCGGTGCCCTTGTTGACCACGTTGACCATCAGCTCGTTGAGGGTGGCCGCCGTGGTGGGGGTGATCGGGGTCTTCCACACGCTGGGTTGGGTGCGGTCCAGGACCTGACCGTTGTGCTTGAGCGTGGCGTCCACGACGTAGGGCGTCATCATCCGACCGCCATTGGCGATCGTGGCCGCGACCATGCACATGTGCAGCGGCACCATCTTGTCGTTGGCCTGGCCGAAGCCGCCGATGGCCAGCAGCGGGAGGTTGTTCTGGAAGTCGATGAGCTCGCCGTTGGCGTACTTGAAGTTGCTCGCCACCGCCCCGGGCAGATCGATCGGCAGCTTCTGATCGACACCCCAGGCATCGGTGCCCGCGGTCATCCTGTCCGGCCCGAGCTCGACGGCCATCTGCGCGAACGGGATGTTGCAGCTGCGGTAGAACACCTCGGTCATCGTGCCGCCGCACGACTCGCCGGAGTAGTTCTGAATGGGATCGGTCGTCTGCGGCGGTGTCCACGCCCGCTCGACCGGGAACGTGCGGTCGAGCGTCGCCACGCCGTTCTCGAAGGCGATGCTGGTGGTGATGATCTTGAAGCTCGACCCCGGCATGTAGTTCTCCTGGTACGCGTTCGCCAGGAGCGGCTTGCCGGGGTAGTTGTTGTAGAAGTTGAGCACGTCCTCGGCGGCCTTCGAGTCGTGGTTGGCGACGAGGTTCGGGTCGTATCGGGGGTAGCTGACCATCGCCAGGATCGCCCCGGTCCGCGGATCCGTCACCACGACCGAACCTTCGCGGTCGCCGAGCGCGTCCGCCGCCACCTGCTGCACATCGGAGCGCAACGTGAGCAGCACGCTGCCGGTGTTGTCGGTGCCGCCGAACACGCTGTCCACCTTCTGCTCGGCGGTGTCACCCATCAGGACGTCGTTCTTGGTCTTCTCCAGCTGCGTGCTGCCGAAGCTGTACGTGTAGTAGCCGCTGACGTTGCTGAACAGGTCACCCGTCGGATACTGACGCTGGTACTTGAACTGATCGTCGCCGGTGGTGGGCACGCTGCGGGCGACCACCACACCGTCGGCAGTGACGATCTGACCCCTCGGTCGGTTGAAGTCGCGGATGGTCTGGCGGTTGTTGAGCGGGTGCGAGTCGAGCGCCTGCTTCTTGCCGACCTGCAACACGTTCAGCTGCACGAACAGCACGAGGTAGAGCACGAGCAGCGCGCCCGCCAACTTGCGGATCTGTTTGTTCACGCCTTCACCGCCTTGCGGGCCTGGCGACGGAGCCGGCGGGCCTCCCACCGCTCGCCGATCGTCAGCTGATCCGGCACCTCGCCGTTGCGCCGCGCACCCGAGTCGCTGACCCGGATCAAGAGCGCGAGGAGCACCCAGTTGGCGAGCAGGCTCGACCCGCCGTAGCTGACGAACGGAAGCGTGATGCCCGTGAGCGGGACGACCCGCACCACGCCGCCGATGATGATGAACGCCTGCATGCCGATGATCGTGGTGAGACCGGTGGCGAGCAACTTCTCGAACGACCGGTCGGCGCGCACGGCGATGCGCAGCCCGGCGCCGATCATGAGCAAGAACGCGATGAGCACCGCGGTCGCGCCGACGAGGCCCATCTCCTCACCGATGGCGGCGAAGATGTAGTCGGTCTTGGCCGCGGGGATCTTCGTGGGGCTCCCCAGTCCGAGGCCCGTGCCCCCGGTGCCACCGTTGGCGAACGCGAACATCGCCTGCACGATCTGGTAGCCCTTGCCGTTGTACTGGGCCCACGGATCGAGCCAGATGCTGACCCTGGTCTGGACGACGTCGAACAGACGCCACGCCACGTACGCGGCGGCCGAGAACAGGCCGATCCCGAGGATCATGTAGATGGCGCGCTCGGTGGCCACCCACATCATCACCGTGAAGAGGGTGAAGAACAGCAGTGCCGACCCGAGGTCCTTCTCGGCGACCATGACCGCGACGGCGAAGGCCCAGGCGATGGTGATCGGCAGCAGGAATCGGAGCTCCGGGATGCGCAGCGGGCCGATGCGGCGCGTGCCGGCCGCGATGAGCTCACGGTTGTCGGCGAGGTAGCCGGCGAAGAACAACGCCAGCGCGATCTTGGCGAACTCGCCGGGTTGGAAGTTGACCGGGCCGATGCTGACCCAGATGCGGGCGCCGCCCGAGGTGGTGCCCACCCCGGGCACGAGCGGCAGCATCAGCAGGCCCGCGCCGATGAACAGGAACGTCCACTTGTAGCGAGCGAGGTCCGATGGTCGCTGCACCACCACCAGCGTCAACACGAAGGCGATGATCGCGATCAGGGTCCAGGTCGTCTGCAGTCCCGCCAGACGATCGCTGAGGCGGGCGATCACCACGTAGCCGATGCCGTTGAGCAACACGGCCAACGGCAGCAGCGTGCTGTCGGCGCCGGGGGCGAGCATCCGCGTGGCCACGTGTGCGGACAGCAGCAGGCCGAGGAGCGCGATGAGGAAGGGGATGATCCGCGCCGGGATCTGCGCGTTCTTGCCGAGCGCGGCGAGCGTGTACGCCACCGCGGTGATGGCGGCCGCCATGACCACCAGCCCCAGCTCGGAGTTGCGGCGGGCGGCGGCGATCGGGGACGTGCTCATGGTCAGGGACCCGCGGACGAGCTCGGGACGACCGTCGTGCTCGTCGTGGTGCTCGTGGTGGTGCTCGCCGGACTGGTGGTCGTGGTGGCCTCGGTGGTGGTGGTCGTGGTCGGCGAGTTGTTCGAGTTGTGACGCACGACGAGGACGAGCGTGACCGTGAGCGTGACGATCACGGCCAGGCCGAGCCCGAACAGCAACGCACCCAGCCCGCGCCGACGGGTCGGAACCGGCGACGACATCGTGACGGCGGGACCCATCTCCGATCGTGGCGCAGCGCTCGCGACCGAGGGGATGGTGCCCGCCTCGGCGTCGATGAGCCGGTCGGGTGCGTCCTCCCACTGCGGATCGATCTCGAGGTCGACCGTGTCCTGGGGTGGTTCGTCGCCCTCGAGCACGTCGACGACGACGACGGTGACGTTGTCGCGTCCGCCGTTCGAGTTGGCGACGGCGACCAGGGCGTCGGCCGCGGCCTGTGGTTGCGGGTTCGCCTCGAGCACCGAGGTGATCTCGCTGTCCTCGACCTCGTCGACCAAGCCGTCGCTGCAGAGCACGTAGCGGTCGCCCTTCACCAGCGGGAGGACCCAGGTGTCGACCTTGACGTTCGGTTCGATGCCGAGGGCGCGGGTGACGATGTTGCGGCGAGGGTGGTTGCGCGCCTCGGCCTCGGTGATGTGCCCGGTGGACACCAACTCCTGCACGTAGCTGTGGTCGATGGAGACGCGCCGGAGGCGACCGCCGCGCATGACGTAGGTGCGGCTGTCGCCGACGTTGACGAGCGCGAACCGCGGCGCTGCTTCGGGATTGGCGAGCACCACGATCGCCGTGAGCGTGGTGCCCATCCCGCGTTGCTCGGCGTTGTTGTGCGCACCCTGGAAGATCGCCGCGTTGGCCTCGACGACTGCCGCGACTGCGACGTCGACCGAATTGGCACCGCCGGCGAGGCGCTCGCGAAGGGTGGTGGCGGCGATGGCGCTGGCCACTTCTCCGGCCTGGTGGCCACCCATCCCGTCGGCGACACCGAAGATCATCGGTTCGGCGACGAACGCGTCCTCGTTGTCACTGCGCACGCGACCGGGGTCGGTGGACGCACCCCAGGCGAGCAAGGGTGGATTGCTGGTTCGATCGCTCACTGCCGCCTCACTGGGCCTCGAAGATGGTGCTGCCGACCTGCAGTCGATCACCGTTGGCGAGTTGCATCGGTGCGGTGAGTCGGGCCCCGTTGAGGTGGGTGCCGTTTGTGCTGCCGAGGTCCTCGACCCACACCGCGGCCTCACGCACGAACACGCGGGCGTGGAGCTGCGAGGCGAAGGTGTCGTCGGGCAGTTCGATGCCGCAACTGTGAGCGCGGCCGAGCATCACTTCTTCGCCGATCGGGTAGCCGGCGCCCTTGCGCACCTTTGGCTGCAACACGACGAGCTTGGTGGGGACGCCGCGCTTGGCGCGGTTGGCCTTCACCGGCGCCGGCGGACGTGGTGCCGGCGCCGTGGTGTCGGGGACGCCGACGCGTGCCGCCATCGGTTGCGGCCGCGGCGGATTGCCGAGTCGCGGACCGCGCACCTCGCTCCACACCGCCCACAGGACGCGCGCGAAGAACATGTAGAGCAGCGCGAGGAACGCGTAGTTGAGGATGTTGAGTTGCGCCTCGCTCACGATGCCTCGAAGCGCAGGTGTGTACTGCCCACGCTCACGATGTCGCCGTCCTCGAGTGTCTGTTCGCCCTGAATGCGCAGTCCGTTGACCTTGGTGCCGTTGGTGCTGCCGAGGTCGGCCACCAGATACCCGGTGCTGATCGGGCGCACCTCGCAATGGCGACGGCTCACGTTCGAGTCGTTGACCGGCACGGTGCAATCCGGGAGTCGGCCGACGGTGACGACGCGCTGGCCGAGCGCGATGCGCTCGCCGCTGGGCAGCACGAGCGAGCCGACGCCTGCACCGCCACCGGATTCCTTCATCCGGCTGGTGATGTGGAACCGACCCGGCTTCATCGAGTTGTCGACGGTGAGCTCGACGGACACGTTGCCCATGAAGTGGTACGACTCGGAGCGTGCGTACTCGCGGGCGGTCTCGCACAGCTCGGCGTTCAGCGCCTCGTCGATGTCGGCGAAGCCGGCGTGGTCGCGAGGGCTGAGCGCGATGGCGAAGACGTTGGGGACGATGCGCCGGCCCTTGACGTCGACGCTGCGATGGTCGTCCATCTCACGCAAGAGACGACGCCCGAGTTCAACGGGTCGGATGGAGGAACGGGAGCCGCGGGAGAACACGCCCTCGACCATACGCTCCAGACCGTGTTCGAACGACTGCAAACCCATGACGGATGCCAGGCTAGTGGTGCGACCAGGCCTGCGGGGGCGCGCCCCTCCTCGTCAGGTGCCCAATCCGGGTTGGGCGCCGCCCGGTGACTTGCTAGCGTTGGTCATCCACTCGGGCGAGTGGCGGAATGGCAGACGCGCTGGCTTCAGGTGCCAGTATTCGAAAGGATGTGGGGGTTCAAGTCCCCCCTCGCCCACCGCACGGTGAACGGCAGGACCCCAGCTCAGCTGGGGTCTTTTCGCGTCACGAGGCCGGGGTGAGGATCACGGGGTGGGCATTGTCGCTGCAACTGCCGCTCACGTTCACACACGCGTGCACCTGCTCGTTCATCGTCAGTGTGCCGTCGCCGTTGTCGACGATCGTGTACGTGCCGGTGCCTGTCAGGGTCGCTTGGCTCCCGCCACCGGAGACCTCGATCGTCCCACTCGTGCTGTCCGTCGGCGTGTGCACGAACGTCGCCGTGCCACCGGGGAACGTGCCGGTGGTCGTGAACGGCTTCGAGAGACTGGCGATCGAGCCGGTGATCGTGATCCCGCCACCCGAGTAGCTCGCCGTGTAGCTCTGCTGTTTCGTGTCGAAGTCGATCGTTGCTTTCGCGATACCCCGCTTGGACCGCGCCTCGAGCGACACCGTCCCCGTCTTGTCCTTCTCACCCGGTGCGGTGTACGTGAACTGCGCGTCGGTGTCGGCCTTCACCGGGGTGGACGACGGTTCGACGCCGGCGGCACCCGCGGTCAGCAGTGCGGTCACGGTGCCTCCCGTCGCCAGTCCGTCGATGCGGCTCGTGGGCTGCGCGGTGATCGTGGACTCCTCGTTCGGCTCGAGACCGTTCGGACCGGGAGACGCCGACACGATCAACTCGACGCAGCGCCCGTTCTTCACCGAGTTGTCGGCGGCCGAGTACATCTGTGCCCACGCGAGCAGCCCGGAGATCGCGCCGATGGCCCCGGCGACGTCGGCGCTGTGAGCGTTGGCAGTCCCTCCACTGCGATTGACACGCATGTCGGTCAGGTGGCCGAGCGCGATCCCTCCCTGCACATCGATGAACTCGCGCTTGCCACCTCCGAACTCCGCAGACTGCATCCGCACGTCACCCTGTTCCGGAGTCATCTCGCCGTTGTCGTTCACCGTGGCGGCGAACGTGACGTCGATGGTGATGTTCTGCCCGACTCCACCTTTCGTCGCCGACGCGTCCATGTGCATCTTGCCCTCGACGTGGCCGTCGGAGTCGGGGCAGATGTTCGACTCACTCACTGCCTTGAGCTTCGTCTCCAACCCGTTGTCGAGGTGGGTGACGTCGATGCCCAACTTGAGCGCGCCGTCCGCGATCTGCGCCGTGATTCCTTGCGCGCTGACGTCGGCGCCCTTGCCGGACGGGGTGCTGTCCAGCAGGCCACCGAGCAGCATCAGACCGAACAGCCCGCCGATCAGGGGATCGGTGGCCTGGGGACGGCCGCTCGCCGGCGCAGCGAAACCCGACGACTCGGCAGGCGGCGACTCCGGGAACGCCGCCGAGATGTCGGCAGCGCGCTGCTGGGCCGTCGAGTCGAACGCGGCCGTGAGCTGATCGGCACCACCCATTGCGTCGGTGAGTCCGGTGAATCCAGCGAGCTCCATCTCGAACTCGCGCTCCGCTTCGCTGGCCTTGGCGAGCAGTTCGGCCGCCGGCAGCGACAGGATCGCCTGCGCGGCAGTATCGGCCGCGGCGGCGGAATCGTCGATCGCCACCGACCCGCTGGTGACGGTCGACCCATCGCTGCCGGCAGTCGTCACACCGGACCCCCCGCTGCTGCACGACATCATCGTCAGACCCAGCGCAAGCGCCGCCCCGGTCCACCGCAATCTGCGCCCGCCCATGGTCCGCCCCAATCGCTCACGTAGTGACGCTCATCGTGACACAGCCATCGCAACTCGGCCTGCCTCGGTCATCGGTGGTGGCGGACATCCTGCCTCACGGCAGGACATGAACGCCCGGTTCGACGACCCGCGGTCGTTGGGGCGGTCAGCGGGGCGAGGGGCCGGTCAGCGGGGCGACGGCATCTGCGGGGTGTCGGGTGCGGAGGGCGACGATCGCGGCGCCGCCGACCAAGCCCGGCAGGAGGGTCGCGGCCGCGCGATAGACGAGCGTCGCCGCGAGGGCACCGTCGAGGGGCGCACCGAAGCGGTGGAGGATGGTCGGGATCACGACTTCGACGACACCGAATCCTCCAGGGAGCAACGGCACCCAACTCGCCATTGTGCCGACAGTGGCGGCAAGCAGGACGAGTTCGGGGTGGATGTGGAAGTCGGCGGCGTGGCACGTGGCCCACAGTGTCGCCGCGTCGGCGAGTACCGCGGCGGCCGAGACGGTCGCGAGCCAGATCCGGTTGCGGGGTGGACCGACGACGGTCATGGCGTCGGCGTGCCACGCCCTCGCGGCCAGTCGACGCTCGGGGCCGGACGGGGGTTGCGGGCGGTGGATGCGGATCCCACGCAACAGGGCGGCGACCCGCTCGGCGCTGGCCGGACGGCGGGCCAGGACCGCACTGCCGCCGAGTCCGACGATGACCACCACCGCAGCGATCAGGAACGGCCACGAGTCGCGCAGGGTGAGATGTCCGAGCGCAATGACGAGGATCAGATCGACCGCAGCGACCGCATAGAACGACCGTTGCGCGAACCACTCCGAGAATCCGATGATGAGACGGGCTTGGCGCGTGGTCCGGCCACGGCGCTGGAGCTCTCGACTGCCGATGGCCAGGACGACGACGGTCGGCGTGAGCGGCCCCACGCCGTAGACGACGAGCGAGAGCCCGGCCGCTGCTCCAGATCCGAGTGGTCCACTGCGGCGCGCCAGCCGCCTCACCTGCAGTCCGTACAGTCCGATGCGAAGTGCCACCAGGACCAGGGCGAGCGCGACGAACCCGAGGCGCATCCTCCTCACGGCGCCGAGCGCGTCACCGATCCCGCCGGCCGTCGAGACCACGAGCCACAGGGCGGCGGCGCCGGCCACCAGACCGAGCACGAATCGCACCGCCGGCCGCGAGGGCCGCCGATTCGGGACCTCGTCCGCCTCGGGTTCGGCGTCGGACGCATCGCCCTCAGGAGTCGCGGAGAGCGTCATCGGTCAGGATTCGTCGGAGGAGTTGGTCGCGCTCCTCTGCGGTCAACGTGACGCGGCCGTGGCGGTTGGCGAGGCTGATCACCGTTCGGGTCTGGCCGAGGACCGCGGCGCAGTGCTCACAGGTCGCCAGATGTTCCACGGCGGCCGCCTCAGATGCAGCGTCGAGGCCGCCGTCGAGGAAGTCGGTCAGGTTGGCTTCGAGCTCGGAGCATTCCATGTCAGATCCTCCCGATCAGTGAGACTCGCAGCATCTCGCGGGCCCGCGCGACGCGCATCTTCGCCGCTGAGTTCCCGATGCCGAGGATCTCGGCGACGGCCGCCATGGGGACCTCCTCGACGTCGCGGAGGACGAACGCCGTTCGCAACGTCGTCGGGAGACCGTCGATGGCGACTCGGATCGCGTCGGCCAACTCCTTCTGCACCGCGAGTTCCTCGGGACCTGGACCCAGGCCCACGGTCTCGCGCAGCACGACGGGGTCGGTCACGATGTCTCGCCGCCGACGCAGCACCGCGAGCGATTCTCGGTAGGTGATGCTGAGCAGCCAACTCCGCGCCTTGTCGGGATCACGGAGTTGGCCGAGGCTGCGTGCGGCCTTGACGAAGGAACTCTGGACGACGTCCTCCGCATCGGACCGGTTCCACACGAGACGAAAGGCAACGTTGAAGGCAGCGTCGCCGTTCGCCTGGAACAACTCGACGAGCCACGCGAGTGGCGCTGTCGGGGCGGGCCGATCAGCAGTGGTCACGCGGTCCAGTCTGCCCGCTGAGACGATCCGAGCCCTCAGGGACGGTTCGACAGTGCGGTCTTGCCACTGAAGGGAGCCTTCAGCACCGGCGCGATCATGCACACGTTCAACGCTCCGGCCAGGAGCGGAACCACTCCCACAACGGCCAGTAGGTACCCACCGGCGGAGCCGATGACCAGTCCGGCAACGATCATCACGAGTCCAGCAACGACGCGAATGCCACGCCCGGTGGGGGTGGCCATGAAACGAGCGAACGACATAGTGGATCTCCTTGTTCGACTTCGACGGCGGAGCCGTCACTCATGTCGACGCGCCGCACCCACGATCGGTCACATCAATGTCGATGGGCGACGATGCGGAACGGTGTCTGGCAGGATTTCGGGGATGAGCGACCCCGAGATCAGTTGCAGTCACCTGTCGACCGTGGAGGACGTCGAACCGTCCAGCGAGGGGTGCGAGGACTGCCTTCGCATCGGTGGCCGATGGGTCCACCTGCGCATGTGCATGCACTGCGGTCATGTGGGCTGCTGTGACAGCTCGCCGAATCGCCACGCCACGGCACACTGGAACCAACACCGCGACCACCCCATCATCCGCTCCTACGAGCCGGGCGAGAACTGGTGGTGGTGCTACGCCGACGAGGTGGCGTTCGACGTCGACGGTGCGCCACCCGCGCCGAGCCATCCGTAGAAAGAGGCGCTGTCGTACACTCGCCGTCGATGGAGGCGCGGGGTTCTGACGTCGGGGGGCGGCGTCACGACGGTCCGACGCTCCCTCGAAGGCACCATCGTCGACGACTTCCGGCCCGACGTGGAGGGCCTCCGTGCGATCGCCGGTGATCGTGGTGGTCCTGTTCCACGCCAAGGTCGCCTCGTTCACCGGTGGCTTCGTCGGCGTCGACGTGTTCTTCGTCCTCTCCGGGTTCCTCATCACCCGGCTGCTGCTGAAGGAGCTCGCGAGCAGCGGCACCATCTCCCTGCCCGCCTTCTGGGCGCGCCGAGCCCGCCGCCTTCTGCCCGCATCGGCGCTCGTCGTCGTCGTGACGTTGATCGTGGGGCACTGGGCGTTGGCGCCGCTGCAACAGCGATCGCTCGCGCTCGACGCGCTCGCCACCGCGACGTTCGTCGTCAACTTCCGCTTCGCCAGCCAACTCGGCGACTACTTCGGCGCGCAGCTCGGCGCGCTCAGCCCCTCACCGCTCCTCCACTTCTGGTCGCTCGCGGTGGAGGAGCAGTTCTACCTCGTGTGGCCGGCGCTGATGTTGCTGATCACCCGGCGGCCACGGCAGTACCGGCGGCTGCTCGGGCTGGTGCTCTCGGGGCTCGGCATCGCCTCGCTCATCGCGTCGGTGTGGATGACCGCCAACCGGCCGACGTGGGCGTTCTACCTCCTCCCCGCTCGGATGTACGAGCTCATCGCCGGTGCGTTGCTGGCGATCGCAGGGCCCGCCGTGCTGCGCTTCTCGCCGACGGTCAGGGCGGCCGCCGGGTGGGTCGGCATCGCCGCCATCGGCTACGCGACCCTTCGGTTCGACGAGTCGATCGCCTTCCCCGGATCGGCGGCGCTCATACCGGTGCTGGGCACGGTGTTGGTCGTGGTCGCCGGCGGCGCGGGAGCGCACGCGTTCGCTCCGGCCATCGTGCTGAACCGCCGACCGCTGCAGTGGATCGGCCGTCACTCGTACGCGATCTATCTCTGGCACTGGCCGGCGCTCGTGCTCGCCGAGGCGGCGTGGGGGCCACTCAGCGGGTGGTCGCGCGCGTTGATCGTCGTCGAGTCCGTGCTGCTGGCGAGCCTGTCGCTGCGACTCGTGGAGGATCCGGTCCGCCGCTCGCCCTTCCTGGCCGCGGTCCCCCGCCGGGGTCTCACCCTCGGCGCAGCGCTCGCCGCGGTCGTGCTGCTCGCCGGGACGATCGCCTGGACCGCCCTCCCGACGCTGGACGGAGGAGAGGCTGCGGCCGCGCCGTCACTCGTGCCGGTCACGTCACCCACGGTCCCCGGCACTGTCGATCCGTCTGCCTCGACACCCGTCGTCACCGCGCCGCAAGGACCGCTCGACCTCGCCGGTCTGATCGCCGCCAATCAGCAGGTGCTCGAGCAGGGACTGCAGACCGACGTCGTGCCGTCGAACCTGAAGCCGTCACTGGCGAAGGCGTTCGACGACAAGGCGCAGCTCTACCCCGACGGATGCGTCGCGATCGGCGTCGACGCGAAGGTGAAGGACTGCGAGTACGGCGTCGCCGGCGGCTCCTCCACGATCGTGCTCTACGGCGACTCGCACGCGGCCCACTGGTTCCCCGCGCTGGAGGCGATCGCCACGGCACGCGGCGCGCGCCTGGTCGTGTTCACCAAGGGCGGCTGCCCGACGGCGGCCGTGTCGATCCCGACCAACACCCTCGCCCGCACCTGCCCGCAGTGGCGCGACTCGGTGATGCAGCACATCGCCGAACTGAGGCCCGACATGGTGGTCATGTCGGCGTCGGCGTACTACCCGAACAGCGACGAGGAGTGGCAACAGGGTCTGCAGGCCACCGTCGCCCGCATCACCCCGTACACCAAGGACCTCGTCATCCTCGGCGACAACCCGGGTGCGGCGTCGGTGCCGGCGACCTGCCTGTCGCAGCACCTGACCAGCGCAACGAGCTGCGTGCAATCGTCGCGAGCGAGCCATCGAACCCGGCCGCATCGCCGCCGAGCAGTCGGTGGCCGCTGCCAACGGCGCCCGATTCATCGACACGAGCGACTGGTTGTGCACGCCCGAGGCATGCCCGGTGATCCTCGGTGACATCCTGCTGTACCGGGATGTGAACCACCTCTCCACCACCGGTGCCATCTGGCTGCAGCCGCTCCTGCAGGCCGCCCTGTTCCCCAGCTGAGCCGATCGGCGGCGGACCGCCCGACCACGAATCGCGACCCTCGATGGGCATACGGTTCGCGCATGGCCATGAACTGCAAGCCCGTGCCGACGCTCGACGACCGGATCAACGACATCCGCATGCGCACCGCCGAGATCGTCAACAACGACATCATCCCCAACGAACGCCGCCTGTGGGCCGAACGCCGCGAGGGCGAATCGTTCCACGATCGCACCGAGGTCCTCGAGCTCCGTGCCGAGATCAAGGAGAAGGTCAAGAAGGCCGGTTTGTGGGCGCCGCACCTTCCCAAGGAGTACGGCGGGATGGGGCTCGACTTCCTCGCGCACGCGTACATGAACGAGGTGCTGGCCTATGCGATCGGGGCGGCGTCGTTGTTCGGCGTGGTCGCGCCCAACTCGGGCAACCAATCGATCCTGGTCAAGTACGGCACCGAGCAGCAGAAGCGGGACTGGCTGCTCCCGCTCATCGACGGCACGATGGAGTCCGGCTTCTCGATGACGGAGCCGATGAATCCGGGGAGCGACCCCCGTTCGATCACCACGGCTGCCGTGGTCGACGGCGACGACTTCGTGATCAACGGGCACAAGTGGTTCACGTCCAACGGGATCGACGCCGACTTCTTCATCGTGATGTGCCGCGTCCAGGACAAGGACAGCACCGACCCGCGCAGCGGACCGATGGTGCAGATCATCGTGCCCACGGCGACCAAGGGCGTGAACATCGTCCGTGGCATCGGCGTGTGGGGACGTCGTGAGAGCGATCACTGTGAGGTGAAGTACGAGAACGTCCGGGTCCCGGTCACCAACGCACTCGGTCGCGTGGGCGAGGGTCATCAGGCGGCGCAGGACCGCCTCGGCGCCGGACGAATCTTCCACTGCATGAACAGCATCGGCCAGATGTGGCGTGCGTTCGACATGATGGTCGAGCGGGCCGCGAGCCGCGAGGTCCACGGCGGGGTGCTCGCCGACAAGCAGTTCACCCAGGGCGCCATCGCCGACAGCTACATCGACATCCAGACCGCGCGCCTGTTCACGATCCACGCCGCGGAGAAGATCGACCAGGGATTGCAGGCCGCTCGCACCGACATCTCGGCCATCAAGGTCTACGTGCCGAACGCGTACACGCGGGTCGTCGACCGGGCGATCCAGATCTGGGGCGCCGCGGGCGTCAGCAACGACCTGCCGCTGTGGGGCATGTACCAGGGCGCCCGCACCCTCCGCATCGCCGACGGCCCGGACGAGGTGCACAAGATCCTCATCGCCAAGAACGTCCTCGGTCAGTACTCCAAGGGCGAGGGCTGGGACTTCGGCAACTGATCCGTCGCTCGGTGCGGTAGACGGGGGGCCGCAGGCGGCAGCCGTCGCAGCCCGTCGCGACCCCCGCGTCGCACCCCCCGTCGTTCTGGTGAGTACAAGAACGCCAATTCACGTTCTTGGACGCGCAAGAACGAAGGGCCCGGCCAGAGCCACCCGAGCGACCCGCCTTCTGGTGAGTACAAGAACGCCAATTCACGTTCTTGTACGTGCGAGAACGTGGAGCGACCGGAATGGCCCGGCCCGAGCGGCCCGAGCGACAGGACACGGCGACCCGAGCGGCCCGACTCGGCGGCCGGGCGACTCGTGGGGGCGGCGGACCGATCAGGCGCTGAGCGCGGCCTTCACCTGGGCGGCGATCGCACCGCCGTCGGCAGTCGGGCCCGCCTTCGCACGCACTGCTGACACGACGCGGCCCATCGCCTTCATGCCCGTGGCGCCATCGGCCGCCGCGGCGGCGATCTCCTCGGCGATGATGGCCTGCAACTCGTCGGCCCCGAGCGCCTTGGGCAGGTAGGCCTCGAGCACGGCGGCCTCCGCACGCTCCCGCTCCACCTTCTCCGGTCGACCGGCCGTGACGAACGCGTCGGCGGTCTCGTGGTGCTTGCGCACCTCACCTGCCAGCACGGCGAGCACCTGCTCGTCGGACAGCACGGTCACCTCGGCACCGGCCGTCTCCGCCACCGCCACCTCCGACAACGCCTGACGCAACGCCGACAGCACGACCTCGTCGCGGGCGCGCATGGCCGCAGTGAGGGCGGCCTGCATCTGGGACTTCACGGATTCGTCGGACATGGGGGTGCCTTCAGTCGTTGTCGAGCTTGTCGATCACCTTGTGGGCGACCTCGGCGATCTTGCCCTTGACGCCACCCTCGTGGGCGATCTCGTCGAGCCGGGCGTCGACGACGCCCAGGCGGGCGCGCTCCTCCTCGACGATGGAGATCTTGCCGTCGCCGTCGAGATCGAACGCAGCGAGTTCGTTCTCGTCGGTGATGTGCGGTTCGTCGGATCCGGGCTCGTGTGGAGACGCCATGGAGCCAGTATGCCCGAACGTCGGCGACGCGGCGATTGTTCATTCGCCGGACATGAGGCTTCGTGCAGGTCAGCGCGAGAATCTGCCGATGAACGTCTGGCCCGCGCATCCGGCCGTCCACGAGATCTTCACGTGGGTGTGGCTCACCGACCTTCGCCACGTCGTCGGCCGGCCGGTGACCCTCGCCGATGTGCCCGACGAGGTGTGGGACGACGTCGCCAGGCCCGGCATCGACGCGGTCTGGCTGATGGGTGTGTGGGAGCGCAGCCCGATCGGCGCCGCGATCGCGCGGACCAACCCGGCGATGCGCGCCGCGCACATCGCCGCGCTCCCGGTGCTCACCGACGGTGACGTCGTCGGGTCGGCCTACTGCGTCCGCGACTACCACGTCGATGCCCGGCTGGGCGGCGACGAGGGTTTGGCCATCGCCCGGGCCGCCCTGGCCCGGCGGGGCGTGCGACTGATCCTCGATCTCGTCCCCAATCACGTCGCCCCCGACCACCCGTGGGTCGATGCGCATCCCGAGTTCTTCGTCCAGGGAACACCCGAGGATCTCGAACGCGACCCCGACAGCTTCATGCAGGTCGGTGCTCGGGTCCTCGCCTGCGGCCGCGATCCCTTCTTCCCCGCGTGGCCCGAAGTGCTCCAGCTCGACGCGTCCCATTCGGGACTCCGCGCGGCGATGGCCGACCTCGCCGTCGACCTGACGACACGCTGCGACGGTCTTCGATGCGACATGGCGATGCTCGTGCTCGACGACGTCTTCCACCGGACGTGGGGGGACCGCGCCACCGGCGGCCCGAGCCCCGAGGGCGGCGCCGGGTTCTGGCCCGACGTGATCACCGCTGCGCGAGCTGCACGACCGGAGTTCGTGTTCTGGGCCGAGGCGTACTGGGGGCTCGAGTCCGAGTTGCTGCGCCAAGGTTTCGACGCCTGCTACGACAAGGGCCTCTACGACCGGATCGTCCGTCACGCGCCGATCGACGAGATACGGCCGCTGTTGCAGGACGAGCCGTCCGAACAACGCCCTCGCCTGCGTTTCGTCGAGAATCACGACGAACCCCGCGCAGCATCACTGCTCTCGCGCGATGCTCACACGACCGCGCTGGCCGCGGTGTTGACGTTGCCGGGCGTCGCGCTGCTCCACGAGGGCGAGGCCGACGGTCGCAAGGTGCGGGTGCCGGTGACGCTGGGACGGCGACCGGCGGAGCCGCCCGATGCCCTGCTGCGTGGCTCCGTCGATCGGATCCTGTCCGCGCTCGGTGACTCCCTGCGCCGCGGCCGCTGGGCGATGGCCGAGGTGAACGGTTGGCCCGACAACCCATCCGCCGAGCGGCTGCTCGCCTGGAGTTGGACGGGAGCCGACCTCCGCCATCTCGTCGTCGTCAACCTCTCCTCCGAACGCGCCGACGGGATGGTGCGCTGGCCGTGGCCGGTCGACGAGGGCGACGGTCCGATCGTGCTCCACGACCTGTTGAGCGACGCCGTCTTCGAACGGCCTGCCATGGAGGTCCGAGACGACGGGCTCTACGTCGCGCTGGAGGCGGGTCACGTGCACCTGCTGCGATGGGGCAGGATGGCAGGCGGAGGTTGAGCGATGTTGGGATCGGTGGGTGACCTGGTCGAGGACGTGGTCGTGCATCTGCTCGAACCGATCAACGTCGCCAGTGACACACGTTCCATGGTCACCCGCCGTCGCGGCGGCAGCGCGGCCAACATGGTCGCCGCGGCGTGCCACGCCGGCGGCCATGCCCGCTTCATCGGTCAGGTCGGCGACGACCCAGCAGGCAAGTGGCTCACCCAGCAACTCGAGGATGTGGGCGCCGACGTTCGCGTTCGCTGGATCGGTCGCAGCGGCACGATCGTCGTGCTCGTCGATGCGAACGGCGAGCGCACCATGCTGGCCGACCGCGCCACCTGCACCGACCTCAGCGATCCCGACCCCGACTGGTTGACCGGTCTGCACACCCTGCACATCCCGTACTACTCGCTCGTCGGCGATCCCCTGGCCACCACCACCGCCACCCTCGCCGCGTGGGCACACGATCTCGGCATCACCGTGTCGGTCGACGCGTCGTCAGCGGCGCTGCTGCAGCACGACGGCCGCGACGCGGCCATCGCGAAGATGGTGTCGTTGCAACCACATGTCGTGTTCGCCAACGAGCTCGAGGCGGAGGTGCTCGGCCCCGACCTGACGCCGGCGAAGCTCGGCGGCTCGATCGTCGTCGTGAAGCACGGCTCGGCACCGGCGTCGGTGATGCGTGCCGGCCAGCCCGTTGCGTCGGTCGCGCCCGTGGAGGTGTTCGACGTGCACGACTCCACCGGGGCAGGGGACGCGTTCGCGGCCGGGTTCCTCCTCGCGCTGGCGTCGGGAGTCGACCCGATCGGCGCAGCTCATCAGGGCCACGCGGTGGCCGCCAAGATCCTGCGTCGCGCAGAAGCCGCTGCGACGTCCTGAGCCGTCCCGCTGGTCAGCCGCCGTGCTGGTCGGCGTGACGGCGCTGTGCGTCGAGCATCACACCGCCGAGACCGGCCACCAGCATCACGATCACCCCGACCGTGGTCAGGACGTGCGGCGTGAAGTCGAGCGGAGCCGACCAGTCGACGACGCCCGTGGGATTGCCACCGGCGATCCCCCACGGCCGGTCGCCCCACGCACCCTGGGCGGTGAGCCAGAACCAGAACTGGATCGACACCGTGCCCAGCGCGAGTCCGATGCCCCACCGGCGGCTGGAGAGGAAGCCGACCACTCCGCCCACGGCGATCACGAACAGCACCACGAGCCGCAGGTAGGTCGCGATCGGCGGCACGGGCTGATGGTCGATGCCGAGCGTGGCGTGGGTGACCAACTTCCAGAACTGGAGCGGCGGGACGCCGAGGTCGGAGGAGAAGTTGTCGGAGAACGACGCCGACTTCATCGGCAGGAGCGTTCCGACGACGACCGCCACCGTGCCGAGTGCACCGAGCGCGCCGACGGCGGCGTTGATCGGGCGGGCACCGTCGTTGCCGGCCTCGGCCAGTGACGCGAAGAACACGATGGCACCGAGGGCACCGGCGACGACCACCAACCAGAAGCCGGCGGACATCGTGGTGGTCAGCGTGTACGTCCCGCCCTTGGCGATGAGCCCCTGTTTCACCGTGTCGAGCACCGTGACGCCCTGCGCGGCGATCCACCCCATGAGCCCGGCGAGCGCGAGGCCGGCGCCACCGGCCAACCCACTCCCGATCCGTCTGCCCGTCGCGCCGAGGGCGGCGCCACCCACGAGGACGACGGCGGCGATGAGGCAGGCCACGACGTTGTTGGTCGAGAAGTCGTTGGCCTTCACCGACAGCGACTGGTCGAGGTCGCCGACGATGCGATAGCTGACCACCTCCACGAACGCGGCGATCCCGGCGATGACCGCCGCCAGCGAGGCCACGACGAGCAGCGGTGTGACCCGGAACGACGGCGGCGGTGCGACGACCGCTCCCTCGCTGGTGACCTCCACCGGCCATGCCCCCGTGGCACCGGCGTCCCAGAACGCACCGGCGTCGTAGTCGAGGGGCGTCGTCTGTTCGACGACACTGAAGGATCGGGTCTCCTCGTAGGGAGCGGGTGTCGGCACCGTTCCCGCACCGGTGGCACCGGCAGGCGGGGGCGGCAGCATGGTGGCGATCGCCTCGGTGGGTTCCTCCGCCACGGCGCTCACCGTCTCGGTGGGAGGAGGCGTCGGCGGAGCTTCCAGCTCTGCCAGGGACGCTCCGCACTCGGTGCAGAACTTCTGACCCACTTGCCGCGTTGTGGCCACACAACGGACACAGCATCTCGTCTCCCTTCGCACTGACGGTCGAAGGTTACGTCAGATCGTCGGTCTGCCAGATGGGAAGCGGTGAGATCGCCTGTGCGTAGCGCTCGGCCATGCGCGCGAGGAGGTAGTCCTCGAACTCGCCGGCGGGAAGGGCCGGGGCGTACAGGTGGCCCTGCTGGCGTACGCATCCGAGCGCGATCAACGCGTCGGCCTGGGCGCCCGTCTCGACGCCGTCGGCGGTCACGGCGAGACCGATCTCGCGCACGAGCGCGATGATCGAGCGCACGATCGCGCGGTCGTGGGGGTGAGCACCGATCGAGTCGATCGAGAGCCGGTCGATCCGCACCTCGTCGAGCGGGAGCCGACGGAGGAGACTCAGCGACGAGACCCCGCGAGCGAAGTCGTCGAGGCAGACCCGGCCACCGTGCGCGCGGAAGGCGGCGAGGTTGGCCGCAGCGCTGGGAAGATCGCCGTTGACCGCGCTCTCGTGGACGTCGATGGTGATGATGTTCGGCTCGAGGCCCTGGAGCATCTTCTCGATCGCGTCCTCGTGCCAGCTGTGCTCGGTCGCCTCCGGCGCCATGTTGATCCTGAACCGGAACCCGTCGGGCAGCCCCAGCATGGCGAGGCGTCGCATCTGCGGACGGGCGCTGCCGATGACCCGGTCCGTGATCCGGTCGAGCAGCGAGGCCGACCGTGCGATCGCGAGGAAGTCCTGTGCCACCACGACCCTTCCGTCGCGGCGCACCCACCGAGCGAGGAGCTCCGCACCGACGATCTGGCCGTTCGACGCGTCGATCTCGGGCTGGAAGAAGGCGACGATCTCTCCGTCATCGATGGCGCGACGGAGCGCCTGCTCACCTTCGAGCCGGTGCACCAACTCCTGTTGCATCGAACCGTCGAACAGCTCCACGCGGTTCCGGCCACCGGCCTTCGCCCGGTAGAGCGCGGCGTTCGCGTGGCGCAGCAGTTCGCTGGCGGCGACGCCGTGTGACGGACCGGAGGCCACTCCGATGCTCACCGAGGACGGCATCTCCCGACCCTCGGCGTACACGGGCTGGGCGAGCACGCCCACGAGTCGGTTGGCGACGGCCGCCGCGGCCGACATGTCGAGACCCGGCATGACGACGACGAACTCGTCGCCGCCCATCCGACCGGCGATCGAGGTCGGCTCGATGCTGCGCATCAAGCGGTCGGCGATGATGCTGATGAAGCGGTCACCACCGCGGTGCCCGAGCGCGTCGTTGACCGCCTTGAAGCGATCGAGGTCGCAGAACAGCAGGCCGACCGGGTTCTCCTCCGATGCCGTGCTCAACACCTGATCGAGGAGTTCGAGCGTGCCGCGTCGGTTGTAGAGACTGGTCAGCGGATCGTGGGTGGCCTGGTGGGCGAGACGCTTGTTCGTGGCGGCCAGCTGCGCGTTCACCCCGGTGAGCTCACCGCGCTCGTGGGCGAGGTCGCGCAGCAGTCGCTCGCTGCGCCACTGGAGGCGGATCGCGTCGATCGAGCTGCGGCTGACGACGTGGTGCAGGACGAGCAACCCGAAACCGAAGCACGCCGACAGGATCCCGAGGCCGCGCAGCTGCGAGTCGTCGGAGCTGAGCAGCGTGCCCGAGCAGAGCGTGACGAGCGGGACGATGAACGCGAGATAGAGGTCGCGGCGGCCGGCGGTGACGATGCATCCGACCGCGCTCGCGGTCGCGGGGAACAACGTGAAGAGGAGGATGACGTTCGTCGCCTCGTTGCCCACGACCCACGGACTCATCCCGAACACCGCACCGATGCAGGCGAACGACAACCCGATCAAGACCTGGGTCGGCCACGGCGTGTGGTGCGATTCCGTGCGCATGTAGTAGCGGTACAGGGCGAACAGCGTGCAGGCGGTGCCCACGGCCGCGGCCATCAGCCAGTAGCCGAGCCGCACCGAGGAGTCCTTGGAGCCCAACAGCGAACTGACCAGGAGGGTGAAGGGCAGGAGCAGGAACGGCGTCGGTGCCAGGTTGGTGGTGACCATCGCAAGGGCGCGCTCTCGCACGAAGGCGGCGTTCGCCTCCTCCACCCCATGCACCACCTGTTCGGGCATCCTTCGTTCTCCTGGTCGTCGCCCCTCGAAGAGCTCTCAGTGTTCTTCGGCAGGTCACGCGGAACACTTGACGCTCCCATGAAGGTTCCGCCGGTGATACTTGGGCCGATGCGCGGTCGTTTTGCCCCGTCACCGACGGGTTCGCTCCACCTGGGCAACCTCCGCACGGCACTGGTCTCGTGGCTGCACGCGCGCTCCGTGGCGGGATCCTGGCTCGTACGGATGGAGGACCTCGATCTGATGACCTCCTCTCGACGACACGAAACCGAGCAACTCGCCTCGCTCGCGGCACTCGGCATGACCTCGGATCTGCCGATCATCCGCCAGTCCGAGCGCTTCGACCGGTACCGGGAGGCCATCGCCACCCTTCGCGACCAGGGCAGGGTCTACGAATGCTTCTGCACACGACGCGAGATTCGCGAGGCGGCCCAGGCGCCGCACGGTGACCTGCCCGAGGGTGCGTACCCCGGGACGTGCCGCCACCTGAGTGCTGCTCAGCGAGCCGCGCATGTCGCCGCCGGTCGCTCCCCGGCGCTCCGGCTGGCCACCGACGGTGAGCGGTTCACGATCGACGACGTCGTCGCCGGCCGGTACGAGGGGGGCGTCGACGACGTGGTGCTCCAGCGCGCCGACGGCGTGCCGGCCTACAACCTGGCGGTGGTGATCGACGACGCCGACCAGGGCATCACCCATGTCGTCCGCGGGGACGACCTGCTGTCGAGCACCCCTCGCCAGCGCTTGCTGCAAGAGCTGCTGGGCCTCCCCGAGCCCGCGTACGGCCACGTCCCGCTGGTGCTCGCGCCCGACGGGACGCGACTCGCCAAGCGACACGGTGCGGTCACCCTTGACGACCTCGCCGCACGCGGTGTCGGTGCCGCTGCCGTGCTCTCCTGGTTGGGATCCAGTCTCGATCTGTGCGGGCGCGACGAGGTGGTCACGACGGCCACCCTCGCCGACCGGTTCGACCTCGCACGCATACCGAAGGCACCGTGGTCGCTGTCGGCCGCCGATCTCTGACACGATCGAGGTGATGGCGGAGACCTACGACGACCTGCAACAGATCCTCGGCTATCGAGGGGCCATCGACGAGCGCGAACAGCTGCGCGAGTTGGCCAGCGAGATCTACGTCGTGCCGTTCTGGACACCGACGTTCTGCGAGACGGTGATCCGCGCGGCCGAAGCCGTCGGCGCCTTCGAACCCCAGCCACACGACCCGGTGCCGGGTCACGAGGTGTCACTGGCGATCATCAGCCCGCGGTTGTTCGAAGCGGTGGAGATCGACCTCGGTCGACGCATCTGGCCGCAGCTGCAGACGAACTGGCCCTACATCGACTATCACGGGCTCCGAGACGTCTTCGTCATCAAGTACGCGAAGGGCGAGCAGGAGCACCTCCGGATGCACCACGACGTGGCCCAGGTCTCCGCGTCGGCCAAGCTCAACGAGGGGTACCGCGGTGCCATGCTCGACTTTCCCCGCCAGGGCGTGTCCAACGCGGACGTCGCGATCGGAGAACTCGTGGTGTGGCCGTCACTCGTGACTCACCCGCATCAGGCGACCCCACTCGAGGACGGCGTGAAGTACGGGCTCACGATCTGGTTCGAGCTGCCGTCGTTCTAACCTGAGAGTTGGCTAACCTTCGCGACACGTTCGCCGATCGACGGGGCCCCCACCACCGATGAACACCGCTCTCAGAACCCGCTGCACGTTGCTCTGCCTGCCCATCGCGCTGGCGGGCTTCGCGTCGTGTTCGTCGAAGTCGGATGCGGCCGCAGGCACGCAGTCCACGTCCACCGTCGAGCCCACCACGATCGTCGCGAGCACCACCACCTCCACGGTCGCGCCCACCACCACCGAGGCCCCGACCACCACCACCGAACCGCCGACCACCACCACCGAGGCACCCACCACCACGCTCGCCCCGAACGTGGAAGTCGTCGGTGCCTTCGGCATCGAGATCAAGGCGGTCGGTTCGCACAACGGGCCCGACACGCAGACCGTCCAGATGCGCCTCGAGCAGCTCGGGTTCTGGAGCGGTGGCGCCGACGGGCAGTACGGCTTCGCCACGGTCCAGGCGGTCATGGCGTTCCAGAAGTACCTCGGCCTGCCGCCCACCGGCAAGGTCGACCAGGCGACCGCGGCGTACATGCAAGCCTTCCCCGAGCGCGCCCACGGCCGTTCCGACAGCGGCACGCTCGTCGAAGTCGACAAGGCTCGGCAGCTGCTGTTCATCGTCGTCGACGGCAAGACGGTCTGGACGCTGAACACCTCCACCGGCAGCGGCATCCCCTACGAAGCCGTCAACAAGAAGGACCCGACCAAGATCGAGACGGGCGACGCGGTCACCCCGAACGGACTGTGGAAGGTCACCCGTCGAGCGCCCGGAAGGCTGGTGGGAGGGCGACCTCGGCAAGATCTACCGCCCGAAGTACTTCGTGGGTGGTGTCGCCATCCACGGCATGACCAGCGTGCCGAACTACCCCGCGTCGCACGGCTGCGTGCGGGTGAGCACCCAGGCGATGGACTTCATCTGGGATTCCGGTCTCGTGCCGATCGGCACGCCGGTGTGGGTCCACGAGTGACCCGTGCTGCCACTGCTCGGTGAGCTGAGGCCGTGGGCCGATCCCGAGGTCGTCTCGATCGGACGACTCCCCATGCATGTGCCACTGCCGTTGGGCGACGACGCACGGAAGTCGTTGGACGGCCAGTGGTCGTTCGAACTGTTCGCCACGCCTGATTCGGTACCGGCGCGGGCGGTCACCGGCGAGACGCCTCGAGGCGGACGGACCGTCGCCGTCCCGGGCAACTGGACCGTGCAGGACGTCGGCGACCTGCCGCACTACACGAACGTGCAGATGCCGTTCCCCGGTCCGCCGCCGCGGCTGCCCGACCGCAACCCCACCGGCGTGTACCGACGGACCTTCACGACCGGCCGCGGGTGGAAGCGCCATCGCGTCGTGCTGCACGTCGGCGGCGCCGAGAGCGTCCACGCCGTGTACCTCAACGGTCGCTTCGTCGGGTACGGCACCGACAGTCGTCTGCCCAGCGAGTACGACATCACCGACACCGTGGTGTCGGGCACGAATCACCTGGCGATCGTCGTCATCCGCTACAGCGCACTCAGCTACGTGGAGGACCAGGACCAGTGGTGGATGGCCGGCCTGCACCGCAGCGTGCACATCGAGGCGCGTACACCGGTGCACCTCGCCGACGTCGTGTGCGACGCGGATCTCGACGTGTCCTCGGGCGACGGGCGGCTGCGTGTCGCCGCATCGGTGGGCTTCGCGGTCGAGCCCGGACCTGGCTACACGACCCGCGTCACCGTCGTCGATGCGAAGGGCCGCAGGGTCGGCAGACCGTCGATCCAACCGGTCCCGCACCGCTTCGAGATCCCGTACGTGTTCACCGGCTTCGAATCCCGTCATGAGTTCTCGCTGCCCAAGGTCGCTGCGTGGTCCGCCGAGACACCCACGCGCCATCGCGTCGACGTCGATCTGATCGACGCCACCGGCGCGGTGGTGGAGCACACGCATCAGTTCGTCGGCTTTCGCCATGTCGAGGTGCGCGACCGCCAACTGTTGGTGAACGGCAAGCCGGTGTGGATCTTCGGCGTCAACCGCCACGACCACCATCCCGAGCGGGGCAAGGCCGTCACCGTCGACGACATGCGCGCCGACCTGATCACGATGCGGCGCCACAACATCACCGCCGTGCGCACCTCGCACTATCCCAACGACGCCGCGTTCTACGACCTGTGCGACGAGCTCGGCATGTACGTCGTCGACGAGTCGAACATCGAGAGCCACGCCTACAACACGAGCCTCTGCAACGACCCTCGCTGGCGGAGCGCATGGGTGGCCCGCGGCGCACGGATGGTGCAGCGCGACCGCAACCATCCCAGCATCATCCTGTGGAGCCTGGGCAACGAGAGCGGCTACGGCACCAACCACGACGCGCTCGCCGGATGGATCCGCAGCGCGGATCCGAGCCGACCGCTGCACTACGAGGGCGCGGTGTTCCACGATGGCTGGGTCGAGGGCGGCTTGCCGGCGACCGACATCGTGTGCCCGATGTACGCCACCATCGACGCCATCCGCGAGTACGGCGCGTCGGGGGTGGGCACTCGACCGTTGATCATGTGCGAGTACAGCCATGCGATGGGCAACAGCAACGGGTCGCTCGCCGACTACTGGCAGGCGATCACCACCACGCCCGGTCTGCAGGGCGGCTTCATCTGGGAGTGGAAGGACCACGGCATCCGCCAGGTCCTGGCCGACGGCAGCGTCCGACTCGCCTACGGCGGGCAGTTCGGCGACACGCCCCACGACTGCAACTTCGTCGCCGACGGACTGGTCGGCAGCTACGGGGAACCCCACCCGGCGATGCGTGAGGTGGCGTGGGTCTACCGACCGGTCACCGTCGGCTCAGGACGCCGGGGCACGCTGCGAGTCAGCAACCGCCAGTCGTTCACCGACCTGGCGTGGCTCCAGGCGGAATGGGAGCTCGTGGTCGACGGACGCGTGACGCGTCGAGGCCGGCTACCGCTCCCGGCGGTCGGCACCGCACTCGTTCGTCGATCTGCCGATGCCGGCGGTCGTCCCCGCGGGAGCGGTCGAGGCACAGCTCACGGTGCGCTTCCGGACGCGCGCCGAGCAGGCGTGGGCGCCCAAGGGTCACTTGGTGGCCTGGGACCAGGTGGCCCTGCAGTCCGCTCCGCGCACGCGCCCCGTGCCCGCTCCCTCGGGCACCTCGACCGCGGCCAAGGTCGAGCGCCTCCTGACCCGCCCGGTGGAGTTGTCGGTGTTCCGCGCCGCGACCGACAACGACGGCTTCAAGCTGATGCCCGAGCTCCGCCAACGCATCCGCGTCGGCGGGTCGGCGTTGCAGTCGTGGCTCGAGGCGGGCCTCGATCGGCGACCGGCCGACGACGTGGTCGACCACCGCGTCGAGCGTCGGGAGGTCACCGGCGGCATCGAGTTCCACCACACGGTCATCGTCCCGCCCGAGCTCGCCGACCTGCCACGCGTCGGCGCGACGTTCGGACTGCCCGGACGCTTCTCGCAGGTGCGGTGGTTCGGCCGTGGCCCGCACGAGAACTACCCGGACCGCAACGCCGGCGCACTGCTGGGCACGTGGCAGCAGGCGCCCGACGACTCGCCGTACCTCGTGCCGCAGGAGTTCGGTCTGCGGACGGACTGTCGGTGGTTCGAGCTCATCGATCCTGCTCGAGATCAGACGTTGCGGGTCGAGGTGCTGATGCCATCGGTCCTGCACTGCTCGGCCACGCACTTCACCGCCGACGACCTGTACGCGGCGACCACGGCGACCGAACTGCACCCTCGCAAGGATCTCGTCGTGCACCTCGACGTCGCCCACCGCGGACTCGGCACGGCCAGTTGCGGCCCCGATGTGCTGCCGCAGTACCGCCTGCGCGCCGGCACGTTCCGCTTCGCCTATCGACTGTCCCTGCACGGCTGACCGCGCCGAGCGGACTCAGTCGTCGTCGGGCGTCGCGCGGCGGACGCGCAGGGGGCGATCGTCGGCGTTGCGGCAGTGGCCGGTGTGCAGGTCGAAGCGCCACCCGTGCAGCGTGCAGACCAGTTCGTCGCCCTCGATCTCGCCGAACACCGACAGGTCCGCGGATCGGTGCGGACACGCTCGCTGCACGATCCAGTCGCCGATGCGAGTGTCCTCCTTCGCGCTCGCGCCGTGCTCGGGATCGAGCTTGCGCAACGCCTCGGCCTCGGTGCGGCGCATGCGCTCCACGTCGAGCGACTTGAAGAAGTTGTAGACGTACTCGTTGTACTGGCCCTTGCGCCAGGCGCTGAACCGGCACGAGAGGAACAGCGAGTTGCTCCAGTCGTTGGCCTTGGCGGCGACCACGGTCTCGACGAGTTCGCGCTGCACCTTGAACCAGAAGCCGTGCGCCTCGCCCTGCCACTCGCGCACCTCGCGATTCGGGAAGTCGAGCGCGATCGCCAGGTCGCCGGCGTGGAACACGACGATGTCACCGATGGCGTTGCACAGCGTCGGCGCCATCGCCATCAGCGGCTCGAACCAGGCCTTGACGGTGCCCAACAGGTCGGGCGACGGCGGCAGCCAACGGGCCTTCATCTCCTCCAACCAGGGGAGCCAGTCCGCCTGGTAGGCCCGCAGGTACTCACGCTTGTGCGTGAAGATGTCGTCGACCGCGGCCTGCGCGATGGGATGGGTCACGTCGAAGGGGCCCTCGTCGCCGAACACGATCTCCGTGCCGGGGATGGCGAGGATCCCTCGATGACCCGCCGCCGCGAGACGGGACATGAAGCTCGGCTGATCGGGAAAGATGCTGAGCTCGTCACCGTCGATCACGTTGAACTGGAACAGGTCGGGGTCGAGGAAGGCGGGTGGTCCGGCGCTGGGCACGACGGCGCGGGCACCGATCGTCTCGACGTAGCGCATCGCCCGGGCGAACTGGCTGTCGACCTTGGCGTCGACGAGCTCGCGCATGCGCTCGGGGGTTTCCTGGTACACCATCGGGTACCAGATCGCCCCGCTGTACTGCAGCCAGTGGAGGTCGACGGGGCCGTGGTTGCGCAGCGCCATCAGGTCGTTGGTGCGGCAGTCGTTCTGATTGACGAGGCGCGCCGTGCCGTCGCTGATGACGAGCGCCGAATCGCCGCCGGGCCCGTCGGTGATGCTGGTCTCGACGTGGATCGCGATCTTCAGGTTCGGCCCGAGCGTCAGCTCCTCGGTGTCCACCGTGCGCACGATGTTGTAGAAGCCGAGTCCGCGCAGGATGCGCTCGAGTTCGTGCGTCGGATACCCAGGTACCAGGACCGTGGTGTCCTTGTTCATGTGCTCGACCAGCCAGCCCTCGTCGAGATGGTCGGCGTGGATGTGCGACACGTACAGGTACGTGGGATTGCAGATCCGCTCCATCAACTCCGGGGCGAGTTGGTCGTTGCGCGGGAACACGAACCACGACCCGTGGAACTGGGGGAGGAACCAGGGGTCACACACGATCGAACCGTCGACGGTGTCGACGAGGATCCCGGCGTGACCGATCGACGTGGCGCGCATGATGCGAGGTTACCCAGGAGCTCTCACGGGCTCCCAGGGGCGCAGGTCCCGAAAGGGCTCAGGCCACCGGCGGGTCGGTGAACTGCTGACCGGCGCGCGACACGTGCTCGGTCCAGGTCCCGCCGTCCCAGTAGCGGAGCTCGAAGCGACCGGCCGGGTCGGCGTACCAGCCGGCAGGCACGGCGGGCGTCGCAGCAGCAGCGGGCTGGTACGCGGCGGGCTGCTCGACAGGTTGCTGAACCGCAGGCTGCTCGACCGGCGCGGGTGCCGGTTGGTACGTGGGGAGTGGCTCGCTGATCGGGGCCATGACCGCCGGCTCGGGCGTGGGCTCGGGGGCGGATCCCCAACCGGCGGGCTCGGCGACGGCCGGGGTGGGCTCGGGCTCGGGCGTGAGCACGGTCAGCGCGGTGACGACCGGTGCCGCCTCGGCGACCGGCTCGGCGACCGGTTCGGCCACTGCTTCGACAGCGGGAGCGGCCGATGCGTCGCGGACGAGGAACGCGGTGACATCGCCACCCGTGGGCACGATGCTGACGACCGACCAACCGTCGGCCGACTTCTCGGTGAGCTTGGCAGCGAGCGCTGCGGGGTCGTAGGACGATGC
Source organism: uncultured Acidimicrobiaceae bacterium (assembly GCA_963720695.1). Taxonomy (GTDB): domain Bacteria; phylum Actinomycetota; class Acidimicrobiia; order Acidimicrobiales; family Ilumatobacteraceae; genus UBA668. Next base: position 134,140 of record CAVRGG010000003.1, read on the forward strand.
ACTGACGGAGGCGAATTCCTGCATGACGAGGAAGAGTAGCGCGGACGGCGCAGCCAACGGGGACGGGCTTCAGGCGGGCTTCAGCCGCGCTTCAGGCAGGAAGGACCAGCGAATGCACGTCGGTCTCGTCGGGCGGGCCGTCGTACACGAGCATCCCATCGCGGAGCGCGAGCAGGCGCGACACCCGTCCGACGAAGGCCAACTCGTGCGTCGCGACCAGCAGCGTCGACCCGGCGGCCGCCGCTTCGTCGAGCAACTCCAGCAGCGTCGTCTTGCCGTTCTGGTCGAGCCCGACGAAGGGCTCGTCGACGAGGAGCACGTCGAACGGACGGACCATGCCGAGTGCGATGGCCGCCTTCTGGCGCAGACCGCGACTGAACGTCGTCGGGATGTCGTCGCGCCGTGTACCGAGCTGCAGCCGGTCGAGGAGCTCCTCGGCGCGGGGCTGCCACTCGTCCACGCCGTGGAGACGGCCCACGTATTCGAGGTGCTCCCACAACGACAGGTCGTCGTAGAACGTCGGTGAGTCGGAGAGCCAGCTGAGTGACCGACGCGCTTCCATGCTGCCCGACACGTGGCCCATCACGAGCACCTCGCCGTCGCTCGGATCGAGCAAGCCGGCGGCCATCCGCAGGAGGGTGGTCTTGCCGCTGCCGTTGTGCCCGACCAGCGCCACGTGTTGGCCGAGGCCGACCTCGAGGTCGAGCGGCTCGAGCGCCGGTCGGTCGCCATAGTCCTTGCTGAGCTGGTGGGTACTGAGGGCGGCGGTCATGCCGAGCTCCTTTGCTGGGACGAGTACGCCTTGCCTTCGTCCAAGAACGCGCGGATACGGCGACGGAGGCGGTCACGAACCCGTACCCAGTAGCCGATGAGCAGGACGACGAGGGTGGCCCCGAGCGCCGCCCGGATCGATGCCGCGGTGACGGAGTCGCCGAGACGCAGCGCCGTGCGCGGGAGCAACACCGTGCAGGTGGTGAGCGCGCTGACGACGATGGGCCAGGCGAGGCGGATGGTGGTGGTGAAGCCGGCCATCTCGGGCGGCATGAAGGCCTGCTGCGTGGAGGAACTGGTCGGGTCGGGCATGTCTCGCACGATGCTGACGACCCCACCGCCGGCCGCACCGAGCACCGTGGGGAGCGCAAGGATCGCGGTGGGAACGATGGCCGCGGAGTCGCCGCCGAGGGTGAGGACGGCCGCCACCCCGGCGATCGCCGCGAAGGGGACGAGCGCGACTGCGGGGGCGAGCAGGTGACGCGCCATCAGCTCGCCACGATCGATGGGCAACGCATCGGCGCGGTCGGCCTGATCGACCTCTTGGGAAAGGGGCTCCATGACTTCGAGCCCGAGCACGAACCCGAGCACGGCAGTGCCGACGAACGCGGGCGTGGTGCCGCGCACGACTTCGGCCTGGAGCACGCCCATCGCGGCGGCGATCGCCGCCATCCGGACCAGCCGAGCGACGGGGAAGCGAAGGAGCCCCGACCACCCTCGCCGCCACACGCTGCCGGTGAGCCCGCGGTGGCCGGAGCGCGACGGGCGGAGCCGCAGATACGGCCGTTGACGGGTGCGCTCCTGGTTGAGCTGACGCCGCAGGAGGATGACGGTGCGCAGGTCCTGCATGGTGACTGCGAAGCGCAGCTGGGCGACGAGCGCACTGCGGCGGGCGAGCGCGTCGAGCGAGATGCGGCGGAGCATGAGCAACCCGGCGACCACCGCGGCGAACGTGACCGCAACGGCGATGAGGTCGGTCGGATGCTGACGCCAGCCCCACAGGCCGAGGCTTCCCGCCGGTGTCGCCGGGCCGGGGATGTGCCAGGCGAGCGCCGCGCCCTGCCAGGCGACGACACCGAGGCCGACCGCGGTGGCGAGCCATCGCGGCAGCCGCAGCGTGTGGGCGAGGATCGCGACGCCGACCCACAGGGCGGAGAGGTTCGCGCCGTAGAGCGCGCCGGCGGCTGCCCAGGCGATCAACGTGCCCGGGAGGCGTCGCGCCGCGAGCTGACCGATGACGGCGCCCGACGCGGCGCCCGCGAACATCGCGCTGCGAAGCCGCTGGCCCGCGGGCCGCATGAGGGCGCGGAGACGGTCGACCGGAGCGAGCATCACGTAGACGACGTCGGGCGCTTCCAGGGCGATCGGCCCACCCTGTGCGCCGCCGCGGATGCCGGCCATGAATGCGATCGCGACGAGCAGGCCGAGCGCGGCTGGGCCGTGGTCGAGGATGCTGGCCTGGGTGCTCTCCGCGAGCGGGGTGTCCTTGATCGAACTGCTGATCCAGAGCACCGCACCGCCACCGAACCCTCCGAGCAGGTACACGCGGTACGCGGCCTCGAACCAGTCGAGGTTGCCGAGACGATGCAACTGGCGCGTGCGTCGCAGATCACGAAGTGCCGTCAGCGAGCCGTCAGCCACCGCGGGAAGTTCCTGTTCCGAGTTCCGACGGTCGTGCTGGGTCAGCGGACCAGCCCGACCAGCTGGGCACGTACAGCCGAGCGGGCGTGAAGCCTGCGAGCTCCATGGCCAGCACGTTCATGCAGGCGCTCACGCCGGACCCGCAGTAGGCGATCGTGTCGCCCTGGTCCTCGACGCCGAGTGCCTCGAAGTGATCGCGCAGCTGGTCCACGGGGAGGAGGCGACCGTCGTTGCCGACCACGGACACCCATGGCGCGTTCCGTGCGCCCGGCACGTGACCTGGACGCGGATCGATCATGGTGACCTCGCCGGTGAATCGTCCCGGGTCACGAGCGTCGAGCACGATGCCGCCCGACGCGGCGAGGGCGGCGGTCTCGTCGGCGGTGGCGAGCCGCTCGGCGGGCCACTCGGTCGGGGTGAACGTGGCGGCCGGCAGCGCGGGCTCGGAGCCGGTGCTCACGTCGCGGCCGTCGGCGATCCACGCGGTGAGGCCACCGTCGAGCACGGCGGCGTCGCGGCCGAGCATGCGCAGCATCGTGACCATGCGTCCTGCGGTGACCCCGCCGGCGTCGTCGTACGCCACCACCACGGTGCCGTCGCCGATCCCGAGTGCGCTCATCGACGCCGCGAACGCGGCTGGTGTGGGGAACGGGTGACGGCCCTCGATCGCCGGCCTTCCGGGCGCGGCGAGGGCGTGTTCCAGATCGATCCAGATGGCCCCCGGGAGGTGCGCGGCCTCATATGCCGCACGGCCGTCGCGGCCGTCGAGGTACCACCGCACATCGGCCAGCACGACGTCGGTGTGCGCGACGAGGAACGTCGCGTCGACTACGGGGGCGATCACGGCCAGCATCCTGCCATCACATTTCGACGATTCCGCGTCAGAATGGGTGAATGTCCGCCACGAGCCTGCACGACTTCTTCGCCGTGCTCACGATCATCGCGGCGGTCGGCGTCGTCCTCATCCTGCTGGCGCGGGTCGTTCCCGCGGTCGCCAGCGTGCGCTTCCTCGATGTGCTCTTCAGGTTGCAACTCCCGCTGGTCGCACTGGTGGCCACGGTTTCCACGCTGGGCAGCCTGTGGTTCAGCGAGCACTTCGGTTGGTTGCCCTGCCGGTTCTGCTGGTACCAGCGCGTGTTCATGTACTCGCTGGCGGTGATCCTGATCGTCGCCGCCGTGCGCCGTGATCGCGGCATCCGGTGGTACGCGGTACCGCTGGCCGGCATCGGCATCCTGCTCAGCAGCTGGCACATCCTGCTCGAGCGGGGCGTGGTGTCCGAGTCCAAGGAATGCCTGGCCTCGGTGCCCTGCGCCGTCCCCAACGCGATCTCGTTCGGCCACCGTGACCCGGTCACGCTCGGCCCGGCGGGATTCCCCGCAATTACCTTGGCTGTGATGGCGTTCGTCGGATTTGCTGCCATCCTTGCCCTGTTGCTCGCTCCCGAATCCCTGGAGGAAGAAGAAAATGGCCAACCGTCAGCGGGCTGAGGCTCGACGCAAAGCTGCGGCCAAGGCTGCCAACGGCGGCGGCTCCAAGTCCTGGGTGTGGATCACCATCGGCATCGTCGTGGTGCTCGCCATCGGCGGCATCATCTGGGCCAGCAGCGGCAGCGACAACAACGCGGCCTCGGATTCCACCGACCCCACCGCGACCGACGGCGGCACCAGCAACCTTCCGGTGAGCCAGCCCGTGGTGGTCACCGGCGATGCGTTGCCGGCGTACGTCACCGGCGCCAACCCCGACACCGCCGTGGGCATGACCGCCCCCACCCTCGACGGGTTCAACTTCCTCGGCGCACCGGTCAAGGTCGATGCCTCGGCCACCGGTCACCCGTACATGCTCGTGTTCCTCGCGCACTGGTGCCCGCACTGCAACGCCGAGATCCCCCGCCTCCTCAACTGGAAGCACAGCGGCCAGGTGCCCGCCAACCTCGACGTCATCGGCGTCGCCACGGCCGTGTCGCCGACCAGCGTCAACTTCCCGCCCGGCAAGTGGTTCTCCGACAAGGGCTGGGACTGGCCGGTGATGGTCGACGAGTCGCAGGGTGACGGCGCAGCGGGAACCGCAGCCCAGGCCTACGGGGCCACCGGCTGGCCCTACATCGTGATCGTCGGTGCCGACGGCACGGTGAAGGCTCGCCTGTCCGGCGAGGTCCAGGTCTCCGACCTGCAGAAGATCATCGATCAGGCGCTGGCCTGATCGATCACTGATGCGTGGCGGCGGCTTCGGCCGCTCGGTGCAACACCTCTCGTAGCGGCAGTCCCAGAGCCGCCGCGACCGCGACCGCGTCGTCGTGCTCCACCTTGGCGCGGCCCGCAGCGAGCTTGACGCGCACCGGGTGACCCTGCACCTCGACCACGATGTCGGTGCGTTGCTGCGGCCATCGCTGCACGACCGAGCCACGCAGGCCGAGCGAGCCGGTCTCGCGCAGGAGCACCGCGGAGACCACCGCGGCTGTGGCGGGATCGCACAGGGCGTGCACGGTGTGCGCGGGGCGGCCCTTCTTCATCACGATCGGCGTCGCCCACGCGTCGTGGGCCCCGGCGGCGAGGAGCGCGGCGATGGTGTGGGCGATGACCTCGCCGGTGGCGTCGTCGACGTTGGTCTCGAACAGCTGCACCGGTTGCCCCGGTTCGGGCGTGGGTGAGCCCGCCGCCTCCGTGCCGACCACGACCTGGACCACGTTGGGTCGGCCGGGGATGTCGGCCGTGCCCGCGCCGTAGCCGACCGCCTCGACCGTGAACGACGGCATCGGCCCGAACTCGTCGGCGAGCGCGGTCATCAGCGCTACCCCGGTGGGCGTGGCCAGTTCCTTGCGATCGGCGATGCCGCGGCTCGGCGCACCGCGCCGGGCGAGCAGTTCCATCACGGCCGGCGCCGGGTTGGGAAGCTCGCCGTGCGCGGCGAGCACCGTGCCCTGGCCGACGGTGATCGGGCTGCACACGATGCGCTCGATGCCGAGCACCTCCAGCGCGGCGCACACGCCCACCACGTCGACGATCGCGTCGACCGCGCCGACTTCGTGGAACTCGACGTCGTCGGCGGGCATCCGGTGCATCGCGCCCTCGACCTCGGCGAGGAGCCGGAACGTGCGTTGGGCGCGGTCGCGCACACGGGCCGGGAGGTCGGCCGCATCGATCAGCTCGCGGATGACCCGGTACGGACGGTGGGTCGGATGGTCGTGGTGGTCATGGTCGTGATGGTCGTGATGGTCGTGGATCGTGATCGTGGTCGTGGTCGTGGTCGTGAGGGTGATCGTCGTCCTCGAGCAGCGAGTGGTCGTCCTCGCCGAGGACGGCGACGTGTGCCTGTGTGGCCGCGATGCCGCAGCGCATGACCGGTTCGAAGCCGAGCACGTAGCCGTCGAGCGGCAGGCCACCGACGATCTCGGCGACGGCCGCCGGGTCGGCGCCGGCGTGCACGAGTGCGGCCATCGTCATGTCGCCCGCCGTGCCGGCGAAGCAGTGGAACCATGCGGTGCGACCGATCATGGGCACATCCTGGCAATCGCGCACGCCGCACCGAAGCCGTTGTCGATCCCCACCACGGTGACGCCGCTGGCGCACGACGCGTGCATCGCCAGCAACGCGGTGATGCCGTCGAGCCCGGCGCCGTGACCGACGCTGGTGGGGACGGCGACGACGGGGACGGAGGTGAGACCGCCGATCACGCTGGCGAGCGCGCCCTCCATCCCGGCGACGACGACCACGGCATCTGCTGACGTCACGCGGTCGAGGTTGGCCAGCAGCCGATGCAGCCCGGCGACGCCCACGTCGGTGAGCCGGTCGGGGCTGAAGCCGTAGGCGTGAAGCGTGACGACGCATTCGTCGACGACGGGCACGTCGCTGGTGCCGGCGCTGACGACGAGGATGCGAGCGGACCGGTTCGGGTGCGGGCGACGCCACAGGACGCACCCGGCCTTCGCCTCCCCGCCGGGATGGACGGCGAGCACGGCATCGGCCGTCGCGTCGCTGACCCGGGTGAGCAGGACCGGACCGGTGCCGTTGGCAAGCAGCTCACCGACGATCTCGACGCACTGGGTGTCGCTCTTGCCCTGGCCGTAGATCGCCTCGGGCATCCCCTGTCGAATCGCACGGTGGTGGTCGACCAAGGTGTCGCCGACCTCGGTGAACGGCAGGCGACGCAACAGGGCGACGGCGTCGTCGGGGGCCACCGTGCCGGCGCGCACGCCGTCGACCAACTCGGTGAGTTCCCGCTCGTCCATTGCGCCCATTGTGCCCGGCGGGTCGCAGGTTGTGCGCCGCGAATCGGAAACGTCCGCTCGTGGAGCCGGCGACGGCAATAGCCTGAGCATTCATGACGCCTGCTCCCGCCCCCACCCGCGTCGGGTTCCTCGGGCCGCTCGGCACGTTCACCGAGCAGGCGTTGAAGACGCAGCCGGATCTCGCCGCCGCCGAGCACGTGCTCTACCGGACGATGCCCGACGTGCTCGACGCCGTCGAGTCGGGAGAGGTCGACCTCGGGTTCGTGGCCATCGAGAACTCCATCGAGGGCACCGTCAACCTCACCCAGGACGAGTTGGCGTTCAGCCACGACCTGCTCATCCAGCGCGAGGTCGTGCTCGACATCGAGCACTGCCTGATGGCCAAGACGGGCACGGCGATGGCCGACGTGAAGGTCGTGCTGAGCATCCCCGTGGCGAGCGCCCAGTGCCACGCGTACCTGCGCGCCAACGTCGGCCAGGCCGAGCTGCGGGCATCGAACTCCACCGCGGAGGCCGCACGCATGGTCGCCGAGGAGCTCGGTCCGGGCGCGGCCGCGGTCGCACCTCGGGCCAGCGCCGAGCTCTACGGCCTCGAGATCCTTGCCGCCGACATCGCCGACCACCCCGGCAACCAGACCCGGTTCGTCGTGGTCGCACGCGAGGGCGTCCCGGCGCCGACCGGGCACGACCGCACCGCGCTCGTGATCTACCAGCGTGCCGACGAGCCGGGCAGCCTGATCTCGATCCTGCAGGAGTTCGCCGCGCGCCGGATCAACCTGTCCAACCTGCTCTCGCGCCCCACCAAGGACGGTGGGCTGGGCGACTACTGCTTCGTGATCTACGCCGACGGCCACATCGCCGACGAGCTGGTCGCCGACGCGATGCGGTCGTTGCACACCAAGCAGGGTCGGGTGAAGTTCCTCGGCTCGTACCCGGCCGCCGACGAGCACGCGACCACGACCCGCGAGCACGCCGACGCCCGCTGGCGCGAAGCTGACGACTGGGTGCGGCGGCTGCGCAGCACGATCCGTTGATCGCTCGTCGGCACCCTCGAAGGAGCACCACCATGACCGTGCAACGCCGCACCGTCACCGCGTTCACCGTGGCCATGACCCTGACCGGACTCACGATCGCCGCCTGCAGCAGCGGCACGGCCGTCCCTCAGGACAGCACGCTCGCGGTCGGCTCGACGACCACGGTCGCCGACTCCACGACCACGGTGGCCGACACCACCCCCTCGACGACAGCCCACGCGACCACGACCACGGTGGCGAAGACCACGACCACGGTCGCGGCCACCGCACCACCGACCACGTCGGCGCCGCTCTACGTGCCCGTGCCCGGTCCGACAGTGCCCACCACCCACACCGACCCGTTCGTGGCCACCGGCACGCTGGCCAACGGCAGCTACTGGACGATCTACAACGGCGGCGACGCGTCCAAGCCCTCGGTGACGGTGCTGCAGGCGTTCTTCGGTGACGAGTGCGTCAGCAAGGCGGCCGAGCTCAACGACGAGTGCCTCAACGACATCTTCGTCGTCGGCGATCCCAGCCGGGACATCACCGACCTGCCGTTCGCCTCGAACGTCGTGCTCACCGTCGCCGATCCGAACACCCTGCAGAGCTACCGGATCACTCCGGCCGAGCTGGTGCTGATCCGCGGCGGGGATGCGACCGCGTCGACGCCGGCCGGCTTCGGGTTCGTGACGTTCCCCTGGCTGATGACCGTCGCCAACGGCAAGATCACCCGCTTCGAGCAGGTATGGACGCCGTAGCCCTTCCGCGCTGCCGGTAGATTCTCCGGCGGAACGGTGGCAGAGCGGCCAAATGCATCCGCCTTGAAAGCGGAAGGGTTCACGCCCCGGGGGTTCAAATCCCTCCCGTTCCGCCAAATGATGTCGCGAGCCCCGCTGCCTGCGCGCTCAGGGTCATGAAGCGTGGGTGCGTTGCCACCGCTGGGCCCACGCGTCGAGCGGCGCGAGCGACGCGCTGAGCTCGACGCCGATCGGGGTGCGCTCGTACAGACGTTGAGCGTTCCGTTCGATGAGTCCTGCGGCGGTGAGCTCGCGCAGTCGGTCGTAGAGCACGCTGGACGACATACCGTCGCACCGATCGAGCATGTCGCGAGCTCCGACGGGCCCGTCGCGGAGCTCCCACAGGACGCGCAGCGCCCACCGACGCCCGAGCAGATCGAACGCCGCCATCACCGGGCGCCCGGTCGTCGATCCGCGGACAGGCTTTCCAGGTTGTGGTTGGCGCGTGCTCATGGCACTCCCCTTGCGTTTTGATTATCGAAACATTATGGTGCGGCACATCGCCTGCGTTTCGATCATCGAAACACCGGACGACCGCACGGTAGGCCAACTCCGAGGTGTCCACAATGCCCCGCATCACTCCGCTCGAAGCCCCTTATGCCCCCGAGGTCGCCGCCCGGCTCGACAAGATGATGCCCGGCGGCGCACCTCCCATCGCACTGTTCCGAACCTTCGTCCGCAACATGCCCATGGCCGAGGCGATGGGGCCATGGGGCGGCTACGAGCTCTCCAGGCGCCTGTCGCTGTCCGCCCGCCAGCGCGAGCTCGTCATCGATCGAGTCACCGCCCGCTGCGGATGCGAATACGAGTGGGGTGTGCACCTCGCCTTCTTCGCCGACCAGGTCGCGCTCACCCCAGAGCAGCGCCGGTCCATCACCTGTGGGAGCCCCGAGGACGGGTGCTGGCCCGACGACGAGGCACACCTGATCCGAGCGGTCGACGAACTGCACGACGGCGCCGACATCAGCGACGCGACGTGGGCGGCCCTCACGACGTTCCTCACCGACGAGCAGCTTCTCGACGTGCTGATGCTCGCCGGCTGGTACCACGCGATCAGCTTCGCCGCGAACGCTGCCCGAGTACCGCTCGAAGACGGGGCACCCCGGTTCGGTGACGTCGCCTGAACCGGTCACACACAAGGAGACGACCATGATCAGAGTCACCGTGATGTACCCGAACGCGCCGGGCGCGCACTTCGACCACGACTACTACCGCGAACAGCACATGCCGCTGGTGAAAGCGGTGTTGGGCGGCGCCTGCGAGTACTACACCGTCGAGCGCGGCCTGAGCGGCAGAGCGCCGGATGAACCGCCCGCCTTCGTCGCGATGTGCTCGTTCGTCTGTGGTTCGGCCGAGGCCTACCGCGCCGCCATGCAGGACCGCGGCTCCGAGGTCCTCAACGACCTCGCCAACTACACCGACATCACCCCGGTGGTCCAGTTCAGCGAGGTCGTCGTCGAGCGATCCCATCCTTGACGGCCGCGCCAGAGGTCAGGCGGTCGGGCATCGCGAATCGCGTTCGGCGACGTCAGATTCGTTCGATGGACAGACGCAGCCGCATGGCCTTGGCCGTCGGCCATCGGCGGTCGGTCGTGATGAGACGGTCGGCGCCGGAGTGCGCCGCCGTCGCGATGACCAGCGCATCGGGCAGCTTCAGCGAGCGGTGGCGAGCGCGCAGCACCGCCGCCTGCGTGGCGGTCTCCTCGTCGAGATGCACGACGGCCACGGGGAGCCGATCGATGACCGTGAGTACGAGCTCGATTGCCTTCGTGCCGCGCCGAGCGGGGCCGACGAGGCACTCGGCGAGTGCCGACGCCGCGATGGAGAACCGCTCGGCATTGTCACGTGCAGTGGAGAGCACCGATCGTGCGGCGTCGTGGTGGGCGTCGTCGCCGTCGAGGAAGGCGATGATGACCCCGGCGTCGAGATGCGTCAGTCCCATTCGGAACGAAGTTCGTCCAACTCGCCGAGGCGGTACACGCCTGTGAGCGCGCCCGCGAACTCTGCGATGACGTCGTGCTCACGCTCGAGGACGACCCGTCCAGCCCCGTCAGCATGAGCCACCACGCGGTCACCGACCTCGAGACCGGCGCCGCGGAGCGCTTCGACAGGAATGGTGATCTGATGCTTGGAACTGATCCTGGACGCACCGCGCCGTCGTTCCGTTACTTTCGTCATGAAGGTAAAGGTATCCGCCATCGTTCGATCGAGCAAGGGACGGCGACCCCGCACTTGGGATGGTGGGCGGCAGAGCGCACTTGCAGCGCCCGCTCCAAGCTCTGGACGCTCGCGACCGCTTCGTTGATCGTGTCGGGCGATGATGCGCGTAGCGTCGCAGCGAGCGCCTCTGGGAGCGGCGGAAGTTCCGGCACGGTCCCGACTCTAGAAGTTGCATTCGTCGCCGTGCGCGGGTTCAGCCGAGACCGATCACCTCGGGGAGGATCAACGCCCTCGTCAGTTCGGCGCCGCTGTTCACCGTCGGGTCACCCTCGCCGTAGCTCGGGTGCAGGCCATCGGGTAGCAGCCGCTGGGCGTCGCCGCTCGCAGCGATGTACGCGGCGATGTCGATGATGGTCACCTCGTCGGGTCGCTGCGCCTGCAGGTCGTGGAGCAGCGCCGTCCACGCCGCGAACCGTTCCGGATGCGGGAAGTTCGGGTCCTCGGGCAGGGTCAGCCACAGCACCTTGCGCGCACCCGTGGCCGCGACGATCGTGTCGTTGAGCGCCACCATCTCGGTGAGCAGCCAGGCTCGGTACGCGGGGTCGGTGACGTTCATCCACGTGTTGCCGAGCGCGGGGACCTTGCGATCGGCGATGTCGCGCGTACCGGACCACACCACCGCGGCATCGAGGCCGCCGAAGCGGGCGGCCACGTCGGCGATCGCGTTCGTCCAGTCGCAGTCGGCCGCCGGCTCGTAGACCGTCGCACCCTTGGTCGCCCGCATCGCCCCTGCTCGCCCGGTGGGGCAGCCCAGCGTGGTGTACGAGGTGGCCACCTGGATCTCGGTGAAGCCGCCCCGAGCGGTGCCGAGCCCGAGGTCGAGTGCCTTCGAGTCGCCGAAGAACCCGATCCGTACCGGGGGCGGCGCGATCGTGGTCGAGGTGGTGGAGCTCGTCGGCGACGGCGCGACGACCGGCGCGGTCGTGGTCGTCCCGACGTTGGTGCCGGCGGCCGTCGTCGAGGCGTTGGCCGCGACGACCGAGTTGAAGTCGGCGGCGGCCGCCTCGAAGTCCGTACCAGGTGCGGCCTCGGAGACGCCGACCGCGCCGACGAACAGGACCAGCACGGCCGTGGTCGCGGAGGCCACGGCCAGCCGTCGACCCTTCACCGCACCCGAGCGCACCGGACGCTCGAGCCAACGCTCCGAGAGCAGCGCGAGCGCGAGCGTCGCCGCGATGGTCGCCCACGGCACGAGCGCGTCGGCCATGCCCGCACGCCGGAACGTCTGCAGCAGCGGCCAGTGGAACAGGTACACCGCGTACGAGATCTGCCCGAGGCGGGCCAACGGGAACCAGTCCAGCAGCCGGCCGAGGCGAGGGACGCCCGAGACCGCGACGATGATCGCCGTGGCGACCGTGGCGCACACGAGCATGCCGCCATGGCGGAACCAGGGGTCGCTGACGTCGAGGCGCAGCACCACCCAGGTGAGCATCACGATCCCCGCGATCGACACCACCGCGGCGACGCACCGCGCCGCTCGCCCGGTCCACATCCGGCGTCGGAGCACGAGGGCGGCGAGCGCACCGACGAGCAACTCTCCTGCCCGGGTGAAGGTGGAGTAGTAGGACAGCACCGGCGAGTCCGACGCCGCCCAGATCGCGACGATGCTGCCGAGGAGGCCGACCACGACGGCGGTCACCATCCACCGGCGACGCCGGCAGAGCATGAGGGTCAGCGGCAACAGGAGGTAGAGCTGCTCCTCGATCGCCAGCGACCAGTAGTGCAGCACCGGCGAAGCAGCAGCGTCGACCCCGTACCGCTGCCGAGCGAGGACGTGGCCCCAGTTCGCCAACTGGGCGAGCGCGAAGTAGAGGTCGCGGCGGAAGTCGGCGGTGAGCCAACCGGCGAGCGACCAGCCCACCGCGATCGCGGTCAGCGTCGCCAGCGACACGGGCATCAACCGACGGGCTCGACGGGACGAGAACCGGCGCAGCGACAGCGAACCTGTGGTCTCGACCTCGCGCAGGATGATCGACGAGATCAGGAACCCGGACAGGGCGAAGAAGATCGACACGCCGATGAATCCGCCCGGGACCTGCGCCGGCCAGATGTGGAAGACCACCACTGCCAGTACGGCCAGCCCCCGCAACCCATCGAGCCCGGCGATGCGTTCGATGCCTCTCGACGGCACCACGACCCTCCCCGTTCACCGTTGGTTCCGGCCGAACCTTAGCCAGCAGCTGCGCCGGTTGGTCGGCGGCGAGCTGTCACCCACGGACACGAGTGCGAGCGTCTGTACGGGGAGACCGACTCAGGAGCGCCCTCATGACCGACCTCGCCACGACCGCACCCGCGGAGATCGCCACCCGCCGCACCGGCCCCCTTGCCGTCCCCCTCGGAGCACTGGGTGGACTGCTCCTCGGTGTGACCGCTCGGGCATGGATGCGCTTCATCTCCGACGACCCGCAGTTCACCTGGAGCGGCACGCTGTTCATCGTCGGCGGGTTCACCGTGTTCGGAACCGCGCAGGGCACCGTTCGGTTCGCACGCCGGTCCAGCCGACGATGGGTCGTGTCGCTCGCCCGGCTGTTCGGCTCGGTGCTGATGCTCCCGCTGTTCGCCGCTGCCGGCAGTGTGATGCTGCCCACCGTGGTCTGCTTCGGTCTGGTCACCGCCCGACCCGGGTGGAAACGCTGGGAGCGGTGGGCCGCATGTGCGGTCGGGGCAGTCCCGATGGTCTTCGTGAGCTCCACCATCATCGACAGCTTCGGATGGTCATTGCACAGCGCGGCCGGGATCGCGATGGCGATCGGCGTGTACGCGACCGTCGTGCGGATGGCTCGACCCACGTTCTCCGCTCATCCCGCGGGCGTGCACATTCCGGGTTGGTTGAGGGCATCCGCCGCTGCCCTCATTTCCGCGCTGCTGGTGGTGTTCGCCCTCGGCGCGTTCCTCACTCGCACCTGACCGCGGCGATCATTCCTCGTGCGGTTCGACGCGCAGGATCCAGGTCCCGGCGCCGAGGGTCGGCGGCGCACCGTCCGAACGTCTCCCTCCGCCGAGCAGGCGCCCGATCACCGGCAGACCGACCACGTTCAATGCGTGCAGGACGCCCATGATCAGCAGGATGCCGCCCACTCGGGCGACCTCGTCCTGCAGTTGCTCTCCGGTGGATCGCTTCCAGTTCGCGGGCTGCACGAAGCGCATCGTGAAGAGGACGAACGAGGCGAAGATGAGGTAGTACGCCACGTCGGTGAGCACGAGATAGCTCTTGCCGGTGCGCGGGTTGGACCGGAACACATCGGCCGCGTAGGAGCGACCGAATCGTTTGATGAACGGCCCGAGCGCGATCGCAAGCGCGACGAGCACGATGTTGGTGATGAGTTCGATGAGCCACCACGGCATGGTGAACCTCCCTTGGTCGAAGTCGGAGAAGGCCAGCGTGATGCCGGCGAGAACGAGAACGAAGCCGGCACATCCGGCAGCCAGTTGCAGCCGGAAACGGCGACGGGCGCGAGCGTCATCGAGGCTGAGTTGCACCCGGGCGAACAGGTCCGGCCGGTCGTGCACGACCTCCCGCGCCTCTGCGAAGGCGTCGACGAGCCGGCTCTCGAGATCCGCCATGTTCATGACACGCCGAGCCTCGAGTTCAGGGTCACCATCGCCCGCTTCAGGTGCGTCTTCACCGAGTTCGAGGACAGGCCGAGCGTGTCGGCGACACCATCGACGGACATCTCGGAGAAGTAGCGAAGGGTGATGCAGTCGCGCTGACGCGGTGGCAGGCCTCGGACCGCGTCGAGCACGCGTCGATGTTCCTCGGATCGCACGAGCATGTCCGACGCGTCGTCGACGATGTCGATGTCCCGCCCCGCCGCCGGACGATGTCGCAGCGAGACCAGACCTCGCCGGTTGTGGTCCCTCGCGAGGTTGAGGACGATGGATCGAAGGTAGGCCGGCGCCCGCTCGACGTCCTCGATGCGATCGACCCGCCTGGCCAGACGCAGGAAGGCTTCCTGCACGATGTCCTCGGCGGCGTCCCGATCGTCGACGAAGAGGCGCGCCAGCCGCACGAGTGACCGGCCCTCTTCCTCGAACAGCCGGATCACGAGGGGCTCCGCGGACGCGACCAGCTCCTGCGATCCCTCGGCACGAAGACGACCCACGAGCAATGCCAACGCCGGTGACAGCCCCGCACCCGGGAGCTGCCCCCCGAGCGCGTGCACGCTGGTCACCGGTCCCCGACGGCGTCGCCGGACGGAGGCGAACAGCCGCTCACCCGCATCAGCCTGCCACGCCGGATCGAACCCATCTCCCGAACGGACGAGTACCACCTCGTGACGGGTGACATCGAGGCCGAGATTTCACACCTGCAAGTGGGTTGCAAGTGGGCGTCAAGTGGTCGGGCTCACCGTGTGCCACATGGAAACCGCATACACCCCCACCAAGACCCGTCTCGAGCCGACCAAGATCGCCAACGAGACCTTCCTCATCCACGACCACAACGGTGAGGGCCAGGCCCCCGTGCTGGTCCCCCTCAACTCGATGGTCATCCGCTCCGCAGAGCCGATCGTGGTCGACACGGGCATGCCCGAGAACCGCGAGCAGTTCCTCGCCGACGTCTTCTCCATCGTCGAGCCCGAGGACATCCGCTGGGTGTTCATCAGCCACGACGACATCGACCACACCGGCAACCTCAACGCGCTGATGGACCTGGCCCCGAACGCGACCGTGATCGTCAACTGGTTCCTCATGGAGCGGATGGGCGCCTCGCTCGAGGTGTCGCCCATGCGTCAGCGATGGGTCGGCGACGGTGAGCGCATCGACGTCGGCGACCGCACCCTGCTGGCCGTTCGTCCGCCGGTGTACGACTCGCCCACGACTCGCGGTCTGTTCGACCCGACCACGGGTGTGTACTGGGCGAGCGACAGCTTTGCCACGCCGATGCTCACGCCGACCCGTCACGTCGAGGACCTCGACGCCGAGTTCTGGATCGGCGGGATGACGATGTTCAACAAGTACGTGTCACCGTGGCTCGACCTCGTCGACGACGAGAAGTTCCAGCTCACGGTGGACCGCGTCGAGGCGCTCGGGGCCTCGTACATCGCCGGTTGCCACACGCCGATCATCGGGCGCGACCGGGTCGACGAGGCGATCGCGATCACTCGCAACTCCGTCGGCGCCGAGGTGGCACCGCAGCCGGACCAGTCGGTCCTCGACCAGATCCAGCTGACGCTGATGTCGCACTGAGCCGTTCCGTCCACTCCCCCTCGCGATGCCCCGGTCCGTGCGCTGGCCGGGGCATCGTCGCGCCACATGTCACCGAGCGCGGACGGCGGCGCCTGTGGTAGACCTCGCCCTCGTGCTGACGGTGCACGTGCTCGGTGCGGTCGAGGTTCGCCGCGACGGTCACCCAGTGGAACTGGGCGGCCCGCAGCAGCGCGCCGTGATCGCCCATCTGGCACTCGACGCCGGTCGTGTCGTGTCGGTGGAACGGCTCATCGATCGACTGTGGGGCGATGACCCGCCACGCACGCCACTGGGCACCCTGCAGAGCTACGTGTCGCGCCTTCGCCGCGCGATGGAGCCGACTCGGGAGGCGGGAGCCGCGCCCCAGGTACTCGTGTCGGAGGCACCGGGCTACGTGCTCCAGGTGCCTGCGGCCCAGGTCGACGTCCACCAGTTCCGTGCCCTCGTGGCAGAGGCGAGGTCGGCCGCAGCGGCCGGCCACCACGACCTCGCCCTCGCCCGCTTCGACGAGGCCCTCGCGCTCTGGCGCGGCCCCGCCCTGGGGGGCGTCGGTCCTGAGGATCAGGTGCGCTCGATCATCATCCGTCTCCAGGAGGAACGCGACGCGGCGCGCGAGGACCGTTTCGAGGCGCTGCTCGCGCTCGGCCGCCACGTCGAGGCGGTCCCCCGCTTGCAGGCGGCCGTCGCCGAGCAGCCCTTACGGGAACGCCTGTGGGAGCTGCTCTCGCTCGCCCTGTACCGCAGCAGCCGCCAGGCCGACGCACTGCGGGTGCTCGCCGACGCGAGAGCGATGCTGCTCGACGAGCTCGGACTGGACCCTGGTCCGGCGCTGCGCGACCTCGAAGCCCGCATCCTCGCCCAGGACCCGACGCTGCGCCCGCACACCACCGACGCGGCACCCGCACCGGTCGACGTCGTGGAGGCTCCTCCACCCGCCCGCGCCGAACTGGTGGGCCGAAGTCGCGAGTGGACCGCGCTCGTCACGGCGATGGCCGCGGCGGCCGTCGGCCGTCCCCAGCTGGTGCTGATCGACGGCGAACCCGGCATCGGGAAATCGACGCTCTGCGACGCGTTGCTGACACATGCCATCGACCAGGGGTGGAGGACGGCGGTCGGTCGTTGTGTGGAACCGGGACTCGCACCGTCGCTCTGGCCCGCGATCGAGATCGTGCGCGACATCCTCGCCAGCGCGCCGACACGGACGGCACCATCGGCTGACCCCACCGAGAATCCACTCCGTCGCCTCGCCGGCGCCCGCGACCTGGGGCGCTCCATCTCGCCGGTGGAGATGGCCGACCAGTTCGTGGCGCTGCTCGACGAGATGGCCGGGCCGCCATGGGTGATCCTGGTCGACGACCTGCACTGGGCGGATCAGGCGACGCTCGACGTGGTACGCCTCGCCCTGGAGCGACTCGGCTCGCGCCCGATGTTGGTGGTCGGTGCTCATCGGCCCCCGGAGATCGTGCCCGAGTCGGTGCTCGGCGAGGCCCTCGGCGACCTGCACCGCTCGTCGCTGTCCACGACCCGCATCCGGATGACGCCACTCGACACTGCCGGAGTCTCTCGGTTGGTGGAGATCACGACCGGCGTCGCGCCGTCCGCCGAGGTCGCCGAGCGCGTCCACACACGCGCCGGCGGCAACCCGCTGTTCGTCACCGAGCTGGCCCGCCTCGCCGGCGAACGCGGGCTCACCGACAGCAGCGACGTGCCGGACGCGATCCGCGACGTCGTGCGCAGCCGGCTCGCCGGGTTGCCCGAGCGTGCCACGGCAGAGCTGGAGGTGGCGGCCGTACTCGGAGAACGGTTCGACCTGCGCACGGCGATGGCGGCGAGCGAGCGCGACCCCGATGCCTGCCTCGACGCACTCGATGCGGCCATCGTGACGCGCATCCTCGTGCCCGAGGCCGACGGCTTCCGCTTCGCCCACGCACTCGTGCGCGACGCAGTGCTCGCCGAGGTCTCACCGCTGCGTCTCGCCCGCCTGCACCACCGCGCCGCAGACGCGATCCTCGCCACGCACGGCGACGGTCCCGACGAGGCCGAGCCGATCGCTCACCACCGGCTCGCGTCCGCGGCGTTCGCCGACCCCGTGGTGGTCGCCGCCGCCCTCGTCCGTGCATCCGACATCGCCCGTTGGCGCACGGCGCTGGACCGCGCCGAGCAGCTCGCCGAGGAGGCGCTCACCCGTCTCGCATCCGTGCCGCGCACCGCTCGCGTCAACGCGGTGGAGGTCGACGCGATGGAGGCCCTCGTCAGCGCCGGCTTCCGCCGCAATGAGCCGTCGCACAGCCTCCGAGCGATCGAGCGGGTCACCGCGATCGCCGAGCGCGGCGGGAGCGATGCGGCGCTGGCCCTGGTCACGTTCCTCAACTGGGGCGACATCGACGAGGCCGAGCACCTCGCCGACGTGGCCGAGCCGGTGGAGCGGGCACGGGCACTCGCGTCGCGCACCACCGACGCGTACGCGTCCGTCACGGCGGGTTTCATGGTCGCCGCGTTCTCGTTCCTGCAGGGTCACATCGAAGAGGCGGCCCAGCACGCAGCGGTCGCGATCGACGCGGCGGGCACCCCCACGCCGGACGCCAGCCCTGAGCACGTGCCCTTGGTCCTGCTGCCCGTGGTCGCCGGGATGATCGCCGCCCTACGCGACGAGCCCGAGCTCGCCCGCGAGCACACGCACCTCCGGGCGGCCGCCTGGTTGGCAGAACGCAGCGTGGTCGATCCGACCGCGGCCATGGCGTTGGCCTTCAACCGCGCCCTCGTGCAGGCCCTCTTCGACCGGCCGCAGGCGGTGCTGGACGAGCTGCGCGACGCACCTCGGACTCCGGACAACGGCTTCGTCGGCCAGCAACTCGCCACCGTCGACGTGCTCAGTGCATGGGCTCGCACGAAGCTGGGCGATGCCGCTGCACTCGCCGACGGGTTCGCGGCGATGGCGATCATCGACGCGAGCGAGGAGCGGATCCTGCGGGCGGCACTGCGTGCGCTGCTCGCCGACGGCTGCATCGCCATCGACGATGCCGCGGCGCTCGACCTCCTGGAGCAGGCACGCCGCGAGGCGCTCGACCGCGGCGAGGTGTGGTGGCTACCCGAGATCCTTCGCCTCCAAGCCGTCGCCGACCAACGATTCGCGGACGGGCGTCGCTCCGCCGACCTCCTGCGAGAAGCGGCCGAGCTGGCGACCGCGCAGGGCAACCTGCTGCTCGCCCGACGGGTCGCAGATCGTCATCCCTCTCGCGCGACATAGGGTGCGGCAGAACGCCACACCCGAGGAGTGCCCGTGAGCGATGTTCCTGCCACCATGCGCCAGCTGCGATCGCTGGTCACCGCCGACGGTCGACTGGAGCTGTCCATCGCCGAGGTGCCGACCCCGGTCCCCGCGGACCACGAGGTGCTCGTCCGTGTCGAGGCCGCACCGATCAACCCCAGCGACCTCGGTCTGCTCCTCGCGGCCGCCGACCTGACCAAGGCGACGGCGACGGGTACTCCGGACTCGCCGATCGTCACCGCGCCGATCCCGGCCGCGCTGTTGCCGGGCATGCGCGCCCGGATCGGCGAGTCCATGCCCGTCGGCAACGAATGCTGTGGCACCGTGGTGGCCGCGGGCTCATCACCGGAGGCTCAGGCGATGCTCGGCAAGCTCGTCGCGATGGCCGGCGGCGCCAGCTACGCCGAGTACCGCAACGTGCCGACCATGCTGTGCATGGTGCTCAAGGACGGCACCACACCCGCCCAGGGTGCGTCCTGCTTCGTCAATCCGCTGACCGCGCTCGGCATGGTGGAGACGATGCGGATGGAGGGTCACACCGCGCTCGTGCACACCGCCGCGGCATCCAACCTCGGCCAGATGCTGAACCGCATCTGCCTCGCCGACGGTGTGCCGCTGGTCAACATCGTCCGTCGCCCCGAACAGGCCGCGATCCTGACCGACCAGGGGGCGGTGCACGTGTGCGACTCCAGCTCCCCGACCTTCCTCGACGACCTCACCGCCGCCCTCGTCGCCACCGGCGCCACCATCGCCTTCGACGCGATCGGCGGCGGGCCGTTGGCCGGTCAGATCCTGGGATGCATGGAGGCCGCCGCCAACGCCACGGCCACCGAGTACAGCCGCTACGGGAGCACGACCCACAAGCAGGTCTACATCTACGGCGGACTCGACCGCGGTCCCACCGAGCTCACCCGCAACTTCGGCATGGCGTGGGGTGTCGGCGGCTGGTTGCTGACTCCGTTCCTGGGCAAGGTCGGACTGGAGACGATGATGCGTCTGCGCGACCGCGTCGTCGACGAGCTCACCACCACGTTCGCCAGCCACTACACCGACGAGGTGTCGCTCGCCGGAGCGCTCGACCTCGACGCGATCCGCGCCTATGCCAAGCAGGCCACCGGGCAGAAGTTCCTCATCCGCCCCACTGCCTGAACGAACCCGACACCTCCAGCTCGGGGATCCGGGCGGCCCACTGATCGAACTCGTCGCGAAGGCGATGCCGCGTCGGCTCGTCGACGAACGCCGCGTCGATCGCGTGCGTCGTGCATCGCCAGATCTCGGGCAACGTCAACCCGAGCTCGCGCTGGCACTTCACGAGCTCCTCGGACAGGGTGACGTCGGAGATCGTGAGGTCGTCGGTGTTGATCGTGACGGGCACACCGCGACGAACGAGCAGGGGAAGCGGATGGTCGGCAAAGCGGTCGACGGTGCCGGCCTGCAGGTTGCTCGTCGGGCAGAGGTCGAGGGTGACGCCTCGGTCGATCAACGCCTGCATCACCGATTCGCTCGCCACCGCCGACGCACCGTGGGCGATGCGATCCGGCTCGAGCTCCAACGCTCTCGCCACCAACGAACCGTCGTCGAGCAACTCGCCGGCGTGCACGGTGATGCCCAGCCCGCCGGCCCGCGCGATCTCGAACGCGGCGCGGTGGACGGTCGGGTCTGGATCCGCTGCTTCGTACCCGGCGAGGTCGAAGCCGGTGACGCCGAGCGCGTGGTGGGCGACGGCGGCGGCGGCGACCTCCGCGGTCGCAGCGGGGCTGTCGGCCCGAATGGCGACGACGGTCAGCCGCACGTCGATGCCGCACCGCCGAGCGGCGACGTCGGTCGCCACGGCCACCGCCTCGATCACGTCGTGCAGCGAGAGGCCCGCACGGCGATGGAACGACGGCGCCCACTTGATCTCCGCGTAGCGAACACGATCGGCCGCCTTGTCCTCGACGAGCTCGGTGGCGATGCGAGCGAGGGCGTCCCGATGCTGCATGAGCGCGATCGGCAACTCGAACGCCTTGAGCAGCTCGGCCTGCGATCCCGGTCGGGGCGGCGCGACCAGCGCGTCGAACATGCCGTGCCAGGTCGTCGGGGCGTCGATCCCGTACTGACGTGCGAGTTCGATGGCGGTCGCGGGCCGCAACCCGCCGTCGAGGTGCAGGTGCAACTCGGCCTTCGGCATCGCCTCGATCAGGCGGCGGACGGCACTCGCCGGGTCGCTCACGTGGCGGGCGTCTCGATCAGCGCTGGTGAGGCCGCGTTGCGGTTGACGTAGAGCACGCCCGCCACCGCGAGCGCACCGATCAGCACCACGGACAGCCACGAGATGCCGACCGCCGCCAGCAGGAACAGGCTCAGCCCGATGACCACCATGCGGGCGATCTCGGCGTGGTCGCGAACCAGCAGCGCGAGCCAGGAGTGGGTGCCGTCGGCCGAGGGGCGCAGCATCCGCACCAGGATGCCGACGACGATGCCGACGATGGCGAGGATGACGAGCGTCCGCGCGAGCGACGAGGTGAGCGATTCGGTGATGTTGACCGCGGCGTGGCGGATGCCGACGGCGTCGATCGTGCGGTTGAGGACGCTGACCACCTGGTCGATCCCGATGCGGAGCAGGACCGCACCGATGCCGATGCCGAGCGTGAGCTGGGCGAGCGTGCGACGACGATCCACCGAGACGAACAGTGCGGCGGCGAGGAGGGCGAGCGCCAGGATCACGAGCAGCACCGTGCCGCGCTGGAACACGGCCAGGGCGCGCTGGGCCGTGGAGAGGGTGGCGGCACCCTGGTCGACCTTCTGGGAGTCGATGAGGACGATCTGACCGAAGTTCTCGGGCACGCTGACCCCGAAGATCCGGGCAAGGATCTTGACCCTCACGTCGCTCGTCACGTTCTGGGCGAGCTCGGTCAGGTCGAAGCGGTCGCTGATGATGCCGTTCGCCTGCAGCTGCTCGACGGTGCGGACGACGAGCGGGACCACATCGAGGGTCACCTGGCCGTCGACGATCGAGAACACCGAGTCGGGCGCCAGACCGTCGCCCTCGAGCAGGCGGATCGCCGTGGCGTGCGCGACCCTGACCGCGTCGGTGAGCAGCTTGCGCCCGGCGTCGCTGCCCACCACCGCCGTGACCTGCTTCTCGACGATGTCGCGCAATGCTGCGGAGATCACCGGGGCGAGCTTGTCGAGCTGGCTCGGCAGGACGCCTTCGAGCATGGTGTTGACGTCGACGAGCTGCACGAGCTGGTCGGTGACCTTCACCGCGAGGGCGTCGACGACGGCCGGATCGGACGCTGCCCGGTCCACCGCGGCGACCACCCGGTTCGGATCGAGCACCGTCCGCTTTGCCCACACGGCGATCGTCGAGGTGAGGAAGAGCACGACGGCCAGGACCACCAGCACGACCGTGGTGATCCGACGCGGGCGATGAGGGTCGGGGACCGACACGGCGTCGACTGGAGCGGGGGTGGCGGGTTCGACCTCGTCGGCCTCACTGTTCATGTCGCGACGGTACGCCGTGGCGGCGACCGAGATCGTCACCCTGACCGAGTGATCCCCTCGGCCTCCGGCTCGTGATGCGTCGCGGCGTATCTTCCGGCGATCGGTGCAGCGGAGAGTCCATGGAGGACCACGCTGGCCACCACGGTCGTCGTGATGACGACGACGACTCGATCGCCGTCGTGCGGAGCGAGCCCATCGAAGGCGAGCAGTGCGAACACCACCGACGCCAGCCCCCGGGGGCCGAACCAGCCGATCACCAACACCGTGGCGCGGTCGAAGCCGGTCCCGATCAGCGCGAGCGCCACGGGCACCATCCGGACCACGGTCAGCGCGATCGCCGCGAAGAGGACGTCACGCCAGCCGACGTCGGCGAGCAACGGCACCATGACGGCACCGAACAGGAACCACACCAGCAACGACATGAGCTCGGCAGAGTCGTGGGTGAACTCGAGCGAGCCGTCGCGGTCGTCCGTCGTCATCGCCCCGTAGGCCATGCCGGCGACGAACGCAGCGACGAAGCCGTTGCCACCGCCCTCCACGGCGAGGGCGTACGACAGCACGGCGAGCGCGAGGACCGCGACGTCGTGGTACACGCGACCGCCCCACTGCTTGCGACGTGCCACACCCAGCAGCCATCCGCCCACGAGCCCGACGGCACACCCGATCACGACACCGAGGCCGAGTTCGCGCAACGCCTTCGTGTCGGACTCGATCTCGAACGCGGTGCCGGCGACGGCGGCAACGATGAAGACGTTCACGAAGGGTGTGGCGATGCCGTCGTTGAGGCCACTCTCGACGTTCAGCACGCGGCGAATTCGCGACGGGACGCGTTCGTCGTCGATGATCGCCGCCCCGAGGGCCGCATCGGTCGGGGCGACAGCGGCCCCGATCACCGCGCACACCCACCAGGACAGACCCGGGAGCACCAGGTGCGCAGCGAGGGTACCGACGGCGATCGTGATCGGGAGGCCGATGAGGAGGAGGCGGGTCGGAATGACGGCATCGTGCTGAAGTTCACGAACCCTCACCCGGGCGGCGTCCCCGAAGAGCACCACGGCCAGCGTGAATTCGGCGAGTTCTCGCAGCCCACCGTTGCCGAGACCGACTTCCACCAGGTGCAGTGGCCGGTTGGCGACCAGCAGACCCGCCGCGAGCAAGACCATCGGCGCGGTCAGGTTCCAACGCTCCGCCCGCTCGGCGATCAGGCTCCACAGCACGAGGGAGGCCGCGATGACGGCGACGACCTCCAGGTTCAGACCATGCTCCATCGCGACAGTGTTGTGCACCCGGAAGTGCCGCGGCGTCACCCCGGAGAGGTGATGTTCGTCGCTCCGGTCGAGCGCCGAACCGCGAGGAATCGTTGATGCCCCGCTCATCGTCAGGTTTGCATCAAGAACCCGCGCTCACCTGCCGATGACTTGGCCATGCGATCGCATCGGACGATCACGGCTGGGCTCGCGCCCATGACCGCGCCACACGAAGAGGTACCTCGTTGAACACCTTCGAGGCTCCTCCTCGGTCGCCGCGCGCCAATCACATGCCTGACCCGTTCTGCCCGCGATTGCCATCGGCCACTCGGACACGCACCGCGGCGACGGTGTCGGACTCGACGATGGTTGCAGCTCTCGAAGTCCACAATCCGCAGCCCTCTCGACCGATCGGCGTGCCGGCGAGCGGATCGGACCACTTCACGCCCATCCGCCGTCGACAGGCCACCAGCGGGTTCCGGTTGTTCCGCCGGTTGCTCGCTGCGGTCATCGTGGCCGGCAGCGTCGCCGGTGGCGTCTTCGTCTATCGCACCTACATCGACACCGCACCACCGCACCCCAAGGAGTGGGATCCCCGGGTGGCGGGACTCGCGTCGTTCGTGGAGAGCGAGCGCGGGCTGGTGTTCAAGCATCCGATCTACCTGGACTTCCTCGACGACACCGCGTACGCCGCCACGATCACTCCGGAGGTGACGTCCCTCGACGATGCGACCGTGGAGGACGCCTCGATCGAATCGGACCTCCTCGACGCCTTCACGCTCACCGCCGGCTATGACGCCGTGGCCGGGCAGCAGACCTTCGACTCGGTCAGCACGCTCGGCGTCTACACCCCGTCGACCGACCGGATCACGCTGCGTGGCACGCAGTTGACCCCCGCGCTCAAGGTCGTGGTGGTCCACGAGTTGACGCACGCACTGCAGGAGCAGTACTTCGGCCTGCACCTGGACGGCGGCGACGACCTGTCGGTGCGCAGCATCGCGGAGGCGGACGCCATGCGCGTCGAGAGCGCCTACCTGGCCGGCCTGACGCCTGACGAACAGGCGGCCGTCGCGGCGGAGAACGCCGCACGGCCGAACATCCTCGGCGCACTCGGCACGCTGCCCTGGCCGGTCGTGGAACTGCACTACGCCCCGTATCGACTGGGCCCGACGCTGCTCGCCACCGTCTACGCCCGCTCCGGCAATGCCGGCGTCGATGCGCTGCTTCGCAATCCACCGCCGGAGGAAGTCCTCATCAGCCCGTGGAAGTACCAGATGGGCGAGACGGACGTGCAGCTCTCCGTGGCGGCTCCCAAGGAGGCCTCCGTCGTGCACGGCTCGCGGCCCCTGTCGATGATGCGAATCCTCGTGATGCTCGATGCGTGGCTGCCCTGGTCGATGGCACGTGGCGCACTCGATGGATGGGCCGGCGGGGCATACGTCACCTATCACCGCGGCGGCTCGAAGGGCGCCCTGTGCTTCACCGCGACCGCCGTGTTCGACAACAGCCCCGACCAGTTCCTCAACGCTCTCACGTGGTGGGCAGCGGCCTCGGGAACGACGACCTCGCCCACGGTGAACGGCAACAGCGTCACCTTCGAGTCGTGTGCTCGCGGTCTGCGAGCGATCGCTCCGCCGGTGCCGGTGCTCGGCCCGGGCGCCGAGATCCGGCTCGAGTACGCCTCCATCCCCGACGGCGCGATCCTCACCACGCAGGCGTCGGCCATGCCGTTCCTCTGCACCGCACGGACGATGATCGACGACCCGACCGCAGCACCGCTCCTCGCATCGTTCGGCCGGACCCCCGACCAGCAGGCCGAGGTCGACCGGATTCGACTCGCTGCGGCGGCCGGCTGCGGCTTCTGACCCACCCGTCGAGAGCCGTACGATCGGTGCATGAGCACCGGATCGATGACCCTCGAAGAACGCGACGACTTCCTGCGAGGTGTCCACGTCGGCATCCTCGCCATCGACGAGCCCGGTCGTGGCCCTCTCGCGATGCCGATCTGGTACATCTACCGCGACGGCTCGATCGAGATCGGCATGGACGGCGGGTCGCTGAAGGCCCGACTGTTGCGTGCGGCGGGGCGTGCGACGCTGACCGTGCAGGACGAAGCGCCGCCCTACAAGTACGTGTGCGTCGAAGGGCCCGTCGAGATCCGCGCCGAATCCCGCGACACGGTGGAGATGGCCAGCCGATACCTCGGCGAGGAACTCGGCGAGTGGTACGCCCGCACGAACCCCCCGACGCCGTCGTCGGTGGTCGCGATCCTGCGGCCCGAGCACTGGCGCACGTTCGACTTCGGAAAGACCCTCGGCTGAGGAGCATGTGATGACCGAACGACTCACTCACACCGGCGAGACGACGGAGCTGCTCGGCACGCTCATCCGCAACGCCTGCGTCAACGACGGCACCCCGGACTCCGGCGGTGAGCGACGCAACGCCGACACGCTGCAGACGTACCTCGAGGGTGCGGGACTGAACGTGGAGCAGTTCACCTCCCACGGCGACCGAACCTCGGTGGTGGCCCGCATCGAAGG
The DNA here is from genome assembly GCA_963720695.1 of uncultured Acidimicrobiaceae bacterium. GTDB lineage: Bacteria > Actinomycetota > Acidimicrobiia > Acidimicrobiales > Ilumatobacteraceae > UBA668. The sequence goes on from CAVRGG010000003.1 coordinate 160,539, forward strand.
CACCGACCCGAACGCACCGAAGTTGTGCCTCATGGGCCACACCGACGTCGTCCCCGTCAGCCGTGACGGATGGAGTCGCGACCCGTTCGGGGGTGAGGTCGTCGACGGCGAGATCTGGGGCGCGGCGCCGTCGACATGTTGAACATCACCGCGTCGATGGCGGTCGGCTTCAAGGAACTGGCACGGACCGGGTTCCGACCCAAGGGCGACATCATCTACTTCGGCGTCGCCGATGAAGAGGCCGGCGGCGTCTGGGGCGCGAAGTGGATGGTGGATCATCACTGGGACGCGATCGAGTGCGACTACGTGCTCACCGAGATGGGCGGATGGTCCCACGGTGGCGGCCGACATGTGGGCGTCAGCGTCGGCGAGAAGGGGCTCGCCTGGCGACGGTTGAAGGTGAAGGGCACCCCCGGGCACGGATCCATGCCCTACGGCGCGGACAACGCACTGCTGAAGGCGGCCGAGGTCGTTCGACGACTCGGCGAGTATCAACCCGGTGCCAAGCTCGACGAGCTGTGGGCGGCTCGGGTGATGGCCTCGAGTCTCCCCGACGACGTGAAGTCGGGCTTGCTGGACCCTGCCCGCCTCGAGGACACGTTGGCGACACTGCCCGTCCCCGCCGCCAAGCTGTTGCACGCCTGCACGCACACGACGATCTCGCCGAACGTCGTCCACGGCGGCGTCAAGACCAACGTGATTCCCGACTCGGTCGAGATCGATGTCGACATTCGTACGCTTCCCGGCGACGATCGCGACCGCGTGGCCGCCTACCTCGCCGAGGCGTTGGGCGATCTCGCCGGCGACGTGGAGATCTCCTCGATCTTCGACGACACGTCGTCGATCTCGCCGATGCACAACCAGATGTGGAACATCCTCCAGGACCGCACCAGAGTCGTCTATCCCGACGCCGAGCTCCTCCCCGAGCTCATCGTCGGCGGCACCGACAGCAGGTTCTTCCGCACCAAGGGCACGGTGGCGTACGGGACCGGCCTGTTCAGTCCCGGCGTGAGCTTCGAGCAGTTCGCCAGTCGCTTCCACGGCCACGACGAGCGGATCGACATCGAGAGCCTCGGCATGTCGACCGACTACTGGATCGGCATCTGTCACGACCTGTCGAACTGAGGGTCAGTATGCGCGGTCGGCGAGCGAGACGCCGTCGGCGAGCGCGGCGAGCGCGAAGCCGGCCGTTCGGCGGTAACCCTCGGTCACCCTGGAGATCTCGAGCTCACTGATCACCTCGCCGATGTCGTCGAACCCGTCGGGAGCCCGTTCTTCGACCAGCTGCATCGGCAGTTCCGGGCCGAGGCCGCGGTTGGCCATCACGATCGCCGCCGTCGCCGGCCGCCGAACTTCGTCGTAGCGCGCCAGCGCCCGCACGACGTCACGCCCGTAAGAGCGCAGACAGCCCACCAGGACTCGTGCATCGAGGATCGCCTGCGAGGCTCCGTTCGAGCCGATCGGGTACATCGGGTGCGCGGCGTCACCCAGCAGCGTCGTGCGCCCGAACGACCATTGCTCGATCGGGTCGCGATCGACCATCGGGAACAGGAACGTGCCCGGCGAGGATCGGATCAGTGCGGGCACGTCGAGCCAGGGGAACCGCCACGACTCGAACGGGCCGATGAAGTCGTCGAGGTCGCCGGGGCGATTCCAGTCGCCGGGATCGGCCAGCACCTGCTCGTCGGAGCGGAGCTCGGCGATGAAGTTGAACAGCTGGCGGCCGTCCTCGAGGTCGACCAAGGGATACCCCACGAACTTCTGGCGAGGGTGACCCGCCCAGACCATCGTGCGGCCATCGAGCACCGGCGGCACGACGGCGGTGCCCCGCCAGAGCAGCGCCCCGTTCCAGCGAGGGGCGCCCTGGTCGGGGTAACGGCGAGCCCGCGCCACCGAGTGGATCCCATCGGCCGCCACGACGAAGTCCGCGGTGACGGAACGCTCCACCGGACCGCCGCGGCGGGACGCGAAGTGGGCGATGCCGTGATGGTCATCGGTGGTGACGTCGACGAGGTGGTGGCCGGTGTGGACACGCTCGAGACCGACGCGTTCCACCAGTGCGTCGAGCAGGATCCGCTGGAGCGTGCCGCGGTGAACCGACACCTGGGGCCAGCGGTAGCCGGCGGCGAGCCCGCGCGGCTCCTGCCAGATCTGCTCGCCGCGCTTGGTCAGATACGCCAACGTCGTCGGCTGCACCGACGCGGCGAGGAGGGTGGGCAGCAGCCCGAGCGCGTCGAGTTCGCGCACCGCGTGCGGGAGCAGGTTGATCCCGACACCCAGCGCCCGGATCTCGTCGACGGCTTCGTAGATGTCGACGTCGTAGCCCGCGTCGTGCAGGCTGAGCGCGCTCACCAGCCCGCCGATGCCTGCGCCGACGATGGCCGCGGACTCCACGATCAGCACACCTCGTGGACGTGAATGGCGACGTCCGCCTCGCGTCGCTCACCGGTCGAGACGGCAATGACGCGGTTCAGTCGGAGCCAACGTGGCGCCGAGGTGTGCAGGCGGATGTGCGTGCGGAAGTAGTACTCGGCAGCATCGACCGGAGCACCTGCGGCGAGTCGAGCGGCCACCTCCGGTGCGGCGACCCGAAGCCCGTGGGACTCCACCTCGATCGGCTCGTCGCGGTCGGTGCGCAACAGGTAGTGAGCGCGGATCTCCGTCGCTCCGTCGAGGCGCAGCGTCTGCCAATCGACCCCTCCGGGCGCCACGGTCCCGCGCAGATCGGCCGGTCCCTCGAACGTCCCGGATCGGAACGTGACCAGCCGCCGCTCACCCATCGGGAACTCGCCCAGGATCGACACGGGGTCGAGTTCGATGGCGATGGACAGCAGGTGACGGAGTTCCACGGGGCGAGTCTGGCAAAGGATCACCAATCCGTCGAACGATCGCTCGATCAGCCATTGCGCAGGCGGTCGATCTGTCGCCGATCACGCTTCGTCGGACGACCCGCCCCCCGTTCCCGACGGAAGATCGGCGTGTCGTCCACCGGCGCCACCGGTGGTGAGTGGTCGATGAGGCACTCGGCCGCGATCGCTGCACCGACACGCTTGTTGATCACGCGCACCACTTCGACGATGCGTTGCCGCTGCGCGATGCGGGCCTCGATCCGGTCACCGGTCCTGACGGCCGATGCCGCCTTGGCCGGTGCGTTGTTGACCAGGACGTGTCCGGAGCGACACAGCTCGGTCGCCGCCGACCGCGTCGGCGTGAGACGAACGGCCCAGAGCCAGATGTCGAGACGGACGGTGTCGATGAGCCCATCGTCGCACGCGAGCGGGCTCGAAACCATCCCGGTCAGGACTCGAATCTGTGAAGATGTTCCTCGTGACCGACCCGCTCCGTACGGAACACTGGCTGCTCGAGGTCGTCGACGCGATGCCCGACGGTGTCGTCATCGTGGACCTCGACGGGGTGATGATGCTGGTCAACCGGGAGATGGAGCGGCTCGTCGGCTACTCACGCGAGGAGATGCTCGGTCATCCGGTGGAGATGCTCCTGCCCGCAGAGCTGGACCACGCCCATCGTGCCCATCGTGAGGGCTACGCCCACAACCCACGGCGGCGATCGATGGGCGCCGGCCTGTCCCTCGCCGCCCGCCGCAAGGACGGGAGTGTGTTCCCGGTGGAGATCTCGCTGGCGCCCTCGGAGATCGAGTCGCAGGAGGTGGTGATCGCCTCGGTCCGCGACGTCACCGCCAACCGGCAGGCCGAATCGGATCTCACTGCGGCGCGCCAGCGCGTCCTGCTCGCCGAGGACCACGAGCGCATCGCTCGCGACCTGCACGACACGGTCATCCAGCGGTTGTTCGCCTCAGGACTGTCCTTGCAGAGCGTGCTGCCCACGGTGCCGGAGACCGCGAAGGTGAAGATCGAGCGGATCATCGATGACCAGGACGACGCCATTCGCGAATTGCGGACGGCCATCTTCGGACTCGCCAGCAAGCGCAGCGCCGGCCGCACGGTGCGCGTGGTCGTCAACGATCTCGTCGACGAGGCGGCTCGGGTGCTGGGCTTCCGGCCGACGCTGCACTTCAGCGGCGTGCTCGACACCATCGACGAACCGACCACCGCCGAGGTCGCCGCGGTGGTTCGTGAATCGTTGAGCAACGTCGCCCGCCACGCCCGAGCGAGCAAGGTGGAGGTCACCCTGCGCCACTCCGACGACGAGCTCGCGCTGCTGGTCAGCGACGACGGCGAGGGCATTCCCGGCAGCCACCGACTGGGCAGTGGTCTGTTGAACATGCACGACCGCGCGGAGCGCATGGGCGGCAGCTGCTCGGTGACGTCGAGCGAGAACACGGGGACGACCGTGCGCTGGCAGATCCCGGTCGTCGACTGAGTCAGTCGTCGGTGGGGGTGCGGCCGACGCCTGCCTTGACCGCGAAGACCGCGGCTTCGGTGCGACGGCTCATGCCCAACTTCATCAGCATGTTGGACACGTAGTTCTTCACCGTCTTCTCGGCGAGGTGCAACTCCGTACCGATCTGGCGATTGGTGGCGCCCTCGGCGATGAGGTCGAGGATCTTTCGCTCTTGCGGCGTGAGCTTGGCCAGGCGCTCGTCCTCCTCGGAGGGGTGACGCAACCGGTGCAGCACCTTGCTGGTGACCGTGGGATCGAGGAGCGACTCGCCACGCGCCACACGGCGGATCGCAGAGACCAGGTCGTTGCCGCGGATCTGCTTGAGCACGTACCCGGCAGCGCCGGCCATGATCGCCTCGAACAGCGCGTCGTCGTCGCTGAACGAGGTGAGCATCAGGCACGCGAGTCCGGGGAGCTGGCTGCGGACCTCACGGCACACCTCGACGCCGCTGCCATCGGGCAGGCGCACGTCGAGCACCGCGACATCGGGCCGCACGGCAGGAATGCGCTGCACTGCCTCGGCGGCGGTGCCGGCTTCGCCGACGACCTCCAGACCGGGTTCGGCTTCGATCAGTTCACGTACGCCGCGCCGCACGATCTCGTGGTCGTCGAGCAGAAAGACCGTGATGGGTTTCGGGGACTCATCCATGCGGCCCAGGCAATCACACGGCGGAGGCACCTGTCAGGGACCTTGGTCACATTGTCACAAGGTCACAATGTGATCGCCGCCGCGTAAACTCGGTTTCGTGCTGCAGATCCAACCCCCTCCCGTACTCCCCCAGGCGAACGACGCCTGCTGGTGCGGCAGCGGCCGAAAGTACAAGCGCTGCCACAAACCCCTGGAAGGCAGGGTCCTCCAAGGCGAGATCAGCCCGATGCGGACCGTCCCCGACCACATCGTCCGGCCACCGTACGCGGCCACCGGCGAAGCGCCCCGATGGGCCGAGTCACGTGTGAAGAGCCCCGAGATCATCGAGCGGATGCGCCACGCATGCGCCGTGGCCGCCGAGATCCTGCGCCTGTCCGGCGAGATCGTTCGTCCCGGCATCACCACGGACGAGATCGACGTGTTCGTGCACGAAGCCACCATCGAGCGCGGCGCGTATCCCAGCCCGCTCAACTACCACGGGTACCCGAAGAGCGTCTGCACGAGCGTCAACGAGGTCATCTGCCACGGCATCCCCGACAGCCGCGTCCTGCAGGACGGCGACATCGTCAACCTCGACGTCACGTGCTACATCGGCGGGGTCCACGGCGACACCAATGCCACGTTCTTCGTCGGCAACGTCGACCCCGCCAGCCGCGAGCTGGTCAAGGTCACCGAGGAGTGCATGTGGCACGGCATCGAAGCCGTGCGCCCCGGCCGCCCGCTCAGCGACATCGGCCGGGCGATCGAGAACCACGCCAAGCAGCACAAGATGGGCGTGGTCCGGGCCTTCATCGGCCACGGCATCGGTGAGCAGTTCCACACCGACGTCCAGGTGCTGCACTACTACGACGAACGGGCCAACATGATCATGCGGCCCGGCATGACCTTCACCATCGAGCCGATGATCACCCTGGGCGGATGGCAGCACAAGATGGCGTTCGACGACGACTGGACCGCGGTCACCGCCGACGGGAAGCGCACGGCGCAGTTCGAGCACACCATGCTGGTCACCGACGACGGTGTCGACGTGCTCACCGCCCCCGGCGGGGTGTCACCCTCGGCCCCCTGGCGTCGCTGAGTCCGCGGGATCCACGGGATCCACCGGCTCCACGGCGATGGCCCGGCGCCGATCGACGATCGGCCGATGCGGGAACCGCGACGCGGTGGCCAGCGCCACCGTGAGCGCCACCACACACATGAGGAACATCGTCCCCACGCCGTGAGCGTCGTCGTCGACGACCAGCGCCAGCACGAGGCTGGCGGCGATGCTGCCGACGTAGCGAGCGGCCGACAGCACGCCCGACGCCAGCCCGATGCGCGAGACGGGTGCCGACTCGAGACCCGCCGTCGTGATGCCCGGGATCGCCAGGCCGAGGCCGAGGCCGAACAACAGCAGCACCACGAGCAGCAGCGTCGACGCAGGATCATCACCGAACACCGCCGTCGCCGCGACCGCGACCGCCGCCACCGCGAGTCCGGCGACGACCGGGGCACGACGGCCGTGCACGTCGCCCCATCGACCCCCGACCGGGCTCATCACGATCTGGCCGAGCGTGAGCAGCGACAGGCCGAGCCCGATCGAACCCGAGCCCCAGCCGCGGGCGTCGAGGAGCAGCGGCGTCACCAGCAGCAGCGAGTACTGGGCGAGCACGGCCAGCGACTGCGTCCCGAGCGCGGACGCGAACACCGGGTTCAACAACCGCGGTCGATCGACGGTGGGCGAGGCCGCCGTGGTCGCTGCAGTGGTGGGTGAGATCGGCACGGTTCTGCGCAGCACGTACAGGATCGCGAGGACGAGCGGGATGTTGATGCCGAAGATGGCCCGCCACCCGAGCGTGGCGATCAGCAGGCCCCCCACGACCGGTCCCAAGCCGGCGCCGACGCCGATGACGGAGTTCTGCAACCCGAAGGCGCGCCCACGCTCCTCGGGCGTGGTGATCATCCGCAGGGTGGCCTGCACGCTGGGGGTGATCGCCGAGGCGAACACGGCCTGCGCTGCCCGGAACGCCACCAGCATCACGAACGAGGTCGAGAGCATGCTCGCCGTGGAGAACACACCGAAGCCGATCACCGCGATCGTGCCGAGTCGGCGTGCGCCGATGGCGTCACCGAGGCGACCCGACAGCGGCTGGCCGACCAGCATGGCCGCCAGGTAGACCGTGACGAGGAGGCCGGCATGGCCCTTCTCGATGTGGAACTCCTTGGCCAGGCGCGGCAGGGCGACGGCGATCATCGTCGAGTTGAGGGGGACGAGCACGGCGGCGAACGCCACCCCGGTGATCGTGAACGTGGAGACGCCCTCTCGGGGTTCGCTCATTCGAGGATCGTCACCAGCCCAGCGCTGCCGTCGACCCGCACGACCATGCCGTCCTTGATCCGTTTGGTGCCGTCGACGGTCCCCACGACGGAGGGGAAGCCCATCTCGCGCGAGACGATCGCCGCGTGCGACGCGAAGCTGCCGTGGTCGGTGACGATCGCGCCGACGAGGTGCAGCATCGAGTTGAATGCCTCGCCCGTGGTCGGCGCGACCAGGACGTCACCGTGTTCGAGCAGGAAGAGGTCGTCGACGGAGCGGACCAGGCGGGCCCGACCCTCGTACACACCGGCGGAGCCAGGGATCCCGACCACGGTCACGGCATCGCCCTGGCCGGTCTCGAGTTGGCCGAGGATGCCCTCGATGGTGAAGCCGACGGCACTCATCACCCGCCCGAGCTGCGGCGGGAGGCCGTCCGCCGAGGGCGGGTGCGGCGGGGGGTCGCCGAGGTAGCGGGGCGGGCCGTCGAGCGTCCGCTGCAGGCGATCGGCCGCGCGGCCCGACAGCTCGGCGGCCGACGGCGAGGTCGCACCGGCGAACATGGCGTCGATCTCGTCGAGCCCCGCGTCGAGGACGTCGGCGGCCTGCTGCACGCGCCCGGTGGACTCCAGCCGGCGGCCGAACTCCAACAGCGCCAGCCGCAACAGACCGGTGGCCGAGATGTCGCTGAAGATGCCACGCTCGTCGCGCAACCGGTAGACCAGGCGGGCCTCGGCGAGCAGGTCGTCGAACTCGTCACGGTGCTCTTCGGGCGTCGCTGCCCGCAGTTCGGCGGCGAACGCATCCGAACGCTGGAGGCTCCCCTGCGGATCGCTCGCGAGCGCGGCGCGCAGACGGCCGGTGATGCTGTCGGGGCGTTCCCCGATGGTGGGGTTGGTCACGTCGAATCCCTCGAGCAGGCGGAAGTGGACGTCAGCGACGTACTCCGCGACGGCGGGGACCGCCGCGGACAGCGCGGCGAGCACGTCGCCCGCCGGGGCGTCGCTGTCGAGCAACGCGACCGCAGCGGGATCCTCACGGAGCGCCGTCAGCGCCGCCTGCATCTCCGGTGGCGACACGCTCGACACCGGTGAATGACCGTCGAGCACGGCGAAGAGGCTCGTCGGCGGCCGATGGGTCCAACCTGCTGCGTGGAGCATGAAGTCACCCACCGGGACCAGCGCGTGCGAGTTGAACCGGTGGTGCTGGTAGACCATCGCCTCCAGGTGCTCGGCACAGGCACGGATGTGCGCCTGCAGCGCGGCGTCGTCGAGGCCGCTCAGGTCCTGGGCGAGCTCGCGATGGCGCCGCTGCGCAGCCGGCTTGATCTCGTCGTCCCAGCGACGGATCGCGTCGCGCCAGATGCGGCCGTCGAAGGCCTCCGCCGCGACAGCGGCGCGGCGGCCGAACTCGGCGCCGATCCACGCCGGGTCCATCGGGCCGTCGGGACCGGGCAGGTCGAACGGCTGCGGCTGGTGGTAGGTGAAGCCGTTGACCACACCCATCGCCAGCCGGTCGAGCAGGATGCCGTAGACGGCGAACGCCTCCTCGAACCCGCGGTTGAAACCCGCCGGGTAGACCTGCTGCATCATCAACGACTGCGACACCGGGTTGTGGGCGCTGTCCTGCATCCACGGCCCCGGCCCGGGCGGTGTCCACTCGGTCGACGACGTCGTCGCGTGCGTGTCCATGATGCCCCCCCTTTGGCGCGGCGGTCGCCTGGCGCCGAAAGTGAACACTAGTTGAACGAGAGGTGAACGAAATCCGGCGCCGTGCCAACATGCCCGGGTGCCGATCCTGCGCGACGACCTCGAACGACAGATCGTCCGCCTCGCGATCCCTGCGCTCGGCACGCTCGCCGTCGAACCGGTCTACGTGCTGGTGGACACCGCCATCGTCGGCCGCCTGGGCACGCCGCAGCTGGCCGGCATGGCCATCGCCAGCGTCGTCCTGCTCAACGTCATCGGGATCCTCGCCTTCCTCGAATACATCACCCCCGACATCGCGTTCTCCGTCGGCGCCGGCCTCGACGACGACGCCCGCCGTACTGCCGCGCACGGCGCCTGGCTGAGCGGTTTCGTGGGCGTCCCGACGGCGATCGTTCTGGCCCTCACCGCCCGACCGATCTGCTGGTTGATCGGTGGGCGCGGCGACGTGCTCGACCACGCCACGACGTATCTGTCGATCAGTGCACTCGGGCTCCCGTTCGTCCTGTTCGCGTTCCTCGGCCACGGCGTGCTGCGCGGTTACAACGACCTCCGGACGCCGCTCAAGATCGTCGTCGTCGCGAACGTCGCCAACCTCGTTTCCGAGATCATCGCCGTCTACGGGTTCCACATGGGCGTCGCCGGTTCCGCCGGCACGACCGTGGTCGTGCAGATCGGCGCCGCCGGCGCGTTCCTGTGGGCGATCCGCCGTCACATGACCACCGTTCGTCCGGGATGGAGTCACTACCGACCGCTGCTGGTGATGGGTGCCCATGTCGCGGTGCGATCGGTGGCGATGAACACCGTCTGGAACGTGTCGACGGTGATCGCCGCCCACCTCGATGCGCCGACGTTGGCCGCCAACCAGGTGGTGACCCAGCTGTTCATGTTCTTCGCGTTGCTCCTCGACGCGCTCGCGGTGCCGTTGCACTCATTGGTCGCGGGCGCACTCGGGTCCGGTCGTCCCGACGAGGCCGCTCACATCGGGCGGATCAGCGTTCGGCTGTCGCTGTGGGCGTCGCTCGGGCTCGCCGCCCTGCTCGCCGCGATCACGCCCATCCTCCCGTCCGTGTTCAGCAACGACCCCGCGGTGAAGTCCCGATTGATCGGTGCGCTGCTCGTGCTCGCAGTGATGCAGATTCCCGGGGCAATGGCGTTCGCGCTCGACGGCGCGCTCATCGGCGCCCACGACATGGCGTGGCTGGGCCGCCAGGCGGTGCGGAACCTGATCGCGTTCGCGCCACTCGCCGTCGCCACCGTGATCTGGCCGACGACTGGGTCTGGCCGGCCTGTGGGGTGCGCAGATGTGCTGGATGGTGATGCGCGCAACGGTCAACTGGCGACGGTGGCATCGGCTGTCGTCGCGACAGTTCGTCCTCACCTGAGCGGGATCGACCCGAGCAGACGCGGATTCAGTCGCACCGTCGAGGCGGAGAGCCCGCTCCCCGCGGCGTGATCGTGCACCCACTCGTTCGCTGCGTCGGAGGCGAGCACGTCGAGCACGCGGTCGGGTTCGTCGGTGACGCACGTGATGACCGGCACCCCGGGGAGCCAGGCGCCGACGACGTCGTGCACCGCTTCGATCGATCGAGTCTGGTTGGCGACGAGGATCTTGGGGACCAGCCGCTGAGCGGCCCAGCGCTGCAGCGGCGGCGAGAGCCGATCCAGCGCGACCCTGGGCGCAGTGAACTGCTGCTTGGCGAAGCGGACGGGCCGCTGGCCCCAATGGCAGACACCGGGATCGATCAGGCCCGACGTCACCAGCGGAGGACCCTCGACGTCGTCGCCGACCGCGCCGACGAGCCCGTAGTACTGATCGCGGAAGTCGGCCGTGAAGGTGGCGATGTCGCCCAGTGCCGGCCCGTCGTTGACCGGGACGGACCGCCCGGTGAGCAGACCCGACCACGCCGCTGGCATCGCGATGGACGCCACCGGCTCGAACTCCGGACCGAACGACCGTCGCACCTCACCCTGTGGCGCGCCGACCTCCCAGACCCCGGCCCACACACGCACGTTGGCGTCGAACATGCGCGTCGGCGACCACCACATCCACCGCAGCGCCGCCTGCTCGTCCACTGCGGCGCGGATCGGACCGGCGTCGCGAGATGACAGCAGGGACTGCGGCAACACGAGTCCGATCCGCCCCCCGGGCCGGGTGAGGCGCAGTGCGAGCGCGAGGAACTCCGCCGCCGCATCGGCATACGGTCCCCCGCCGAGGTTCGAGCGTCCACCACGTGAGGTCAGCGTGGCCAGTTGGTTCAGGAAGGGCGGATTGCCGATGACCACGTCGAAGCGTTCGTCGCCCCAGTCGCGTCGCAGCGCGTCGTCGTGCACGAACACCATGTCGTGCTCCGACCCGGCGTCGTGCTCCGACCCGGCGTCGTGCTCCGACCCGGCGTCGGGGTCGATGTCGACGCCCACCTGTTGGGGCAACCCCGTGGCGCGGAGAAACCGGCCGTCGCCGCACGCGGGGTCGAGCACGCGGACCGCTCCAGGGAACACCGCCTCGCGGACGACCGCGTCCACCAGGACCGCAGGCGTGTACCAGGCGCCCAACTGCTTGCGACGGCGCCGTTGGGGTTCACTCACCTCGCCAGCGTAGGGTTTGGCCCCGTGACCGCCTCGGAACCCTTGGGTACGACCGACCGCTACCTCACCTTCGGTCGGCCGGAGTGGGCCGCGCTGCGGGCGTCGACGCCCATGACCCTGCTCGAGGACGACCTCGACCGGCTGCGAGGCATCAACGAGCGCATCGATCTGGACGAGGTGGCCGCCGTCTACCTGCCACTCACCCGACTGCTCAACCTGTACGTCGCAGCCACGCAGAGCCTGCACAAGGCGTCGGCCGCGTTCCTCGGCACGCTCGCCCCGAAGGTGCCCTACGTCATCGGCGTGGCAGGCAGCGTCGCCGTCGGCAAGAGCACCTTCGCTCGCATCCTGCAGGAGCTGCTCGCCCGCTGGCCCGACCACCCCAAGGTCGACCTCGTGACCACCGACGGGTTCCTCTACCCCAACAGCGTGCTCGAGCAACGCGGCATCATGAACCGAAAGGGCTTCCCGGAGAGCTACGACACGCGCCGCCTGTTGCAGTTCCTCCGCGAGGTCAAGAGCGGCGCAGCGGAGGTGGCAGCCCCGGTCTACAGCCACGTGGTCTACGACATCATCGACGGCGAGAGCGTCACCGTCCACCAGCCCGACATCCTGATCCTCGAAGGCCTCAACGTGCTCCAGGTCGGCGCGACCGGCGACGCGGCGAACCCCGAGTTCGTCAGCGACTACTTCGACTTCTCGATCTACATCGATGCCGACGAGCGCGACATCGAGGCGTTCTACGTGCAGCGCTTCCTCACGCTGTGCGAGACCGTCTTCCAGAACCCGGACAGCTTCTTCCAGCACTACGCCCACCTCTCCCGAGACGAAGCGATCGAGACGGCCCGCTTCATCTGGCGCGAGATCAACGGCAAGAACCTGCGCGAGAACATCGCCCCGACGAAGGGACGGGCAGGTCTGCTCCTGCGCAAGGCAGCGGATCACCGCGTCACCGACGTCTGGCTCCGGCGACTCTGATGCGCGCCCGCGCGCTCCTGGTCGCGTGTGCGGCCGTGATGGCACTCGCCGCGTGCGGAGGCGACACGGCAGAGGTCGTGCACCTGTACGACCGCACCCCGGTGCCCGCCGTGCCCGATCGCACGATGGCGATCTCCACCCCACTCGCCGACGGCGACTACTGGGCACCCAGCGCGATGGCCGACGCTGCCACCGACCGCATCACCTTCACGCTGACCCAGGCGTTGTTCGGGCCGACGTGCGAGGCGGAACTCGGCGCAGCAGCGTGCCCTGACGATCTGGGCACCATCGAACAGCCCCAGGCGACCATCGGCGTGCAGGCCGACGCGCTGCACTCGGTGAGCGTGGCCGGGTCGAACCGGCAGAACTTCGCGATCACCGGCACGGAACTGGTCCACCTACTCACCGGTGGGTCGCCCGCAGGCGAGGCACCGCCGGACTTCTCCTACTCGCCCTACCCGTTCCTCGTCACCGTACGGGCCGGGGTCGTCGAGGTCGCCCGCCAGATCTGGACGGCCTGAGGCGGCGGTCAGTCGGCGAGCAGCCACGCCGGCAGGTCGGCGATGGACTCGAGTTCGGCGAAGTGCTCGTCGTGGTCGACGTGTTCGAGCTCCCACAGCAACGGATACGGGATGTGGACCGCCGTGCCGCCGAGGGCCATCACGGGGAGGATGTCGCTGCGGACGCTGTTGCCGACCATGCAGAACCGCTCGGGCGTCACACCCAGGTCGCGCAGCACTCGTTGATAGGTCGCTGGGTCCTTCTCGAGCAGGATCTCCACGTGTTCGAAGTGGTGGGCGAGCCCGCTCGTCTCCACCTTGAAGGTCTGGTGGATGAGATCGCCCTTGGTGATCAGCACCAGGTGGTAGTCGCGGCCGATCGCGGCGAGCGTCTCGGGCACGTGGGGGAGCAGGCGCACCGGCTCGGTGAGCTGACCGCGCACCATCTCCACGAGGTCGCCGATCACGGCCGCGGGCACGCGCCCTTCGGTGATGGTGATCGCGGCCTCGACCGCCGACAGCCCGAAGGCCTTCACGCCGTACCCGAACGCATGGAGGTTCTTGCGCTCGACCGCGGTGAGCGCCGCCTTCACGTCGACACCCTCGGCCGCATAGGGCGACACGACCTCGACGAAGTGCTGCTCGCCGGCGTGGAAGCTGTCCTCGCTGTGCCAGAGGGTGTCGTCGGCATCGATGCCGATCACGTCGAACGATTTCATTCGGCGGTCACCGGTGCAGTGCGTTGAGGTAGTTGTAGACGGTGATGCGGCTGACGCCCATCGCGTCGGCGACGTCTTCGACCGCCCGCCGAAGCGTGAACGCCCCCCGCTCGTCGAGCAGTCGGATCGCACGCTGCTTGTCCTCGCGCGAGAGCGTCGGCAGGGGCGCGCCGAGCTCGCGTTCCACCGACTCGATCAGGCGGTCGAGCGCGCCGTGCAGTGCCGCGGGTCGCACGGCGGCCAGCACCGTGCCCTCCCACTTCAGCGGCAGGTCGCCCGGCTCGCGTTCGTCGGCGGCGACCATCGACGCCCCCAACGCCTCGACGATCGGTTTCATCGCCAACACGAGCGGATGGCGGGGCAGCTTGCTCACGCGTCACCTGCGAGGCGTTCGGCGTGCAGGCTCACGTGGGATGCACCGTTGGCGAAGGCCTCGGCGACGATGGCGCCCGACACCTCGGCGACCTGCTCCTGGGTGACAGCGCAGGACGAACCGAAGGGCCCGAACTCGACGGTGACGCCGAGGGCTTCGGCGGCTGCGATCGCTGCCCGGACGTGCGGCCCGGGGTTGCCCTCGTGAAAGGGCTCGATCGTGAACTCCAACAGCAGCACGGTGCGATGGTAGCCAGCGATCGTCACCTGCTGCGCCCCGGCCCTGGCGGGACCGCGGTCAGCCCTCGGGCATGAAGAAGGTGTACATCCGCTCGGCGTCGATCCGTGCGTACTGCACGCCGCTGTCGAGGAACTGCTCCCATTCCGCGCCGTACCGGGGGACGTAGATGCTCAACAGGTGCGTCCGGAAGGCCCCGTGTTCGGGCGCGGCGATGTCGAAGGGGACGGCGCGCCCGTGCACGGTGACGGACAGGTGCTCGCCGGGCAGGTGGGTCGCGCTGACCCAGGGTGAACGCCGGATGTGCGTGAACCGAGTCGAGTCGGGCGCCGACCCGAAGTACCAGTCGCCCCGGAAGAACATGCCGTCGACAGGTCCGGCGATCGGATGACCCTTCGCCGTCACCGTCGCCAGGACGAGCAGCTGCATGTCGGGCAACATCTCGACCAACTGCTCCGCCTGCAGACGGCGATCGTCGGTGATCACTCGACGGAGATGCTCGCCCGCGTGGGCGTAGCTGTCGTCGAGCAGGGTCTGCAGGCGGGCGAGGTCCTCTCTGGTTTCGTGCATGCCGGCGTTCTAGCCGGTTCAGCGAGCGCCCATGACCCGCTGCAGGTCAGTGCTCCTGGCGATGCAGTCGCCACCGGCCGCGTCGAACGCCTGATTGAGCTTGCCGAGAGCGTTGCGGAACGTGGTGTTCCAGTCGTTCTCGAACTGGTCGCGGGCGGGACCGACCCAGGTGGTGCCGCCGAGCGCGCTGCTGACGGCGCTGATGACCCCCTCGATGCTGGTGATCTGCTGCCGCAGGGACCGGCCGAGCGAGGCGAGCTGCTCGGGATTGGCGCCGTACATGGTCATGGGAGTGTCCTTCCTGAGCGCGCACCGTGCGTGCTCATCGACGCTGGGCACATCGACGTGTCCGGATCGGCAAGATCCGTCGCACCCGCTCCCGTGTACCGTCGTGGCGTGCGTTGGGGCCTGTCGATCTCGTTGTCCGGGGATCTCGCCGACCCGAGGGCGGTCGCGGACGTGGCGGTCACGGCAGAACGCGCAGGCTGGGACGGCGTGTTCGTCTGGGACCATCTCTGGAACCGGACGCTGGCTCCCTTCGCCGACCCGTTCGTCACGCTGGCGGCGATCGCGACGGCGACGGACCGGGTCGTCATCGGCACCATGGTCACGGCCCTGCCGCGCCGCCGGCCGCAGCTCGTGGCACAGTCGGCGACCTCGCTCGACCGGCTGTCCAATGGCCGGATGGTGCTGGGCCTCGGCCTCGGGGTCGACAGCTATGGGGAGTACTCGGCGTTCGGCGAGCCGGCCGTGGACGACCGCACCAGGGCGGCCGCGCTCGACGCCGGGATCGGCCTGCTCGAACAGATGCTCACCGGCGGACCGGTCGAGGGCGCCGGTGGGCGGGTCACCACCGCGGCCGGCGTCCGGCAACCTCGGGTCCCGATCTGGATCGCCGGTCGGGCCGGGCTCACTGCCGGGCCGCGGCGAGTCCGCCGGCACGGGCTGGAGGGTCTGGCGCTGGTGGACGCCGACGTCTGGACGCCCGACCACGTCACGAGCGCACTGGGCGCCGGTGACCTGACGGCCGGGGCCCTCGACGTGGCGTTGGTCGGCGGCACCCATCCCGACGCCGACGCGCTCGGCGCGGCGGGCGCGACGTGGTGCTTCCCCGAGATCCTGCCCGGGGCCAGCCTGGTCGAGGCGCGCCGCCTGGCGGGGACGACGCCCGGCTGAGCGCCGGCTTCAGCGCATCCGCTCGACGAGTTGGAGGAGGTGCGCGTGGAAGCCTTCGGCGTCGAGGTCGTGGCTCCACCCGTGCCCGCAGAACAGGCGGTCGAAGCGCAGGGGCGACGCGGCGAACCTCGCGAGGGAGTCCGCCTGGGCCGACCAGGAGTACCAGCACGCATCGCGAAACGCGGTCAGGCGCTCGCGGTGCACGTCCCACGCCAGTGAATCGCCGGAGAACAGCAGGTGACCGTCCACGTGGTAGAGCACGCTGCCCTTGGTGTGGCCGGGCACGGGGAAGGCGATGACGCCCGGCACGATCTCCGTCGGCGCCTCGCCCTCGATGAGCCGATCCGCGTACGGTGCGGCGCGGCGATCGTCGGTGTGGATCCACACGGTCGCGCCGAAGTGCTGCGCGTACCGTTCGGCGTCGGCGACGTCGTCGCGGTGCGTCAGCAGGATGTGCTGGACGCCACCGAGCGGGCCCAGCTCGTCGTAGACCTCGCGGGTCCAGCGCGGCGCGTCGATCATGATGTTCGACCGTTCACCGCCTGCGTGGCGCTGAACGAGGTACGAGTGCGCGCCGAACGAGCTCTCGGCGTTGTGCCCGAGGCGGTACACCCCGTCGCCGAGGTCATGGGGGAAGACCGGGTGCTCCGGGTGCCGCATCGACGCGTGCCCGACCGAGCGCGTCGGACAGACGCCGACCGCTCGCCACGCCATCTCCAACTCCTCGGGAGTCTGTGGTTGACGCACGAACAGCGACACGCCGTCGCTCGGATTGCGCACGATCAAGCCCGGCGCGACCTGCCGAGCGGCGTCGCAGTCGATGCAGCGGGTGTCGACGAACCAGTCCCCTGGTGCGCCGTCGGGATGGCGATCCGCGAGTCGGGCCATGGCCGCATCGTAGGACCCTGCCGACCGGCTTCTGGTCCGGATCGTTCCCGGATTCCGGGAACGATCCGGACGAGAAGCAGTGCTGGGAAGGATCCCGCCCAGAAGCCGAGGGGCCGTCAGGCGAGATCGAGCATCGGCAGCAGCAGGGTGACGTTGTCGGGGACGAACCGCTCGGTGGCCATCAGCTCCCGCAACCCCGTCGCATCGACCCAGCGGACCTCGGTGATCTCGCCGTCGGTGAACGTGAACGGTCCGTCGTGGCGGCACACGAAACCTCGGCCGATCAGCGCCACCTGGTCGTCCTCGAAGTCGCCGCGGCCGAGCGGCTCGAGGGCTCCCTCGACCCCGAGTTCCTCGGCCAGTTCCCGACGGGCCGCGTCCTCGTAGCTCTCGCCCGCCGCGACCACGCCGCCCGCGGCCAGGTCCCACATGCCAGGCCACACGTCCTTGGTGTCGGCGCGGCGATGCACCAACAGGCGACCGTCGCTGCCGATCACCGCGATCGCCACCGCCCGATGACGGAGCCGATCGCGACGCATCTCCCGCCGAGTGACGGTGGCGATGACCACGTCGTGCTCGTCGACCACATCGACCAACTCGTCCCCGGGTGAGGCGCCAGGTGAACCGTCCATGCCGACGTGCCTAGCATGCCCACATGGAACTCGACACCCTCCGCGACGAAGCCCGTGACCTCCTTCCCGAAACAGTGGCCCTGCGCCGCACCCTGCACCAGTGGCCCGAACTGGGCAACGACCTGCCGGTGACGAAGGAGAACGTGCTGGCCGCGCTGGAGGGTCTGCCGCTGAACATCACCCTCCACGAGACCACCAGCGGCATCGCCGCGATGCTCGACGGGGGAACACCCGGGCCGACCGTGCTGCTGCGCGGCGACATGGACGCACTGCCGATGCACGAGGACACGGGTCTCGACTTCGAGTCGAAGCTGTCGAACACGATGCACGCCTGCGGCCACGACACCCACACGGCGATGCTCGTCGGCGCCGCCAAGCTGCTCTCGGCACGGCGCGATCAACTGCCCGGGCGCGTGCTGTTCATGTTCCAGCCCGGCGAGGAGGGTCACGCCGGCGCCAAGTTCATGCTCGAGGAAGGCCTCCTCGACGTGCCGCCGCTGGCCGACGGCACACCGTCGCCGATCACCGGCGCCTACGCACTGCACATCAGCACCAACCTGCCCAGCGGCTGGATCGCGGCGAAGGGCGGATCGATGATGGCCAGCGCCGACTCGATGCTGATCACCGTCACCGGCCGCGGCGGCCACGCCAGCCAGCCGCACGCCGCACTCGATCCGATCCCGATCGCCTGCGAGATCGTCCAGGCGCTGCAGATGATGGTCACCCGCACGGTCGACGTGTTCGATCCCTCGGTGGTCACCGTCGGTCGCATCAGCGCGGGCACGACCAACAACGTGATCCCCGAGTACGCCGAGATCGAGGGCACCATCCGCGCGGTCAGCGAGCGCACTCGCAGCAAGGTCCTCGACGGCATCCGCCGCGTCGCCGAGGGCGTTGCCGCCGCGCACGACGCGCAGGTCTCGATCGAGTTCCGCGACGGCTACCCCGTCACCGTCAACGACCCGGGCTCGGCCGACTTCGGCCTCGGCGTCGCCCGCGAGTTGCTCGGCGACTCGTCGGTGGTCCGCATGCCCAATCCGGTGATGGGCGCCGAGGACTTCAGCTATGTGCTCAACCAGGTGCCCGGTTCGATGCTCTTCCTCGGTGGCACGCCGCTCGACCGCGACCCGACCAAGGCTGCGCCGAACCACTCGAACCGGGTGTACTTCGACGAGAACGCGATGGTCGACGGCATGGCCGTGTACACCGCGCTCGCCATGCGTCACCTGGGCGGCATGCCCACCTGACCGAAGTCGCCGGCGGCGCAGCGGAGCCGCACCGTGGCCAGCTGGAACGGCTGCAGGGTGAGGGCGATGATGCCGTCGGCCGTGTCGAGCGGGGTGTGCTCCTCCTCCAACAGGTTGCACAGCGCCGCGTCGGTGATCCGGCCGCGGGTGCCGACGGTGATCGGTGCGCGGTCGCCGCACATCTCCGCGAGCCGCACGATCAGATCGCCGCTGCCGTCGTCGGCGCGCTTCACCGCGCTGAGCTCGACGCCTCGCCCGCGCAACGTCACGATCGGTCGAGGCTCCTCGGCAGCGGTTCCGGCTTCGACCACCCGCAGCGGGTTGTTGAGCCGCTCCGCTTCACGGACGACCTGCCACAGGCCGGCGTCGTGGGGCAGCAGGCTGATCGTCACCCGATGGTGCCCGTGATCCTGCGTCGGGTCCGGATACTTCGCGGCACGGAGCAGCGACACGCTGACGCCACCGTCCTGCAGACCGTGCCCGTAGCGACCGTCGTTGAGCACCGCCACGCCGAAGGCGGGCTCGCTGACGTCGACGTAGCGGTGCGCGCACACCTCGAACTTGGCTGCGTCCCAGGAGTTGCTGGCGTGCGTGGGACGCATCACGTGACCGAACTGGATGTCGCAGGCGGCTTCGCGCGCGTGCACCGCGAGCGGGACGTGCAGCGACAGGAGCTGCTCGTCCTCACGCCAGTCGATGTCGAAGGTCATGTCGATCCGGGCGCTCCCGGCGCGCACGGTCGTGTGCTGCGTGATCGCGGAGCGTCCGAAACGGCGGACGACCTCGAGCGTCGCGACGAGCGGGCCGGCGTCGACCACGCGCACGGATTCGACCCCGCCGAGGGGTGAGCCGAGTCCCCGTGTCCACGCCTCGACGTCCCACGCGTCGTATTCGACGGGATGGTCGGGTGCCAGTTCGAGTCGCACGGTCTCTCCGACGGGCAGCACCTCCCGTCCGGCGGCCACGGCGATGATCGAGGTGATCGAGCCGTCGAGATCCCACGTGAGCGCGATCTGCTCGTTGGCGAACGAGTGCTCGGTGACGGTGACTCGGTCGTGCACCGGCGCTGCGTCCAGGGGCGACAGGCCGCACGCCGCAGCGGTCAGGTGACCGGCGTGCCGGCCGTCGTGGAGGAGCTGCGCGTGCTCAGGGTGGAGTGGAGCGAGGTCGAAGATGGCCACCTCGGTCCGCTCGTGGGTCGCCGCGTTGGCCACCGACGGTCGAGCAGGCGCGACCCGGGCGAGCGCAGCGGCGATCGACGCCTCCAGCCGCTCGATGACGTGCGCGTGCGCCGCCTCGGTGTCCTCGTAGACCCAGGTGATGCTGGAGCCGGGGATGATGTCGTGGAACTGCTGCAGCAGCACCTCCTTCCACAGCGCGTCGAGCTCCGCCGTCACCTCGGCGGGCACGTCGCCGCCCGACGCCCACCACAGCTCCGCCTCACGCAACAGGACCTCGCACCGCCGGTTGCCGACCTTGGTCTTGGCCTGGCTGGTGAGCGTGCCGCGGTGCATCTCGAAGTACAGCTCGCCGTTCCACACCGGTATCGGAGCACCGTCGTCGACCTCCGCCTCGACGTGGTCGAAGAACTCGTCGGTGGTGCCCAGCATCAGCCGCGGCGCGCCGTCGAGATCGGCGAGCCGCCGCGACCGCTCGATCATCTCGCGGGTGGGTCCACCGCCGCCGTTGCCGTGCCCGAAGGGCAGCAGCGACCAGTCGCTCCAGCCGTGCTCCTTGAAGTTCTGCTCCGAGAACACCATCTCCTCGCTCGAGACGACGGCGTTGTACGTGTCCACCGGTGGGAAGTGGGTGAGCACCTGCGAACCGTCGAGTCCCTGCCACTGGAAGGTGCTGTGCGGGAACCGGTTCTGCTTGTTCCAGCTCAGCTTCTGGGTCACGAAGCGATCGCAGCCGCCGGCGCGGAAGATCTGCGGGAGCGACGCGGGGTAGCCGAAGACGTCGGGGATCCACACCTCTTTGCAGCGAGCGCCGAACCGGCTCTCGAAGTAGCGCTGCCCGTGCACGAGTTGGCGCACGATGCTCTCGCCACTGGGGAGGTTCATGTCGGCCTCGACCCACATCCCGCCCACCGGTTGCCACTGACCACTGGCGACCCGCTCGCGGATCCGCTCGAACAGGGCCGGGTACATCGTCTCCATCCAGTCGTACTGCGCGGCCTGCGAGCAGACGAATCGATACTCGGGGTACGCATCCATCATCCGTGTCGCCGAGGCGAAGGTGCGGGCGCACTTGCGGACGGTCTCGCGGAGCGGCCACAGCCAGGCGGTGTCGATGTGCGCGTGACCGACGCCGATCACCGAGTGCGCGCCGTCGCGGGCGTGCAGGGTGAGCGCTGGTTCGAGTGCGGCGCGAGCGGCGGACGCCGTTCGACCGACCGCCGTGAGGTCGAGCAGGTTGAACGCGGCCTCGAGCTCGCGGAGAAGCCGCTGACGACGCTTGTCGGCGGCGGGGAGCGATGTCATCAGGCCGAGCAGCACCTCCACGTCGAGGAGCAGGTGGAAGACCTCGTCGTCGCGCACGGCGAGCGATGCCTGGCGGAGCTTGTAGATCGGCTGATCGCCCGCCGTCGAGAGCGAACCGAGGTGGCCGTAGCGACGACCGACCATCGGGAAGGCGGGGTTGGAGGCGGCCTCGACGACGACCTCGAGCGGACCAGCCGGCGCGTGCGGAAGCGAGAGCGCGGTGCGACGAGGGTGGATGCCCTGGACGGGCGAGCCGTCCGCTGCCCAGACCAAACCCTCGGCCTGGAAACCCGCCGAGTCGGGGTGGAAGCCGAGGTCGATGACCGCCTCGAGCCGCTCACCGACCCAGGCCGCCGGGACATCGGCGGTGAAACGGAACCACGTGGTGCCCCACGGCCGACTCCAGGGTGCGCCGATCGAGAACGGGCGGGCCTCGGTCGCCATGGCGGCCATGGCCTCGTCGAAACCGACGGGCTCACCGGGCACGTCCCAGGCCTCCACCTGCATCGGGACGCTCGCGGTGTACATCGCCGGCATCACCCGTTCGGAGAGCTCTCTGCGGATCCGCCGTTCCACCAACACCGCGTCGTCGTGCATGGTGCAGAGAGTACGGTGCGCGTATGGGCCCGTCCGAACGACCGAGCGACCCTGGCGCGTGGGAGCGCCTCCGCGAGATCTGCGACGCGCTGCCCGACACGAGCGTGAAGACCAGCCACGGCGAGCTGGCGTGGAGCGTGGGCATCGGCAGCAAGGCCCGGCAGTTCGCCACCACGTGGGATCACCATCACGACGACCGCAACGCCGTGCTGTTCGCGGCACCGCCCGGCGCGCAGGAGCAGTTGATCGTCGGCGACGCGACCCGCTACTTCCGGCCGCCGTACGTGGGCGGTCGCGGTTGGGTCGGGGCGTACCTCGACGTCGACCCCGTCGACTGGGACGTGATCGAGCTCCACCTCTGCGATGCGCATGCGTTGATGGCTCCGGGCGGCCCCGCCCGCCCACCCCGGGGCTAACGTCGACCGCGATGGAGCAACAGCCCGACGCACGTCCACTGAGCGGTGTCCGAGTGCTGGATCTCACCCGCGTCCTCGCCGGCCCGCACGCAGCGCGCATGCTGTGCGACCTCGGTGCGGACGTGATCAAGGTCGAGCCGCCGGAGGGCGACATCACGCGCACCACCTGGCCGAGGGTGAACAGCATCGCCAGCTACTTCGCCCAGCAGAACACCGGGAAGCGGTGCGTCAGCATCGACATGGACCACGAGGTCGGGCGCGAGCTCGTCCGCCGGCTCGCCGATCACAGCGACGTCGTGCTGGAGAACTTCCGCCCCGGCGTGATGGACCGGCTCGGGCTCGGCTACGACGTGCTGCGGGCCCGCAACCCGCGGCTGATCTTCGCCTCGGCCAGCGGCTACGGGCAGACCGGCCCGTGGGTCCACCGCCGGGCGTACGCACCGGTGGTCGGCGCCGAGAGCGGGTTCACGATGGCGCAGGGCGACGCCCGCGGCGGCCTCTACGCGAACGACGCGCACAGTCACGCCGACGTCTACACCGCACTCGAGCTCGGCGCGGCAGTGCTCGCCGCCCTCTACCAACGCGAGCGCACCGGACACGGTGATCGCATCGACGTGTCGATGGCGCAGACGATGCTGTACGTCAACGAGCACGCGCACGACCACCTGTGGGACGACGAGGTGCCGCCCGGTGTGATCCGGAGCTTCCGGCCGATGGACTATCCGGTGCTCACCGCCGCCAACGGCGAGTCCGTCATCATCAGCGGCCACCCCGCCGAGAACAAGACGTTCGACTTCTACATGATGTCGATCGACCGGGCGGACCTCATCGACGATCCCCGTTTCGCCGACACCGCCGGCCGGTTGGAGCACCTGCCCAGCATCTTCGCCGCGATCGACGAGTGGGCGTCGGGGATGCCCGATGCCGAGGCGATCGAGGAGGCGATGGCCCGCAATCGCCTCGCTGTCGGCAAGCTCCGTTCGGTGCACGACGTCTGCGACACCGACTGGGCGCACGAACGCGAGGTCGTCGTGGAAGTGCCCGACCGCGGCGACGGCACGATCCGCATCCCCAACGCGCCGTGGCGCTTCGACGGCTCCGAGATCCGCACCGGCGGAGAGCCCCGCTACCGCGGAGAGGACAACCGGTCGGTGATGACCGAGGTGCTCGGGCTCACCGACGCCGAAGTGGACGGGTTCGAAGCACAGGGAGTGCTCACCAGCCGGCTGCCCCGCCGGAGC
Source organism: uncultured Acidimicrobiaceae bacterium (assembly GCA_963720695.1). Taxonomy (GTDB): domain Bacteria; phylum Actinomycetota; class Acidimicrobiia; order Acidimicrobiales; family Ilumatobacteraceae; genus UBA668. Next base: position 184,195 of record CAVRGG010000003.1, read on the forward strand.
TGACGTGGCGCTGCGCTTCCCGGTCGTCCCGATGAAGGCTGCGATCGGGGCGCTGCCACCCGAGTCGCAGGACCACGAGTGGGCCTACGAGATCAAGTGGGACGGCTATCGCACGCTGGCGTTCGTCGACGGCGGCGCGCTCCGGCTGCAGAGCAGCAACTCGCTCGACGTCACCGGGAAGTATCCGGAGCTCGTCGACCTCCCGGGTGCCGTCAATGCCGGGGCAGCGATCCTCGACGGCGAACTGGTCGTGCTCGACGCGTCAGGGCGACCGAGCTTCGAGGGGATCCAGCGACACGAGACGCAGGTCGCGTTCTACGTCTTCGACGTGCTGCAGATCGACGGCACCGACACGATCGCCCTGCCCTACGAAGCGCGGCGCACGCTCGTCGCGCAACTGGTCGAGGCAGGCTCGAACTGGATGGTGCCCGCGCACCAGATCGGCGACGGCGCCGCCCTGCTCGCCGTCACCGCCGAGCGGGGCCTGGAGGGCGTGATGGCCAAGCGGCTCGGGTCCACGTACCAGCCGGGCAAGCGCACCCCCAACTGGCGCAAGGTGAAGAACCGGCTCCAGGTCGAGGTGACGATCGGCGGGTTCAACACCGGGTCCGGCAACCGCACGTCCACCTTCGGCGCGCTGCTGGTCGGGCGGCCCCAGCCCGACGGGTCGCTCGCGTTCGCGGGTGGCGTGGGGACCGGGTTCACGCAGAAGGTGTTGGAGGAGTTGACCGGTCTGCTGCGCGAGCGGGTCCAACGCGAGTGCCCGTTCCGGGTCGTGCCACCCCGCAGCGCGACCGGCCCGGCCACGTGGGTGCGCCCTGACCTTCGCGCCCTCGTCGAGATCGCCGAGTTCACCAACGACGGACTCGTCCGCCACGCCAGCTTCCTCCACCTCATCCCCTGAACCGGATCGCACGCACTCGGACTGGGTGGGGGTGGCAGGCTGAGGGGGTGATCACTCGAACTGACGTGCTGGCACTCGATGCGGCGGACCCGTTGGCGGGCTTCCGCGAACGGTTCCACATCCCCGACGACTCGGTCGTCTACCTCGACGGGAACTCGCTGGGCATGCCGCCGAAGCGGACACTCGAACGGCTGACCGAGGTGTACCGGGACGACTGGGCGACCGGCCTGATCCGCTCGTGGGACCACTGGGTCGACATGCCCCAGCGCGTCGGCGATGTCCTCGCTCCCCTCATCGGCGCCGGGCCGGGCGAAGTGGTCCTGCACGACAACACGACGCTCAACGTGTACCAACTCGTCCACGCAGCGATCGGCATGCGGCCGGACCGGCACGTCATCGCGATCGGCGCCGACGACTTCCCCACCGACCGCTACATCGTCGACGGCATCGCCGACGCGACCGGCCACGAGGTGCGTCACGGGTTCGATCGCCTCGACGACGTCGCGGTCATGGTCCGCTCGGTCATCGACTACCGCACGGCCGAACTCGTCGACGTCGCGAGCGAGACGGCTCGTGCGCATGCGGCGGGGGCTCTGGTGGTGTGGGACCTGTCACACGCCGCGGGAGCGGTCGAGATCGATCTGCGCGCCTGCGGTGTGCAACTCGCCGTCGGGTGCAGCTACAAGTTCCTCAACGGCGGTCCCGGCGCGCCGGCGTGGACCTACGTCGCCCGCGAGCTCCACGACACGATCCGCCAGCCGATCTGGGGATGGTTCGCCACCGAGGACCAGTTCGCGATGGGCCCGACGTTCACCCCGCGAGCGGACATCGCCCGCATGCTCCTGGGCACGCCGTCGATCCTGGCGCTCGTCGCCGCGGAGGTGGGCATCTCGCTCTCCGCAGAAGCCGGGATGCGCGCGATCCACGCCAAAGGCACGGCACTCACCGGGCTCGCGATCGAGCTCTGCGACCAGTTCGGGCTCGAGACACCGACACCGCGCGACCCGGCTCGTCGTGGCAACCACGTCGCGGTGGCGCACCAGAACGCGAAGGCGGTCGTCGGCGATCTGTCGGCACGCGGGATCATCTTCGACTTCCGCGAGCCGAACATCATCCGCGCCGGCTGCTCACCGCTCACGACGAGGTTCGTCGACGTGTTCGACGGCCTGACGGCAGTTCACGACTTCAGCAGTTGACCAGAAGATCGTCGGCCTCGTGAGCGGGCGACGGTGGGGATGCCGGTTCGCACTGCTCTCGGAGCCGAGTTCCGTGGACGATGGCGCCGATGGTGACGGCGAAGCCGACCAGTTGGAGCCCTGACAGCGACTGCCCGAGCACGATCCAACCGAGTGCGGCACCCGTGACGGGTGCCGCCAGACCGAGCAGCGGAGGTGCAGCCGCCGGAAGACGACGGACCCCGTCGAACCACAGCACGAACGCCAACGCCGTGCAGACCAGACTCAGGTAGGCGAAGCCGATCAGGTGCTGCTGCGTCAGGTGAGGGGGCCGACCCTCGGCGACGAGCGTCATCGGCACGAGCAGGGCGCCGCCGATCAACAGTTGCCAGCCCGTCGCAGCGATGCGATTGGGTGGCGTCGGAAACCGCTTGGTGAGCACGACCGCGACGGAGAACGACAGGTTCGCCCCGATCGCGGCCAGCACGCCCACCGGGTCGAGGTGCGCGCCAGGACGAACGACCACCAGGCCGACACCGAGAGCGGCCACGATCCCCACCACCACGTCTCGGCGTCGCGGCCGCCGACCTCCGACCAGCCAGGTGAGGACCGCGACGAAGATCGGCTGCAGCCCACCAACGGCCGCCGCCACGCCGCCCGGCAGGCGGTAGACGCCGACGATCAGCAGGGGAAAGAAGAGGCCGAAGTTGAACAGCGCGATCAGCCCGCTGTGCAGCCACTCGACGTGGTGCGGTCGCCAGTTCGACACGACTCGGCCGAGCGCGAGCAGGACGACGCCGGCGGGAACCACACGAAGCGCTGCCACGAGAAACGGTCGACCGGGCGGGAGGAGCTCCGTGATGGTGAGGTAGGTGGTTCCCCAGGCGACAGGAGCCAGCACGGTGAGGAGTGACCGATATTGCTTCATGTTCGTTATCTTAATACCAAGATACTTATTGTCCAACGATATGTCGTAGCGTTCGAACATGGCGCGCAACGAGCACGATGCGGTCGATCGCATCACCCAGCAGTGGGCGTCGGTGCGACCGGACGTCGACTCCACACCGATCGAGGTGATCGGTCGCGTCTCGCGCCTGTCGAGGATGATCGACCGGCGGCTGTCCGAGAACTTCGCCACGTTCGGCATCGAGAACTGGATGTACGACGTGCTGGCGACGCTGCGGCGCGTGGGACCTCCTCACGAGCTGACGGCGGGCGACCTCGTCGGGCAGTCGATGGTGACGACGGGCGCGATCACCAACCGCATCGATCGGCTGGAACAGCGTGGCCTCGTGGAACGGGCGAGTGCCGCCGATCGACGCAAGGTCATCGTGCGGCTCACGGCATCGGGTCTCGCCCTCGTCGACGAGGTCGTGCAGTCACACATGGCGACGGAGCGGGAATTGCTCGCCGGGTTGTCGGATCGCCAACAACGCGAACTGGCCGCGATGTTGCGCACCCTGCTGATCGGGCTCGACGATCGCTAGACGGCGAGCGCGGGGTGATGGCGGTACTGGTCGAGTGACTCGGGGTTCGCCAACGCCTCGGTGTTGCGCACCTCGCGCCCGTTGACGACGTCGGCCACGGCGAGCTCGCTGATCTTGTTGCTGCGTGTACGCGGGACGTCGGTGACCTGCGCGATCCGTGCCGGCACGTGGCGCGGCGAGGCGTTGGTGCGCAACACCTGACGGATGGTCGCCTGCATCTCGTCGGTGAGGGTGACACCGTCGGCCAGTCTCACGAACAGCACGATGCGGGTGTCGTTGTCGAACTCCTGGCCCACCGCGACCGCTTCGACGACGCCCGGCAGGTGCTCCACCTGCGCGTAGATCTCCGCGGTGCCGATGCGGACGCCGCCTGCGTTGAGCGTGGCGTCGCTGCGGCCGTGGATCACCATCCCGCCGTGCTCGGTCCACGACGCGAAGTCGCCGTGGGCCCACACGCCCGGGAAGCGATCGAAGTAGGCGGCGTGGAACCTGCTGCCGTCGAGGTCACCCCAGAACCCGACGGGCACACTCGGGAACGGCGCCGTGCACACCAGTTCGCCCTTCACGCCGGGCTCGGTGACCGGAGAGCCGTCGACGTCGAACACCTCGACCGCCATCCCGAGGGCCGGACCCTGGATCTCGCCCGCGTACACGGGACGGGTCGGATCACCACCGACGAAGCAACCGCACAGGTCGGTGCCACCGCTGATCGACGCCAGGTGAACATCGGGCTTGAGGGCGTCGTACACCCATCGGAAGCTCTCGTCGCTGAGGGGCGAGCCGGTGCTGCAGACGGTGCGCAGCGGCGACAGGTCGTGCGAGGCGAGCGGGCGCACCCCCGCCTTGTTCACGGAGTCGACGTACTTGGCCGAGACCCCCAGCAGCGTGAGTCGCTCCGACTGGGCGATGTCGAACAGGACCGTCGGCGACGGGTGGAACGGATTGCCGTCGAAGAGCACGATGGTGGCGCCGCTGGCCAGCACCGACACCAGCCAGTTCCACATCATCCAGCCACAGGTGGTGAAGTACATCACCCGGTCACCGGCTCGGATGTCGCAGTGCAGTTGATGCTCCTTGAGGTGCATCAGCAGCACGCCGAGCGCACGGTGGGTGATGCACTTCGGCTTCCCGGTGGTGCCCGAGGAGTAGAGGATGTAGACGGGATGGTCGCCGGGCAGACGGAGGAACTCGAGCGGCACCCCTCGGTTCGGTTCGAGGTAGTCGCTCCACACGACGGCATCGGGGATCCCGGCGATGGAGGGCGCGTGCGACAGGACTCCGACGACCACCACTCGGCGCACCGAGGGCAGTTGCGATGCAGCCTCGGCGATGCGTTCCAGACAGCTGAAGTCCTTGCCGCCGTACCGGTAGCCGTCGGCGGCGACGAGCACCGTGGGGCGAGTCTGCCCGAACCGGTCCACCACGCCGGCGACGCCGAAGTCGCTGGAGGTGGACGTGAACGTCGCACCGATCGCGTTGGCGGCGAGGAAGGTGATGATGGTCTCGGCGACGTGGGGCATGTAGGCGGCGACCCGGTCACCGGGCTGCACGCCGTCCGCGGCGAGCGCGGCCGCCAACGCGGCGACCTCGTCACGCAACTGGGCCCAGGTGTAGCTGCGGTGATCGCCGTGCTCGGTGATGGCCACGATCGCCTCTGGCCCGGCGCCGAGCCGTTCGGCGAGCGCGTTCTCGGCGAAGCTCACCGACGAGTGCGGGAAGAAGCGGGCACCTCGCACCGAACCGTCACCCGGATCGAAGGTGGTGCCGCCCGGGTCACCGATCACCCCGGCGTCGTCCCACAGCCGCTGCCAGAACTCGCCCGGATCGCGTACCGACCACTCGTGGAGTGTGGTCGGGTCGACGACCTGCGGGCGGTCGACGGCGACCCGGTCGAGGAACTGACGCATGCGCGTCGACGCGATGCGCTCCGCGCTCGGTTGCCACAGCGGCGTCGCCATCTCAGCTCCCCTCCGAACGCCGCGTGCGCGGACCCGCGTGCGCGACCCTGCTGGGAACCGGGTGGCCGACGAAGCCCTCCACGAGCAGGGCCGCCTCGATGAGCGCCTCGACCCCCAACCCGCCGGTGCTGATCCCGAGGTCGTCACACAGCGCGACGACTTCCTCGGTGGCCACGTTGCCCGCTGCGCCGGCGGCGAACGGCGACCCACCGAGCCCGCCGACGGACGTGTCGAATCGCCGGACCCCTGCCTGCAGACCGGCGTAGAGGTTGAGCAGACCGGTCCCGCGCGTCTCGTGCAGGTGGAGGCCCACGTCGGTGCCCGTCACGGCGAGCACCTCGTCGATGCGTCGAGGCGTGGCCATTCCCGTGGTGTCGGCGAGCGTGATCGCCGACGCTCCCGCGGCGCGGAGCCGTTCGGCGAGCAGTGCGACGGACGAGGGCGCGATCTCGCCCTCGTACGGCGACCCGAACGCGCACGAGATCACCGCATCGACGCCGACACCTGCGGCCCGCGCGATGACGCAGATCTGCGCGATCTGTTCGACCGACTCGTCGATGGTCATGTGCACGTTGCGCTGGTTGTAGGTGGCCGACGCGCTGATCGTGACGGTGAGCTCGTCGACGCCGGCGGCGAGCGCCATCTCCGCACCACGCAGGTTGGGGACGAGTGCGGTGCGCACGATCCCGTCGGGTGCGCCGATCGCCTCGACGACATCGGCCGCACCCGCCATCGCCGGGACCGCGGTGGGGCTGACGAAGGCGGCGACCTCCAGGTGGGTGACGCCCGCGATCAGCAGCGCATCGATGAGATCGACCCGTTGGTCGACGGTGAGGGGAGCTTCACCCTGCAGCCCGTCGCGAACGCCCACCTCGCGGATGGTGATGCGATCGGGCAGGGAGCTCACGGGTCCGACGCTAGCCACGCCCGCTCGCCAGGCGGGCCACCGACGGATACCGTGCGGTCATGGAACTCGGACTTCGTGGACGCAGAGCGCTCGTCACCGGCGCATCGAGCGGATTGGGGTTGGGCGCCGCCAGGGCGCTCGCCGCGGAGGGCGCCGACGTGGTGCTGGTCGCCCGATCGCAGGAGAAGCTGGCGGCGGCACAGGCGACGGTGCCCAGGGCACGCACGCTGGTGGCCGACGTCAGCGACACCGATCACGTCGCCGACATGGTCGCCCGGGCGACCGAGCTGCTGGGCGGCATCGACATCCTCATCGCCAACGCCGGTGGCCCGCCGGCGGGCAACTTCGCCGGCACCGATCTCGACGCGTACCTGCCGGCGTTGCACCTCAACCTGTTGTCCACCGTGGCGATGTGCAAGGCCGCCGTGCCGCCGATGTGCGACCGCGGCTGGGGGCGCGTCGTCGCGATCACGTCGGTCTCGGTCCGCCAACCGATCGCGCAGTTGATCCTCTCCAACACCGCACGGGCCGGCCTGACCGGCTTCTTGAAGACCCTCGCCCTCGAGGTCGCCGCGCAGGGTGTCACCGTGAACTCGTTGCAACCCGGCCTGCACCGCACCGACCGGCTGGTGGGGCTCTACGCAGATCCCGATGCAGTGGCCCAGGGCATCCCGGCCAAGAAGCTCGGCGACCCCGACGACTTCGGCCGCATCGCCGCGTTCTTGTGCAGCGACGCCGCACAGTTCGTCACCGGATCGGCGATCCCCGTCGACGGTGGCGCCTACCAGGGCCTCCAGTAGCGATCGGCTACCCCGTACCCACCGCGTGCAGCGCGGCCAGCGCCATCTCGTTGAGCAGTGGCGCCAGGGTGCGCCGAGTGACCTTGCCCACGTACGGGGTCGAGTTGATCAGCCCGATCGCCGCCTGCACCGCCGCGACCAGCCGGGCGCGGCCGGCGCGCGGGTAGCGCCGTCGCATCACGTCGACCCACACGTCGACGTACTGGCGTTGCAACAGCCGTACCCGGTGCGCCTGCTCGGCGTCGAGATGGTGCAGTTCGCGCGCATGGACGACGATGAGGTCGGGATGGTCGAGCGCGAACGCGACCTGCTCGCGCACCAACGCGGCGAGCGCGGCCTCGGCCCCGTCGGCCGCGGCGACGCAGGCTCGTCCGCCGTCCAACAGCCGCTCGCTGACGTCGGTCAGCATCGCCGCGAGGAGCGCCTGCTTACCGGCGAAGTGCCAGTAGATGGCCGGCCCGCTGACGCCGACCGCCGCACCGATGTCGTCGATGCCGGTCGCCCCGTACCCGCGCTCCGCGAAGAGTCGCGCCGCGGCATGCAGGATCTGGTCAGAGCGTGATGGCACCGACTCACCAACTGCCCGAGCTGCCACCGCCACCACCGCCACCCACGCTGCCACCGGAGAAGCCTCCACCGAAGCCTCCGCCGCCCGACCCACTCGACTGTGGCGGCGTGCGGGTGGAGTTCCACAGCCCGGCGTTGGCGTACAGCAGCAGCGGAGTGGTGCTGGCGAGGGCGTCGGCCGGCGGGACCGCGCTGGCCGAGACCGCGCGGCCCCACGCGTCGGCGGCGCCGAGAGCGACCGCCCAGGCCGAGTACTCGCGCAGCAGGCCGTGGCTCCACGCCCAGTCGACGTGCGTGCCCTCGCTGGCCTCGAGGAACCGCCGGAACGACTCGGCGCGCAACGCCATCGCACTGCCGACCGCGCTGCGGACCGGCAGCAAGCCGCGGTACGCGACGCCGGCGACGATGGCGGGAATGGCGATCCCGAACGCGAGCGCGATCGGCCATGAGTGCAACCAGCCGCGCCAGATGCCGATCGCCACGACGACGGCGAGGACGACGACCGTGATCCCGACCGCCGGCGGGAACTGGGCGATGGTGCCGGGCGGGAACTTCTTCCACCACTCGGACTCGCGAGCCATCACCTTCTGCTCCGCCTCGATCTCCTTCCACAGCGTGGAGAGACGCGGCTGGTAGGTGCCGAGGGCGAGCTCGGCCTCACCGTCGAACAGTGTCTCGAAGCGTTGCCGGGTGATCGGCGGTGCCTCGGCCAGGTGCGGACCGGGCACGAGGACCTGCGACGACTTCTCGCCGCGCAGCTCGACGACCTGCTGGGCGATCTGATCGGAGAACCATGCAGAGACGGTGCTCGTACTGATCGCCTCGTCGAGCAGCAGCGCCCCCTGCCACGGACGGATGCCGCGCGGCGGTTCGAACTCGGTGGTGGCCATCGCAGCCAGTTCCTTGTCGGTGACCAGTCGCGTCGGTCCGGTGTCGCCGCCCGCGTACGCCGCGTCGGCGGGCCCGACGCCACTGACCTCGTTGCGGCCCAGGCGTCGGGCGAGCACGAACCCGCCGACGCCCGCTCCCAGGCCGAGCGCGCCGACACCGAGGGCGAGCGGCACCGGGTGCGACTGGCGGCGAGGCGGGATCGCCGGCACCGGCACGTCGGCCGGCGCGGACAGCCCGGCGATGGTCCCGCCGACGGTGACACCGTCGCCTGCCTTCAACGGCTCGAACACCACCCGGTAGAGGTCGCCGTCGCGGGCGAGCTCGCACCCGCCGCTGGTGCCCACGGCACCGACGTTGCACAACGGATCGGTGAGGTCGAAGCCGGAGAGCACGACTTCGAATCGGCCGGTCTCGAACTCCTCGCCCGCGCCGATGATGTCGAGCGCGAGCTGCCCGGAGGAGAGTCGCGCATCGGGCAGCGTGTAGGAGAGCTCGTAGCGGTGCTGGCCATCGATCGTGGTGCCCGGATCACCGATGCGGATCAGGGTCTGGGACCCCTCGTTGCTCACCGACACTGCGTCCGGTGCGTCAGGAGAGAAGGCGGTGACATCGGTCGGGATGCCGAAGTCGTTGGGGATCACACGCTCGTACCCGTGGCGGGACGTGTTGCCGAAATCCTGATCGACGACCTCACGGATCCGCACACCGTCACCCGCAGGCGTCACCAGGATCTGCTTGGCGTCGAAGCGCTCGTCGTGCACGCCGCCACCGAGCACACCCGCCAGCACCAACACCGGGCCGACGAGCATCGCACCACCCACGGCGAGGTGGCGGACGGTGGTCACGGGGTTCAGCACGATCGCACGGTACCGCAGGCGGCCGGAACATCACCTCACCCCCTAACGATCGTTCAAGGATTCGTGGTACGTTGAACGCTCGTTAAGGGACCAGAGGGGCCACCATGATCGACTTCAGCGACGAGCACGATGCGTTCCGGACGGTCGTGCGCGACTTCGCCCGACGTGAGCTCGCGCCCAGGGTCGACGAGTGGGAGCTCGCCGGCGGGCTGCCCCTCGACGCCGTCGCCGCGATGGCCGACCTCGGGCTGTTCGGCATCGTCTTCTCCGAGGAGTGGGGCGGCAGTGGCGGTGACTTCACCTCGTTGTGCATCGCCATCGAAGAACTCGGACAGGTGAGCCAGAGTCTCGGCATCACGCTCTCCGCGGGAGTCGGCCTGGGGGCAAATCCGATCCACTCGTTCGGCTCTCCGGAGCAGAAGTCGCGATGGCTCCCCGACCTCGTCGCCGGGCGCCGACTCGGTGCGTTCGGGCTCACCGAGCCCGACGCCGGCAGCGATGCGGGTGGCACGCGCACCACGGCGGTGCTGGACACGGCGACCGACGAGTGGGTGCTCAACGGCAGCAAGGCGTTCATCACCAACTGCGGCACGCCGATCACGTCGCTGGTCACCGTCACGGCGCGCACCGGCGTCGGCGAGATCTCTTCGTTCGTCGTCCCCTCCGGCACGCCGGGGATGACCATCGAGCCTGCCTACCGCAAGCTCGGCTGGCACGCCAGCGACACACACGGCATCACCCTCGACGACTGCCGGGTGCCCGCCGACCACATGCTCGGCGAGCAGGGCAGCGGTCTGCGCAACTTCCTCACCATCCTCGACGACGGCCGCATCGCGATCAGCGCTCTCGCCGTCGGCTGCGCCCAGGCCTGCCTCGACCTTGCCGTCGACTACGCGAAGGAGCGCCAAGCATTCGGTGGTCCGATCGGCAGGTTCCAGGGACTGGCGTTCCAACTGGCCGATCTCGCGGTGGCTGTCGAGAACAGCCGCAACCTCACCTACGGCGCAGCCCGGTTGAAGGATCGCGGCAAGCCCTTCCGCCAGGCCGCGGCGATGGCCAAGCTCTACAGCACCGAGACCGCCGTCACCGCGACCCGGGTGGCGACGCAGGTGTTCGGTGGGATGGGATTCATGGAGGAGTCACCCGTCGCCCGCTTCTACCGCGACGCCAAGATCCTCGAGATCGGCGAGGGAACCAGCGAGATCCAACGGCTGGTGATCTCGCGTGGCCTCGGGCTCCCGGTGGGATGATGCAGCCGTGAACGAACACGACGACCTCATCGCCCGTACCGACCGGGCGCTGGCGGGAAACCTGCACCGCGAGGCCGACAAGCTCGCCCGTCAGGGAAAGCTGTTCGTGCGCGATCGGTTGGCGCTGCTGTTCGACGAGGGCTCCTTCGTGGAGGACGGCCTGCTCGCCAACACGATGGCGACCGACCTCCCGGCCGACGGGGTGGTCACCGGGCAGGGACGCGTCGACGGACGGCCCGCGCTGGTCGTCGCCAACGATCCGACCGTGAAGGCCGGGTCGTGGGGCGCGCGCACGGTGGAGAAGATCATCCGGGTCACCGAGTATGCACTCCGCCACGAGCTGCCGATCTTCTGGTTCATCGACTCCGCGGGCGCCCGCATCACCGACCAGGTCGACCTCTTCCCCGGCCGTCGCGGCGCCGGCCGGATCTTCAGCAACCAGGTGAAGCTGTCGGGCAAGGTCCCCCAGATCTGCTGCCTGTTCGGCCCATCCGCAGCCGGGGGCGCATACATCCCCGCGTTCTGCGACGTGGTGATCATGGTGGAGGGCAACGCGTCCATGTACCTCGGGTCGCCGCGCATGGCCGAGGAGGTCATCGGCGAGAAGGTCACGCTGGAGGAGATGGGTGGCGCTCGCATGCACGCGACGGTGTCGGGATGCGGCGACAACCTGGCCACCGACGACGCCGACGCGATCGAGCAGGCCCGCGAACTGTTCGGCTACCTGCCCGAACGGTGGCGTGAACGACCCGTGCCCATCGAGCCCGACGAACCGGTGCGCACCCTCACCCGAGCAGAGCTTCCCGCCACCGAGGCCGCCGGTTACGACATGCACAGGGTGATCGAGTGCCTGATCGACGCCGACTCGTTCTTCGAGCTCAAGCCGCTCTTCGCACCAGAGCTCACCACCGGGTTCGGGCGCCTCGACGGCCACGTCGTCGGCATCGTCGCCAACAACCCGATGCACAAGGGTGGCGTGCTGTTCGGTGATTCCGCCGACAAGGCCGCCCGGTTCGTGTGGATGTGCGACGCCTACAACATCCCGCTCGTCTTCCTCGCCGACGTGCCCGGCTTCATGATCGGCACCCAGGTCGAGCGGGCCGGCATCATCCGCCACGGGGCGAAGATGATCACCGCGATCACCGAGGCGACGGTCCCCAAGATCTGTGTCGTGGTGCGCAAGGCGTACGGCGCCGGGTTGTACGCGATGGCCGGCCCGGCGTTCGACCCGATCGCCACGATCGCCCTGCCCACCGCGAAGATCGCGGTGATGGGTCCGGAGGCGGCGGTCAACGCGGTGTACGCGAACAAGATCATGGCGATCGACGACCTCGAGGAGCGCGCCGCGTACGTGGCGGAACGACGCGAGGAGTACGAGACCGACGTCGACCTGTACCGGCTGGCCAGCGAGTTGGTGATCGATGCGGTCGTGCCGTTCGAGTCGCTGCGGCGCGAGCTCGTGGTGCGATTCGCGACCGCTGACCCGGTCGACCGCACCGCCGTGGCCAAGCACCACGCCATCTACATGGGATGAGCCCGGATGTTGGGAATATACCCCTAGGGGTATAGGTTGCAGATGTCCGACACGACCCACACCGGGTCCCGCGATCGAAGGAGCTTTCGATGACCTTGTTGCACGCAGACGATCAGGACACCTTCCAGACCGAGGTCCTCGAGTCCTCGGTCCCCGTGATGGTGGACTTCTGGGCCGCATGGTGCGGTCCGTGTCGCGCCGTCGCCCCCGAAGTGGAGGCCCTCGCCGCCCAGTACGGCAGCGCCATCAAGGTCGTGAAGGTCGACGTGGACGCCAACCCGGCCGTCGCCGCCCGCTACGGCATCCGCGGCATCCCCACCATCGGCCTGTTCCAGGCCGGCGAGCTCACCCAGCAGGTCGTGGGTGCCCGCCCCCGCCATGCCATCGAGAGCGAGCTGGGGTTGACCCGCTTCGCTCCTGAGGCCAAGGTCTGAGGATGCATTCGATCGAGATCACCACGTCCCTGTCCATGGCCGACGCCGAGACCGCAGTGCGGGCCGGCCTGGCCGCTCAGGGCTTCGGCGTGATCACCGAGATCGACATGGCCGCCACGCTCCACGCCAAGCTCGGCGTGGAGCGCCGGCCGCTCAAGATCCTGGGCGCCTGCAACCCCGGCTTCGCCAACAAGGCGTTGGAGTTCGACGAGTCGATCAGCCTCCTGCTGCCGTGCAACGTCGTGCTCAGCGACACCGGCGACGGGATCAGGATCACCGCCGTCGACCCGCGAGAGCTCGTCGACGCGCCCGACTTCCAGCCCTTGGCGCAAGAAGCCGCCGAGAGCCTCATCGCTGCGCTCGCCGCGGTGCCCACCACGACGTCACTCTGACTCACGCCGATCGGTAGCGCACACGCTCCCGATCGGCCTGGAGCTCCAGACGCCGGTGCAGGACCGGGTTGTCGGCCGACTGGGTGTGGTGGCAGGCGATCGCCTGCAGCTGCACCTGCCGGTCGACCACGACGTCGGCACAGCCGTCGCCCTCCAGGGGCCCGAAGGGCGCGCCGAGCTCGGCTCGCAATGCCGTCGCCACCTCGGGCGACACGCCCCACTCCAGCGTGGCCAGGCGCCGCCGCGCGGCGATCCGCATCGCTGACGCGGTCACCGCTCGATGATCGGGGTGCCCGGTGACGCCGCCGGGTTCGAACATCACGAGCAGCGTCGCATCGCCGACGCGCACGTCGATCGCCGCATCGAGCTCCTCGGCGGGGACCGCTGCCACCCCACCGTCGGGGAGGTCGAGCAGCGTCACCTCGGCCAGCCCCAGCGCCGTCCCGGCCTGCACCAGTTCGAGCCGGCGCTGCTCGCCGAGATCGGCCGTCGCCCCCAGCGTGCTCGCCTCACCATGGGTGCAGCAGACGAGATCGACGACCATTCCCGACGCCGTCAGCGAGTGCAGCACGGCACCGAGCCCGAAGCTCTCGTCGTCGGGGTGGGCGACCACCACCAGCGCCCGCCGGTGCTCGTGCCAATCACGCATCGTCGACAGTCTCGCGTTCGCGGAACCAATCCAGCGTGAGCGAGATGCCCGTGGCGAGATCGACCACCGGTCGAAAACCGAGGACGTCGGCGGCCGCGGACAGATCGGCAGCCGAGTCGCGTACGTCGCCGATCCGAGGCGCGAGGTGCACGGGACTGACCTCGATCTCCATCGTCCGACCGAGCACCTCGAGCACCTCGATGAGGCTCGACGAGGTTCCTCCGGCGATGTTGAACGCGCGTCCCGAACAACGTTCGGGCGGGACCTCCGCCGCGAGCAGCGTCGCCGCGACGGCATCGCTCACGTAGGCGAACGCTCGTCGTTGTCGGCCATCGCCGTGCACCTCGGGTGCGCGGCCGGACCGCAGCGCGTCGATGAACAGCGGTACGACTGCGGCGTACGCACTGCCGGGATCCTGACGGGGGCCGTAGACGTTGAAGTACCGCAACGAGACGGTCTCCACGCCGAACAACTCCGAGAACACCCGGCAGTAGTGCTCACCGGCGAGCTTGCTGACCGCATACGGCGATCGCGGGAGCAACGGCGCGGACTCCGGGGTGGGCAGCACCTGGGCGCCGCCGTACACGCTCGACGAACTGGCGAACACGACCCGCGCCCCGACCTCGCGGGCGGCCTCCAGGACCGTGAGGGTCCCATGGACGTTGGCATGGTTGGTCGCGATCGGCGACTCGACCGAGCGGAACACCGATCGAAGGGCGCCGAGGTGGAAGACGACATCGCAGCCCTGGGCAGCGGCTCGCACGGCGGTGCCGTCCGCGACATCCCCGATGCGAAGGTCGGCCCCGGGAGGAAGATTGCCACGATGGCCGGTGGAGAGGTCGTCGAGCACCACCACCTCGTCGCCGCGGGCCAGGCACGCGTCGACCAGATGCGAACCGATGAACCCGGCGCCGCCGGTGACGAGGCTCCGCCGAGGCGACATGGCCGTCACCCCGGTTTCGGCGTCGCCAGCGTGAGGCCTTCCTCGTCCTCCACCGTGAGGTCAGGCTCGCGGAAGTCGGGCATCTTGCCGGCGGGCACGAGCGCGAGCAGCGCCAGCAGGGCGAGGAACATCAGCGTGTTGCGCAGCGCCCGCAGTCGCGCGTCCTCGTAGATCGTCACTGCAGCGTCCACCTCGTCGGGTGTGGCGCCCTTCTCGGCGAGGATCACCGCGAGCTGATCGTTGGTGATGAAGTTCGTGTTGTCGAAGTTCACCTCCTGGACGAGCTGGGGCGAGAACGCCGGCGACGACACGGCATCGCGGGCGACGATGACACCGAGCAGGGACACCGCCATCGCCGTGCCGAGGGCGATGCCCACCGACCCGGAGATGTTGTGGGTCAGGCCGCGGAAGGCGCCGACGTCGCCGGCGAGCTCCTTCGGGTTCGACATCAGCAGCTTGTTGAAGACGAGGGCGACGATGCACCCCTGCGCCAGGCCGAGCGTGACGAGACCGATGACCACCGACACCTGGCTCCAGTCGTTGCGAATCGTGAACGCGAGCAGCGTGAGGGCGAGGAACACGAACGTGAACGCGACCCGGGTGATGGCTGCCGGGCTGAACTTGTCGTACAGGCGGGACACCTGAGTGTTGGCGACGAAGATCGACAACGTGTACGGCACGATCGACAACGAGGTCCGGAACCCGCTCAGGCCCTGGACGACCTGCATGTACAGCGGCAGCAGGAAGCTCGTCGCCGTGCCGATGAACAGCATCAGCGCCATGCACGCCACGATCGATCGCTCCCGCGTCGAGCGCAGCACGTCGAGCGAGAACAGCACCGGCTTGCCCGCGTCCATGCGCTCGCGGGTGGAGCGGAAGAACCACTGGATCAGTACCGCACCGATGACGATCAGGAACGGCACCGGCGAGAGCCCGGCGATGTCGAACGGTGCCTGGTCGCTCGCCCGCAGGAAGCCCCAGGCGTTCAGGAAGCTGAACCCTGCGGAGACGAGGATGATCCCGATCGAGGACAGCGCGGCGCCGCGCCAGTCGATCTGGACCTCAGGATGGGGGTCGATCGGAGCCAGCCGTCCGATGAGCACGAGGTTCACGATGCCGATGACCGAGAGCAGGACGAAGGACCACCGCCACCCCACGCTCGAGGCGAGCGCACCGGCGAGCAGCAGCGACACGACCTGCGCCAGCGGGATCGCCGAGGCGAGGAAGCCGATCGCCTGACCCTGCTGCTTGCCGTGGTAGTTGCGAGCGATGACGACCGTGAGGGCCGGCGCCGCCAGCGCGACCGTCGCCCCGTTGAGCGCCTGGACGGCGAAGAGCATCCATCCCTGGTTGGTCAGCGAGATCGTGATCGCCGCGATGGTGGGGCCGATCATGCCGATGTGCAGCGCGCGGCGGGGGCCGATCTTGGCCCCGATGCGCCCGCCGAGCAGCACGAAGCCGGCCATGGCGAACGTGCTCGTCGTCAGCGCCAGACCCACCGAGGTGGCCGGGATGCCGAGGTCGTTGACGATCCCCTCGATCGACACGTTGAACGCGTTGAACGACACCTGGATCTGGCAGAGCATCACGATGGCGAGTGGGAACCACGACACTCGTGGCAGGTCAGCAGGGGCGGAGAGCGTTCTTCGACATGCGCCATTATCCACGGCGGCGCTCCGTCGTGCGGCACCAGATCGAAGACGTCCCCGGAGCAACGTTGACCAGGGGCTCGGCGATCTCGACTGACCTCGACGCATCGTCGTGAACGCCCGCAACGCCCGGGCTGTCGTAGGTGGATGCAACCGACACGAGAGTCGTCACGCCGGCGCGTCATACGTGAAGGAGGGCGGCGCCCCACATCGAGCCGATGCGCTGGCTGGCGCGCAATCGACGCGAGGATGGCCAGGACGATTGTCGCCAGCAACCGGCACGGAGCCGCTCCCGACGAGCACCGATCGTCGCGCCGGTGGTTCAGACCAAACGCGCGGGGAAGAAGTTCCACTTGTCCTCGATCAACTGCCTCAGGAAGTAGCGACAAGCATCGTCCTCAAGATCGAATCGTCGTTCGTTGAACCGCTTGCCCCGGTCAAACGTGCAGACCACGAACTCGTCCTGCTCGCCGAACAGGCAGATCGCCCCGTCGCGCACGCCGACGTCGTAGTAGTCGGTCGGCACCTCCAGGAGTTGGAGCATCACTCGGACATCGGTGGTCTTCATCGTCAGTCCTTCACGATCGAGATGAGGTTCCGCTTCAGCAGAACTCGGATATCCACCGGAAGCTCGTACTGAGGGCCACCGCCAGGTTGGTTGAACCACGGGGCAGCGCGAGACTCCGTTACGGGAAGCGGCTTGTTGACCTCATAGACGGTGTAGCCCTCTGTGCCCGGGCGAAGCGCTCGATTCTCGTATGGCACGCCCTCCGGCGATACGAAGCCGCCCGCATCGGGGCGGCCATAGCGATCGATCCGCGTTCCTGGTTCCAGGTAGGTCGCCCTTTCGGTGCCGGGGATCGCGCCGTTGTTCGGCGGCCACGGAGATGGTTCAAGTGCCCCGCCCCCCGCTTCTGTGGCATCAACAAAGGCGGCGGGCGTCGTAGATAGGCCTCGAGCCGCGGCAGGGGTGGATCCAGACACCTCTAGCGCAACGCCGACCTGCGCCAATCTGGACGCGACGTCTCCGCTCGCGTGTGCGCCCACGCGCGCGACGGCCGGCGCGTCGTAGGCGTAGGTGGTCGACCCAAACCCGCTGGACAGGGCTTCGCCATGACCGACCAGGACCCCTAGCAGAATGGCGAGTGCGACCAGCCAGCGCCGCTCACGAGGTGCGAACTCAGCCATAGCCGGGCAGCCAAGGCCAGTTGCCCAGTTCGGACGCGTTGCCGAGTGCGACGGCGGTCGCTGCCACCAGTTGGTCGTCGCGTGTGACGAAGCAGTGCACGGGCTCGATGTCGTCCTCAAGGTGTTCAAGCACGAGTCGACCGGAGCCGTAGGCACCTATCGTCCAGCCGGACTCGTGGCTGACGGCGACGTCAGGATGCTCTTCGTCGGCTTCGTCTAACTCTTGCAAGAGTCCAGGTAACGAGCGCAGCTGGCCAGGCTCCATTGCCCCTGTCGTATGTGTGATCGAGAACATCGCGCCTCAGTTCTTCGGAGCGCCCGCTGGGATCGCCCATTCGGAGTAGCCACCCACGCCGTTCGGATGAAGAGTCGGCCAAAAGGCTGAACCCGGAGTGTGCTGGGCTTTCGGCACCAGCTGCATGACGCCCGTCTCTCCACCGGTGTTGGCGCTCGGTGCGTGATGCCAAGTCCAACCGTCGGGAGTCTGTCGACCGCCGGCGGCGCCAACCGAGTCCTGGACACCTGGAATCATCGAGTCCATCTGCGAAGCAAAGGCAGGGTCCGCCGCCATCGCTTCGTCGAGCGCCTGGTTGGCCCGATTGAAGTGGACGGACCTCGATCGTCCTAGCACCGACGAATCGAGCTGGGTCTCAGACGCGACGCTGTACTGCCCGCCAGAACCGGCCGCTTCTGTGGCAACAACTCGCGCGTAGGGAGTCGTAGATGCACCGCGAGCCTGCGTTGAGGGCAAGGCAGACCACTCCCGCAGGCCCGTGAACTGCGTCGATCCGGAATCGGCGCCTCCACTCGCGCGAACGTCAACGCGCGCGACGGTGGTGACGTCGTACACGTAGCTGGTCTCCGCACCTGCTGTCGTAGGTCCGAGTCCGACAAGGGCGACGACCACAGCAAGCACCGCCGACGTCACATGTCGAAGACCTCCCTTCGGCCGTCGGCAAGCTGTCGCGGACACTCTGCTCACCAGTCGAGCTTGCCCGCGCGGTACGACCGCAGCGTGTACTTGGTGCTCAGTGCATGGAGCCCAGCCCCGACTTCCAGCCGTGCGCGTCCACGCATGTCAGTCGAAATCCGTTCGTGCGGCTTCCACGAAGGCGACGATGGCACGGTGCACTCGCCGCACATCTTCTGCTGATCCTTCGCACCACTGGAGCACGTCGGGCTCCGATCCCGTGACGCGGACGGAGCCGGCGATCTGGCTGAAATGAAACTCGGCGAGGACGTCGTCCTTCGTTTGAGTGTCTAGGAACTCGACTTCGACTCGGCTGTTCGGCAGCAGTCGCATGGTGCGAAGCGCGAGCCTCATCAGAAGATCCCGTGGCTGACGTACTGGTCGATCCATGAGGACGACACTGGATATGTGACCCCGCCCCATGGATCCCGAACGAGGAAGCCTCCGGGGCCTATCGGCTCGGTGACCACGAAATGGCCAGGCAGCCTCGGCGCTTGAAGGCGCGCGATCATCGGTCCCTGCTCGGCTTGCGCGATCGCGTCTGCTCCTGAGTTGAACCCGACCGACTGCTTCCCTAGGGCGTCGGCGAGCGCCTCGGGACTGGTCCACTCGCCGACCTTCTCCAGCAGTTGCGCCTCGGTCGTTGCCCCGCCTGACAGCATCTGGCCGCAAGCGGCTCCGCAGCTACCCCCAAGTGACTGCGCTACCGCTCCACCGGGGGAAGGAGACGCCAACGCGTCGCCGACCCACGGGCCGGAGCCAGAGCCGGCTGCCGTGTCTGTGGCGATGAATGAGTGGGGCGAGGTCGTAGACGTGCCTGGAGCCCCGACGGATGGCGAATCGGACGCCTCCGGCGCGCTCTTGAGCTGCGCCGGACTGACCTCGGCATCTCTGACCTCGTGAACGTGAACGCGCGCGATGGCCGACGCGTCGTAGGTGAAGGTGGCTGCGTTGAGGGCCGTCGTAGGTGCAGCGGCAGAGATCGCGATGCCGGCAACAAGTGCGAATAGCCCCCTCAGCAGGCGGGCGATCGTACTCATCCGCCCACCAAGGCGGTCTCTGCGAAGAACCGCCAGTTGCGCATCTGCTCTTCGTCGAGGTTGAAGCTCTCAAGTGACTCGAGGAAGTCCTCGACTGGCAGCCAGCCGTCAGCGCCTTCAAAGACCATCTGGTCCAACCGGCCAGCCGCAACCAACAACTGCTCGAACGACTTCGCGACGCGCGTCAACTGAGGGCGGGGGCCAGCGCCGAGATCTAGCCGCAGCACCTGACCCTCAGCGCCTTCGTCGCGGAGGTCCAACAGCAGCGGGTCGCCCTCGTAAGCGCCGACGAGCCGCAAGGCCGCCGGTACTTCCATGGCAAGCCGTTCAGCCTTTGTACGAATGAGAGCGTCCACCAGAGTCTCGCCCTGCTGCATCGGCGGAGCGAGCTCGAAGTACCCGACGGCGACGCCGGCCAGATTGAACGACACGATGCATTGGCGATAGCTCTCCGGCACCTTCCCCCACAAGA
Organism: uncultured Acidimicrobiaceae bacterium; assembly: GCA_963720695.1. Classification (GTDB taxonomy): domain Bacteria; phylum Actinomycetota; class Acidimicrobiia; order Acidimicrobiales; family Ilumatobacteraceae; genus UBA668. The sequence continues at coordinate 204,262 of CAVRGG010000003.1, forward strand.
CCGAAAGCCGACTCAGGTCTTCCTCTGTCACCGTTGACGGTTCGAGTCGCACGCGAGATGCAAGGCGCGGGAATCTGCCCGCAACTCGGCGACAGTGTTCGGCGAGCTGGCTGAGCGAGTCAATCATCGCAGTGTCCTCAGCACGTCGAGTGCCAGATCGAGTAGCCGGGAGTACCCCCGTGGACCGAGGCAGGCAAGGGCACCGCAACGGGTCCACAGTCAAGGTGATGGTGGACCAACGTCTCCCCCTCGTTGACCGAAGTCTCAGGGAACGTCTGCATCCAGTGCTCGTCGACGATTGGCGATCGCCCTGACGCGATCAGATCTTGGTTCGTCTCGTCGCATGTGCACTCCCAGAGGACTCGGATCGTCCGCAAACTACCGGATGCCAGAAAGCTGACCGCAGCAATTGCCCCGAGATCGACAGTCACAGGACCTGCCATTTTGCAGCCGTGCAACTGTCGGTGACAGCTGAAAGCGGGCGCTCTTGCCGGTCAATGAGAGAGGATCGCGAGTGGGAACCACGACACACGTGGCAGCGTCGGATGGGGCGAGGGCGTTCGTCGACATGCGCCATTATCCACGGCGACGCTCCGTCGTGCGGCATGCAACGACGGACGGGAGTGGTGGTGCGGCGGTTTGAAGGCCGGGCCGATCGGGAAACCCCTTCTCGATGACCGTCGTACGCGCCGTGGGCCATGCCCTGCTGCTGTCGGGGGCGATGATGTGGGGCATCCTGTGGGCACTGATCCTCGGCTTCACGCTGTCGGCCATCGTCCAAGCGGTCGTGCGCCGTTCGACGATCACGAAGCTGATGGGCGACGACCGGCCGGCCACGCTCGCCAGATCGGCCGGTTTCGGCGCGGCGAGCTCGTCGTGCTCCTACGCGGCGGTCGCCCTCGCTCGCTCCCTGTTCCGCAAGGGCGCGAGCTTCACCGCGTCGATGGCGTTCCAGATCGCCAGCACGAACCTGGTGCTGGAGCTCGGGATCATCCTGACGTTGGTGATCAGTTGGCACTTCACGCTCGCCGAGTTCCTCGGGGGCATGTTGATGATCGCCGTCGTCGCACTCGTCTTCCGGTGGCGGCTGCGCGAGCCGATGGTCGACGCGGCGCGCGAACAGGCGAAGAAGGGACTCGCCGGCTCGATGGAAGGCCATGCGAACATGGACATGAGCGTCGAGGGTGACGGCTCGCTCGTGCACCGGCTCGTCTCGCCGAAGGGCTACACCTCGGTCGCGGCGATCTTCGTGATGGAGTGGGCCGCCGTCGTTCGCGACATCGTCATCGGCCTGTTGATCGCCGGAGCCGTGGGCGCGTGGGTCCCGGACACGTTCTGGCGCGCGTTCTTCCTCACCGGCCATCCCGTGCTCGCCAAGGTGTGGGGGCCGATCATCGGACCGGTCGTCGCCATGGCCAGCTTCGTCTGCTCGGTCGGCAACGTCCCGCTCGCCGGCGTCCTCTGGAACGGCGGCATCAGTTTCGGTGGCGTCGTCAGCTTCCTGTTCGCCGACCTGATCATCCTTCCCATCATCGTCATCTACGCCAAGTACTACGGGCGCAAGATGGCGGCGTTCCTCACCCTGTCCTTCTACGCGGCGATGGTGGGGACCGGCTTCGCGATCGAGCTCCTGTTCTCCGTCGCACACATCGTGCCCGCCGAGCGGGACGCGCAGGTCCGCTCCACCGGCATCACCTTCAACTACACGACGGTGCTGAACATCGTGTTCCTCGCGCTCGCCACGTTCCTCGTCGTGCGGTTCGTCCGCAACGGGGGCGTCGACATGCTGCGCCACATGAACGACGCGCCGGCCGACGACACGGGATCGTGATCCTCAGGCCCCGTCGCGAACGGCCTCGTCGTCGCGAACGGCTTCGTCGCGAACGGACTCGTCGTCATGGTCGCGGTCGGCCGCCAGGTCCCGGCACAGCCGGTGGACGACCAGCCCGACGACGAGCGGAACGACGACCACGGCGATCCGAGCGACCCACGTGACGGCCTCGACCGACACGTCGAACTTCTGCGCGATGACGTCCTGCCCGCCCCCCAGGAAGAGCACCACGTAGAACGCGAGCGTGGCGCTGCCGAGGGCGGTACGCGCGGGGCGGTCACGTGGGTGGTCGAGCAGATGGTGCTCGCCGTGGTCGTGGGTGACGCGACGCTCGATCGACGGCCACCCGTACAGCAGCGCGAACGTCAGGGTCGGGAAGATCACGCCGGGGATGATGATCTCGGGAACCCGGTACCCGAACACGTGGAGCCGCACTGCCGGGATCACCCGCAGCGCGCCCTCGAGCCATCCCATGTACCAGTCCGGCTGTGCCGCCGTGGACACCGCCGACGGCTCGTAGGGTCCGTAGAGCCAGACGGGGTTGATCTGGAAGAGCCCGCCGAGCGCGGCGAGCAGCGCCACCACCACGAAGAAGAGACCGATGGAGCGCAACGCATAGGTCGGCCACAGTTGCGACCCGACCACGTTGTCCTCGGTGCGTCCCGGCCCGGGGAACTGTGTGTGCTTCTGCCGCCAGACGATCGCCAGGTGCGCCGTCAGCATCGCGACGATGATGCCCGGCACGATGAACACGTGGACGATGTAGAGCCGTGACGTGATGTCGGTCGCCGGGAACTCGCCGCCGAACACCAGGAACGCCAGGCGGGTGCCCACGAGCGGCACGGACAGCATCACCGAGTAGGCGATCCGCAGGCCGGTCCCCGAGAGCAGGTCGTCGGGCAGCGAGTACCCGGCGAAGCCGTTGACGATGCTCAGGAGCAGCAGGGTGAGCCCGATGTACCAGTTCAGTTCCCGCGGCCGGCGGAAGGCACCGGTGAAGAAGATCCTGCAGAGGTGGACCACGATCGCGGCGATGAACACCAGCGCAGCCCAGTGGTGGATCTGGCGGATGAGCAGACCGTGGCGCACGTCGAAACTGGTGTGGAGGACCGAGCGGTAGGCCTCGGACACGTGGGCACCGCGCAGTGGCGCGTACGAGCCCTGGTAGACGACGTCCTGGGGACTGGCGTGGAAGAAGAACGTGAGGTAGGTCCCGGTCGCGACGAGGACGATGAAGCAGTACAACGCGACCTCGCCGAGCATGAACGACCAGTGATCGGGGAAGACCTTGTTCAACGACTTGCGCGTGAACTTGGTCGTGCCGACCCGGTTGTCCAGCCAGCGGACGAGCGCCTTCACCATGTCGGCACCGCCTCGTCCGTGCCGACCATCGACGAGGTCGGGCGCGGGCCTGCGGCCGGACTCGCGATCCACGACGCGAACAGGGCCACACCGCCGGCCACGGCGGCGATCCCGCCGAACGCCCACATGATGACGCCGGCCAGCTGCTGGTCGCGCACCGCATCGGCGGGACCGGAGGTGACGTACTCCGAGTACCACGGCGTCCTCGCGAGCGTCATCGCCACGCCGAACACGGTGACCGGCAGGGTGATGACGAACAGCCAGACGACGCTCGCACCGTGACGTGGAGTGGTGACGAGTGCCGCCCACGACATCGTCGCGGTGGCCAACAGCGTGACGTGCTCCAGCACGTGCAGCGGCTCGTGCAGCAGTGCCGCCTGATAGAACGCCGGCACGTGCCAGGTGAACAGGGTCGCCAACGCCACGACCGCAGCGAGGCCGACGATCCAGGGACCTCGACGGCGGGGTAGGCGCCGCGACCCCTGCGGTGCAATCGCGTCGAGCAGCAGCTCGACAGGGCGCGACAGTGCGAGCAGCGGGGCGGCGACCGACACGATGAGCAGGTGTTGCACCATGTGCCACGACAGCGATCGACTCGCCGCCGCGTCCACCGGCCCGAGCAACGCGAACGCCAGAGCCACCAGCGCAAGGTCGAACCAGAGCACGCGGCGGAGCTCGACCGGGCGGACGTCGCGCCGCGCCGGCGCGCACGACGAGCAGGGCGAAGGCGGCCGCGGCGAACACCATCTGCAGGGGCAAGGTGCGCTCAGCCATGGACCGTCACCAGGTACACGCCCTCGAGGACGATCAGAAGGAGGTTGCAGGAGCCGATGAACACGCCCATCCATCCGAGGAACGCCGTCCGGCCGGTCGGCGAGGGGTCGGACTCCGCGCCGTCGATGTCGGGTCACGATGCGCCACGACGCGTAGGTCGCCCACCCCGCGGCCAGCGCGAGGACGATCGTGAGCCCGTCCATCACCCATCGCGCCCAGGGGTGCGAGTCGCGCTGGCCGGCCAGCGAGATCTCGGCCCCGACATGGACGAGCCAGAGGACGATGGTGCCGAACGTGACGATCCAGAGCGCGAGTCCCTCGTCGCGGTCCGCGGCGACCACCTGAGGACGGGCCGGCGCGTTCATCGCAGGTGCGCCGACAGGTAGAGCGAGCTGAACACGGCGATCCACACGACGTCGACGAAGTGCCAGTAGAGGCCGAAGACGGTGACGGTGAGATGGCGCTCGGTGTCGAACCAGCCGAGCGCGGCCTTCAGTTGCACGACCACGCTCATCACCAGGCCCACCAGCAGGTGCAGACCGTGCAGACCGGTGATCACGATGAACAACGAGGCGTAGGCGTTGTCGGTCGCGGCGAACTCGAGGTGGGCGAACTCGTAGGCCTGATTGGCGACGAAGGCGACGCCCAGCAGGAAGCTCAGCAGCAGCGCGACGCGGAGTTGGCCGACCCTGCCCCGACGGATCGCGGCCTCGCCCCAGAACAGCGGCAGGCTGCTTGCGAGGAGGACCACCGTGAAGACGGTGATCCGTGACAGCTCCGGAGGGTGGATGCCACCCTGTGGCCAGGTGTCCGACGTCGCCCGGACGAAGAAGTAGGCCGACAGCAGCGCGCCGAACACGGTGGCCTCGGTGGCGATGAGGATCACCATGCCCCAGAGGCCGGGCGGGCGGGTGCGCGCCGACTGCGTCGCGTCGCGCTGCAGGGACGTCGTGCTCACGGTCGGTCCACCTCCGTGCGCCATGCCCACCTGGCGAGCCCGGTGATGCCGATGAGGGCTCCGCCGACGACGACGATCTCGGCACTGACCAACAGTCCGGCGAAGAAGACGGCGATGCCGAACGCGAGCAGGCACGGCAGCGCCGACGGCGGCGGCACGGTGAGCTCGTCCTCGGGTGTCGCGCCGAGCCCGCCGGTGATCGGGGTCTGACGATCCTCGGCCCCGGCGACACCGAGGCTCCTCGTCCCCGGCCCGGGGTCCGACGTGACGGGCTCCGCAGGCCACTCGTCCCACAGCGGATGCCGGCCGGTGACGTGAGGAACGACGGCGAAGTTGTAGTCGGGAGGGGGCGACGAGGTGGACCACTCCAGCGTGTCCGCCTTCCACGGATCCTCACCGGCGACCGCGCCGTGCTTGCGACTCCACAGCACGTTGATCAGCGTCAGTCCGGTGCCCAGCCCGAAGAAGCCGGCACCGATCGAGGCGACCATGTTCAGCCAGTCCCACCCGAGTCCGGGCTGGTACGTGTAGATCCGGCGGGGCATCCCGCGCAGACCGAGGACGTGCATCGGGAAGAACGACACGTTGAAGAAGACGAACATGATCCAGAAGCTCCACCGGCCGAGGCGCGCGTTCAGCATCCGGCCGGTCATCTTCGGCAGCCAGTAGTAGAGGGCGCCGAAGATCGGGAAGACCACCGCGCCGTTGAGCACGTAGTGGAGGTGGGCGACGATGAAGTAGCTGTCCGTCGCCTGCCAGTCGAACGGCATCGACGACACCATGACGCCGGTGATCCCCCCGAGCAGGAAGATGACCATGAAGCCGAGCGCGAACAGCATCGGTGGTTCGAACTTCACCTTGCCGCCCCACATCGTGCCGATCCACGCGAAGTACTGGATGGCGCTGGGCAGCGCGATGACCAGGCTCGCTGCCGAGAACACGCCCATCGCCGTGTTCGGCAGCCCGGTGGAGAACATGTGGTGCACCCACACCCCGAAGCTGATGAACGCCACCGCCACGAGGGACGACGCCACCCAGAAGTACCCCTCCAGCCGCCGTCGGGAGAACACGGGGATGATCGCCGACACCATCCCGGTGGCCGGCAGGAACAGGATGTACACCTCCGGGTGGCCCCAGAACCAGAACAGGTGCTGATAGAGCAATGCGCTCCCGCCTCGCGACGGGTCGTAGAACGCGGTGCCGAAGAGACGATCCGACTCGAGCAGGCCGGCGGCGACGGTGAGCACCGGCACCGAGAAGACGACCATGAACGCCATCCCGATGATCGACCAGACGAAGATCGGCAGCTGGTTGATCGCCATGCCCGGGGCTCGCATCTTGAACGCGGTGACGATGAAGTTCACGGCACCCGCAGTCGTGGAGATGCCGACGAAGATCACCCCGAGACCCCAGAAGTCGAGGTTGACGCCGGGCGAGTAGGTGGAGTTCGTCAACGGGACGTAGGAGAACCACCCGCCGTCGGGCGCCTTGCCGATCACGAAGCTGATGTAGATGAAGATCCCGGCGAACAGGAAGATCCAGTAGCTGAACGCGTTGAGGCGCGGGAACGCCATGTCTCGGGCGCCGATCATCATCGGCAGGAGGTAGTTGCCGAACCCGGCGAGCACGGGCGTGTTGAACAGGAAGATCATCGTCGTGCCGTGCATCGTGAACAGCTGGTTGAACACGTCCGGGCCGACGACGACGCCGTTCGGGGTGGAGAGCTGGGCACGCATCACCAGCGCCAGCAGACCCGCCACGAAGAAGAAGAAGAAGGAGGTGTAGATGTAGCGCATCCCGATGCGCTTGTGGTCCACGGTCGTGAAGAAGCCGACCAGGCCCCGGCGGTCCTCCCACACCCGGTGCAGTCGGGCGTCATCGGAGTGGTCGGTCACGAATCTGGTCGCGGTCACGTCAGCCCCTCCAGGTAGGCGACCAGATCGGCGACCTGCTCGTCGGTGAGGTCGACCTGGGGCATGAGGGCACCGCGCTTGACTCCCTGGGTGTCGGTGAGCCAATGGCGCAGGTCGTCCGGCGTGTTGGGGAGCGTGTCGGCGGCGATCGTCGCCCGCGACCCGAAGTGCGTCAGGTCCGGCCCGAGGGTGCCCCTGGCCGGCGTGCCGGAGATCGTGTGGCATCCCGCGCACGAGCTGCCGGCGAAGTAGGCCTCGCCCGCGGCGGCGGCTCCGGCAGCGGCAGGCTGCGCGGGAGCGGCGTTCGCCCGCAGCCAGGCGGCGTAGTCGTCCGGGGAGTCGACCACCACGAGGAACGCCATCAGTGCGTGACCGATCCCGCAGAACTCGGCGCACTGGCCCCGGTACGTGCCGGGCGTCGATGCGGTGAAGGTCATGTGATTCGTCTGACCGGGGACGATGTCGGTCTTGCCCTGCAGCTCGGGGACCCACAGGCTGTGCACGACGTTGTCCGAGGTCAGCGTGAGGCGCACGGGCTCCCCGACGGGCACGTGGATCTCGTTGGCGGTGACGACGCGGTCGTCCGGATACGTCAGTCGCCACCACCACCGCTCCGCCTCGACGTGGATGTCGATGGTGGAGGCGCCGGGCTGCACGGCGTTGGTCGTGCGCACGGTGGCGATGCCGACGACCGACAGTGCGAGCACCGGCAGGACGAGACCGCCGCCGATGATGAAGGCTCGGCCGCGGCCACCGTCGCGCGTGGGCGCCGGCGGTGGCGTCGCCCACTCGTCGTCACTCGTCACGGTGTCGTCACTCGTACCGGTGTCGCCCTCGTCCCGATGCGCGCGGAACGAGGCGACCACGAACGCGAGCACGAGCACGTAGATGGCGGCGGAGATCCAGACCATCAACCAGAACAGGCCGGCGATGTGACGGGCCTCGGGCGAGTGGGGATCGGTCGCCGAGGGCGACGACCCGCCGCAGCCGGCGAGGAGCGCCGCCGCGGCGGCGACGGTGCACGCCCGCAACCTGCGGCGCACCGGGCTCATGCCTTCCACCACCCCGGGCCGACCGGCTCGCTCAGCGGCCCGGACGCGCGGAGCACACCGTCCGCGTCGATGGTCAGGGGTAGTTGCGGCAACGGCCACGCCGCGGGCCCGCTCAGCGGCGGCGCTCCGGTCAGCACCCCGAACGAGGACTGGTGGCAGGGGCACAGGAGCCGATGAGTGTCGGCCTGATACAGGCCCACCGGACACCCGGCGTGAGTACACACCTTCGAATAGGCGACGAGCCCCTCGGGTGCCCAGGTGGACCGCCCGGGCGGGAGCGCCAGCAAGGTGGGATCGACTCGGACGAGGACCACCTGACCGTCCGCCGAGCCGAGGTCGGACTCGGGGAAGACGGTGAGCAGCGTGTCGATTGGGAGATCGGCGGCCTTCACCAGGGAACCGTCGGCGGTGGCGACACCCACGCCGGCGGCCCAGGAGGTCCTGAGGAGCTTCTTGCCGGGCGAGGGACCGAGCGAGGCGACCGGGACCGCCACCGCAGCGGCGACAGCTCCTCCGGCCACCCACAGCGATCGGCGGATCAGCACGCGCCGCTCGATCTCGCCATCGCGCGACAGCTCGGCATCGACCTCCGCGTTCTCCTCATCCGTGGCCTGCAGCGACGTGCGCTGCTGCACGTGGTCACCGTCGTCGAGCAGCGCGTTCGCCCAGACGATCAGGCTCACTCCGAGGCCGGCAAAGAGCACGAAGTAGAGCAGCCCGTCGAGCTGTGTGGTCGAGTGTCCGGTGATCGCGGCCACGACGAGACCGATGCCGGCCAGGGTCGTCGCCGCGAGACCGGCGAGGACGATCCGCGAGGCGCGCCGACCGTTCGCGGCCGGTGCGCTCGCGTGCGGTGCGTTCGCGTGCGGTGTGTTCATGTGCGGCTCCCGATGCGTCGTAGGGCAAACACCATCACGGCCATGGCGCCGAGCGCGACGGCTCCTTCGGGGAGCGGGCCGAGGTGCCCGAGCGGCCGACCCCCGGGGTCGTCGACGTGCTGCAGCGCGGCGACGTAGGCCGCGATCGAAGCGATGTCACGGTCGGACACGGCGTCGGACCCGAACACCGGCATGGTGCCCGGGCCGTTTCGGATCGCCTCGGCCACCTGGGTCGGGGTCGACTCCAGCAGCGGGGGCGAGTTCTGGCCGAGCAGCGCACCCCCTTCGCCCGCGGCTTGATGGCACGCAGCGCACTGCGCTCGGTAGATCGAGCCGCCGTCGGTGACGGATCCGCTCGCCAGGTCCACCGACGGGATCGACGGGCCGCCCGGCTGGAGTGCCGCCACGTATCCGTCGAGCGCCGCGATCATCTCCGGTGAGTAGGCCGGCGCGCTGCGGCGCATCTTCTCGTGAGGATCACTGATCGGCATCCGGCCCGTGGTCAACATGAAGTCCACGCCGGCGGCGCCCTGTCCCGCCAACGTGGGTCCTCGCGAGGTCCCACTGCCGTCGGGCGCGTGGCAGGTGGCGCAGTCGCGGAGGTACACGGTGCGCACGTCCTGTGGCGCCGAGGTCGAGCCGTTCGCGGATGCGCCCTCGACGACGGGCCACAGCGAGCACGCGAACGCCACGGCGGCGATGGGCGCCCAGGCAGGGGACGCCACCACGCGTCGCCACCGCCCCCAGGCCCGACTCATCCGCTCAGCCGATCTCACCCGCTGTCCGAGCCCCACGGGGACAGGGTCTTCACTGTCATGGGCACCTCCGGACGACTCGCCGATCGGGTGCCCCACTACCCCGTTTCGCGGCTCGTCAAACCTCCGGATCCCTCGAACCGTCGCGGCTGCTCACGTCCAGGTCCCCGTCGAGCTGTTCGAGCTCGATGCGCGATCCGTCGCCCGCCCTGACAATGCGCACGTCCACCCTCGCCTGGCCGACGCGCACGCCGTGCAGTTCCACTCGCTCAAGCCAGTCCGGTAGATGGGGATCGAGCACGAGGCGACCGGCGGCGGCGTCGGGAGTGGCGCCGACCATCGAGGTGAGCAGGTGCACGACCGCGCCGGATGCCCAGCCCTGCGGCACGTTGGCCCCGAGGTACTGGACCGGGAACGAGTCGGCGTCACGGGTGAGGCCGGCGAACAGCTCGGGCAGCCGGCGGTTGTCGAGATGATCCGCCGCGTCGAACAGGCCGCGGGTGATTCGGTGCGCAGCGCCGTGGAGGCCGTACCGGTGGAGCCCGGCGGCGAAGATGGCGTTGTCGTGCGGCCAGACGGTGCCGCGCTGGTACGAGAACGGGTTGTACGCAGGGTGGCTCGACGAGAGCGTGCGAACGCCCCACCCCGTCCACATGTCATCGGCCAGCAGCCGCTCGGCGACCCGCGCGGCCCGGGAGGCATCGATCGACCCGGTCCACAACAGGTGGCCGGGGTTCGAGGCCACCGACTCGAGCGGCCGCTTCTCACCGTCGAGCGCGAGGTAGTACGTGCCCTCGGCCTCCCACCAGTAGCGCTCCTCGATCCGTTCGGTGAGCTCGGTCGCCTCCCGGCGCAGTCGCTGGGCGGCGTCGTCGTCGTCGAGGCACTGCTCGAGCACGTCCGCCCAGCTCCGCTTGGCGGCGACCACGTACCCCTGCAGTTCGCAGGGCGCGACCGGCAGCGGTGGCGTGGCACCGTCGCCGTGCACCATCGACTCGTCGGAGTCCTTCCAGCTCTGGTTCGTGAAGCCCCAGTCACCTGCCCGAGTGCGGTACTCCTGGAGCCCGTCGCCGTCGAGGTCGCCGAAGTGGTCGATCCACTCCAGCGCTCGCGACACGTTCGGCTCCAGCTCGGCCACGGCGGTCCGGGACCCGGTCCAACGCCAGAGCTCGGCGGCGGCCAGCACGTAGAGCGCCGGCGCGTCGGCCGTGCCGAAGTACGGCGTCTGGGGGATCAAGCCGAGGTGAGCGAGCTCGCCGTGGCGCAGCTCGTGGACGATCTTGCCGGGCTGCTCGTCGTGGCGGGGATCGTCCGCGTCGGCCTGGAGGTCGCCGAACATCTTCAGCGACCCCACCGCCACGTCCGTCGAGACCAGCATCGTCTGCAGACCGATCGTCAGCGTGTCGCGTCCGAACGGCGCGACGAACCACGGCACGCCCGCCGCCGGCACCCAGCCGTGCAGCGGGCGGTCCCCGTCGCCGAGGCGCTGGTCGTGCGCGACGAGCCGGAGCGCGCCGACGTCGGCGATCGCCTGGGCGACGGTGGCGTCGACGTCAGCGTCGGAGGTGACGAACCGGGTGGACTCGTCGATGAACGCCTCCCGGTGCTGATCGGGAGGGGTGTCGGCACGGGAGAGCTGGTGGCAGCCGCGCAGCGGCACGTCGGAGCGGGATCGGTCGTCGATCGTCGGGAGCCAGTACATGCAGGTGTGCCAGGTGCTCGCCGGCGGGAGCTCGATGTCGAAGCCGAGGCGACTGTTCGCGTGCTGCGGCTCGCTGTCGCTGCGATCGGCGCGCACGATCAGCGATCGGACGAAGTCGCCGTTCGTGTAGGTCGTGACCAACCGCTGGGCGTCGACGTCCCAGTTCGACTGGATGACGCCGCGGCGGACGAGCTGGTGCGACTTGACGTCCATCAGGTCGGCGAAGTCGGACTCGATCGCGATCTCGAGCCGCACGCGGATCGGGTCGGTCCCGTAGTTGGTGAGGTCGTAGTCCTCGTGCACGCCGTCACCGACGCTGCGGTCGAGCCGGAGGTGCAGCGTGTGCTCGGGGATGTCGTCGCCCGGCCCCGTCAGCACGGGGTTGGTGAACTCGAACCGGGAGCCGAAGTGCGAGACCGCACCGCTGTTGAGCAGCAGCGGTCGCTCGTCGTTGAGCCGCATCGAGTGACACGACACGAAGCGCGTGTCGGCGACGAAGTACCCCAGCTCGCCCTCGCGCTCGATGGCCCCCGACGGGTCGCACACCAGGATCTGGTCGTCGAGGTGACTCGTCACTCTGGGCGGGCCCACGCGAACGGTCATCGCTTCGATGATAGGACATCGCCTCGCGAGACGGCCCGGGCGGCATCGATCCGATCCCGATGTGTAGCCGTCGAGCGAATCGGGTAGGCGTCCATCGCGAGCTGCGCCGTGTCCCCCGTCGCGCAGCCGAGTGGAAGACGAGGACGCGCATGTACACCGTCAGTGATTTCGTGATCGACCGGCTGATCGAGTGGGACCTCCACCGTTTCTACGGGTACCCGGGTGACGGGATCGGCGGCTTCGACGGTGCACTGGGAAGAGCGGAGGGGGACGGCAAGGACTTCCGCTACATCCGGCCGACCCACGAGGAGATGTGCTCGTTGATGGCCACGGCACACGCGAAGTTCACCGGCGAGGTCGGCGTGTGCATGTCGACCTCCGGCCCGGGCGCGGTGCACCTGATGAACGGGCTGTACGACGCCCACTGCGACAACCAGCCCGTCGTGGCGATCGTCGGTCAGCAGGCTCGGGTCGCGATGGGGAGCGACTTCCAGCAGGAGCTGAACATGGAGCGGATGTTCGGTGACGTCGCCGAGTACGTCAAGACGATCACGACCCCCATGCAGGCGCAGCTCGTCGTGGACCGCGCGATCCGGATCGCGAAGGCGTCGCGGCGGCCGTGCGTCGTGATCATCCCTGCCGACGTGCAGGATCTCGAGATGGAAGCGCCCACCGCGGAGCACTTCGTGTCGCGCACCGGTGTCGGCCACGCGTCCACCCGCATCCGGCCGCCCGAGGACGAACTCCAGCGCGCGGCCGAGGTGCTGAACGCCGGCAAGAAGGTCGTCATGCTCGTCGGCCAGGGCGCCCTCGACGCGACCGACGAGGTGCTCGCCGTGGCGCAGCGGCGGGGCGCCGGCATCGTCACCGCGCTGCTCGGCAAGGGGGCCGTGCCCGGCGACGTGCCGTACCACACCCAGCAGCTCGGCCTGCTCGGCTCGAAGCCGAGCTACGACATGATGCAGGACTGCGACACGCTGCTGATGGTCGGCAGCAACTACCCGTACTCCGAGTTCCTGCCGCCCACCGGCCAGGCCCGGGCGGTGCAGATCGACCTGCTGCCGCGGCACCTCAGCCTGCGGTACCCGATGGAGGTCAACCTGTGGGGCGACGCCAAGGCCACCCTCGCCGCGCTCCTGCCGTACCTGGACCAGACCGACGACCTCAGCTGGCAACAGCAGGCGGCCGACGCGATGACGACCTGGAACGAGGTGACCGAGAAGGCCGCCATGCTCGAGGCCGACCCGATCAACCCGCGCCTGGTCTTCCACCACCTCAACCGGCTGCTGCCCTCGAACGCCATCATCACCGCCGACGCGGGCAGCACCGCCGACTGGTACGGGCACCACATCAAGCTCGGCCGCGACCAGATGGGCAACCTCTCGGGCAGCCTGGCCACGATGCTCGGCGCGATGCCCTACGCGATCGCGGCGAAGTTCGCCTACCCCGAACGACCCGTGGTCTGCACGATCGGGGACGGCGCGTTCCAGATGCTGGGCATGAACGGGCTGATCACCATCCGCCGTCACTGGCAGGAATGGGAGAACCCGACGTTCGTCGTGATGGTGCTCCACAACGACGACCTCAACCAGGTGTCCTGGGAGATGCGCGAGGCGGGCGACCCGCGCTGGGACACCGCCCAGCTCGTGGAGGACGTGGACTACGCCGCGTACGCCGAGGTCGTCGGCTTGAAGGGCATTCGGGTGCGGGACCCCGCCGAGGTCGAGTCCGCCTGGCAAGCAGCGTTCGCCGCCGACCGGCCGGTGGTGCTCGATGTGCACACCGACCGCAACGTCCCGCCACTGCCCGCCCACATCTCGTTCGAACAGGCCAAGGGCGTCGCCGAGGCGATCCTGCACGGCGACCCGGAGGGCCGCCAGGTCGTGGCGAACAGCGCCCGCGCCGTGGCGTCGAAGCTGTTCGCCCGCGTCGGCGCTGCGCTGGGGCACGACGATGACGACGAGTGACGGTGCCCCCGCCGCTCGGATCGTCGTCATCACCGGGGCGTCGGCCGGCATCGGACGCGCCGCCGTCGGGGAGTTCGCGGCCGCCGGCTTCGACGTGGTGCTGCTCGCCCGCGGCCGCGCGGGTCTGGAGGCGGCGGCCGCGGAAGTGCGAGCCCACGGCCGGCGCGCACTCGCCATCCCGACCGACGTCGCCGATCACGATCAGGTGAGCGCGGCCGCCGCCCGCGCCGAGGCGGAGTTCGGCGAGATCGACGTGTGGGTCAACGTCGCGATGACCACCTCGTTCGCCCCCGCGTGGGAGGTGACGCCCGAGGACTTCCGCCGCGCCGTCGAGGTCACGTTCCTCGGACAGGTGTGGGGCACGCTCGTCGCGCTCGAGTACATGCGGCCGCGCGACCGGGGGAACATCGTCAACGTCGGCTCCGCGTTGGCGTTCCTCGGCATCCCGCTGCAGTCGGCGTACTGCGCCTCGAAGTTCGCATGCCGTGGCTTCACCGAGTCGGTTCGCGCCGAGCTGCTCCACGAGGGGAGCCTCGTGCAGATCGGTATGGTCCACATGCCCGCGGTCAACACGCCCCAGTTCGACTGGTGCGAGACCGCGATGCCCCGCCACCCTCAGCCGGTGCCGCCGATCTACGAGCCCGAGCGGGTCGCGAAGTACCTCGTGCAGGCCGCCCTCGACGGTCGGCGCTCCAAGGTCGTCGGATCGTGGAACCGTCTGGTGGTGGCGGCGGGCAAGCTGATCCCGGGCTTCGGCAACCAGTTCGCGGCCCTCGGGGCGTGGGAGTCGCAGATGACGGACCAGCCCGTGGCCGCCGATCGACCGGTCAACCTGCGCCATCCGGTGGACGACGACCACGACGTGGGCGCCCGCGGGATGTTCGCCGAGGAGGCCGGCGGGTTCTTCGATCCCAGCTTCCTGCGGTCGCTGCCCGGCACGGCGGTGACGATCACCCGGGCCGCCGTGCGGCTGTGGGACGAGAAGCTCCGCTGGCTGCAGCGCACCGATGGGGACGAACGGCGGCGCATGGCAGGTATCGCCGCTGCCGTCGGCGCCACGGCCGGCCTCGCGGCGGTGGAGAGGTCGCGACGGTGACGTGCGTCGCCCCCGTCCGCGACCTGCAGGTGGGCGCCTTCACGGTGCCGACGATCCGACCCGAGTCGGACGGGACGCTCGACTGGGACGCGACGACGATCGTCGTCGTCGAGATCAGCGCCGGGGGTTCCACGGGACTCGGCTATACCTATGCGGCCCCGGCGGCCGCGCAGGTCGTGCGCGACACGCTCGCCGAGGTCGTCGTCGGCACCGACGCCTTCGCCACGGGCGCGGCGTGGAGCGCGATGGTGCGAGCGATCCGCAATCAGGGCCGGCCCGGCGTGGTCAGCTCGGCGATCTCCGCCGTCGACATCGCGATGTGGGACCTCAAGGCGCGCCTGCTCGGCGTGTCGGTCGCCGATGCGATCGGCCGTTCACACGACGCGGTGATGGCGTACGGCAGCGGCGGCTTCACCAACCTCACCGACGACGAACTGGCCAGCCAGCTCGGCGGCTGGGCACGGTTGGGTCTGCGGGCGGTGAAGATGAAGGTCGGGCGCGATACCGGGGCGGACCCGCATCGTGTCGACGTCGCCCGCGCCGCGGTCGGTGACGACGTCGAACTGTTCGTCGACGCCAATGGCGGCTACACCCGCAAGCAGGCACTCCGGCTCGCCGAAGAGTTCCACGCACGCGGCGTGCGGTGGTTCGAGGAGCCGGTGAGTTCGGACGATCTCGACGGCCTCCGCCTGCTCCGCGACCGTGCGCCCGCCGGCATCGACGTGGCGGCGGGCGAGTACGGCTACGACCTCCCCTACTTCCGGAACATGCTCGCCGCCGGCGCCGTGGACTGCCTGCAGGCCGACGTGACGCGCTGCGGCGGCATCACCGCCTTCCTCCGGGTCGGAGCCCTCGCCGACGCAGCATGCCTCGACGTCTCGTCGCACTGCGCCCCCCAGGTGAGCGCGCACGCATGCGTGGGGCTCTGGCACCTGCGCCACCTCGAGTACTTCGCCGACCACGTCCGGCTGGAGTCGATGTTGTTCGACGGGGTGCTCCGCCCGGTCGACGGGCTCATGCGGCCCGACCCCTCACGACCCGGTCTCGGCATCGAGTTCAAGCGAGCCGACGCGGAGCGATACCGCCACTGACCCTTCGACCACCCACACAGAAACGGACCTCTCATGCCCACCGTCGAGCGCCTCCCGAACGAGTACCCCGGCATCGACACCGTGACCACCGTGTCGATCTCCCATCTCCTCGACGAGAACGCGAGGGCGCTGGCGGAGCGCCTGCGCACCACGATCGCCGGTGAGGTCCGGTTCGACGCCGGGAGCCGGGCAACGTACTCGACCGACTCGTCCAACTACCGCCAGGTCCCCATCGGCGTGGTGGTGCCGAAGACGATCGAGGACGTGATCAGGACCGTCGACGCCTGTCGTGCCCATGGGGTGCCGATCACGAGCCGCGGCGGGGGGACGAGCTTGGCCGGTCAGTGCACCAACGTGGCCGTCGTCATCGACTTCTCCAAGTACGTGAACCGCGTCGTGTCGATCGACCCCGAGGCGAGGACTGCGGTGGTCGAGCCCGGCTGCAACCTCGACCATCTTCGTCACGCTGCAGCCGAGTACGGCCTGACGTTCGGACCTGATCCCGCGACGCACAGCCGGAACACCCTCGGGGGCATGATCGGGAACAACTCGTGCGGTGTGCACTCGGTGATGGCCGAGTTCTACGGACCGGGACCGCTCACGATGCACCAGGTGATCGAGCTCGACGTCCTCACGTACGGGGGCGACCGGATGACGGTCGGCTCGTGCACCGAGGACGAGCTCGATCGGATCATCGCCGTCGGCGACCGCAAGGCCGAGATCCACCGGAGCCTGCGCGAGCTGCGAGACCGCCACCTCGACGCGATCCGCACCGGGTTTCCCGACATCCCGCGCCGGGTGTCGGGCTTCAACCTCGATCGCCTGCTCGACGAGCACCGCTTCGACGTCGCGAAGGCGCTCGTGGGCACCGAGGGCACCTGCGTGACCGTGCTCCACGCGACCGTGCAGTTGATGGAGGCGATGCCGGGGCGCACGCTGGTCGTGCTCGGCTACCCCGACGCCTACACGGCGGGCGACCACGTGCCGATGATCCGCGAGCACCGGCCGGTGGGGCTCGAGGGCATCGACCGCGAGCTCGTCGACGACATGCGCAAGAAGGGGCTCCACCCCGACGACGTCGACCTCCTGCCCGAGGGGGACGGCTTCCTGCTCGTCGAGTTCGGAGCGGCCACCAAGGACGGCGCCGACGAGCAGGCCGACAAGTTGCTCGCCGCGATCAAGGCGGCGGAGCAACCACCCACATCGAAGGTCTTCACCGAAGCGTGGGAGGAGCACAAGCTGTGGCAGGTGCGCGAAGCGGGGCTTGGCGCGACGGCTCATGTGCCCGGCATGCGGGCGACGCACCCCGGGTGGGAGGACGCCGCGGTGCCACCCGACCACGTCGGTCGCTACCTGCGCGACTTTCGTTCGCTCCTCGACGAGTTCGGCTACCACGCCGCGCTGTACGGGCACTTCGGCCAGGGGTGCATCCACTGCCGGATCGACTTCACGCTGGACACCGCGCACGGGGTCCACCAGTGGCGGACGTTCCTCGACCGCGCCGCCGACCTCGTCGTCGCCCACGGCGGGTCGCTGTCGGGTGAGCACGGCGACGGTCAGGCCCGGGCGGCGCTGCTCCGGAAGATGTACGGCGACGAGCTCGTCTCGGCCTTCGCCGAGTTCAAGGACATCTGGGACCCCGACGGCCAGATGAACCCCGGCAAGGTGGTCCGCCCGAACGCGCCGACCGACGATCTCGCGATGGGGCCGGACTCGTACCGCCGGCAGGTCGACACCCACTTCGCCTTCCCCGACGACGACTTCGACTTCGGCCACGCCGTGTCCCGCTGTGTCGGGGTGGGAGCCTGCCGGGACGTCGAGAACGGCACCATGTGTCCGAGCTACATGGCCACCCGCGAGGAGGCCGACTCCACACGCGGCAGGTCGCGCCTGCTGTTCGAGATGCTGCGCGGCGAGGAGCTCGACGGATGGCGGGACACGCACATCGCCGAGGCCCTCGACCACTGCCTGGCGTGCAAGGCGTGCAAGAACGAGTGCCCGGTCAATGTCGACATGGCCACGTACAAGGCCGAGTTCCTGTCGCACCACTACCGCCGCCGGCTGCGGCCGAGGTCGCACTACGCGATCTCGCTCATCTACTGGTGGGTGCGGCTCGGGAGCCGCCTGCCGCGAGTGGCCAACGCCCTGACCCACGCCCCGCTGATCTCGCGGCTGCTGAAGTTCGCGGCGGGCGTGGCCCAGGAACGGACCGTGCCCCGCCTGGCCACCGAGACGTTCACCGACTGGTTCCGCCGGCGGCCCGCCGCTGCGCCGGGTTCCGCCCAGGCGCGGCGCGAGCACGACGGAGGCCGGGTCGTCACCCACGCCGAGCTGGGCCGTTTCACCGGCGAGACCTACACCACCCCGTCGATGCGTCGCAACGGCAACGACAACCACGTGAACCCACACGGCGAGAAGGCACCGTTCGAGACGGACAGGGTGCTGCTGTGGCCCGACACGTTCAACAACTACCTCGAGTCGTCCGTGCTGCAGGCAGCCGTCACCGTGCTCGAGGACGTCGGCGCGCGCGTCGAGATCCCGCCACGCCCATTGTGCTGCGGGCGCCCGCTGTACGACGCGGGGATGCTGGACACGGCCGAGAGGCTCTGGAGGCAGACGCTGTCCACGCTGCAGCCGTGGATCCGCGCCGGCGTGCCGATCGTGGGACTCGAGCCGAGCTGCGTGGCCGCCTTCCGCGACGAGCTCGTCAACCTGTTCCCCAATGACGACGACGCCCAGCGCCTCAGCGAGCAGACACTGCTGCTGTCGGAGTACCTCGAACGGCAGCGATACCAGCCGCCGCAACTGCCGATCCGGGCGGTCGTGCACGCCCACTGCCACCACGCGTCCGTCATCGGCACGGACGCCGAGATCGCCGTGCTGCACCGCATGGGAGTCGACAGCGAGGTGCTCGACTCGGGGTGCTGTGGCATGGCCGGCTCCTACGGGTTCACCGCCGACCACTACCAGGTGTCGATGCGGGTGGGCGAGCGAGTCCTGCTGCCCACGGTGCGCGCCACGGACGGCGGCACGGAGATCGTCACCGACGGCTTCAGCTGCCGGGAGCAGATCGAGCAGGGCACCGAGCGCTCACCGCTGCACCTCGCCGAGCTCCTCCAGCGGGCGATCCACGAACGCGATGCAACAGACGGCGGTCGGCAGCGATGAGCCCCGCCCCATCCGGCCATCAGTACGTCATCCGCCACGGTGACCAGCGAGCGACGATCGTCGAGGTCGGCGGCGGGATCCGCGACTACGACGACGCGGGGCGCGCCGTGCTCGATCCCTACGCGGCGGACTCGATGTGCGACGGAGCCCACGGCGCGGTGCTCGTCCCGTGGCCGAACCGGCTCGGCGACGGCCGCTATCGGTTCGACGGCGCGGAGCACCAGGTGGCGCTCTCCGAGCCGGAGCGGCAGAACGCGATCCACGGGCTGCTGCGCTGGCGGTCGTGGCAGCCCGAGGAGCACGGCCTCTCGCACATCGTCATGGCGACGACACTTCGCCCGATGGCCGGCTACCCGTTCTGCCTGCGCGTGGCGGTCGACTACACGCTGGGAGCACGCGGGCTCACCGTCACCACCACGGCCACCAACGTCGGCCCGACGGCCCTTCCCTACGGCGCCGGTCACCACCCGTACCTGTCACCAGGCGGCGGCACGGTCGATGCCTGCACGGTGCAGGTCGACGCCCGCACCCGCGTGCTCACCGACGAACGGCAGCTCCCGATCGGCACCGAGCCCGTGGCCGGAACGCCCCATGACTTCAGGAGGGGCCGAGTCCTCGGCGAGCAGCAGGTGGACGACGCCTTCACCGATCTCATCCGCGACGCCGACGGCCGCGCCTGGGTCAGACTTTCCTGCCCCGATGGCCGGCGCGTCGTGCTGTGGGTCGACCGGCACCACCGGTATGTCGAGCTCTTCACCGGCGACACGCTGGCCCCGGCCCGACGGCGACTGGGCCTGGGCACCGAGCCGATGACGTGCCCACCGAACGCCCTGCAGACCGGCCTCGACGTGCAACGACTCGAGCCGGGTGGTTCCTTCACCTCCCGGTGGGGCGTCGCCCTCGCCCTCCGCCGCCCTTGACCCTCTCCCCGGTTCCGGTCCCGCCGCCGCCGTCCCCGCCCCGGTCCCCGGTTTCGTGTCATCGGCGGAGGCGAAATTCCCCGCACCTCGGATGACGAGAGCGACGCGTCCGACGGTCAACATGGAGAAGCACCCCCATCTGTTGTGACCCGTTGCGCCGGAGCGGCCTCGGTGCTACGCCAGGTACATGCACGACGATGACGTCCAACGGTTCGTCGAGCCGGTCCGCGATCATCTCGACGACGTCGTCGCCGAGCTGGCTGCGGGCGAGAAGCGGACTCATTGGATGTGGTTCATGTTCCCCCAGCTGCGAGCACTCGGGCGCAGCGAGACTGCTCGCTACTTCGGGCTCGCCGGCCTCGACGAGGCCCGCCGATTCCTGACCCACCCCGAGCTGGGCCCGGCCTACGAACGGCTGGTCGGGATCGTCCACGACGCCGTCGTGCACAAGGGGTTGGCCGCCCATGACGTGTTCGGCAGCCCCGACGACTTCAAGCTCGTGTCGTCGCTCACCCTGTTCCGCACCGCAGCCGAGCTCGAGCGACGCACCACACTCGCGGCGCGGAGCCAGGAGATCCTCGATGCCGCCGAGCGCCAGGGGCTGGCTCCGTGCGCGGTGACGCTCGCAACGTTGCCACCGGCGGGCTGACGAGCGGAGCCGCATGGTGACGGAGACCGGTCGTGCCCATCACCGGCATAATGGTGCGCGCTTGCTGGTGACACTCCTCGTGCCCCCGCCCCTCTAGCTCAATGGCAGAGCAGTGGACTTTTAATCCATTGGTTCAGGGTTCGAGTCCCTGGGGGGGCACTCAACTCGCGTAGAGCACCATCGCCTGGCGCGTGTCGAGGTATTCCTCGAGGCGGGTGATCCGGCCGTCGGCGACCCAGAAGCGGATCATTGCCGGCATCTGCAACGGGCCGCCCTTCGCCTCGCCGACCAGCACGTGCTGCTGCACGAAACCACCCGGCGCCACGAACCGACGGATCTCGGTGTACTGCAGCCCCTGCGCCCGGCGGTGCAGGTCGTGGAGGGTGAGGACGTTGTCGTCGACGGACTGGTCGACCTGGTCGAAGTTGTGCCAGATCTGCGCGTCCGGCGCGTACACCAGGCGGACCGCCGCCTCGTCGCCGGCGGTGATGGCGGCGAGCAGACGCTCCGCCACGTCGTGCATCTCGGTCTCGGTCAGTTCAGCCATACGCGGACAGTACCCCGCCTGAAATGGCACACTCACCCTGTGCACGAACACGGACACACACACGGGCACGCGTCGGCGAGAGCCGGGGCCCGACATGCCGGCCGTCTGCGCGCCGCGTTCGTGCTCATCGTCGCCTTCCTCGTCGTGCAGGTCGTCGTCGGCATCGCCACGCACTCGCTCGCCCTGCAGTCCGACGCCGGCCACATGGCCACCGATGCCCTCGGGCTCGGGATGGCGCTGGCCGCCATCGGTGCCGCCAACCGCGCCACGCACGCGGATCACCGCACCTTCGGGCTCTACCGTCTGGAGATCCTCGCCGCACTCGCCAACGCGGTGCTGCTGTTCGCAGTCGCCGGCTACGTGCTCGTCGAGGCGGCCATCCGGCTCAACGATCCGGCGTCGGTGCACTCCGGTCCGGTGCTGGTCGTCGGCGTCCTCGGGCTCGGTGTCAACATCGCCGCCTTCTTGCTGTTGAGGGCCGGGGCCAGCGAGAGCCTGAACGTCCGCGGCGCCTACCTCGAGGTGGTCAGCGACATGCTCGGATCCGTGGGCGTGATCGTCGCCGCGCTCGTGTTGTGGCTGACGGACTGGCACTGGGTCGATCCGGTGATCGGTGCGGCCATCGGGCTGTTCATCCTCCCCCGCGCGTTCCGCCTCGGGCGCGATGCGCTGCGGGTGCTGGTGCAGGCCGCGCCCGCCGACCTCGTGGTCGACGAGATCGACGGCGCGCTGCGCGCCATCTCCGGCGTGACCGACGTGCACGACCTCCACGTGTGGACCCTCACCAGCGACATGAACGTGCTCACCGCACATCTCGCCGTCGGCGCCGAGACACCGACGCTCGACGTGCTCGCCGAGGCCCAGACCGTGCTGGCCGATCGCTTCCGCCTCACCCACGCCACCCTGCAGGTCGAGCGCGGCGACGACGAACGGTGCCACGACCTCTCCTGGTGACGACCGTGGTGACGGGCGGACGCTCCGGCGCGAGACTGTCCCCGTGACCACCCAGCACCTCCTCGTCGAGCGCGACGGCAACTTCACCACGATCACCCTCAACAGGCCGGAGAAGCGCAACGCGCTGGCACTCGACGTGATGCTGGAGCTGACGCAGGCACTCCGCGACGTCGGCGCGACGGACGCCACGGGCGTGATCCTGGCCGCCAACGGTCCTGTCTTCTCGGCCGGGCACAACTTCGGCGACATGCTCGGCACGACCGTCGAGGACGCGCGCCACCTGTTCGACGTGTGCACCGAGATGATGGACACCGTCCAGTCGATCCCCCAGGTCGTCATCGCCCGCGTCCACGCGCTGGCCACCGCCGCCGGCTGCCAGCTCGTCGCGACCTGCGACCTCGCCGTCGCCGCCGAGAGCGCCGGCTTCGCGATCCCCGGTGGCAAGGGCGGGCTGTTCTGCCACACGCCGCTCGTCGCCGTCGCCCGCAACGTCGGCCGCAAGCGGGCGATGGAGATGGCCCTCACCGGCGATGCGATCGACGCCGCGACTGCGGCCGAGTGGGGGCTGATCAACCACGTCGTCCCCGACGCCGAGCTCGTCACCGCGACCCACGATCTGCTGGTCCGCGCCACGCGCGGCAGTGTGCGCAGCAAGGCACTCGGCAAGCAGGGCTTCTACGCCCAGGTCGGCCTCGACCAGTCGCTCGCCTACGAGTTCGCCGTCGACCTCATGGCCCGCGCCGCCACGACACCCGATGCGCAGGAAGGCATCGCTGCCTTCCTCGAGAAGCGCCGCCCGAACTTCACCGAACCCGCCTGACGCTTCGGCCTCTGGTCAGCGATCGTCCCGCGCCCGCGTCTGGTGCGGATCGTTCCCGGAATCCGGGAACGATCCGGACCAGAAACCATCGACGTCGCGGGTTGGCAGGAGGTACCCCCTGGGGGTACTGTGAAGGCGTGGAACGGATTCCTGGTTACGTGGATCAGAAGCCGCAGGTGCTCGCTCGCCTTCGCCGGATCGAGGGCCAGGTACGCGGCCTGCAGCGGATGATCGACGACGACACCTACTGCATCGACGTGCTCACCCAGGTCGCCGCCGTCACCAAGGCTCTCCAGGGCGTGGGGCTGCACCTGCTCGACGAGCACCTCCAGCACTGCGTCGCCGGTGCCGCCGCCGACGGCGAGCAGACCGATGCGCTCGTCAAGGAAGCCACCAAGGCAGTCGAACGGTTGCTGCGATCCTGAGGGTCGTGGCCGAGAAAGGACACACATCATGAGCGAACTCACCTTCACCGTCCCGGGCATGACCTGCGGTCACTGCGAAGCAGCGGTCAAGGGCGAAGTGGCCAAGGTCGCCGGCGTCGACGACGTCGCGGTCGACCTCACCACCAAGATCGTGACGGTCACGGGCGACGGGCTCGACACGGCGGCGATCGTGGCCGCCATCGACGAGGCCGGCTACGAGGTCGTGGCCTGACATGACGTCCGTGTGGGCCCGACTCGTGGCCTTCGGGGTGGTGCTGCTCGGCACGTTCGGCACCGCCTATGCGGTGGGCGAGAAGTTGCCCGGGCACAGCCACGCGGGCCACACCCACACGCACACCCACGGCCCCGCCGCGCTCGTCCCGCCGGGATTCCAGTCCGGCGCCTACCAGCTCGTCACGGACGGCATCACCGGCGGGGGCGGCACACCCCGAACGGCGACGTTCCACCTCTCCGAGAACGGCGCCAACGTCACCTCCTTCGACGAGGTGCACGGCGCGCTGCTGCACACCGTCGTCATCCGTCCCGACCTCAGCGGGTTCCAGCACGTGCATCCCGACATCGCTGCGGACGGCACGTGGGACGTGACGGTCGACGAGCCCGGCGCGTGGCACATCGTCTTCGAGGCGACGCCCACCGGCGCCACCACGTCGGTCGTGGTCAGCGCGAACCTCGACGACGAGGTGCCGGTCGCCACGGAGACGTTGCCGGCACCTGACGACGACGTCACCGTCGACGGCATCCGCGTCACCCGCACCGGGCTGACGTTCACCGCCACGATGCCCGACGGGTCACCGGTCGACGGGCTCGAGCCGTACCTGGGGCAGGCGGCACACCTCGTCGCCATCCGCCAGGGCGACCTCGCCTACGTCCACCTGCACCCGATGACATCGCCCACGGGCACGTTCATGTTCGGGACCGCGCTGCCGCAGGCGGGTACGTATCGATTGTTCCTCCAGTTCGGCTACCGCGGCGACGTCGTCACCGTCCCGTTCACGGTGGTGCAGGCATGAGCACCGAGACCACCGCACCGGTCGAGCACGTCGACCTCGAACTGACCGGCATGACCTGTGCCGCCTGCGCGAACCGCATCGAGAAGAAGCTCAACAAGCTCGACGGCGTCACCGCCACCGTCAACTACGCGACCGAGAAGGCGAACGTCACGTACGCGGCCGGGCGGATGAGCACCGATCAGCTGGTCGAGGCCGTCGAGTCCATCGGCTACGGCGCCACCGTGCCGTCACCACTCGACGACGGCGCCCCCGACCCGGCCGACGCCCGCATCGCCGACCTGCGTCACCGACTCGTGCTGGCGATCGCACTCGGCACGCCGGTGATGGTGATGTCGATGATCCCCGCGCTGCAGTTCCGCGGCTGGCAGTGGCTCGCGCTGGTGCTGGCCACACCGGTGGCCGCGTGGTCGGCGCTGCCCTTCCACCGCGTCGCCTGGCGCAACGCCACCCAGGCCGAGGCGAACATGGACACGCTGGTGTCGCTCGGCGTCATCGCCAGCTACGGGTGGAGCCTGTACGCGCTGCTCGCCACTCCCGCGGGCGACCTCGGCATGACGATGCAGATGTCGCTCGTCCCGGCGCGCGGTGACAGCCACCACCTCTACTTCGAGGTCGCCAGCACGACCGTGGCGCTGATCCTCGCCGGCCGCTACTTCGAAGTGCGCGCCAAGCGCCGCGCGGGTGGAGCGCTCAAGGCGTTGCTGGCCCTCGGCGCCGACACCGCGAACGTCCTCCAGGCCGACGGCACCGAGATCAACCGTCCGGTCGAGCGCGCTGCGCGTCGGCGATCGCTTCGTGGTCCGTCCCGGCGACCGGGTGGCCACCGACGGCGAGGTCGAGGACGGCACCTCGGCGATCGACATGTCGCTCGTCACCGGCGAGAGCGTCCCCGTCGAGGTCGGTCCGGGCAGCCCGGTCACCGGCGCGACGATCAACACGAACGGTCGCCTGATCGTGCGCGCCACCCGCGTCGGCGCCGACACCGCACTCGCCCAGATGGCCCGGCTCGTCGAGGCCGCGCAGACCGGCAAGGCCCCCGTCCAGCGACTGGCCGATCGCATCGCCGGTGTCTTCGTCCCGATCGTGATCATCCTCTCCGCGGCCACGCTCGGCTTCTGGTTCGCCCGCACCAACAGCCTCACCGAGGCGATGGGGCCGGCGGTCGCGGTGCTGATCATCGCCTGCCCGTGCGCACTCGGCCTGGCCACTCCCACCGCGCTGCTCGTGGGCACCGGGCGCGGCGCGCAGCTCGGCATCCTCATCAAGGGCCCCGAGATCCTCGAGAGCACCCATCGGGTCGACACGATCGTGCTCGACAAGACCGGCACCGTCACCACCGGCCAGATGTCCGTCGTCGCACTGCATCCGGTCGACGACGACGACGCCGACCTCCTGCGCCTCGCCGCCGCCGTGGAGCGCTCCAGTGAGCACCCCATCGCCAAGGCGATCGTGCGCGCGGCCGACGAACGGACACTGGCGATGTCGCCCGCCACCGACTTCAGCGCACAGGCGGGGGTCGGCGCCGCGGCGACCGTCGACGGGCGCCGGGTCCGCGTCGGGCGTGCCGACCCTGCCGACGTGCCCGCCGAGAGCGCCGCGCACACGGTCATCGCGGTGTGGGTCGACGAGCAACTGCGGGGCACCATCGCCGTCGCCGACACGGTCAAGCCGACCAGCCGCGCCGCCATCGAACGCCTGCGCCGACTCGGCCTGCGGCCGATGCTGCTGACCGGCGACAACCAAGCGACCGCTCGGGCAGTCGCCGAAGAGGTCGGCATCGCGCCCGACGATGTGATGGCCGGCGTCCTCCCCGACCAGAAGGTGGCCGAGGTCCAGCGCCTCCAGGCCGCCGGCCGGGTGGTGGCGATGGTCGGCGACGGGGTCAACGATGCGGCCGCGCTCGCCCAGGCCGACCTCGGCATCGCGATGGGCTCGGGCACGGATGTGGCCATCGAGGCCAGCGACCTCACGCTGGTCCGGGCCGACCTCGCCAGCGCTGCCGACGCCATCCAGCTCAGCCGGCGCACGCTCGGCGTCATCAAGGGCAACCTGTTCTGGGCGTTCGCCTACAACGTGGCCGCGATCCCGCTCGCCATGTCGTGGCTGCTGTCACCGGTGGTCGCCAGCGCGGCGATGGCGTTCAGCAGCGTCTTCGTCGTCAGCAACAGCCTCCGGCTGCGCCACTTCCGGCCCGGCGTCTGAGCGACGGCGCGTCGCGAGGCCTCCCCGCCGGACCTGGCGTGCTGCCCGCCGCCTGTGGTAGTTGAGCAGGATGCCTGACGCACCCGATGCGGTGGCCGTGCTCTTCGTGTGCCTCGGCAACCACTGCCGCTCACCGGCCGCGCACGCAGTTGCCGACTCGATGCTCGCCGGCCGGACGTTCGCACGCTTCGATTCGGCGGGCACGAGCACGGCACATCTCGGGCAGAGCCCTCACGCGATGAGCGCGGCCGAGGGCGCCCACCGCGGCTATCGCGTGGATCACCGCAGTCGCCAGATCCATCCCGACGACTTCGAACGCTTCGACCTCATCATCGCCATGGACCGCGACAACGTGGCAGATCTCGAACGACTTCGGGGTGGTGTCGATCTGCGCACCGGTCCGTATCGCGACGTGGAACCCGTCCAGATCCAGTTGCTGCGCCGATGGGACCCGTACGGCATGCCGGGGGACGAGGACCTCGCCGACCCCTGGGGCAAGCGACCCGACGCCTATCGGTCGATGTACGACGTCCTGGAGCGCACCATGCCGGCGCTGCTGCAGCACCTCGAGTGGCTGCATCGCGAGCGCGACTGACCTCACGCGGCGAGTTCGGCGCGCGCCGCCTCCCGGAGCCGACGAACCATCGAGTCCCGATGCGTGGTCACCGATCGCAGGCTGACCTTCAGCGCGGACGCGACTTCTGCCATCGAGAGTCCGTGGACCAGCAGTTGCACCATCTCCAGGTCGCGCTCGGGCAGGCATCGGGTCCTGGCCGCGTCGACGAGGTCGGCGAGCTCCTGCAACGGATCGATCTGCACCTCGGTGGGCGCCGGGCGGTCGAGCAGGCTCGGCTCGGTCGGTTCCTGGACGCCTCTGCGGCGCGACGGCCGGACGAACGCCTGGTACTCGGCGTCACGCAGGAGACGGGCGGCGAGGTGCGTCCCACGGGTCTCGACCGGGAACGTCCGGATCACCGACCAGGCGGCCGACACCAGTTCGTCGAGCGCCTCGGGCGAACCATCGGGCCGATGCGCCCACCGGCGGGCCGTGGACGTGAGTCCCGGCAGGAGGCGCTGCAGCGTCACCCTCGCCGCGAGCTCGTCGGTTCGGGCGGCGATGAGCAGTCGGCCCAAGACGGCATCACCGTCGCAACCCTCGGCGCCGTCGCCACCGCCGTTCACCGCCGCAAGCCGCGCCTCGCGGCTGGCCCAGAAACCGGTGGCGGCGACGATGTCGTCGAGATCCTCGAACTCGATGTCCAACTCCCACTCGCGGGCCCGGCGGACGACCGCCGGGCGATGGGCCATCACCTCCCACTCACGATGCAGACGAGCCAGCAGGGTGCGGGCGGGAGGACTGGACGGGTGGCGGCGAGCGGAGCGCGATGTCATGCCGGGATGGTCCGAGCGAGCCCTCATCGGAGGTCTCACCGGAGGCCTCATCGCATCCCTCACCTGGGGAAACTTCCCGCTCACCACGGAAAGTTCTGCCGATCCCGAGGACGGCGCGCGCCCAGTGTGAACGATGGAATCGACACCGCCCTCACCCCCGAACCCTGCGCATCAGTCAGCCGCCGCAGGACACGAGTGGGAGTGCACGTGGCGTTCCGGGCCCGATGCAGGCGGCACCCATCCGCTCGCCGTCGGCCGCCACATCGTCGGGCGGGCCACCACCACCGACGTGCGCTGCGACGACGGCCTGCTGGAGCCACATCATCTGATGATCGAGGTGGGCGATGACGGCACCGTCCTCGTCCGGCAGCTGACGGGGCGAGCACCGGTGCGGGCGAACGGCCTCGCCATCGACGGCGTGGTACCGCTCGGCCACGGCGACCGTGTCGAGGTCGGCTCGAGCGTGCTCGAGATCCACCACCCGGCTCCGTCGGTCGACGTCGCCATCGTGCACGAGGGATCGCTGATGCGCAGCCCCCGAGCCCGTTCGGCGTGGACGCCGGCGGAGCTGACACCACCGGCGGAGCGGTCACCACACATGGATCGGCCCGGCGGCTTGATGCCGGCCCTGCTCGGCCTCGGCGGCGCGGGGGTCATCGCCCTCGTCCTGCGCCAGCCGATGTTCCTCCTGTTCGGCGCGCTCGGCGGGCTGGTCGCCGTGGGGAGTTGGATCGCGCAGTGGCTGTCGTCGCGACGACGAGTGAGGCGGGAGCGGGACGCCTCGGTCGCGGAGCACACCGCCTACGAGTCCGCGCGTGCCGCCGACCGGGCCGCGTTCGAGCGACACCACCGACACCGTGTGCCGACACTCACCTCCGCCCGCCGCGACATCTGCGGCCCCACGACGGCGCTGTGGGCGCGTCGCGGGGACCACCCCGACGCGTTCGTGGCGTCGGTGGGCTTCGGCGACCAGCCGTGGCGTCTCGCGCCGCCGCGCCACGCCTACGACTCGGCCGACGTCGTGATGGTCGCCGACCTTCCGGTGCCCGTCGACCTCGGAGCGGGCGCTCGTCTCGCCGTCAACGGCACCGCCGCGAGATCGATGGTCCGATCGCTCGTCGTCCAGCTCGCCGCGTCGTGCGGACCTGCCGACCTTCGCATCGTGATCGTCACCGACGACCCGCGATCGTGGGACTGCCTTCGCTCCCTGCCCCATCTCGCACTGCCCGACGGCTCACAGGCCGTGGTCGACGAACACGACGTGGTGAACGTGCTGGAGCAGTTGACGGCCGCGGGACAGGCTCACCTGGTCCTGGTGACCGACAGCCAGCGTTCGCTCGCCACCCGCACCAGCCCGCTCCGACGGGTGCTCGGTGGACAGCCCGGCGATGACCGCGACTGCGCCCTGATCGCCGCCCTGCCGGCGGACGCCGGCATCCCCCACCTGTGCACGAGTGTCCTCACGGTCGGCCGTGGCCCCATCGGACGGTGGGTCGCGGACACGACCGCGACCCTGCTGCCGGTCCCGGTGACCGTGGTCGGCCTCGGTGAACGGGCGGCGGCACGGTGCGCGACAGCGTTGCGCGACCTCGCCGATCCGGAGGACCCGCTGTCGACCGCGGGAAGCATTCCACGCGCGGTCACGCTGGGTTCACTGCTCGACCCTTCGGGCAGACTGCCCGGACCGGCTGAGATCGCCGCGGCCTGGCAACGGCTCGGCAGCGACCCGACGCCGAGCACGCCGATCGGGATGGCCGCCGACGGCATCGTCGACCTCGACCTGTGTCGCGACGGACCCCACGGCCTCATCGCCGGCACCACCGGGTCGGGCAAGAGCGAGCTCCTGCGGACGCTCGTCGCCGGGATGGCGGCACGGACGGACCCCGCGCACCTGTCGTTCGTCCTGGTCGACTACAAGGGCGGCGCGACGTTCGACGCGTGCAGCGCCCTGCCCCACGTGGTCGGCGTGGTCACCGACCTCGACGACCACCTCGCCGATCGGGCACTGCGCAGCCTGCAGGCAGAGCTCCGCCGCCGAGAGGCGACCATGCGCGAGTTCGGCGCGTCGGACCTGAGCGCGCTGCGGGCGATCGCACCGAGCGTCGTGATGCCGCGGTTGGTGGTCGTCATCGACGAGTTCGCCGCGCTCGTCGCCGAGCAACCGACGTTCATCCACGCACTCGTCGGCATCGCCCAACGTGGCCGCAGTCTCGGCGTGCACCTGATCCTGGCCACGCAGCGACCCAACGGCGTCATCAGCGACGACATACGGGCCAACACGAACCTTCGGCTCGCGCTCCGACTCCACGACGTCGCGGACGCGATCGACGTGGTCGGCGACCGAGGACCCGCGCAACTCCCGAGGGGTCTCCCCGGCCGGGCGGTGCTGCGTCTCGGTGCCGACGAACACCTCACCTTCCAGACGGCGTACTGCACCGGGACGACCGAGGGCGAGGGATCGGAACTGCGCACCCTGGTGGAGGCCGTGCGCGAAGCCGCGGCGATCGCCGGCTCGCCGACGCCGAGGTCACCGTGGCTCCCGCCGCTTCCCAGCCGACTCGTGACGGACGAGGTGCCGCCGGGTGCGCTCGGGTGGTGCGACGACCCGGACCACCAACGCAGGGTCCCATTGCGGTGGAATCCCGACGACGGCTGGTCGATCGTGGCGGGCAGCGCCGGAGCAGGCGTGGGCACGACCCTGCAGACCCTGGCGCTCCACGCCCTGACCCGCCCCGACGTGCACGTGTACGTGTTGCATGCCCGAACCTCCGAGCGCTTCGACCGCATCGCCGACCACCCACGAGGCGAAGTGGTCCACCTCCACGAGCGTGAGCGGGTGGTCCGCCTCCTCCACCTGTTGCGCGACACGAGTGCTTCCTCCGCACCCATCGTCTTCGTCATCGACCACCTCGACACGATCCGTCGCACGCTCGACGGCATCGAGACCGCGCCCGAGCACGACGCACTCGACGATC
This sequence comes from uncultured Acidimicrobiaceae bacterium, assembly GCA_963720695.1. Lineage (GTDB taxonomy): Bacteria > Actinomycetota > Acidimicrobiia > Acidimicrobiales > Ilumatobacteraceae > UBA668. Next base: position 235,327 of record CAVRGG010000003.1, read on the forward strand.
TCCTCGCCGATGCGACCCGCCACGGACTCACCGTGATCGCCGGGGCCGAGCAACCGACCGCATTGCCGGCGGCCTTCCTGTCCCGCTGCCCGAACCGCTGGGTCATGCACCTGCACGATCCGCACGACGCGGGAGCGCTCGGCGTCGCCGCCGGCGCGGTGCCACCCCTCGTACCCGGCCGCCTGCGGGTGGCGGCGACGGCGCTCACCGCACAGGTCGTCGCACCGTCCGAGCGGCTCTCCGATCTCGGGCTCGAGCGCACCGAGGCGCGGACACTGCCGCGCATCGACGTCGTCCCCGCATCGGTGGTGCTCCCGCACGGCGTTCGAGGATTTCACGACGCGGCGACCACGCACGTTCCCCTCGGCATCGAGTTCACCACCGGCGCACCGTTCGTCCTCGGGGTCGCCGACGGCGATCACGTCCTGGTGCTGGGCGGAGCCCGAAGCGGACGGAGCACGTCGCTGGCCCGCTTCACCGATGCCTGGCGCGACGCGCATCCGCAGGGGAGGATCGTCGCCGTCCTGCCGCGTCGCTCATCGCTCGACCGACGCCACGCGCACGTGATCCACCGCGGGCCGCTCGACCACGACTGGCGACGGTCACTCGAGGAGTTCGGGGAGACACCGACGCTGGTGGTCGTCGACGACGCCGAGTTGGTGGACGACCCGGCCGGCGCGCTCGCCGCGTTCGCCGGATCCGCGCACCCGGCTCGAACCGTCGTCGCGGCGGGTCATCCGGATGCCCTCCGCCAGACCTATGGCCATTGGACGAACGTGCTGCGACGGAGTCGCATCGGGCTGATCAGCACCGGCGGCGCCGACACCGACGGCGATCTGCTCGGTGTCGTCCTGCCACGACGAACGCCGATCGCGCCGCGTCCGGGCCTCGTGTGGGTCGCCGACAACGGGTCCAAGCACCTCGTCCAGGTCGCCGAGGCGGCGAGCTCGCTCAGTCCTGGGGAAGGTTGCGCATGGCCCACACCGCCGCCTGCGTGCGATCACTCACTCCGAGCCGTTGGAACAGGCGGCCACAGTGCGCCTTCACGGTTCGCTCGCTGATGCCCAGCTCCGACCCGATCGCGGCGTTGGACTGGCCATCGACGATGAGGCTCAGGATCTGCCGCTCACGCGGGGTCAGGCGCACGACAGCTCCGACGCTCATCGTGCTCCCTCCACGCAGCAGACCGGCCGCCACGGACGGGCTGAGCGGGGCGCCGCCCTGGACCACCGCGCGGATCCCCGCCACGAGCACCTCGGGTTCGACGTCCTTGACCAGGTAGCCCGACGCACCCGCGGCGAGCGCACTCGTCACCTGCGTGGGCTCCTGAAAGGTGGTGAGCACGACGACGTGCGTGTGGGGACACCGCTCCTTCACCAGCGCCAGCGCCTCGAGTCCGTCCATCACCGGCATGGAGAGGTCCATCAGGAGCACGTCGGGTCGGAGCTGCTCGGCCATCGCCACCGCCTCCTGCCCGTTCGCCGCTGCGCCGACGACCTCGAGATCGGGGTACGACGACAGCAACTGGGACAGTCCGGTGCGGACCATGACGTGGTCGTCGGCGATCAGGATCGAGATCATCGTTGACCCACCAGTTCGAGACGAACGCTGGTGCCGTCGCCGGGGACGGAGTCGATCGTGAGGTCGGCACCCACGTCGTCGGCCAGGTCGCGGATCAACTGCAGGCCGAGATGTCCTTCGCTGCGACTTCCTGCGGCGGCTTCGTCGGTGAACCCGCGGCCGTCGTCGCGCACCTCGAGGTGGAGGCTGCCGAAGTGGTGGCGGAACCGCACCGTCACGTGTTCGGCGTCGGCGTGTGCGGCGATGTTGCGCAGCGACTCGCGCGTGACCCGCAGGACGAGCAGTTCGTCCATCGGCGCCAGCTTGGTGTGCTCGATGTCGACCGTGACCTCGACGCCCTCTGCCTCCAGCGCGTCGACGAGATCCGAGAGGCCGTGTTCCCACCCGTCGGCCGGCACCTCGACGGGGTAGATCGAGTTGAGAACGCTGCGGAGCTGACGCACCGTCGTCCTGGTCGAGCCGGCGAGCGTGTGGAGGCGTTCCTGGATGTGCTGGGGGGCGGAGTCCGCCGTGGCGTCGAGCGAGTACGTGATGCCGATCAGGTCCTGCACCGCACCGTCGTGGACCTCGGCGGCGATGCGTCGACGCTCTGCGTCCGAAGCCCGGATCACTCTCCCCAGCAGCCGTTCTCGCTCGCGCTGAGAGCGGGACAGCCGCCGGGCGAGCAGGATCGTGAGTGGCACCTGTGCCAGCGTCAACAGGGCCAGCCCGCCGATGATGAGCGGCATGTAGGTGCGTCGCAGGTCCGCTTGTCGATCCGTCACCATCGAATAGTGGAAGTAGCTCTCCACCAGGACGGTTTCGCCGTCGGTGGTCTTCGCGCTGATGTACACCTCGAGCAACTTGCTGTTGCCGTCGTCGATCTCCTCGGCGTTCTCCTCCTTGTTGAGGTCACTGACATGGACGATCGATCCGCCGGAATCGAACAGCGCGAACTCGTCGTCCTCCAGCCGGAACTGCTGGCCGATCAGGTCCTCCTCGTCGGACCAGATGATCCTCTGATCCCTCGACCAGACCTTGAGGCGCACCACGTCACCGAAGGTGATGAACGACTGCACACGCTCGTCGAGCGCCGCCTTCGCGTCGGAGTCACCCCTCAGCAGCCCGGGCGTCAGGAACGGCGACAGCGACACCCGCGCGGCCAACTCACCCGCCGAGCCCGCCTCGCTCAGGGCTTCGTCCTCGGCTGCACGGTTGGTGGCCCACACCAGACCGAACGCGATGGCGAGGAAGACCGCGAGCGAGCCCACCACGGACAGCGCGATCGGAACGCGCAACGACCGTGTGGGTCCGTTCGTCGAGTTTCCCGTCGTGCGAGGCGGCTGGTTCGCCATCTCCACGCCATGACTATAGAGAGCGCGAGTCACCCGGTGCCTGAATTCGTTGCTGGGATCTTGACGAGTCCGTGAGCCGATGGGCCAGTAGCGTCCTCGCCATGGACGGACAGAATCCTCAGCTTCCCCCGCCACCGCTCGACCCGACGCCCCACACGGATCCATTCTCGGCTCCGCCGGCGCCGGCGCCGCCCACCCCGGTGCCGGGCGGCGAGGCTCCGGCATTCTCGGTCGACACACCGGAGTCCGTCGTCATCACCGAGCAGCCCAAGCGGCGGCGCACGGGCCTGATCGCGGCGGCAGTCATCCTGGTGGTCGGTGGGCTCGTCGCCGGCGGCGTCCTGCTCGCCCAACGCGGCGACGACGCGCCAACGTTCTCGCTGGAGGAGGCGACGAAGAACGCTGCGGCGCAGACGTCGTCGGCGATGACCATCACGACCACGTCGCTCGGTCAGACGTTGACCATCGACGCCGAGATCGACCGCACCGCGAACCTGATGCACATGAACATGGACCTCGGCGCGATGCTCGGTACCGACACCTCCATCGAGGCCATCGCCGACATCGGGGCGAAGGCGCTCTACTTCAAGTCTGATCTCTTCAGAGGACTCGGAGCGACCGTCGACACCGACTGGATCAAGATGGACCAGACCTCCGTCGACAAGATGGGTCAGGACGCCAGCCTCTTCGATCAGTTCGACCTCACCACCACGGTCGACGTCGCGAACCTCTTCGAGGCCGCCACCGACGTCAAGGAGATCGGCGACGACGAGGTCGACGGCGAGAAGGTTCGCCACTACCAGGTCACGGTGCCTGGTAGCGAGGTGCTCAAGGGGAATCCCCAGCTGCAGAACCAACTCGACCAACTCGACGTGCCGATGCCCGACGAGATCGTGTACGACGTCTACGTCACCGAGGCGAACGAGTTCCGACGGATGACCTCCGAGATGGATCTCGGCGCCAGCAAGACGAAGGTGGACATCGTCGTGACGTCCGTCAACGAGCCCGTCTCGATCGAGGTTCCCGCCGCCGAGGACGTCACCGACATCCTCGATCTGCTGTGACCCGATCCGTGGCCCTGGGCGACCCCCGATCGAGGGGACCGCGCCACTAGGCTCGCACCCCGATGAAGCGGACGACCCCCACCTCACGTTTGTTCACGCGCCTGATCGCGCCGATCACCGCCGGCGCCCTCCTCATGGCCGCCTGCGGGGGGTCCGACTCGAGTGCACCCTCCAGCAGCATCTCGGTGACGCCGCGCATCGTCATCACCTCCGTGAAGGGCGACACCGTCAGTCAGTTGCTCGCCGCGATCTATGCCCGGGTGCTCGACGATGCCGGGTTCCGCGTGTCTCGCAAGGACCCCGTCGACATGGACCGGGCCGCGTACTATGCCGCCATCCAGGCGGGCGAGTTCCAGTTGATCCCCGATTTCACGGGTGATCTGCTCGAGTTCGTGTACAGCCAGCCGGGTGCGGGCACGGCACCCACCACGCTGGTGCCCGACGCCCCGGCCTCCACGGAGGCACCGATCACCATCCCGACCACCACCACCGTCGTCACCGCGACCACGGTCACCGGCGAGACGGGCGCGAGCACGACGAGCACCGCCCCGAGCACCACCGCCGCAACCACCACGGTTCTCGAGAGCACCTCGACGACCACGGTGCCGACGGTGAACAACGGGCGTTCCGTCACCGAGCAGCTGGCCGCCATCCGCGCCGCGCTGCCCAAGACGCTCGCGGTCAATGACGCGTCGATCGCCGAGGCCAAGCAGGTCGTGGCGTGCACGCCGGCGGCGGTGAAGGCCAACGCCAACACGCAGCTGATCACCCTCACGAACCTGGCGTCGATCGCGCCGAACATCCGACTCGGTGGCTCGGCGGCGTTCATGGCGGATCAGACCTCGGGCCTCGGGGCGCTCCAGACCTACTACGGCGGCCAGTTCAAGGACACCGTGACGGTGGAGGACGCGGACCTCGCCGATGCGATCGACAACGATCTCGCCGACTGCTTCGCACTGAACTCGATGAACTCCGTGATCGCCACCAAGCAGCTCACGATCATGGTCGACGACAAGGTGATGGTCCCCAGCAATGCGGCCATGGCCCTGCTCGCCTCCTCGATCGCGACGTCCGATCTCGTCGCCGCCCTCGACACGCTGAACTCCGCGCTCACGACCACTCGCCTCAACCAGATGCTCAACGAGGTCACCACCAACGGCACCGACCCCACCGTCGTCGCCAACGCGTTCATGGACACCCTCTGATGGTGCATCCCGCCTCCTGCGGGAACCATGAGGTCACGTCCGCGTGATCAACGTCGTCGATCTCACCAAGCGCTTCGGCCCGAAAGTGGCGGTCGACCGTCTCGAGTTCGCCGTGCGGCCCGGGGTCGTCACCGGGTTCCTCGGCCCGAACGGGTCCGGCAAGAGCACCACGATGCGGTGCATGCTCGACCTCGATCGCCCCGACACGGGAGCGACCTCGTTCGACGGTCGGCGCTACCGGGACCTCCCCCATCCCCTGAACGTCGTCGGTGCCCTGCTCGACGCCGGGTACGTGCACCCGGGCCGCAGCGGTCGCAACCACCTCCGATGGCTCGCGGCCAGCAACGGGATCGCCCGTCGCCGGGTCGACGAGGTCCTCGAACTCGTCGGGCTCACCTCCGTGGCAGGGGCACGCGTACGGAGCTACTCGCTGGGCATGCGCCAGCGCCTCGGCCTCGCGGGAGTGCTGCTCGGAGATCCGGGCACCGTCATTCTCGACGAGCCGGCCAACGGCCTCGACCCCGAGGGCATCCGCTGGATCCGCGATGTGCTCGTCCACCTCGCCGGTCAGGGCCGGACCGTGCTCGTCAGCAGCCACCAACTCAGCGAGATGGCCCTGATCGCACAGGACCTCGTCGTCATCGGCCAGGGCCGGCTGATCGAACAGTCCACCGTCACGGCCTTCATCGAACGATTCGCCGACCGATGGGTCCGACTGCAGAGCCCGGGCGCGGCGCAGCTGATCGCCTCGCTCACGGCCGCCGGTGCGACCGTCACGCAACTCGGCGACACGACGCTGGAGGCACGCGGCATCGAGTGCGCCACCGTCGGCGAGCTCGCGGCTGCGCAGGGGCTCGTCCTGCACGAGCTCTCACCACAGACCGGCTCCCTGGAGGACGCGTTCTTGAAGGCCACGGCCGAGTCCCAGGAGTACCGCTCGGGCGCGATCGCGGGGCCGGCATGATCAACCTCCTCCGCGCCGAATGGATCAAGCTCCGCACGGTCACCATGAACTGGGTGCTCGCCGGCATCGCCGTGGCGTTCCCCCTGTTGATCGTGCTCCTCAACGCCTTCTTCCGCGGGGACAAGGCCGACTTCACGAGCAACCAACTGCTCGAGGTCATCACCGGCAGTTCCTTCATCCCGTCGCTGCTCATCGGCGTGATCGCCATCACCGTCGTCACCTCCGAGTTCGCATTCGGCACCATTCGACCGACCTTCGCCGCCACACCCCGTCGCCTCCGGGTCGTTGCCGCCAAGGGCGTTGTGGTCGTGGTGTTCGGCCTGCTCCTGCAGGGGTTCGTGGTCCTGGTCGGCACGTTCGTCGGCAAGGCGATCGCGCAAGGCCGGGGCGCCCACATCGATCTCGGCGAGGTCGACACCGCGGTACCGGCACTCGTCGGCACCGTGGTGTTGGCCGGTCTGATGGCACTGGCCGGACTCGGGCTGGGGATGCTCATCCGCAGCACTCCGGCAGCGATCGCCGCGTTCATCCTGTGGCCGCTGCTCGCCGAAGCGCTCGTCGGTGGGCTCCTGTCGCTCATCTTCAAGGGCTCGCAACCGGCGGACTGGCTGCCCTTCCGCGTCGGCTTCCGACTGCCTCAGATCGAACTGCTGAACGACGGGCCCAGTCGCCTCGTGTCGGGTCTCTACTTCGGTGCCGTCGGCCTGGCGCTCGCGGCGCTCGGCGCGTGGACCGTCAACCGACGCGACGCCTGACGCCGAGGCGAACGGTCAGCGGGCGCGCAGTTCGAGCGCGTCGCGCTTGATGATCGTGTAGTGGCGCTCGTGCTGGTCGATCCAGCCGAGGCGGATGAAGCTGGCGATCGCCTTGTTGACCCGCTCACGGGAGGCACCCACCATCCCGGCGAGCTCCTCCTGGGTGATCGGGAGGACGAACTCGTCGAGGCCCCCGGAGAGCTCCAGCAGCCGCTTCGCGGTCCGACCGGTGACGTCGAGGAACACGCTGTCGGCGAGCGCTTCGTCCATCACCCGCAGGCGGCGGGCGAGCAACCGGGTGACGCCCCAGAGCAGGGCCGGATCGCTGCGGAACGCCTTCACCACCGGGTCGAACGGGATCGCCAGCACGACGGAGGGCTCGAGCGCCCGGGCCATGGCGGATCGAGACCCGTCGTCGAGCAGCGACATCTCGCCGAACAGGTCACCAGAGTCCATCAGGGCCACGACGGTCTCGCGATGGTCGATCGGGTTGGCGATCGCGATGGCGATGCGTCCGCTGACGACGAGGTAGAGGGAATCGGCGACGTCGCCCTCTCGGAAGAGGACGTCACCACGGATCAGCGGGAGTTCGGCGCCCGCAGCCGCCATGTCGCGTACGACCGACGCAGGCGCGTCGGCGAAGAAATCGGTTCGTGCGAGCAGTTCTTCGTGAGCCATGTCCGCGGGAACGGTACTACCCTCGCCGGGGTGTCGTCGCAGCAACCGGAGATCGTGTGGACCATCGTGGTCGCCGGTGGCTCCGGCACACGGTTCGGCGGGCCCAAGCAGTACGAATCGCTCGGCGGCCGGCGGGTGCTCGACCACTCCGTCGACACCGCCCGTCGTGCCGGCGCGGGTGTCGTTCTCGTCGTCCCCGAGGCTGACGCGGCTCGCGAATCGGGCGTTGCCGGCGGCGCCACCCGCAGCGCGTCCGTGAGAGCCGGATTGGCCCACGTGCCGACCGATGCGACGATCATCCTCGTGCACGACGCCGCTCGGCCGTTCGCCGACGACGCCCTGTTCCGACGAGTCGTCGCCGCGGTCACCGAGGGAGCGGACGCAGCGGTACCGGGAGTGTCCGTGGCCGACACCATCAAGCAGATCGATCGGACCGGAGCGGTGCTCCACACCCCCGATCGTTCCACGCTCGTCGCGGTGCAGACGCCGCAGGGTTTCCGCGCCGACGCGCTTCGCGCGGCGCACGCGGCGGCCGCCGATGCCACCGACGACGCCGGTCTGGTGGAGGCCGCCGGCGGTCGCGTCGTGGTCGTCGAGGGCGATCCGCTCAACCGCAAGATCACCGACCCCGACGACCTTCGGTGGGCGCGAGAGCGACTCGCCGGGACTGGAGCCACCGTGACCTCTCCCGCCGGCATGCGTGTGGGGCAAGGATTCGACATCCATCGCTTCAGTGACGACCCGGCGCGCCCGCTGGTCCTGGGAGGCGTCCGCTTCGAGGGAGCGAGAGGTCTGCACGGTCACAGCGACGCCGACGTGGTCGCCCACGCGGTCACCGATGCGCTCCTCGGCGCCGCGGGGCTGGGCGACATCGGCGAGCACTTCCCCGACACCGACCCCCGCTGGCGCGGGGCCGACTCACTGGTCCTGCTGCGTCACGCGGTCGCGCTCGTGAAGGAATCCGGGTGGCGCGTCGGTAACGTCGACTGCTCCGTGGTGTGCGAGACGCCGAAGCTGGCGCCTCACCGGGCAGCCATGCAAGAGCGCCTCGGCGCTGCTGCGGGCGCACCCGTCACCGTCAAAGGTCGGCGCGCGGAAGGACTCGGTGCCCTCGGGCGCCAGGAGGGCATCGCCTGCTGGGCGGTCGCCGTGATCATCGAGGAGCACCGGCAATGAAACCCAAGAAGCCAGCGCAGGGAGGGCCACGCGGCGCCCGCACCTCGGGCACGGGCAAGGTCCGCAGCTCCGGGGCCGGAGGCAACAAGTCCACCGGGGCGAGGACCGGCAGCGGCAAGTCGGGCGGGCCCAAGGGCTCCAGCTCGCGAGGCGGTGCCGTCACCGGAGGCCGCCAGTTCTCCTCACGCGGCGCCGGACGAACGGGGAGGGTCGCAGAGCCGGGCGAGCCGAAGCGCCCCACCGAGAAGTCACTGGGTGGCGAACAGGTCGAGGGCCGTCAGGCCGTACGCGAGCTGCTCATCGCCGGCAAGCGTCGGGTGCGCGAGGTGTGGGTGTCCTCCGAGCTCGAGGAGAACGAGATCATCGGCGACATCGTCGAGATCGCCAAGAGCATGCGGGTGCAGGTCACCCAGGTGGCACGCAAGCGTCTGGAGGCACAGGCCCGCAGTGAAGCACCGCAGGGGGTGCTCGCCTTCGCCGCGCCACTCGAGGAGACCGAGCTGGCGACGCTGCTCCAACGCAAGCCGAACAACCCGCCGTTCCTCGTCGCCGTCGACGGTGTCACCGATCCCGGCAACCTCGGTGCGCTGCTGCGCTGCTGCGACGGCGCCGGCGTGCACGGCGTCGTGCTGCCCCGCCATCGTGCCGTGCACATCACGCCCACTGCGGCGAAGGCGGCAGCCGGTGCCGCCGAGCACGTCCCGCTGGCGATGGTGGGAGGGCTCCCGGCCGCATTGGCGCGGATCAAGGAAGCAGGGATCTGGGTGGTCGGGCTCGACGACGAGGCGGACCGCAGCCTGTTCGATCTCGGCGACCTCGCGGCGGAGGGCATCTGCCTGGTGCTCGGCGCGGAAGGCAACGGCCTGTCGCGCCTGGTGCGCGAGCGCTGCGACATGATCGTCAGCATCCCGATGCGGGGTCGACTCAGTTCGCTCAACGTCAGTGCGGCCGCTGCACTCGCCACCTACGAGGTCACTCGCCACCGAATGCGTTGATCGCCGCCGTCGGCGTCCGGCACCAACTCAGGGCACCGAGACTGCCGGCGTCGTCGCGTCGGGCGAGGACGCATCGACGACGACGGTGTCGACCACACCGCCGGGCGCGACCGTCTCGGACGGTGGCGTGACCGGCGCCCGAGGACAGGTGACCTTCACGATCTTCTGCGAGTCGAAGTTGAACGTGGAGCTCGCCGTCTCGCCGTAGGTCTTGATGAAGTCGGTGAGCGACGAGGTGTCGTCGACGCACGAGCGCTCGACCTGCGACGCCCGGCGCACGATCCAGTCGTTGGCCAGCTGCACTCGTCCACCGTCGAGCAGTGCGACGACGGCCGGAAGTTGCACGGTCGCGCCTGGCGTGCCCGGCACGATCGAGAACCACAGCACCGCGTCGCCGAGCAGGTCGGCGGCCACCGTGCAGTGGGCGAGCACGGTGAGGTTGGAGCAGGTGATCTCGCCGGGGGTACCGGCCTTGATGATCATCGTCCGGGTCGCATCGAGTTGCAGTGCCATGTCCTCGGTGGTGACACCGTTCTGCAACGTGAACCCGGGCGCCGGCGAGATGCCGTAGACCCAGGAGACGAGGTCGATCTGGTGCGTTGTCACCGAATCCTTCTGCGCCGGATCGGTGCCGGTCGCACCGGTGGACCCGCCGAACACGGAGGTGAGCAAGAGGGCGAGGCCGCCCAGTGCCAAGAGGGTCAGCCAGAATCGGGGAGAGAAGAACTGGCGCACGGCGCGAGCGTAGGTCAGCGGGCGGCGTCGGCGACTGCAGCCACTGCGGCCGTACGCGCGGCCTCACCGACGGCATCGATCACGTCCGCGGTGTGAGCCAGGCCGACGAAGAGCGCCTCGTACGCACCCGGGGCGAGCGCAACTCCCTCGCGGAGCAGCGCGTGGAAGAACGCCGCGTACATGCGCTCGTCGGTGGTCTTCGCCTGCTCGAAGTTGACCGGGGCGGCGCCCGAACCGAAGTACATCCCGACCAACGTGCCCACCACCGGGAACGTTGCGGGCAGTCCTGCGGCGTCGCACGCGGTGGTGAGCACCGATGACAGCTGCGCGGCGCGGGCGCGCAGCGTGTCGTAGGCACCCGGCGTGAGTTCGCGCAGCGCGGCGAGACCGGCCGCCGTGGCCAACGGGTTACCGGCGAGGGTGCCCGCGTGGAACACGCTGCCCAGCGGCGTGAGTGTCTCCATGATGTCGCGACGACCGCCGACGGCACCGATCGGCAGCCCACCGCCGATGACCTTGCCGAACGTGGTGAGGTCCGGTCGCACGCCGTACAGCTCCTGGGCACCGCCCGTGCCGAGGCGGAACCCGGTGATGACCTCGTCGAACACGAGCAGCGCGCCGACCCGATCGCACTCCGCGCGGAGTCCTTCGAGGAAGCCCGGCTGGGGGGCCACCACGCCCATGTTGGCGGCGACGGGTTCCACGAACACCGCGGCCACCTGCTCGTCGAGCTCCGGGACGACGTTGTACGGAACGACCATCGTGCTGGCCACCGCGCTGGCAGGGACACCTGCGGTGCCCGGCAGGCCGAGCGTGGCGACGCCGCTGCCACCGGCAGCCAGCAGCGCGTCGGTGGCGCCGTGGAAGTTGCCGTGGAAGATCACGATGCGGTCCCGGCCGGTGAACCCACGCGACAGCCGGACGGCGGTGCTGGTGGCCTCGGTCCCGGAGTTCATCAGCCGCACCCGTTCACAGCTGGGGACCCGAGTGCTGATCGCCTCGGCGAGCAACACCTCGCCGGGTGTCGGTGCGCCGTAGGACGTTCCCCTCGCGGCCGCCGCGGCGAGCGCGGCGGTGACCGACGGATGGGCGTGACCGAGGATGATCGCGCCGTAGCTCTGCACGAGATCGATGTATCGGGTCCCCTCGACGTCGACGATGTAGGGGCCCTCGGCGCGCTCGACGACGTACGGCGTGCCGCCGACGGCCTTGAACGCGCGGATGCTGCTGTTGACCCCGCCGGGGATCACCGCACACGAGCGGGCGAAGAGCTCCTCGTTGGACCGGGGCAGGCCACCCGGGAGGTCGTCCGGTGCTCCGCTCACGCCGTCGACTCCGCGAACCAACGAGCCAGATAGGTGAGGATGATGTCGGCTCCCGCCCGCTTGATCGCGGTGAGGTGTTCGGTGGCGACGACGTCGTGGTCGATCCAACCGTTCGCTGCGGCGGCCTTCAACATCGCGTACTCGCCGCTCACGTGGTACGCGGCGAGGGGCACGTTGACCGCTGCACGCACGGCGGCGATGACATCGAGGTACGCGAGTGCCGGCTTGACCATCACCATGTCGGCACCCTCGGCCAGATCGGCTTCGACCTCGAGGATGGCCTCGCGGGCGTTGCGCCAGTCCTGCTGATACGCCTTCCGGTCGCCGCCACCGACGATCGCGCAATCGACCGCATCGCGGAACGGGCCGTACTGGCCGCTGGCGTACTTCGCCGAATAGGCGAGGATCGCCACGTTCGTGTGGCCGGCGCCGTCGAGGGCGGCGCGGATGGCTCCGACCTGCCCGTCCATCATGCCGCTCGGGGCCACGACGTGAGCGCCGGCGTCGGCCTGGGCGACGGCGATCCGCCCGTAGATCTCGAGCGTCGCGTCGTTGTCGACGGACGTGCGGGGGTCACCGGCCGGTCCGTCGAGCACGCCGCAATGACCGTGGTCGGTGTATTCGTCGACACACAGGTCCGCCATGAGCACCACACGCTCGCCCACGTCAGCAGCAAGATCCGTCAAGGTTTTTTGCATGATTCCCTCAGGATCGAACGCTTGCGAGCCGATGGAATCTTTGATGGACGGCACGCCGAACAACATCACCGCCCGTACTCCCAGGTCGGCGAGCTGTCGTACTTCGTCGCGCACGCTCTCGCGGGTGTGCTGCACCACTCCGGGTAGCGACTCGATGGGCTGGGGGCTGTCGATGCCCTCGCGGACGAACAACGGCGCCACCAGGTGGCGGACGTCGAGCTGTGTCTCGGCGACGAGATCGCGCATGGGGGCCGAACTCCGCAGCCGTCGGGGCCGCGAGACGGGGAAGTTGCCGGTCACGAGGACGCATCGTATTCGCATCGAGCTCGGAATCTGCCCGTGAGCGCGCATCCTGATCAGGTGGCCGACGATCGTCGACACGGCCCAACAGCCGAGCTCGACGCCATCGAGGCGCGCCAGGCGGGCGACTTCGAGCGAGCCGCCGGCCTGTTCTCGACCGCGGCCGACGAGTCGGCGGACCTCCAGACCCAGCTGAACCTGCAGATCCGCCAGGCGTGCTGCCTGATCGCCGCCGAGCGCTTCGACGACGCGGCCGCGCTGGCCAGAGTCGTCGCCCAGCAGGCACGTTCGGAAGCGTTCCTACCCGAGCTGGCCGACGCACTGGCGTTGATCGTGGACGACCACACCCGCTCGGATCGGCTGGCGGAGGCGGCGCATGCGCTCTCCGAGGCCGTCTACATCTTGGACCGGCTGCCCAACGAGCCGGCCAACTACCAGGTCGTGCACAACATGGCCGTCACCTACGCCGGATGCGGCTTCATCGAGGCAGCACTGGATCTGTACGACCGAGCACTGCGCCTGGCCGACAACGAGGCCGACAGCCAGTTCGCCTACGCGAGCATGTCCACCGCGTATCACTACGCCGCTCAGCGCGAGCCGGACCCGCAGGAGCAGTATCGGTTGCTGCACGACGGGCTGTACGCGTCGACAGCGGCACTCGACCCCCAGGGGGGCACCGAGGTGATGGCGATGGGCTCCGCGCTCGCCCACCGCTCGATGATGCTCGCCCAGATCGGTCACTACCACGCCGCCATCGACGACGCCCACCGGGCCCGCGACATGGCGTCCGAGCACGGGATGCGCGAGGAGCTCGTGCTCGCGATGGCCGGCGAGGCACTCGCCCTGTGGGGCCTCAGCCGAGACACCGGAGTGATCACGATGATCGAGGCCGCCTTGGCGCTCGCCAAGGAGCTCAACACGACCGAGTTCGTCGGGCCACTGCGGGACCTCGAGGTCGAGGTGCTGTGGCAGATGGGTCGGTACGAGGAGGCCCGGGCCGCGCTCGAGCGCAACTATCGCGACGCGAGCCGGCGGCTGTACGACGAGCGCGCCGCACGGTGGGAGCACGTTCGCCTCGGTGTCGAGCACCTTCGCGTCGAAGCGATCAGCGAGAGCGATCCGCTCACCGGTCTCCCCAACCGTCGCCACCTGGCCCACCTGCTACCCGACGTGATGGACGACTTCGCGCCGGTGTGCGTCGGCGTGATCGACCTCGATGGCTTCAAGCGGATCAACGACGAGTACGGCTACATGCACGGTGACAGTGTCCTCCAGGAAGTCGCCGGCGTCCTCGAGCGCGTCTGCCGTCGCGGCGATTCCGTCGTCCGTCTGGGCGGTGACGAGTTCGTGATGGTGCTGCGCGAGACGTCCCCGGGGGATGCCCGCGCGGTGTTCGAGCGCGTCCGTCAGCTCATCGCCAATCGCACCTGGCACGGCGTGCCCGCCGATGTTCGCCTCACGGCGAGCGTGGGGGTCGCCGTCGGCAGTGGTTCGCTCGATTCCGACCGTGTGCTGGCCGAGGCCACCGCCGCCCTGCAGCACGCCAAGAAGAGCGGTCGCGACCGCATCACGATTCGGTAGGGTCTCCCCGGCATGGCAGCACAGGCATGGTTCTCCTCCGGCGACGTCGATGTGGCCCCCGGCACCACCGCCGTGCTGCAGTTGACCGTCGTCAACCTCGCCGACACCACGGATTCGTTCGTGCTCACCCCGGTCGGCATGCCGGCGGGCTGGACCACGATCCGACCCGCCAACCTGACCCTTTTCGGTGGCACCCAACAGGTCGTCGACATCGAGGTCGCGCCGCCGATGTTGCCCAGCACCACGGCCGGACCCACCGCGCTCTCCGTGCGCATCGTGCCCCAGCACGATCCCGACAACCTCACCACGGCGGAGACCACCCTCGTCATCGGTGACAGCTACGACCGGCGACTGAACCTGTTGCAGCCAGCGATGCGTGGCCGGCGCACGGCCACGTACGAGATGATGCTCGAGAACCGAGGCAACACCTCGGCGAGCTGTCGACTGCACCTGGTCGATCCGTCGGGTCGCATCGAAGGCGACTTCGATCCTCCGGCCGCCGGGGTCGAACCCGGGGCCAGCACGCTGATCCGCATGAAGGTGCGATCCAGCGGCATGCAGTGGGAGCGCAACCCTCGCACCATCCCGTTCCGCGTCGACGCCGATCAGCCCGGCAGCCCCACTGCGTCGGCTCCGGCCACGTTCGTGCAGACCTCGGTGATCCCCGACCATCTCATCGGGCGACTGGTGGGCGCCGCCGCAGTCGTCGGCCTGCTCGGGGTCTCGTGGTTCGGTCTGGTCAAGCCCGCGATCCGTCACGCCGCCGACGACGCTGTCGCCAAGTCCGTGGCCACCGCGACCACGCTCGAACCGGCGCCGATCGACTCCTCCACCGGCTCCACCATCGAATCGACGGTGCCCGGTGACGCAGAGACCATCGTCAACGTGCCGCTGCCGGTGTCGGTCCCGCAAGGGCAGACCGGGGCGAACCAGTACACGGTGCCCGCCGGGTCGCGGTTGCGCGTCACGGACCTGATCGTGCAGAACCCCCAGAGCGATCAGGGCACGCTGACGGTCTCGCACAACGGCAAGACGCTGTTCACGTACCGGCTCGACAACATGTTCGGCGCCGACATCGACCAGCCGCTCGTCACGCCGCTCGAGCTGCTCGCCGGCGAACAGCTCACGATCACCGTCACCTGCGAAGGCGTCGGCGATCTCACGGCTCCCGCGTGCGCACCGAACGTGCTGATCAGCGGAGTCCTGGTTCCCGGCTGATCCGGATCCTGGGTTCGAACCGAACCAGGGAGCTCAGGCGCCGGGCCAGCGGGCAGAACCGACGCCCGATGCCTTGCGCCGCACCACGACGGTGACGTCGGCGGCGGCGAACTCGCCGCCGGCGGTCTGGGCCACCACCGTGCGGGCACCGGCACGATCGTTGGGCCGCACGAGCATCTCAGCGAGCAGCCCACCGGCAGCGTCGGTGAGCACGACGATCGGGCGGCCCTGACCGTCGGCCCAGGACAGGGTGACGGCCGAGTTGGGAGCGAAGCCGGCGCCGACGACCGTGAGCCGTGCGGGGGCGATCACCGTGGTGGTACTGACGGCGAGTTTCGGTTCGTAGTGGGCCGTGCCGCTGACGAGCATGGTGGTGTACGACCCGTCGATGGTGGTGACGACCACGCTCGCGGTGCGACGACCGGACGCCGTCGGCGAGAACACGACCTCGATGTTGCACGTGCCGGATGGATCGATGCGCTTCGCGGTGCACTCGTCCTTGCCGATGAGGAAGTCGTCGGGGTTCGACCCCTGGAGCTTCACGGACTTCACCTTCACCTGGGCGAACGCGACGTTGTACACGGAGAACGCCATCGGCTCTCCGCGCTCACCGACCACGAGCGGCGCCGACTCGGCACCACCGGGGCTGGGGGCCAGCGCCGGCTCGCCGCCGAAGCCCGACAGCTGCGACGTGATCTCGACCGAACCGTAGCCGTACTCGGTGACGCGCAGGGTGCCCTCGATCTTGCCGGTCACGCTGGGGAGGAGCATGAGGTTCACCGTGCACACGCCACCGGGAGGCACCGGCACGGTGATCTGGTCGACGCACGTGCCACCGCTGATGAGGAAATCGGGGTTGTCGACCTCGACGAGGGCCGGCACGAAGGACGACGGTCCCTTGTTGGTGACGACGAGGAACCACTCGGGTCCGGGGAAGCCGACGGCGACGGTGCCGACGTCGAGGTCGGCGAGTTCGAGTTCGGGCGGATGCTCGACGATGGCGACCTGACGGCCGCTGCCGGCGGGGCTGCCGTACGCGGCGCCGGCGAGCGTGTCGAACACGACGACTCGGCCGCTCGCGGAGACCTGGGGATGCGAGTTGGCGGCGGGTGCGGGGGTGACGCCATCGGGCAGCACCGACACCCGCTGGACCGTGCCCGTCGCAGGGACCGACACGACGATGTCACCGTCGCTGGGGCCGCCCACGCCGCTGCTGCGGGTGGGGAACAGGTTGGTGGCCCGACTCACGTAGACGAGCTCCTCGCCGGTGCGATTCAGGGTGGGCTGGCCGGCCCCGAGGTTCGCCCCGACGGGCGGTGCGGCCGGATCGCCCGGCTCGCGGCTGCCGAGCTTCACGGTGCCGTCGGTGCGGTCGTACACGTAGACCTGCGGGACGCAGTCGGGCGTGCACGGGGGAAGCGTCGCGCCGGGCACCAGATCGGTGGCCGACGACACGAACGCCACGAAGCGCCCGTCGCCCGAGATCGCCGGGGCGTGAGCGTCGGTGGACAGGCTTCCCGGTGCCGAGGACACCCGCCGGACGTTGGTGTTGCGATCAGGGTTGGAGCGATCCCACACGTAGACGTGCGAGGTGGCGAATCCGCCGGGCTGCGGACCGGTGCCCCAGTCGCCGAGCAGCGTCGACGGATCGGCGTCGGAGGTGAAGGCCAGGACCTGACCATCCTCGCTGAGCACCGGCTCGCGGAGGCCGACGTAACGGAACGTGGAGTCGGGCGCGTCGGCCGGAGTTCCCGAGATCGGGTTGGCGCGGCCGGGGTCTCCGAGGGGCACGGTGAGGTCGACGACGATGATCTCGGTGAGGTCCGGTGCCGACGTGCTGAAGCGCTCGGTGTAGGCCACGGTGGCGCCCTCACCGGAGATCGCCGGACGGTAGAGCGGGCTCACGTCGTCGGCTGCACTGGACTCGAAGCCCGTGCCGCGGGTGGTGGACACCAGTTCCCAGTCTCCGAGCTCGCCACCGCACTCGGGCAGCTCGAGCTTGTAGACGTCCCACCGGTCGCCCGCATCGTCGTCGCGGAACAGGTCGTAGGCGAACTCGGTGACGACGGCGACGCTGCATCCGTCGGCGCTGATCGTCGGCCAGACGGAGTCGCCGGTGCGGATCCCGTCGACCGGAGTGGTGAGCTCGACCACCGTGGAGAGCATCCGGTCCTGGAGGAACACGGTGCTGGTGCGCGTGTCGTCGGGCGTGGTCGGCGGGCCGGCGTAGACGACGTAGCGGCCGTCGGCGGACACCGACGGGGTCTGCGATGCGACGGATTCGACCGTCGCGGTGGGCACCGCCGGAACGGGATCGGGCGCGCGCCGTTCGGCGGCGACCTGAGCGATGCCCAATGTCGCCAGCATCGAAGCTGCGCCTCCCACGAGAAGCCAGCGTCGAGACATCGACGTGACGCGCATGATCCTGTTCTTCAACTCCCGCCCGTTCATCGAGAACGTTGCCTGAATGTTAGCCCGAGCCGGTCAGATGCCGTTCGAGCGCATCCACCAATCCTTGCAAGGAATGATCGGCCGCCACAAGGTCCACCTTGAGGCCAACTGCTGCGGCAGCGGCCGCGGTTTGTGGCCCGATGGCCACCACGAGCGACGGAGTGCTGGTCCCGAGCGCGTCGGCCCATGCTCGCGCCGCCGATCCGCTCGCGAAGAAAACTGCGTCCGCGGCGTACGCAGCCAACTGTTCACCCGCCGTCGGCCGTGCGGACACGCTTCGGTAGGGCGCGACGACGGTGACGTTCCAGCCCATCTCGGCCAATCCGTCGGCCATCGTCGCCGCCGCGCCGAACGCCTGGACGACCAGAACCGACCCGACGCTCCCCTGCGGCACTGCGGGAAACTCGGCCAACAGGCCCGACGCGCTCTGCTCCCCGGGCACCAGATCGACATGGCATCCAGCACGGTCGAGGACGCCGGCGGTGACCGACCCGACGCACGCAATGCGCGTCGGCAGCGCCCTCGGATGGACCGAGAGGTAGTGGCGGGCGCCGTTCGGAGAGGTGACGACGAGCCAGTCGAACTCGGCCGGACGCAGATCGGCGAGGTGCGCCACCTCGAGGGGATCGGTGACGATCTCGATCAGCGGCACCTCGACGGGGACGGCGCCGTGCGCTCGGAGCAGATCGCTCAACCGATCGACCTGGTCGGCGGAGCGGGTGACGACCACGCGCCGTCCGACGAGGGCGCCGCCGTGATCGACCATGACGTCAGTCGGCCCCGAGCTCGGCCCGAAGTGCACGAGCCAGCGACGCGGCCTGCGCGGCCCACGTCGCAGCCCCACCCTCGAGATCGACGGATCGTTCCACGTGTCGCCCGGTCGAGGGGTCGGCGAGGAACGCGGACAGACGATCACCGACGACGTGCGCGGCGACGGGCAGCGAACACCCGGTGCCCAACTCCGCCAGGAACGCCCGCTCCGCCGTCACGGCAGCACGCGTCGGTGCGTGGTCCACGGCGGCCAGCAGCGCGGCGACCTCGGCCGCATCCTCGCGGCATTCGATCGCGACGCACCCCTGGCCGGGTGCGGGCACGAAGCGATCGGCAGGAAGCGCCTCGGCGATGCGATCGGTGAGGTCCAGGATCTCCAGAGCGGCGACCGCCATCACGAGCGCTCCGTCGTCGGGCAGTTTGGAGAGGCGGGTGTGGATGTTGCCGCGCAACTCCACGAACCGCAGATCAGGGCGCTGGGCGAACAGCTGGGCGCGCCGGCGCACGGAGCCGGTGGCAACGGTCGCACCCGCAGCCAGGTCGGCGAGCCGGCGACCGACGAGCGCGTCGCGAGCGTCTCGACGTGCGCAGAACGCGGCCAGCGTCAGGCCGTCGGCGGTGACGGAGGGAAGGTCCTTCGCACTGTGGACGGCGATGTCCGCATGACCGTCGAGGACCGCCCGCTGCACCTCCTTCACGAAGACGCCCTGACCGCCGATGGTGTGCAGCGGGAGGTCGAGCCGTTGATCGCCGAGCGTCTCCACGAGCACCAGCTCGACGTGCAATCCCGGGTGCGCCGCGGCGAGGGCGTCGGCGACTGCGTTCGACTGCGCCGTCGCCTGGGCGCTGCCGCGCGTGGCCAGACGGAGCGTGTGCATCTCGGCGGCCGTCCCGGGTCGCCTCAGCCGAGGTCGAACAGGTCGCGCACGGCCGCTGCGTTGCGCTCGCCCTGGGGCGTGCCGGCGTCGTCCTTGAGCCGGACCGAGGGCTGGTGGAGCAGCTTGGCGACGATCCCCTTGGTGATCGCCTCCACCACGTCGCGCTGGGCGGGGTCGAGCGAGGCGAGGCGGTTGGCGAAGCGCTCCAACTCGGCGAGGCGAACCGTGTCGGCCTTCTCGTGGAGCTGGGCGACGAGCGGCGCTGCCTGTCGAGCGGTCACCTCGAGGCCGAAGCGCTCGACCTCTTCGCCGACGATGGACCGCACCCGGTCGGCTTCGGCGGCACGCTGGGCGAGGCCCCGTGCGGCCCAGTCGCGGAGGTGGTCGAGGTTGAGGAGCGTGACGTCCTCGGCGTTCTCGACGTCGGTGGCGACGTCGCGAGGAACGGCGATGTCGACGATGAGCAACGGACGCAACGCATCGGCGCGGGCGGCCTCCACGAGCTCCTGGTCGATGATGACCGAACCGGCACCGGTGCAGGTGAGCAGCACGTCGGTGTCGGCGAGCGCCTCGCCGAGTTGGGCGAAGGGCACGATGCGGCCGCCGACGCGCTGGGCCAGTTGCTCGGCGCGGGTCTCGGTCCGGTTGGTGACCGTGATGTCGGTGGCGCCTGCGCCGACCAGGGCGACGGCGATGCCCTCGCCCATCTCACCGGCCCCGACCACGAGGACCCGCCGGCCGGCCAGCGATCCGAGGTGCTCGTTGGCCATGTCGACCGCGGCATGGCTCACCGAGGTGGTGTGCTTGCCGATCCCGGTCTCGGTGCGAGCGCGCTTGCCCGTCTCGATGGCGTGGCGGAAGAGGAGGTTGAGCGTGGCCTTCGCCCCGCCCTCGGCCTGCGCGGTCTCCCACGCGCCGCGGACCTGGCCGAGGATCTCGCTCTCGCCGAGCACGGCGGACTCGAGCCCGGACGCGACCTCGAAGAGATGGCTCACCGCAGCGTCGTCGTGCTGGCTGTAGAGGTGCGGGTGCAGTTCGTCGGGTTGCAGACCGCCGAGCTCGCAGAAGAAGTCGCGGATGTCGGCGTAGGCGCCGTGGAACCGTTCGGCCACCGCGTACACCTCGGTGCGGTTGCACGTGCTGAGCACGGCCGCCTCACGGATGTTGGCGCGGCTGACGAGACCGTGGATCACCTTGCCCAGGGCGTCGGGCGACACCGAGACGCGCTCCAGCAAGGAGAGGGGGCCGGTGCGGTGGTTGACACCGATGACCACGATGCTCATGAGATCCCCACCCTACGCGCTCGCCGAACGCGCGGTGCCACCCGGCACCGCATGGATCGCCCCGCCGGCGCGGCGTTGCTCGTGGTAGCTGAGGATCTGCAGCTCGACGGCGAGGTCGACCTTGCGCACCTCGATCGCCCGAGGAACCGACAGCACCACCGGGGCGAAGTTCAAGATGCTGGTGACACCGGCTTTGACCAGCCGCTCGGCGGCGTCCTGCGCGGCCGCACCGGGCGTGGCGATGACGCCGATGTTGACCCGCTTGGTCTGCACGATCTGGGGGAGCTCGTCGATGTGGCGCACGCGAGTGCCGCCGAGCACGGAACCGACCTTGCTCTCGTCGATGTCGACGATGCCGGCGACAGGAAACCCGCGCTCGCCGAAGCCGCCGTAGCCGGCGAGGGCCTGACCCAGGTTGCCGGCGCCGACGATGACGACGGGCCAGTCGTGCGTGAGGCCGAGCTCGCGGCGGATCTGGTACACGAGATAGCCGACCTCGTACCCCACGCCTCGGGTGCCGTAGCTGCCCAGGTAGCTGAGGTCCTTGCGCACCTTCGCCGCGTTGACGCCCGCCAGTTCGGCGAGTCCCTCCGACGAGATGCTCTCCACTCCCTCGTCTGCTTGTTCACCCAGGATCCGCAAGTACACGGGCAGCCGGGAAACAGTGGCATCGGGGATACGGCGACGATTGCGATCGGTCATACCGTCGCCAACGTTAGGCACTCGTGCACACGTTCACAAAGCCAGCAGGGTTGGAGTTCGGTGTGACGTTCGCCGTCGACCCGACGCGGCGACGCCCTAACCTGCCACCGATGAATGCCGCGCTCGCAGCCGCCGCCACGCTCGTGGCCGTCGCATTCGCGCTGAGCACGCTGGACCGATGGCTCCGTCGACGGCGCCCGCACGAGTTGGCCTGGACGGTCTCCCTGGCGCTGTTCGCCGTCGGCTCGGCCGCGCTCTGGTGGGCCGAGTCGAACGGGTGGAGCCTCGGCGCGTTCCGCATCTTCTACATGGCGGGCGCCGTGCTCAACGTGCCGTGGCTGGCGCTGGGCACCGTCTACCTCCTGGCCGGCACGACCGTCGGCGATCGGGTCCGCTGGTGGCTCGTGTTCCTCAGCGGGCTCACCATCGGCGTGGTCGGCTTCGCTCCCACTCGCGCCGCAGTGAGCGGTGGAGAGCTCCCCACGGGCAAGGACGTGTTCGGTGTCGCACCGCGTGTGCTCGCCGCCGTCGGTTCTGGTGTGGCGGCGCTCGTCATCATCGTCGGCGCGGTGTGGAGTGCGGTGCGCGTGTGGCGGGGACGCAACCCATCGCTCGGGGCGACCCGTCACGTCGCGGCACCACGCAGGCTCGTGGCCGGCAACCTCCTCATCGCCGCCGGCACGCTCATCCTCAGCGCCAGCGGCACGCTCGCCGGACGACTCGGCAAGGACCGCGCGTTCGCCGTCACGCTGCTCGTGGGCATCAGCGTGCTCTTCGTCGGGTTCCTGGTCGCGTCGGCTCCCCCGAGGCGCAGCGAAGCGACCGGCGCGCTCCGCTCCGTCGCCTGAGCCCGCGTCCGACTCAGACCAGGCTGCGGCGCAGGAGCTTGCCGCTGACGTTGCGCGGCAGTTCGTCGACGAAGAGGATCTTCGCCGGGCACTTGTAGCGGGCGAGGTGGTCGAGACACCAGGACACGAGCGTGTCCTCGTGCGCCGCAGCACCCGGCTCGAGCACGACGAACGCCTTGACGGCCTCGCCGGTGTGCGGGTGCGGGACGCCGACGACGCCGACCTCGTGCACCGCGGGGTGCTCCATCAGCACGTCCTCGACCTCGGCCGGATAGACGTTGAAGCCACTGACGATGATGAGGTCCTTGGCGCGGTCCACGAGATACAGGTAGCCGTCGTCGTCGGTGACCGCGATGTCGCCGGTGCGCAGCCAGCCATCGGCACTGAGCACCTTCGCCGTCGCCTCGGGTTCGTCGAGATACCCCTTGAAGACGTTCGGACCCCGCACCCACAACTCGCCAGAGTCTCCCCGCAGCGCATCGTCGCCGTGCTCGTCGACCAGGCGCACCTCGATCCCCTGGAGCACCTTGCCCACCGAGCCGACCTTCTGGGGCAGCCCCGCGGACGACGTGACCACCGGCGACGCCTCGGTGAGGCCATACCCCTCGAGGAGGGTCAGCCCGAATCGCTCGTGCAGCCGGCGCATGGCCTCCTCGGGCATCTTCGCCGCACCCGTGAGTGCGAGGCGCACGGACGCGAAGCTGTCGGCGGGCGCCTCGTCGAAATGGCTGAACGCGAGCCACAGGGGCGGGGCCCCCGGAATCACGGTGACACTGCGGTCACGGATCGTGTCGAGCGCCGTCGACGGGTCGAAGCGCTGCACGAGCACGACGGTGGCGCCGCGGTGAAGACTGAGGCCGAGTACGACGTTGAGCCCGAAGATGTGGAACATCGGCAACACGCCGAAGACCACGTCGTCCTCGCCGACCCCCTCGTTCGCCGAGCGACCCTGCTCGATGTTGGACAGCAGGTTGCCGTGGGAGAGCATCGCCGCGCGAGGCGCACCCGCGGTGCCGCTGGTGAAGATGAGCGCCGCCAGGTCGTCGGCGTCGACCTCGACGGTGTCGACGGGGTCGGCCGTGAGAAGGTCGTCGAACGCCATGTCGGCGCCCGGCACGGAACCCGCTTCGGTGGCGACGACTGCCGCGATGGTGGGGAGCGCGGCGCGATCGATGTGTCCCCATGCGGACGCTGCCAACGGCTCGACGAACACCACCTTGGCCCCGACGGTGGCGAGCTCGCGCTCGACCTCGGGTGCGGGACTCGCCGGGTTGAGCGGCACGGCGATGGCGCCGAGCCCCAACGTGGCGAGATAGCCGTCGACGAAGTAGCGCCCGTTGCTGCACAGCAGCGCCACCCGGTCGCCCTTGGTCACCCCGAGCCGGGCGAGACCACCGCGGAGGTGGGCGACCTGGTCGCGCAGCGTGCCGTAGGTGGTCGGGCGGCCGCGACTGATGATGGCGACACGGTCCGCAGGATGCGGATCGATGATGTGCGCGAGATTCACGGAAGCAGCCCCCTCTTGCCGGAGGCGATGTTACCCGGCGGTCACCGGGAGACGTGCCTCCCGGTGACCGCGGGGGTCAGGCGAGGTCGCCGAAGAAGCCGACGATGCGACCGAGTCGGCCGTCCGCGGCGAGTTCGACGACATCGATGCCGGTGACCGCGACCGAGCCGTCGGGGCCGACGAGCTCCCACCCGTAGCGGGCGAATCCATGGTGCGCGTCGACCGCGGTGGTGCGCCGGAACGTGTGGGCCGGGTAGTGGGTGAGCACGATGTCGGTCATCGCCGCGATCGCGTCGTGGCCCGTGCCGTCGAAGGGCGGATCGAGGAGTTGGCCGTCGGGATGCCAGACCTCGCCGATCAAGGTCGAGCGTCGAGCGGCGTCCGCTTCGCCGTAGGCGGCGAGGTGGGTGTCGATCGAGCGGACCAAGCGGTCTGCGTCGGTCTCGAGGACGGTGTCGTGTTCGTTGCGTGTGTTGGTCATGTCCGCCAGCATGCGGCCGGGCGGCGACGAGGTCGATGACCCGTCGGGTCACGCGATCATCGTCTCGATGACCTCACAGGTCATGGATGCGCCGAGCATCGGTTCGTACAGTGGGGCCATGGCGCGACCTTCCGTCGGCGTACTGATCCGCGAGTGGCGCACCCGCCGCCGGCGGAGTCAGCTCGACCTCGCACTCGACGTCGGCGTGTCCACTCGCCACCTGTCGTTCGTCGAGACCGGCCGGGCACGACCCAGTCCCGAACTGGTGCTGGCGCTCGCCCACCACCTCGACGTGCCGCTGCGCGAACGCAACGCGCTGCTGCTCGCTGCCGGCTACGCGCCCCGCTTCTCGCACCGGTCGCTCGACGACGCCGAGATGGCACCGGTCCGTGAGTCGCTGCAGCGGATGCTCGATGCCCATCACCCATATCCCGGCGTGGTCATCGATCGGCAGTGGAACGTGATGCTCGCCAACCGCGCGGCGGTCGCGCTGCTCGGCTCCCTCCCCGACGAACTGCGAGCGCCACCGGTCAACATCTATCGGGCGTGCCTGCACCCCGACGGCCTCGCCGACCGCACGCTCAACTTCACCGACTGGGCGGCGCACCTCGTGCACCAACTCCGCCGATCCGTCACCGTCACGGGCGATCCCACCCTGGAGGCGTTGCTCGTCGAGGTGCTCGCCTACCCGAACGTCGACCGCATCCGCCCGGTGCTCGATCTCGTCGAGCTCGAGGACGCACCCCTGCTGGTGCCGTTCCGGTTCGCGAGCCCCGTCGGCGAGGTCTCCATGTTCTCCACGGTCACGACGTTCGGCACGCCACTCGACGTGACGCTCGACGAGATCGCGATCGAACTGTTCTTCCCCTCCGACCCGGTGACGGGCGAACGGCTGCGAGCCCTCGACGCCGTGGCCACGACATGACCCGGCGGACCCGACCCGCCACACACCCGAGCTCCCAGCGCTTCTG
Source organism: uncultured Acidimicrobiaceae bacterium (assembly GCA_963720695.1). Lineage (GTDB taxonomy): Bacteria > Actinomycetota > Acidimicrobiia > Acidimicrobiales > Ilumatobacteraceae > UBA668. Next base: position 260,828 of record CAVRGG010000003.1, read on the forward strand.
GACAGCGATCTTCCCGGCTCCTGGTCCGGATGCTTCCCGGAATCCGGGAAGCATCCGGACCAGAACCCGAGCTGAGACGAATCCTGACCAGAAGCCGACTCAGAGGCGGACGAGCGAGATGATGCCGGCGGCGAGGATGGCGAGCAGGAGCAGGCCGAGGGTGAGCGTGGTCGCGGGGCGCATGAAGCCAACGCTACCCAGCACCGGTCCGGCTACCGCGGTGCGGGACCGCTGCGCAACGTGACCGGGCTGGTCGTTCCCGAGCGCGGGCCGCGATCGCCCTCCGCCAAGGGTGTGAGCGTGACCTGCGACCCGGTCCCGAGCTGCAGCTCATCGGCAGCGGAACGACGCTCGAGCACGAGCGCCAGCATCCCGTACGGGTCGAGCAGCAGCCCGACAGAGCCGCTGCCCAGCACGCCGGAGTGCTCGACCCGTTCGACCACCCGGGTGACGTCTCCGGCAACGATCTGCAGTCGCGTGCCCAACTCCGAACCCCACGGCGCCAGGTCGTCGAGGCCGAGGTTCAGCTGGCAACCACCGGTGTGGTCGATCCACAGCACCTCGGCGACGACACCGGTGGCCCCGCCGTCGAGTTCCCGCGGGAGTGGCACCACCCCGGGCAGCAACAGGTCCGCGTCGACGAGGTCACCGAGCTCGGCGAGATCGACACCGTTGCAGAGGTGGGCCGCGACCGGGGCCAGCACATCCCTCACGGGGAAGGCTCCGCCGGCGCTTCCAAGATGGAACTCGGGGTCGGTGAGCAACACCGCACGCTCGGCCCCGCCCGCCATCGCGACTGCGGGGGCGAGGAGTCCGTTGTCGGGCCCGACGAGCACGCCGTCGCCGTCCGGCGACTTCGATGGCGACCAGCGGACGCCCCGTACCGGGGCCCGCGTCGACCGACGCCAACACGACGCCCGAGGGCACGTAGCCGATGGCCCGCGCGAGCGCCAGGCTGCCGGCGCGAACGTCGTAGGGCGCGATGTGATGGGTGAGGTCGACCACCGACACGTGGGGTGCCATGTCGCGCACGATCGACCGCACGACGCCTGCCGACTCGTCGACGACACCGAGGTCACTCAGAAACGAGATGGTGTCGAAGCGCCTCCCCATGGGCGGTCAACCTACCGGGACGTCGCGACCTGACCGGAAAAATCGTAGAGGGCCGATGCCAACCCCCCGATGGCACCAGCCCTCTGCGGCGCAGCTCCTCACGGAGCGCGACACCCGGCCGACGAATCGCCCGGCGGTCTGTTACGACCGAATCGAAGAATAGGCACGCGCGCGGTCGTGAGAAAAGGGTCACACCTGAAAAATCTTCCGACGCGTCCGCTCAGTTTCGCGGACGGAGCCTTTTCGTGGCCGTCGAGACCCCTCAGTGGTTCCCGAGTTCGGTGCTGCGCGCCGTGGCGGTCATCACGGCTTCGAGGAACGCGGAGCGAACGGCGTGCTCCTCCAACACCCGCACTCCCGCCGCCGTGGTCCCACCGGGCGAAGTGACCATCGCCCGCAGTGCGGCCGGATCGCCACGCTCCTCGAGCAGCGTCGCCGACCCGACCAACAGTTGGGTGACGAGCGCCACGGAGTGGGCACGGCTCAGTCCGGCGAGCACGCCCGCGTCGATGAGCGCCTCGGCGACGAGGAAGACGTACGCGGGGCCACTCCCCGCCAGGCCGGTGACGGCGTCGAGTTGCGCCTCGGGCACACGCACGACGATGCCGACGGCCTCGAGGATCTGCTCGGCCCACTCGAGATCGGCATCAGAAGCGGTGGCGCCGCCGCTGATGGCCGCAGCACCCTTGCCGACCAAGGCGGGAGTGTTGGGCATCGCCCGGACCACGACGACCTCGGGACCGGCAGCCTCCTGCAACGTGGCGATCGGGATCCCGGCCGCGATGCTGAGCAGGCGGGTGGCGCCGGCAGCGGCCGCTGCCCGACACGCGGAGGCCACGTCGTACGGCTTCACCGCGATCAGCGCACCTTCACACGCGGGCATCTCGCCGGCGACCGCCACACCGGGGAAGAGCTGCCGCAACTCGGCGACGCGGGCGGGGAGCAGCTCCACGATCGCGAGGTCGTCGGCTGCCCAGCCGGCGTGCAGCAAGCCGCCCACGAGTGCGGCGCCCATGTTGCCGCCGCCCACCACTGCCAGCCGGTATGTCGTCATGGGGCAAGGTTACGCCGCCTCGGCGTACTGGTCGCGGGTGAGCGGAGCGACTTCCCCGACAGCACCGCCCACCCGCATCTGTACTGGGCACCGCCGGAGTGCGGGATCGGCAGAATCAGTTGAACTTGCTCGCGAAGGCGAGCCGGATGAGTCCGGGAAAGGTCTGCTCGACGTACTGGTAGAGCGACCCGATGATGCGATCGAGCTCGGCTTCGTTGAGCGCGCTGAGCGGCAGTTCACCGCGGAGGAACAGTGCGTCCTCCACCCCGATCGCGAAGTGGGCACCGACGAGTCGATCGTTGCGGCGCAGGGCCATCTCGTAGACCTCGGCGATGTGCTCCTGCGGGGCCGGCAACACGTACGCCTCGTACCGCAGGGTGCGCTGACCGAGCGTGAACCAGATCGTGATGTGTTCCTTCTCCTCGCCGCGGAGACGCACGTACCAGCGTGGCTCGGCGGACTCGCCCGGCTCGCCCCGATCGATGGCTTCGAACAGCTCGTTGCCCACCGAGAAGCCGCCGAGCCACTCCGAGATCCGGGTCTCGTACTCCTGGAGCGAGGGCGGCAGGTGGTAGTCGGTCATCCGCAGGCGACCAGCTCGCGCGCACCGAGGTCGGTGTAGAGCCGACGCAGCCGAGCGGCGGCGAAACCCCAGGTGTAGCGCTTGGCTCGCTCCGCACCGCGCCGGCCGAGGGCCGCCGCGTGGACCGGGTGGTCGATGATCTCGCGCAGGTAGTGCGCGAACAGGGCAGGGTCGCGATCGGGCACCAGGTAGCCGGTCTCGCCGTGGTCGACCAGGGTGAGCAGGCCACCGACACCGCTGGCGACGACGGGGATGCCGCACGCCGACGCCTCGAGCGCGACCAGCCCGAAGCTCTCACTGCGGCTGGGCACGACGACGACGTCGGCAGCGCGGTAGTAGGTGCTGAGGATGTGGTGCGGCTGTGGCGGCACGAAACGAACCTGGTCGCGGACACCGAGGTCGTCGATCAACTGGTGCAGGTGACGCACCTCGTCGTCGCCCTCCTGCCCGCTGGCGCCGCCGACGATGAGCAGCAGCGCGTCGGACCGTCCGAGGCGGGCGAGCGCCTCGACGGCGACGTCGGGGGCCTTGAGCGGCTGGATGCGACCGACGAAGAGCAGGACCGGGGCGTCCTCGGGGAGGTCGAGTGCGTGCCGAGCGCCGTGGCGCTCGCCGGGTGCGAAGAACGCGTGCTCGACGCCGGGGGCGACGATCTCGACTCGGCCGCGAGGGTTGCCGTACAGCCGACGGAACTGGTTCTCCTCCTCGCTGCAGCTGACGCAGATCGCGTCGGCGCAGCTGATGACGTCGTGCTCGGCGCGATGGCGCCACTCCGACTCGACGTCGCCACCCTCGGCCTTGACCTTGGCGAGCGTGTGGAAGGTCGACACGAAGGGCACGTCGAGTTCGTGCTTGATGCGGTGCGCCACGAGTCCGCTGAGGAAGTAGTTGGCGTGGACCACGTCGGCGGGCGCGACGTTCTTGATGTGGTCGATGACGGCGTCGCCGAACTCGTCGAGAATGCCCGGCAACTGTTCCTTGGGCAGGTCGAACGCGCCGGCGCTGATGTGCACCACCCGATGACCGGGCTCGATCTGGACGACGTCGGGCTGGTCGGCACTGGTACGACGGGTGTAGGTCGTGCACTCCACCCCGGCCTGCGCGAGTGCAGAGGACAGTTCGCGCACGTACACGTTCATCCCGCCACTGTCCCCCGAGCCCGGCTGGGCGAGCGGCGACGTGTGAAGTGAGAGCACAGCAACCCGTTGCACGACGGGTCGAAACACTATCGGTGCGGTCGGCATTCCGGAATCGGCGAAGCCGACCGCGGTCCTCCCCCGGCTCGCGTGCCAGAATCCCACCATGAAGAAGCCCCGGCCGTCGCCGCTCACCCGGGCGCTGTCCCCCCTTCGAGACTTCCTCCACGCGGAGGCGTCGGGCGGAATCCTGCTGGTCGGCGCAGCCGTGGTGGCCCTCATCTGGGCGAACTCGCCGTGGCAGGAGTCCTACGTGCGCCTGTGGCACAGCGAGGCGGGCATCCACATCGCGGGGCACAGCCTCACCCTGGACCTACAGGGTTGGGTCAACGACGGGTTGATGGCGATCTTCTTCCTGGTGGTCGGCCTCGAGATCAAGCGCGAGCTCACCCAGGGCCATCTGTCGAACCGCCGCGCCGCGACCCTGCCGGTCGCGGCGGCCATCGGCGGCATGGTCGTGCCGGCACTGCTCTACCTGGCCATCGCCGGGGGGACCGAGCCGAAGGGCTGGGGCGTCCCGATGGCGACTGACATCGCCCTCGCCGTCGGCGTCCTCACGCTCGCCGGCAAGCACGCCCCGGCCGGGCTGCGCGCCTACCTGCTCGGTCTGGCCGTGGTCGACGACATCGGCGCGATCGCCGTCATCGCCATCTTCTACTCGAGCGGGGTGGCGTTCGGATGGCTGGCCGCGTCGGTCGGCGGCGTGATCTTCACCGTGATCATGCAACGCGTGGGCGTGCACAAGACCCTTGCATACGTCGTGGTGGGGTGCGGCGTCTGGTTCGCGTTGCACGAGGCCGGCATCCACCCCACCATCGCCGGCGTCGCGATGGGCCTGCTCGCGCCGATCACACCACGCGTCGCCCCGGACCTCGTCGACGAGGAGGAACTGACGGATCTGTCGTCGGTGGAGCACGCACAGCACAGCCGGCAGCTGGCCCGTGCCAGCGTGAGCACGGTGGAGTGGCTCGAGCACGTGCTGCACCCATGGAGCAGCTTCGTCATCGTGCCGATCTTCGCCCTCGCCAACGCCGGCGTGGTGGTCAGCACCGAGAGTCTCCGGTCCGCCTGGAGCTCGCCCATCACCTGGGGCATCCTCGTCGGCCTCGTCGTCGGCAAGCCGCTCGGTGTCCTGCTCGCCTCACGTGTCGCGGTCCGCACCGGCACCGCCGACCGGCCCGAGAACACGACCACCCGGCAACTGTTCGGCGCCGGCAATGCCGCCGGCATCGGTTTCACCGTGGCACTGTTCATCGCCGAGCTCGCCTTCCGCGACAACGGCGTGATCAACGAGGAGCAGGTCACCGACGCGAAGATGGCGATCCTGATCGGTTCGCTGGTGAGTGGTGTACTGGCGTTCCTGGTGCTGCGACAGCGAGCGGCGGTCAGCCCGGCCGACTCGACACAAAGCTCTCATACACATTGAGCAGTGCCTGCTGCTGTTCCTGGGTGAGCCGCGGGTCAGCGGCGATGGCCTCCCGGACACCACGTGCCTCACTGTCGGGGTTCAGGAAGCCGGCGCGCTCGTAGAGCGTCTCGGCGCTGATCTGGAGCGCCTTCGCGATCTGCTGCAGGATCTCGGCCGACGGCTTGCGGAGCCCACGTTCGATCTGGGACAGGTACGGATTGCTGACACCGGCGACCTCGGCGAGGCGGCGGACGCTCATGCGGGCGATCTCGCGTTGACTGCGGATGAAGTCACCGACGTCGGCGAGACGTTTGTCGAGCTCCTCGCGCACGTCGCCGATGGGGCCCGACGCGTCGTTCACGAGCTCAGCTGTCGGAGTCGCTGTCGGCGTCGGCCACCATCATGCCGTCGACCGCGGCCTCGCCGTCGCGGTACCGACGAACCAGTTCCGCGCTGAGCGCGTCGATGCGACCGAACAGCTCCTTGCGCTCCGCAGAGCGCTCACGCTCGAAGTCGTGCAGGCAGGTCACGTAGGAGCCGAGTTCGTCGAGGGACATCGAGGGCAGGTCGGTGCTGCCGAATTCGGAGCACAGCTCCTCGAGCTCGCGAGCGAGGGGGTGGTCGCTGAAGTCCTCGGCCGGGCGCGGCGGGCGGGCGGGACCACCGGTGAGCTGTGATCCGAGGATGGCAGGAAGCTCGTCGGTGATGTTCGCGTCGTGCTCGCCGGCGGCGCGATGGCGCAGCTCCGCGCGAGCGACGTCGAGGCGAGCCTGCACGAGGCGGCGGACGAAGCTGACGGCGTCGTCCTCCTCCTGCAGGTGCGCACGCAACTCCCGCAGATCGTCGAGTGCCAACGATCGCGGATCGAAGTCGGTCTGGTTCATTCGAAACCTCCACTCACAGGCGGCAAGATTGCCACTTCATCACCGGCACCGACCGCCATCTGGGGATCGGCCGGGTCGCCGTTCACCCAGACCCGACAACTCTGCAGCACGGTCTGAAATCCAGGACCGAACGCATCGACTGCGCCGGCCAGTACCTCGCCCACCGTGGCCCCCTCGATCTGCGCCGTGCCGGTGCCCGCGGACTCCCGGGCAGCGGCAAAGAGACGGAGCGTGGCCATGTCGGCCAGCGTAGTGGGGATGCCCGTGAGGTGACGGCTACCCTCCGGGCGATGGCATCGGCTGCGCACCCCGTCACGCGTCTGCTCGCGCTGCGCCACGGCGAGAGCGAGTGGAACGCGCTGGGGCGCTGGCAGGGCCAGGCGGATCCACCGCTCACCGAGGTCGGCCTGCGGCAAGCGATCGCCGCCGGCGAGCAGCTCGGCTCGTTCGACGCGATCTGGGCGAGCACCCTGCAGCGAGCCAGCCATACGGCGGCGGTCATCTCCGAGGCCCTCGGCGTCGGGCCGGTACGCCTGCACCCGGGCCTGATGGAGGCGGCGTTCGGGCCGTGGCAGGGCCTGACCATCGCCGAGATCGAGGAGGGGTGGCCTGGCTTCGTCGCCGAGCACCGCCGCCCCGACGGCGCCGAGGCGCCCGCCACGATCGTGGACCGGGCCCTGCAGGCGTTCCGCGACATCGCCGCCGAGTCGCCCGGGGGCGAGGTGCTCACGGTCACGCACGCGGGGCTGATCCGCACCGTCTGCCGGGCGCTGGGCTCGGGCGACACCCGCTTCCCGAACCTCGGGGGCTGCTGGTTCTCGATCCACGTCGACGGCACGGTCGCCGCCGGCGAGCACGTCCAGTTGATCGAGCCGACGGCCTTTCGCGAGACGCTCTGATCCGCCATGAGTGATGCACTGCAACTGCCCGGCTTCGGACCTGAGCCCCTCGCCGAGGTCCGAGACGACCCGGATGCTCCGTTCACGGTCGAAGTGACTCGCTCGGCTCGGCGCAAGCGGACGGTCGGTGCCGAACTGAAGGGTGACGTGCTGAAGGTCGCCGTGCCGTCGTGGATGAGCGCCGCCGAGATCGAACACTGGGTGGAGAAGATGTCGGCGAGCTTCCGTCGCAAGCAGTCCAGCGACCGCATCGACCTCGCCGCTCGTGCCGCCACCCTCGCCCGTCGCTACGAGCTCCCGCATCCACGCGAGATCCGCTGGGCGGACGACATGACCACCCGCTGGGGTTCGTGCACCTACGGCACCGGCTCGATCCGCATCTCCAACCGCCTCGCCCGCTATCCCGATTGGGTCATCGACTACGTGATCGTCCACGAGCTGTGCCACCTCGAGGAGCGCGGCCACGGACCCGCGTTCTGGCGGTTGGCATCGCGGTACCCGAAGACCGAACGGGCGATCGGCTTCCTCATCGCAAAGTCTGGCGACGACGACGCTCACGGCTTCGACGACGCCTGATCGCACGACTCAGACCCGAATCCGCCGTCGTGGCCGAGTCAACCCGATCAAGATGCTCGTGGCGATCATCGCCACGAGCGCCAACACCAACACGGTGAGCAAGGACTGCACGCCGTCGGGACCGGCAGGCGCCGGCGGCAGTGGAGCCGGGAAGAGCATCTCGGGCTTGGCGGCCGTCGCACCGGAGCTCGAGGCCGAGTCCCCCGAGTGCACGCCGACGTCGAGCATCTTCATGTCGTCACCTGGTGTGACCGCGACGAGGGGTGTCCGCCCGGTGACGGGATTCGCGTCGCTGTCCACCGTGCGGTCGACCCCGACGCCCTGTTGGGTGAACGTCATCCCCTGGGGAAGGTTGGTCGCCGAGATGGAGTAGGCACCGGCGCCGAGTCCGTCGAAGCGGAAGCGTCCGGCGTCGTCGGTGACACGACGTCCCACGGCTTGTCCGGACTGGTCGAAGAGCGTGATGGTCACGCCGCCCACACCGAGCTCGCCCTGATCGCGAACCCCGTTGCCGTTCTCGTCGTTCCAGACCGAGTCGCCCACCGCCGCTCCCGTCACGGCGGTGGGGCTCGGTTGCGCTGCCGTCGCCTGCACCTCGACGGTGCGAGCGCGGGCAGATCCCCGACCCAGATCGAGCGCTTCGAGCTGGTCGAGCGGCGCGGTCGGATCGTCGATGATGTAGTGCTGCGGCGGCGAGACGGCCGACCAGCACGCGTCGCCGTTGACGGCCACGCGGTACAGCCCCTCTGCGTCGGACGTGCCCGAGACCGGCGTCGTGAACGTGTCGTCCGAGGTTCCCCAGACGAGGTCGGCACCGGCATCGGTGGCACACACCACGGTGACGACCGCGTCGGCGACTCCCTGACCGGAATCGGCAGTGACGACCGCTCCGCCGACGGCGTGCACGAACGTCTCGGTGGCGTCCACGCGGGTCGGCACAGAACTGGCGATGGCTCCGACGAGCGCGAACAGCGACACCAGTCGCACGGCCATCCGGCCGGCGCTGGGCGCGGGCTCGAGGTCCTCGATCGGCACGAGCGGCCGCGGCTCGGTGATCGACGATCCGGGCAGGACACCCATTCGCTCCCACATCGGCTCGATCGTGCAGAACTCCGCCAGCGCGTTCGCAGTGGCGTCGTCGACCTCGCCGAACTCGACGCCGATGCGCCACTCGGCGTTGGCTCCCTCGCCGCTGAGCAGCGAGACGTTCCGCACGACCACCGGCACCGACATCGACGTCACCCCGGTCCGGGTCGGGATCGACGAGTCCAGCATGAGCGCCTCGCCCACATCGAAGCCGGTGTGGCCGAACACACCGGCGCCGAGCGCGGTGAGATCGACGATCGACACCGCTCGTTCGCCGAGCGTCGCGGCGAGGGCGGCGACGACTCGGGGTGCACGGCGCATCTGCGCGCGGCGAGCCAGGACCCGGAGCAGATCGAGCGACAATGCCAGCATCCAGAGCGCCGTGGTGAGCATGGCGACGAGCGCAGCGTGGGGCAACTCCCCGAGCGTGTGGGTGACCTGCTCGCTGAGCCCTCGCAGGACCAGCACGACACTCAGGACCACCACGGCGACGACGAGGCTCGACCCGTACTGGTTCGCGGGGAGCGAGATGATCGGTTTGCGTGGAGCGCCCCGAGTGGGCATCTGCGGGTGGAGGCCGTTGAACGACGCACCGATGTTGTGCAGCGACCAGCGCGTCCGATCACCCGGACGCAGCGTCCAGCCGCTCAGCAGCGACAACCCGAGTCCCGTGTAGAGGAACCAGGGAACCCACACGATCGCCATCGCGAACGCCGTCGCGGTGAACGGCACCTGGCCCGACAGCAGGGCGGCACAGAGGAGAGCGATGAAGGCCACACGGCGCAACCCCGACAGCGGTCGTACCGCCCACGCGAGCACGGCGAGCCGCTGCTCGACGGTGAAGTTGCGCGTCCGCAGGACGCCTCGATCGCCGAACACCATCAGACGCGCGGAGCGTGCCCGGTCGACGCGATCTCGATACACCTCGGTGTCGTCCGAGATCGTCCGGTGCGTGACGACGGCGACGTCGGCCGGCGCGACGATGCTCCACCCGGCGCGCATCAGCTCCGTCGATGCCGTCCAGTGCGCCTCGAGGGACCGCTCGTTGCCCATCGGCACCTTGCGCAGCGCGTCGGTTCGCACGATCGACCCCGACCCGAGCCAGACCGCCACCCGGCGGCGGCCGAGCGAAGGGTTGAGGGACGAGCGCTCGAAGGTGAGCTCGTGGCGACGGTTCGGGCCGTGTTCGGGCGAGTCGTCGGCCAGGGAGACGCCGAGGCCCTGCACGACGGCGACGCTGGGATCACGCAACTCGACCGAGAGCCGGGTCACGATGTCGCTGGCCGGCACGTCGCCGGCATCGACGAGCAGGAACTGAGCGGTGCGCACCGCCGCGGTGATCACCCGCAACCCGTTCTGGTCCTCGGTGTCGGGTGCCGCGTAGACGGCCTGGAACTCGGTGGCGAGCGCCGCCATGCTCGGTCGGCCGGAGTGGTCGACCAGGACGACATGGTGGACCTTCGCGACCGATCGCAGCGAGAGCAGGGTCGCTCGCACCTCGTGCTCGCGCTGATGGTGCACACGCACCACCGCATCGACCGCCGCGCAGTCCAGCGGCGAGGGACCGTCCGGATCCGGATGTGCAGTGACGCCTCGGGCGGGCACCGGCATCGGCCACAGGGCCCAGACCAGGGTTGCGGCACCGAGGAAGCCGACGATCTCGACGGCGAGGAACGGCACCGAGAGCCACAGGGGCGCTCCGGCGAGCGATGCGGAGGCGCGCCAGGCGAGGTAGATGAAGCCGGCCACGAGACCCACCGTGGCCAGGACCCGAGCGCTCACGTGCTCGTTTCTCCTCATTCCGATCGTCCCTCGTCGCTGTTCTCCCCCGCGGAGCGGGCACGCCACTCGGCGGTGACGTACAGGAGTCATCGGCCGCACGGCGCGCGAACTTGAACAGCGGTGTCCGTCCGGTAACCTCCTGCCCTCGTGGGTACCGCCAAGCGTGAACGTCAGAAGGCCAACCGTCAGCTGCGGCTGCAAGAGCTCGCCAAGGAGGCGCGCAAGGAGAAGAGCAAGCGTGTCCTGCTCCGTTCCGTGCTCGCCATCGGTGCCGTCGTGGCCCTGGTCGGCATCGTCTACCTCGTCAACCGCGACGACGGCTCCAGCGTGAACGGCGAGACCACCACCACCCTCGCTCTCGACACGTCCACCACGGTCGACCCGAACCTGCCGACCACCACGGTGCCACCCAAGCCCGAGGTGTCGCTGCCGGCGACCATCCCCACCTCGCTCGTCACCACCGTGATCACCGAGGGCACGGGCGAGCCCGCCAAGGTGGGCGACACGGTCAGCGTCCACTACATCGGCGTCACCTCCGCCGACGGCACCGAGTTCGACAACAGCTACGACCGCGGCAGCCCGATCACCGTCACCCTCGGCACGGGAAGCGTGATCCAGGGATGGGACCAGGGGCTCGTGGGCGTCAAGGTCGGCGAGCGACTGCAGCTCGACATCCCGGCCGACCTCGCCTATGGCGCGACCGGCAACGGCAGCATCGGCCCCGACACCGCACTGTCGTTCGTGATCGACGTGATGTCGATCACCCCCGCCGGCTGAGCACGCCTGACTAGGGCAGGTCGCCGAAGACCTCGGCGGCGCCCACCATCTCCCACGCGCCCGCGGTGCGCAGCAATGCGTCACCCGTGCGGAGCACGGCCACGGCGGTGTTCGCCAGGGTGCGCGTGCGGTGCAGTCGTTCGGGCGACCACGTCTCCGCCTCGGTGACGAGCGCGAGGCCGTTGACCAGCCCGAGGCCCAACGTGAAGGCGCCGCCGCGAGGGTCCACCATCGGGTCGCACATCGCTGCCGCGCTCGCACCGACTGCCGCGACGAGGCCGCCGTTGACCAAGACGTCGCGCAGCGCGTCGAAGACCGGCGTGTCCTTGAGCACCGACTTGAGGTGCAGGGGCTGGTCACCGACGAAGTACACGGCCCGCGCCTGACGGACGATGTTCGCCACTCCGGCTTCAAGGGCTTCCCCACGGCGCATCACCATCAGGGCCTCGACCTCGACGTCGATCGCCAGCCGCTCCGCCCAACTCATCGCTGCGGCCACGAGCCGTTCGGGATGCTCGTATGCATCGGCGGTCGGCAGCACCACGACCTTCGTGGCACCCGCCTGTTGCAGCAGCCGCGCGTCGAGCTCGTCGTTCGCGCTGAAGGGTCCGCCGCCTTGGAGTGCAATCGTGCCGGTCATGAGGCCGAGCGTACGCCGCGCGCACACTCAACCCGGCTTTGGGTCCGAGTACGTCGCAGCCCGTCAGGCCGGCGGGGGTGCAGCTAGGCGAGGAGTTCGCGCCGCAGGTGTTCGATCGCGTCCGGCGAGACACCGAGGCCCAGCACGAACTCGAGGATGCTGCCGTGTCGCTGACGCAGGTGACCGATCATGCGCATCATGGCTTCGGGCACGGCGGAGGAGAACACTGCTGGTCCGGCCGCGATGCGCTCGAAGAGTTCGGGGTACTCGCGCTTGGCCCACTCGCGCATCCGCTCCATGCCTTCCGCGGTGAGGGCATAGTCGGCGACGATGTACTCGTCGCTCACGTCGAGGCAACCGAGCACCATCATCGCCAGCATCCCGGTGCGGTCCTTGCCGGCCGCGCAGTGGAACACCGCCGGCAGCGCGTCGGGCTCGCAGAGCATGGTGAACGCCTCCGCGAGCCGGGCCGAGCCCTGGTCGAGGATGGAGAGGTAGGCGTCCTCGAGGAAGTCCGCGGCATCGGTCGCCTGCTCGGCGTCGGCAGCGCTCCACGTGCTGTCGATCACCGGGACGTGGTGGAACGCCACCGGGTGCTGGTCGTGGGGGAACGTGCCACGCTCGTCGAGTTCCAGGAAGGTGCGCAGGTCGATCACCGTGCGGAGGCCGAGCCCTCGAATGACCTCGAGGTCCTCTGGCGTCAGGCGGTAGAGACCGTCGGCGCGAAACAGTCGGCGCCAACGCGTGGTGCGCCCATCGGCGGTGGGATAGCCGCCCATGTCGCGGAAGTTGTGGACGGCATCGAGACGCACCAGGCGACGCGGATCGCTCCCGATGTCGGGCAGAAGGTGGGGGGTCATCACGGGAACACCGTACCGACGAGGTGTGACGACCGGTCGGCCGGCGCGTGAATCGACGGTGAACGGTGTTCGCGCGACGGGTGAACCGGCAGGTCAGCCGGGGTGCACCGCGTCGATCGAGGCGCGGAGGCGGTCCACCACCTGGTCGATCTCGTCCTCGGAGATCACGAACGGCGGGGCGACCATCACCGCGTCGGCCACCGGGCCAGAACCCGCCGGGTACACCCACATGTCGCGCTGCAGGGCCGCCGCGACCACGGCATCGCGGCTGCAGCGGAGTTCGATGCCCCAGAACATCCCCCGTCCGCGGATCTCGACCACCGCAGGGTGCTCGGCGAGTGCGGTGCGCAGGCGGTCACCGAGCGTCGCCCCCACCGAGGCCGCACGCTCGACGAGGTGCTCACGGCGGAGGATCTGCAACACGGTGGCGCCCGCCGCGCAGGCACCGTCGTTGCCGGTGAACGTGAAGTACATGAACCCGTTCGTGCGCAACACCTCGACGACCTCGTCGGTCGCGGCGACGGCGCCGAGCGGCACGTAGCCGCCGCCGAGCCCTTTCCCGCCGACGATCACATCGGGGCGCAATGGAAAGTGCTGGTGCCCCCACGTGGTGCCCGTGCGTCCGAAGCCGGTCATCACCTCGTCGGCGATGAGGAGGATGTCGTGCTCGCGGCACACGTCGCTGACGACCTGCCAGTACTCGTCGCCGGCGGTGAGACACGCGCCTGCCGCACCGGTGATCGGCTCGGCGATGAACCCGGCGATCGTCGCGGGGTCCTCCTGCTCGATGACCTTGCGCACCTGCTCGGGATCGTCCCAGGGCACCTTCGGGAACGGCAACAGCAGTGGCTCATAGCCCTTCTGGCGCGCGGAGTGACTGGCCACCGCCATCGTGCCGGTGGTCATCCCGTGGTAACTCGGGTGGCGGCCCACCACCTTCCACCGATCGGGCCGGCCTTTGCCGACCTGGTACGCACGAGCGAGACGCAGCGCCGAGTCCGTGCTCTCGCTGCCGCCGCTCGTGAAGAACACGTGGCTCATCCCGGCCGGTAGCCAGTGGTCGACGAGCTCGTCGTGCAGCGCGAGACGCGCCGGGGTGGGCCAGAGCGGCACGACGTACCCGCCGACCATCGCCGCCGCGGCAGCGTCGACCACCTCCGTGCGGCCCCAACCGATGTTGCCGACGATGGCGCCACCTGCTGCATCGAGGATCCGGCGTCCGTCGGCCGTGTGGAGGTAGACGCCCTCCGCCCCGACGATGGTGGGCGACGAGGTGGCGCCGGGGACGAAGGCGTAGCGATCGGAGTCGGAGAGCATCAACGCCAGTATCGCGCCGGGTCGGCCAGCACTCCGGTGTCGTTGGCCAGGTGGTTGCCGGTGTCGTTGCCGATGACATTGCCGGTGTCCTGCCGGCCCGCGTCGTCGTCGGCGAGGTGGTGGCGGAACATGATGCTCAGCCGTGGTCCGTGCACCGCGGCACTCTTGGGGACGCAGTGCTCCCACTGGTGCTGACAGGCGCCTCCCATGACGAACAGGTCGCCGTGCCCCAACTGCCAGGACTGCGACGGACCACCGCCCTTGGCCCGCAGCTGGAACGGCCGAGGCAGACCGGTGCTGACGATGGCGACCACCGGGTTCTCGAGGTGGAACCGCTCGCGATCGGCGTGCCAGGCGACCGAGTCACGGCCGTCGCGGTAGAGGTTGAAGCCGATGGAGTCGAACGGCCGGTCGTAGTGCCGGGTGAGCTCCTGGCGGGCGCGCCCGAGCACCGGCAGGGCCTCGGCACCGTCGGGCACGCTCCACCACGCCGTCAATCGAGGCTCGGGCAGCACTCGTTCGTACATCACCACCTCGCGCTGGCGCCACGGCAGCTTCGCGACCAACTCGGCGACGACGAGATCCGACCCGCTCAGCCATCGGGGTGCATGATCGACCCACGACTCGTCGTCGAGCCAAGTACGGGTGACCTGCCCGAACGAGGCGTCGATGGACGGCTCCTCGAACGCGAAGAGGCACTGCTGCCAGATGAGCGCCGCCTCGACCCCATCCGTGGAGGGCGCGGATGAGGGCGAGACGGACGATGGGGCGGACAACCGGACGGACGACAGGGCGGGGGCGACCGAGATCATGCCGCCATCCTCGCGCGGCGAACACACGTTCGCAACCGCTCGGCCGGGGACACCCGTCCAGTCGGCCGTAGAGTCACCCCGTGCCGATTCGCATCGAGGCAGCCGACGACCCGCGCATCACCGATTACGTCGGGCTGCGCGACCGCAAGGAGGTCGACGACTTCCTGATCGCCGAGACCAAGCAGGTGATCGCCCGGTTGATGAAGTCGCCGCTCAAGATCCGCTCCATGCTGTTCTCGACCAAGGCCCACGCCACCCTGTGGCCGATGGTCCAACACGTCGACGCTCCCATCTACGTGGCCGAGGCCGAGATCCTCGAAGGAATCGCCGGGTTCCCGGTGCACCGTGGCGTGCTCGCGTCCGCCGAGCGTCCTGCACCGCTGGACCTGCTCGACGTGCTGGCCGAGGCGCGGCGAATCGTCGTGCTCGAGGGCAGCAACGACCACGAGAACATCGGTGCCGTGGCCCGCTCGGCGAGGGCGCTGGGCTTCGACGCGCTCGTGCTCGATCCCACCTGCGCCGATCCGTTCGCGCGACGAGCGGTGCGTGTGTCGATGGGCGAGATCCTCCACCTGCCGGTGGCACGATGCGAGGAGTGGCCGGCCGCACTCGGCACGATCGCCGAACACGGTTTCGAGACATGGGCGCTGACGACGGCGCCCGCGGCCAACAGCCTGTACGACATGCCGATGCCGGCCAAGGTCGCCCTCGTCGCCGGCGCAGAGGGCCCTGGCCTCACCGCCGAGGCACAACTGCGAACGCACTACGACGTGCGCATCCCGATGCATCACGGCGTCGACTCGCTGAACCTCGGACACGCGCTCGCCATCACCATGGCAGCCGTGTCACCGCCGCCGCGCTGAACGACGCGTCGTAGGTGAACTCTCTTCAAGTTCGTCGCAGCGCCGACGATACGAATGGTGAGCAGCCCGGATCGGGCGAGGAGGCACACCATGCGGAGGTCGACCACGGGAGCGAGGATCTCACTGGCAGCCGTCGCCGTGGCGGGCGTGCTGGCCGTGGGCTCGGTTCGTGCGGCCGACGCGCATCGAGCGGAGGGCCGCGACGATCATCGACCGTCATCGAACGCGTCCACTGCGTGTCCGCATCGCGTCGTCGACGCGAGCGCGCCGACGACCGGACCGAACACGCAGTCGATCACGGTCGTGGTTCCCCGAACCGTCCTCGTCCACCTCGACCGGTCGGGGCGCATCACACGCGCCACGACGAACACCGGCTGTGCACCACGGCGCGCTGACGACGTCTACGTGATTCGGGCGAACGGATCCGTCGTCGCTGCCCCGTCGTCGCTCGTCGCCCACGTTCGCTGGGTCCAGCAAGACACTCGATCCGGGGTCTACGTCCCCATCGACGACTGAGTTCTCGACGAAGTGGATCAGTGGCGGCCGACCGGCGTCCGGCCACGGTCCATCCACGCGTCGAGCACGTCGACGGGGACGGGTCGGCTCCACCGGTAGCCCTGCGCGAAGAGACAGCCGGCCAGTGCAAGGCGATCGCGGGTCGCGTCGTCCTCGACTCCCTCGGCCACCACGCGCAGCCCGAGGTTGTGACCGAGGTCGACGACGGACCGGATGATCACGGCGTGGTCCTGACGTGTGCACACGTCGGTCACGAAGGTCCTGTCGATCTTCAACTCATGGATCGGCAGGGTCGTCAGGTAGACGAGCGATGCGTGGCCGGTGCCGAAGTCGTCGACCGAGACCTGGACGCCCATCGCGTCGAGGGTCGCCAGAACCTCCCGCGCCTTGGTGGGCTCGGTCATGATCGCCGTCTCGGTGATCTCGACCACGAGCATCCGGCTCGGCACCCGGTACTCGTCGAGCAGCCGGGCGATCGTCTCGCACAAATGGTTGTCGTGGAGCGATCGGGCGGACACGTTCACCGAGACGGGGATCTCGCGACCGGCGTCCAGCCAGGCCCGCACGTCCTTGATCGCCCGCTCCAACGCCCAGTCGGTGAGGGGCTGGATCAGGGCGGTGTGCTCGGCGTACGGCACGAACGCATCCGGCATGGTGAGGCCCCGTTGGGGATGCTCCCACCGCAGCAGTGCTTCGGCGCCGCACACGGTGTCATCCGCGATCGAGACCTTCGGCTGGTAGTGCAGCACCAACTCGTCGTGGTCGAGTGCCAGCCGCAACTCGGCGAGCAACGACAGCCGACGCGGGTCGTGCGAATCGAGACTGGTCTCGTACAGCGAGGCACCGAGGCCGAACAGCTTGGCGTTGTACATCGCCATGTCGGCGTGCTGGAGCAGCAGCATGAAATCGTCGCCGTGGTCGGGGGCGACGGCGATACCGACGCTCGCCTCCACCTCCAGTGCGATCTCCCCGATCACGAACGGGTCCCGAAGGCAGCGACGGATCCGGGCCGCCACCTCGAGCGCCTCGGCCGGCCCATGGATGCTCGGCAGGAGCACGGCGAACTCGTCGCCTCCCAGCCGAGCGATGGTGTCGGCATCGCGGAGCACGGATCGAATCCGAGGACCCACCGCGGTGAGCAGTTGATCGCCCGATTGATGACCGAGCGTGTCGTTGACGTCCTTGAACCGGTCCAGATCGACGAGGAGCACGGCGACCTTGCCCCCGTCCTTGCGCCGCAGTTCGATCGCTCGTTCGGCATCGGCCGACAGCATGTTGCGGTTCGGAAGTCCGGTCAGTCCGTCCGTGACCGCGGCGAGCTCCAGTCGGCGTTGATAGCCGCGGAAGCTCAGGAAGGCGAGCATGAACAGCGCGCACGCCGCTCCGATCAGCGCGATCGAGCGCATGTCGAAGTAGCCACCGAGGCCCGGGTCCGCCGGCGGGGACGCAGCGATGATGTACCAGTCGTTGGCGTTGGTCGCCGTGCGCCGGAGGTGTTCGAACGCGGCCCGCTGCCCGTTGATGGTGGCGATGCCGCTCTGATCACCGGACGTCCGCAACTGCTGCAGCATCGCCATGTCACCGGGCGTCTGTTCGGCGTTGACCGGGACCTTGCCGGCACTGTCGGCGATCGTGGCGCCCGTGGTCGCGTCGACGATGAGGAAGCGGATGTTCGAGTCGCTGTTGATGCTCGCGAAACTCGCCATCGACACTTCGAAGTGGACCAGCGCCTGTTCGCCCGGCGGGAGCCCGGGCAGCATGGTCGAGTTGGAGATCACCAGGTCGTGAGTGTCGGGAGAGATGTAGGCGGCGGCCTGATAGACGTTGCCGACACCGACGTCGATCGTCGGTTGGAAGAAGGGGTTGTGGCTCTCGTCGCGGGACAGTTCGGCGAAGCTGGCCTGGCGGCCCTTCACCAGCCTGGCGTTCTCCGCGCCGTGGATGTCGATGAAGCAGATCTCGCCGACTCGACCGTCGTAGAGATGCTCGAGGTAGGACAAGGACCCGACTGCTTTGACCAAGCTGGGGTCGCCTTCGGCGATCTTGCTGTCACGGGTACCGGAGGCCGCGTAGAAGTCCGTGAAGGCATCGTTCTGCGCCTGCAGCAGCAGGAGGTCGCGGGCTCGGGCGAAGTACTCGGTGATGGCGGTGACCTGCTTGCGGTCCTCTCGCGCCAACTGTCGGTCGAGCGCGGATCGGTTCTCGTGGGTGTTGACGACGCTCAATCCGACGGCGAACGCGACCATGACCACACCGGCCACGAGCGCGCCGAGACGCAGCCATGCCAAGGAATGACTCCGTCGAAGGGACCGCCACACGGGTTACCTATCGGCCGATCGGCTCAAAACATGAGCGTCCGCGCAGGGTCTCTGGTCGTAGTACCTGCGGTTCGGCGGAGGTCAGAGCGTGGGTGATCGATGTCGCGGCCACGCGAGAACCAGCTCGTCGCGTTCGGTCAACCTTCGCCACCTCGTCAGCATCGAATCGAGCTCGTCGTCCAGACACGTCGGTGTCCGAGCCCGCCAAGAGAAGTAGACCGCATTGACCCGGGCCTCGGCGACGGCAAGTTCCTCGCGGTGACGGGCGATGATCGCCCGCCCCTTGTCCGTGCGTTTCCGCCCGATCGTCCTGAAGGTCGCACCGATTGCGACGCACCCCCAGAAGCCGAACTGGATGCCCAACGCGTCCTCGATCACGAAGGTGTACAGGTCGTGGGGCAGATCGCCACCCGCTGCCATCGACGGTCCGGGGACGATCGTGCGAGGCGGTCGCAGTGCCGTCCACGAACATGTGCGGCCGAGCCGACGAAAGGTCACCACCATGTCCTGTCCGGGCATCCCGGCAAAAGTAGCGAACCTGCCCAAGCCCGGCGGCGCCCCTTTTCCGAGACATCACAACGTGGAGACGAGGGGAATCGAACCCCTGACATCTACCTTGCAAAGGTAGCGCTCTGCCAACTGAGCTACGTCCCCGTAACGGCGGGCCTCACGATACCGGCTCCCTCGTCACCTCATACCCACCGGTTTCGAGCATCGTGTGCAGCCCGGCGAGGCCCTCGTCGAATGCTGTCCGCTCGTCGCGGACCGCGACCTCGGGGGTCAGTGCATCGCCGTGCAGGTATCGGGACGGGTCGTCGAACTCGAAGCACTGAGCACTCGGTAACGACTCGCGTGTGCACTTCAGTGGTGCCCGGTAGCCCCACACGTTCTCGAAGCAGAACCGCCGAACACCCGCTTCGAACAAGGCGTCCGTGATCTCCCGCGTCGGGAGCCGACCGGTGCCGAAGGGGACGCCCTGCACGACCGGGCCGTCCGGCCCGTCGACGACGACGTGATCCTTGGCGTGGACGCGGGCGATGAACGGTGCCATCGCCGCCAACGCATCGAGCGGGTCCTCGCCGACCATCTGGCTGTTGCCGTAGTCGTACAGCGCACGCACCGAGGGGTGGTCGACCGCGGCAAGGATCTCGGCGAGCACGGGGCCGGTGAAGTCCTCGTGGTTCTCCAACACGACGAGGACACCGAGGTCCTCGGCGCGCGGTGCGATCGACTGCAGGTCGCGTATCGTCCACGGCACCACGTCGGCCAGGGGTGCGTCGTACTTCGTGTAGGTGCGCAACGTGTCGGCGCCGCACGCAGCAGCGACCCGCAGCATCGTCGACATGTTCTCCTCGCGTGTGTCGCTCGTGTCGAGTTCGAGACGCAACGAGTGCAGCGCGACCGACCGCGCGACGGCTGCGAGGTGCGCCGGATCGGTTCCGCAGAGATCACGAAAGCCCGGCCCGTTGGCCGAAATGTTGACGCCGGTGAACCCGCGGCGTGCCATCTCGTCGATGTACGCGAACACGTCGTAGCCGGTCGCATCCCGGTGCCGCAGGTGGAAGCGCATCGAGAACGAGTGCACGTGGAGGGAGATCTGCTTCACGCCGGCCAGCCGTCCAGCAGCGCGAGTTCAGCGGCGAGCGCGTCGCGGTATCGGCGGGCGATCTCGGGCTGTGTGCGTGCCATCCGCCTCGCCCGCCAGACGCAGTACGCCGCGATCCGGTAGTGCCACGCCGGCCCATCGCGGCCGTAGCGCTCGACGACCGCGCCGTCGGGGTAGGCGGCGAGGAACGTGGCGCGCGCCGCGGGGCGATGCGGTGTCGCCGCGTAGAGGATCATCATCGCCGGGGACAGGAAGCAGGCGATGTCCTCGACCGGATCTCCGGCACCCGGACACTGCCAGTCGATCAGCACGGGACCGTTCCGACCGCGGACGATGTTGCCCGGTCCGCAGTCGGTGTGGACCAGCACGGGCGTGCGCACGGGTCGATGCACCATGGCTCGGGGTCGGGACGCGGTCATCCGGTCGCGGTCACGCCGCACCGGCACGTCGGCCACCATCGAGTCGGCGTGAGCGAGTGCTTCCGTGGCCGAGCGGTGCAGTCGACGAATCCCGCTCGGCACACCTGCGCCATGGACCGTGGACAGGAGTGCTGCCACGTCGGCGACGCCACTGCGCCACGGCGTGCCCGACACGTATCGGTACACCACCCGTGCGCCCTCGTGATCATTCCCTGGGTGATGGTCCAACAGTTCCGGCGCACATCCGCTGCCGGCGAGGTGCGCCATCGCCAGCGCCTCGTGGTCCGGAAGGTTGGGGAACATCGGATTCGGGCTGCCCGGGTCCTCGGCGTACTGCTTCTCGATCACGAAGCCGGTCGACGTGCGCACCTTCCAGACCTGATTGCGATAGCCACCGGCCAGAAGGGTGCGGGACCCGGTCGTCACACGGCGACAGTAGCGGCCACGATCGCCCCCACCCGGGGGCTTCTGGGTCGGGCTGTTCCCGGAGTCCGAGACGATCGCTGTCCAGAAGCCGACGACGGAGCCAGGTGGTGGCGTGGCACTCCGACTCCGACTTGGGTGGCACTGGTTCGTAGTCTCGGCGAATGTCTCGCCTGCAGTTCGGTACCTTCCTCGCTCCTCACCACCCGATCCGTGAGAGCCCGACCCGCCAGTTCCAACGTGACCTCGAGTTGGCCACCCACCTCGACCGACTCGGGTTCGAGGAGTTCTGGGTCGGCGAGCACCACTCCACCGGCTGGGAGATGATCGCCAGCCCGGAGATGTTCCTGTCGGCGGCGGCCATGGTGACCCATCGCATCCGGCTCGGCACCGGCGTGGTCTCGCTGCCGTACCACCACCCCTTCAACGTCGCCCAGCGGATGGTGCAACTCGACCACCTCAGCGGTGGCCGGGCGATGTTCGGCAGCGGCCCGGGCGCGCTGCCCAGTGACGCCCGCACGCTGAACATCGATCCGATGACCCAGCGCGATCGCCAGGACGAAGCGCTCGGCGTGATCATCCGTCTGCTGCGCGGCGAGGAGCGCTTCTCCCATGAGAGCGAGTGGTTCACGCTCCGCGACGCTGCGTTGCAGATCCTGCCGGTCCAGGAAGACATGCCGATGACGACCGCGAGCAGCATCTCGCCGTCGGGCATGACCCTCGCCGGCAAGTACGGCATCGGCGCGCTGAGCATCGCCTCCACGAGCGCGGAGGGCATCCAGGCGCTGCCGACCCAGTGGAAGTTCGCCGAGGACTCCGCCGCCAAGCACGGCCAGACCGTCGACAGGAAGAACTGGCGAGTGCTGATGAGCTGGCACATCGCCGAGACCCGCGCCCAGGCCAAGGACGAAGCGATGCTCGGCTTGCAGAAGTGGCACAACGAGTACAACGTGCAGGTGCTCGGACGTCCGGGCGCTCAGTGGGTCGACGACCCCGAAGTGCTGTTCTCGCAGGTGGCTCAGGGCGGCGCCGAAGGTGGCGGTGCGGCGGTGGTCGGTACGCCCGACGACCTCATCGAGGCCATCCTCAACCTGCAGGAGATCACCGGCGGGTTCGGTGTCGTGTTGGGCTTCGCTCACGACTGGGCCAACCTCGAAGCGACCCGGCGTTCGTGGGATCTCGTCGCGCGCTACGTGGTCCCGGCGGTGAACGGGACGATCCGGCCCCAGATGGCCTCCGCCGAATACGTCACCGCGAACAAGGCCGAGCTCATGGCCGGTGCCTCGGCCGCGGTGATGAGCAAGATCATGGCCGACCAGAACGCGGCGGCGGCGATGGCGACCACGATGCAGCAGATGCAGGCGCGCATGGCGAATCAGGAGAACGACCCCGTGTTCCGCCCCGGCGGCGGGCTGCCCACCGCCGAGTGATCAGCCAGCCTGGGTGATCAGGCGGCTTCGCACACGGCGTTGGCGCCGTTGACCCCGACAGCGACGCGATCGCCGATGGTCAGTACGTCGGCCTCACCCTGGCCGACGTCGATGCTGACGAGATTGTCGGCCACATCGAGTCGCACGCCGACGAGTGTCGTCGCGCCCTGGAATGTGATCGACGTGACCGTGCCGGGGTAGCCGGAAGGGTCCAGCGACAGGTCCTCGGGACGGATCAGCACGTGCACGGGCGTGCCGTTGCCGAACGATCGCGCCTTGGGGATCTCCACATGGCGACCGATCACCTCGACGCTGCCGCCATCGGCAACGTGCCCGGCGAACTGGTTCATCGACCCGACGAATCGAGCCACGAACGCGGTGGTCGGGTGGCGATAGACCTCGGTGGGCGTACCGAGTTGCTCGACCCGACCCTGCGACATGACACAGATGCGATCGCTGATGGCCAGCGCCTCCTCCTGGTCGTGGGTGACGAAGAGGGTCGTGATCCCCAGTTCGGTCTGGATGCGGCGGATCTCGTCGCGCAACGACGTGCGCACCTTGGCATCGAGCGCGCTCAACGGCTCGTCGAGGAGGAGCACCTGCGGCTGGATCGCCAAGGCACGGGCGAGCGCCACGCGCTGCTGCTGGCCGCCCGACAACTGGTGCGCATACCGGTCGGCGAACGGTGTGAGCTCGACGAGGTCGAGCATCTCTCGAACGCGCGCGTAGCGGGTGATCCTGTCGACACCGCGGGTCCGCAGACCGAACTCGACGTTCTTCGCCACGGTGAGGTTGGGGAAGAGGCTGTAGCTCTGGAACACCATCCCCATGTTGCGCTTGTGGGCCGGCGTGCGGGTGATGTCGGCACCACCCACGAGCACGGCACCGCTGTCGGCGAACTCGAATCCTGCGGCGATGCGCAAGGCCGTGGTCTTGCCGCACCCCGACGGGCCCAGCAGCGTGATCAGTTCGCCCTCGCGCACATCGAGATCGAGCCCTTCCAGTGCCACGAGAGCACCGAAGGTCTTGCGGACGGAGACGTAGTCGAGTGTGGTCATGCTCTGGTCGCTTGGGTGATCGGGGCGGCGTCGGCCGCCATTCGGGCGAAGCTCTTGCGCTTGGGATCGCGGCGTCTCGTCAGCAGGCTGATCAGCCCGAACAGAGCCGTCGTGACGATGAGGGCCAGCAAGTTGAGCGCGTACCCACCCTGTGAGCTCTTGGAGACGAACTCACGCTGGAAGATCGGGAGCGTGCGCTTCAACAGCGTGTTGGCGATGGTGTACTCGCCGAGCACCACCGCGGCGGTGAGGAACGAGGCGGAGATGATGGCGGTCCGCAGGTTGGGCACCACCACCTTGAGGATCGTGCTCGCCCAACCCGCGCCCAGCCCGCGCGAGGCGTCGACCAGCGTGCGGAGATCGATGGCTCGCAGGCCGGCGTCGATCGAGCGGTAGGTGAACGGCAGTGCCAGCACGACGTAGAACGGGATCAACGACAGATCCGAGTTCAGGAACCAGCGTGCGTGCGGCTTGATGATGATGATGCCCGCGACGAGCGCGATGGCCGGGATCATGTACGGCAGCACCGTCAGGAACTCGATGAACGCCCGCGCCTTCGGCACGCGCAGGTGCACCCAGATCGCGGTCGGCAGCAGCAGGAGCAGCGTGAGCGCGACCGTGCCAATCGCGAGCTGCAGGCTGAGCTTCAACGACGACCAGAAGAAGTCCTCGTGGAACGCCAGCGTGAGGGGCTTCAGCGACCACCGCTTGAACAGCGTCGATGCGCCGAGGAGGAAGGTCGGGGTGTTCTGCAGCGAATAGCGGGCAAGGGTGAGCAACGGCGCGAGGAAGAACATGCTCGTCGCGACGAGGATCACGTTGGGCACGAGGCGTCCCCACCTCGACCGAGGGCGTCCCGCACTCAGCGGGGCCAGGCCGACGGGAGCCGTGTTGGGCCCACCGATCTCGGGGTCGTTGATCTCCGGCACCATCATGAGCGCCACCGTTCGGCACGCCGACGGGCGAGCCAGTAGAGCGACATCGACACGGCCATGATGATGATCATCCACGCGGCGAGCGAGAACCCGACGGCGTCGGTCCCGATGCTGACGTCGCCACCGAGGAAGAAGCCGATCCGCAGCGGCACGATCTTCGAGTTCTGAGTCAGGATGGCTGCCGTTGCGTAGGCACTGAACGAGTTGGCGAACAGCAGGAGGAAGCCGCCCATCAGCGACGGCGCCAGCACGGGCAGGCCGATGCGTCGCCAGTAGGTGAACGTGGTGCCGCCGAGATTCGAGCAGGCCTCGCGCCATGACACCTTGAGGCCGTCGATGGCGGGCAGCGTGATGAGGACCATCAGCGGGATGTTGAAGTAGGAGTAGACCGTGATGAGACCTGGCACCGAGCCGAGGTTGAAGCCTCCGCCGTAGAGGTCCCATCCGGCGGCGTCGAGGATCTTCGTCAGCACCCCCTGGCGCCCGAGCAGGGTGAGGAACGCGAAGGCGAGTGGCAGTCCGCCCATGTTGGCGGCGACGCCGCTGAACGAGCTCACCATGCTGCGCAACCAGCGAGGCCGAGTTGCCGTGGCCGCGGCGTAGGCGAGCAGTGTGCCGACCACCACGCCCACGAGCGCAGCGCCGGCGGAGAACTTGACGGAGAATTTGAACGCGTCGAGGTTCTGGCCGGTGATCGCTTCCTTCATGGCGGAGAAGGAGAAGCTGCCGTCCTCCGCCTTGAGGGCGTCGAGGAACACGCTGATGGCCGGAACGATGAGGAACAGGACGAGGAACGACAGGAACGGCACGAGTCCGAGCCACGCCCAACTCCTGCGGGCGCGCACACGTGGCGCATCACCCTGGGTTGCCGTGGGGGGCGCACCAGCGGTGCGCCCCCCATCGGTGGTGATCACTTCGATCATCGACTCGCCATCAGGCGTCGGCGACCATCGGGCCCCAGTTGTCAGCAATCACCGTCTTGGCGGCGGCGATCTGAGCAGGGGTCATGAAGGAAACCTGGTCGAGCAGGTCCGTGGGCGGCAGATTGGTCTTCATGTCGTCGGTGACGAGGCCGCGCTCGGTGAGCGACACGATCCGAGCCGGCACGGCGCCGCCCTCGAGGTAGCCGAGGGCGCCCTCGTCGGAGAGGATGTGCTCCAGCCACAGCTTCGAACAGGCGTTGTGCGGCGAATCCTTGACCACACCCTGTGAGTAGAAGCCGCCGTAGATGCCGTCGGACGGGAAGTTCGTCTCCGCGGTCTGGCCGGATGCGGTCAGCTGCGACACCAGACCGGGAAGGTTGTAGCTCCAGTCGATGGCGATCGGCGTCTCACCGGACAGGAAGGTGTCCTTGGTGACGTCGGTACCGCCGAGGTTGCCGGAGGTCTTCAGGTCGGCGAAGTACTGGATGCCGGGCATGACGTCGTCGGCGCTGCCACCGTTGGCGATGGCCGCGGCCACCACGCCGGCGAAGGCCGAGCCCGACTCACGCGGGTCGCCGTTGAGGGCGACGATGCCCTTGTACTCCGGCTTCAGGAGGTCGGCGAACGTCTTGGGAGCGTTCTTCACGATCGTGGTGTTGGTCGTGATGCCGATGATGCCGTAGTACGCGGCGTACCAGTTGTGCGCCGGGTCCTTGAGGCCGTCCGGGATCTCGGCGTCCACCGTGGCGGTGTACGGCTCGAACAGACCGGCGTCGGTCATCTCCTGAGCGATGGCGGGGCTCACGTCGACGCTGTCGGGCATGTCGGCCTGGCCGGACAGGGTCTGGACGGCTTCCATCTCCTCCTTGGACGAGCCCTCCGGGTTGGACACGGGGTTGTCGACGCCCGGGTACTTGTCACGGAAGCTCTGCAGGATGCCCTTGTAGTTGGCCCACTCGTCGGGCAGCGCGATCAGGTTGACCTTGCCCTCGGTGGTGCAGGCGGCAGCGAGATCGGCCAACGGATCGGCGGATGCCATGGTGGTGTCCGCACCCGCCGGAGCGGTCGTGTCCGAACCCGCGGCGACCGTGGTGGGCGCTGCGGTGTCGCTGGATGTGGAGTCGCTGCCGCATGCGCCGAGCACGACCGTGCCGGCCATGAGCACAGCGACAAGCTTCACGCTCGTCGTGGAACGCTTCATATGTTTGTCTCTCCCCTTGGTGGTGTGAACCGTCAGCCGACGACCGTACGCCCGCCTGGCCAACGCTTCGGTGCCGCGAACGGTACACCAGGTGAACAACGGGTGAACACATGCTGGTGACGCGTCGGCGGTCAGTCGTCCTTGAGGGCCACCGCGTTGGGGGTGACGTTCATCTTGGGGACGTATTCGGCCACCTCGACCTGCCGTCCCTCTCCGACGAACTTGGCCAACAGCTCGGCACGACACGAGGTGCACGGCCCGTAGAACCGCTCCTCGACCTGGGCACCGCAGCGCGGGCAGGTGACCTCCATCGGGCTCAGCGAATCGACCGACATCAGGTCGCCTCCGCCCAGAAGTCGCGCAGCATCGCCGCACCTGCAGCGGGATCACCGAGCATCCACCAGTGCCCCTGACCGGTGAGCACGTGCCGGCGGGCACCGAGGCGATCGGCCACCTCGACGCCGAGCGTGTCGCTCTTCACGAACGGGTCGTCGGGGGCGATGATGGCCAGGCCCGGCACGGCGGCCACGGGTCCCAGCTCCTCGCCCCACTGGACCATCGCCGGCTGCGCCGCCGACCGGTAGAGCGACAGCACGCAGCGACCCATCAACTCGTCACTGGCTTCCACGAGCACCTCGCCCGTGTCGCGAGGGATGCCCAGCGTCTCGTAGAGCGCGACCCGATCAGCTGCCGGGGTCGCGAGCATCGTGGTGAAGTACTCCTCACCCGCACCGGGCGTCTGCCAGATCTGGGCGAAGTCGTGCCACACGTACTCCGGGTGGAACAGCCCGAGGACGTCGCAGGCCCACGTGCGGAACAGGTGCGGGCGGATCGATGCGGCGCGCATGGCGATGCCGCCGCCCCAGTCGTGGCCGACCACGTCGACCGGGCCGAACTCGTCGACGATCGGCTCGAGCGTGGCGATGAACCACATCGCGTACTCCTCCTTCGTCGCCCCGAATCCCGGCCGGATCGCACACCCGAACCCGGGGAGCTGCGGCGTGACGACGTCGTCACGGCCGAGCTCGGCCAGCAGTGGCTTCCAGATGGCGGGCGTCTCGGGGTTTCCGTGGAGGAGCACGACGGTCATGTGCGCAACCTAGATGACGACGGGTGCGTCGATGGCGGCTCTCCTCATCGGGCACGTGCGTTCTTCAGCAGCGCTCCCGCGAATGCGCCGGTGTGCACGCCGTGATCCATGAACACTTGCCCGTTCACGAGCGTGTAGTCGTACCCCGATGCGCCCTGCACGTACCGGCCTGCTCCGCCCGGGAAGTCGTAGGCGTACGTCGGCGCGGGCAGGTGCAGTGCGTCCCAGTCGATCACGTTCACGTCGGCGAACGCACCGACGCGTAGGCGGCCTCGATCGTGGATGCCGAACAGGTCGGCGGTGTCGCTGGTGAGCCGACGGATCGCCGACTCGATCGACCAGCGTTGCCGCTCACGGATCCAGTACGTCAGGAAGAACGTCGGTTGACTCGCGTCGAGGATCTGACCCACGTGAGCGCCGGCGTCGGCAAGGCCGAGGGTGACCAACGGATCGTCGAGCATCTCCTCGACCGCCGCCAACTGCTGATTGAGGAACGGATGGCTGAGCACCACCGTGCCGTTCGTCTCCAGCACGAGCTCCAGGTATGCCGCCGCGGCACTGATCCCACGCCGTCGCGCTTCGGCCGCCAGCGACGTCTCAGGATCGAGGTCGTAGCGCGCGCCGTCGGTCTGGCCGACGACGAACAGCTGCGCCACGTCGATGGGTGACGGATGCTGCTCGGCCTGCTCGATGAGGCGGGCGCGGAAGGCGGCGTCGCGAATCGCGGTGAGCTTCTTGCCGTTGTACAGCGAGCGCAGCTCCTTCCACGCCGGTGCGCGATCGAAGGGGCTGCGGGTGTCGAGACTGAACAGCACACCGACGCTACGCGCCGTGGTCTGCGGCCGCACGACTGCACCGGTCTCGTTCTCCTCCTTGGCGAAACCGATGACGCGGGCATACAGGTCGGGACGGCTGTCGTGCTGAGTGAGCCCGAAGCTGACGGGGCGGCCGCTGCGTCGGCTCACCTCGCCCATCCACGTCAACTCGGCACGAGTCAGCGGCACATCGGGGGCATCGCGTTCACCCTCACCGATGCGACTCGCGGTCTCGAACACGCCCGCACCGTGGCGGCCGAGCACGTCGGCGAACGCGTACAACTCCTCGGGCTGCGCGTACGTGCCGGGCACCGGACGACCGTCGGGCACCTTGTGCAGGTACGTGCGGCTGGTGCTGAAGCCGAGCGCGCCCGCGCCCATCGCCTCGTCGAGAAGGTCACACATCGTCGCCATGTCGTCGGCAGTCGGCTCGTCGGTGCCCAGTCCGCGCTCTCCCATCGCGTACTGGCGCAGCGCGCAGTGGCCGACCATTCCGCCGACGTTGACGCCCTTGGGCATCCGGTCGATCGACGCGAGGTACTCGCCGAAGGTGACCCAGTCCCACGGCAACCCGGTGAGGATCGCGTCGCGGGGGATGTCCTCCACGCTCTCCATCAACTCGGCGAGGTACGTGCGGTCCTCGGGCTTGCACGGCGCGAACGTGACGCCGCAGTTGCCCATGACCACGCTGGTGACGCCGTGGTAGCAGCTGCTGCTGGCGACGGGATCCCACGCCAACTGCGCGTCGAGGTGGGTGTGGATGTCGACGAATCCCGGCGTCACGAGTCGTCCACGGGCATCGATCTCGCGGCTACCCGTTCCGTTCACGTGGTCCGCGATCGCGACGATCCGATCCCCCACGATGGCGATGTCGGCCACGCGCGGCGGCGCACCGGTGCCGTCCACGACCATGCCTGCGCGCACGACGATGTCGAAGTCGCTCATGTCCACCCCTTTGTCCTGGCGCCCCCGAGCAGCCAGAAGTCGCGACCGTAGCGGTCGCCGACGCGCTGCGCCACCCCCAAAAGGTCCGTCACCTGGGGCTTACCGAGTTCTCACCTGACTCCCAGGAAACTCCCAGCATTCCGGCGCACGGTGGCGTCCATGAGTTCGATCATCACGACCCGGCGCGCCATCACGTTCGCCACCCTCGCCATCGTCCTCGCCGCCTGCGGGAGCAGCAGCGCCGCCAGCAAGGTGGCGACGTTGAGCACCGGTGATCCGACCGGCGCGGCGACCACCACGACGTTGAGCGCGAAGGACTCGCAGGACGCGATCCTCGCCTACGCCGCGTGCATGCGCGAGAACGGCGTCGACATGCAGGACCCGACGTTCGACGCCAACGGCAACATGACCGGCGGCGGGCTCGGCCGTGGCTCGGGCATCGACCGCAGCAGCACCGAGTTCCAGACAGCTCAGGCCGCCTGCGGATCCCTGATCGAGGGCATCGACTTCGGTCGCGGTCGTCGTGGCAACTTCGATCCGGCCGCCATCCAGACTGCACTGTCCGACTTCACCTCGTGCCTGCGCGAGCAGGGCCTGCAGGTCGACGACATCACCTTCGGTCAACCGGGCGCCGCTGGCGGACCCGGCGGGGTCAACGGGGGATCGCTCCCCGCGCCAGACGGCAGCATCCCGCCCGGCGGGTTCGACGGACCGCCACCGTCCTTCCAAGGCGGCGGCAACGGGCCCGGCGGGGCAGGCTTCGACCCGACCTCGCGGATGATCGAACAACTCGGCCTCGATGCCACCGACCCAGCGGTGAAGGCCGCACTCGACGTGTGCCAGCCGATCCTCACCAACGCCTTCCAGCCGACCACCAGCACGACGACGGGGTGACCCCGATGCGACGAATTGCGACTGTCGTCGCCGTGGTCATCGCTCTCGCGGGCGCGGGCACCGTCGTCTGGCTGACGACCCGCTCGAACGCGTCGGCCAGCGATCCCTCCATGGTGAAGACGACCACCACCGCGAAGGTCACCACTCGCGACCTGACGATCTACGACTCGACGACGGCCACACTCGGCTTCACCACCTCCGTCACGGTCTCATCGCCCACATCGGGAACGGTGACCAGCCTGCTGGCACCGGGCAACACGATCTCGGCCGGCACCGTGGTGGCCACGATCGACGGCGCACCCGTCACCGCCCTGATCGGTGACGTCCCCTCGTATCGCGATCTCTCCAAGGGCGTCGCCGCGGGCATCGACGTCCGCCAGTTGGAGACCAACCTGGTGATGCTCGGCTTCGATCCCGACAACGCGATCACCATCGACGAGACCTACGACAGCGCGACGGCAGCCGCCGTCACCCGCTGGGAGGACAGCATCGGGCTCACCGGCGACGGCAAGGTCACCAAGGGCGAGATCGTCTACCTGTCGGGCGACGTGCTCACCGATGCCGCCTCGACGACGGTCGGCGCCGGCGTCAACGCCGGGTCACCCCTCGTGCAGGGTCGCCAGACCAATCGGTCGTTCCTCATCACCACCAACGGCGGCACCGGCGGCACCATCGACACGCTCGTGCCCGCTGGCACCCCCGTCACGACGGGCACCGTCCTGTTCCACCACGACAGCTATCCCGTGGCGGCGATCGAAGGCGATGCCAGCACCACCCCGGCACTCACCAGGGTGCTGTCGACGTCCTCGAGCGACGGCGTCGACGTGCACCTGTTGGAGACGATGCTCGCGGCAGGAGGTTTCGACCCCGACGGTGCGATGGTCGTCGACGACCACTTCGACGATGCCACCGCCGCCGCCGTGCAGCGCTGGTGGGCGGCCAACGGCGTCACGGTCGACGCTGCGGCGGTGGAGGTGCCCGCGGGGAGTTTCGTCGTGGTGCCGGGCGGCCTGTTCGCCGGTGACGCGAAGGTGGCGGAAGGGGCTGTCGTCACCCGTGACGCAGTCGTGCTCGACCTGACGACGGCAGCGCGACAGATCACCACGACGGCGCCGGTCGGCGACAGCACGTTCGTGGTGGGCGCACCGATCGACGTGTTGTTCCCCGACGGAACCGAGACGACCTCCAACGTGGTGAGCGTCGGCAACGTGGCCAGCAGCAACTCGAACAACCCCAACTCCACGCCGACGGTGCCGATCACGCTCAACGTGCAGGAGGTGCCCTCGGCGTACGACAGCTTCGTGCAGATCCCGGTCACGCTCCGAGTCGTCGCCCAGCAGGCCAAGGCTGCGTTCGTCGTCCCGGTGAGCGCGCTGGTCGCCCTGGCCGAGGGTGGTTTCGCCATCGAAGTGGTCGACGGCACGATGTCCGACGGCACGACGAGCACGCACCTCGCGCCGGTGACGCCCGGCATCTACGCCGATGGGTTCGTCTCGATCACGGGGGAACAGGTCGCCGACGGCATGGACGTGGTGGTGCCGTCGTGACCGCCGCGCTCGAACTGATCGACGTGGTCAAGACGTACCCCGGCGAACCGCCGGTGCGGGCGCTCGAGTCGGTGTCGCTGCGAGTGGACAAGGGAGAGATGGTCGGGATCGTCGGACCGTCCGGTTCCGGCAAGTCGACCCTCCTGCACATCATCGGGACCCTCGACCGCCCGACGTCGGGTGAGGTGCTCCTCGGGGGCGTCGCCACCGCCCACATGTCCGACCGGAACCTGTCCGCTGTGCGCTCGCAGATGCTGGGCTTCGTCTTCCAACAGTTCTTCCTGATGGAAGGCATCAGCGCGCTCGACAACGTCGCCGATGGCTTGCTGTACCGTGGGGTCGCACCGGCCAAGCGGCGAGCGGCCGCCATGGAAGCGCTCGAACGGGTCGGCCTCGGTCACCGCGTGCACCACGTCCCCGGCAAGCTCAGCGGCGGCGAGCGTCAGCGCGTCGCGATCGCTCGCGCGATCGTCAACCGGCCCGAGATCGTCCTCGCCGACGAACCCACCGGCAACCTGGACTCGCGCTCTGGCGCAGCGGTGATGGAACTCGTACGCGACCTTCACCGTGACGGGCACACCGTCATCATCATCACCCACGATCGCCAACTCGCTGATTCACTCCCTCGACGCGTGAGCATGCTCGACGGACGGATCGAGCACGACACGAACGAGCTCATCGCAGCGGAGTCGGTATGAGTGCGACCGTCGCACCTCCCCCCTCGAAACTCCGACTCGGCGACGTGCTGCGCGTCGGGTCCCTCGGTCTTCGATCGCGTCGGCTCCGGACCGGACTGTCCACGCTCGGC
Source organism: uncultured Acidimicrobiaceae bacterium (assembly GCA_963720695.1). Lineage (GTDB taxonomy): Bacteria > Actinomycetota > Acidimicrobiia > Acidimicrobiales > Ilumatobacteraceae > UBA668. The sequence goes on from CAVRGG010000003.1 coordinate 293,606, forward strand.
GTTGCGATCGGTATCGCTGCGATGGTCGGCGTCCTCGGGCTCTCTGCGTCGTCGCAGGAGGATCTCAACGCCAAGATCCGCGCGCTCGGCACCAACCTCCTGGAAGTGCAGGCATCGCAGGGCTTCGGGCGCGGCACGGGGGTGCTGCCCGGCACCGCCGTGGCGATGACGAGCCGGATCGGCCCGGTCACCGCCGTCAGCTCATTGACCACCGTGACCGCCACCGTGCGGCGCACGGACATGATCTCCGAGGGCATCACGAGTGGCATCGGTGTGTTCGCCGCCGACCCGGGACTCCTCGCCACGCTGCACGCGTCCCTCGCCGACGGTCGCTTCCTCGACACCGCGACCGCGACGTACCCGGCCGTGGTGTTGGGGAGCACTGCTGCGCAGAAGCTGGGCGTCGTCGACGTGGCCGACGGGCTGCGGGTGTTCATCGCCGGCAACTGGTTCGACGTGGTCGGCATCCTCGACCCCGTCGCCGCCGCACCGGGTCTCGACCGCGCGGCCATCGTCGGTCTGGCGGCGGCCGAGACCTACATCGTCGGCGACTCGATCGACCCGGGGACGGTCTACGTCCGCACCGAGGACGGTGCCGCCGACGCCGTCAGCGCGGTGCTGCCCAACACCGTCAACCCGGCGACCCCGGAAGAGGTGCAGGTGACACGACCGAGTGACGCCCTCGCTGCGCAGGAGGCGGCGAGTTCGGCGTTCACGTCGTTGTTCCTCGGGCTCGGCGCGGTGGCGCTCCTCGTCGGTGGCATCGGCATCGCCAACGTGATGGTCATCGCCGTGATCGAGCGACGCACGGAGATCGGGCTGCGACGAGCGCTCGGTGCCACCCGTGCCCACATCCGCCGCCAGTTCCTCACCGAAGCCGTACTGCTCGCCGGGGCCGGTGGAGTCGTCGGCGTGCTGCTCGGCGCCCTCGTCACCGCAGCGTACGCGCGCTCCCAGCACTGGCAGATCGTGATCCCTCCGGTGGCCATGGCAGGTGGATTGGTCGCCGCGATCGTGATCGGCGGGATCGCCGGTCTGTATCCGGCAGCCCGCGCCGCCCGCCTCCCGCCCACCGAAGCCCTCCGGTCGAACTGAGCGTCATGAGCGACTCGACCTCATCCTCACGCAAGGGCTTCATCGTCCGCTTCGTCGTCGTGTTCGTCCTGCTCGGCGCGGCCATCGCGACCACGATCGCGCTCGGACACCGTTCGACACCGGCGACGGTGACCGCATCCGCGTTCACGACGGCCAAGGTCAGCACCGGCACGTTGACGACCAGTGAGCAGGTGGACGGCTCCGTCGAGCTCAGCGACGTGACCGAGGTGCTGCACCGCATCGACGGACAGACCGCGTCATCGAGTGCGGCGCCGTCCAGTGCTGCGTCGTCCAGTGCTGCGTCGTCCAGTGCTGCGTCGTCCAGTGCTGCGTCGTCCACGGTCCCCGCCATCGCTGCGGCCAGCGTCGAGATGCTCGCGCCGACCGCCACCGACCCGTGCGTCGAACCGACCACCACCACGACCCTTCCCGACACGACCGTTCCCGACACGACCGTTCCCGACACGACGGTCCCGACGACCACCGTTCCCGACACGACGGCCCCGACGACCACCGTGCCACCGACCACCGTGCCGACCACGGCAACCGATCCGTGCACCCCGACCTCGACCACACCTTCGACGACACCGTCGAGCATCCCGTCGGGCGGCGGCAGCCGACCGGGCGGAGGCCTGGGCGGCAGCGCACCTTCGGGAACATCAGGCGGTGCGACCGGCGGCGGCGCGGCGAGCGGGCGGGTCACGGAAGTGATCACCTCCGTCATCGACGACGGATCGCCGGTGTCGCTCGGCACGGTGCTGTACGCGGTGGAGAGCCGGCCGGTGGTCGCCCTGTCGGGCGCGCTGCCCGCGTGGCGCACGTTGAAGGTCGGTGTCGCCGACGGCACCGACGTCCTCCAACTCGAGCTGAGCCTGGTGGCACTCGGGTACGACCGCGACCACGCGATGACCGTCGACGGGCACTTCGACAGCGCCACCAGAGCTGCCGTCAAGCGCTGGCAGACCGGCTACGGCCTCGACTCGACCGGCATCGTCACCCTCGGGTCGGTGGTGTTCCTCCCCGCGGCCGCCGACGTGTCGTCCGTCGCCAAGTCCGTCGGTGACTCGGTCGGCGACGGCGATCAGGTGCTGACGCTCTCCGCATCGAGCCAGACCGTGCTCATCGACGTTCCCACCGGCGACGAAGCGTTCGTCGTCCCCGGGCTCGGCGTGCGCATCGGCAAGGTCGACGGCACGGTCGAATTGATCCGCAGCGTCACCCAGAACGGGTCGACGAGCGTGCAGGCCGTCATCGCCCCTTCCGCACCCCTCGACGGCGCTGCCAACGGTGCGGCGGTGAAGGTGACGATCACCCACGACGGGTTGGCAGACGTCCTGCTGGTACCCGCAGCGGCATTGGTCTCGCGACTCGACGGCACCTACGCGCTGGACGTCGCCCAACCCGACGGCTCCGGAGTGTGGACACCGGTCGAGGTGCTGGGCGTCGCCGGCGGCAACGTCGCCGTGAAGGGTGACGGCATCACCGACGGCACCGAGGTCCTCCGACCGGTCTGAGCCGCCGACCGCAGGATTAGCGTCCCGCGCATGCATGTCGACGTGATGCTCACCCCGAAGCCGCTCCAGCAGATGGGTGGTACCGCTCGCGCGATCGAGTCGGCCGGATTCGACGGGATCCTGTTCACGGAGGCCGGACGGACCGCGTACCTGTCGGCCACCGCTGCGGCCGTCGCCGCGCCGAGTCTGGAACTGAGCACCGGGGTCGCGGTCGCTTTCCCTCGTAGCCCGATGGTCACCGCACAGGTCGCCTGGGAGTTGCAGGAGGCCACCGGCGGCCACTTCCGGCTGGGCCTCGGTACACAGGTGCGCACCCACGTCGTGCGCCGCTACGGCGTCGAATTCGATCCGCCCGGGCCCCGGCTGCGCGACTACGTCCAGGCGGTGAAGGCGTGCTTCGGCGGATTTCGTGGCGAGCCCCTCGACCACCGCGGTGCGTTCTACGAGCTGACGTGGCTGAACCGTCAGTGGAGCCCGGGACCGATCGATCTTCCCGACCCGAAGGTCGACATCGCGGCGGTGAACCCGTGGATGCTCCGGATGGCCGGGGAAGTCGCCGACGGCGTGCACGTGCATCCCATCGGCGAGCCCGGCTACCTGCGCCGCCACGTCCTGCCCAACGTGGCCCGTGGCGCAGAGGAGATGGGCCGCAGCCTCGACGACATCTCGATCGTGGTGCCCGTGAACCTCATCGTCGGCGACAGCGATGCCGAACGGGCCGCCGACCGCGAACTGCTGCGCGGGATGCTCTCGTTCTACGGCAGCACCCCGAACTACGCCTTCATCTGGGACGAGGCCGGGTTCGAGGGCACGACCGAGCGCATCCGTGAACGGCAGAAGGCGGGTGACATCGCGGGTATGGCGGCACAGATCACCGACGACCACCTCGCCACGTTCTGCACCGAGGCCACGTGGGACCAGCTCGCCCAGCGCCTCGTCGACACCTACCGGGGCGTGGCCACCCGTCTGGTCTTCTACAACGCGATGCTCGGACACCCCGACCGCATCGAGCGCTTCGGTGAGGTCGCCAGGGAGATCCGCTTCCTCAGCGAGTGACCGCCGCGAGATCCCACACTCCCGCCCCTCGCGCCCCGGCCGAACCCCGCGCCCGCCCCCGGGATCTCCCCACCTTCCCCCATTCCCGCGCGTACGAGAACGTGAATTCACGTTCTCGTACTCACGAGAACGAGCGATGACCGGCGGGGCGACGAGGCGACGAGGGGTCAGCGGCGGACGACGAGCGCCGAACGAACGTCAGAGCAGGCGGCGGGTGGTGGCCCAGGCCGACAGCTCGTGACGGTTGGACAGCTGCAGCTTGCGCAGGACCGCGGACACGTGGGTCTCGATGGTCTTGATCGAGAGGTGCAAGCGAGTCGCGACCTCTCGATAGGTGTAGCCGCGGGCGATCAACCGCATCACCTCCTGCTCTCGCGTCGAGAGCAGGTCGAGCTCGGGATCCGTCGGTGCGGGCAACTGACCCGAGAACGCATCGAGCACGAAACCGGCCAGGCGCGGCGAGAACACCGCATCGCCCGAGCGCACCCGGTGCACCGCATCGACGAGCTCGGCGGCGTCGATGGTCTTCGTGACATAGCCCCGTGCCCCGGCCCGGATGATGGCGACGACGTCCTCGGCGGCATCGGACACCGACAGTGCGAGGAACACGGCTTCGGGCCACTCGCGCAGCACCTGCTCGATGATCGCCCTGCCGCCACCGTCGGGGAGGTGCACGTCGACCAACACCACGTCGGGACGCGTCCGCAGCACACCGGCGACCGCCTCGGCCACCGAGCCCGCCTCGCCCACCACACGGACCGACTGGTCGAGCTCGGTCCGAACGCCCGCGCGGAACAGCGCGTGGTCGTCGACGAGGAAGACCGTGGTCGGCGTGCCCGTCATCATCGGCTCGATCGATCGGAAGGAACGCGGCGCGGCACGGCGAGGTGTACCTCGGTTCCCGACCCCGGTCCGGATTCCACGTGCGAGGTGCCGCCGATGCGGGTCATCCGACCCTCGATCGACTGGGCGATGCCCTGTCGATCGGCCGGAATCGCCGAGCGGTCGAACCCGCGGCCCCGATCGCGGACGAACACCTCCGCGGACGTGTCGGTGACCTCGACGTAGACCGACAGCTGCGTCTCGCCACTGTGCTTGGCGCTGTTGACACAGGCTTCGCGGGCTGCGGCGCCGAGCGCAGCGAGGTCGTCGTCGAGGGGCGCGTCGCCGACCGCGACCACGTCGACCCGCACGGAGTACCGCTGCTCGACCTCGCGGGCGATGTCGTGGATCTCTGCCACGAACGAGCCGGTGCCGATGATGTCGGCGCCGAACAACCACTCACGGAGCTCGTGCTCCTGCTGGCGGGCCAGGCTCGCCGTGCGCCGCGGGTCGTCGGCCGTGCGCTGGATCAGCGCCAGCGTCTGCAGCACCGAATCGTGAAGATGGGCCGCCATCGCCTCGCGTTCCTCGGACCGGATGCGCTCCCGGCGATCCTCCGCGGCGGTCTGTGCGAGGCGTGTGATCCATGGCCCGATCACCAGGGCCACACCGAGGATGCTCGTTGCGGTGGCGAACGCACCGACCCGCACCGCTCCCGGCACGACACTGCCGGCGCTCACCATCACCAGGCCGAGCGCCACGAGCGAGGCACCGACGATCACCCGCGACCGTGCGTGACGACCGCTCATCACCTCCTCGAGGCGGGCCGACGCGGAGGACCGCAGCGACCCTTCTCCCCTCGCCATCCCGAGCACGACCAGCCCGGCCACGACCACCACCAGCGGCACCATCACGGTGTCGCCCAGCCACACACCGGTCGAACGCACGATGGCGAGCAACCCGAGGGTGATGGCGACGACGGACAGATTCCGTCGAGCATCGGGTGCCACCGGGGGCGCCACGCGCGCCCCTTGATCGACGGACAGGGCCGCGCCGATCGCGTAGAGCGCGAGGCCCACGCCGGCAGCGAAGGTCAGCACGACCAACGCGCCACGCACGAGCAACGGATCCACGCCGTGCTGGCGGCCGAAGCCACCTGCAACGCCGGCCACGACTCGACGATCGTCGCTCCGGGCGAAGGTGAGGGGTCCGTGTCGCATCGATCCGATTGTCGCACGAGACCTGGTCGATGTCATCGGGGACCAGGTCAGGGACGGCTCAGGGTGTCGTGTCCGAGGGAGCGCTGCGTTCCACGACGGACGCAGCGATGCGCTCCACGAGCACCGGGATCTCTGAGAGGAGCGATCGAAACAGGCCCGTGTCGATGGCCCCCACCACCACCGCGGAACGGGCGATGACGGTGGCGTTCCTGCGAACGTCGTCGAGGACCCCGAGCTCGCCGACGTAGTCGCCCGCCCCCAGCGTCGCCAGCACGTTGCCGTCGCGGACGATCTCGACCTCGCCCTCGAGGACGAGCACGAACTCGTGACCCCAGCTCCCCTCCTTGATGACAGCCTTCCCCGGCTTCACCCGTCGTTCGATGACCGTGCCTGCCACCGCCTCGAGTTGACGCTCGGACAGTCCGGCGAACAGCGGCATGGTCGCGAGCAGGGCATCGAGCGAGTTGTCGTCCATGGCAGCGCATCGTACGGGAGCGACGGAACCCTCGGTGCACCCCTCAGCGGTCAGGGTCGAACCAGGGTCGGTCCCCGATGGCACGGACGCCGCACGCGCCGATGATGAAGGACGCACAGGGAAGGAACTGCGACCATGAGTACCCAGATGACCGACAACCCCCACGACCACGACCACGACCACGACCAGGACCAGGACCGGCCTCGCCGCGGCTGGCGGGACACCCCTGTCTCGCGACTCCCGAAGGGTGGGCCCGAAGGCGGTCGGCTCGGAGGCGTCGTCGCCGGCGTGTCCCGCGCCTACGGCTTCGACCTGCGGACCACCCGCATCGCGGTCGCCATCGCAACGCTCGTGCTGCCGGTGCTCGCCGTCGTGTACGTCGTGGCGTGGATGGTGCTGCCCGCCACGCCCGAGGCCGCACAGCCACTGGAGGACCTGATCCGCGATCGGCGGCGGCTGCCGCTCCTCATCGCCATCGGGCTCGTCATCGTCTTCGGAGGGATCGGTTCCTTCGGTTCGTGGTTCGTGCTGCGCGGCGTGCCGTGGGGTCTCGCTCTCATCGCCGTCGGCGTGGTGCTCTGGGTGAACGCGGGGCACGGCGGCACGTCTCCACGGCCGCCCTCGCCCCCGTCGACGGGCACCCCCTCGCGGGCACCTCGTCGGGCACCTCGTCGTCGGGCCCGACCGGTTTCGCGCCGCCCACCGGTGAACGCGCCACCGGTGCCACGCCCCTCACCGGTTCGACATCGGTGATGCCGAACACCACCTCCACGTCCAGTCGATCGGTTCGGCGCCGCCTCCCCATCGGCAGCATCGGCGTGGGGCTGGCCGTGCTCTACGTCGCCGTCGCCAGCGCTGCGGAGGCGATCGGATGGTGGGACGCGACCGCCCTGTGGGTGATCGTCACCGCGCTCGCCATTGTGATGGTGGCCCTCGTGGCCAGCACCATCGTCAACCGCAGTTGGTGGCTCCCCGTCCCGCTGGTCCTCCTCGCCGGTGCGACCACGATGCTCTGCATCGCCCAACCCGACCTCGATGGCGCGACCGGTACCCGCAGGCTGCATCCCACCACCGTCGCCGCCGCGGAGCAGACGCAACACCTCGCGGCCGGCAACCTGGAGATCGACCTCCGTGACGTCCCCCACTCGGGCGACGTCCACGTCACCGCCGAGGTGGGCATGGGTCTCCTGCGTGTGTTCGTCCCCGCCGGCGCCGATCTGCACCTGATCACCGACGTCGGGATGGGCAACGTGCGGCTCGACGGCCACGAGATCGTCGACGGTGTCCGCCAGCAGGACACGCGCGACGTGTCCGCCCGCAGCGAGCCCTCGGAAGGCACCTTCGTCCTCGACCTGCGCGCCGGCATGGGCAGCATCTCCATCGAGACCGTCTGATCCGAGACGACATCGAGCGGACCTCGGCGTAGGGTCGGTTGCATGACGAACCCGAACATCCGCATGGGACTCCAGATCCCCTCGTTCACCTACCCGGGCGTCGGCCCGGCCGATCTCTTCGAGCGCATCGCCGCCATCGCCGTCACCGCCGAGGACAACGGCTTCGACAGCGTGTTCGTGATGGACCACTTCTACCAGTTGCCACTCATCGGTCGCCCCGACGAGAACATGATGGAGGCCTACACCCTCCTCACGGCCCTCGCCGCACGCACGCAGTCCGTACGACTCGGCTGCATGGTCGGCGGCATGACGTATCGCAATCCGGCCCTCCTCGCCAAGACCGTCACCGGGCTCGACGTCATCTCCAAGGGTCGGGCGATCTGGGGCATCGGCGCCGGCTGGTTCGAGCAGGAGCACGACGACTACGGCTTCGAGTTCGGCACGTTCACCGACCGGTTCGAGAAGCTCGAAGAGGGGTTGCAGATCGCGAAGAGCATGTTCGTGAACGACACCACCACGTTCGAGGGCAAGTGGTTCCAGGTGAAGAACGCCCTCAACGTTCCCAAGCCGGTGCAGGCCGGCGGTCCCCCTGTGCTGATCGGTGGCAGCGGCGAGAAGAAGACGCTGAGAATGGTCGCCCAGTACGGCGACGCCTGCAACGTGTTCGGCGACGCCACTCAGATCCGCCACCTGATGGACGTGCTCGACGGGCACTGTGCCCGGCTGGGCCGCGACCCGAAGGAGATCTGCCGTACCCGCCTCGGCACGCTCATCCTCGGGCGCTCGATGGACGAGGCGCAGGCCAAGTTGACCGCCCGCCTGGGCGGGGCACGTGTCGAGGATCTTCCCGCCGATCTGCAGGCGCGAGTCCGCGGCCAGTTCATCGTCGGCGATCCCGACACCGTCACGGAACGGATCAACGGCCTGCTCGACGCAGGGCTCGACGGGCTCATCTTCAACCTCACCGACGCCCACGATCTCGATGCCGTCGCGTACGCGGGCGAAATCGTTTCGGGCATCATGAAGGGATGACGTCGCACCTCGTCCTGGGGACCTGCCACCACGACTGTCCCGACAGTTGCGGCTGGCAGGTCACCACCGAAGCGGGTCGAGCCGTGCAGTTGCGCGGCAACCCGGCGCATCCGTTCAGCAAGGGCGAACTGTGCCCCAAGGTGAACCGCATGCTGGATCGCGTCTACAGCCCTGATCGTGTCCTGCATCCCCTGCGCCGAGTCGGACCCAAGGGCGAAGGTCGCTTCGAGCAGATCACGTGGACCGAGGCGCTGCAGGAGATCGGTGATCGGTTCCGGTCGATCATCGCCGAGCACGGCTCAGAGGCGATCATGCCGTACGTCAGTGCCGGCAACCAGAGCCTGCTGGCGTTGATGTTCGGCGAACGGTTCTGGCACCACCTCGGAGCCACGCGCGTCACCGGCGCGTTGTGCGGTGCGACCGCGGGTGCCGGCGCGGCCACCACGAACGGCACCGGCAAGGGGCTCGACCCGAGCGAGATGCTCCACAGCAAGCTGATCATCCTGTGGGGCACCAACACCCGCCTGACCAACCGGCATCTGTGGCCGACCATCGAAGCGGCTCGCGCCGACGGCGCGCAGGTGATCGTGATCGACCCGTTGCGCACCATCACGGCCGACTCGGCCGACTGGTTCCTGCAACCGCTCCCAGGTACCGACGTCGCCCTCATGCTGGCGATCATGCACGTCCTCATTCGCGACCACCTGGTCGACCGGGAATGGGTCGATGCGCACACCCTCGGGTTCGACGAGCTCGCTGCGCACGTCGCCGAGTGGACGCCCTCGCACGCGGCGGAGGTGTGCGGCATCGACGCGGCCGACATCGAGCGGCTCGCAATCCTCTACGGCACCATCCGGCCGTCGGCGATCCGCACGCTCATCGGTGCCGAGCACCACGAGCACGGTGCGATGTTCTTCCGCACCCTCGCCTGCCTACCGGCGCTGGTCGGTGCCTGGCGCGACCGCGGCGGTGGCTTCGCGCGCAGCGTCGGGGTGTGGGGCAACGGCGTGGTCGACGGGGTCCGGCTGACCCGACCCGACCTGCTCGCCGGCCGCACGCCGCGAGAGGTCGTCATGCCCGAACTGGCCCGAGCGCTCACCGATCGCTCGATGTCGCCACCGTTGAAGGCCGTCGTGATGATCGGCGTGAACGCGATGGTGTCGGTCCCCGACACCGAACTGCTCCGTCGTGGCCTGATGCGCGACGACCTGTTCACCGTGGTCCACGATCAGTTCATCACGGACACCGCGCAGTACGCCGACCTGATCCTTCCGGCGACCACCCAGATCGAGGCACTCGACGCGACGAGCTCGTGGGGACACCTCTACCTCGGATGGAACGAGCCCGCCATCGAGCCCCTCGGTGAGGCCGTCAGCAACGCCGAGCTGCACCGCCGTCTCGCCGGGGCGATGGGCTACACCGAGCCGGCGCTGTTCGACGACGACCTCACCGTGCTCCGCGAGATCCTGCCCGACGTCGACCTCGACGCGCTCCGCGCCGATGGGTTCGTCCGCGTCCCGTACCCCGCCGACGGCCGACCCTTCGGCGACGGGGTCTTTCCCACCGCGTCCGGGCGGGTGGAGTTGCGCTGCGACGACCTCGCCCACATCGGGCAACCGGTGCTGCCGACCTATGAACCGCCGACCGAGCGCCCCGACGGCGAGCATCCCTTCGCCCTCCTCACGCCCAAGCAGCACACCAGGTTCCTCAACAGCAGCTACTCCCACCTGCCCAAACACGGTCCAGCGGAGGGCAGTCCGTTCGTGGAGATGGTCGCGTCCGATGCCGAGCGGCTCGGCCTGCACGACGGTGCCATCGCCCGTGTGCACAACCGTCGTGGCTCGCTGGAGCTGCCCGTGAAGATCACCGAACGCCTGCGACCGGGTGTCGTCGCGGTGCCGTGGGGCTGGTGGGCGCACCAGCACACCGACGGTCGTGTCGCCAACGCACTGACCAACGCGACGCTCACCGACTGGGGCGGCGGCGTCGCCTACTACGACACGGCGGTCGCCGTCACCCGGGCGGAATAGTCGCCACGCCATCACCGCAGGTGAGGGGTAGCCTTGCCGAATGGCAGGGGAGCTGATCTACGCATTTCGAATCATGCGCCTGCCGCTCCTCGACGCCGGTGGGGCCGTCATCGGTCGCGTCGACGACATCGTCATCATCCCTGGTGGGCGCGGCGGCCTGCCCCGCGTGCTCGGATTCGTCGCCACCAGCCAGCGTCGCCGCATCTTCGTCAACGCCGGTCGCATCATCTCGCTCGACAGCGACGGTGCTCGGCTGCGCAGCTGGGACGTCGACCTCAACCCGTTCAAGCCCAAGCCCGGTGAGATCCTGGTCGGGCGCGACCTCATCGACAAGAAGTTCGGCGACGAGACCGTCAGCGACATCGCCCTGCGTGCGGCGAGCGACGGCAAGCAGAACTACTGGGAGCCGGCCAAGGTCCGCCTGGCCCGCCGCAGCGCCCTTCGGCGGCGCCCCAGCTACCGCCTGATCGACATCACCGAGCTGCCGTCGCTGTTCACCAGCGTCGCCGGCGCCGAGATGGCCGCCGAGGCCGCTCGGTTGCGCGACATGCACCCCAGCGACGTCGCCGGCGTGGTGCGCGCACTCCCGCTCGCACAACGCAAGCAGCTCGCCGAGGCGATGGACGACGAGCGCCTGGCCGACCTCCTCGAGGAGCTGCCCGAGGCGGAGCAGCTGCGCATCATCGAGGGCCTCGACATCGAGCGACTGGTGAACGTGCTCGAGGAGATGGAGTACGACGATCTCGCCGACCTCCTCGCCGAGATGCCCGGCGAGCAGCGGACCCGCGTGCTCGATGCGATGGATGCCGAGGACGCCGACGTCATGCGTCGACTCCTGGCGTACGAAGAGGGCACGGCCGGTTCGTTGATGACGCCCGACATCGTCATCCTCGGTCCCACCGCCACGGTGGCCGAGGCACTCGCCGAGATCCGCGACCCCGACTGGCTGGTGAGCATCGCCGCCCAGGTGTTCGTGGTCCAACCGCCGTACAAGCCGCCGACCGGCGCGTACCTGGGTGTCGTTCACTTCCAGCGACTGCTGCGCGAGCCGCCGTCGATGGAGATCGGCAACTGCATCGACCAGGAGCCCACGATCACGCCCGACATCCTCGAGCGTGAGGTGGCCGAACGGCTCGCCAGCTACAACCTGCTGTCCCTGGGGGTCTGCGACGAGGCCGGTCACCTGCTCGGCGCGATCACGGTCGACGACGTGCTCGATCGCACACTGCCCACCGGGTGGCGGCAACGCAGGCGGGTGAGCTCAGGGGCGGTGCCGCGATGAAGCGCCGCGAAGATCTCACCACCCCCCGCCAGGCCCGTCGGCTCGGCGTCCACTACGACCCGGAAGCATTCGGCCAGTTCAGCGAGTCCATCGCTCGCACCCTCGGTACCGCACGGTTCCTGGTGGTGCAGACCGTCATCGTCGCCATGTGGATCGCGCTCAACGTCGCATCGGTGGCGTTGCGCTGGGACCCGTACCCGTTCATCCTGCTCAACCTGGCGTTCTCCACCCAGGCCGCGTATGCCGCGCCCCTCATCCTGCTCGCTCAGAACCGGCAGGAGCAGCGCGACCGGATGACCACCGACAACGACCGCCGCGTCGCCGAGCGCACCCAGGCCGACACCGAGTTCCTCGCCCGAGAGATCGCGAGCGTGCGACTCTCGCTCGGCGACGTGCCCACCACCAACGATCTCGAGGACCACTTCGAGCGGTTGACCGCGGCGGTGGAGCGGATGTCGGCGCGCCTCGACGAACTCGAGGTGCAGCGACAGAAGGAACTGCCCGAGCAATGACCACGCGACGACTCACCGACGTCGTGCTCCAGGGCCTCGACAACGCGTGGGAGCCGCTCGCCGAGCGCACGGCCGGCCTCACCGACGACGAGTTCCTGTGGGAGCCCGTGGCCGGTTGCTGGTCCGTCCACCCCGACGAGTGGGGTGGCTGGACGGCCGACTGGGCCGACCCCGATCCCGTGCCCGCACCGGTCACCACCATCGCCTGGCGCACGTGGCACATCGCCGTCGACGCGCTCGACAGCTACTCCGAGCGCCTGTTCGGGCTCACCGGCACCGGCCTGTCGGGGACGTCGTGGGTCGGCGACTGGTCCACGGCCAAGGATCTGCTCGCCGCTTCGTGGTCGGTGTTCCGTTCCGGTGTCGCCGACTGGGGCGACGAGTGGTTCGCCGCGTTGGGCCCGGCATGGGGCCCCTTCGGTGAGCAGTCCCGGCTCGATCTCGTGGTGCACGCCCAGCGCGAGATCATCCACCACGGTGCCGAGATCGCACTGCTCCGCGACCTCTACGCCGCCCGGGCGTGACCCGGCGTCATTCGCCGAGCACGTGCTGGACGAGTTGCAGCGTCGCCTTGGCGTAGTCGTCGGGTGAGGTGAGCGTGCAGAGATGGTCGTCGGCGACCTCCACGACGCGGGCGTGCAGCGCATCCGCGAGCGCTCGTTGCTTGCGCGGCCAGACGAGATGGTCGCGGGTGGTGACCATCGACCCTGCGGGCACTCCGAGCAGGTGCGCCCACGGTGCTGCGTCGTAACGACCCAGCGACTGGCCCGCCTGCACGATCGCGAACGAGTCGTTGCGGTGCAGTTCGCTCGCCATCCACGGCACGTACGGCGCGAGGTTGGCTCGACGGGGCCGAGCAGACGTCGCATCCCCCATCGCATCCAGCGCGGGTAGACCTGCGAGCGCAGCAGCCAGCCGAGCACGTGGACGGTCTTCCACTCCCACCGCTCGTACCACTTCGCCCGCCACTCGAGCGCGGTGGCCTGGACGACGAGTCCCCGCACCAGGTCGGGATGGCGGCGGGTGAGCAGCAGGCTGATCGGCCCGCCCATCGAGTAGCCCACGGCGACGACCTTGTCGATCCCGAGTCCACGCACGAGCAGCGCAGCGTCGTCGGCGGCGTCGGTCAATTCGAAGCGCTTCGGACTGCGCAGTCCGCGGCCATGTCCGCGATGGTCGATGGCGATGAACGAATAGTCGGCGGCGAGCGTCTCGTAGGCGGTGAAGAACTGCAGGTCCGCACTGGCGGTCCACCCGTGCAGCAGCAGCAGTGTCGGTGCATCGGGGTTCGGGTGCTGGTGGTGGCGGTAGAAGACCTCACCTCGGCCCGGCAGCACCATCGTGCGGCCCGGCGGCAACCACGGCATCACCATCTGTTCGTCGGTGGGGGTCCGCGCCATGCCCACAAGTTACCAGCTGGTAGCTCTTCCGAGTCCGGTGAACTCCTGCACCTTCACACCCAGTGACGTGGTGTGATGCAACAGATCCAGCGCATCGACGGCGTCATCGCCGAGGGCATGGACGCCGGCCGCGAGTCCGACCCGCGCCACACGCGCCACGGTCGTCGCGCACACCGCGGCGGCCACGTCGGCCGTGCGGGCCGCCGCGCCGGCGATCACGGTGAGCCGCTCGCCGGACGCGACCGCGCCGCGGGCCTCGACCCGAACCGCGCCGAGGTCGCCGGTGGCGTGGGGCGGAGTGAGCATCGGCAGACGGGCGGTGAGCCGGTCGCGGCGCGTCGCCGACACGCGCGCCGAGATCCGCGATGCGGTGGGAAACGACCGGTGCAACAAGAGCGGATCGCTGAGGGCTGCCCGATAGCAGTCGTTGGCCTCGACCGGCTCGGGGAACCAGACGAGGTCGCGGCCGCTGCCGCTGGGACGCTCGATCCACTCGCCGTCGTGCCATCCGACCGCGGTCTGGCCGAGCGCATCGTGGTGCTGGCGCGCGCAGGCCGGGCCGGCCGTGCCGTGGATCGCGACGTGCAGCTCGTCGAGCACGTCCAACTGCGAGGCGAGGTAGCGGGCGAGCAAACCCGACAGCCCGGGGGCCATCCCGGCCCCGATCACGAGCGCCGAGTCGCGGCGACGGGTGAGGTCCTCGAGGTCGAGCATCTCGCGGGTGTCATCGAGGTCGTCGCTCAGGCTCACCACGGACGTGCCTTCGCGCAACAGGGTGATGGCCAACTCGGCGTGGGGCGCCGGCTGGCACAGCGCGACGACGTCGCACTGGATGAGCTCCTCGACCCGATCCACCACCACCGCCCGCGCCGGACGCGCCGCCGCGACCGCGACACTGCGAACGACGTCGAACACGGCGACACGAAACCCGGCGGCCACGAGGTGGCTGACGACTCGGCTGCCGGTGACACCGCAACCGACCACGCCGACGATGGGCGCTTCAGCCGACGGATCGACGGACGGATCCGCGGCAGCATCGGCGGCGACCGACGAGGGGTCGGTCATTTCGGTGGCACGCTGACTTCTCGCCAGCCACCCTCCTGGGGCGGCACGCCCCCCTTGCCCTTGACCCGCAAGATGCCGGCAATGGTGCCGGCCAACCCCATCGCCACCAGCGCCCGGCGCAGCATCTTCATGGGCCGGAGCGTACCAAGCCGCAGCGGTTGGCTACCGTGCCGCCATGGAACTGCGAGTCGTCCGCCTCACCGACCACTTCGACGAGGCCTGCCGCTTCTACGGCGAACTGTTGGGGTGGCCCGTCACCCGTGAATGGCCGGCGGGTGACGGCCAGGGTCGGGGACGCATCTTCGGCTACGGCGACGTCGCTCGGGTGGAGCTCATCGAGCACGAGACTCCCGAGGCGGTGCAGGGCATCTTCGTGTCGTTCGAGCATCCCGATACTGCGGCCTTGCGGGCAGCGTTCGCCGGTGCCGACTACGACGTGCGGAGCGAGCTCACCGACAAGCCGTGGGGGCACCGCAGCTTCTCCGTCGTCGATCCCACCGGCCTCGAACTGGTCGCCTTCCAGCTCATCTGAGCACCGCTGACGCTGCGGTGCGGTCGGGCGGTTTCTGGTCAGCGATCTCCCCGCGCCGCGCTTCTGGTCCGGATCGTTCCCGGAACCGGGAACGATCCGGACCAGGTCACGAGCAGTGGGCCGCCGGTGGATCGAGTCGCTCGACACGCACGGTTGCATCGCGCGGTTTCCACAACTCCGTGAACGTCGGCCAGAACGTGACGACGTACACGCAGTGTGGTGCCGCTGAGAGGGTCGCCCGAAGTGGAGGTGACTGTGCCACAGCCTCGACGTTCACCTCGCCTCCGTCTGGCGCGAGGTTCACGACGACCGGACTTCGTCCGAGGTACTGCCCGATGCAGTGGACTGCCACTCCGTCGATGTGGACGTCGAAGGACTTCCAGCCTTCGACAACGTGATGGCCGCGCTGTCCTCGAGTCGGGTACCTGCACTCGACCACAATCACGGTGCCATCAGTTCCGACGGCGGTAGCCGCGATCCGCAGCGCCCGTCGGCTCGGTCCGTGATGCCGCACGATCATGAGGTTACCCAGCCCCACAGACGGTGCCGTGACGCGTTCCTCAGAAGGCCGAGCGGGCGGAAACGGCACGCTCTACAGCCATTTGATCGCAGTTCGCTGAAGCGCAAGGACGAATCCTCCGAATCCATCGCCGTCACTCAGGTCCGTGTCGCGACATGTCCCCCGCGGCCCGCGGCCGGCGGACCTGACGCGGACCTGGGAACGACGAAGGCCCCCTTGCGGGGGCCTTTGCTGCTCGTCTACCGGTGCTTCGTGGTGGGGCTAACAAGAATCGAACTTGTGACCTCATCCTTATCAGGGATGCGCTCTAACCGACTGAGCTATAGCCCCGTAGCGGAACGAAAGGCTAGCGGGCCGTCCGGAAAACCCTCAAACGGGTTCGGCCGGCACGACGACCTCGGTGACCTCGCCCGTCGGTGGTCCACCGGCGTCGTCATCGATGACGTCTGCAGCAGCGTCATCGGGTCGCCTCGCCCGCCGCCACCCGATGCCGCGGTCCTCGCGAGCGAGGACCTCCTCCTCGAGCACCGTCACCCGAATACCACCGACGAGATCGGTGATCAGGTTGAACAGCGTCGCGGCGAGGACCAGCAGACCCGTCAGCCCGAGTGCGAGGAAGAGTCCGCTCACCCAGGCGTTGTGGTAGATCTCGCCGCCTTTGAGCTGGAACGTCTGCCACCCGAAGCTCTCGAAGAACCGCTCCACGTTGTCGACCGTGCCGGTGTTCTGCGCCACCTGCCACAGCAGCACACCCGCCGTCATGCACACGAAGTACAGGAACATGCTGAACACCAGCGAGACCTTGAACACGCTCCACGTGTCGACCTGGCGCACGACACGAGTCACTCGCCGAACGCGAGGACGGCGAGGGCGACGCAGCACCACCGGCGCCCGGAGCGCACGCGGCGGCTTCTTCGGGCGACGGAGCGACGGCAAGCCGTTGGTGCCATCGGTGTCGGTGAACTCTTCCGACTCGGCCGGCAGGTCGACGGGCGCACCGATCTCGGGCTCGGCCATCGGCTCGGATGACGGCTCGACCGCGGGCGTCGACTCCGGCTCGGGCTCGGCGGGGACGATCGTCGGGATCTCGACGGGTGCGCGGTCGACGGTCTCGATCGCGGTCTCACCCGTGGGATCGACAGGCGGATCGAGCGGGGTCTCGACGACCGTCTCGCCGGTCGAGTCCGGCAGCACCGGCGGTCGGGCGAGATCCGCCGACGCGTCACCGTTCGTCGACGGCGGCAACAGGTCGGGTGTGGCCGAAGGGACGTGGGCGACGACCTTGGCAGGTCGTGCACGCTTCTTGGTGACGCCGTCGGTGCGCGGATCTGCCGGTGCGCTCTTGGCCCGTGTCGCCGCGCCCTGCTTGGACGAGCGCGGCGCGTTCCGAGGTTTGGGCTGGGTCACGCCGTCGTCCACGTGCTGAGTGTAGGCAACGCGACCCCGCTCAGGGGGCGCGGGTCGCGCGTGCCGTGGCGCGCTCGCCACGCAGCTCCACCACGACGACCACGTCGTCGCCCTTGCGAGCGTACGAGATCAGCGTCGCTCCGTTCCGTCGGGCGAGCGAAGCAGCCGCCGCCACGCCGTCGTGGTCGAGCGCGCCCACGGCGGCCAACGCGGCCGCATCGGCCGCGGCCTGGGCCTGGGCGCGCGCCGAGACCCGCACCCCGAACGCCGCCAGCCCGACCATCAACGCGGCGACGACGGCGATCACCGCCATCACCAACATCACTGCCTGCCCCGACTCACGGGACCGATGATCACCGTGCTCGCGCATCGGCCACCTCCATCGTGTCGTTCCGGAAGGAGGCGGCCGCTGCCGCGATCAGGCGCCGGTGGCGCGAGAGATCACTCGTCGTCGTCGCTGGAGAGGATGAGCGCCACCGAGGCGACGACCTCACCCTCGGGCACACCCATGATCGTGACGCCGGTGGCGTCGCGACCGATGTGGCGGATGCCGCGGACCGGCGTGCGGATGGTGGTGCCACCCGACGCGACGGCCACGATCTCGTCGTCGTCGCCCACCATGAAGGCGGCGACCACGCCCGTGCCCTTGTTGCGCACGAACTTCATGCCCTTGACGCCCTGGCCACCGCGACCCTGCACGTTGAACTTGTCGAGTTGCACGCGCTTGCCGAAGCCGAGCTCGGTGATCATCAGAATCGACGTGTCGTCCTTGGCAAGGTCGCAGCTGACGACCTCGTCGCCGGGCTTCATCTTCATGCCGCGCACGCCGGAGGCGGCACGACCCATCGGCCGCACCTCGCTCTCGTTGAAGCGGATGGTCATACCGCTGCCGCTGACCATGAAGATGTCGTCGCTGCCGCTGGTCTCGATGACCTTCACCAGTTCGTCGTGCTCGCGCAGGTTGAGGGCGATGAGCCCGTCGCGACGACCGTTGTCGTACTCGTCGAACGAGGTCTTCTTCACCACACCGTGGCGGGTGGCGAAGAACAGGTAGCGCTCGGCGGCGAAGTCGCGCGTGTCGATGATGGCCTGGATGTTCTCGCCCGGCTGCAACGGCAGCAGGTTGACGATGGGCATGCCCTTCGCGGTGCGCTCGCGCTCGGGTACCTCGAGCGCACGCAGGCGGTAGACACGGCCTCGGTTGCTGAAGAACAGCAGGTACGCGTGCGCCGTGGTGAAGATGACGTGACGCACGATGTCGTCGCTCTTCAGCTTCGCTCCCGTGACGCCACGACCTCCGCGACCCTGCGTCTTGAACGAGGCGGCCGGCACGGCCTTCACGTACTGAGCCTCGGTCATCACGATGACGAGTTCCTTGTCGTCGGTGAGGTCCTCGATGTTCATGTCGCCGGGGTCGAACCCGATCGAGCACACCCGCGGCGTGGCGAACTCGTCCTTGATGGCGCTCATCTCGGACTTGATGACCCCCCGCAGCTTCTCGGGCGAGTCGAGGATGCTCTGCAGCTCGATGATCCGCGCCTGGACGTCGCCGAGCTCGGTCTGCAGGTCGATCCGCGACAGCCGGGTGAGCTGCGAGAGCCGCATCTCGAGGATGTCGGTGGCCTGGATCTCGGAGAACTCGAACGGCTCTGCCATCAGGCCGACCTTCGCCGCCGCGGCGTCGTCGCTGGCTCGAATGAGGGCGATGATCTCGTCGATGACGTTGAGCGCCTTGATGCGCCCTTCGAGGATGTGCTCGCGGCGCTTGGCCTTGTCGAGGCGGAACTGGGTGCGACGGGTGATGACGTCGACCTGGTGCTCGACGTAGCCCTGCAGTGCCTGCACGAGGTTGAGCGTGCGCGGCACGCCGTGGACGAGCGCCACCATGTTGACCGGGAAGCTGCTCTGCAGCTGGGTGAGCTTGTACAGGTTGTTGAGCACCACGTTCGCGTTGGCATCGCGCTTCAGCGTGACGACCAGGTTGGTCTTGCCCCCGGCCGATGCGTCGTTGACGTCGGCAATGCCGTCGAGGTCGCCGCCGTCGACGAGCTCCTGGATGCGTCCGGCGATCGACGAGCAGCTGGCCTGGTAGGGCAGCTCGGTGACGATGATCTGCATCTGCCCGCGGCGGCCCTCTTCGATGGTGGCACTGGCCCGCATCTTGATGCTGCCGCGCCCGGTGCGGTAGGCGTCCATGATGCCGGCGCGGCCGAGGATGCTGCCGCCCGTGGGGAAGTCGGGACCCTTCACGAACTGCATCAGATCGTCGGCGGTGGCGTCGGGATGATCGATGAGGTGGATGGTGGCGTCGATGACCTCGCCCAGGTTGTGCGGCGGGATGCTCGTGGCCATGCCGACGGCGATGCCCTGGCTGCCGTTGACGAGCAGGTTCGGGAAACGCGCCGGCAGGACCGACGGCTCCTCGGTGGTGTTGTCGTAGTTGGCCCGCATGTCGACGGTCTCTTCGTCGATGTCGGCGAGCATCTGCATCGCCAGCGGATCGAGCCGACATTCGGTGTAACGCTCGGCTGCGGCACCGAAGTCGGGCGAGCCGTAGTTGCCGTGGAAGTCGATGAGCGGGTGACGCAGGCTGAACGGCTGGGCCATGCGCACGAGCGCGTCGTAGATGGCCGAGTTGCCGTGCGGGTGGTACTTGGCCATGGTGTCGCCGGTGACGCGGGCCGACTTCACGTGGGCGCGGTTGGGGCGGAAGCCCTGCTGGTCCATGTCCCAGATGATCCGGCGGTGGACGGGCTTGAGTCCGTCGCGCACGTCGGGCAACGCACGCGACATGATGACCGACATCGCGTAGTCGATGAAGCTGCGCTCCATCTCGTCCTGCAGCTGGATGGGCTGGATGTCGTCGCCGGGCCCGTCGCTGTTGGTGGGGGGTGTGGGTGTGTCGCTCATCAGAAGTCCAGGTTCCTCACGTCACGCGCGTTGGCGGTGATGAATTGCTTGCGGCTCTCGACGTCGTCGCCCATGAGCACGCTCGTGATCTCGTCGGCCACGGCCGCCTCCTCCACGGTGACTTGCAGCAGCGTGCGCGACGCCGTGTCCATCGTGGTGGGTTTGAGCTCCTGCCAGTCCATCTCGCCGAGACCCTTCAACCGGTTGAAGTCGTTCTTGTGGTTGGGGTGCGCCTCGAGGAACACGGCCTTGGCGTGCTCGTCCTTGAGGTAGACCTTCTCCTTGCCGACGAGGGTGGAGAACAGCGGCGGCTGGGCGATGTAGATGTACCCGGCCTCGACGAGGCCACGCATCTGGCGGAAGAAGAACGTGAGCAGCAGGGTGCGGATGTGGCTGCCGTCGACATCGGCGTCGCACAACGCGATGACCTTGTGATAGCGGGCCTTGGTGACGTCGAACTCGTCGCCCACGCCGCCACCGATGGCGGTGATGAGCGCCTGGATCTCGTTGTTCTTCAGCATCTTGTCGAGACGGGCGCGCTCGACGTTGAGGATCTTGCCGCGGATCGGCAGCAGCGCCTGGGTGCGCGGGTCTCGGGCGTTGAGCGCCGAGCCACCGGCGGAGTCGCCCTCGACGATGAAGAGCTCGCTCTCCTCGGGGTTGCCGCTGCTGCAGTCCTTGAGCTTGTCCGGCATGCCGGCGCCGGTGAGCGCCGTCTTGCGACGGATGGCGTTGCGGGCGTTCTTGGCGGCGACACGAGCCTGGGCGGCGGACTGCGCCTTCTTGACGACCTTGTTGGCCTCGGCGGGGTTCTCGTCGAGCCACTCGGCGAGCTTCTCGTTGGTGGCCTTCTGGACGAAGCTGCGCATGGGGACGTTGCCGAGCTTGGCCTTGGTCTGGCCCTCGAACTGCGGCTCGCGCAGCTTGACGGCGATGATGGCGGTGATGCCCTCGCGGATGTCCTCGCCGAGCAGGTTGTCGTCCTTCTCCTTGAGCAGGCCCTTGGCCCGGGCGTACTTGTTGACGACGCTCGTGAGCGCGGTCTTGAAGCCCTCCACGTGCATGCCGCCCTCGATCGTGCTGATGCCGTTGGCGTAGCCGTGGATGCCCTCGTAGTAGCCCGTGTTCCACTGGATGGCGATGTCGAGCGTCTGACCGCCCTCGTCGTCGTCGTCCTCGAAATGGGCGACCTTGGAGAACAACGCCTCCTTCGACGCATTGAGGTGCTTGACGAAGTCGACGATGCCGCCCTTGTACTGGAACGTGACTTCCTGCTCGCGGTCCGGCCGCTCGTCGCGGAACACGATCTCGAGACCGCGGTTGAGGAACGCCATGGTCTGCAGACGCTCGAGCACGGTGCGGGACACGAACTCGGTGCCCTCGGAGGCGAAGACGACAGGATCCGGCCAGAACGTGACCGTGGTGCCGCTGGCGCGACCCTTGGGCGGCGTCGGGCCGACCGCGGCGAGCTTGCCCTGCGGACGGCCGCCCTTGGCGTACTCCTGCTGGTATCGAGTGCCCTGCTTGTCGATCTCGATGAACAGGCGCTCGCTGAGCGCGTTGACGACGCTGACGCCGACACCGTGGAGGCCACCGGACACCTTGTAGCCCTCGCCGCCGAACTTGCCACCGGCGTGCAGGACCGTGAGGACGACCTCGGCAGCGCTCTTGCCCTTGTGCGGGCCGGACGGGTACGGATCGACCGGAACACCGCGACCGTTGTCCTCCACGCTGCAGCCGCCATCGGCCAGCAGCGTGACCACGATGCGGGTGCAGAAGCCCGCCATCGCCTCGTCGACGGCGTTGTCGACGACCTCCCAGATGAGGTGGTGGAGGCCGGCCAGACCGGTGGACCCGATGTACATTCCGGGCCGCTTCCGGACGGGGTCGAGACCCTCCAGGACTTGAATGTCTTTCGCGCCGTAATCGGCACTTGGTTGCTTGGCGTCAGAAGCCACACACACCTCGATCAGTTCGGGGGAATACAGGCGTTGACCTGCATCTTTGTTGGCGAGTCACGAGCCCGGCGAAAACGCCTCGGCGGTCGTCGCGAATGAACTACAGCCTACCCGAGGGGTGTCACGAAGAGGTGGACGTTGGCCCCTGCGAGCCATGTTTTTCGGGGTTCTCAGCGACCCGCGACGCGTACCTCGATGCGCTCCACGACGGCACCTGCGACCTCGAGCAGACGACGACGCAGCGTGCCCTCCAGAAATCGCAGCTGGGTGGCCCAGGCGGGGTCGTCGACCTTCACGACCAGCGTCGTGCCGTCGAGTTTCACGGGCTGCACGTGCGCCGCGACCGCGGCCCCCACGGCCTCGTCCCAACGCCCGAAGACGCCGCCGATCGTGCTCGCCGCCGGCTGTTCGACGGCGTCGTCGTCGGGGCGCAGGGACCGCATCACCTGATGCAGGCTGTCGCCCAGGCGCACCGGCTCGTCGCCTTTGCCGCCCTTGCGAGTCGAACCCCAGTCGGTCATGCCATCACTGTGCCATCCGAGATGCGAACGATCGCATCGGGATGTGCCGCGTCGGGCAGCACCCCCGCCGTCGTCAGCACGACCTGACCCTCGGGAAGGTGCCGCAGCAACGCCGCGGATCGGTGCGGATCGAGTTCGCTGAGGACGTCGTCGAGCACCAGCACCGGTGCGCTCCCCACCTTGTCGGCCACCATCCGATGGGCGGCGAGGCGCAACGCCAGCGCCATCGTGCGCTGCTCCCCCTGCGACGCGTGCGTACGCGCCGGGAGGCCGCCGATGAACAGGTCCACGTCGTCGCGATGGGGTCCGACGGTGCTCACCCCGCGGCGGACGTCATCGACTCGGGCCTCGGCGAGCGCGGACACGAGACCGCGCTGTCGCCATGCCGGCTCGTACCGCAGCTCGACCGAGGACGGTCGGTCGGCGAGCTGCTCGTAGGCCTCGGCCACCATCGGCGCCAGCCGGGCCACCAGCACCGCTCGCGCGTGGCCGAACTGGTCACCGACCTGCGGCCAGCTTCGCGTCCCAGACGTCGAGCGTCACCTGCGCCTCGTCGTCCAGTCGACCGCCGCACTGCTTGAGCAGCACGTTGCGTTGCTTCACCACCCGGTCCAGCTCCAGGCGCATCGCGTCGTACTTCAACGCCAACGCCACCAGCGTGTCGTCGAGGAACCGCCTGCGTTCCTGCGGGCCACCCTTCACCAGCGCGAGGTCGTCCGGCGAGAACACCGTCACCCGCATCACGCCCAGCAGCTCACGCGACCGCCCGAGCCGCTGCCGGTTGACCTGGACGCGATTGCGGCCGTTGCGGGTCAACTCCAACTCGACCAGCACCTCTCGCCCGTCGGGGTGAGCCACCGTGGCCCGCACGATCGCGAGGTCGGCCCCGACACGGATCAGGGCCTCGGTCGGCGCGCCGCGAAAGCTGTCGAGCGACGCCAGATAGGCGAGGGCCTCGGCGAGGTTCGTCTTGCCCTGGCCGTTGAGTCCGACGATGGCCGTGATGCCGGGATGGAACTCGAACGACGCCTCCCGGTAGTTGCGGAAGTCGACCAGCTCCAGCCGAGTGACGAGCATGCGTTACGGGACGCGGACGGGCATCAGCAGGTACAGGTAGTCCGGGTTGCCGTCGCCGCGCACGACGGCCGGCTTGAGGGCGTCGAGCGTGGACAGCGTGACGGAGTCGCCGATGCACGCTTCGACACCCGCGGCGAGGTAGTCGGGGTTGAACGCCACGGTGAGCTCGCTCCCCGTGTACTGCGCGTCGAGCTCCTCGGTGGCGTTGCCGACGTCCTGGGTGATGGCCTGCAGGCGCAGCGTGTCGCCACCCATCTGCAGCCGCACGGGCGTGGCATCGCGGGCGAGGATCTTCACGCGCCGGATCGCCTCGAGCAACGGCTCACGCTCGACCGTCAGTGCGTTCGGGTGACTCGCCGGGATCAGCTGGCGGTAGTTGGGGAACTCGCCCTCGATCAGACGCGTGGTCAGCCGGGTCGTGCCCACCTCGAAGGTGGCATCTCGGTCGCCGAGGCGCATCGTGACCTCGGGTCCGCCACCGACGAGCCGCTGCAGTTCGGTGAGGGCCCGGCCAGGAACCAGCACCTTCTGGTCGGCTGCCAGGACCTGCTGGCCCAACAGGTCGCGCACGGCGAGTCGATACGAGTCGGTGGCGACCATGCGAAGGCCCTCGGCCTCGGATGCCATCAGGACACCCGTGAGGATCGGCCTCGCCTCGTCGGTGCTCGCCGCCCGGACCACCTGACGGAGGGCGTCGCCGAACTCACCAGAGGGCAACGTGACCGAAGAGTTCACCGGTGAGGCGAGCTTCGGATAGTCGTCGAAGCTCAACGGGCGGACGCTGAACTGCGACCGGCCGTTGCTGATGCTGACGTCGTCGCCCTCGACGGCGACTTCGACCTTGCCCGTTCCCAACGAACGCACGATGTCGGCTGCGAGACGAGCCGGCACCACGACGCCACCGTCTCGCTCACCACCGACCTCGATGGTGAGTTGGATCGTGAGATCGAGGTCCGTTCCGGTGACGGTGAGCTGATCACCCTTCAGTTCGAGCCGGAGACCGGACAGGACAGGCAGGGCACCAGTTCGGCCGGTGGCCGCACGGCCGGCGGTGGCCAATGCCTCGGCCAGGGCTTCACGCTCACAACGGAACTTCACAGCGTTGCCTTTCTCGACAGGGGTTCTGTACAAAGGTAATAGAGGTAATAAGGGCTGTGGATTGTGCACAACCCCTTGTTTGCCCAGCGTAGGTGGCCGACGCGTGTCCACACCGGTTTCCCCACGTGCGCACAGGTGAAAAACCACCCGCGTGTAGTTCGGTGGACAACTTCGGGTTGTCCCCCGCGCGACGCTCGTCGTCCACATGGCCCGCGCGCCCTGGGAAGGCGTGTCGGACGGTCATGAGGTCTTCAGCCGCTGGACCAGATCGGTGACCTGATCGTAGATCTGCTTGCGTTCCTTCATCAGCCGCTGGATCTTGTCGACGGCATGGATGACGGTGGTGTGGTCGCGTCCGCCGAACAGCCGGGCGATCGCCGGATAGCTCAGGTCGGTGAGCTCGCGGAAGACGTACATCGCGGTCTGGCGAGCGGTGACCAACGGTCGTTGACGGCTCTTGCCCCGCAACGCCTCGACGCTGAAGCCGAGGATCACTGCGATCTCGTTCAACAGTTCCTCGTCGGTGCGGGGCTTGACGAACTGGTCGCTCAACAGGTCGCTCAGCAGCTGCTCGGCGAGATGCGTGCTGATCGGGACGTTGTTGAGGCTCGCGTAGGCGGTGACGCGAATGAGCGCGCCCTCGAGCTCGCGGATGTTGGTGGTGATGCGAGAGGCAATGAATTCAAGGGTTTCCGACGGCACCGGGCTGTGATCGCGCTCGGCCTTGTTGCGAAGGATGGCGAGGCGGGTCTCGAGGTCCGGGGGCTGGATGTCGGTGATCAGTCCCCACTTGAAGCGGCCACGAAGGCGCTCCTCGAGCGTGGGGATCGCGTCGGGCATGCGGTCGCTGGAGATCACGATCTGCTTGTTGGCGCCGTGCAACGAGTTGAACGTGTGGAAGAACTCCTCCTGGAGTCCCTCCTTGCCCTCCATGAACTGGATGTCGTCGATGAGGAGCACGTCGATGTCGCGGTAGCGGCGCTTGAAGTTGGCGGTGGTGTTGGTGCGGATCGCGTCGACGTACTCGTTGAGGAACGTCTCCGTGCTGACGTACCGCACCACGTCGTGCTGGTAGTGGCTCTGCACGTAGTGGCCGATGGCGTGGAGGAGGTGGGTCTTGCCCAAGCCGGCCGAGCCGTAGATGAACAACGGGTTGTAGCTGCGACCCGGCGTTTCAGCGACCCGGAGTGCGGCAGCGAGCGCGAACTGGTTCGACGCGCCCTTCACGAACGTCTCGAAGGTGTAGCGGGGGTTCATCCCGTCGGTGATGCCGTTGTTGCTGGAACTGCTGCCGCTCGAACTGCGGGCGTCGCCGTTGTTGCTCGGTGCGCTGCCGTTGCCGTTGCCCGCCGACGAGGTGCCGGTCTCGCGGACGTTCTCCTGCGTCCACTGCGACTCCGGTTCGGGCTCGGCGACCTGCACCTCGACCACGAAGTTGACGTGAGCGGCCCCGATTTCTTCGAGAGCATCCCTCACCAGCGGGAGATATCGCGACAGAATGCGGTCGCGGGCGTGTGCGTTCGGCGCACTCACCCGCACCATCGAAGCGTCACTGTCCAGGGCCACCACGTCCTGGAAGGTGGAGAACCAGACGGCCTCGGACACCTGCGCGCGGAGCAATTGCGCAACGGCTGTCCACAGCTGCTCATGGTCGCTCACCTGCGCCTCCTCCCGGGTCCCTCATCAGAATCCACATCATTGTCCACATCATGTGGACAACCCACATCGTTGAACGGCGCACGCTAGCAGGCTTCCGTCCGTCCTCCGAACGCCGGCCTTCCGGGGCAGCTCGGAAGCCCTTCATGTCGCGCCGTCGCCGCTGGCGGTTGCCACACGGCCTCGCGCGACCGTAGTCTTGGCGCCTGTTCTGGCGTTGCCGGCGAAGTCCGGCGCGCGATGTCATTCGAATTTCGTCGACTGTGAGTGCTGCCGAGTGCAGCTCGAGGAGGGCTGCGTGAAGCGCACCTACCAACCCAATAACCGCCGCAGGGCCAAGAAGCATGGCTTCCGCCTTCGGATGAGCACCCGTGCTGGCCGTGCCGTGCTGAAGTCGCGGCGCGCCAAGGGCCGTCACCGTCTGTCGGCTTGATCTGGCGCATCCGAGAGCGCCGCGCGTTCTCACGCATTGCTGCGGACGGACAGCGCGCTCGGGCCGGAGTCTTGTGGTGCACCTACATACTCGATCCTCCAGGAACCTCCACACCGCCGCGTGTGGCGTACGCACTGGGTCGCGCGCTCGGACCCGCCGTCGTTCGCAACCGTGTTCGGCGTCGACTACGGGCCATGCTGCAGGACGCCTCGTCCGCCGAGGCGCTGCCACCGGGGGAATTCCTGTTCGGCGCCCGTCCGGCCGCCGCCGAGCGGTCGTTCGTCGAACTCCAGTTCGATCTCACCCAACTGCTCCGCCGAGTGCGGGGCTGATACAACGGGCCATGCTGCGCATGATCGTCGGGTACCAGCGCGCCGTCGACGGACGTCCCTCGCCGTGCCGGTTCACCCCCACATGCAGCAGTTATGCCATCGAAGCGCTCGAGGTCCACGGCACCGGCCGCGGCTCGTGGCTGGCATTTCGGCGCTTGCTGCGCTGCCGTCCCTTCGGCCCGTCCGGGTGGGACCCGGTCCCCGAACCCTCTGAGCGCCACCGCTCGTCCTCTGTTCCTCCATTCGCACACGACAAGGGATCCGTCGCATGATTGCTGGTTTGTTCGAGCCCCCCGCTGCGCTGCTCGCCTGGTTCTACAGCTTCACCAACAACTACATCATCGCCATCTCGATGATCGCGTTGACGGTGATGGTCATCACCGCGCCGCTGGTGCTGAAGAGCACCAAGGGCATGCTCGAGATGCAGAAGCTGCAGCCCGAGATGAAGAAGCTGCAGAACCAGTACCGCGGTGATCGCCAGAAGCTCAACGAAGAGATGATGAAGCTCTACCAGGAGCACAAGGTCAACCCGCTCGCCTCCTGCTTCCCGCTGCTGTTGCAGATGCCGGTGTTCATCATCATCTTCCGCGTGCTCCACGGTCTCACCACCAAGGGCCCCGACGGCACCTTCACGCCGCAGTACGTCAGCACCAGCACCAAGCTCTATCAGTCGCTCGTCGGCAAGACCGAGATGCTCGCCTGGGGCCTCGATCTGTCCAAGCGCCCGTACATGGTGATGCGCGACTCGTTCGGACAGGGCCTGATCTACATGGCGCTGGTCCTGGCGCTGGGTGCGTTGTACTTCGTGCAGCAGCGGATGGTCGCCTCCCGTGCTGCGGTCTCCCCCACCATCTCGGCCAACCAGCAGAAGCTCATGCAGTACCTGCCGGTCGTGTTCGCCGTGTTCATGGGCTTCTACCTCACCGGTCTGGTGATCTACTACTTCGCCCAGGCGGTCTTCCGCATCGGCTTGAACTGGTACATCACGCACCGCTTCTACAAGGGTGAGGAGTCCCTCGGCCGGCAGGCGCAACGAGCGAGCGAACGTGCTCGCGAGGACCAGAAGAAGAACGGCGATGCTCCTGGCGGCCTGTTCTCGCAGGCCAAGCGCGAGCTGACGGCCGCCAAGAAGGTGCCGGAGAAGTCGGCCGCCACCACCACGCCGAGCAAGCGGGTCACGCCGCCCAAGAACAAGCCCACCCCCGCGTCCAGCGGGAAGTCGGGTCGTCCACCGTCCACAGGGAAGGCCGCTCGCCCCGACAGCTCGAGTCGCCCCCAACCGAAGAAGAAGTAGCAGGTCAGCACACATGGAATGGGTAGAGACCACCGGCAAGACCGTGGAAGAAGCCAAGGAGAAGGCGCTCGATCAGTTGGGTGTCCACGATGAGGACGCCGAATTCGACATCCTCGAGGAGCCCAAGGCAGGGCTGTTCGGCAGGGTCCGCGGCGAGGCACGGGTGCGAGCCCGGGTCCGTCCGGCGCAGGTTCGTCAGAAGGTCGATCGTCGAGATCGCAAGAGCCGTGACAAGTCGACCAAGGCGGACAAGGCGGCGACCACCGACGCGGCCGCATCGTCGGGCGACGGCGCCGGCGCGGCCGCACCCAAGCCCAAGAAGGCGGCGGCGCCTCGTGCACCGCGCGAACGCAAGCCCGCAGCCGAGCGCAAGCCCGCAGCGACGGGGGAGTCGCAGTCGAACAACAACCAGAAGAGCAGCAGGGAGCAGGCCGTGGATGCACGTCAGGTGGGTGAGGAAGCCAGTCGCTTCATGAGTGGGCTGATCGACGCGTTCGGGTTGAGTGGCACCGTCGAACTGGTCGAGGACGGCGACGACCTCGAGGTTCGTGTGCATGGCCAGGAACTTGGTCTGCTCGTCGGCCCGCGCGGTACCACGCTGCAGGCCGTGCAGGACCTGGCCCGGGTGGCAGCCCAGCGTCGCCTCGGTGACCACGACACCCGTCTGCGGATCGACGTCGGTGGCTATCGCGAGCGCCGTCGCATCGCACTCGGTCAGTTCGCGGCGCAGATGGCCGAGGAAGTCAAGTCCTCCGGGGTGGCCCGCGTGCTGGAGCCGATGTCGTCGGCCGACCGCAAGGTCATCCACGACTCGCTGTCCGAGATGGACGGCATCGCGACCCGCTCCGAGGGTGACGACCCGTACCGCCGGGTGATCATCGCTCCGGCGAATGCCTGACGACGAACTCGTCGCCGCGCTCCGCGTCATTCAGGCGCGTGGCGCGATCGGCATGCCCATCGCCGATGCGGTGGCCCACGCAGATCGGTTCGTGGCGCAGCTGCCCGCTGGCCCTGCGAGCGTGGTCGATCTCGGGTCTGGTGGGGGACTTCCGGGACTGGTCATCGCCGTGCGGCGCCCGGACCTGCGGGTGACCCTGGTCGAGCGACGCCACACGCGAGCCGACCTGCTGCGCCGAGCCGTGCAGTCGCTGCAGTTGGGCGACCGCGTGTCGGTCGTGGCCGACGACGTCGCGACCGTCGCGGGAATCGCCCCACGGTCGTTCGACATCGTCACGGCCCGCAGCTTCGCCGCTCCCCCGGTGACGGCTCGGTGGGCCGGCGAGCTCCTTCGTGACGGTGGCCTGCTCCTCGTCAGCGAGCCACCGGTGGACGACCCCGAGCGGTGGCCGGCAGCACTGCTGGAGGAATGCGGTTTGGCCGAGTTCCATCGTGAGCAGGGATTCCGCGTCTTCACCCGGTGCTGATGTTCCACGTGGAACATCGCGGGCCCGGTCGACATGAGCCGACCTCTCGGTGTCGTCCAGGCTTCGTCCGCGGAGCGCCACGCGTTCCGTCGACACTGACGAGTGGTGAGACAGTGACGATGTTCCACGTGGAACAATCGGCGGTCGTGCACGCGCATCCACGCGCGACGTCGAACCGTCCGCTACCCTGCAGTTCCGTCCGTTCCGTCGAGCATCTGTCCCGACGGACATGAGCGAGCAGGAGATGTTCCTCGATGACCTCACCCGCCGCCGGAAGCCGACCGCTTCCCCGAGTGATCGCCGTCGCCAATCAAAAGGGCGGCGTCGGCAAGACCACCACCACCATCAACGTCGGGGCGTGCCTGGCGGAGTTGGGCTATCGCACCCTGATCATCGACCTCGATCCGCAGGGCAACGCCTCCACGGGTCTCGGCATCGACAATCGCGGTCTCGAGACGTCGATGTACCACGTGATCATGCACGAGGTTCCCCTGGAGAACTGCATCGAACCGTCGGCGGTGAAGAACCTGTTCGTCGCGCCGGCGAGCCTCGATCTCGCCGGTGCCGAGATCGAACTGGTCCCGGCCTTCAGTCGCGAGAATCGACTGCGTCGGGCCATCGAGGCCGTCCTCGAGGACTACGACTACGTGCTGATCGACTGTCCCCCGTCGCTCGGGCTGCTGACGGTCAACGGACTCAATGCCGCGGCCGAGGTGCTCGTCCCGATCCAGTGCGAGTACTACGCACTCGAAGGTCTGGGCCAACTGCTCCGCAACGTCGATCTCGTCAAGCGGAACCTGAACCCGCGCCTGGAGGTCAGCACGATCGTCTGCGTCATGTACGACGCCCGCACCAAGCTGTCCGACCAGGTCGTCAAAGAGGTGCGCGAGCACTTCGGCGACAAGGTGTGCCGGTCCGTGGTGCCCCGCACCGTGCGACTGTCCGAGGCCCCGTCGTACGGGCAGCCGATCATCACGTACGATCCCAGCTCGCGTGGCGCCACGGCGTACCGCGGCGTCGCGAAGGAGGTCAGCGGTGGCCCGTCTCAGCGGACTCGGTAAAGGCTTGGGGGCACTGATCCCCGCCGACGCCACGGCGGTCGTGACCGGCGACCAGCCGCGACTCGAAGAACTTCCGGTGGCCAGCATCGTCCCCAACCCCCATCAGCCGCGGGTGCACTTCGACGAGGAGACCCTTGCCGAGCTCGCATCGTCGATCCGTGAGATCGGCGTGTTGCAGCCGGTCCTGGTTCGGGCGACAGGGGAGCAGACGTATGAACTGATCGCCGGCGAACGCCGCTGGCGGGCCGCACGGCGCGCTGGCCTCGCCGTGATCCCCGCCATCGTGCGGGTCACCGACGACCTCGGCTCGGTCGAGCGTGCATTGGTGGAGAACCTTCACCGCCAGGATCTCACTCCACTGGAGGAGGCCGCCGCCTATCAACAACTGATCGAAGACTTCTCGCTCACGCACGAGCAGGTGGCCACACGCGTCGGCAAGAGCCGGTCGGCGGTGAGCAACACGCTGCGCCTGATGTCGCTTCCCGCGGCGATCCAGCATCTCCTGGCCGATGGCCGATTGTCCGCGGGTCATGCGAAGGCCCTGCTCGGCACCCCCGATCGAGCGTTCCAGGAGCAATTGGCGCGGCGAGCGGCGGCGGAGAACTGGTCCGTGCGCATGCTCGAGGAAGCCGTACGCGACCGGGGCGCGGTGGCCGACGAGTCCACGGAGGCACCTGCCACGCCCAAGAAGGTTGCCGATGGGGCAGGGCTCACCGGTGCCACTCGGCTTCGTCCGCCCGGTTTGTTGGAGCTCGAGGAGCTGCTGGCCGACTACTTGTCCACACGGGTCAGTGTGAGCATGGGATCGGGCCGTGGGAAGGTGGTCATCGAGTTCGCAGATCTTGAAGACTTGGAGCGGATCTATCACCAAATGACCACAGCGGGTGGTATTCAACCCTAGGGTGACCACGGAGGGTCGAGGATCCTTTACAAACCTTCGATTGAGGGTTACACACAGCGGGGGACAACGCTGTGGATAAACACTCAGGTCGCGCGTAAGATCCAGACTTCGAAGGCCCTCAGGACGGCTGCGGCGAGGTGCGGAGCAGCGTCGGTGGCCATCCGCACGGGCCCGATGGTGAACAACACCGCCGGCATCCGGGTCTCGCGCAGCACGGGGAGACGCATGCCCGCGACGGTGGGCTCGAGGCCCTCGATGTCGCGCATCTCGTGGGCCACGGCCTCGGCCAGGGCCCGGCCACCCACCGACTCGAAGGTCGGCACCTTGTAGTAGTGCGCCACGGCGATGGGTTCTGCGCTGCTCTCGAACCCGACGTACGCGTGCGCTCCGAAGTGGTTGGCGGCGATCGCCTGGGCCACGGCGTCGGGCTCGTCGAGCGGCATCACGGTTGCGCCACGGAGCCTGAGCTCGCGGGCCAGGGTGCGGGCGATGCTGCTCAGACCACCGAACTGCCCGATCACGATGCGGCAGTTGGCGAGGGACCCGTAGCCGGCGAGCATCAGTTCCCGCTCTCGAACGGCGGTCACACCGGGGCCGTTGCCCGTCTGGCCGCTGACGACGATGATCGCTCGCACCGTGTCGGGACCGCAGACCCCGTCGGCGTTGACGCCGCAGTTCGACTGGAAATCGGCGAGCGCACGCGAGGTGCGGGGGCCGAGAATGCCGTCGACGCGACCACTGTCGAAGCCCAGGCGCGCCAAGCGGGACTGGAGTTCGGCCACGTCGTCCCCGCGCAGGTTCGGCGAGGTCAAGAACAGCAGTCGGTCGCCGAACTTCCACGTGGCCTCCACCAGCGCGGTCCACGTGTGTTCGTCGCAGATGCCGTCGACGCGGATGCCGCGTGCGGCCTGGAACGCGCGGACGGCTGCCTCGGTGGACGCGCAGAACTCACCCGCCTCGGTCCCCGCGGCGGGTGGATACCCGGCGGCTCCGAGGCGTCGTTGCAGGTCGCGTATGGCCTCGCCGCGCTGACCGGGAGTCAGCGGGAAGTAGGCAGAAATTCGTCGAGCTCCTGGAGGAGTTGACCCTTGCCCTTCGCGCCGACGAGGCGCTTGCGGACCTCGCCCTGGTGGAAGACCAGCAGCGTCGGGATGCTCATCACGTTGAACCGCATGGCGATGTCGGGGTTCTCGTCGACGTTGAGCTTCGCCACGGTGAGACCCGGCTGTTCGGTGGCGATCTCACCCAGGATCGGCGCAATCATCTTGCAGGGTCCGCACCATTCGGCCCAGAAGTCGACGATGATCGGCTTGTCGCTGGCGGCGACGGTCTCATCGAAGGTGGACGTGGTGAGGGTGACGATGCCATCGGCCATGATGGTGGTCCTTTCGCTGGGGAAGGTGATGTTACCGCCGACCAACCCACGGAACAGGAAGCCCATTCCGGAGGGTGTGGGCAGTGTGGATGACCTGGCCTTGCGCGGTGGTCAGTGCAGGTTCGACTCGAGCCACCGCTCGCAGTCGATGGCCGCCATGCAACCGGAACCGGCGGCGGTGATCGCCTGACGGTAGGTGTGGTCCTGGACGTCTCCGCAGGCGAAGACGCCGTCGATGTTGGTGTACGAGGAGCCCGGCCGAGTGACGAGGTAACCGTTGTCCTCCATGTCGAGCACACCCTTGAACAGGTCGGTGTTGGGACGGTGCCCGATGGCGACGAACAGCCCGGTGACGGGGAGGGTCTCCACTGCCCCGGTGACCACGTTGCGAACCACGGCGCCCTCGAGCTTGTCCGTGCCCACGAGGTCGTCGACCACCGTGTTCCAGCGCAGCTCGATCTTGGGGTTCTCCGCAGCGCGTTCCTGCATGATCTTGGAGGCGCGCAGTTCGTCGCGGCGAACCAGCATGATCACCCGGGATGCGAACTTGGTGAGGAACGTGGCTTCCTCGACGGCCGAGTCGCCGCCACCGACCACCGCGATCTCGTGGCCACGGAAGAAGAAGCCGTCGCACGTGGCGCAGGTGGACAGCCCGTGCCCCAGCAGGCGGGTCTCGGCATCGAGCCCCAGCATGAGGCTCTGCGCGCCGGTGCTGACGATGATCGAGTCGGCGGTGTGGAGATCGTCGCGGACCCACACCTTGAACGGGCGCTCGCTGAAGTCGATGGCCGTCGCCTTGGCGGTGAGGAACTGGGCGCCGAAGCGGGCTGCCTGCTCGCGGCAGCGCATCATCAGCTCGGGGCCCATGATGCCCTCGGGGAAACCGGGGAAGTTCTCGACCTCGGTGGTGAGCATCAGTTGGCCACCGGGCTGGTCGCTCGTGCTGCTCGGCTCACCCTCGATGACCAGGGGAGAGAGGTTGGCGCGGGCGGTGTAGATGGCGGCTGTCAGCCCGGCCGGACCGGACCCGATGATGATGACCTGCTGGTGGCTCACGCGGCTTCACCCTTGTGCCGAGCACGGAGGGCGACGACGCCGAGGACGAGCAGCACGGCACCGAGGATGAAGTACGACAGGTACACCGCCTGGTCGTGGTCGACGAAGGTGGCGAGGGTCTCGCGGAGGATCCCGAGGACGAGGATGATGAGGAGGGGGGTCGCGACCATCACTGCCAGGAGGACGACGACACCGAAGACCACCCCACGCGATGCCTTGACCGCGTTGTCGGTGGCGGTGGTGCGGACCTTGGCCACCACTCGCTCGACGGTGTCCGCGAGATCGGGGGCCCAGTTGGGATCGGTGATCGGATTACCCGGCATGACGAGGGAGCCTATCCCGCTGGTCACCAGAGACTGAGTGCCAGCGACGCGATGGCGCCGTGGTAGGTCACCATGATGACCACCGACATCCATCGGCGGTCGCGCACGAACTGACCCCACCCGAGCACGGTGTCGGAGATCACGAACAGCGTCGTCCCGGCGATGACCCACGCCTGACCGGTGGCCCAGCCGCAGACCGCCATCGACGAGATCACGACGAGGTAGGCGGTGACCGGGATGCGCAGCGCGGGATCGTTCGACGACGCCCCCTTGACGATGGTGCGGCCGGCGGTGGCGACGAGGACGGCGACCAACGCCAGCGCGATCGCGGCGAGCGCGGGCTCGGACATCCCGTACTGCGCGAAGAGCACGATGAACACCAGATGGCCGAGCAGGAACGCCGCCAGGCCGAGGACGAACTTGTCGACGATCGACATCAGGGCCACGTCACCGGCGAGACACAGCGTCAGCGCGACCACGGCGACGGCGACCTGCCCGCCCGGTGCGCCGCTGGCGAGCGCGAGGCCGATCACGAGCACAGTGGTGAGTGGCTTCGACCAGCGCTCCACCGCGTCGTTGGACGCGAGACGGGACCACCAGTTGGCGAGCGCGGCGACCGCCGTCGCGGTCAGGAGCAGGACCTGCACGAGGTCAGGGCTCGACGGAGATCAGCACGTTGCACTGATGGTCGAGCGCCTGGGTCACGCCGGTGACCGTATCGCGCACGGCGACCGCGGGCGTGTCCATCCAGACGATCTCGCCGAGCACGACCTGGTGTTCGGTGAGCGGACACTCGAGGCTGAACATCGGCGTCGCCGCAGCGGCGGTCGTGTCGGCGGCGACTCCACCGTCGGACGCGATGCTGTCCGGCGCGGATGCAGCGACAGTGCCGGCTGGCAACGCCTCGGGTGTGGGCATCGCCCGCAACTGCGATGGATCGGTGAACTGCGGCACGGCGACGGCCGGCGCGTTGATGGCACCGATGGTGACCACCGGTCGTCCCGAGGAGTCCTGGGACGCCGTCTTCTGGGCATCGCCGGCAGCAACGGTGAACTGGTCGTCGCCTGCGGTGCTCGACGACTGGCTGTCGTCGGAGCCCTTGAACGAGTTGACGGCAGCGACGCCGACGACGCCCATCAGCATCACGGCGGCGGCAACACCGATCACCTTCGACCACCGCTGCCGGCGGGCGAACGGAACGACGTTGGACGGCGCTGCAGGGACGGTCGCCGGGCGATCGAACTCGGCGAGCGCAGCGGCGATCGCGGTGTCGCGCTGGGCGACCGGCGCGGCCGGTACCTGACCGAGCGTGTCCCTGACCTGCCGGAACGAGGCGACCAACGCCAGGAGTTCGGGCGACGCCTCCACCATGGCGCGCTCGTGCGCTGTGGCCTCACCATCGAGGTAGGCCGAAGCCAACTCGTGGTCCTGGAGCGCTGCGTCGTGGTCGTTCATGCGTGGTCGTTCATGCGGGGTCGTTCATGCGTGGTCGTTCATGGTCCCGTGGGGGATCCTCGGGTTGGACGTTCGGACTCGCCGTGCTGGTTCCCGCCGTGTTGGTGGAAGGCGACGGCCAGCATGCCGCGACCCCTGGCGATGCGGCTCTTGACCGTCCCGACCGGGACGCCGAGCATCTCCGCGATCTCGGAGTACTCCAGGTCGGCGACGTCGCGCAGCACCACCGGGACCCGGAAGTCCTCGGGCACCGCGAGCAGCGCCGCGTCGAGTGCGTCGCGATCGGCCACCTGGTCGAGACGCAATCCGGCGTCGGGGTCGGCCAGCTCGTGGCTTCGCTGATCGTCGTGACGCAGCGCCGGCGCCGGGCGGCGTCGGCGGCGACGCAACTCGTCGAGGCTGGCGTTGGTCGCGATCCGGTAGGCCCACGTGCCGAAGCTCGACCGACCGTCGAATCTGGGGAGACCGCGCACCATCGCGATCATCGCCTCCTGCGCCGCGTCCGCGGCGTCGGACTCGTTGCCGGTGATGCGCCGACACACCGCTACGACTCGGTCGTAGTGGATGCGAAACAGCTGGTCGAGCGCCCCTCGGTCGCCACCCTGGGCCGCGGTCACCAGTGCACGGTCGTCGAGCGGTGCAGCGATGGGAGGAGGCTAGTGCCCGGCCGAGTCCGCGCAGGGGCAGCTCGAACTCAGGTGAACGTGAGTTCCTGGATGCTGCCGCGGTAGGGGTTGTTGGCGCAGTCGTTGTTCGTGCCCAATTCGTTGAACGACACGAACAGATATCGGGCGGGAGTGTCGACCTGGACGGTGACGGTCTCGGCGGCGACACCGTGGAACGAGCGCACCGACGATCCCCAGTCCGGGAAGGCTGTCGGGACGGGTCCGTCGCCGGCTGCGAACACACTGAGTTGATACGGAGCGCTGCCGATGACGATGGTGAGCACTCCGGTGCGGGCGCTGCCGAGGTCGGCGACGAGGCCCACGCCGCGCTTGCCACCGAGGTACCGATCGCTGTAGCAGACCGTCGTCCAGGCCGTGCTGACGTTGTCGTCGGTCACCAACGGGATCTGGTCGTCGTGCTCCTCACCGTCGCCATCGGGATCGAAGCTGTGCACGGCGACGATGCCCACCGCGGCCTGTGGGGTGGCGGCCAGCGTCGTGTCCGCGGCCGGTTGGGTCGTCGGCACGGCGAGCCCCGAGGAGTCGTCGGTGCCCATCGTGACCCACAGCACGAGGCCGACGACGAGTGCCGCGATGAGCAGGCCGGCCACCACCATCGACGATGGTCCGCTGCGCTGCTCGTACTTGCGGTTCGGCTGTTGACGCGGCCGCGTCGGGGAGGGAGGCGTTCGGTCGACCCGAGTCGGCGGCGCCACGGCGCGACCGGTGCGAACGGGTTGGTAGCCGCTCACAGGTGTCGGTTGGCGAGTCTGGTTCACCGGCGAACTGCGTCGCGGGCCGGGAGCCGTCGTCGACGTGCTCGATGATGTCCGGGTGGATGCGGTCGCCGCTGCCGCGGGCGTCCCGCGCTGGGGTGTGCCGCGCTGTGGTGTGCCGCGCGTGACGTCTCGACTCAGGTCGTGATCGATCTTCGGTTGGGCGGCGATGCGTTGCAGTTCCGTCTTCACATCGGCGCCGCTCGTGTAGCGGTCGTCCGGTTTGCGGGCCAGCAGGCGATGGATCAGCGGGGCCAATCCGAGCGGCAGCGTGGGGCGCAGCCTGGCGAGGTCGGTGGGATCGCGGTTGAGCCGGGCCAGCGCGGTGTCGGCGTCGGTCTCACCGAGGAAGGGCACCCGACCGGCCAGGCACTCGTAGAGCACGAGGCCCAGCGAGTAGAGATCGGCACGCCCGTCGAGCCTGCGACCACGGACCTGCTCTGGCGACAGGTACTTCGCGGTTCCCATCATCACGTTCGGGCTGGTGAGGTCGTCGTCGGTGGTGCCGGCCAGACCCTTGGCGATCCCGAAGTCGGTGAGCAGCACGCGACCGTCAGGCGTGATGAGGATGTTGCCGGGCTTGACGTCGCGGTGCACAAGGTTGGCGTGGTGCGCACAATCCAGCGCAGCAGCGACGCACGCACCGATGTGGATGGTGAGGTCGGGGCTGAGCCGCTTCTGCTCGTCGAGCAGTTGGCGCAGACTCTTGCCGTTGACCAACTGCATCACGACGGCCTGACGTCGCTCGCCGCCGATCTGCTCCTCGATCGCGTCGTACACGGCGACGATGTTCGGGTGGCTCAACTGCGCGACGGCGATCGCCTCGCGGCGGAACCGTTCCGCCACCACGGGGTCGGCGGCGAGCATCGGCTTCAGCAGCTTGACGGCCACCTGGCGGGTGAGCGAGAGGTCGGTGCCGAGCCAGACCTCGGCCATGCCTCCTTGCGCGAGTCGACGCTCCAGCCGGTAGCGCTGGGCAAGAAGGGCAGGGGGCAGCGACGTGGGGTTCGCGCCAGGAATCGTGGCAGACATGTCCGCACATCGACACTAGTGGTGTCGGCCCCGGAATCCCGGGCAATGACTCCGATTGCGGTCGCCGTCCGGAGCGTGCGGTACCGGAGCGAGGGCCAGCGGGCAGGTCAGCGAGGCGAGACGTTGAACGCGATGCCGATCGTGCCCCGGCCGGCGTGAGTGCCCACCACGGGTCCGATCTCGCCGACCACGATCTCACCCTCATGGTGAGGTCGCAGCATCTCGACGAACGCATCGACGTCAGAGCAGTCCGCCTGCAGGACCATCAGCGTCTCCACGGGGCCCGCTTCGACGAGTTTCTCGACGAGGTAGGCGAGCGCCTTGCTGCGGGTGCGCTGCTTGCCACCCTGCTCCACCTTGCCGTCGCGCACCTCGATGATCGGCTTGATCGCCAGCGCGGACGCGAGCAGCGCCCGGGCGCCACCGATGCGGCCGCCCTTCTTCAGGTTCTCGAGCGTGTCGAGCGCACCCCACACCTTGGTGGTCTCGGCGAGCGTGGTGGCCAGCGCGACCACGTCCTCGTGGGTGCCCCCGTCGGCCGCCAGTTGGGCGGCACGGCTGACGACGAGTCCCAGACCCATCGTGCACTGCTGGCTGTCGACGACGGTGACCTGGATCGTGTCGGCGACAGAACGGGCTGCCAGTTCGGCCGATTGCAGCGTGGCCGACAACGCACCGCTGAGCATCACTGCGACGATGCTCGTCGCACCCTGGGCCGCGAGCGATCGGTAGACCGCCTCGAACTGGCCGGGTGCCGGTGCGGCGGTCTCGGGAAGCGTGGGGGACGCCGCACACTTCGCCCAGAACTCGGCCGGGGTGAGATCGGCGCGATCGACGTACTCGTGGCCGTCGATGCGGATCGTGAGGGGGACGATCTCGATGCCGAGTTCATCGGCCACCCGCTGGGGCAGGTCGCAGGCGGAATCGGTGACGATGCGGACGCGATTGGTGCTCACGAGGGTGGCAGGGTACTCGTTGCGGCGTCGGGCGACAGCGCCGCACCGTCATCGACGCCCGTGCCGTCGCCCATCGTGACGGGGTGACGACGGGCGGCCTCGGCGGCGGCCCGCGCCCGGCGACTTCGCCGGAAGTGGCGAGCCCACCAGGTGAGCAACACGAGCAACGCCACGCCGGTGACCAGGTTGCCGATGCCGCTGAGGGCCGTGATGCTGGCGGTCAACGGCACGGGTGGCGTGATGCGGACGTCGCCGAGCGGCGTGATGACGTCGAGGGTGACGGGGAATCGACCGTTGGTGCGGGCCTCGATCGGGATCCGCACCTCCTGGAATGCGAACGGCGGCAACTCGACGGTTTGGTCGCCATCGGGGAACAGCAGCTTCGACGAGCTCATCCGTACCTTGACCGTGAGGGGGATGTCGCTGTTGTTGCGCAGGGTGACCGGGACGGTGCCCGATCGTCCGGTGAGGTTGAACGAGAACCCGGTCGGCACCTCCACCGAATCGAGCACGGCCTTGTACTGGCGTTGGAGGTCGGCCGCGATGCCGGTGACCTGCGCGTCGGTGACGGCGCTGCTCGGCATCACGCCCAGCAGCCGTGTCCACTCGGCGATCCTCGGGTCGTCGGGTGGCAGCATGCTCGAGGTGCTCGCCGCCTGGAGGCCGAGTCGGTTGCTCACCTCGGTCCGTGCGGCGATGCTGCCGTCGACCTCCTCGGGCAGATCGACCACGACGGGCCCCTCGCCGTTGAGCAACTCGTCGGTGCGCACACTGATGTCGTCGAGCGTGGTGGGCCGCAACGCCTCCGTGCTCGCGAGCAACTTGGTGAACTCCTCGAATCCGCTGGGCGAGGGCATCGTGAGGTCGGGAGTGGCGAGCGTGACGCTGTGCCGGCGCGGATCTCCGCCTTGGTCGACGATCTGCTGGCGTGCCGCGAGCAGATCGGTGACCTGGTAGATGGCCGAGAGTTGCGGCGTCGTGGTGATCCGGCTGAGCGCGCGGCTCGCGTCGCGATCGACGATCGCCGCATCGAGCGTCACACCAGGGGCGACCGCGATCTGCACCAACTGGGTGGTGTCGGTGTACCCGCCGAGGGTGTTGGGGAACTGGTCGTAGAGCCGGGTCGGGATCACGAGCAGCCGCGCCCCCAGGTCTCGGAGGAGCACCCCGCCGCCTCGGCTGAGCGGCGTGTCGACGAGCACGATCGTGCGCTGCGCGGGCGCGGCGACCGATCGGGCGAGGGCGTCCTCGCCGTCGCGGAGCCACTGCGTGTACAGCGCCTGTTGGTCGTCGGCTGCCGCCGCCGAGGGATCGAGCGGGAGGATCGGTGACGACAGCAGGTCGTTGTGCTGCATCGCGGTGCCGAGCCGCTCGGCGAGCGCGGCGCCGTCGTCGCCCGAGTCGGGCAACTCGGTGAGCAGGCTGGGCGGGACTCGCACGGAGATCGGGATCGCGCTCGATTCGAGCAGGTCGGCCAGGTTGGCGAGCTCACGCTTGGTGGCTGCATCGATGATCACGTGCGCGTCGTCGGTCATCCGTACCGGGGTGTCGGTCGTGACCGCCATGCCGATCGGCATCGGTTGCTCAGGCTCCTCGTCCTCGGCCGGAAGGCGATGGACGAACGTGAGCACCTCGGCGATCGAGTCCTTGCCGACTTGCAGCTCGACGAGGACCGGATACAGCCCGGGTTGGGCGAGTTGCAGTGCCGGCGCGGTCCGCCGAGTGGTCTCGACCGGCACGACCGCCTGCAACTGGTTGTCGGGTCGCCGCGCCACCTGCGTGGGATCGAGGCGGACGCTGTCGGCCGCTCTCGGCAACTCGCCGGCGATCGCACCAGCCACCTCCGCACGAGTGCCGATCGGTCGAAACGCGGTGACGACCAACGTGAAGTTGTCCTCGCCGAGTGCGACGCTCGCCGGAAGCTGCAGGGTGAACGCGACGGACCCGGTGCTGGCGACGTTGAAGGTCTGGGCGACCAGACCGAATCGAGGTGCGAGCGCGGTGACGGCATCCGTCCCGACGAGTGCAGTCGCGCCGAACAACGCCACCGCGACCACGGCGCGCGTGCAGTGCCCGACGACGCTGCTCCACCTGCTCATGTGAGCGCTCGCTCGTACACGCGCAGCCGGTCGGGCAGTCGGTGAAACCCGGTGTCGCGGTAGAGCGTCAACGCGGGCTCGTTGTCGGTCGGGGTGTTGACCAGCACGCGCTGGACGCGCCAGCGTGCCGACCAACGCAGCGAATCGAGGACGAGCGCGCGACCGAGGCCCTGTCGTTGGTGGGCGGGGTCGACGGCGAGCCGCTGCAGGAATCCGAGGCGGCCGTCTCGGCCGGTGATCGCATACGCGGCGAGGTCGCGAGCGTCGGGCCCGGCCCGCAGGATGCGGGCGCGGTGTCGGGGGGTCGCGGTGCGGACGTCGTCGATCGCCTCGGGATCGAGTGCCCACGCGGGGCCGAACGCCGCCCGGTCGACCGCACTGGCCGCGCGGTGCTGATCAGCGAGGAGTCGGCTGGTGGTTCGCTGCGGCGCCGGCGCAGCGGCGGGCGAAGGGTGCTCGAGCAGGACGAGCTCCTGGATGGTCGCGAACCCTGCGGCCTCGACGCGCGTACTGGCCGTGGCGGCCAGCGCGCTGGTGCGCACGCGGGCGAACCCGGCCGCAGCGAGCTCTTCGAGCCAGCCGCCGAGCTCTGCCACCGTGGGCAGACGGCGCTGCTGGTACAGCACCAATGAGGCGGTGCCCGGATGCGAGGGAAACGACCGCACCCGGCAGCTGATGCCGTGTGCCCGCAGTTCGACCGGCGGCGGTCGGCGGTCGGCCTCGTTCGTCATCATCGCGACGGTAGCGCCCGCCGACCGCGCGCGACTCGCGTGGGGGTCCACGGGATGTGGGGGTGTGATCGGAGGCGGGCTCGGATTAGCGTCACCGCCGTGACCGTGTTGTTCGCCACCCACGCTGCGTATCTGGACCATCTGGCGGGCCCGCGCCATCCCGAACGCCCCGAACGGCTCAACGCGGTGCTCGATGGCGCCGCCCGCGCCGGGCTCGAAGAAGCGCTCGTCGCCGTCGACCCGGTCGCGGCCACCCGCGCGGACCTCGAGCGCGTCCATCCCGCGCTCTACCTCGATCGCATCGAACGGATCAGCGCGGCGGGAGGCGGACGTCTCGACCCCGACACATATGCGAGCCCCGGTTCCTGGATCGCAGCGACACTCGCCGCAGGTGCAGGCCTCACGGCGGTACGAGCACTTCGCGAGGGTGGCGCCGATTCGGCGTTCTGCGCAGTGCGACCTCCCGGGCACCACGCGACGAGCACCGAGTCGATGGGCTTCTGCTTCGTCAACAACGTCGCCGTGGTCGCCGCGTCGCTGGCTGCCGAGGGAG
The DNA here is from genome assembly GCA_963720695.1 of uncultured Acidimicrobiaceae bacterium. Taxonomy (GTDB): domain Bacteria; phylum Actinomycetota; class Acidimicrobiia; order Acidimicrobiales; family Ilumatobacteraceae; genus UBA668. The sequence continues at coordinate 336,648 of CAVRGG010000003.1, forward strand.
AGCGAGTACTCGTCTTCGACTACGACGCGCACCACGGCAACGGCACGCACGACATCTTCTACGCCGACCCGCGGGTGCTGTTCGTCAGCATCCACCAGTGGCCGCTCTACCCGGGCACCGGTCGCCACGACGAGGTCGGCGAGGGCCCCGGTCGTGGGTTCACGATGAACATCCCCGTGCCCCCCGGGACCACCGGCGACGTCTACCTGCACGCGTTCGACGAGTTGGTGGCCCCCTTGGCGGACGGGTTCCAGCCCACGTGGGTGATCGTGTCCGCCGGCTTCGACGCGCATCGATCCGATCCCATCACCGAACTCGGTCTTGCCGCGGGCGACTACGGCCCGTTGACGCGACGTGTGCTGTCGCTGGTGCCCGCCGGTCGGCGGCTGGTCATGTTGGAGGGTGGGTACGACCTCGACGCGCTCGCCAACAGTGCCGCGACGGTCCTGCGCGAGATGGCGGGCGTGACGGGCTCCCCGTTCGAACCGACCACCACCGGCGGGCCCGGGCTCACCGCGGTGGGCCGGATGCGCGAGTTCTGGGTACGCGAAGGGCTCCTGTGATTCCGGCTCGGTTCCTGCCGGTCCTCGAGGAGCTCGAACCCCTGTCGGCTCGATTTCGCGACGCCGGCTTTCGGCTCTACCTCGTCGGCGGCACGGTGCGCGACCTGCTCGCCGGTGAGCTCACGGAGGACATCGACTTCGACGCGACGACCGACGCGCGGCCCGACGAGATCAAACGCCTGCTGCGCGGCTGGGCGGACGCGGTGTGGAGCCAAGGCGAACGCTTCGGCACCATCGGCGCCAAGCGGGTCGGGCCCCACGGTGAGCGCAGCTACGAGATCACCACGCACCGAGCGGAGGCGTACCACCACGACTCGCGCAAGCCCGACGTCGAGTTCAGCGATGAGGTCGAGGCGGACCTCTCCCGTCGTGACTTCACGATCAACGCCATGGCGCTCGACCTCACCAGCGATGCTCCCACGTTGGTGGATCCCTTCGGCGGCGCGGCGGACCTGATGACGCGCACGTTGCGAACCCCGTTGGCGCCCGAGATCAGTTTCAGTGACGATCCGCTGCGCATGCTGCGCGCTGCCCGTTTCATCGCCCGGCTCAACGCGACCCCCGTGCCCGAACTGGTCGATGCGGTTCGGTCGATGCACGCAAGGCTGGAGATCGTCTCCGCCGAGCGGGTGCGGGACGAGCTCGACAAGCTGATCACCCTGCCGCATCCCACGGCGGGTCTGTGGTTCGCGATCGAGACGGGACTCGCCGATGAGTTCCTGCCCGAACTACCGGCCATGCGACTCGAACAGGACCCGATCCACCAGCACAAGGACGTGCTCACCCACACCCTGGCAGTGATGGAGAACGTTCGGCCGCCGGCAGAACAGGGTCCCGACAGGCCCGCCTTCGATTTCCGGCGCACACGTTTGGCGGCGCTGTTCCACGACGTCGGCAAGCCTCGGACCCGTGGGTACCAGAAGGGCAAGGGCGTCACCTTCCACCACCACGATGCGGTCGGGGCCAGAATGACCCGCAAGAGGATGGAGGCGCTGCGCTACAGCAACGACGACGTCGACGCCGTGGCCGAGCTGGTGGCATTGCACCTCCGCTTTCACACCTACTCCATGGGTTGGACCGACTCGGCGGTGCGTCGGTACGTCCGCGACGCAGGCCCGTTGCTGAACGAGTTGAACGTGCTCACTCGATGCGACTGCACCACCCGCAACGAGCGCAAGGCGCTGCAGTTGTCGCGGCGGATGGACGATCTGGAGACTCGGATCGCCGAGTTGGCCGAGAAGGAGGAGCTGGCGGCGATCCGGCCCGAGCTCAACGGCGCCGATGTCATGGAGCAGTTGGGCATCGGTCCTGGTCCGGCTGTCGGTCGAGCGCTGGCATTCTTGCTCGAGATCCGACTCGACGAAGGCATCCTGGGCGGCGAGACCGTCCGCACGCGTCTTGACGAATGGTGGCAGACTCAACACCCAGAGTGATATCGTCGAAGGGCACATTCGGCGCGGGACGAACGGAGCAGCGAGAACACATGCGGGAGTTCGCAGCGCATGACGAACACTCCACCTTCCGCCGCTCGTACGCGCTCGGACTGTGGATGGCCGCGATCTGCACGGGCATCGTGGTCCTCTCGCTGGTGGTGTCCCTGTCGACGGGTCTGCATGGCTTCGACGACTGGCGCCACTTCAGCCGGGTGACCCGGCTGCTGCTGGCGGCCTTCGGCGTCGTCGTGATGGTGCTGCGGGCGCGGGCCGACCGCGACCCATGGCCCTTCATGGCCGTCGCATTCGGTGGCCTGTTCTTCGCCTCCGTCATGACCCTCGTCGACGCGACCCCGAATCTGCAGTCGCACTGGCTGTCCCCTGGGGACGTCGGCTACCTGGTGTGGTCCGGTGGGATGATCGCCTACCTGGTCCGCCACTTGCTCAAGTCGGACCGCGTGAGTGCGGCGGTGCATCTCCTGGATGCGGCGATGATGGCCCTCGCCATCACCTTCGTCTTGTGGGAGCAGGTCGTGTGGCCGAACATCGGCGACCCCTCCCGCATCTCCGTGGTGCATCAGGTCCTCGAGATCCTGGTGCCGTTCCTCGACATCTTCGTCGCCTGCATCCTGCTGCTCCTGCTGCTCGTGGATCAGTCGCCGGCCCGGCTCACCTGGTTCGTGGCGATGGGCTGCCTCGTCATCGGCGACATCGCGAAGAGCTCGACGGGCGAGTCGCCCACGCTGCACTCGCTGAGGTTCTCGATCCCAGGGTGGATCCTGGGCATCACCGGCATCATCGTGGCCTCGGCCCTGCCCTCGGGTGCCAGGATCGTGGCGCGGCGACCGACGATGGCGCGACTGATCATCGTCAATGTGAGCGTCACGATCGCCATCTGGGTCGCGACGTGGCACTACGTGCTCCACCATCGTGACGCGACGATGGCGTCGGTGGTCATCGGACTCGTCGCCGGGGTGGTGTGGGCTGCCGAACACGTGGCCGCCTTCCGGCAGTCGACGATCTGGGCGGACCGTGTCAACGCGAACCTCGACGAATTGGAGGAGGCGCACGAGGAGTTGCGCGCCCTGCTCGACGACCTCCCCGACTCGGTCATCGTGCTCGCCCACGATGGGCGCCTGCTCGAAGCCAACGCACACACGCTCCAGCTCACCGGTCGGACTCGAGAGGACCTCCTGGGCCGACCGTTCACCGACCTGTTCCGTGAATCCGAGCGACGGGCGATGTTCGAGCTGTGGAGGACGGTGCTCGCAGGCGAGCCGGTCGACTCGACCACGTTCGCGTTCCAGTTGCCCGACGGCACCGAGGTGTTGTTGGAGGCCGATACGAATCTGCCGGTGACGAATCCCGAACGGATCGTCGTGACGTTGCGTGACGTCACCGACCGCGTCGCCGAGGCGCGGCGGTTGGAGAAGGCCCGTGAGCGATTCCGGCTCGCGTTCCACAACGCGCCCACGGGGATGGCGCTGTCGACGGTGCGCAATGGTGTGCTGCTCGACGTCAACGAGTCGCTCGTGCACATGTTGGAGCGACCTCGCGAGGAGTTGATCGGCAGCACGATCGACGACATCAGCCATCCGGACGACCGCGGGCGCACTTCGCAGCCGCTCGACCGTTCGACCGGCGACGACGTCGACCTGTTCCGCACCGAGCAGCGCTACCTCCGCGGCGATGGTGGCGTGGTCTGGGTGCGCACCTGGGTGTCGGTGATGGACGACGGCGAAGGCGACTCGTTGGCGATCGCCCACATCGAGGACATCACCGAACAACGCCACAGCGCGGAGCGACTGGAGTGGGCGGCCACCCACGACGAGCTGACCGGATTGCCGAACCGTTTCCGATTCCTCGAGCGACTCGGCAGTTACATCCACGATGCGGAGCCGGGCTCGATCGCGGTGCTCTTCATCGACATCGACAACTTCAAGGTGATCAACGACAGCCTCGGTCACGACGCCGGCGACCAGCTGCTGCGGGCGATGAGCGATCGGCTCCGGACCGTGGTCCGCGATCGCGACCTGCTCGGGCGCTTCGGTGGTGACGAGTTCATCGTCATGCTGCGCGACGTCAGCGGCAGCTACGACCCCTTCGAGGTCGCGGAGCGGCTCCGTGCGGAGATCGCGCTGCCGTTGCAGATCGAGGATGCGGAACTGTTCGTCACCGCCAGCATCGGCATCACCGTCTCCGATCGCGAGGGAGTGACGACCAGCGACATGCTGCGCGACGCCGACGCGGCGATGTACCGCGCGAAGGCCCGCGGTCGCGACTGCGTGGAGGTGTTCTCTCCCGGGAGCCATGACGCCTCGGTGCTCACGTTGCGCACCACCAACGAGCTACGGCGCGGGCTCGAGCGCGGCGAGATCGTGCCCTACTACCAACCGATCGTGCAGCTCGACAACGGGCACCTGATCGGGTTCGAGGTGTTGGCCCGTTGGCGCCACCCGGACCGTGGACTGCTCGGGCCTGAGCAGTTCCTGCCGATGGCGGAGGAGACCGGGCTCATCGTCGACGTCGGCGGAGCGGTGCTGCGCAACTCGCTCGCCCAGCTCGGGCAGTGGCGCAACAGCACCCAGCGATTCGGCGACCTCTCGCTGTCGGTCAACCTGAGCGTTCGTCAGTTGACCAGCGCACGCCTGGTCGACGAGGTGAGCGACGCGCTGGCCGAGGCGGGCGTGTCGGCCGGTGCCCTGTGGCTGGAGATCACCGAGACCGCCCTGATGGCCGACGTCAAGGCCGCGACGGTGGCGCTGCGCGACCTGCGGAGCCTCGGCCTGCACCTGTCGGTGGACGATTTCGGCACCGGCTACTCGTCGCTCACCTACCTGAAGCGGTTCCCCGTCGAGGCGATCAAGGTCGACAGGTCCTTCGTCAACGGGTTGGGCATCGACGCCGAGGACTCCACGATCGTCGAGGCCGTGGTGAAGCTCGGCCACTCGCTGGGCCTGATGGTGGTCGCCGAGGGTGTGGAGACGCCGCTGCAACTGTCGCGCCTTCGCGAAATCGGGTGCGATCGCGGACAGGGCTACCTGTTCGGACGACCACGACCTGCCGAGCTCATCGAGAACGAGTACTCGCTGGGCTGAACTCGGCGGCGTCAGACGCCCTGTTTGCGGGCACGAACGACCAACACCGAGGGAGCGATCGGCTCCCGCGTTCGGCGGTCGTTCAACTCGTGCACGACGTCGAGGCGGAAGTTGCTCCGCTCGAACGCCATGTAGAGGTCGCTGAACGTGATGCCGATCGCGCCGTACGCGTAGTTGACCGCGTGGTCCTGACCGAACATCGTCGCGACGGGATGCGGCATCGCGACCACGAACGACGAGCCGGGCTTGAGCACCCGGTGCACCTGACGCAGCAGCCGGGGAAGATCGTCGACGTCACCCAGCGAATGCGATGCGACGACCAGTTCCACCGAGGCGCTGGTGGCGAACCCGAGGTCCGCCAGATCGCCCTGATGGCATTCGACGCGGACCTCATGACGCTCTGCCGCCGCACGGAGTGCGGTGATCGCTTGCGGGTCCGGATCGAGCGCGATCGCCTTCGCTCCGGCGAGGGCCATCGTGATGGAGTTCGGAGTCGCGGCGATGCCGAGTTCGATGACCCGCTTGCCCGAGATGTCGCCACACAGCCGAAGTTCGTTCTCGTCGGCCACGTTGGCGCCGTACCAGATGCTCATGCGCACCAGTGTGCCTCGCGGGCACGGTCGCGTGGCGGATGACGGGTAGCCTGTTGACCCATGACGTTCGGGGTCGGAGCCCTTCGAGGCAACGGTGCGGTGGTCGACCATCGTCTGTCGCGGCGCCATCTGATCAACGAGTTCCGACGCGGTCGTCTTCGCCAGGATCAAGTGTGCGATGCGCATCCCGAGCTCATCCGCGCGGCTCGCAACGTCGGTTCTCCGGCCACCATCGCCTGCCCGATCTGTGAGCTCCAGGAGCTCCGGCTCGTCACGTACGTCTTCGGTCCGCGGTTGCCGTCACACGGTCGCTGCGTGTCCACCGCCGCCGAACTCGCCAAGCTCGAGGCCCGGCCCGACGAGCTCACCGCGTACGTCGTCGAGGCCTGCGTCTCGTGTCGTTGGCACCACCTGTTGAGGGTCCTCCCCGTCGGTCGGCGAACCCGTCGAGCACGCGCCTCGGGCTGAGCTTGTTCGGCACCGCACCGCTCGTGCTCGATGTGTGCTTCGGGCCGAAGGGTGAGACCTGTGGCCCGGAGAACTCCGCCCCGTGGTGGCTCGCCGTGCTGATCTTCCTCGCTGCTGCTGCGGTCGTCTTTCTCCTCGTCAGCATCTCCGAGATCGTCAAGGAGGAGCCCCCCGCTCGGCGACGGGCGGCGAAGCGCCGGCCAGCACCTCGTCCGGCTCACGAAACCACTGCTGATCGCCTCGAGCGCGCCGCCGAGTTCACCCAGGAGTATCAGCGCCCGTTCGCCGGGATGAACATCAGGACCGTCACCGGCAAGCTCACCTTCGGCTCGTGGATCAGTCGATGGTGGGCGTCGGGGAGCTACATGCGACGACGGCTCCTCGTCTCGGTGGGAGTGGCCCTCCTCACGGTCGTGGTCGTCGGCGCAGTGGTCGTGCTCATCACCTGACTCGCAGGCTGATCAGAACGGGCTGAGGCCCATCCGGTTGCGCACGCTGATGCCCTCGCCGACGTGGGCGTTGCCGTGGCCGATGACCGGCCACTGGACGAACCACCAGATCGGCTTGTCGGCCCACATGCCGTACAGCCAGGGGAGCTCGTCGGCATCGAGTCCGCCGTGGCGGGTGAGACGGTGTGCCGCGTTGGGCACCGCGTCGAGCACGAGTGACCCCAGGGGAGCGAGCCACGTGGAGGTGGTCTCGAACACGTCGGTGACGTAGGCGATCAGGGGCGCCGGTGCGACGAGCGCGGTGAAGGCCCGGTCCTCCCGCTCGGGGAGGCCCACGCTGGCCGGCGCCTCGGCCAGGCCCAGTGCGTCGCGGTGCGCCTCGAAGAGTGGGTCCCGTCCGCGAATCACCGTGTTCACCGCCAGGTCGTGATGCCGGGCGATGTGCAGGAGCAGGTGTGCCACCGTGCTGCCGCCGCCGTCGACCTGCTCGTGCCACCGGTCCATGGGGACGAGGGACACGACGGAATCGAACAACTTGGTCCGGACCCCGCCGAGATCAGTGGTCATCCACTCGTGCACATCCATCGGTCGCGACGGTAGTCCACCGCCGACCGAAGGAACCCTGTGACACCCCCCTGTCAGGCTGCTGGCGTGGACCTTTCGTTTCGCCGCTACACTCACCCGGTCATATTGGCCCTGCCCCACCACGGGGCCCCGGGAAGCCCCCGGGTCCGAAGGGAGGAATCACACGCATGATGCGTGCCTACGAACTCATGGTCATCCTCGAAGGTGATCTCGAAGAGCCTGCTGCGCAGGCCTGGGTGAAGACCATCACCGACTCCATCGAAAAGGCTGGTGGCACCGTCCACGGCAAGCCTGACTGGTGGGGCAAGCGGCAGTACGCCTACCCCATCAACAAGAAGGAGTACGGCTACTACTTGGTGCTGAACCTCCTGGCTCCCGGAGGCGCCCTCGACGAGCTCGAGCGTTCCTTCCGTATCGCTGACGATGTCGTCCGCCACAAGTTGCTGCGACTCCCCGATGCCGAGGCCGAGCGCCGTGGCATGACGGTCGCCGCCTGATCCCTCCGGCGTCCCACGCCTTTTCCGATAGGAGAGCCTCATGGCCGATAGCACCGTCACCATCGTCGGGAACCTGACCCGCGATCCCGAGCTTCGTTTCACCACCGGTGGCAAGGGCATTGCCAGCTTCGGTGTCGCCGTCAACCGACGGTGGCAGCAGGGTGGCGAGTGGCAGGAGAAGGTCTCCTTCTTCAACGTCACGGCCTGGGACTCCCTTGGCGAGAACGTCGCGGCATCGCTGACGAAGGGCTCCCGAGTCATCGTCACCGGTCGCCTCGAGCAGCGCGAGTACGAGACCAAAGAGGGCGAGAAGCGCAACGTCGTCGAGATCGTCGCCGACGAGATCGGGCCGTCGTTGCGATGGGCCCGCGCCGAGGTCGAGCGCATTGCCCGCGACGGTGGCTCCGGCTCCGGCGGCGGCAGCTCCAACAGCTCCAACAGCGGCGGCAACCGTGCACCGGATCCGGTGTACGGCGACGAAGAGCCGTTCTGAGTTCCCAGTTCGAGATTTCTGAGAAAGATCCACCATGAGCAGCAAGAAGAACAAGACCCGTTCGCCGAAAGATGCGAACCCCAAGAAGATCAAGAAGAAGACCAGCGTCCTGGTCACCGACAAGGTCGAGTACATCGACTACAAGGACGTCAACCTTCTCACCCGGTTCGTCAGCGACCGGTCCAAGATCCGCAACCGGCGCGTCACGGGCAACACCGTGCAGCAGCAGCGCGAGATCGCCAACGCGATCAAGAACTCGCGTGAGATGGCGCTCATCCCGTACACCAAGCGCGTGGCGCAGACCCGCACGGGTCGCTCCCGCGACGGTGAGCGTGGCGACCGTGGCGAGCGCGCTCCCCGCGGCGATCAGGATCAGGTGAAGCAGGCTCAGGTCGAGGCCACCGAGGTCGAGTCGATCGAGATCGACGACGTCGAGACCACCGAGACCGAGGAGGCCTGATCATGAAGCTCATCCTCCGTTCCGATCACCAGGGTCTCGGCAAGCGCGGCGACATCGTCGAAGTGTCCGACGGTCACGCTCGCAACTACCTGTTGCCCAAGGGTCTCGCCTTCCCGGCCACCGATGGCGCCGTGTCGCAGGCCGGCGCGATGCGTCGTGCTCGCGATCTGCGCGATGCCCAGGACCGCGAGAGCGCACAGGCCGTGGCCTCCAAGCTCGTGTCCAAGACCATCACCATCCCGGTGAAGGCGGGCGCCGAGGGCCGGCTGTTCGGCTCCGTCACCGCCGCCGATGTCGCTGCCGCCGTCGAGGCGCAGGCCAACATCGTGCTCGACCGGCGCAAGCTGCACGTGGATCACATCAAGACCACCGGCACCTACCAGGTGGCCGCCAAGCTGCACCACGACGTCGAGTTCCCGATCACGGTCGAGGTCACCGCCAAGTAATCCGGCGTTCCAGCCTCACAATTTTGTCCACAGCCCCGGGGTGCCTGTCGTTGGCAGGTGGCCGGGGCTGTGTTGTCCCCGCAAGTATTGAGTTATCCACAGCACTGTCCCCAACAAAGACCCCCTAGCGATCCACAGGGCAGGTCAGGCAAGGTAGATGGATCATGTCGGACTTTCGCCGCGATTCGGGCAACTCACGAGACTCGGGTCGTGATCGATCGGCGCCGCGGCGCATCGACGCCCGGGTGCCACCGCACAACCTGAACGCCGAGGAGAGCCTGCTCGGCGCGCTCCTGCTCTCGCGCGACGTCGTCGGTCAGGTGGCCGAGCTCGGCGTGCAGGTCGAGCACTTCTACAAGCCCGCCCACCAGCACATCTACGCGGCGATCCGCGGACTGATGACCAACGGCAACGCGGTCGACAGCGTCACCGTCGCCGACGAACTGCGCCGCAACGGCCTGCTCGAGGAGGTCGGTGGCGCACAGACGCTGAACGAGCTGCAGAACGCCACGCCGGCCATCTCCAACGCCGGCCGCTACGCCAAGATCGTGCAGGACACCGCGATGTTGCGCAAGCTCATCAGCGTGGCCGGGGAGATCACCGAGCTCGCGTACATGGAGCCCGACGACGTCACCAAGGCGCTCGACGAGGCCGAGACCAAGGTGTTCGAGGTCGCCGAGGATCGCGTCATCGACTCCACTCGCCCCCTGTCGGATCTGCTGCCGCTGGCGATGGACAAGCTGCAGGAGACGTTCGAGCGCGGCGACTCGATCACCGGCACGGCGACGGGCTTCAACGATCTCGACGAGATCCTGTCGGGGTTGCAGCCGAGCACGCTCAACATCGTCGGCGCCCGTCCCGCCATGGGCAAGACGGCGATCGGGCTGGGCATCGCCACGCACGTCGCCAAGACCACGCACAAGCCGGTGCTGGTGTTCTCGCTCGAGATGGGTCACGCCGAGCTCACCCAACGCATCCTGTCGAGCGAGGCCGAGGTCGACTCGCAGAAGCTGCGCAGCGGTCGGCTGGCCGAGGCCGACTGGACCAAGATCGGCCGTGCCATCAACCGCATCGACAGCATCCCGCTGTACCTCGACGACAACCCGCGGGTCACGGTGATGGAGATCCGTGCCAAGGCCCGCCGGCTCAAGGCCCGCCATGGGGGACTGGGCATGGTGCTCATCGACTACCTGCAATTGATGAGCGGCGGTACCTCGGCCGAGAACCGCCAGTTGGAGGTCAGCGAGATCAGTCGTGGTCTCAAGATCCTGGCCCGTGAGCTCGACGTGCCGATCATGGCGCTCAGCCAGCTCAGCCGTGGCCTCGAGAGCAGGGCCGACAAGCGGCCGATGCTGGCCGACCTGCGCGAGTCCGGTTCGCTCGAGCAGGACGCCGACGTGGTCATGTTCCTCTATCGCGACGAGGTCTACAACCGCGACTCTCCCGACAAGGCGTCGGCCGAGCTGATCGTGGCCAAGCACCGTTCGGGGCCCACCGGCGTGGCCCGCCTGGTGTTCCGTGGTCAGTACACCAAGTTCGGGAACGCTGCCCGCAACGTCTGAGGTGTCGTGTTGACATATTCCGTTATCGGAATATGATGGTGGTATGGCACGAGCAGCGACGACGTCGGACGTCTTCAACGCCATCGCCGAGCCGCAGCGCCGGGAGATCCTGACGCTGCTGCGCGGGGGTGAGCGACCGGTCAACGAACTCGCCGACGCGCTGGGCATGACCCAGCCGGGCGCCTCCAAGCACCTGCGGGTGCTGCGCGAGGTGGGGCTCGTGCGCGACCGCAGGGCCGGCAAGCAACGCCTGTACGACCTCGATGCCCGCGGCCTGCGACCGGTCCACGAGTGGACCGCAGGGTTCGAGCAGTGCTGGAACGAGCGCTTCGACCGGCTGGAACGGTACGTGCAGGACCTCGACACGACAGAGGAGAAGGAGTAGCAGATGACTGCGATGGGACCAGGAGGCTCGGCGACCGCCGAGCGCGAGATCGTCATCTCGAGGATGATCGATGCCCCACGGGCGTTGGTGTTCGAGGCGTTCACCGACATCGGGCACCTCTCCCAGTGGTGGGGCCCGGACGGCTTCACCACCACGACGCGGACGTTCGAGTTCCGCGTGGGTGGGGAGTGGGACTTCGTGATGCACGGACCGGACGGGACGGACTATCAGGAGTGGATCTCGTGGACCGAGATCGATCCGCCGGCGCGCATCGCCCTGTTGCACGGCGAGACACGCGGGGATCCGAACGCGTTCGAGTCGGAGATCAGCTTCACCGCGCAGGGCGATTCGACCAGGATCGAGATGCGCACCGTGTTCCCCACCAAGGCGCATCGCGACGAGGCGGTCGAGCAGTACCACGCGATCGAAGGCGGCCAGCAGACGCTGGGCCATCTGGCTGCGTACGTCGAGGAGCTGGCCAGCACGAGCGGTGAGCACTGACCGCGCTCTCCTGGGTGACGCTCGGCGCTCACCGGTACGGTGGCGGCTGTGCGATCCTCGACCCGACCCGTGGCGCCCCGAGCCCGTGCGTCGTTCACGGTGCGCCTCGTGGTCTACACGGTGGCGATCTTCGGTGTCGGCTTCGGTGTCTCGCTGATGGTGGAGGCGAATCTGGGCGTCGCGCCGAACGACGTGCTCAACACCGGTCTGCGTGATGTGGCCGGCATCGGCGTGGGCACCGCCGCCTGGCTGACCGCGGTGGTGGCGATGCTCCTGGCCTGGGCGCTCGGCCGGCGCCCACGCATCGCCACTGTCCTCGGCAGTGTCGTCGTCGGGGTCTCCATCAACGGCGCATTGGCCGCGCTTCCCACGCCTGATCCGCTCTGGGCGCGCGGCATTTTCCTCGTCGCCGGTCTGGTGGTGATCTGGGCAGGCATCACGGGAGTCGTGGCCGCCGACGTGGGGGCTGGTCCACTCGAACTCGTGATGCTCGCCGTGGTGGACCGCGGGGTGAGCATTCGCGTGGCCCGGTGGGTGATCGAGCTCACGCTCGTCGCGCTGGGTCTTGCGCTGGGAGGGGAGGCGGGTCTGGGCACGGCCCTGTTCGCGTTCGGCACCGGTCCCGTTCTCGCCCTGACGCTGCCGTGGGGTGCCGCGCGCATGGGCACCGAGCTGCGTCAGCCGACCGACGTGGCGGCCGCTGGTCCCTGAGGGTCAGTCGCCGACGCCGACGGACTGCTCGGCCTCGATGGGCTTCCAGACGGTGGCCTTCGCCTCGCCCTCGTCGAGCGACGGGTTCGGGTCGGCGACGATCGCCGCGGCACGGGCCCGTTCGGCGTCGGTGAAGTCGCGCACGCTGTGGCAGAACTCGACCATGTTGCCGCTTGGGTCGCGGATGTAGATGCTCACGCAGAACTCGTGGTCCACCTCCAGCACCGTGTACCCGTGCGACCGCCAGCGATCGCGGTGACGGTGCAGCACCTCCATGGAGGGGGCGTCGAACGCGATGTGGTTGACCCACCATGGCAGACCGGCGGCACCGTTGATGTCGACGGGGAAGTCGCTGCCGATGGTGTCGTCGTGGATCTCCCAGAACGCCATCATCCCGGTCTCGCCGTTCGGCGACTCGTCGGTGGCGTAGAAGAAGTGCTTGGAGAAGCCGGTGCCGTCGGGTGTCGGCGTGGCGACCACCTTCACGAGGTGAAAGCCCATCACCTCGGTGTAGAAGCGATGCGTGACCCCGGCGTCCCGGGTGGCGAGTGCGACGTGGTGGAAACCCATGTCGCTGATTCTCGCGCCGACGTGCAACCCGCGGTGCACCGAAGGCACACTGGGGCCATGTTCTTGGGCAAGGACCTCATCGTGTGGTTGCTGCTGGCGATGGGCGGTGCGCTCTTCGCCGGCAACGTGATGGCCCTGGTGCGGCCCCCGCAGGTCCCTCGCGGCGACGAAGACCTGGAACGAGCGCCGCGCAGCCGCAGCATCCTCATGGCCGGGATCGGACTCGTGGTCGCCGTCGCCGCACTTGCGGCGCTCGTCAGCCGCTGAACGTCGCCCGCAGCGCGGCCGAGAGCCGCACGGCGTCGTCCACTTGCAGACGTGCCAGGTGCAGCTCCGGACACGGAAACAGCGAGATGTCGTTGGCTCCCGCCTCGGTGAGCATGGACAGATGTTCGACAGCGTCGTCGAAGGTTCCGATGGCGCCGAGTTCCATCCACCACGAGCGCGGCATCTCGACGATCGCATCGACACCGCCGGCCGTCAATCGTTCGCGCATCTCGCTCGCATGAGGATGCGCGTCGATGGCCGGGCTGGGCGACGAGAGCCATCCGGCGACGACCGGCGCCATCCATCGATACGCAGCGGTGCGGTCGGTGGCCAGCGACAGGGCCGAGAACACACTCACACGAAACTCCGGTGGGGCATCCGCCTGGGCTCGGGCGAGGGCGACGTATGCGGCGCCGGCGCCCTCGGCGAGGACCACACCGTCGGCGACCCGGCCGGCGAGCGCCATCGACTTCGGCCCGCGGACACCGGCGAGCACGGGTGGCAGCTTCACGGGAGGCTGGTCCAGGGCGACCGATTCGAGGTGTACCTCCTTGCCCCGGAACGTCACCGTCTCACCGCGGAGGAGCCGACGCACGACGGTGATCACCTCGTCGAGCGTGGTGAGCGGGCTGGCCGTGCGCGCTCCCATCTGTTCCATCCAGGACTGCACGCCGTGGCCGATCCCGGCGAGCACCCGCCCAGGACCGAGATTGGCCAGCGTGGCGATCTCCATCGCGGTGACGGCGGGGTTGCGGGCGACGGCGGGAAGGATGCCCAGCCCCACGCCGAGACGATGACTGCGGGCGAGTGCGGTCGCGGCGAGGGCGACGGCGGTCGTGTAGAAGCAGTCCTCGATCACCCACAGTTGGTCGAGACCGCCCGATTCGAGTCGCTCGGTGAACTCCACGATGGCGGACGGCGGGAAGGACCGATCGAAGCACACCCCGAGTTGCGGCCGGACCATGCGCGGGACGGTAGCACCGGGGGCTCAGGTGGTGAACCAGTTGGTGGCACTCACCGCGACATCGACGTCGCGGTTCGACTGCAGGCACACGCCACCGTTCGCGGAGACGCCGACGAGGGCCCCGTTGCTCGTCGGGCCGCCGGCGACGAAGTTGACGATCGCGGTGCCGGGCGGCGGTGTGGCCGTGCTGTCACAGGGCCAGGCGTTCAGCCAGCCGGGAGCGGCCGGATCGAGTGCCTCGACGTTGAGCGCGACCGACCCGAGTGTGCCCGCCGCCGGGAAACCGACGGCACCGGCGAGCACGATCCGCCGCACGCTCAGTGCCGACAAGGCGGTGGTGTTGTCGACGGGATTCTCGAGCGCGCCCTTGACGCCGGGCCTCGTGTCGAGGAGCAGCACGGGCAATGACGGCGCCGAGAAGGTGCCGAATCCCGCACCGGAGCCGAACGACCCGGGACTGTCGACGACGACGTGCACGGTGGTGCTGGCGCGGATGCAGAAGGCACCCGACGACAGCACCACGACGCCGCCATTGGCGAGCGTGACGCCCGAGCGGAACGCGACGGTGACGGCCGAGACGGGCAGCGACGCGGTGCTGGTGCACGGGTAGAGCACGAGCGTGCCGTCACCTGCCGGACTCACGGCGGCGACGTTGACCGCCAACGCGGCGGTGGCGTCGACCATGTAGCGACGGACCTCGTTGGCGGCGAACGGGGTTGTCTCGTCGATGGACTCGGCGGCTCCGGTGTAGACGGGGCGGGTGTCGAGCAGTCGCTGGGGAGCGCTGAGGGCGCTGAACGTGGTGCCGGTGGGCAGCCACCCGGTGGCGTCGATGACGAGGTGCGTGGATCGGAGCGACTTCACGCAGATGCCGCCGTTCGCGGACAGCTGCACGAGTCCGTGGTTGGCCACCGTGACCCCGCTGGGGTAGTTCATGAACGCGGTCAGCGTGGGCGGCGCCCCGACGGCGTCGCACGGCCAGGTCTGCAGGTAGCCCTGTCCGACGGGCGTGACGGCGACCACGTTGAGGGCCATGGTCGCGCCGGCGGGCACGTCGTTGACGCCGGCGAGCACGTACCGGCGCACCTCGTTGGGTGCGAACGGAGTGGTCTCGTCGACCGATTCGAGCACGCCCTTCTCGCCGGGTCGGGTGTCGACGAGGCGCACGGGGGCCACGAACGGGTTGAGGGTGTCGGTCGGCACGGCGACGACGTGGACTGTGCCGGATCCGGTGAGGGTGCGGGCGAAGGGGTGGACGTAGGGGATCCAGTTCCCGCCCGGTGCCGCCGCCGCCACGACGAAGGTGCCGCTGTACGTGCGCGAGGTTGCCGACCCGGTGGACGTCATCGTCGCGGTCACGCACCACGGGCCGTCGGGGTACGTGGCGCCGGGCGGGCAGAGCTGCGCGGCGAGCGTGGTGGGCAGTTCGGCCTGGGTGTCGCTCAGCGTCGCCGTCCACGTGACCTGGGTCTGTCCCGGCAGGGTGATGGAGGTGGGTGAGAAGCTGTCCGAGGTCATCGAGACCGCGCCGCCGAACGTCGCCGTGACGCCGGTTGCAGCGCTCACCGTCACGACGCACGTGGAGGAACCGGAACACCCCGCGCCACTCCAGCCACGGAACTCGGACCCGGCGCTCGCGGCCGCGGTGAGCGTGACGACCGTGGTGTCGGGGAACGACGACGAACAGGTCGCCCCGCACGACACACCCGCGGGCGACGAGGTGACGGTGCCCGACCCCGGACCGGCCTTGGACACGGTGAGCGTCGACTCGGTGCTCGGGATGAACAGCAGCTTGCCCGGTGCGGTGGCGATCGCAGTGGTGGTCGCGTTGGCGTCGATCGTCGCCCAGATCTGCGCCGGTGTCGCCGTCGGCGCGTACTGCAGCAGCAGTGCCGCCGCGCCGGCGACGTGCGGCGCGGCCATCGACGTGCCGCTGAACGGTAGGGCCGACACGTTGTCCGGGCCACGCACCGAGGAGAGGATGTTGTTGCCGGGGGCGAAGATGTCGACGCAGTTGCCCAGGTTGGAGAACGACGCCACACCGTCGGTCTCGGTGGAGGCGGCGACGGTGATCGCGGCGGGCAGGTCGGCGGGGCTGTAGTTGCACGCGTTCAGTCCGGCGTTGCCGGCGGCGACCACGACCGTGATCCCGTCGTCGATCATGGTCTGCACGGCGGCGTCGAACGCCGAGTTGGCGGGGCCGTCGAGGCTCATGTTGGCGACTGCGGGTGTGCCCGGGGCGTGATCGTTGACGATCCAGTTGATGCCGTTGATGATGCTGGTGCCGTTGCCGTTGCCCTGGCAGTCGAGCACCTTCACCGGCACGATCGTGACCTGCTTGGCGACGCCGTAGGTGGTGCCGCCGATGATGCCCGAAACATGCGTGCCGTGGTCGTTGCAGTCGGTGATGCCGGTGCCGTCGCCGAAGTTGTAGTACGAGCCCGTCGCCAACCGGCCGGTGAACTCGGTGTGGGTGGTCCAGATGCCCGTGTCGAGCACGTACGCCTTCACC
Source organism: uncultured Acidimicrobiaceae bacterium (assembly GCA_963720695.1). Lineage (GTDB taxonomy): Bacteria > Actinomycetota > Acidimicrobiia > Acidimicrobiales > Ilumatobacteraceae > UBA668. Next base: position 353,205 of record CAVRGG010000003.1, read on the forward strand.
CCGGCGCCGGTGGCCGAGTAGCGGTACTGGCCGTCGATCGGGCGCGAGCGCTGGTCGACCCGGTCGAGGCCCCACGGCGGCGAGGCCTCGATCCCGCTCGCGTGCACCGCCCGGTCGAGCTCGACCGACACCACACCCGGCGTGCGCCGCACCAACGACAGTGTCGGGCTGTCGACGTGCACCGAGACGCCGAACAGGGCCGTGGTCCAGATGTCGTCGGGGGCCCGGCCGGCGGCGGTGAGGACGTCGACGAGGTGGTCGAGCGACGCCTGGTCGCGCACTGTGACGATGTAGGGGGCGCCATCTGACGGTGTGCTCCGTACCGAGCCGATCTGCTGGGGTGGCGCCGCCTTCACGGGGCGCGCCGACGACGCGAGTGCGCTGGAACCGATGATGAGAGTGGCGCCGAGGACGCCCACCGTGGTCAGGAAGGCGGCCGCAACGCGAGGCACGCGGTGCATCCGTGGGAGTCCTTTCGCGGGCCGCCTGCCCGCAGACCCACGAGTGTGCCACGCACATCCGTGACGCGTCGAGGGAGACCGTATTCTTTGATGATGCGCAAACAAATCGATGAGCGCCCGACCAGCCCGGCGCTCGAGGCCGTCACCCTGGGTGTGCTGGGTGGCGCCGCGGGGTTCCTGGTCGGTGATGCCATCGATACCGCGCTCGGCATCGCCATGGGGGCAGTGGCCGGCGCGAACGGACTCATCGGCGGCTGGAGGGGTGTGTACCCATGGCGGACACGCAAGGGAGTGCTCGCCGTCGCGCTCGATTCGACATGGGCCACGCTCCCGGTGGCCGGCGGGTTGCTGGCCCACCTGGTGGCCGCAGTGCGCTCGGGCGAGTACCTCCCGCAGCTGAGCACCCGGCAGGGACACCACGTGTACCGCCATGGGGCCGGCCTGAAGAAGGGCTTCGCGCTCACCATCGGCAACGTCATCTCCGGCGCAGGTGATGTCGAGCGGCCGAGCCGGGCCAAGCTCGTCACCGATCACGAGGCCGTACACGTCTGGCAGGCACGCTGGTTCGGTCCGATCTACCCGCTCGTCTACGGCCTGTGGTCCGGACTCGGTGCGCTGGTAGGCATCGTCGTCTGGTTGCGCCGCGGGCGACGAGAACGGCTGGGCGCGGTGGTCGAGTCGATCGCCTACTACATGAACCCGTTCGAGTGGTGGGCGTACAGCCGGGACGGGCTGTGGCCGCCGCCCGGACTGGTGAAAGGGCTCGGCTGGCGGACACCTGCCGTTGCCTCGTTCGGCGAACGGAGGCCGCCGTCGTGACGGTGGTCGTCGATTCGGATGGGTGGACCGCCGCGATCGTCGAACCCAACACGCTGTCGGTCGCGAGTGCACCCGGCGCCGGTTCGCCGGCCGGGCTCGAGGAGTGGGCGCGCCGCAACGGGTACCGCACGCTGCTCGCGTCGATCGTGCCCGAGGACGTCGCAGCGTTCGTGGAACTCGGATTCTCGGAGGTCGCCCGCGACCTCCTGCCCGACGAGTTCGTGCCCACCGAAGGGATGGTCGTCGTCCGTCGAGACCTGCTCGGTGTGGTCGGTCTGCGCGACCCCGATCCGACGTGGCCGGCGTTGTTCGAGCAACTCCGGTCGGCCATCGTCGGCGTTCTCGGCGCGAACGCAGTGGCGGTGGAACACGTCGGGAGCACGTCGGTGCCCGGCCTCTCGGCGAAGCCCGTGATCGACATTGCCCTCGTCGTGCCGGATTCCGCCGACGAAGCCACCTACGTCCCCGGACTCGAACGGGTCGGCTACTCGCTGACCATCCGAGAGCCCGACTGGTTCGAGCACCGACTCCTCAACCGCGACTGGCCGCGCGTCAACCTCCACGTCTTCTCCGACGGCTGCACGGAGGTCGCGCAGATGACCGGGTTCCGTGACTGGCTGCGCAGCCATCCCGAGGACCGCGACCTCTACGAGCGGACCAAGCGCGACTTGGCCGCGCGCACCTGGGAGATCGTGCAGGACTACGCCGACGCGAAGACTGCGGTCGTCCTCGACATCAAGCAGCGGGCGGGGCTCGTCGGCGACTGATCGTCGGGACAGCCCGGCTGACTGACCGGGCAGGCGTGCGGACTGGCCGATCTGGCAGTAGCGAGACGGTGGATCGGTCCCTACCGTCGCCCGGGTGACTCCCCCGACTGCAGCCCTGTCGCCCGCGCTCGAAGCCTTTCTCGCTCGCACCGATGTGCCGACACCCTTCGTCGTCGTCGACGTCGACCTGGTGGAGGATCGGTACCGCCAGCTGGTGCAGGCGCTCCCCGACGCCGGCGTGTTCTATGCCGTCAAGGCCAACCCTGCCCCCGCCGTGTTGGCCCGTCTCGTCGCCTTGGGATCCTCGTTCGACGTGGCGAGTCCTGCGGAGATCGACCGGTGCTTGGAGGCCGGCGCTCGCCCGGACCAGATCTCCTACGGCAACACGATCAAGAAGCGTCGCGACGTCGCCTACGCCGCATCGCTCGGTGTGCGGCGCTTCACCATCGATGCCGAGCCCGAGCTCGACAAGATCGCCGACGTCGCGCCCGGCGCCGAGGTGTGCGTCCGCCTGCGCCACGAGTGCGGCGGTGCGGACTGGCCGCTGTCGCGCAAGTTCGGGTGCGAAGCGCCCGACGTCGTGCGACTGCTCGTGCGTGCCGCGTCGATGGGCATGCGCGTGGGCGTGTCCTTCCACGTCGGTTCGCAGCAACGTGATCTGTCGGCATGGGATGCCACCCTCGAGGTGGTGGCGGGCATCGCCGCCGCGGCGCGCGAGCACGGTGCCGAGCTCTCGTTCCTGAACCTCGGTGGTGGCTTCCCCGGCTCGTACGTCGACGCCACGCCCACCATCCCCGCGTACGGCGAGGCGGTGCGTCGAGCCCTGCAGCGCTGGTTCCCGCTCGGCGCTCCGGAGCTGATGATCGAGCCCGGTCGTTACATGGTCGCCGACGCGGGCGTGCTGCGGTCCGAGGTGGTGCTCGTCTCGCGCCGGTCACCCGACGACGACGAGCGCTGGGTGTACCTGGATTGCGGCAAGTTCCACGGCCTGGCCGAGACGATGGACGAGGCGATCCGTTACCGCTTGCGCACGCCCCACGACGAGACCGCGATGGGACCGGCCGTGCTGGCCGGACCGACGTGCGACTCGGCCGACGTGCTCTACGAGAAGAACGCGTACATGTTGCCCCTCGCCCTCGCGGAGGGGGATCATGTCGACATCCTGTCGACGGGTGCGTACACCACCACCTACAGCTCCGTCGGGTTCAACGGGTTCCCGCCGCTCGCCGAGTACTGCGTGTCCGCTGCCGACCCACACTGACGGATGTGTGATCGTGACAGGTGAGGAGGCCGAGATGCACCAGACGATCGACACACCCGATGGACCGATGGACCTGTACGTCGCGACTCCGGCCGGCGCCCCGAAGGGGGCGGTCGTGGTGGTGCAGGAAGCGTTCGGCGTCACCTCGCACATCCGAAGTGTGTGCGACTGGCTCGCCACCAATGGCTGGACCGCCGTCGTTCCGGCGCTGTTCCACCGGGTCGAGACGCAGGTGTTCGCGTACGACGATCTGGCGTCGGTGATGCCGGTGATGCAGTCCCTCACGAGGGACGGCATCGACGGCGATCTCGACGCGGCGTTCGCCCACCTTGCCGGTCTCGGATTCGCGCCCGAGCAGGTCGGCCTCGTCGGCTTCTGCATGGGCGGCTCGGTGGCGCTGTACGTGGCGTCGACGCGACGCATCGGCGCCGCGGTCACCTTCTACGGCGGCGGGCTCGCCCAGGGTCGCTTCGGGTTTCCGCCCGGGCTCGAGTTGGGGGCGTCGCTGCAGACCCCGTGGCTGGGCCTCTACGGCGACCTCGACCAGAGCATCCCGGTCGACGACGTCGAGCGCCTCCGCGCCATCACGGCGGACGCGCCGGTGGACACGGAGATCGTGCGCTACCCCGAGGGCAAGCACGGGTTCAACTGCGACGATCGTCCAGCAGTGTTCGACGCCGACATCGCCACCGACGCCCGGTCGCGGTTGCTGGCGTGGTTCGAGCGGCACCTCACCGCATCGAGCGTCGCGCCCGGTTCATGACGCGGACGCGACCGGTCGAGTCTCTCCGGTCGCGCGGCTGACATCGAACAGGTCGTGCAGCGCGTCCGGAGGGACCGGCCGCGAGAAGAGGTACCCCTGCAGCAGCGGGCAGCCCAGGTCGGTGAGGGTGGTGTGCTCGTCGTCGGTTTCGACACCCTCCGCGATCGCGGTCATCCCGAGGCCTTTGGCGAGCGCCAGGATCGTGCGTGTCAGCGCCAGGTTGTCCGCGTTGTCGTCGACCTCGCGCACGAAGGTCTGGTCGATCTTCACCACGTCGACGGACAACGAGCGCAGGTACGCGAGCGACGAGTACCCGGTGCCGAAGTCGTCGATCGCGATCTTGATGCCGAGGTCGCGCAGGCGGGTGAGGATCTCTCGGGCGTGCTCGCTGTCGTCGACGAGCATCGACTCGGTGATCTCCAGCATGAGTCGCCGCGCCGGGAGTCCGCTCGCGGCGAGGGTGTTCGTGACGAGCTCCACGAAGCCGTGGTCCCGAAGCTGCGGCGGTGACACGTTGACGCTGATGTACGCGTCCGTGCCGGCGCCCGACCAGCTCGCCGCCTCCGCGCACGCCGTGGCCAGGACCCAGGTGCCGATCGCGCCGATCTCGCCGGACTGCTCCGCGATGGGAATGAACGCCGCCGGAGAGACCATGCCGTGGCGAGGATGCTGCCAGCGCAGGAGCGCCTCGGCACCACGGATGGCGCCGGTCGCGGCATCGACGATCGGCTGGTAGACGACGCGGAGCTCGTCGCGGGCGAGTGCCGAGGAGAGATCCATGCGGAGCTCCAGGTGGTGGTGCGCCGCCTGGTGCATGTCGTCGTGGAACAGCGTGACCTTCGACTTGCCGTCGTGCTTGGAGACGTACATCGCGATGTCGGCCGAGCGCAGCAGCCCCACGGGATCGGCGGTGCCGCGCTGGCAGACGACCCCGGCGCTGGCGCGCACGGCGAAATCGCCGGTGGCGATGTGGACCGGGAGCGACAGGTTCTCGAGCGCGCGCTGGGCGAGGCCCATCGCCTCCTCGGCGTCGGTGTCCTCGAACAGGAGGGCGAACTCGTCGCCGCCGAGGCGGGCCACGGTGTCGCCGCGACGCATCGAGCTCGTCAGCCGGTCGGCGACGGCGCGCAGCAACTCGTCGCCGATCGTGTGGCCGAGGCTGTCGTTGACGGCCTTGAAGTCGTCGATGTCGACGAGCACGACGGAGATGCAGGCATCGGCGGTTCGCTCCATGCGAGTGATCGAGTGCTCGATGCGATCGAAGAGCAAGGCTCGGTTGGGGAGGCCGGTGAGCGTGTCGTGGAGTGATCGATGGCGCAGCTCGGCGGTCAGCCGGGCCTGGTCCGTGACGTCGTGGGCGCTGATGACGAAGCCGTCCACGCCGGGCGTCTCGACCTGGTTCGACATCGTGAGGGTGACGACGCGGGACTGTTCCCCCTCGGCCGCATCGACCTCGCCCTCCCACGTGGTGCTCTCGCCGGGAGCGAGCATCGACCACCGCGCCGACGCGTCGTCCATGCCGGAGAAGCAGCGCGAGAGCATCACGTCGAGGCGCTGACCGATCCACGAGTCCGTCGGCGTCCCGGTCAGCTCGGCAATCGAGGGAGTGAGGTAACGGATCGTGCCGTCCGGGTCGGCGAGACCGATGACGTCGTTGGAGCTCGCCAGCATCGCGGCGAGGCGTCGCTGGTTCTCGGTCGCGGAGGCTTCGCGCACGAGCCGCAGCAGCCCGAACACGCGCACGCGGGTCAGCGTCAACGCGGTCAACCATGCGACCGCCCAGACCACCAGCGTGACGACGGGAACGACACCGGCGACCTCGGCGCCGACGAGGACGGCGAGCCCGATCGTGACGAACGCTTGGAGCACCAAGGTCTGGCGGATCTCCGCGTGGGCGAGGCGGGTCGGTGCGCGTGCAGGCTCGGCGGGGCTCTCGTGGAGGACGTAACCGCCCATCAGCACGTAGGCGAGCGTCCACAGCACGTCGACGCGTCCGCCGGCGACGTATCCGTCTGCGAGGGCGGCGATCGAATCCATCGTGAACTGCAGGACGAATGCGGCCAGGAGCATGTTCATCGCCGGGTGCCGTCCGCGGCCACTGACGACGAGTCGCAGCGCCATCACCACGAGCGCGACACCGAGTACCGCGCCACCGAAGCGGGTGACCCAATCCAGCGGTGACGTGCGTCCGCCGTTGAAGATGGCGTCGTACAACGAGGTCCACACCACCGCGATCACGAGGACGCCGACGGCGGCAGCGTCGAACCATCCGTAGCGGTGTCCGGACGCGGTTCGGGCCCGGAACAGCGACATCAGACCGAACAGCTCGAACGAGTAGGCCGTCAGGAAGACGAGGTCGAGCACGGTCGGGGAGATCGGATGCACTGCGTAGGTCACGAACACGAGGTCGGCGAGCTCACCGAGTGCGGTGAGCGTGAACCCCATCACCAGCAGGCGCCGGCCGAAGTGGTCGCCCGAGCGATCGCGGCTCCCGGACAGCAGCGCGGCGAGTGGGGCCGCGAACGCGAGCGCGACGAACAGCATTTGGGTCGCGTTGGTGCGGGGCAGCAGCGCGTAGAGCAGGCACGCCCCCACACCGACCCACAAGAAGCGGCGCATTCGCCGCTGAACTGCCGTCACCCGTCCACCGCCATCGTTCGAGACTGTCAAGAGGTATCGGCAGGTTTCGGCAGGTCTTGACCGATCGACAGGGACGTTGTGCCCTATGGGCGACGCGGGACTCGGCCCACACTGACCTTGTGGATGATTCAACGATCGTTGAACAGTGCAAGGCCCTCGGCGACCCGGTCAGGTGGTCGATCGTTCGTGAGCTGGAGGCCGGCACCCGTTGTGCCTGCACGCTGGCCGAGGTGGCGGGGGTCTCCGCGCCGCTGCTGTCGCACCACTTGAAGGTGCTGCGCAGCGCGGGGCTCATCACCGGCCAGAAGCGCGGTCGATGGGTCGACTACACACTCGTCGAGGGCTCGCTGGTCGAGCGTGTGAGGGACTCTGCGCGCATGGCGGTGCGCTCATGACCGTCGAGACGCACGTGCAGCCGACGTCGTCGCCGCACCGGCGGTCGGTCCGCCGCGGGTTCCTCGTCGCAGGTGCGGTCGCGGTGTGGTTGACGCTCTACCAACTCAACCTGCGCTGGTGGAACTGGATCGTGTTCGACGTGGTCGGGCTCGACCGCGCGTCCCGGCTCGGCGGGTCGGTGCACTTCTTCTTCTACGACGTCACCAAGATCGCGTTGCTGCTCACCGGGGTCATCTTCGTCGTGACGGTGCTGCGCAGCTTCATGTCGGTGGAGCGGACGCGTGCGTTGCTCGGCGGTCGGCGCGAGGGCGTCGGCAACGTCGCCGCGGCCGGCCTCGGCGTCGTCACGCCGTTCTGTTCGTGCTCCGCCGTTCCGGCGTTCATCGGGTTCGTGGCCGCCGGCGTGCCCCTCGGGGTGACCCTGTCGTTCCTCATCGCCAGCCCACTGGTCAACGAGATCGCGATCGTGCTGCTGTTCGGCCTCTTCGGTTGGAAGGTGACCGCCCTGTACATCGCGGGCGGCATGGTGATCGCCGTCGTCGCCGGTGCGGTGCTCGGGCGACTTCGGCTGGAGCGGTGGGTCGAGCCGTTCGTGTTCGAGACCAGGTTGCGCGGCAAGGTCGTCGACCCCTCGCGTGGTCTGTCGTGGGACGATCGGCTGCAGATGGGCCGCGAGGAGGTCGTGTCGATCCTCCGCAAGATCTGGCCGTACCTGCTCGTGGGCATCGGTCTCGGCGCGGCGATTCACGGATGGCTGCCCGCCGACTGGTTCGCCGCACACGCGACGGGCTGGTGGGGAGTCCCGCTCGCAGTGCTGATCGGCGTGCCCCTGTACTCGAACGCGGCCGGCGTGCTGCCACTGGTGGAAGCCCTGCACGACAAGGGCCTCCCGATGGGCACGGTGCTGGCGTTCATGATGAGCGTCGTCGCCCTCTCGGCACCGGAGATGATCCTGCTCCGCCGTGTGCTCAAGCCGCGCCTCATCATCACCTACTTCGCCGTCGTCGCCTGCTCGATCCTCGCCATCGGCGCGCTCTTCAACGTCGTCATCTGAACCCTCGAAAGGACTCATCATGAACATCAAGATCCTCGGCAGCGGGTGCGCGAAGTGTCACTGCCTCGACGTCGTCGCCCATCAGGCGGTCGACGATCTCGGTGTGGTGGCCGACTTCGAGAACGTCACCGACCCCGGTGAGATCGCGTCGTGGGGCGTCATGTCCACGCCGGCCCTCGTGATCGACGACGAGGTCGTGTCCTCCGGGCACGTGCCGTCGCTGACCGACGTTCGAGCCTTGGTCGCCGCTCGCAACCTCTGACGGTCAGCGTTCCTCGTTCTGACGAATGGTGGCGTCGGCGTCGCGGGTTTCGAGGCGCCCGAACGTGCTGTCCAACAGGCGTTGCATCTTTCGTGTCGCGCCGGCGACGGCTGATTCGAGCGTGTCGGCGTGCTCGGTGACCACGACCGGCTGCAGCCCGGCCGGGCGCGCCTCGAGCATGCACCGCTTGTCGCCGCCGCCACCGTGCTTCTTCCCGTTCTCGTCGCCGAGATGCACCTCGACCCGAGTCAACCGGGCTTCGAAGTGTTCGAGCCCGGACTGCACTTCCGCCTCGACCATCTGAGCGAGTGCCTCGCTCCCCTTGACGTTGTGGTCGGTGTTGAGCTGGATCTTCATGCTCGGTCCCCTCTGGGTCGATGTCGACGGATCGTCGGAGCGCACGTCGCCGATCCCGGGTCATCGGGCTCAGGAGATCACATGTGCGCTCGACGACGAGCTCGATGTCAGGCTACCCGCCATCTCGAACACGGTCGCCCCGCCCCATTGCTGAGGGAGGCCATCGATATGGGCGTGATCAACGCCCCAGATCGCACCGTGTTGGCGGCGATCGTGAACTCCCTCGCCGCCTACCCGACGTCGTGATCGACCAGCCCGACCTCACCGGGGCATGTTGTGACCCGCTCGGCAATCACCCACATCACGGGAGGACGGCCGCGTCTGCACCCATCGACAATGTCCGAGCACGGACCTGACGAAGCACTGGGAGCATGCAATGACACGATCGCGACTGTTCGCCGAGTTCATCGGTACCTACGTCCTCGTCTTCGGAGGCTGCGGCAGCGCCGTCCTCGCGGCGAAGTTCCTCGATCCGTCGGGTACCGATACCGGCCTCGGCATCGGTTTCGTCGGGGTGTCGCTCGCCTTCGGGTTGACGGTCGTCGCCATGGCCTACGCGGTGGGTCACCTCTCGGGTGGCCACTTCAATCCGGCGATCACGATCGGTCTCGCAGCGGCGAAGCGCTTCACCTGGAAGGACGCCGGCCCGTACATCGCAGCCCAGGTGGTGGCAGCCATTGCGGCGTCGGCCACGTTGTGGGCGATCGCCGTCGGTCAGCAAGGGGCGTCGGCCGATTCGGTCGCCGCCGGCGGGTTCGCCGCGAACGGTTACGGCGATCATTCGCCAGGGATGTACAACCTCGGTGCGTGCCTCATCATCGAGGTCGTGATGACGGCCATCTTTCTGATCGTCATCATGGGCGTCACCGATCGGCGGGCGTCAAAGGGCTTCGCTGCACTCGCCATCGGGCTGTCGCTGACCCTGATCCACCTGGTGAGCATCCCGGTCACCAACACCTCCGTCAACCCTGCGCGGAGCACCGGCCCGGCGCTGATGCTGGCGCTCGGCGGCGACGGCTGGGCGCTCGGTCAGTTGTGGCTCTTCTGGCTCGCACCCGTCGTCGGCGGTGTGCTCGGTGCCGTGCTGTACGGGACGTTCGCGGAGCGGGAAGAATCCACGGTCGAAGTCGCCGAGGCGTGACCAGGCATGGAGCTCTGCAGCTCCGCCAATGATGCCCTGTGATGCTCGCTTCGGATCCGTTGTGGCACGGTATGGCACGCCGGGAGGTCATGAAAGAGCGGGACCCGATCGGCAAAGTGTGCCGCTGCTCATCGGTCAACACCGACCTGCTCGTCGACGTCAACTGCTGGCTCGCTCGCTGGCACCTTTCAGTCGATCAGAGAGTCGCGGCAGCCACTCGAAGCGCAAAGCGCCCCGTGCCACGCCCGCACCGGGCCCAGCGGCCTTGTCGAGGTAGGCGAACGATTGCGCTGACCTCGCTGTCTCGCGACATCACAATGGAGCGGGTGACGGGAATCGAACCCGCGTTCTCAGGGCCTGAAACCAAGCCCCGTCAGCTGGTTGGGTCGAACAGCATCGGTGCGGAGGGAAGCGCGAGAAGTAGATCCGGGTCATTCGAAAGGTCCGCATTCGAGTTCCGATCGATGATGCCCAGGAGATCCACCAGCCCCTCGCCGATCGACAGGGCATGCCCATCCTCGTCCAGCCTCGCGAGATGGACCTCTTGCTGCCACACCAGACCCGACCCACGGGGCGAGACCTCGTAGTCGCCGATGACATCTCCCATCCACCAGACCAATCGGCTGCAGGGCGTCTGACACCACGCGGGGTGCGCCTCCACAACATGGGGCGTCAATCCGTCGGTGGCGAAGACGTCCAAGTAATAGACGTCCCGGACGTCGAGGTCTCCCGTCCGATTTCCATCCCACTCCTTCGCGTCGACGGCCATTTCCTCGGCTTGACCGCATACCTCCTGAGCAACTTCACAGCGTTCGAATTCGAGGTTGGCGAACAGGTCGACGGGCCGTGCCGAGGAACACGCAGGAACGGCGAGCACCACGAAGAGCGCGCCACAGACTCGGGCCATGCGATTCGGTCCCATCATCCGATCCCCCGACGGTCATCGTGAGGGCCAGTGGCACCCCCCATATACAGGCCCTTGCTGAAGTGGAACGTGGAGCGGGTGACGGGAATCGAACCCGCGTTCTCAGCTTGGGAAGCTGATGTTCTGCCTCTGAACTACACCCGCAGAATCGTCCAGCAGGCTACCGCTGCGCCGATGATGCTGCCACCGGGGAATCCGATGTCGCAGAGGGCGTCTCGGCGGTGACGGGCTTGGCGAACGAGATCGGGTGGGCGCGGTACCAACCGATGAAGTGACGGCCCGCGAACACGAGCGCCGCCAGCACGGGCACCACCACCGCGATGCTCGCCGCCACCACGGCCCGGGCGAACCACACGGGGAGTCCGGTCAGGACCTGCGACGCCGACAGTGTCAGCGAGTGGGCAGCACCGTTCAGCACGAACGTCACGACACCGGCAGCGGCCAGCGCGAGGAAGCCCGTGACGTGACCACGCCATGCGTGCAGCGTGAGCGCGATCACGGTCGCGAAGACGATCACGCCCTTGGCGACGATGGTCGCCCTCCCCACCGAGTACCCGGGCACGACGAACAGGTCGTCGATCATGCGCACGAGGTTGGCCACTGCGACGACCCACAGGATCACCACCACAGGCCGGGCCAGGCCGGGCCACCGATCTGCGTGGGGTCTGGTCCGCCACGCCGCGAGGAGCGCGATCGTCAGGAAGACGAGGCTGAACGCGAGCACCGGCGGCCACCACGCGACCGATGCCTCCCACGACAGCACACCCCGCACGGTGGCGGCCCTCGCCGCATCGTCGCCGCCGACGCGCAGACCGATCTCCCAGGGGAACACCGTCTGGTCGTGCCCGCGGTCGTTGAACACCGGCGACGGCGGCACGGGCGACATCCAGTGCACCCGATGGTCGTGCCACGCGAACCGGTCACCGTCGGTGATGCGCCGCCACTCGGCCGGCAGTGTCGCGTCGGCATCGTCCGGGAGCGCGACCCGCGCGGTACCGATCGGAGTTGTAATAGGTGGCCGGGGAGTGGACGTTCTCGTAGATGCCGTCGCCCGGCACGAACTTGAGGTATGGCTCCTTCTCGTAGCCCTCGACGACGACCTGCTCCCCGGTGTGGTTGGTGAGCTGCAGCAGCGAGTCGCCCCCGTAGACCTTCCACTCGAGGCCAGGCGCGCCGGGTTCGACGACGCGACTCACGTAGTTGGTGGCGTCGCTCACTCCACCGTGCGCGAACGCAGCGCTGCCATCGGCCGCGAGGACGCCCAGCATCACCAGCAGTCCGACGAGCGCGCGTCGGCGGCGGGGAGCGCGTCGCCGAGTGAGTTCCACAGGTAACAGGTCGCCCGAACCCTCCGTGGAGTTCCCGGCCGTGCAGAGTGCCTGCCCACGGACCCGGCCCACTAGATTCGCCACGTGATCCTCTCCGACGGCACCCTCCGCGAACTGCTCGGTTCCGGGCGCATCATCCTCGAGCCGTACGACCCGGACCTCGTGCAGCCGGCCAGCGTCGACGTGCGCCTCGGCACAGAGTTCCGGGTGATGCGCAATAGCCGCCTCACCCACATCGATCCGTTCGAGGAGCAGACCAAGCTGATGGACACGGTCAACGTGCCCGTCGGCGAGGTGTTCGTGCTGCACCCTGGAGAGTTCGCGCTCGGGCACACGGCCGAGGTGGTCGGCTGTCCCGACGACATCGTCGGCGTCGTCAACGGCAAGAGCAGTCTCGGCAGGCTCGGCCTGCAGGTGCACGCCACCGCCGGGTTCATCGACCCCGGCTTCAAGGGCACCGTGGTGCTCGAGCTCTCCAACGTGTCGAACCTGCCGATCCTGCTGCGCGCCGGCATGAAGGTCGCCCAGTTGGTCTTCCAGAAGCTCGACAAGCCCGCCGAGCGCCCCTACGGTCACCCGGATCTGAAGAGCAAGTACCAGAACCAGCAGGGCGCGACCGCATCGAAGTACAACCAGAACACGCTCTGACCCGAACGGGTCGGCGGATCAGTCGCCGGCGACGGGGTGCGCCAGCGGGGCGTCAGGGCGAGCGAGTGCGGCCTCGCCGGCCTCGATCGCGTCGAGGAGGTGGATCGAGATGTCGGCCACCTTCACCTCGTGCTCTTCCTTGCCCGCGGCCTTCACGCCGTCGTCGAGCATGATGTAGCAGAACGGGCAGGCGGTGGCGACACGGGTGGCCCCGGTGCTGATTGCCTCGAGGGCTCGCTCGTCGTTCACCTTGGTGCCGACGTTCTCCTCCATCCACATGCGGGCGCCACCGGCGCCGCAGCACATGCCCTTGGTGCCGTTGCGCTGCATCTCGACCACTTCGATGCCCTTGATGCTGCCCACGACCTTGCGCGGTGCGAGGTAGACGTCGTTGTGGCGACCGAGGTAGCACGAGTCGTGGTAGGTCAGCCGCTCCTCGAGGGAGGCCTGGCTGACGTCGAGCGACCCGTTGGCGATGAGGCTCTCCAGCAGCTGCGTGTGGTGGACGACCTCGTAGTTGCCGCCGAGTTGTGGGTACTCGTTCTTCAACGTGTTGAAGCAGTGCGGGCACTGGGTGATGATCTTCTTCACGCCCATGCCGTCGAGCATCTCGATGTTGGGCATCGCCAGCATTTGGAACAGGTACTCGTTGCCGCTGCGGCGCGGCGGAGTCGCCCGTGCACATCTCGCTCGGGCCGAGGATGGCCACGTCGATCCCTGCCCGCTTGAGCAGCTTGGCCATCGCCTGGGTGACCTTCTTGTTCTTGTCGTCGAACGAGCCGGCGCAGCCGACCCAGTAGAGGTACTCGCCGGTGAACGCCTCACCCGGATCGAGGATCTTGACGTCGAGCCCGTTGGCCCAGTCACCACGCTCGCCCTGGTTCATGCCCCAGGGGTTGCCCTGGTTCTCCATTGCCCGGTACGCGTTGCCGAGCTCGCTGGGGAAGTTGCTTCCATCAGCGACAGGTAGCGCCGCATGTCGAGGATCTTGTCGAGGATCTCGACGTTGACCGGCAGATCTCGTCGCAGGCACGGCAGGTGGTGCAGCTCCACACCTCTTCGGCGGTGATCCGCTCGAACAGCGAGTTGGCCGAGATGGTGATGTCCTTGTCGATGCTGAGCGGGGGCGTGACCTGGCCGTGAGCGCCGGTGGCGGCCATGATCTCGCCCGGCTTCAGCACGATCTCGCGGGGATCGAGCGGCTTGCCGGTGGCGTGCGCGGGACACACGCTCGTGCAGCGGCCGCACATCGTGCAGGCGTCGGCGTCGAGCAGTCGCCTCCATGTGAAGTCCTCGACCACGCTCGCCCCGAAGCTCTCCAACGACGTCTCGGTGAGGTTGGCACTGCCCGCATCGCGCCCTTGGGACGGTCGCGTCCCGCATGTACATGTTGAGCGGACTGGTGAAGATGTGCCGCAGCATCGTGATCGGCAGCATGATCAGGAACAGTGCGAACGCGGCCACGTGCGTGGCCCACATGATCTGGCGCCACTGGGTGAGCGTGTGCTCGCTGAGCCCGGTGAACAGCTCGCACGGCGGGAAGCCGATGAAGCTCCACTTCTCGTAGCTCGGCGGGTCGATTTCCGCGACGCGGAACGCCTCGGCGAAGAACCCGGACAGACCGATCAGCAGGAACACGCCGAGGATCGCGGCGTGCTCCGGCTCGGTCTAATGCGGATGCGATACGGGCGCTGCACGTAGCGGCGGGCGATGGCCCACAGGATGCCGTGATGAACACCAGCCCGGCGAGGTCGCCGAAGAAGCTGTACGCCATGTATGTGCGCCCATGGAGGAGTCGAGCCCCTCGGGCATCTGATGATCGATCTCGAGGACGGTGGCGACGCCGAGCAGGGCGAGCCCGAGTAGATCATCGAGTGCATCAGACCGGCGGCCGAGTCGCGGAGCAGCGTGCGCATGTAGGCGCCGGCCCGGAAGTCGGCCAGGCGGCGCTTCACGTTCTTCTGGGCGGTCTTTCGCCGATCGGCGCGCCCCGTTCCCAGTTGCGCACTCGTGCGAGAATGTGTAACGATCCCCAAATGAGCAGCACGGGGATGACGGTGTAGAAGGCCACCTGGAGTGCGCCGGGGATGCCGTCGAACACCTCGCGGGCGGCTCCCGGCGCCGTCGACTTCGTCAGCCGAGGGATGATGCCCGAGCGAGGGTGAACAGACCCATAAGACGCCCACCGCGACGACGAGCTGGCGGGGCGCGCCGTACCAGGGCTTCTTGGGACCGGCTTCGGGTGCAGGAGACGTGTGAGAGCTCATAGTGCGAGGCCGACCCTAGTTCGTGATGTTACGTGGAGCAGCCTCCGCGGCGTCGAACGAACGGGTCGGTCAGCCGAAGTTCTGGCGGTCGAGATCGTGGATGCGGGCGGCGAGCGCGGCGAGCAGCTCGCGGAGCCAGCGCCGGCACGTCGTCGATGACGCCGATGAAGTGGCGCTGGTCGAGCAGCAACAGCTCGCAGTCGGACTCGCAGATGACCGTGGCAGTGCGAGGACCGTGATCGAGCAAGGACAGGTCGCCCACGACGGTGCCGGGACCGAACGAGCCGACCTTCTCGCCGTTGCGCTCGACGACGACGAGCCGACACGCGATGAACGCCTCGCGGCCGGTCTGGCCCTGGTCGACGATGAGCGAACCGGCCGACATCGTGATCTCGTCACTGGCCTTCGCGATCTTCCGAGTTCCTTCGTGGAGCAGCCTTGGAACAGACTTGCGCGAGGTGCTCGAGGTATGCCTTTTTGCTCGCCATGCAGGCATGGTACATTGCGTGGCGTGCGCGCGGTGACGTGGCGGTACCGGCTGCACCGGCGACGCGGTGCCGGCCTGCGCGGCGACGGCGGCGGCGGCCTTCGCGACCGCCTCGGCGTCGCCGAGATACTCCTGCTCGGTGACCGTAACTGCGCGTCGAAGGTGTATCGACGAGGCGCACCGGTGGGGATGTTGAGCTCGGCGAGTCGTCTCGCAGACGTGCTCGAGGCGCATCACCAACGCCCGTAGCGAGTCGCCGTGCGCGGTGACGAGCACGTCGTCCGCCGAGGGGTCCCGGCGCCATCGTGTCGGGCCAGTAGGGCAACACGCGCCGCACGACGTCGGCGAAATACTTGCTCGCCGGGAGGACGTCCGGTGGCAGCAGCCGATACCGAAGGTCGTTGATCGGGTGCTCGGGACTCGACTCGTCGACGGGCGGCGGCGGAACGTCGTAGCTGCGCCGCCACAGCTTGGTCTGCTCGGCGCCGTGGAGCTCGGTGGTCTGCTTCTTGTCCAGCCCCTGCAGTGCGCCGTAGTGGCGCTCGTTGAGCCGCCAGTTGCGCTGCACCGGCAACCACACCTGCCCCATCGCTTCCAGGGCGAGATGGCAGGTGACGACGGCGTGGGCGAGCACGGACGTGTGGGCGACGTCGAACCGGACGCCCGCCTCGGCCATGGTGCGGCCCGCGGCGGGAGCTTCGGCGAACCCCCGCTCGCTCAGCGGCACGTCGTGCCACCCGGTGAACAGGTTCTGCTGGTTCCACGTGCTCTCGCCGTGGCGGAGGATGACGAGTGTGCCGGTCACAGCAGCGAGGCTAAACGCTGCACGCAGCCGGCGCCTCCTTGCGGGGTCGCGAGGGGTTCGCGGCGATGGTCGTTGCGGGGATGTCGGCTGCGTGGGTGTCGCAGTTGCTCGGCCGCGACCTCACCGGTGAACGTCCCCTAAGCGACGACCCGAGCGAACGTCACGTGGTGGTGGCCGAGGAGTTCTTCGTGACATGGATGGCGGCCCCGGTCCCTGCCCCGCACTCGGGCGTGGAGGTGCTCGACTACCTGACGTCGCAGGGGTTCGACGGCATGCCGCCGTTCGTCGGTGCGCTGGTACACGACGACCACGTGGTGGCCACCGTGCACCACTTCGTCGCCGGCGTGGCCGACGGCCGACGGTGGATCGCCCGGACTCCGGACGGGGAGGCGCTCGGACATCTCGCTGTCCGTGCTCGACAAAGCCCTCGCCGGTCTCCGTCGGAGTGCCATCGTGGCGCGCTCGGTACCGTGTGGACGTGGTTCATCAACCTTCACCATCTCGAACGCTTCGTCGACGGTGACGACGCCGACACCGTTGCGTCGATC